>CP070603.1:1073-19855 GCA_016939855.1 Kluyvera ascorbata
ATCCGGCCAACAGTTTACTGTTGTTCCTGCCTGCGGTTACGCAGCTTCACGCCAATCCAGAAGACCATCGCCACCGACAGTACCGCCGGGAAGAAGTTAGAGCCGATATCCGGGTACTCCGCACGCACCACGGTGCTGTACAGCAGCACGCCAAGAATAAAGCAGGCGGCCGCCAGGCCCGGTAACCCGACCGGCATTGTACGGTTCTGGTAACGTTGATGCAGGCAGTACACCGTCAGCACCAGCGCGATAATAGGGAATATAGAGAAAGGTACGATGGAGCTAAACAGTGCCGCAAACGTCCCGTTAATCGATAAGCCAGCCAACAGCGCCAGCAGCAGCGTACCTTTATCTTGACCTGACTGTTTCATTGCTCGTCTACCACCTTATTCGGACTGATGTGTCATCTTCTCTTGTTCACGGCGATACCAGTAGTATGCGCCCTTGGAGATCATCCGTAACTGCAGCACCAGCCGCTCTTCCAGCTGGCGACGCTGCTCAAGGCTTACATCCAGAGCCTCCGCTCCCGCGCTAAATACAATCGTCACCATCGCCTCAGCCTGCGCTTCCGTGAAGGCTCGGGGCATATGGTTTTCGATTTCCAGATAGTCGGCAAGTTCCGCAATAAAATGCTGAATTTCGCGGGCGACCGCGGCACGGAATGCCGCAGAAGTGCCTGAACGCTCGCGCAGCAACAGGCGGAAGGCGTTCGGGTTATTACCGATAAATTCCATAAAGGTTGAAACAGAAGTGCGGATAACGCTGCCGCCTTTGGCGATACGCTGGCGCGCCTGACGCATCAACTGACGCAGCATCAGACCGCTCTCATCGACCATGGTCAGCCCAAGCTCATCCACATCGCGGAAATGACGATAAAAGGAGGTTGGCGCAATCCCTGCCTCGCGCGCCACTTCGCGCAGGCTGAGGCTGGCAAAACTACGCTCGGCACTGAGTTGACTAAATGCCGCTTCCACCAGCGAACGCCGGGTTTTTTCTTTTTGTTGCGCTCTAACACCCATCACGATGACTGAATCCTTCCACAAGCCGTGTTGGCACTATACCAGAGAATAAAACGAATCGACTTACGCAGCTTTGTTAATGATTGTTTACATGCTATTTATGCTATTTCGTATGAAAAAAGCCCAACGATAATTGGGTTATTACTTCGATGATGTTATGATTCTGTTGCTTTTATGTATAAGAACAGGTAAGCCTTACCATGTCACATTCCTACGATTATGATGCAATAGTAATTGGTTCCGGCCCCGGCGGCGAAGGTGCTGCTATGGGTCTGGTGAAGCAAGGAGCCCGTGTCGCCGTTATCGAGCGTTATCATAATGTCGGCGGCGGCTGTACCCACTGGGGTACCATCCCGTCCAAAGCCCTTCGCCACGCCGTTAGCCGTATTATCGAATTCAACCAGAACCCTCTCTACAGCGACCACAGCAGACTTCTCCGCTCCTCATTTGCCGACATCCTGAATCATGCCGATAGCGTTATCAATCAGCAAACTCACATGCGTCAGGGCTTTTATGAGCGTAATCACTGTGAAATGTTGCAGGGTGACGCCCGCTTCGTCGATGAGCACACCATCGCGCTGGAGTGTCCGGACGGTTCCGTCGAAACGTTCACCGCCGATAAGTTCGTGATTGCCTGCGGCTCACGCCCGTATCGCCCGGCCGACGTCGACTTTACCCACCCGCGCATTTACGACAGCGACTCGATTCTCAGCCTGCACCACGAACCGCGCCACGTGATTATCTACGGCGCAGGGGTTATCGGCTGCGAATATGCCTCTATCTTCCGTGGAATGGAGGTTAAGGTTGATCTCATCAACACCCGCGACCGCCTGCTGGCCTTCCTCGATCAAGAAATGTCAGATTCACTCTCTTACCACTTCTGGAACAGCGGCGTGGTTATTCGCCACAACGAAGAGTACGAGAAGATTGAAGGCGTGGACGATGGCGTGATTATGCACCTGAAGTCTGGCAAAAAGCTCAAAGCCGACTGCCTGCTGTTCGCCAACGGACGTACCGGTAACACCGATTCGCTGTCGCTGGAAAACATCGGGCTACAGGCCGATGGCCGCGGTCAGCTGAAAGTGAACAGCATGTACCAGACCGCGCTGCCGCACGTCTATGCCGTCGGTGATGTTATCGGTTATCCGAGCCTGGCTTCAGCTGCTTACGATCAAGGCCGCATTGCCGCGCAGGCGTTAATGAAAGGTGAAGCAAGCGCGCACCTGATTGAAGATATCCCAACCGGTATCTATACCATTCCTGAAATCAGCTCTGTCGGCAAAACCGAGCAGCAGCTCACCGCAATGAAAGTGCCGTACGAAGTCGGTCGTGCCCAGTTCAAACACCTGGCGCGAGCGCAAATCGTCGGTATGAGCGTGGGTAGCCTGAAGATCCTGTTCCATCGGGAGACCAAGGAGATCCTCGGCATTCACTGCTTTGGCGAGCGCGCAGCCGAGATTATTCATATCGGTCAGGCGATTATGGAGCAAAAAGGTGGCGGTAACACCATTGAGTACTTCGTTAACACCACCTTTAACTACCCGACCATGGCGGAAGCCTATCGGGTAGCGGCGCTAAACGGCTTAAACCGCCTGTTTTAACGCTTTATCGAAATGGCCGTCCATCGTTTCACGGACGGCCTCTGCCAGCTGCTCATAGCGGCCGCGTAGAGGCGATCCCGGACGATAGACCAGGCCAACGGTGCGGCGTGGTTCCGGCTTAATGCACGGCAGGTACACAACGCCATCGCGCTGGCGTTCCTGCGGCACGGCTAACGCTGGCAGCAGCGTAATACCGCTCCCCGCCGCCACCATATTGCGCAGCGTTTCCAGACTGGTTGCGCGGAAGTGAGTATCTTCATCCGCACCCGCTTCAAAGCAGAAGCCCATCGCCTGGTCACGCAGGCAGTGCCCATCTTCCAGCATCAGCAGCTTCTCACCGGCCAGATCCGACATCGGCACGCGATCGCGCTCTGCCCACGGGTGATCGGCATAGATAGCCAGCATCATCGGCTCGTCGAACAGCGGCACCTCAATAAAGGCTTCACTCTCTTTCACCAGCGCCAGAATCGCACAGTCCAGCTTACCGCTGTCGAGCTGCGCCAGCAGTTGATGGGTCTGCGCTTCATGCAGGTACATTTCGAGCTTCGGGAAGGTCTGGTGCAGCATGGGAATAATATGAGGCAGCAGATACGGGCCAACGGTTGGGATCAGGCCGATATGCAACGGGCCGGACATTGTCTCCCCCTGCTGGCTTGCCATCTCCTTCAGCACTTTGACCTCGCGTAACACGGTACGCGCCTGGTCCACCAGCAGCAGCCCCGCCTGGGTGAACAGCACTTTGCGGCTGGTACGCTCCAGCAGCATGACGCCCAGTTCATCTTCCAGCTTACGAATCTGCCCACTTAGGGTTGGCTGGCTGACATGGCAGGAATCTGCCGCCCGGCGGAAGTGCCGGTGTTCAGCTAACGCTACCAGGTATTCAAGATCACGAATATTCATTATTCATCCTCCATCGCCACGATAGTTCATGGCGATAGATAGAATAGCAATGAATGATTATCCCTATCAAGCGTTCTGTTCAATAATACACCACAGAAACAGGTGACCCTTGTTTAACCCTTGAAGTCGTCACACTGATTCGGAGTTTCTCTCAAACTCGACAAACAAAGCCAACATGAACGTTTGCGGGCCCCGTGGCCCGCTTTTTTTTGACCGTAAAAAACCCGGCGTCGCTRCGCTCGGCCGGGCTACAAAGACAAAGGTTACGCGAGGCGCGTCTTCGCGTCGCTAATCGCCTGCGCGACCTGCTTCGGTGATACACCACCTTTTGCCGCACGCTTATCAAGACAGGATTGCAGCGACAGAATTGGGTAGACGTCATCGCCAATCACCGCGCTGAATTTTTGCAGGTCGGCCAGCGCCAGATCTTCCAGCGGTTTGCCCTGAGCAATGGCTTCAACCACCGCTTCACCCACGATATGGTGCGCTTCACGGAATGGGACGCCTTTCGCCACCAGATAATCCGCCAGCTCGGTGGCGTTCGCATAACCCTGCTGCGCCGCTTCCTGGCAACGCGGACGTTTCACCTGAATGCCGTCCAGAACCAGCGCCGCCATATGCAGGCAGTCCATCCAGGTATCAAGCGCGTCGAATACGCCTTCTTTGTCTTCCTGCATATCTTTGTTGTAGGCCAACGGCAGACCTTTCAAGGTCATCATCATGCCGGTCAGCGCACCCTGCACGCGGCCGCATTTGCCGCGGATAAGCTCGAGCGCATCCGGGTTTTTCTTCTGCGGCATCAGGGAAGAACCTGATGTCACGCGGTCAGACAGTTCAACAAAGCCCGCTTCACCGGTATTAAAGAAGATAAGGTCTTCTGCAAAGCGCGACAGGTGCACCATGCCGATAGAAGCATCAGACAGCAGCTCCAGCACGTGGTCACGGTCAGAAACGCTGTCCAGGCTGTTGCGAGTCGCGGACGCAAAGCCCAGCCAACCTGCCAGCTGTTCACGGTCGATTTCATAAGCAGTACCCGCCAGCGCGCCGCAGCCCAGTGGGCTCACGTCCAAGCGCTTAAGGGTATCCTGCAGGCGGCTTTCGTCACGCGCCAGCATCTCAACGTAGGCCAGACACCAGTGCGCGAAGGTTACCGGCTGCGCACGCTGCAGGTGCGTATAGCCCGGCATCACCGCATCCTGGTTGGCCTGTGCGGTGTCGACCAGCGCGCTTTGCAGCTGGCGAATTGCCGTCAGCAGCTCAGCAACGGTATCTTTGCACCACAGTTTGAGGTCAGTCGCGACCTGGTCGTTACGGCTACGCCCGGTGTGCAGCTTTTTACCCAACTGGCCCACTTTGTCGATAAGCTTGCCTTCAACCCAGCTATGGATATCTTCGGCATCGCTTTCCAGAATCTGCTGCGGGTTGGCCTGCACTTCTTCCAGCAGTACGCCCAGCGCAGCTTCCAGCTGAGATTGCTCTTCCGCCGTCAGAACGCCAACCGTTACCAGCGCTTTGGACCAGGCAACAGAGCCAACGATATCCTGCTCCGCCAGGCGATAGTCAAAGCGTAAAGAGTCATTGAACTGTTTGAACCGCTGATCCGCTGCCTGAGTAAAACGCCCACCCCAAAGTGCCATAACATGCTTCCTTAATTTCTTCGATTTCACTGCCGGATGGCGCTACGCTTATCCGGCCTACAGGTTCTTTTCACGTAGGCCCGATAAGGCGTAGCCGCCATCGGGCACATAAATAGTTAAGCCAGAATACGCGTACCAATCGGCGTGCCGTTAAACAGCGCCGGCAGTTGCTCCGCGTGACGCCACGAGGCGATATCCACCGGGCGGCCCAGCGTACGCGCCGCATCAAGCGCCGCGTTCACCTTCACAATCATCCCGTCGGTAATAATGCCCTGTTCGATAAGCTGTTCGGCCTTCTCTGCGGTCATTTCAGCAATACGCTGGCCTTTACCGTCGAGAATACCGCTTACGTCGGAGAGCAGAATCAGGTCTGCGCCAAGCGTTGCCGCCAGCGCAGTTGCCGCCTGGTCAGCGTTGACGTTCATCAGTTGCCCTTCGGCAGTCACACCGATAGAACTCACCACCGGCAGGAAACCGCCTTCCAGCAGCAGATTAATCAGTTTAGGTGAACCCGGCTGCGCCAGACCCACGTGGCCCAGTTCTTCATCCAGCTTAGTAACCTGCACGCTGTCGCCATCGCCGAGGAACAGACCAACGGAGGCGATATCATGCTTCTTCGCCCACGCCAGCAGCGTCTTGTTGGCGGTACCCGCCAGCGCGCCGGTAATAATGTCGATTTGATCGGCAGGCGTGACGCGCAGGCCATTTTTCTTTTTCACCGGCAGGTTGAGCTGCTTCATCAGCTCATCCACTACGCAGCCGCCGCCGTGGACAATCACCAGCGGGCGCTGATGCGACTCGCGGTAGTTGACCAGCGCGGTAAACAGACGCTCCAGCGCCTCTTCGCTATCCAGTAACACGCCGCCCAGTTTGATAATTAATGGATTCATCGTCGTCACACCTTAAATAAGAGACTGCGTCTCAGCGAAGCCGAAACGGATATTGGCGCACTGCACGGCCTGTGCGGCAGCGCCTTTCAATAGGTTGTCTTCGGTCGCCACGACGATCAGGTGCTCGCCCTGCACCGCAAAACCGATATCGCAGAACGGCAGGCCGACCACGTTTTTCAGTGCCGGAACGCCCTTCTCGTATAAACGTACCATCGGCTTATCGCCGTAGGCTTGTTGTAAAGTTTCCGCCACCTGCGCGTGGGTTACGCCCGGCTTCAGACGGCAGGTAATCGTTTCCAGGATGCCACGCGGGAAGTTGCCCAGATGCGGGGTGAAAATCACCTCCGCGCCCAGGTGGCTGGCGATTTCCGGCTGATGGCGATGGGTGAAAACACCATATGGCTGCAGGCTCACTTCGCAGAAGCTATTTGAGATAGCCGCTTTGCGCCCGGCACCGCTCACGCCGGAAGTGGCGTTGATCACCGGCCACTGATTGAGATCCAGCAGNTATGCATCAATCAGAGGTTTCAGGGAAAGTTGCGCCGCCGTCGGGTAACAGCCCGGCACCGCAATCAGGTTCGCCTCTTTCAGCGCTTCGGCGCTCCACTCGGCCAGGCCATACACCGCCTGCGCCAGCAGCTCAGGGTGCTGATGGGTAAACCCGTAGTATTTTTCATAGAAGGCGCCGTCGTTCACACGGAATGCACCGGAAAGGTCGAACACCACGCAGCCTGCCGCGAGGAACTGCGGGGCCAGATCGTGACTCACTTCGTGGGCTGTCGCCAGGAACACCACATCAACACCGGCGCTGAACTCGCTGATGTCGGACATCGGCTGCAGCGGCAGATCGACAATCCCTTTCAGCTGTGGATGCAAATCGGAGATTAACTTTCCTGCATCATTGCTTTGCGCTGAGACCGTCAAAGCGGTTATGTTCATATGAGGATGGCGATTTACATAGGTCACAAGCTCTGCGCCAGCGTAACCGCTCGCGCCCACAATCAGCGTATTCAACATCGGGGCTGTTCACCTTCTTATGTCTGTTTGCCTGATTAAGCGTTTTCTATTCACCCTACCGTTGGTGGGTTTTCTTACGCCTAATGATAATGTATTTTTATTCACAAATACTGCATGAATATTGATACTATCATGACCCGAGGTGTGTCAACAATGAAAAACAATTTACCCCCATTTATCGAGATTTACCGTGCGTTGATCGGCACTCCTTCCATCAGCGCAACCGAAGAAGCGCTCGATCAGAGCAATGCGTCTTTAATCACTCTGCTTGCTGACTGGTTCGCCTCATTAGGCTTCAACGTTGAGGTACAGCCGGTTCCCGGCACGCGCAATAAATTCAATCTGCTGGCCAGCACCGGGCACGGCGCAGGCGGGCTGCTGCTCGCCGGTCATACCGATACCGTGCCGTTCGACGACGGCCGCTGGACCCGCGACCCGTTCACCCTCACCGAGCATGACAACAAGCTCTACGGTCTGGGCACCGCCGACATGAAAGGCTTCTTCGCCTTTATTCTGGACGCGCTGCGTGATGTTGACGTGACGACGCTGAAAAAGCCGCTCTATATTCTGGCAACCGCCGATGAAGAGACCAGCATGGCGGGCGCACGTTACTTCTCTGAATCCACCGCGCTTCGCCCGGACTGCGCCATCATCGGCGAACCGACCTCGCTGCAGCCGGTGCGCGCGCACAAAGGTCATATGTCGAACGCCATCCGCGTGATGGGCCAGTCCGGCCACTCCAGCGACCCGGCGCGCGGCGTCAACGCGATTGAAATTATGCATGACGCCATTGGCCGTGTGATGCAGCTGCGCGACTCACTGAAAGAACGCTATCACTACGACGCGTTCACCGTACCGTATCCAACGCTCAACCTCGGCAGCCTTCACGGCGGTGACGCCTCTAACCGCATCTGCGCCTGTTGCGAACTGCACATGGACATCCGTCCGCTGCCGGGCATGACCTTGAACGATCTGAACGGCCTGCTCGACGAAGCCCTTGAGCCGGTCAGCGCCCAGTGGCCGGGCCGACTGACAATTAGCGAGTTGCATCCGCCGATTCCAGGCTACGAATGCCCGCCGGATCACCAGTTGGTTCAGGTGCTGGAAAAACTGCTCGGCACGAAGACCGAAGTGGTGAACTACTGCACCGAAGCGCCGTTTATTCAGACCCTGTGCCCAACCATCGTCCTCGGCCCAGGCTCGATTAACCAGGCACACCAGCCGGACGAATACCTGGAAACGCGCTTTATTAAGCCGACGCGTGAATTAATTACCCAGGTCGTGCATCACTTCTGCTGGCACTAATGTGTTCTGCCCGGCGGCGCTTCGCTTACCGGGCCTACCCCAACCTGTAGGCCGGATAAGCGCAGCGCCATCCGGCATCTCTCCGCCGCGATCGCCTTCACATTTTCATAAGCATTTCTTATCTGGCACGATACGAATTAACTTTCATAAATTGTCGCGATTTATTCGTTTGCTGAAGCGATTTCGCAGCAATTGACGTACGGGTTTTTACGTGGCTTTATAAAAGAGGTGTCTTTATCTCGCCCTTACGTTCCAGGGGTTGGGATATAACAAAATAAAATGAGATGGGGTGTCTGGGTTAATGAACGAACAATATTCCGCATTGCGTAGTAATGTCAGTATGCTCGGTAAAGTGCTAGGCGATACCATCAAGGATGCGCTTGGTGAGAACATTCTTGACCGTGTAGAAACGATCCGTAAGTTGTCCAAATCTTCTCGTGCGGGCAACGAAGCCAATCGCCAGGAGCTGCTCACCACGCTGCAGAACCTGTCCAACGATGAGCTGCTGCCGGTCGCCCGCGCGTTCAGTCAGTTCCTGAACCTGGCTAACACCGCCGAGCAGTACCACAGCATTTCGCCAAAAGGCGAAGCGGCAAGCAACCCGGAAGTGATTGCTCGTACCCTGCGTAAACTCAAAGACCAACCCAATCTCGACGAAACCACGATTAAAAAAGCCGTTGAATCCCTGTCGCTGGAGCTGGTGCTCACCGCGCACCCTACGGAAATCACGCGTCGTACGCTGATTCACAAGATGGGTGAAATCAACAACTGTCTGAAGCAGCTTGATAACAACGATATCGCCGACTACGAACGCAACCAGGTGATGCGCCGTCTGCGCCAACTGATTGCCCAGTCCTGGCACACCGATGAAATTCGTAAGCATCGCCCAAGCCCGGTTGATGAAGCCAAATGGGGCTTTGCGGTAGTGGAAAACAGCCTGTGGGAAGGCGTACCAAACTACCTGCGCGAACTGAACGAACAGTTGGAAGAGAACCTCGGTTACCGGCTGCCGGTCGATTTCGTGCCGGTACGCTTCACCTCCTGGATGGGCGGCGACCGCGACGGTAACCCGAACGTGACCGCGGAAATCACCCGCCACGTGCTGCTGCTCAGCCGCTGGAAAGCGACCGACCTGTTCCTGAAAGACATTCAGATCCTGATTTCTGAACTGTCGATGGTCGAATGTACCGACGAGCTGCGCGAACTGGTTGGCGAAGCGGGTGCCACCGAACCGTATCGCTTCCTGATGAAAAACCTGCGCACGCGCCTGCTGTCCACCCAGGCATGGCTGGAAGCACGCCTGAAAGGTGAGCGTCTGCCAAAACCGGCGGGCCTTATCAGCCAGAACGAACATCTGTGGGAACCGCTGTATGCCTGCTATAAATCACTGCAGGCCTGCGGTATGGGCATTATCGCCAACGGTGAACTGCTCGACACCCTGCGCCGCGTGAAGTGCTTTGGCGTGCCGCTGGTGCGTATCGATGTGCGTCAGGAAAGCACCCGTCACACCGAAGCGCTGGGCGAACTGACCCGTTATCTCGGCATCGGCGACTACGAAAGCTGGTCAGAAGCCGACAAACAGGCCTTCCTGATCCGCGAACTGAATTCCAAACGTCCGCTTCTCCCGCGCAGCTGGGAGCCAAGCAATGAAACTCGCGAAGTCCTCAATACCTGTAAAGCGATTGTCGATGCCCCTATCGGCTCGGTCGCTGCTTACGTTATCTCAATGGCGAAAACGCCGTCCGACGTACTGGCGGTGCACCTGTTGTTGAAAGAGGCGGGCATTACCTTTGCGCTGCCGGTGGCTCCGCTGTTCGAAACCCTCGACGATCTGAACAACGCCGACGACGTCATGACTCAGTTGCTGAGCATCGACTGGTATCGCGGCTTTATTCAGGGCAAGCAGATGGTCATGATTGGCTATTCTGACTCCGCCAAAGACGCGGGCGTGATGGCGGCATCCTGGGCGCAGTACCAGGCGCAGGATGCGTTAATCAAAACCTGCGAGAAAGCGGGCATCGAGTTAACGCTGTTCCACGGTCGCGGTGGCTCCATCGGCCGCGGCGGCGCACCGGCGCACGCTGCGCTGCTTTCCCAGCCTCCAGGCAGCCTGAAAGGCGGGCTGCGCGTGACCGAACAGGGCGAGATGATCCGCTTCAAATACGGTCTGCCAGAAATCACCGTCAGCAGCCTGTCGCTGTACACCAGCGCCATTCTGGAAGCGAACCTGCTGCCACCGCCAGAGCCAAAAGAAGAGTGGCGCGGCATCATGGACGAACTGTCGGATATCTCCTGCGAGATGTACCGCGGCTACGTGCGTGAAAACAAAGATTTCGTGCCGTACTTCCGTTCCGCCACGCCGGAGCAGGAACTGGGCAAACTGCCATTAGGTTCACGCCCGGCAAAACGCCGTGCAACCGGCGGCGTCGAGTCACTGCGTGCGATTCCATGGATCTTCGCCTGGACGCAGAACCGCCTGATGCTGCCAGCCTGGTTGGGCGCTGGCGCCGCGCTGCAAAAAGTGGTCGAAGACGGCAAGCAGAGCAAACTGGAAGCCATGTGTCGCGACTGGCCGTTCTTCTCTACCCGTCTGGGCATGCTGGAGATGGTCTACTCGAAGGCTGACCTGTGGCTGGCGGAATACTACGATCAGCGTCTGGTGAAAAAAGAGCTGTGGGGTCTGGGTACCGAACTGCGCGAACAGCTGGAAGCCGACATCAAAGTGGTGCTGGATATCGCCAACGATGCGCACCTGATGGCCGACCTGCCGTGGATTGCCGAGTCTATCCAGCTCCGTAACGTCTACACCGACCCGCTGAACGTTCTGCAGGCCGAACTGCTGTACCGCTCACGTAAAGCAGAGGAAGAAGGTCAGGAACCAAACCATAACGTTGAGCAGGCGCTTATGGTCACCATCGCGGGCGTTGCTGCCGGTATGCGTAACACCGGTTAATCTCTCCCCCATGTAGCCCGGCCGAGCRAAGCGACGCCGGGAATATGTACAGTGCGGCTCCGGCGTCGGCCGGTCGACCTGCACGCCAAAAGGCCACATTCTTTGTGGCCTTTTTTTATCCCCTCGGTTAAGGTTTCTTCGTTGTTCACGACGACAGGGAACCCCATGCATTCCGACATCAACCCACTGCTTTCCCACATCGCTTCAGGCATCACGCCGCTGCAGAAAATCTGGTTTGCCGGGAATCACTCGCCTGTGCCGGAGATGGCTTTCCAGGTCGATTTCCCCCGGCTGGAGATCCTGCTTGAAGGGCAGCTCACCGATGCCGCGCTGGGTGAATCCATGCAGACGCTCGATGTGCTTTATGTTCCGGCTGGCGGCTGGAATTTCCCGCAGTGGCAGAGTCCGGTCACGACGTTGAGCATTCTGTTTGGCAAACAGCAGCTGGGATTTAGCGTGCAACAGTGGGATGGGCAACAGTTGAAAAACATGGCCAAGCAGCACGTCGCCCGCCGCGGCCCGCGCGTCGGCTCTTTCTTGCTGCAAACCATGAGTGAGATTCAGATGCAGCCGCAGGAGCAGCAAACCGCCCGACTGATAGCCACCAGCCTGATTAGCCACTGCGCCGACCTGCTCAGCAGCCAGATCCAGACCGCCTCACGCAGCCAGGCGCTGTTCGACGCGATTCGCGAATATATCGATAGCCACTTTGCCGAACCGCTGACCCGCGAATCCGTCGCGCAGGCGTTCTACATCTCCCCCAACTACCTGTCGCACCTGTTCCAGAAAAGTGGAGTGATGGGGTTTAACGAATACCTCAACCACACGCGGCTGGAACACGCCAGACGGTTGTTGAAGGGCTACGACCTGAAGGTCAAAGAGATCGCCCACGCTTGTGGGTTTGTCGACAGCAACTACTTCTGCCGTCTGTTTCGTAAAAATACCGACCGTTCGCCATCAGAGTACCGTCGCCAGTACCACAGCCAGCTGACTACGACAGAGTAATATGCGTGTGCTGCGGCGCGGAAAGCAGCTTGCGCACTGCGGTCATGACCTTCTGCGGCTCGCGTAAAAAGGCGCTAATCCCAGACTGCACATAGCGGCTCTGGGTAAAACGGTCTGCGCCATTCAGTTCAATATCGGTAATCAGGAGCACCGCGTCTGCACGGCGGATATCCTCTTCCGTCAGCGCATTTTCAATGCCAAGCGCACCTTGCGTTTCTATCTTTATGGTCCACTTTTCCTGCTGAAAGAGTTTTTCCAGACGTTCCGCCGCCATATACGTGTGGGCAACCCCACTCACGCAGGCCGTTACTGCCACCAGCATTCTTCCGCTCGTTACCGTCATCGTCTCCTCCTTGCAGAAAACAAACGCTGGCGGGCGCAAAAAATCCTTTCGCGTCCGCCAGTGGCTAAGTTCCTATGGTATCGGGGTAAAACTTACGCACTCTGCGCTAAGTGTGCCTCAATCTTATTCATAATAGCGTCGGCACGTTTAACCGCATCGCTAATATTCACCCGCACAATGGTTTTTCCTGCAAAACGCTCTTCGGCCTTAATACCGATATCTTTGGTCAGAATCACCATGTCGGCGGCAGCGACATCGCTCGCCGTCAGCTCATTTTCCTGACCAATTGACCCCTGCGTTTCGACCTTCACGTTCCAGCCTTTCGATTTTGCCGCACTCTCCAGCGCTTCTGCTGCCATATACGTGTGCGCGACGCCGGAAGGACAAGCTGTTACCGCAATAATATTGGTCATAATCTTCTACCTTCTCAATTAGTTAATTTCAAAATCTAAATCTAAGTCGTCTTCTTTTTCGACAACCGCTTTTTTGTTCTTACGCGCCAGGCTTTTCAGGACGTTGACGCTAACCGCCGTCACCACCGCACCAACCACTATCGCCAGCAGGTAGCCCATCTTGCCTTCAACCACCGGCAGGACAATCAAGCCGCCCCACCCGGCGTAGCACTGTGCCCCCATCAGCGCGGCGGTCACGGTGCCGCAGACGGAGCCCAGCATAATGGAAGGGATCACGCGCAGCGGGTCGGCCGCCGCGAACGGAATCGCTCCTTCAGTTACCCCTACGCAGCCCATGACCAGCGCGGCTTTCCCCGCTTCACGCTCTTCATTGTTAAAGTTTTTACGGTTAATCAGCGTTGCCAGCCCCAGACCCAGCGGCGGAACGCAGATGCCGACAGCAGCAATCGCCACCACGGTATAGACGCCCTGAGAAACGCAGATCAGCATGAAGGCGTAGGCCACTTTATTCACCGGACCGCCCATATCGAACGCCAGCATCAGGCCCATAATCACCGCCAGCACCACAATGCTGCCAGCCTGCATACCTTGCAGCCACTGCGTCAGGCTAGAGGTCAGCAGACCCACTGGCTCACCCAGCCCCCACATCATGACGCCCGCGGTAATAAAGGTGCCGACGATAGGAATCACGAAGATTGGCATCACCGAGCGCAGCACTTTGTGCACCGGAATTTTCTTCAGGTAATAGACCACGATGCCGCCGATAATCCCGGCAATCAGCGCACCGAAGAAGCCTGCACCAAAGCTATTCCCCACCCACGCGCCGATAGCGCAAGGCGCCAGCGCAGAGCGTTCAGCAATGGAGTAACCAATGTAAGCGGCCAGGAACGGCACCATCAGCGTCAGGCCCGCGACGCCAATATCAAAGAGTTTTTTCAGGTTAGGGTCGGTTGCTACATCAGGTACGGCCCCTTTGCCGTACAGCATGACGGAGACGGCCAGTAAAATGCCGCCTGCAACTACAAACGGGATCATGTGCGACACGCCAGTCATTAAATGCTGACGGGTGTTTTTGAGTATTTGCACCAATTCTTTCATCAGTCGCTCCTGGGCTTCTTCGGCCCATGTCTATTAGGGTGTTGTGGCAAACAATAGGCAATTGGCAGCAGGACAGACAGTGGATAAAAAGTGCATTTACTGGATTTTTGTAATGTCAGAAGAAAAATGCGAGCGACCTCAAAGTTAGCGCAACAACGTGGCAAATGCACCAGGTTAGCAACCTGTGAGGTTGCTCGCATTTTCCAGCAGACCATACATTTATCCAGTTTTTGACATAAATGTCAGATAGCATGGCCCTTCACAAGCCCCCTATTCTGTTACCCATATCGAATGATTTGGGAGAGAAGGTTATGGCATTGGTTGTTGAATTTGTCTGTGAATTACCGAACGGCGTACACGCCCGCCCGGCCAGTCACGTAGAGACGCTGTGCAACACATTTAGCTGCGATATCGAGTGGCATAACCTGCGCACGGACCGTAAAGGCAATGCGAAAAGCGCGCTGGCGATTATCGGTACCGATACGCTCTCGGGCGATAGCTGCCGCCTGCTGCTGAACGGTGCGGATGAACAGAGCGCGCATCAACGCCTCTCCGCCTGGCTGAAAGAGGAGTTCCCGCTGTGCGACGCACCGCTGGCGCAGGTCGCCAGCGTAGAGCAGGAAGCACTGCCGGAGTCCTTAACCCGCCTCAACCCAACGCTATTCCGCGCGCAGCCGGTCTGTAACGGCAGCGCAGGCGGCGTGCTCACTCACCTTGCGGCGCTGGATCTCAACAACCTCGGTGAACTGCCGCCAGCTAAAAGCGCGGAGCAAGAACAAGCCGCGCTGGATAGCGGCCTGACGCGGCTAGTCAGAACGCTGGAACTGCGGTTGTTAGACAACGACAGCACCGCCAGCGCCATCCTCGAAGCGCATCGATCGCTCGCCACCGATACCTCGCTGCGCCAGCATTTACTGGCGGGCGTCAATAACGGTCTGAGCTGTGCGCAGGCCATCATTGAGAGCGCCAACCACTTCTGCGCCGAATTCGCCCGCTCCAGCAGTAGCTATTTACAAGAGCGCGCGCTGGACGTGCGCGATGTCGGCTTCCAGTTGCTGCAGCATATTTATGGTGAAGACCGCTTCCCGGCACCGGGCCAACTGACCCAGCCGTCCATCTGCGTGGCAGAAGAATTGACCCCAAGCCAGTTCCTCGAACTGGACAAAACGCTGCTCAAAGGCCTGCTGCTGCAAAGCGGCGGCACCACCTCGCACACGGTCATTCTCGCTCGCTCCTTTAATATTCCAACCCTCGTGGGCGTGGAGATTGACGCACTGACGCCGTGGCAGAATCAGCCGATTTACCTCGACGGCAACGCGGGCGCAGTAATTGTTGCCCCGACGGAGGCCATCTCCCGTTACTACCAGCAAGAAGCACGCGTACAGGCCGCTATTCGCGAACAGCAAAGCGTGTGGCTGCATAAAGAAGCGCGCACCGCTGACGGCATTCGCCTGGAAGTTGCCGCCAACATTGCCCACTCCGTTGAAGCGCAGGCGGCCTTTGGCAACGGCGCGGAGGCTGTCGGCCTGTTCCGCACCGAAATGCTCTATATGGACAGGGCCAGCGAGCCGAGCGAAAGCGAGCTGTACAACATTTTCTGTCAGGCGCTGGAGTCCGCCGAAGGACGTAGCATTATTATCCGCACCATGGACATCGGCGGCGATAAGCCGGTGGATTACCTCAATATCCCGGCAGAGAACAACCCGTTCCTTGGCTACCGTGCGGTACGTATTTATGAAGAGTACTCGGCGCTATTCACCACCCAACTGCGCGCGATCCTCCGCGCCTCCGCGCACGGCAGCCTGAAAATCATGATTCCGATGATCTCCTCCATGGAAGAGATTTTGTGGGTCAAAGAGAAGGTGGCCGAAGCCAAACAGCAGTTGCGCAGCGAACACGTGCCGTTTGATGAGCGCATTCCGCTGGGCATCATGCTGGAAGTGCCGTCGGTGATGTTCATCATCGACCAGTGTTGCGAAGAGATTGATTTCTTCAGCATCGGCAGCAACGACCTGACCCAGTATCTGCTGGCGGTTGACCGCGATAACGCCAAAGTGACTCGCCACTACAACAGCCTGAATCCGGCCTTCCTGCGCGCCCTCGATTTCGCCGTGCAGGCGGTGCACCGTCAGGGGAAATGGATTGGCCTGTGCGGCGAACTGGGCGCTAAAGGCTCGGTACTGCCGCTGCTGGTTGGGCTCGGAATGGATGAAATCAGCATGAGCGCGCCGTCGATTCCGGCGACCAAAGCGCGTCTGGCGCAGCTCGACAGCCGCGCCTGCCGCCAGTTGCTCAACCAGGCAATGGCCTGCCGTACGTCGCTGGAAGTGGAGCATCTGCTCGCCCAGTTCCGTATGAGCCAGCAGGACGCACCGCTGATTACCCCGCGCTGCATTTCGCTCGACAACGACTGGCGCAGCAAAGAAGAGGTCATCAAAGGGATGACCGATAACCTGCTGCTCGCCGGGCGCTGCCGTTATCCGCGCAAGCTGGAAGCCGACCTGTGGGCGCGAGAAGCGGTCTTCTCCACCGGGCTGGGCTTCAGCTTCGCCATTCCGCACAGCAAGTCAGAACATATTGAACAGTCGACCATCAGCGTCGCCCGCCTCCCCGCACCGGTAGCCTGGGGCGATGACGAGGCGCAGTTCATCATTATGCTGACGCTGAACAAACATGCCGCCGGAGACCAGCATATGCGCATCTTCTCGCGCCTGGCCCGCCGCATCATGCATGAAGAATTCCGCAGCGCACTGGTTAACGCCGCCTCTGCCGACGCTATCGCCAGCCTGCTGCAACACGAACTGGAACTTTAAGAGGAAATAGCATGGAACTGTATCTGGATACCGCCAACGTGCAGGAAGTTGAACGTCTGGCGCGCATTTTCCCGATTGTCGGCGTGACCACCAACCCGAGCATTGTGGCCGCCAGCCGTGAATCCATCTGGGACGTGCTGCCACGGCTGAAAAAAGCCGTGGGCGAAAACGGCACGCTGTTTGCCCAAACCATGCGCCGTACCGCCGAAGGCATGGTCGCCGACGCACGTAAGCTCAATGACGCGGTGCCGGGAATTGTGGTGAAGGTTCCGGTTACCGCCGAAGGTCTGGCTGCAATTAAGCTTCTGAAAAAAGAAGGTATCCCGACGCTTGGTACCGCCGTCTACAGTGCTTCTCAGGGTCTACTGGCAGCACTGGCCGGTGCAAAATACGTCGCGCCATACGTCAACCGCGTTGATGCCCAGGGCGGGGACGGCATTCGTATGGTTCAGGAGCTGCAATCGCTGCTGGAGCTGCATGCCCCGGAGAGCAAAGTGCTGGCCGCCAGTTTTAAAACCCCGCGCCAGGCGTTGGACTGTTTATTGGCTGGATGTGAAGCCATCACACTTCCTTTAGATGTAGCGCAACAAATGCTCGGCACTCCCGCAGTAGAGTCAGCTATAGAGAAGTTTGAGCAAGACTGGAAAAACGCATTTGGTAATCTGAACCTGTAGGAGAAATGTATGGATCGCATTATTCAATCACCAGGTAAGTATATTCAGGGTGCAGACGTGATCACGCGTCTTGGTGACTATCTGAAGCCAATGGCCAATAGCTGGCTGGTCGTCGGTGATAAATTCGTGCTGGGATTTGCCGAAGAGACGCTGCGTAAAAGCCTGACCGACGCAGGCCTGTCCGTTGAGATCGTGCCGTTTGGCGGCGAGTGTTCGCAGAACGAAGTTAACCGTCTGCAGGACGTGGCGAACAGCGCAAAATGCAGCGCCATTTTAGGTATCGGCGGTGGGAAAACGCTGGATACCGCTAAAGCGCTGGCCCACTTTATGAATCTGCCGGTGGCGATTGTTCCTACCATCGCCTCCACCGATGCGCCATGTAGCGCGCTCTCCGTTCTGTATACCGACGACGGTGAATTTGACCGCTATTTGATGCTGCCGCACAACCCAAACATGGTTATCGTCGACACCAAAATTGTTGCCGGAGCCCCAGCACGTCTGCTGGCAGCCGGTATTGGTGATGCATTGGCCACCTGGTTTGAAGCCCGCGCCTGCTCACGTAGCGGCGCCACCACCATGGCCGGTGGCAAATGCACCCAAGCCGCGCTGGCGCTGGCCGAGCTGTGCTATAACACGCTAATTGAAGAAGGCGAAAAAGCGATGCTGGCCGCCGAACAACACGTGGTGACCCCAGCGTTAGAGCGCGTGATTGAGGCCAACACCTATCTGAGCGGCGTCGGCTTTGAGAGCGGTGGCCTGGCCGCAGCACACGCCATCCATAACGGCATGACGGCGATTCCAGACGCGCATCATTACTATCATGGTGAGAAAGTCGCGTTTGGTACGCTGACTCAGCTGGTTCTGGAAAACGCCTCGGTGGAAGAAATTGAAACCGTTGCCGCCCTGTGCCACAGCGTCGGCCTGCCGATCACCCTGGCGCAGTTGGATATCAAAGAAGATATTCCGACGAAGATGCGTCTGGTCGCGGAAGCAGCCTGCGCCGAAGGGGAAACCATCCACAACATGCCTGGCGGCGCGGACCCTGACCGCGTTTACGCGGCGCTGTTGGTGGCTGACCAGTATGGGCAGCGTTTTCTGCACGAGTGGGAGTAAT
>CP070603.1:19861-19934 GCA_016939855.1 Kluyvera ascorbata
AAGTAGCCCGGCCGAACGAAGTGACGCCGGGACGCCCCCGGAGTCGGCGATAACGCACCTCGTCCGGGCTACC
>CP070603.1:19939-23590 GCA_016939855.1 Kluyvera ascorbata
CCCACAAACAAAAATCCCCGCTTTCGCGGGGATTTTTTTATTCCATCACGCCAACCTTACAGCAGGTCGAAACGGTCCAGGTTCATCACTTTCACCCATGCCGCCACGAAGTCTTTCACAAACTTCTCTTTTGCATCGCTGGAAGCATAAACCTCCGCCAGCGCGCGCAGTACGGCATTAGAGCCAAAGACCAGGTCAGCGCGCGTCGCGGTGTATTTCACCTCTCCGCTCGCACGGTCACGGCCTTCGAACAGCTCGGACGTTTCGTCGGTCGCTTTCCACTCGGTGCGCATATCCAGCAGGTTGACGAAGAAGTCAGTGCTGAGCGCGCCCACGTTGTCGGTAAAGACGCCGTGGTTGCTGCCGTCGAAGTTCGCACCCAGTACACGCATACCGCCAACCAGTACCGTCAGTTCAGGCGCAGTCAGGGTCAGCAGCTGTGCTTTGTCGATCAGCAGAGATTCAGTGGTCGCTTCGCCCGGTGCCGCGCGGTAGTTACGGAAGCCATCGGCAATCGGCTTGAGCAGCTCAAACATCTCGATGTCCGTCTGATCCTGACGCGCATCCACGCGGCCTGGGGTAAACGGAACCTTGATATCAACGCCGGCCGCTTTCGCTGCCTGCTCAACGCCAACCACACCTGCCAGCACAATAATATCGGCCAGAGAAGCCTTGTGCGCTGACTTGTAGATACCTTCCAGCACCGGCAGAACGCGAGCCGCCGTGGCGTTCACTTCCCAGTCACGCTGTGGCGCCAGCGCCAGACGCGCACCGTTTGCCCCACCGCGCTTGTCACCGCCGCGGAAGGTAGAAGCCGACGCCCATGCGACCGACACCAGCTCACCCACGGAGAGGCCGGACGCCGCAATTTCAGCCTTCAGGCTTTCGATATCTTCGGCGGTTGGGTTGAAGAACGCATGCGGCAGCGGATCCTGCCAAATCAGATCTTCACGCGGCACTTCTGGGCCGATGTAACGCGCTTTTGGCCCCATATCACGGTGGGTCAGTTTGAACCACGCGCGGGCAAAGGCTTCGTTAAAGGCCTGCGGGTCGTTCAGGAAGCGGCGAGAAATTTTCTCGAAGTCCGGATCGAAGCGCAGCGTCAGGTCGGTCACCAGCATGGTTGGTTTACGTTTTTTAGACGGGTCGAACGGGTCTGGAATAATATCCGGAGCGTCTACCGCTTCAAACTGGATAGCGCCAGCCGGGCTGCGGGTCTGCACCCATTCGTATTTGAACAGGTTCTCGAAGAAGTAGTTGCTCCACTGGGTAGGGGTCTGTGTCCAGACCACTTCCAGACCGGAAGTGATGGCATCTTTACCCGCCCCGCTGCCGAAGCTGTTTGCCCAGCCCAGGCCCTGAGATTCAATCGGTGCTGCTTCCGGATCCGGACCAACGTGCGTTGCCGAGGCCGCGCCGTGGGTTTTACCCAGCGTGTGACCACCGGCAATCAGCGCCACGGTCTCTTCGTCGTCCATCCCCATGTTACCGAAGGTGGCGCGAATCGCCGATGCCGCAGACAGCGGTTCACCGCTGGCGTTTGGCCCTTCTGGGTTCACGTAGATAAGGCCCATTTCGGTGGCCGCAAGCGGACGTTTTGCAAGCTCTTCCGGATCACGGTGCGCTAGCCAGGCTTTTTCATCACCCCAGTTTACGTCCTGATCTGGTTCCCACACGTCTTCACGTCCGGCACCAAAACCAAAGGTACGGAAGCCAGAGTTTTCCAGCGCCACGTTACCCGCAAGGATATACAGGTCGGCCCAGGAAATTTTCTGCCCATATTTCTGTTTGATTGGCCACAGCAGACGACGCGCCTTATCCAGGCTCACGTTATCCGGCCAGGAGTTCAGCGGTGCAAAACGCTGTTGACCACGCCCTGCGCCGCCACGACCATCGGTAGAACGGTAGGTACCCGCACCGTGCCACGCCATGCGGATAAACAGCCCCACATAGCTGCCCCAGTCTGCAGGCCACCAGGATTGCGAATCAGTTAACAACGCACGAATATCACCTTTCAGTGCGGAGTAATCTAATTTGCTGAATTCTTTGCGATAATCGAAGTCTTCACCCAGCGGGTTAGATCGATTGGAATGCTGATTAAGTAGATCAACGCGAAGCTGCTTCGGCCACCAGTCCTTGCTACTGGTGCCAGCGCCGGCGCTTAAATCGTGATCACCACCGTGGTGGAAAGGACATTTACCTGCGTTCTGGATATCGTCTGGCGTGCTCATCACTATGCTCCCTTACAGTATTTATCGTTAAGATATACACCCCTGCTGATAAGTTATAGCTGAAATGACCCACGGATTTGATAGTTAATTCCTCTTATTTTTCCCTTGTCAGAGAGGAATTTCTGCGCAGGTCAGTCCTATCCTTGCACAATTTGGGGTAAGTTGACTGTGATCGATCGGGAGAAATGACAAGAAACCACTCAAAATATAAGGAGTTTCTTATGTCTAAGCAGGGAGTTTGAACGCGAGTCGYTGCCCGGTGGCGCTTCGCTTACCGGGCCTACAAAATACCAATGTCGTAGGCCGGATACCGGATAAGCGTAGCGCCATCCGGCAAAATATTACGCGGGACGCACGCCCAGCGTGTGGCAAATGGCGTAGCTCATTTCCGCACGGTTCAGAGTGTAGAAGTGGAAATCTTTCACCCCTTCACGGCTCAGGATTTTCACCATGTCCATGGCGATATTCGCGCCCACCAGCTTGCGGGTTTCAGCGTCATCGTCCAGACCGTCGAACATCGTCGACATCCAGGCAGGAATGCGCACGTTGGTCATGTCGGCAAATTTCTTCGCCTGCTTGAAGTTCGACACCGGCAGAATGCCCGGGATAATTTCCACATCGATGCCCGCCGATACGCAGCGGTCACGGAAGCGCAGATAGCTTTCAACATCGAAGAAGAACTGGGTAATGGCGCGGTTTGCACCGGCTTCCACTTTACGTCTCAGGTTGAGCAGATCCGCCTGGGCGCTTTTCGCTTCCGGATGCACTTCCGGGTAGGCCGCCACGGAGATATCAAAGTCCGCCACGTCTTTCAGTAAAGTGACGAGATCGGAAGCATACATTTCCGGCTTACCGCTGCCCGGCGGCAGGTCGCCACGCAAGGCGACGATATGGCGGATGCCGTTGTTCCAGTAGTCCTGAGCGATAGCGCGTAGTTCATCACGGGTGGCATCGATGCAGGTCAGGTGCGGTACCGCTTCCAGACCGGTGCGGTCTTTAATACCTTTGATGATGCTGTGCGTACGGTCGCGCTCACCGGAGTTAGCACCGTAGGTAACCGATACAAATTTCGGCTTCAGGCTGCTTAGGCGATCGATTGAGTTCCACAGGGTTTGCTCCATTTCACTGGTGCGCGGCGGGAAAAATTCGAAAGAAACGTTAATCTGCCCCTGAACTTCAGCCAGACTCTGATTCAGCACTTCCCGCTGGTTGGCGTGAAAAAAGCTCATACCTTACCTCTATCAATCGCGTGTCATTATTGTTGTGTTGTGAACATCTATCCGTTTAGACGTCTGGATGTAAAAATGCCGCAAAAGCGGGCAGGCGTCAATAGAAAAATCCGCGTAAAAAGTGAGTTATCTGCAATCAAGATGAAAAATATTCACCTCACCCGCTAACGGAGCAGGCTGTGCTGCCAGAG
>CP070603.1:23647-27790 GCA_016939855.1 Kluyvera ascorbata
ACATTAACCACACCTTTACTATGGCATAAAATTTGAGAACTAGATCTCATATTTTTCACGCATCCACCGACTAAACAAAAATTCCATTGCAGACGTTAATGACTTGTTTCACGATAAGTAGAACGTTCTACTAAAACGTTATACTCACTATAAACAGGGTTACTAAAAGCACGCACGAAGAGGCGTCTATCGGGGGAAATCAGTATGAGTCTGATTCAAAGTGTTGTTAAATCGCTTTCCAAATTGTCGATGATTGGCCGCGCGCTGATGCTGCCGATCTCGCTTCTGCCCGCGGCGGGTTTGCTGCTGGCGTTCGGGGATAAATTCCATCTGCCGCTGATGATGAACGCCGGTGGGATTATCTTCGACAACCTGCCGATGCTTTTTGCTATCGGTTCTGCAGTCGGCCTGGCCTCTGAGTCAGGTATTGCGGCGCTGTCCGCCGCCGTTTCTGTCTTTGTCACCAACATCACCATCAGTACCGTGCTCGGCATTACGCCGGAAATGGCGGGACAAGGTGGGAAATATGCGATGGTAGTGGGTATTCCCACCCTGCAAATGGGCGTATTTGGCGGCCTGATTTGCGGCATCCTGGCGGCATGGTGCTATAACCGTTTCCACAAAATGCAGCTGCCAGAATTCCTCGGCTTCTTCTCCGGCAAGCGCTTCGTGGCAATTGCTACCGCGCTGCTGTCGTTCGCGCTCGGCTTGATCCTGCCATACATCTGGCAGCACATTCAGGCGGGTATCGACGCGCTGTCTGTGGTGATCAACGGTGATAACCAGGCGGCCTCGACCTTTATCTTCGGGCTGGTTGAACGTGCGCTGATTCCACTCGGCCTGCACCACATCTGGTATCCGTCTTTCTGGTACTCCTTCGGTGATTACACCACCCATACCGGTCAGGTGATCCACGGTGACCAGACCATCTGGTTCAAAATGCTGGAAGAAGGGGTGAAATCCTTCAGCAGCGATACCTACCAGAACGCCGGTAAATTCATGCAGGGCGAGTTCCCGCTGATGCTGTTCGCGCTGCCAGCGGCCTGTCTGGCGATGTACCACGAAGCGCACACCAAGAATAAAAAAATCGCTGCCGGTATCCTGTTCTCCGCTGCGCTGACCTGCTTCCTGACCGGGATCACCGAGCCGGTTGAGTTCACCTTTATCTTTGTGGCGCCGATTCTCTACGTCTTCAACGCCATTATGGCTGGTCTCTCCTACATGGTGATGTACCTGCTGCATGCGCACATCGCCAAGTCGTTCTCGGCCGGGCTTATCGACTACATCTCCTTCGGGATCCTGCCGTCGTTTAACGGCTACCAGACCAACTTCCTGAATGCGATTATCGTCGGTATTCCGATGGGGCTGATTTACTACTTCACCTTCCGCTTTGTGATTCGCCGTTTCGACGTCAAAACGCCGGGCCGTACGGAAACCACGGTCAGCGCTAACGACAAAACCGACGAAGACCTGGCAACGGAGATTATCGACCTGCTGGGCGGCGAACAGAACATCGCGTCCGTAGGTTCCTGCATTACCCGTCTGCGTCTTGAAGTGACGGATAAAGGGACAGTGGACAAAGATGGGCTGAACAATATCGGTGCTCGCGGCGTCGTTTTCGTCGGCGATCACGGAATTCAGGTAATATTTGGCGCACGAGCGCAATTTATCGCAGAAACCATGTCGACGATGATTGGCAAATAATCATAAGATTATGATCGGTTGGAGGTTCCCGTTCGGATAGGAGCCTCCTTGTTTTGCGTGGATTGGCGTGACGGCTCAGGGAGTGATTTTTGAAGAAGGTCAGCATAATTGATGTCGCGAAGCGAGCGGGCGTGTCGGTTTCTACCGTATCGCTAGTGCTTCGCCAGAAAGGCAAAATCTCCGATGCCACCATCGAAAAAGTGCAGGCTGCCATCCATGATCTGGGTTACGTCCACAACGTCGCCGCCGCCAACCTCCGTTCAAACACCTCCAACCTGATTGGCCTGATCCTGCGCGACTTCAGCGACAGCTTTTCCATCAAAGTGATGGCGAGCATCGTCCAGGAGCTGGAAGCACAGGGCTATATGGTTTTTCTCGGTCAGCCGCTGAACGAGCATGAACACCTGGAACGCTGCCTACTGTCTTTCAAGCAACAAGGGGTTGCCGGGGTTATCTATCTGGCTTCCGATTCCCGCCGCGATACGTTACCCGCGCAAATAAGGCAGTGCCCGCTCCCGCTGGTCGTCGTCTCACAGTCGCCGATTAAAGATGAGTGCAACCGCGTGCTGCGCGATAACCAACAGGCGGCCAGCCTGGCAACGCGCTATCTGCTGGAACGCGGTCATCGCTATATCGCCTATCTCGGCGGTCTGGAAAACTGCCTTATCCGCCAGCAGCGCCTGGTGGGCTTTCGCAGTACCCTCACCCGCCTTGGGATCACCCATCGCGAAGAGTTCAGCCCCGCCTGCGGCGACGATACCTATGCCGCCAGCGTCGCCACGCGCCAACTGCTAGAAAACAACAACGCCATTACCGCGCTGCTGTGTCATTCACCGGATGCAATGATCGGCTGTATCGATGGGATTCATAAAGTGGGGCGCACGGTAGGGAAAGACGTTTTCCTGACGCAGCAGGTTGCCCTCATTGGCTTTGAAGATATGCTGCATATCAACCTCACCTCGCCGGCCTTTACCTATGTCTCTTCCGCCAGCGAAGAGACCGGACGGCAGGCGGCCACGCTGATGATCCGCAAGCTCAAAGAGCCTGCGTTACAGAATCAGTCGATTACGCTTTCCGGTCAGTTGGTGACCCGCGAGTCGGCCTGAGCCACATCCAGAAGCCAGGCGAGACGCGCCGCGTTTTCCGGCAACGTCACCAGACCATACTGCACGCAAAGCGCCACTTCATTAATCGGCCTGAACGCCACGCCCTGACGCTGAATGGCAGAAAATGAGGCAGGAAACAGGCTCAGCCCTTCACCGCGGGCGATGCGCGCCAGCAGCACATCGTGCTCCAGAGGTTCTTCAATGTAGGTTGGGACATAACCCGCACGACGGAAAATATCGCGGGTAAAGTCGAAGAACGCCGGATTACGTTCGCGTTTAAACCAGAATAGCGGCCTGCCGTTCAGCATGCTCAACGTCAGTTGCTTTTGTTCCGATTCAGCCCATTGCACCGGCAGCGCCGCAATCAGCGGTTCCTCCCGACTAAGCCGCGTCACGCTGAGCCCCGAGGTTTCCAGCGGTAGCGCCACCAGCGCGGCATCCAGTTTTCCCCGTCGCACCTGACGCACCAGCTCCGGCGAGCCGTGTCGCACCACGTGCAGCGTCTCCACCTGTACCGCCAGCGCCGTTTCCAGCACAGCAAAAACGCCCTGCTCAAACGCGGTGGTTAGCCCCATACGCAGCGACGGTGTTTCTGCCTGAACGAGCTGGCTCAAAGCGGTATAGGTTTCATCCTGCTGCGCCAGCAGCGGGTGAATAATCTCCAGCACCCGCCGCCCCTCAGCCGTTAAGGCCAGCCCCTTGGTATGGCGGACAAAAAGCGTCACCCCCAGCCGTTCTTCAAGCTGGCGAATGTGGCGGCTCAGCGGTGGTTGTGACATATACAGTCGGTCAGCCGCGCGGCGCATGTTGTTCTCTTCCGCCACCACGGCAAAGTAACGCAGCAGGCGGATATCGAGAGCATGTAGGGGAGAAGTAGTCATACCGAAAAGGTATCACGGAATCGGTATTATCCAAATGAATCCACGCGCTCTATCTTCTCGTCATACGCTAACGAACAAGGGATTTATCATGGATTCAGAACGCTATATTACCGGTCAGAAAATGCTGCAACAGGTTGATGGGAAAGGTGGGAATGCCGTTGTCGATAGCCTGAAGGACATCGCGCCCGATTTCGCCCGCTATCTGCTTGAATTCCCGTTTGGCGATATTTATGCGCGTCCGGGGCTGGACCTTCGCAGCCGGGAAATTGCCACCGTTGCCGCGCTCACCGCTATGGGTAACGCCGCACCGCAGCTTAAGGTACACATCGCCGCTGCGCTGCACGTTGGCTTAACGCAGGAAGAGATTATTGAGGTGATAATGCAGATGGCGGTTTATGCGGGATTTCCAGCGGCGCTAAACGGCCTGTTCGCCGCAAAAGAGGTGTTTGCGG
>CP070603.1:27808-31986 GCA_016939855.1 Kluyvera ascorbata
TACAGCAACTGCGCCAGACGATTAATATCCGACTGAATCGCCCCGGCGGTCACATCGCGACCGGCGCCTGGCCCACGAATCACCAGCGGGTTATCACGGTACCAGCGGCTCTCAATCGCAAAGACGTTATCGCACGGCAGCAGCGATGCCAGCGGGTGCTCCTGACGTACGGCTTCTACGCCGACGCGGGCTTTGCCGTTAGCATCGAAACGCGCCACGTAGCGCAGCACCAGCCCCATCTCCTGCGCCGCTTCCAGGCGCTGGAGCATCTGCTCGTTCAGCTCATCACCATTTTCAAAGAAGTGGTCGATAGAGCCCTCTTCACAGTGCGCAGGCACCAGAGATTCAACGCGTACCTGGTCCGGCTCGATATCGTAGCCCGCTTCACGCGCCAGAATCACCAGCTTGCGCATCACGTCTTTACCGGAAAGGTCGACGCGCGGATCGGGTTCGGTCAGCCCCTGCTGCCAGGCCTGATCCACCAGCTCGGTGAACGGCACGCTGCCGTCGAACTGTAAGAACAGCCAGGAGAGCGTACCGGAGAAGATACCGCTAATCGCCAGAATGCTGTCACCGCTGTCGATAAGGTCACGCACGGTGTGGTTCACCGGCAGACCCGCGCCGACGGTCGCGTTATACAGCCAGTGGCGGCCGGTTTTGTCGAACGCGTCGTGGATCTGGCGATATTTATCGCTGCTGCTGGCCCCGGCCAGCTTGTTAGCGCTGATCACATGGAAACCATGGCTGGCGAAATCCAGATACTGATCGGCCAACTGCGGGCTGGCGGTCACGTCCAACACCACGAGATCGTCGTACGGGTGCGCACGCATCCACAGGAACAGCGACTCTTCATCTTGTTCAATCGCTTCATCGTCGAAGAAGGCCAGCGCGCGGCTGGCATCGAGCCCTTCATAGTTCAGCAGGCTACGGCGGCTATCCACCACCCCGGCCAGCACAAACTCAAAGCCAGTACGGGCAGAGAGCGTGCTTTGCTCGCGGGCAAACAGCTCCAGCCAGCGGGAGCCGATATTGCCTTTGCCAAATAGCATCAGGCCGATACGTTTTTCGGCACGGAACAGCGACTGGTGCAGGCCTTGAATCAGACTTTCGGTTGGCCCCGCGCGCAGCACGGCGACCAGACTGATACCCTCTTCCGACTGCCAGGTAAACTCAACCGGCTGGCCCTTCAGCTGCTGCCAGAAACGGTGGCAGTGCAGCGGGTTACGGGTGACGCCTGCGCCCACCATTGCCACCAGCGCCAAGCCCTGACGCAGGCGAAGCTCGCCCGGCAGGCCCGCTTCGTCGAGAATTTTCAGCGCGCTATCGGCAACTTCCGAGGTGTAGCAGAACTGCAGCAGCTTGTGATCGGCATGCACGCCTACCGCCAGCGGGCGGATTTGTGCGCGCTTGAGTAATTGGTCTATCTCTTTATGCGCCAGCTTGAAGTCCTGGCTTGCCGGCACGCGGAACTCAATCAGGCAGACGTCATCATGGCTGGTGACGATACGCGCGCCGGTGCCGGAGGCGAGCACGCGCTCAATGCGCGTAGAGCCCTGATCCGGTGTATAGCTACAGCGTAATTGCAGGTCGATATCGCTGCCGGAAACCGGCTGCAAGGTACGCGCGTGAAGTACCGGCGCGGCAAGACGCGCCAGCTCGCTGGCTTCATCCAGACGCAGCAGCGGCAGCAGGCAGGCATCCTTCACTTTACGCGGGTCGGCACTGTACACCCCCGCCACGTCGCTCCAGATGGTAACGCGGGAAACTCCCGCCAGCGCACCGATTTGCGTCGCGGAGTAGTCGGAGCCGTTACGCCCCAGCAGCACGGTTTCACCCGCGTTGTTGCGGCTGATAAAGCCAGTCACCACCAGACGTTTTCCTGGATGCTGCGCCAGAAGCTGTTGCAGCAGCGGATAAGAGAGGCCTTCGTCTACCTGTGGCTGCGCAGAGCGCTCGGCACGTAAAAACGCGCGGGCATCCAACCAGGCGGCGTCCAGACCTTGCAGCTTCAGGACTTCCGCCATCAGACGAGCCGACCACAGCTCGCCATGACCAACCACTTCCGCATATACCGCGTCGTTAACGCCGTTATCCAGCAGCCCGGCCAGACGCTCCAGGTCGTGAATGAAATCAGCAATCATGCCGTCGGCAATCTCGGCAGGCAGCAGGCCGCTAATCAGTTCGGACTGATAGCGGCGCAGCGTCTGCTGAACCTGATGCGCAGAGAGGCGATCGGTCTGGCTGAGCTTCAGCCAGCTAATCAGCTGGTTGGTGGTGCTCCCTGCAGCGGAAACGACCATCATATCGCCGGGCTGAGAGTACTCCGTCATAATTCCGGCAACGCGCAGGTAACACTTCACATCCGCCAGACTACTCCCACCAAATTTATGCAGCTGACGCTCTTTCGCCCCTGCCTGCGCAATCACACTCATGTTTACCCCTCTGCTGCGACCCGGAATCCATTTTCCAGATCGGCAATTAAGTCCTGGCTATCTTCAATACCGGTTGAGATACGCAGTAGCGTCTCAGAAATACCTGCGGCCGCGCGCGCTTCCGGGGCCATACCCGCGTGGGTCATGGTGGCCGCGTGAGAAATCAGGCTCTCTACCCCACCCAGCGATTCCGCCAGGGTGAAGAGCGACAGCCCGCTCAGGAAGCGACGCAGCGTCTGTTCATCACCGTTCAGTTCAAAGCTCAGCATCGCACCAAACCCTTTCTGCTGGCGAGCGGCAATTTCATGCCCCTGGTTATCCGGCAGAGAAGGATGATACAGCTTTTTCACCAGCGGCTGGGTTTTCAGGAAATCGACAATCGCCTGGGCGTTGCGCTGTGCCACGTCCATGCGCGGTACGAGCGTACGCAGGCCGCGCAGCAGCAGGTAGCTGTCGAACGCGCCGCCGGTGACGCCGATATTATTCGCCCACCATGCCAGTTCTGTGACCGTTTCAGGATCTTTTGCAATCACCACGCCCGCCACCACATCAGAGTGGCCGTTCAGATATTTGGTGCAGGAGTGCAGGACCAGATCCGCACCCAGCGACAGCGGGTTTTGCAGCGCCGGGCTCAGGAAGGTGTTATCCACCACGCTGACCGCACCGGCTTCACGCGCCAGCTGGCAAATTTTAGCGATATCCACCACGCGCAGCAGCGGGTTGCTTGGGCTTTCGACCAGCACCAGCTTTGGCTTTTCCGCCAGCGCCGCTTTTAACGCTTCATCATTGCCCTGATCGACAAACAGCACGCGATAGCAGCCGCGTTTTGCCAGGCTATCGAACAGGCGGTAGCTGCCGCCGTAGCAGTCGTGTGGGGCTACCAGCAGGTCGCCAGGCTTGAGGAATACGGTAGTCACCAGGTGAATCGCCGACATGCCCGTATTGGTCAGAACCGCGCCAGCGCCTCCTTCCAGTTCGGCCAGCGCCCGCTGAACCACATCACGCGTCGGGTTACCGCGACGTGAATAGTCATGCGCACGCGGCTCGTTAAAGCCGGTAAAGTTATAGGTACTGGAAAGATGAATCGGCGGGACAACACAACCATACTGCTCGTCGTCATTTAATCCGCTACGCACTGCGATGGTGGCCTGTTTACGGGTCATGAGGATTCGTTCCTGGCAAGGTCGGTGAAAAGTCGGACTCCAGAGTAAACATTGTTGCCATAGCCGTCAATACATCTAGACTTCTAAACTTCTTTGCGTATAGATTGAGCTATTGGCAAATAGCCGTTAAAATTATATGCATTAGCGCACATCTGCGAAGCTGAAGCTCGTGTCACAGCAAGGCTCTGTACGGTAAACTACGCGCGATCACGGCCGTGACCCGGCCTGTTAACTTATGACTAGAGGATTAAAGGTATCTCATGGCTGAATGGAGCGGCGAATATATCAGCCCATACGCTGAGCACGGTAAGAAGAGTGAGCAAGTAAAAAAAATTACGGTTTCCATTCCTCTGAAGGTGTTGAAGATCCTCACCGATGAACGCACGCGTCGCCAGGTGAACAACCTGCGTCACGCCACCAACAGCGAACTGCTGTGTGAAGCGTTCCTGCATGCATTTACCGGTCAACCGTTACCTAACGATGAAGACCTGCGTAAAGAGCGCAGCGATGAAATTCCGGAAGCGGCGAAAGAAATTATGCGTGAACTGGGAATTGACCCGGATACGTGGGAATACTGATTGGC
>CP070603.1:32086-32236 GCA_016939855.1 Kluyvera ascorbata
TAATTTTTTCAGCGTCTTAGAAGCGTGTTACTTCAGGATGCAGTTCAGACATAGAGATCAGGTAAGAAACAAAAACGTTTTTGATTGCGGTCAGCATAGTCACACCTTTACCCATATTTATCTTGAGGTCATTTGATGTGCAGATAATAA
>CP070603.1:34933-39885 GCA_016939855.1 Kluyvera ascorbata
ACAAAAAAAGCGCCCTGAGGCGCTTTTTCGCTTGGCAACTTACTTGCTGCCTGGGATGCTGAAACGCTTGTTGAAGCGGTCAACACGGCCACCGGTAGCAACATCACGCTGCTTGCCAGTATAGAACGGGTGGCATTTACCGCACACGTCCAGGTTCAGGTTGTGACCAACGGTAGAGCGGATCTGCATGACGTTACCGCAAGAACAAGTTGCAGTAATTTCTTCGTATTTCGGGTGAATATCTTTTTTCATGGGGAAAACCTCGGTTAAGGCCGCGTCGCTCTTCCAGCCCTAACGCCAGACACCACGCGATGTTAATAGTATAGGTCGATGATACAAAGATGCATCAAAGGCGGCGAATCATACAGAATTTGACCAGCAGATGCAAACTGATCCGCGCTCCCTTACCACAATGTGTATACTGTCTCGCCAGATTTCAAGTCAGGAAGAAAACATGCCCGTTGCTCACGTTGCCCTGCCTGTTCCGCTGCCCCGCACCTTTGACTACCTGCTGCCTGATGACCTCAGCGCGAAAGCGGGCTGCCGCGTGCGCGTGCCGTTTGGTAAACAGGAACGCGTGGGGATTGTCGTCTCGGTCAATGAGAGCAGCGAGCTGCCGCGCGATGAGCTAAAAGCGGTCATCGAAGTGCTGGACGGCGAGCCGGTCTTCTCCACTTCCGTCTGGCGGCTGCTGTTGTGGGCGGCGGACTATTACCATCACCCGATTGGCGACGTGTTGTTCCACGCGCTGCCCATTTTACTGCGCCAGGGGAAACCCGCCAGCGCCACGCCGCAGTGGTTCTGGTTTGCCACTGAGCAGGGACAGGCGGTGGACATTAACAGCCTCAAGCGCTCGCCAAAACAGCAGCAGGCGCTGGCCGCACTGCGTCAGGGGAAAATCTGGCGCCATCAGGTCGCGGAGATGGAGTTTAATGAAAGCGCAATGCAGTCGCTGCGTAGCAAAGGGCTTTGCGAGCTGGGCAGTATTGCGCCGGAAACCATCGACTGGCGCACCACCTATTCCGTGCCCGGTGAACGCCTGCGCCTGAACACCGAACAGGCAACCGCCGTGGGAGCGATTCACAGCGGGTCCGATGAATTTTCCGCCTGGCTGCTGGAAGGCATCACCGGTTCAGGCAAAACGGAAGTCTACCTTAGCGTGCTGGAAAACGTGCTGGCGCAGGGTAAACAAGCGCTGGTCATGGTGCCGGAAATCGGCCTCACGCCGCAAACTATCGCCCGTTTCCGCGAGCGCTTTAATGCGCCGGTAGAAGTGCTGCACTCGGCGCTGAACGACAGCGAGCGCATGGCTGCCTGGCTCAAGGCCAAAAGCGGTGAAGCGGCGATCGTCATCGGCACCCGTTCCTCGCTGTTTACACCGTTTAAAAATCTCGGCGTCATTGTCATCGACGAAGAGCACGACAGCTCCTATAAGCAGCAGGAAGGCTGGCGTTATCACGCCCGCGACCTTGCGGTATGGCGCGCGCACAGCGAGCAGATCCCCATAATCCTCGGCTCGGCGACACCGGCGCTGGAAACCCTGCTCAACGTACGTCAGCACAAGTATCGCCTGCTGCGTTTAACGCGTCGCGCGGGTAACGCCCGTCCGGCAACCCAGCACGTGCTGGATTTGAAAGGCCAGCAGCTTCAGGCCGGGCTTTCTCCGGCGCTGATCAACCGCATGCGCCAGCATTTGCAGGCCGATAACCAGGTCATTTTATTCCTCAACCGCCGTGGATTCGCCCCTACGCTGCTGTGCCACGACTGCGGCTGGATTGCCGAATGTCCGCGTTGCGACAGCTACTACACGCTGCACCAGGCGCAACATCATCTGCGCTGCCATCACTGTGACAGCCAGCGCCCTATTCCGCGCCAGTGCCCATCCTGCGGCTCAACGCACATGGTGCCGGTGGGCTTGGGCACCGAGCAGTTGGAGCAAGTATTAGCGCCGATGTTCCCCGGCGTGCCGCTCTCGCGTATAGACCGCGATACCACCAGCCGTAAAGGCGCACTGGAACAGCATCTGGCAGAAGTGCATCGCGGCGGCGCGCGTATCCTGATTGGCACCCAGATGCTGGCGAAAGGTCACCACTTCCCCGACGTCACGCTGGTGGCCCTGCTGGACGTCGATGGCGCGCTGTTCTCCGCTGATTTCCGCTCAGCGGAACGCTTTGCCCAGCTTTATACCCAGGTTTCCGGCCGCGCCGGGCGCGCGGGTAAGCAGGGCGAAGTGGTTTTGCAAACGCACCACCCTGACCACCCGCTGCTACAAACGCTGCTTTATAAAGGCTACAACGCCTTCGCCGAGCAGGCGCTGGCGGAACGCCAGACCATGCAGCTGCCGCCGTACACCAGCCACGTGCTGATTCGCGCCGAAGATCACAACAACCAGCAGGCACCGGTATTCCTGCAGCAGTTGCGTAACCTGATACAGGCCAGCCCGCTGGCGGACGACAAGCTATGGGTGATTGGCCCGGTTCCGGCGCTGGCAGCAAAACGTGGCGGCCGCTACCGCTGGCAGATACTGCTTCAGCACCCTTCGCGCATTCGCCTGCAGCATATTGTCACGGCGAGCCTCGCGCTCATCAATACGCTGCCGGAATCCCGCAAGGTGAAGTGGGTTCTCGACGTTGACCCAATCGAAGGTTAATGCAGAGTTGCGAGCGGGATCTAGAAATCAAACAAACATCACATTTTTGATGAAAATTCTGTAACGGATCCCCCTAACTATCTGATAAAAGTGTGTCAGATGTCAGGTCACATAGGACGTGCCTGCGCCAGTTAGCGAGGAGAAATCAGGTGAAGGCTAAAAAACCGGTTGTTGCCGCAACCATGAAGGATGTTGCCCTGCAAGCGAATGTCTCTACGGCAACCGTATCTCGTGCATTGATGAACCCAGAGAAAGTCTCGCAGGCGACGCGTAACCGCGTGGAGCAAGCGGCGCTGGAAGTGGGCTACCTGCCGCAGATGCAGGGACGTAACATGAAGCGCAATGAGTCGCGCACGATTCTGGTTATCGTTCCGGATATTTGCGATCCCTTCTTTAGCGAAGTGATCCGCGGGATCGAGGTAACGGCAGCGGCTCAGGGTTATCTGGTGCTAATTGGCGACTGTGCGCACCAGAATCAGCAGGAAAAAACCTTCATCGATTTAATCATCACCAAGCAAATTGACGGCATGCTGCTGCTGGGTTCGCGTCTGCCGTTCGACGCCAGCATTGAAGAGCAGCGCAATCTGCCGCCAATGGTGATGGCCAACGAATTTGCTCCCGAACTGGGGCTGCCGACGGTACACATCGACAACCTCACCGCCTCGTTCGATGCCGTTAACTATCTTCACGAACTCGGCCACCAGCGTATCGCCTGTATCGCCGGGCCGGAAGAGATGCCGCTGTGCCATTACCGTCTGCAAGGTTACGTGCAGGCGCTGCGTCGCTGCGGTATCACCGTTGACCCTCACTATATCGCCCGCGGCAACTTCACCTATGAAGCCGGCGCTAACGCACTAGAACAGCTGCTGGCACTGCCTCAGCCGCCAACCGCCATTTTCTGTCACAGCGATATTATGGCGCTGGGCGCACTCTCTTACGCTAAACGTCAGGGGCTGAAAGTCCCGGATGACCTGTCCATTATTGGCTTCGATAACATCTCGCTGGCTGAGTTTTGCGACCCGCCGTTAACCACCGTTTCTCAACCACGTTTCGATATTGGTCGGGAAGCCATGCTGCTGTTGCTGAATCAACTGAGCGGGCAGTTTGTTGATAGTGGTTCGCGTCTGCTGGATTGCGAACTGATCATTCGTGGCAGTACAAGCAAAATTTGATGTAAAGCAGGGTGCTTTAGGACTTGCTTGTCTGGTCAAAGCCCCGTCGCTTAAGTAACATGTCGGGCTAACTAACGGAAAAAGACAGCGAAACGATAGTGGCACAACGAGACTATGTACGCCGCAGCCAACAGGCACCTTCGCGGCGCAAGAACAGCGCTTCACGGAATACACGGAAAAAGCAAAGTAACTTTCCGGCAGTCTCTCCTGCCATGGTGGCGATTGCTGCCGCGGTTGTCGTCGCCTTTATCGGCGGTTTGTACTTCATCACGCATCATAAGAAAGAAGAGTCTGAATCACTTCAGAGCCGCCAGGTGACCGGGAACGGCCTGCCGCCGAAGCCGGAAGAGCGCTGGCGCTATATCAAAGAGCTGGAAAGCCGCCAGCCAGGCGTACGTGCGCCAACCGAACCGTCTGCGGGCGGGGAAGTGATCAACCCGAATCAGCTTACCGACGAGCAGCGCCAGCTGTTGGCCCAGATGCAGGCGGATATGCGCCAGCAGCCAACGCAACTGACGGAAGTGCCGTGGAACGAGCAAACGCCAGCCCAGCGCCAACAGACCTTGCAGCGCCAGCGCCTGGCGCAGCAGGCTCAGCAACAGCAGTGGTCGCAGCAGCAGGTCGTACAGCAGCCGCAAACGCGCGCGCCGCAGCCGGTTCAGCAGCAGCATCAAACCCAGCAGGCGCCAAAGGCAACGGTCTCCAACAAGGCGCCGTATCAGGATCTGTTGCAAACGCCAGCGCATACCGCTGCCTCGCAGCCAAAAGCGCAGAGTAATAACGGTATCCCGGAAGTGCGTGAAGTGACGCCACCGCCGAAGCCAGAGAAAAAAGACGATCGCCGCTGGATGGTACAGTGTGGTTCGTTCAAAGGTGCTGAGCAGGCGGAAACCGTCCGCGCGCAGCTGGCATTTGAAGGCTTTGATTCCAGAATCACCACCAACAACGGCTGGAATCGCGTGGTCATCGGCCCGGTCAAAGGCAAAGAGAACGTCGATAACACCATCGCCCGCCTGAAGCTGGCGGGTCACGGAAACTGCATTAGGCTCGCCTCCGGGGGTTGAAACCCCCAAAAACCCCCCCATCTATACTTACATTCTGCCCCGTACGCGTTAAAGCGATACGGGGCC
>CP070603.1:40001-48595 GCA_016939855.1 Kluyvera ascorbata
ATCCCCAGAAACGTACATAAGTACGTGACTGGGGTGAAAGAGTGCAGCCAACGTAGAGGCAACTTGAAGGATGACGTGTATATCTCGTATTTGCAACAAAGGGGTCTGCTCGTGACAACAATAGTAAGTGTTCGCCGTAACGGCCACGTCGTAATCGCCGGTGATGGTCAGGCCACGTTGGGCAATACCGTCATGAAAGGCAACGTGAAAAAAGTCCGCCGTCTGTATAACGACAAAGTGATCGCTGGTTTTGCTGGCGGCACCGCGGACGCCTTCACGCTGTTCGAACTGTTTGAACGTAAGCTGGAAATGCACCAGGGCCATCTGGTCAAAGCCGCCGTTGAGCTGGCGAAAGACTGGCGTACTGACCGTATGCTGCGCAAGCTGGAAGCCCTGCTGGCGGTCGCGGACGAAACCGCATCGCTTATCATCACCGGGAACGGTGACGTCGTGCAGCCAGAAAACGACCTGATTGCTATCGGCTCTGGTGGCCCGTACGCCCAGGCCGCTGCCCGCGCCATGCTGGAAAATACCGAGCTTAGCGCGCGCGAAATTGCTGAAAAAGCGCTGGATATCGCAGGCGACATCTGCATCTATACCAACCATTTCCACACCATTGAAGAATTACCGTCTAAGGCGTAAGGATCTCCCATGTCTGAAATGACCCCACGCGAAATTGTCAGCGAGCTGAACAAACACATTATCGGTCAGGACGCGGCTAAGCGTTCTGTCGCTATCGCCTTACGTAACCGCTGGCGCCGTATGCAGCTCGACGAAGAGCTGCGCCACGAAGTGACGCCGAAAAATATTCTGATGATCGGCCCAACCGGCGTCGGTAAAACCGAAATCGCCCGTCGTCTGGCGAAGCTCGCCAACGCACCGTTCATCAAAGTCGAAGCCACTAAGTTCACCGAAGTGGGCTATGTGGGTAAAGAAGTGGATTCTATCATCCGCGATCTGACCGATTCTGCTATCAAAATGGTACGCGTTCAGTCTATCGAGAAGAACCGCTACCGCGCAGAAGAGATGGCTGAAGAGCGCATTCTCGACGTGCTGATCCCACCGGCTAAAAACAACTGGGGCCAGGCAGAGCAACAGGCCGAGCCTTCCGCAGCGCGCCAGGCATTCCGCAAGAAACTGCGTGAAGGCCAGCTGGACGACAAAGAGATTGAGATCGATCTCGCCGCAGCGCCGATGGGCGTCGAAATCATGTCCCCTCCGGGCATGGAAGAGATGACCAGCCAGCTGCAGTCCATGTTCCAGAACCTGGGCGGCCAGAAGCAGAAACCGCGTAAGCTGAAAATCAAAGATGCGATGAAGCTGCTGATTGAAGAAGAAGCGGCGAAGCTGGTGAACCCGGAAGAGCTGAAGCAAGACGCTATCGACGCGGTTGAGCAGCACGGCATCGTGTTTATCGACGAAATCGACAAAATCTGTAAGCGCGGCGAATCCTCCGGCCCGGACGTTTCCCGTGAAGGCGTACAGCGCGACCTGCTGCCGCTGGTTGAAGGCTGCACCGTCTCCACCAAACACGGTATGGTCAAAACCGACCACATCCTGTTTATCGCCTCCGGCGCATTCCAGGTGGCGAAGCCGTCTGATCTGATCCCTGAATTACAGGGTCGTCTGCCGATTCGCGTTGAGCTGCAGGCGCTGACCACCAGCGACTTCGAGCGCATCCTGACCGAGCCAAATGCCTCTGTTACCGTACAGTACAAGGCGTTGATGGCCACCGAAGGCGTGAACATCGAGTTCACTGAATCCGGTATCAAGCGTATCGCCGAAGCGGCGTGGCAGGTGAACGAAACCACCGAAAATATCGGTGCTCGTCGTCTGCACACCGTTCTGGAACGTCTGATGGAAGATATCTCCTATGACGCCAGCGACCTCAACGGTCAAAGCATCACAATTGATGCGGAATATGTGAGCAAACATCTGGATGCATTAGTCGCAGATGAAGATCTGAGCCGTTTTATCCTATAATCGCGGTCACTGCATTTTCATCTTTAATTGATGGGGCTGAAAAGCCCCATTTTTATTGGCTAATTATTATGACAAATACACCTGTAAGCCGCTCTCAGGCATGGCTGGAAAGTCTGCGCCCGAAAACGTTACCTCTGGCCTGTGCGGCAATCGTCGTCGGCACCACGCTGGCATGGTGGCAAGGGCACTTCAACGCGGGCGTGACCGTGCTGGCGTTGATAACCGCAAGCCTGCTGCAAATTCTCTCCAACCTCGCCAACGACTACGGCGATGCGGTGAAAGGCAGCGATAAACCGGACCGCATCGGGCCGCTGCGCGGTATGCAAAAAGGGGTTATCACCAAGGAACAGATGAAGCGCGCGTTGATTATCACCGTCGGGCTTATCTGCGTCTCTGGCCTTGCTCTGCTGTTTACCGCTTCGCAGACGACCGGTGATTTTATCGGCTTCCTGGTGCTGGGGCTGCTGGCGATTATTGCCGCCATCACTTACACCGTCGGCACGCGCCCGTATGGCTACATTGGCCTTGGCGACGTCTCGGTGTTGATCTTCTTCGGCTGGCTGAGCGTAATTGGTAGCTGGTATCTACAGACGCACACCCTGAGCAGCGCCATTATTCTGCCTGCGACCGCCTGCGGTTTGCTGGCAACGGCAGTACTGAATATCAATAACCTGCGCGACATCGACAGCGACCGCGAAAACGGTAAGAACACGCTGGCCGTGCGTTTAGGGCCGGTTAATGCCCGCCGCTACCACGTGTGTCTGCTGATGGGGACGCTGGTCTGCCTGGCGCTGTTCAACCTACTCTCGCTGCATAGCCCGTGGGGCTGGCTGTTTATTCTCAGCGCGCCGTTGCTGGTGAAACAAGCGCGTTTTGTGATGCGCGAGCGCTCCCCGCAGGCGATGCCGCCAATGCTGGAAAGAACGGTAAAAGGGGCATTATTAACTAACCTACTGTTCGTCATCGGAATTGTGCTGAGCAAGGCGCTGGCTTAACTGACAAATATCAATTAACAATTGATGATTTTGCCAACAATGCATAGAGCGCGATATACTAAAATCACTCGCAGCAACTGAGCGTTAATCCTATGAAATACGATACTTCCGAGCTTTGCGACATCTACCAGGAAGATGTCAACGTAGTAGAACCCCTGTTCTCTAACTTTGGCGGACGGCTGTCGTTTGGTGGACAAATCATCACCGTAAAATGTTTCGAGGATAACGGGTTGCTGTACGATCTGCTCGAACAGAACGGCCGTGGCCGTATTCTGCTGGTCGACGGCGGCGGTTCTGTCCGTCGCGCGCTGATCGACGCCGACCTCGCCCGCCTGGCCACTCAGAACGAGTGGGAAGGCATCGTAGTATACGGCGCGGTGCGTCAGGTCGATGATTTAGAAGAGCTGGATATTGGCATTCAGGCGATTGCCGCCATTCCAGTTGGCGCGGCGGGCGAAGGCATCGGCGAAAGCGACGTTCGCGTCAACTTCGGCGGCGTAACCTTCTTCTCCGGCGACCATCTCTATGCCGACAATACTGGCATCATCCTGTCGGAAGACGCGCTGGATATCGAATAAGCGCCTTATGCGTACAAAAAAGCCTTCTCAATGAGAAGGCTTTTTTTTCACTCGAACTTGCCCGTTTCCGGGCAAACGCGGCTTAGTACAGCTGTTTAGCGCATTCCAGCCAGTCACCTTTGAACGGACGCTTCATGTTTTCGATAGCGTCGATGATGTCATGGTGAACCAGTTTTTCGTTCTGAATACCAACGCAACGGCCGCCGAAGCCCTGCTGCAGCAGTTCAATCGCGTACGCGCCCATGCGGGAGGCCAGGATACGGTCGTAAGGAACCGGGGAGCCGCCGCGCTGGATGTGACCCAGAACGGTTGCGCGGGTTTCACGGCCCGTTTCAGCTTCGATGAAGTGAGCCAGTTCGTCAACGTCGCACATGTGCTCGGTAATCGCGACGATCGCGTGTTTCTTACCTTTAGCAATACCCGCTTTGATTTCAGACACCAGGTCGTCACGTTTGAATTCAACTTCTGGTACTACGATAAATTCGCAGCCGCCCGCGATAGCCGCAGCCAGAGTCAGGTCGCCGCAGTAACGGCCCATCACTTCAACCACGGAGATACGCTGGTGAGAAGAAGAGGTGTCACGCAGGCGGTCAATCGCTTCAACCACGGTGCTCAGCGCGGTGAAGAAACCGATGGTGTAGTCGGTGCCTTTGATGTCGTTATCAATGGTGCCAGGCAGGCCGATGCATGGGAAGCCCATTTCGGTCAGACGCACGGCGCCCATATAGGAACCGTCACCGCCGATAACCACCAGCGCATCGATACCGCGTTTTTTCAGGTTTTCGATAGCCACGGCACGGATGTTTTCATCACGGAATTCTGGGAAACGCGCGGAGCCCAGGAAGGTGCCGCCACGGTTAATCATGTCAGACACGCTGTAACGGTCGAGCTGTACCATACGGTCTTCATACAGGCCCAGATAACCGTCATAGACGCCCATGACTTCAATGCCTTCCGTCAATGCTGCGCGCACAACACCGCGAATGGCGGCGTTCATACCCGGCGCATCACCGCCACTTGTCAACACACCGATTTTCTTAATCATGACTACCTCTGAACTTAGGAATGCTAAAAATTAATTCTTCTGCCCGAAGCGCTCCCACAATTGTAGGGGGGAGAGAACGACTCTATGTAGAGATAGTATATCAAGCGCTTCTTGCTGAATTGATTCAGGTCAGGCTAACCGGCGGTTATTTATACAAATAATGCCGACTTAGCTCACATTTCATACAACCACTACGAAAGTTCAAACGTCTCTGTTTGCCTGCAGCATTACAGAGCATGGGTCCTGATGAATAATCACGTCGGACCCAGGAAAACGATGCAAAATCGCCTGCTCCACCTGATCGGCAACGTGATGCGCCTGAACCAGCGGCAGGTTGTCTTCCATTTCAATATGAATCTGAATAAAGCGGGTCGGCCCTGACTGCCGCGTTCGGAGATCGTGAGCACCGCTTACACCAGGCCAGGTGGTCACGATGTCGAAAATTTCCTGACGTTCTTCATCGGGCAGCGCACGATCCAATAACGATTGCACCGCTTCGTACCCCATGCGTAACGCGCTATATAGAATATAGATGCCAATTCCTAATGCAAACAGCGCATCGGCACGATGCCAGCCGTACCAGGAGAGGCCAAGCGCGACTAAAATCGCGCCGTTCATCATAACATCAGACTGATAATGAAGCATATCTGCGCGTACGGCCTGGCTCTGGGTTTTTCTGACTACCCAACGCTGAAACGTCACGAGCACTAATGTACTGATAAGCGCAATGACCGTCACCACCACGCCAATGCCAGGCTGGCTCATCGGCGTAGGCCGCGCCAGATGCTGAATACCGGTCAAGAACAGAAACAGCGCCGAGCCAGAGATAAACATACTTTGCGCCAGCGCCGCTAGCGACTCGGCCTTACCGTGACCAAAAGTATGTTCTTCATCCGCCGGTTGCAGCGAATAACGCACCACCAGCAGGTTGGTCAGCGAGGCGGCAATATCCACTAATGAATCCACCAGCGCCGCCAGAATACTGACCGACCCGGTATACCACCACGCAAAGATTTTAATCACCAGCAGCACGGAAGCCATTACGGTCGCGGCGATTGCAGCACGACTTACCAGTCGTCCATAAGATTGATTCATAAACACTCCTGCTTTCGATCTGCGTAGTATAGCGGAATGTATGAGGGGTGCGCGGTGACGAATTTCAGACAAAAAAAACCCCCACATCATGTGGGGGAAGACAGGGATGGTGTCTATGGCAAGGAAAAACAGGGTTTGTTACTGGTTGCTACGGGTATTGCTACTAAACAGGTTCTGACTCGGTACTGAACCTTGCTGCATCCGTGCAACGTCACGCAGCTGCTCCATACGCTGCTGGTGATTCTCATTTAAAGCCGCTTGCTGCTCCGGTGTTAACAGGCGGTACATCTGGTTGCGTACCCGTGCCATTTCTACCTGGCGGTTAACCTGCTCCTCGGCCATTTTCTCGGCCTGGGCTCGCACGGCGGCTTCATCAAATTTTTCTGCGGTGACAAGGCGATGCATTGTCTCCACTTCGCTAACATTAACAGGTGGACGATCGTGTCGTGCCCGTTGCATCAGATCGCGCATCTGTTGGCGCTGATGTTCGGTTAAACTAATACCGTCGAACATATGGCCCTGGCCGTTTCGCAGCGTATTACTTTCCGCTGGGTGCCAATTAACGCTGGTGACGACTTCATCGGCCTGGCTATATGCACTGAATGCCAGCGTTGAGGCCATGACGGCAGCGATAACATTGCGCATCACATGCTCCCAAAAACTTTTGTGTCGCGATTCAACGAGAGACAGTTTACGATTCAGGCTGCAAACATGCGTCAGGGGGTGTAAAACAACGTAAAGTCATGGATTCGCTGGCTCTGATGACGTAATTTCTGCCTCGGAGGGATGAAAATATGAATAAAATTTTATTAGTTGATGATGACCGCGAGCTGACTTCCTTGCTCAAGGAACTTCTTGATATGGAAGGCTTTAACGTCCTTGTTGCCCACGACGGCGAACAGGCGTTAACGCTGATTGACGACAGCATCGACCTACTTTTACTCGACGTAATGATGCCGAAGAAAAACGGTATCGATACGCTGAAAGAATTGCGACAGACACACCAGACTCCCGTCATTATGTTAACCGCTCGCGGAAGCGAGTTGGATCGCGTGCTGGGCCTTGAGCTGGGCGCGGATGACTATCTGCCTAAACCGTTTAACGATCGCGAACTGGTCGCGCGCATTCGCGCTATTTTGCGCCGTTCACACTGGAGCGAACAGCAGCAAAGTAGCGATACCAGTTCACCAACCGTAGAAGTTGACGCACTGAGCCTGAACCCAGGTCGTCAGGAAGCGAGCTTCGATGGTCAAACGCTCGAGCTGACCGGTACTGAATTTACCCTGCTCTATCTGCTGGCGCAGCATCTTGGCCAGGTGGTTTCTCGTGAACATCTGAGTCAGGAAGTGCTGGGTAAACGCTTAACGCCGTTCGACCGCGCAATTGATATGCACATTTCCAACCTGCGCCGGAAGCTGCCAGAGCGTAAAGACGGTCACCCATGGTTTAAAACCCTCCGTGGTCGCGGCTACCTGATGGTTTCTGCTTCATGATAGGAAGTTTAACCGCCCGCATCTTCGCCATCTTCTGGTTAACGCTAGCGCTGGTGCTGATGCTGGTTTTGATGTTGCCAAAGCTCGACTCCCGTCAAATGACCGAGCTGCTCGATAGCGAGCAGCGCCAGGGCCTGATGATTGAGCAGCATGTTGAAGAAGAGCTCGCCAACGATCCCCCCAACGATTTGATGTGGTGGCGTCGGCTGTTCCGCGCAATTGATAAGTGGGCCCCGCCGGGTCAGCGTTTGTTGCTGGTGACGAGCGAAGGCCGCGTGATCGGCGCTGAACGCAACGAAATGCAGATCATTCGTAACTTTATCGGCCAGTCTGATAACTCCGATCATCCGCAGAAGAAGAAGTATGGCCGCGTAGAGTTAGTCGGGCCATTCTCCATTCGTGACGGTGAAGATAACTACCAGTTATACCTGATCCGTCCGGCGAGCAGTTCGCAGTCCGACTTTATCAACCTGCTGTTCGACAGGCCTTTGCTGCTGCTTATCGTCACCATGTTGGTCAGCGCCCCGCTGCTGTTATGGCTGGCGTGGAGTCTGGCAAAACCGGCGCGTAAGCTGAAAAACGCCGCGGATGAAGTGGCTCAGGGCAACCTGCGTCAGCATCCAGAGCTGGAGGCTGGGCCGCAGGAATTCCTCGCAGCGGGCGCCAGTTTTAACCAGATGGTGATGGCGCTCGAGCGAATGATGACGTCGCAGCAGCGGTTGCTCTCCGACATTTCTCACGAACTGCGTACGCCATTAACGCGTCTACAGCTTGGTACAGCGCTTCTGCGTCGTCGCAGCGGCGAGAGCAAGGAGTTGGAGCGCATTGAAACCGAGGCGCAGCGTCTGGACAGCATGATTAACGACATGCTGGTGATGTCGCGCAATCAGCAGAAAAGCGCATTGGTCAGTGAAACCCTGAAGGCTAATCAGCTGTGGGGTGAAGTGCTGGATAACGCCGCGTTTGAAGCTGAGCAGATGGGCAAGTCGTTTAGCGTCGACTATCCGCCGGGCCCGTGGCCGCTATACGGTAACCCGAATGCGCTGGAAAGCGCGCTGGAGAACATCGTACGTAACGCCCTGCGCTACTCGCATACCAAAATTGCCGTGAGCTTCTCGGTGGATAAAGACGGCGTTACCGTCCACGTTGATGACGACGGCCCAGGCGTAAGCCCGGAAGACCGCGAGCAGATTTTCCGTCCGTTCTATCGTACCGATGAGGCGCGAGACCGTGAATCAGGCGGAACGGGGCTGGGGCTGGCGATTGTCGAAAGCGCCATGCAGCAGCACCGCGGCTGGGTGAAGGCTGACGATAGCCCGCTCGGCGGGTTGCGGCTCACGCTGTGGCTACCGCTATACAAGCGCACCTAAAAACCATCGGCCTGCCTATGCAGGCCGATTTTTTT
>CP070603.1:48602-63251 GCA_016939855.1 Kluyvera ascorbata
CTTGCCCCACAACCTTCGGCTGTTATCTTCAATTTTGCCGCTCAGGCGGCGCTTCTGCATGGTTCTGCTCCAGCTCACTGACAACCCGGCCGCGCTCAGCAGGCGGTGATACTGGTCGTCATCGAACGGCATATGCCAGGCTATGGCAGCGGCGTCATACACCGAAACATCGCTCAGGCGCGACACCAGCTCCAGCGGGGCGTCCGTGGAAACCTTACCCGGCGCAATCACCCGGTACAGCCAGCCCACCTTGCCGCTGTTCTGCATCAACGATGCCATGTCACTGATAGCAAAATGGAAATTGAGTTTAAAGCACGGAGAGCGAGGCTGGGTCACCTGAATCAACGTCTCACCCCAGCGGTAAATATCACCGATAAACACGTTGTGCTCGGTCATCCCTTCCGTTGACAGGTTTTCACCAAACGCCGGTGCGCAAAACAGGGCAGCCTGTTCGGGGAATTCACGAATCAGATCTTCATAATGTTCGCGGGGGAACTGACACAGCGCGCGGTCAGGGCCGCCGTGGATTTTTTTCTCGGCCTGTTCATCACCCAACAATCCCAGCTCGGTGAGTTCCAGTTCGCCATCCATCTGGACCTTCGCGATGGCGCTTGGGCGACTGCCGTCATAGTCGCGGATTTTGCCAATAAACACATCAACCGGAAAATGCATCTGCTGCTCCTTAGGCGGATACAAAAAAAGCGAGTCATCAGACTCGCTTCTACAGACCGGCAATGCAAATTATTTTTTAGCGGCGAAACGCGCTGCTGCTTCGTCCCAGTTCACCACGTTCCAGAACTCTTTGATGTAGTCCGGGCGGCGGTTCTGGAATTTCAGGTAGTAAGCGTGTTCCCAAACGTCCAGGCCCACAATTGGGAAACCGGAAGCGCCGGAAACGGCTTCACCCATCAGCGGGGAGTCCTGGTTTGCGGTAGAAACCACAGCCAGTTTGTCGCCTTTCAGCACCAGCCACGCCCAGCCGGAGCCGAAACGTGTTGCTGCTGCTTTTTCAAATTCAGCTTTGAAGTTGTCTACGGAACCGAAATCACGCTCGATAGCCGCTTTCAGGTCACCCTGCAGGGTGGTGCCTTTTTTCAGGCCTTTCCAGAAGAAGCTGTGGTTAGCGTGGCCGCCTGCGTTGTTACGCAGAACGGTTTTTTTGTCAGCCGGCAGCTGGTCCAGTTTCGCGATCAGCTCTTCAGCAGACAGCGCAGCGAACTCTGGCAGGCTTTCCAGCGCTGCGTTAGCGTTGTTCACGTAGGCCTGGTGGTGTTTGCTGTGATGGATTTCCATCGTCTGTTTGTCGAAGTGCGGTTCCAGGGCATCGTACGCATAAGGCAGTGATGGCAGGGTATAGCTCATAATCATCTCCATTATTGTCGGGCGGCAAACCTGTAAACGCCGCGTAATCAGTTGGTTCATTATAGTTAATTAAATGATATTGAAAATGATTATCAATGCCGTAGTTTTTATAAGGTTATAACTTTAGGGCATAGATGTTTTTTTGTGAGCCTGAACAGCCAATTACACCACGTACTGCCAATGTATCCCCCTGGATGGCAACAGCCTGAAGGTTAAAAAAGCGCCTGATTTTTAGACTCATCCTGTCGGAAGACGATAACTACGACAAAAAATGGATGAGGATAAAATCAATGAACCATGCAATTACAATGGGTATTTTTTGGCATTTGATAGGTGCGGCCAGTGCAGCCTGTTTCTATGCCCCGTTCAAAAAAGTTCAGCAGTGGTCATGGGAAACCATGTGGTCTATTGGCGGGATTGTTTCGTGGATTGTCCTGCCCTGGGCGGTCAGCGCCCTGCTCTTGCCCGATTTTTGGGCCTACTATCGTTCCTTCAGTGCTTCAACGCTCCTGCCGGTGTTTCTGTTTGGCGCCATGTGGGGCGTCGGTAACATCAACTACGGCCTGACCATGCGCTATCTCGGCATGTCGATGGGGATTGGCATTGCCATTGGCATTACGCTGATTGTCGGTACGTTAATGACGCCCATTATTAACGGTCAGTTTGATGTGCTCATCCACACCCAGGGCGGCCAGATGACGCTGCTTGGCGTGTTGATCGCCGTGATTGGCGTCGGGATTGTGACCCGCGCCGGGCAGTTGAAAGAACGAAAAATGGGCATCAAAGCGGAAGATTTCAACCTGAAGAAAGGGCTGATGCTGGCCATCATGTGCGGCGTCTTCTCCGCCGGGATGTCCTTTGCCATGAACGCCGCTAAACCGATGCACGAAGCGGCCGCCGCGTTAGGGGTCGACCCGCTTTATACCGCGCTGCCAAGCTACGTGGTCATTATGGGCGGCGGCGCGCTGGTGAACCTTGGCTTCTGCTTTATTCGTCTGGTAAAAGTTAAAAACTTGTCGATAAAAGCTGACTTCTCGCTGGCAAAACCGCTAATCATCAGCAACATTCTGCTTTCTGCACTGGGCGGGCTGATGTGGTATTTCCAGTTCTTCTTCTACGCGTGGGGCCACGCCAGCATTCCGTCGCAGTATGACTATATGAGCTGGATGCTGCACATGAGCTTCTATGTGCTGTGCGGCGGTCTGGTGGGGCTGATTCTGAAAGAGTGGAAAAATGCCGGACGCCAGCCCGTTAGCGTGCTGAGTCTGGGCTGCGTCGTCATCATTATTGCCGCCAACGTCGTTGGGCTAGGCATGGCAAGCTAAACCGAGAACCTCAGGCGGCCACGCGACTCCGTTGCCGCCACTGCCCGGGCGTCATTCCTATCTCACGGTTAAACACCACCGAAAAGTAGTTACTGTCCTCAAACCCGCAGCGCATCGCCACTTCGCCAATCAGCAGTTCAGTATGCTGAAGCAGATATTGCGCATGGCAAATCCGTAGCTGGCGCAGGTAGTGGTTAACGGTCATGCCGGTCTGGCTGCGGAACTGCTGGCGCAGCGTGCGCTCGCTGCAGCCCTGCTGCTCGCAAAAAGTATCAAGGACGAAGGGACGGTTCAGGCTGCTCGCCAGCACGGTGAGCAGTTTGTCGAGTAAGGCTTCGCTCTGCGTCGCCGCCTGGTTGTCGGTAGCATAACGGTAACGTTTCAGGCAGACCACCAGCTGGGCAAACAGCAGTTCGGACATCTCGTTGGCTAACACGTCGTCTTTACGGCTCTCCTGCTCCAGTTGCGTCATTATCTGCCGCGCCTGGGTCATACCGGTGCTGCCTATCCGCCAGTGCGGCGCCCAATGCGAGCCGTGCAGCCCAGGAATGTGGGTCACCCAGTCAAGGTTGAGTTTTAAGCGATCCGGGCAGTAGATAATATTCTGTAAAACCAGATCGTTAACCGAGGCATAGGAATGTTTATCTTCCGCGCGGATATAAAATAGATCGCCGCGGGTGATGCGGTAAGGACGGTCGTTGAGGATGTGTAAGCCGTTGCCGCGCCAGACCATCACCAGCTCGTTAAACTCGTGGGTATGCTCCGCAAAGACATTTTGCGGATAGCGGTCAGCCACCGCCACCGCCTGCGATGGACTGGCAAAAAAGTCGGCTTTTCGAAGAATTAACTGGCCTGGCACGCTGACACCTCACGACTAACAACTTTTTATTATTAGCCGTTTCGAGGCAAAAAACGGTGATTACCTTCGCGTTACTGAAGCAGGGTGTCTCGCCCCTGGCGAATATCGCGCGGCGACCAATCAAATTCGCGACGGAACAGAGTAGAAAAGTGGTTGCTGTCGCCAAAACCGCAGTGATAAGCAATCTCGGTCACGCTCTCATCGCTGTGGCGCAGCATGTGGCGCGCTTTAATCAGGCGCAGACGGTTAAGGTAGCGCTGCGGGGTCAGGCCGGTGCAATGCTTCAACTGGCGATGCAGCGTGCGCAGAGATAACGAGAACCTGTCCGCCAATCCTTCCCAGCAGACCTCTTCCGCAAAGTGCTCTTCCAGCCACGCCATCAGCTGATTCAGACGCGCATCATTATCCACCGCCCCCTGTTCCTGACTGCCTTTACGCAGCAGCACCAGCAGCTGCATAAACAGAATTTCACGATTGGCCAGCGACATCATATCGGTGCTGTCGTTCGCCTCTTCCATCTGACCGACGATCGCCCTGACCTGCTGTAGCGTGCTTTGGTTTACGCGCCAATGGGAAGGATAGTGACCATCCTGCTCCTGCGGCAGCAGTTTATTCAGACCTGACAAGAACTGGAAAGCATCCGGCGCGCGATATAACACATTCGTCAGACAGAGGTTTTCCGTGTGCTCATATAAGTGGCGATCAAAGTCGCGAACGAAGCAAACGGTGCCCCCGCAAATAGTATGCGGCTGACCATTGAACACATGAATACCCGTACCGTGCTCAACAATAACAATCTCATTAAAATCATGATGATGCTCAGGAAATGCAGCCTGAGGAAGTCGAGGTTCGATAGCCACGGGAAGCTTGCCGGAAGAGAAGAAATCCACGCTGTGTAGTACGGTCATCGCGAGCCTCAACAAATGAGAAAGATTATCAGGATAGTAATATCCGATGACGGATCTGACCTTGACGTTTTGACAGCAAACCGCGCAAAGCCGGTCGTTTTTTCAAGAAACAGCCGGAAAGATCGGGAAATGCGGTCATCATCACACCCCCTGAAAACCCCGCCATCGGCGGAATTTGTGAACTCTCTCACGTTCATCTTTGCTTTCTTGCCAGCGCCTAATTTCGCCTGTCAGTAACGAGAAGGTTGTGGCATTGCGCTTTTTCTAGACTGTCTCGCAATGACTCATAGAAGGACTCTTGCCATGACTTTTCGCCATTGTGTGGCCGTCGATTTAGGCGCCTCTAGCGGACGCGTAATGCTGGCGCGCTTTGATGCCGAACAGCGTTCGCTTTCACTGCGCGAAATTCACCGTTTCGTGAACAGCCTGCATAAGCGGGAAGGTTTCGATACCTGGGATATCGACGCGCTGGAAGCTGAAATCCGCATCGGCCTCAACAAGGTGTGCGATGAAGGCATTTTGATAGACAGTATCGGTATCGACACCTGGGGCGTGGACTACGTCCTGCTGGACAAACACGGGCAGCGCGTTGGCCTGCCGGTGGCCTATCGCGATAGCCGAACCGACGGCGTCATGGCCATGGCAATGGAACAGCTGGGTAAAAGTGAGATCTATCGTCGTAGCGGCATTCAGTTCCTGCCGTTCAACACGCTCTACCAGCTACGGGCGCTGGTTGAACAACAGCCAGAGCTGGTCAGCAAAGCGGCTCATGCATTGTTGATCCCGGACTACCTTAGCTTCCGTCTGACCGGAAACATGAACTGGGAATACACCAACGCCACCACCACGCAATTGGTCAACATCGATAGCGATAACTGGGATGAAGACCTGCTGAACTGGACCGGCGCGCCGCGCGAGTGGTTCGGTACACCGACCCACCCCGGCAATGTGATCGGTCACTGGATCTGCCCGCTGGGTAATAAAATCCCGGTGGTTGCCGTCGCCAGCCACGATACCGCCAGCGCCGTGATTGCCTCACCGCTGGCAGGCCACGATGCCGCCTATCTCTCTTCCGGCACCTGGTCGCTGATGGGCTTTGAAAGCAAAACCCCGTACACCAGCGAAATGGCGCAGCGCGCCAACATCACCAATGAAGGTGGCGCGGAAGGGCGCTACCGGGTGCTGAAAAACATTATGGGCCTGTGGCTGCTACAGCGCGTCCTGAAAGAACAAAAGATTGGCAACCTGCCCGATCTCATTGCCGAAACGCAAGCACTGCCAGCCTGCCGCTACCTGATTAACCCGAACGAAGACCGCTTCATCAACCCGGAAAACATGAGCGCCGAGATTCAGGCCGCCTGCCGCGAAACGGCGCAGCCCGTTCCGACCACGACTGCAGAACTGGCACGCTGCATCTTCGACAGCCTGGCATTGCTGTACGCCGACGTGCTCAACGAGTTGGCGCAGCTTCGCGGCAAACCGTTCAGCCAACTGCACATCGTGGGCGGCGGCTGCCAGAACCAGATGCTGAACCAGCTGTGCGCCGATGCCTGCGGCATCACCGTGGTCGCGGGCCCGATTGAAGCCTCAACCCTCGGCAACATCGGCATCCAGCTGATGACGCTGGACGAACTCACTAACGTTGACGATTTCCGCAAGGTGGTGACCGGTAACTACAGCCTCACCACATTCACCCCGAATCCAGACCATGAAATTGCCCGCTACGTTGCGCAGTTTCAGCAACAACGACAGACAAAGGAGCTTTGCGCATGACCACTCAACTTGAACAAGCCTGGGAACTCGCGAAACAGCGCTATTCCGCTGTAGGTATCGATGTCGAAGAGGCGTTACGCCAGTTGGACCGCTTACCGGTTTCGATGCACTGCTGGCAGGGCGATGACGTCGCGGGTTTTGAAAATCCAGAAGGCAGTTTAACGGGTGGCATTCAGGCGACCGGTAACTACCCGGGCAAAGCGCGTAACGCTACCGAGCTGCGCGCCGATCTGGAGCAGGCGCTGAGCCTGATCCCTGGGCCAAAACGTCTGAACCTGCACGCTATCTATCTGGAGTCTGACACCCCGGTGGCGCGCGACGAGATCAAACCTGAGCACTTCAAAAACTGGGTTGAGTGGGCGAAGAAACACAAGCTGGGCCTCGATTTTAACCCATCCTGCTTCTCACACCCGCTGAGCGCCGACGGTTTTACGCTGTCCCACGCCGACCCGAAAATTCGCCAGTTCTGGATTGACCACTGCAAGGCCAGCCGTCGCGTTTCCGCCTACTTTGGCGAACAGCTGGGCACGCCATCGGTGATGAACATCTGGATCCCTGACGGCATGAAAGACGTCACCGTGGACCGTTTAGCGCCGCGCCAGCGTCTGGCCGCCGCGCTGGATGAAGTCATCAGCGAAAAACTGGACCCGGCGCATCACATCGATGCCGTCGAGAGCAAGCTGTTCGGCATTGGCGCAGAGAGCTACACCGTCGGCTCCAACGAGTTCTATATGGGCTACGCCACCAGCCGCCAGACCGCGCTGTGCCTGGATGCCGGTCACTTCCACCCAACCGAAGTTATCTCCGACAAAATCTCCGCCGCCATGCTGTACGTGCCGCGCCTGCTGCTGCACGTAAGCCGCCCGGTACGTTGGGACAGCGACCACGTGGTGCTACTGGATGACGAAACCCAGGCTATCGCGAGCGAAATCATCCGCCACGACCTGTTTGACCGTGTGCACATCGGCCTCGATTTCTTTGACGCCTCCATCAACCGCATCGCGGCGTGGGTTATCGGTACCCGCAACATGAAAAAAGCCCTGCTGCGCGCGCTGCTGGAGCCAACCGAGCAGCTGCGTCAGCTGGAAGTTGACGGTGACTACACCGCCCGTCTGGCGCTGCTGGAAGAGCAGAAATGCCTGCCATGGCAGGCGGTATGGGAAATGTACTGCCAGCGTAACGATACGCCAGCGGGCAGCCAGTGGCTGGAGAGCGTACGCAGCTACGAGAAAGAGATTCTGAACAAGCGTAAATAATCGAGTGCGATTGCCGGATGGCGGCTTTGCCTTATCCGGCCTACGAAACAACAGCCATTGTAGGCCCGATAAGCGCAGCGCCATCGGGCATCAAAGTATACAGGACAACAAGACTATGCAGACCATTACCGATTCCTGGTTCGTCCAGGGCATGATTAAAGCCACCTCTGACGCCTGGTTAAAAGGCTGGGACGAACGCAACGGCGGCAACCTGACGCTGCGCCTGGACGACGCGGATATCGCGCCGTTCACCGCCGATTTCCACGCCAAACCGCGCTATATTGCCCTGAGCCAGCCGATGCCAATGCTGGCAAATACGCCGTTTATCGTCACCGGCTCCGGCAAATTCTTCCGTAACGTGCAGCTCGACCCGGCCGCCAACCTCGGCGTAGTGAAAGTCGATAGCGACGGCGCGGGCTACCATATTTTGTGGGGGCTGACTCACGAAGCCGTACCAACCTCCGAACTGCCGGCACATTTCCTGTCACACTGCGAACGTATCAAACTGACCGGCGGTAAAGACCGCGTCATCATGCACTGCCACGCGACCAACCTGATCGCGCTGACCTACGTACTGGAAAACGACTCCGCGCTGATTACCCGCAAACTGTGGGAAGGCAGCACCGAGTGTCTGGTGGTCTTCCCGGACGGCGTCGGCATTCTGCCGTGGATGGTGCCGGGTACCGATGAAATCGGCCAGGCAACCGCCGTCGAAATGCAGCAGCACTCCCTGGTGCTGTGGCCGTTCCACGGCGTCTTCGGCAGCGGCCCTACGCTCGACGAAACCTTTGGTCTGATTGATACCGCCGAAAAATCGGCAGAAGTGCTGGTTAAGGTGTACTCGATGGGCGGCATGAAGCAGACCATCACGCAGCAAGAACTGATTGCCCTCGGCCAGCGCTTTGGCGTGACCCCGATGGCCAGCGCATTAAATCTGTACAAGTAAGAACATCGCATAACCCCTGCGGGCAACGATCCGCAGGGGAAAAAATTCTGTTACCTGCAAACCAACTAACTCAAAACCGTGGAGTACAAGCAATGAAAATAAAAGCAAGCTTCATCCTCACCGTTGCCGCCCTGGCGTTGTCCGGTTCCGCTTTAGCTGAAGTGAAAATTGCCCTTGTGGCGAAGTCATTAGGCAATGGCTTCTTCGAAGCCGCGAACGTTGGCGCACAGGAGGCAGCCAAAGAGTTAGGCGATGTAAAAGTCATTTATACCGGCCCCACTACCACCACGGCTGAAGCGCAGATCGAAGTGCTTAACGGGTTGATCGCCCAGGGCGTCGATGCGATCGCCATTTCCGCTAACGATCCCGATGCGGTGGTGCCGGTGCTGAAAAAAGCCATGCAGCGCGGCATTAAGGTCGTGTCATGGGATTCCGGCGTTGCCGCCGGCGGCCGTCAAATTCACCTGAACCCCTCGAATAATCAGCTGATTGGCGAAACCAACGTCAAGCTTGCCGCCGATGCGCTGAAAGCGCTGAACGTAGAGAAAGGCGACGTCGCCATTCTGAGCGCGACCCCAACCTCCACCAACCAGAACATCTGGATTGGCGAGATGAAAAAGGTGCTGCCGAACTATCCGTCCATCAACCTGGTGACCGTGGCCTACGGCGACGACCTGTCGGATAAGAGCTACCGCGAAGCGGTCGGGCTGCTGAAGTCTTACCCGGACCTGAAAGTGATTGTCTCTCCGTCTTCCGTCGGCATTGTCGCCGCGGCGCAGGCGGTGAAGGATCAGGGCAAAATTGGCAAGGTTTACGTCACCGGGCTGGGGCTGCCGTCTGAAATGGCCGGCGCGATTAAGTCCGGCGCGAGCAAAAGCTTCGCCATCTGGAACCCAATCGATTTGGGCTATGCCGCGACCTACCTTGCCGATGACCTGGTAAAAGGCACGGCAACCAAAACCGAAGCCAGCATGGGCAAACTGGGCAAAGTGAAGCTCGATGCTGACGGCAACGGCGCGATGTCCGAGCCGTTCGTCTACGATGCCAGCAACATTGATAAGTTCTCGAAAATCTTCTGATGCGTTTTGTAGGSCGGRTAAGCGMTAGCGCCATCCGGCAAAACGGCGGGTGCGCTATCGCTTACCCGCCCTACAAATCCCCAATGATGGAGACTTATCATGGCTACACCTTTGCTGCAGCTTAAGGGGATCACCAAAGTCTTCCCCGGCGTGCGCGCGCTTGAAAACGTGCAGCTCGATCTCTGGCCCGGTAAGGTCACCGCATTAATCGGTGAAAACGGCGCGGGCAAGTCCACGCTGGTCAAAGTGATGACCGGTATTTATCAGCCCGAAGAGGGCGAGATTCTCTATAAAGCGATTCCCATTACCCTGCCCACGCCGGACTCCGCGCACCGGGTGGGGATCACCGCCATTCATCAGGAAACCGTGCTGTTCGATGAGCTATCGGTCACCGAAAATATTTTTGTCGGCCAGTACCTCTACAAGGGCTGGCTGAAAAAGCTCGACTGGCCTGCGATGCACCAGAAAGCGCGGGAAATTCTCACCCGCCTCGACGTGCAGATTGACCCGCGCGCCATCTTAAAAACCCTCAGCATAGCCCAGCGCCACATGGTGGCGATTGCGCGCGCGCTGTCGTTTGAGGCGCAGGTGGTGATCCTCGATGAACCCACCGCCGCCCTTTCTCAGCACGAAATTCTGGAGTTTTATCAAATCGTTGAGCGTTTAAAGCTGGAAGGCAAAGCCATCCTGTTTATCTCGCACAAATTTGATGAAATTTTTGAGCTCGCGGATCACTACACCATCTTGCGTGACGGCGTATACGTAGGCTCCGGCGCAATCAATGAGATAACCGAAGAGCGGATGGTCGCCATGATGGTGGGCCGCGCGATCACGCAAACCTACCCGAAAGTGGCGTGCGAAAAAGGCAGCGTGGTGCTGGAGGTCAAAGATCTTTGCCACCCGACCGAATTTGCCCATATCGATTTCACCCTGCGTAAAGGGGAAATTCTCGGCTTCTACGGCCTGGTCGGTGCCGGGCGTACCGAGCTGATGCAGGCGCTTTCCGGCGTGTCACACCCCTCTTCCGGAGAGATACGCCTGAACGGCAAAGCGGTACATTTTCGCCAGCCTGCCGATGCCATCAATGCCGGGATCGTCTGCGTGCCGGAAGAGCGGCAAAAGCAGGGGGCGATTATCGAACTGCCGATTGCCCAGAACATCAGCCTGCCGCAGCTGAGCAAACTCAACCCGCGCGGCGTGCTCAACGACGCCCGCGAATGGCAGCTTGCCGACGAATATGCCCGCCGCCTGCAGGTGAAAGCCTTTAGCTGGCGGCAGCCGGTGGAGACGCTCTCCGGCGGTAACCAGCAGAAAGTGGTGATCGGCAAATGGCTGGCGACACATCCGGACGTGATCATTCTGGATGAACCCACTAAAGGCATCGATATCGGCTCAAAGGCCGCCGTGCATCAGTTTATGTCCGAGCTGGTTGCCCAGGGGCTGGCGGTGATTATGGTGTCGTCGGAACTGCCGGAAGTAATGGGCATGGCCGACCGCATTATCGTGATGCATGAAGGGCTGATGGTCGCGGAATATCAGGCCGGTGAAGCTACCGCGGAGACCATCGTCAGCGCCGCCAGCGGTGCGGGGAAGGAGGCAGCATAAATGTGGCAATCCTTATTTAAACACCGCGAAGCGCTGCTCGCTGCGGTCATTATTTTGATGATCGGTGCCATCGGTAGCCGCGTGCCGTCGTTCGTTTCGCCGGGCAACCTGGTGGAGATGTTCAACGATACCGCCATCTTAATCATCCTCGCGCTGGGGCAGATGATGGTGCTGCTGACCAAAGGCATCGACCTGTCGATGGCCGCCAACCTGGCGCTCACCGGGATGATCGTTGCGCTGCTTAACTTCCACTATCCTGACGTGCCGGTTTGGGCGCTGCTGCTGCTGGCGACGGTGCTGGGGCTGGTGATGGGGATGATTAACGGCCTGCTGGTGTGGAAGCTCGGTATTCCAGCAATTGTAGTGACGCTTGGTACCATGAGCATCTACCGCGGGATTATCTTCCTGCTCTCCGACGGCGGCTGGATTAACTCGCACCAGATGAGCGCCGATTTCCTCGGCCTGCCGCGCACCTCGCTGCTGGGTCTGCCGGTATTGAGCTGGTGTGCCGTGGCCGCGCTGCTGCTGGTTGGTTATTTCCTGCGCTTTAGCCGTACCGGACGGGCGCTGTACACCGCCGGGGGCAACGCAACCGCCGCTTACTACACCGGGATTAACGCCGGAAAAATGCAGTTCGTCAGCTTCTGCCTCTCTGGCGCGCTGGCCGGATTCTGCGGCTATTTGTGGATTTCGCGCTTTGCCGTGGCCTACGTCGATGTGGCGAACGGCTTCGAACTTCAGGTGGTAGCGGCCTGCGTCATCGGCGGCATCAGCACCATGGGCGGCACCGGACGCGTTGTCGGCTGCCTGTGCGGCGCGCTGTTCCTCGGCATCATCAACAACGCCCTGCCGGTGATCGGCATTTCGCCGTTCTGGCAGATGGCGATTTCCGGCGCGGTCATTGTGATTGCCGTCCTGCTGAACGAACGCGGCAATAAACGCAAAGGACGGCTTATCCTGCGCGATGCCGCGCTGGCCCGACAGAAACAGGCGGTGCGCTCATGAGCAAAATAATGATGCCGGACGAGATTAAAACGGAAATCGCTGCGCCGTCGTTCTTCCAGCGTCTGCTGTGCTGGGAAGGCTTTTTACTGGCGGTCACGCTGCTGGTGTTTGTCGGCAACGCGCTGGCTTCGCCCTACTTCCTCAATATCTGGAACCTGTCGGACGCCACTTTCAACTTCACCGAGAAAGCGATCATCGTACTGCCGATGGCGATGCTGATTATCGCCCGGGAAATTGACCTGTCGGTGGCGTCGACCATCGCGCTGAGTTCTACGCTGATGGGCTTTTGCGCCGCCGCGGGAATGGACACACCGCTGCTGGTCTGCGTGGGGCTGGGGGTCGGTCTGCTGTGCGGGCTGTTTAACGGGCTGCTGGTGACGCGCTTTAACCTCTCTTCCATCGTTATCACCATCGGCACGATGAGCCTGTATCGCGGCATTACCTACATTCTGCTCGGCGATCAGGCGCTGAACAAATACCCGGAGAGCTTCGCCTGGTTCGGCCAGGGCTACGTGTGGGGCGCACTGTCGTTTGAGTTTGCGCTGTTTATCGTGCTCGCCGCCGCATTTGCCTTTCTGCTGCACAAAACCAACTTTGGTCGCCGCACTTACGCCATCGGCAATAACCCCACCGGCGCATGGTATTCAGGGATTAACGTCAAGCGCCACAACCTGCTGCTGTTCGCGCTGGTTGGCTTGATGTCTGGCCTGGCGGCGGTGCTGCTGACCTCGCGCCTCGGCAGTACCCGACCAACCATTGCGATGGGCTGGGAGCTGGCGGTGGTGACCATGGCGGTACTCGGCGGCATCAACATTCTTGGCGGCTCCGGCAGCATGGTCGGCGTGATTATCGCCGCCTTTCTGATGGGGCTGGTCACCTTCGGGCTAAGCCTGCTTAACGTCCCCGGCATCGTCATGTCCATCATCATCGGCGCGATGCTGATCGTGGTGATTTCACTGCCGATTATTGTTCGCCGGGTGATGCAACGAAGACGAATTTAAAGATGCCCCTCACCCCACAGGATGAGGGGAAAACAGGATTTCATAAGTTAGGTATTTAAGGAGAAACACCATGAGTTTTATGTTAGCACTGCCAAAAATCAGCCTGCACGGCGCGGGCGCCATTGGCGATATGGTCAACCTGGTTGCCGGTAAGCAATGGGGAAAAGCGCTGATCGTCACCGACGGCCAACTGGTGAAAATGGGCCTGCTGGAGAGCCTGTTCACCGCGCTGGACGAACATAAAATGTCTTATCACCTGTTCGACGAGGTTTTCCCAAACCCAACGGAAGAGCTGGTACAACAAGGCTACGCCGCTTATCAGGACAATGAATGTGATTACATTATTGCCTTCGGCGGCGGCAGCCCGATTGATACCGCGAAAGCGATTAAAATTCTGACCGCCAACCCGGGTCCTTCAACCGCGTACTCCGGCGTCGGCAAAGTGCTGAACGCTGGTGTGCACCTGGTGGCGATTAACACCACCGCCGGTACCGCGGCGGAGATGACCAGCAACGCGGTCATTATCGACTCCGCGCGTCAGGTCAAAGAGGTGATTATCGACGCCAACATCATCCCTGATATCGCCGTTGACGATGCCAGCGTGATGCTCGATATTCCGGCATCCGTTACCGCCGCCACCGGTATGGACGCGCTGACTCACGCGGTGGAAGCGTACGTTTCCGTCGGCGCGCACCCGCTGACCGACGCCAACGCGCTGGAAGCTATCCGTTTGATCACCCTGTGGCTGCCGAAAGCCGTCGACGAGGGTCACAACCTGGAAGCGCGCGAGCAGATGGCGTTTGGCCAGTATCTGGCAGGCATGGCTTTTAACAGCGCCGGTCTCGGGTTAGTCCACGCGCTGGCGCATCAGCCGGGCGCCACGCACAACCTGCCGCACGGCGTGTGCAACGCCATCCTGCTGCCTATCATCGAGAACTTTAACCGTCCGAACGCCGTAGCGCGCTTTGCCCGCGTCGCGCAGGCGATGGGCGTTGATACCCGCAACATGAGCGATGAAGCGGCGAGCATGGAGGCAATCAACGCCATCCGTAAACTCAGCGCTCGCGTGGGCATTCCTGAAGGGTTCAGCAAGCTTGGTGTGACCAAAGCCGATATTGAAGGCTGGCTGGATAAAGCGCTGGCCGACCCATGCGCGCCTTGCAACCCACGCACCGCCAGCCGCGAAGAGGTTCGTGAGCTGTACCTGGAGGCATTATGATCCGTAAAGCCTTTGTGATGCAGGTGAACGCCAACGCACACGAAGAGTACCAGCGCCGCCACAGCCCAATCTGGCCGGAGCTGGAAGCCGTGCTGAAAGCACACGGCGCGCACCATTACGCTATTTATCTCGATAAAGAACGTCATCTGCTGTTTGCGACCGTGGAGATTGAGTCCGAAGAGCGCTGGAACGCGGTGGCAAACACCGAGGTGTGCCAGCGTTGGTGGAAACACATGACCGACGTGATGCCGTCCAACCCGGATAACAGCCCGGTTAGCGCWGAGCTTAAAGAGGTGTTTTACCTGGMATAA
>CP070603.1:63957-64046 GCA_016939855.1 Kluyvera ascorbata
AGTTCGAAGTACCAGTCATCTACCTGCTTACTCATCAGGAAATTACCACCCGCATCGGAACGACCGCGGCCTTCTTTCATCATATAGAT
>CP070603.1:65068-66981 GCA_016939855.1 Kluyvera ascorbata
CAATTCTGCTCGGCGACCAGAATCGCCAGCGTATCAGGTTCCAGCGCTTTAAAAAGATGCGGCTCATCGGCGGGATAGCAGATGTAATCACCCGCATTCAGTTCTTCCGGCGCAGCAGTCAGGCCAACCAGTGCTCGCCCCTGCGTAATAATAATGTGCTCGATAGAGCCCGGCGGGTGCGGATGTGAAATACGGTCTGCACCGGGCTGTGTAGTCAGCAAATAGATATCACGACGCGCGCCCGGTGGACAGGTTGCGAGCAGCGTGGCCTGATAGTTGGCCTGCTCGGCAATCACCTTCGTCCCCTCGCCCCGGCGGATCACCTGGGTTTTATTGGGCTGCGGCTCAAGCAAACGCGCAAAAGGAATATCCAGCGCGACACAAAGTGCCCATAGGGTTTCCAGGCTAGGGTTACCGTTCCCGGCCTCCAGCTGCGAAAGCGTTGATTTGGCAATACCGGCGCGACGGGCAATTTCGGCCAGAGATAATCCGGTCCTTGCGCGCTCACGCACCAAACTTTGCGCGATCACGCTGATTGGCTGTGTCATACACAACTCCATCGTTTTATTTATCGAACGAAACGTTCATCTTGAACTACCACACTGATTCGTTCATTATAATGGATATATCGTTCGATATGGTAAATTTCGATGTCATTAAAAATGTTCTCCTGCCTGAAAGGCAGCACGATTAAGGCCGTTTTTCTTGTGTGTCTCGCTGTCGGCGTGGTCGGCGTCTCTTATGGTTCGCTGGCAATGGCGTACGGCTTCCCACTGTGGGTGCCGCTGCTACTCTCGGTTTCCGTCCTCGCGGGGGCGTCAGAATTTATGTTTATCGGGATTGTTGCCAGCGGTGGCAACCCGCTAGCGGCTGCGGCGGCGGGCTTGTTAGTCAACGCTCGTCATATTCCTTTCGGCGTAACGGTGCGCGACCTGGTGGGCAAACGCGCCGCCAGCTTTATTGGCTGCCATATCATGAACGACGAAAGCGTGGTCTTTGGCTTATCGCAACCCACGCCCGAACAGCGCAAGGCCGCATTCTGGCTCTGCGGTATTGGCGTCGCACTCTTCTGGCCGCTCGGGGCACTGTTTGGCGCAGCGGTAGGACGATTATTGCCCGCACCAGAAACCATCGGGCTGGATGCCGTATTCCCGGCCATCCTGCTGGCGCTGGTGATCCCGGCCTTTAAAAATCGCACCACGCTAATTCGCGCCTGCAGCGGCGCAGCGCTGTCGCTCGCCGCTGTACCCTTCGCTCCGGTCGGGCTGCCGGTTCTGCTTTCACTGTTTGGCCTGCTGGCGAGGAAAAAATAATGGGTAACATGACGCTGTTTATCGCCGGAATCGCCATTCTTTCCGTAGGGACCTATCTGATGCGTCTTGGCGGCGCGAAGCTGGGGAATCGTCTGGCCTTTTCCGAGCGCTCGCAGGCGTTGCTTTCCGATGCCGCCACGGTGCTGCTCTTTTCCGTTGCGCTGGCGACGACCTTTTATGAGGGTGAGCATTTCGCCGGCGCGGCGCGTCTGCTGGGGGTAGGTTTTGCGGTATTTCTGGCCTGGCGCAAAGCGCCGCTTATCGTGGTGATTATTGCCGCCGCGGTCGCGACCGCGCTGCTGCGTCTGGCAGGTATCAACTAATCCAGCCTACCGCTAAAACGAAAAAAGCGCCCCGGGGCGCTCTTTCGACAGTAGCGTAAGCTTATTTGGTCAGTTCAGCGGTCATATGCACGCGGTTACCGGAATAAGCCTGGGTAATTTTGTAAGAGCTTGCACCCGCTTGTTCAGCCTGGGCGGCAATTTTCGCTTCTGCACCGTCAATAGTAGAGGCGGTTGCGGTCACGGTCTGAGCTGCGAAAGTACCGAAAGAAGCGGCAAGAGCGATAATTGCGACAAAATTTTTGATGCTTTTCATGAT
>CP070603.1:69031-76203 GCA_016939855.1 Kluyvera ascorbata
AGAAACAAAAAAAGCGCCCCAAGGGCGCTCTTTCGACGGTGATTCGCAGCTTATTTATTCAGTTCAGCGGTCATGTGCACGCGGTTACCGGAATAAGCCTGAGTAATTTTGTAAGAGCTTGCACCCGCTTGTTCAGCCTGGGCGGCAATTTTCGCTTCTGCACCGTCAATGGTAGAGGCGGTTGCGGTCACGGTCTGAGCRGCGAAAGTACCGAAAGAAGCGGCGAGWGCGATAACTGCGACAAAAGTTTTGATGCTTTTCATGATGTAWACCCTTTMAMTTAGTTGTTTGSATAAGGCRTGTYGCCTTGWTGTGATAAATAATAGCCCTCACATCGTTCAACGAAAAGCGGAAGGATTTGTTTGCATCATTCAAATTAATTGAACATCAATTACTCACCGATAAGACGCTGTGGATGGGTATAGATTGTCGCTCTGCCTGGTTTGCAAAAGCCCACCAGCGTCAGATTGCAGCGCTCGGCAACTTCTACCGCCAATGTGGTGGCAGCGGAGACCGCAAATAAAATCTCGACGCCGCACATGGCCGATTTCTGCACCATCTCATAGCTGGCACGGCTAGAAACCAGCGCCGCCCCCAGCTGCCAGCGCGACCCTTCCTGCGCACGATGGCCTAGCAGTTTATCCAGCGCCACGTGACGACCCACATCTTCATGCCCGCCCACCAGCTCACCCGATGGCATAACCCAGGCTGCCGCGTGGGTGCATCCCGTTTCACGGCCAACGGGTTGAACATCGTTTAAATGCCTTAGCGCATGGTCAAGATGGGCCAGATCAAAGGTCTGGCTGAAAGGCAGCGGCTGGACTGGTTTGCCAATATCATTGAGTTGCTCAACGCCGCAAACACCACACCCGGTTCGCCCGGCAAGCGCACGACGGCGCTCTTTTAACCCCATAAAGCGGCGGCTGGAGAGCTCAATTCTGACTTCCATGCCGTTGCAGGCCGGCACCACGTCCATGCCGAATATTTCACGCGGATGTTCAATAATGCCTTCAGACAGCGAAAAGCCAACGGCAAAGGCTTCGAGGTCTTTCGGCGTCGCCATCATCACGACGTGAGAAATGCCGTTGTAGACCAGCGCAACGGGAACTTCTTCAGCAAGAATATCCTGTGTGGGTTGCATAATCTTTGGCCTTCTGAAGACAGTTCGCTCGGCTGCACCAACCAGCTGCAACGAGGGTTCGACTTCATCTTTAACATTAAACACGGCAAATACTCTGAACGACATCGAAATAAGGGGCGTCTATTCCATCACAACCGGAGGGAATTGAGGCTTATTATGGATCAAGTTGTGGTGCAATAACGCACAATGCGCATTTTTCGCGGCATTCTGCTACAAAACGACTGATTAAACCAGAGGTACTACCTTGTGGTTATCTTCGTAAATCACGCGCAAAATCAGTGCGATATACAGGGCTAAATGTGATAAATATCACGATTCAATGTTAACCCAAGCAAAATCCATTCACCTGTCGTTAACCGCGTTAGAACAAGCCTACCGATATTGTGGTATTCTGAACCAAAGCCCTCCTGGAACTGAGGGCATCGCAGTATTCAGAATCTTCGTCTGACTACGACGAAGAACAATTACAAGCAATGACAATGTCGAAACAAGGAGCTAACCATGCAGGTCAGCAGAAGGCAGTTCTTTAAGATCTGCGCTGGCGGTATGGCAGGAACCACGGCAGCCGCACTGGGCTTTGCCCCAGGCATCGCACTCGCGGAAACACGGCAGTATAAATTACTGCGCACCCGTGAGACCCGTAACACCTGCACTTACTGCTCTGTCGGTTGTGGGCTTTTAATGTATAGCCTCGGCGACGGCGCAAAAAACGCAAAAGCCTCAATTTTCCACATCGAAGGGGACCCGGATCACCCGGTCAACCGCGGCGCGCTGTGCCCGAAAGGCGCAGGTCTGGTGGACTTTATCCACTCTGAAAGCCGTCTGAAATACCCTGAATACCGCGCACCTGGCTCCAATAAATGGCAGCAAATCAGCTGGGACGAAGCGTTTGACCGCATCGCGAAACTGATGAAGGCCGACCGCGACGCCAACTTTATCGAGAAAAACGAAGCAGGCACCACCGTTAACCGTTGGTTGACCACCGGTATGCTGTGCGCCTCGGCTTCCAGTAACGAAACCGGCTTCTTAACCCAGAAATTCACCCGCGCGCTCGGTATGCTCGCGGTCGACAACCAAGCGCGTGTCTGACACGGACCAACGGTAGCAAGTCTTGCTCCAACATTTGGTCGCGGTGCGATGACCAACCACTGGGTTGATATGAAGAATGCCAACCTCATCGTCGTGATGGGTGGGAACGCGGCAGAAGCGCATCCAGTAGGATTCCGCTGGGCGATGGAAGCCAAGATCCATAATGGCGCGAAGCTGATTGTTATCGATCCCCGCTTTACGCGAACCGCGTCAGTGGCGGATTTCTACGCCCCTATTCGCTCCGGTACCGACATTACCTTCCTGTCGGGCGTGATGCTGTACCTGTTGAATAACGAAAAATTCAACCGCGAGTACACCGAAGCCTATACCAACGCCAGCCTTATCGTGCGGGAAGACTTTAGCTTCAACGACGGCCTGTTCAGTGGCTACGACGCCGAAGCGCGTAAGTATGATAAGACCTCCTGGAACTACGAACTGGATGAGAACGGCCACGCGAAACGCGATACCACCCTCACCCATCCGCGCTGCGTCTGGAATCTGCTGAAACAGCATATTTCTCGCTATACGCCGGAGATGGTCGAAAAGATTTGCGGTACGCCAAAAGCTGACTTCCTGAAAGTCTGCGAGTACATCGCAGAAACCAGCGCGCACGATAAAACCGCCTCGTTCCTGTATGCGCTGGGCTGGACGCAGCACTCCATCGGTTCGCAGAACATCCGTACCATGGCGATGATCCAGCTGCTGCTCGGTAACATGGGCATGGCAGGCGGCGGCGTAAACGCCCTGCGTGGTCACTCCAACATCCAGGGTCTGACCGACCTCGGCCTGCTGTCGACAAGCCTGCCGGGCTACATGACGCTGCCAAATGAGAAGCAGGCTGACCTGCAAACTTACCTCACCGCCAACACGCCTAAACCGCTGCTGGATGGCCAGGTGAACTACTGGGGCAACTACCCGAAATTCTTTGTCTCGATGATGAAGACCTTCTACGGCGATAAAGCGACGGCGGAAAATAGCTGGGGCTTTGACTGGCTGCCGAAGTGGGACAAAGGGTACGACGTCCTGCAGTACTTCGAGATGATGAACGAGGGCAAGGTCAATGGCTATCTTTGCCAGGGCTTTAACCCAGTTGCCTCATTCCCGAACAAAAACAAAACCGTCGCGGCGCTTTCTAAGCTGAAGTTCCTCGTCACCATTGACCCGCTCAACACCGAAACGGCGACCTTCTGGCAAAACCACGGCGAGTCGAACGATGTTGATCCATCGAAAATCCAGACCGAAGTGTTCCGTCTGCCGTCCACCTGCTTCGCCGAAGAGAACGGTTCTATCGTTAACTCCGGTCGCTGGCTGCAGTGGCACTGGAAAGGCGCGGACGCCCCGGGTGATGCCGTCACCGACGGTGAGATCCTGGCTGGTATCTTCTTACGCCTGCGTAAGATGTATGCCGAAGAGGGCGGCCCGGTACCTGAACAGGTGCTGAACATGAGCTGGAACTACTCAACGCCGGATGAGCCCGCGTCTGAGGAAGTGGCGATGGAGAACAACGGTAAGGCGCTGGCCGATATTATCGATCCGGCCACCGGCGCGGTTATCGTGAAGAAAGGCCAACAGCTGAGCTCGTTCGCCCAACTGCGCGATGACGGTACCACCGCCAGCGGCTGCTGGATCTTCGCCGGTAGCTGGACGCCGGACGGCAACCAGATGGCGCGTCGTGATAACGCCGATCCATCCGGCCTTGGCAACACGCTGGGCTGGGCCTGGGCATGGCCGCTGAACCGTCGCATCCTGTATAACCGTGCCTCCGCAGACCCACAGGGTAACCCGTGGGATCCGAAGCGCCAGCTCCTCAAGTGGGACGGCGCGAAATGGGGCGGCGTGGATATTCCGGACTACAGCGCCGCGGCACCGGGCAGCAACGTCGGGCCGTTTATCATGCAGCCGGAAGGGATGGGTCGCCTGTTCGCCCTTGATAAGATGGCAGAAGGTCCGTTCCCGGAACACTACGAACCGTTTGAAACGCCGCTGGGCACTAACCCGCTGCACCCGAACGTCATCTCTAACCCTGCCGCCCGTATCTTTAAAGGTGATAGGGAAGCGTTGGGTAAAGCGGATAAGTTCCCGTACGTCGGTACCACCTACCGTCTGACTGAGCACTTCCACTACTGGACCAAGCATGCGCTGCTTAACGCCATCGCACAGCCGGAACAGTTTGTGGAGATTGGTGAGAAGCTGGCCAATAAGCTCGGTATTGGCCACGGCGATACCGTGAAGGTCTCCTCCAACCGCGGCTACATCAAAGCCAAGGCGGTAGTGACCAAGCGTATCCGCACGCTGAAAGTTGACGGTAAGGATATCGATACCATCGGTATTCCAATCCACTGGGGCTATGAAGGCGTGGCGAAGAAAGGGTTTATTGCCAACACCCTGACGCCGTCCGTCGGTGATGCGAACTCGCAGACGCCGGAATTCAAGTCCTTCCTGGTGAACGTGGAAAAGGTGTAACGGAGACGACCTATGGCTTATCAATCGCAGGACATTATCCGTCGTTCCGCCACTAACGGTTTTACTCCCGCGCCTCGCGCGCGGGATCACCAGGAAGAAGTGGCGAAGCTTATCGACGTGACCACCTGTATCGGCTGTAAAGCCTGTCAGGTGGCCTGTTCAGAGTGGAACGATATCCGTGACGAGATCGGCAGCAACGTTGGGGTGTATGACAACCCGGCGGATTTAACCGCCAAATCCTGGACGGTGATGCGTTTCTCGGAAGTGGAACAGAACGACAAACTGGAGTGGCTCATCCGCAAGGATGGCTGTATGCACTGCGCCGACCCGGGCTGCCTGAAGGCATGTCCGTCAGAAGGGGCTATCATTCAGTATGCCAACGGCATCGTCGACTTCCAGTCTGAGCAGTGCATTGGCTGTGGCTACTGTATCGCAGGCTGCCCGTTCAACGTGCCGCGACTCAACCCGGAAGACAACCGCGTCTACAAATGTACGCTGTGCGTCGACCGCGTGAACGTCGGGCAAGAACCGGCATGCGTGAAAACCTGCCCAACCGGCGCTATCCACTTTGGTTCCAAAGAGGATATGAAAGTGCTGGCCGGCGAGCGCGTAGCCGAGCTGAAAACCCGTGGTTACGATAACGCAGGCCTGTACGATCCGGCGGGCGTTGGCGGTACGCACGTAATGTATGTGCTGCACCACGCCGACAAACCGAATCTGTACCACGGTCTGCCGGAGAACCCGGAAATCAGCGCCACCGTGAAGTTCTGGAAAGGCGTCTGGAAACCGCTGGCCGCCATCGGCTTTGCCGCCACTTTTGCAGCGAGTATTTTCCACTACGTCGGGGTCGGTCCGAACCGTGCGGAAGAGGAAGAAGACAACCTGCATGAAAAAGACGACGAGGTGCGCAAATGAAACGACGTGACACCATCGTGCGCTACACGGCGCCGGAACGCATCAACCACTGGGTCACCGCCTTCTGTTTCATGTTGGCGGCGATAAGCGGGCTGGGATTTTTCTTCCCATCCTTCAACTGGTTGATGCAAATCATGGGGACTCCACAGCTGGCGCGAATTCTGCACCCGTTTGTGGGCGTCATCATGTTTGCTTCGTTTATCATCATGTTTTTCCGCTACTGGCACCACAATCTAATCAATCGGGATGATATCTTTTGGGCGAAGAATATTCGTAAGATCGTCGTCAACGAGGAAGTAGGTGACACCGGGCGTTATAACTTCGGCCAGAAATGCGTATTCTGGGCGGCGATTATCTTCCTGGTGCTGCTGCTGGTGAGCGGTGTGGTTATCTGGCGTCCGTACTTTGCGCCTGCTTTCTCAATCCCGGTGATCCGATTTGCGCTAATGCTGCATTCATTTGCCGCAGTGGCGTTAATTGTGGTTATCATGGTGCATATCTACGCCGCCCTTTGGGTGAAAGGCACCATTACCGCGATGGTGGAGGGATGGGTTACCAAAACGTGGGCGAAGAAACACCACCCGCGCTGGTACCGTGAAGTCCGCCAGAAACAGGAAAAGTCATCTGAATGAGTATTCGCATAATCCCGCAAGATGAGCTGGGTTCGAGCGAGAAACGTACGGCGGAAGTCATTCCGCCGTTGTTGTTCCCCAGACTCAAGAACCTCTATAACCGCCGCGCCGAACGCCTGCGCGAGCTGGCAGAGAATAATCCGCTAGGCGATTACCTGCGCTTTGCTGCGCTGATTGCCCACGCTCAGGAAGTGGTGCTGTACGACCACCCGCTGAAGATGGATCTCACCGCGCGCATCAAAGAAGCGAATGACCAGGGCAAACCGCCGCTGGATATTCACGTTCTGCCGCGCGACAAGCACTGGCACACGCTGCTGCAATCGATGATTGCCGAGCTGAAGCCAGAGATGAGCGGCCCAGCGCTGGCGGTTATCGAGAACCTGGAGAAAGCTTCCGAGCAGGAGCTGGAGCAGATGGCGAACGCGCTGTTTGCCTCTGACTTTGCTTCCGTGAGCAGCGATAAAGCGCCGTTTATCTGGGCTGCTCTGTCGCTCTACTGGGCACAAATGGCCAGCCTGATTCCGGGCAAAGCCCGCGCCGAATATGGCGAACAGCGCCAGTTCTGCCCGGTATGTGGCTCAATGCCGGTTTCCAGCATGGTGCAAATTGGTACCACTCAGGGGCTGCGCTACCTGCACTGCAACCTGTGTGAAACCGAGTGGCACGTGGTGCGCGTGAAGTGCAGCAACTGCGAGCAGAGCCGCGACCTGCACTACTGGTCGCTGGATAACGAGCAGGCAGCAATCAAAGCCGAAAGCTGCGGCGACTGCGGTACTTACCTGAAGATTCTGTATCAGGAAAAAGACCCGAAAGTCGAAGCGGTTGCCGACGATCTCGCCTCATTGGTACTGGACGCACGAATGGAGCAAGAAGGGTTCGCCCGCAGCTCGATTAACCCGTTCCTTTTCCCGGGGGAAGGGGAGTAATTTCCC
>CP070603.1:76953-79783 GCA_016939855.1 Kluyvera ascorbata
GTTTTTGCGAGCCGCTATCCACAATCACTATCCCACCCAATTTCTCGTTTTCATTCACGATAAACCAGGCTATAAAGCTGTATTTTTATACAGCAAAAAGGAGATCGTCATGGCATTGGAAAACGGCATTGCGCAGTTAGTTGCTGAGTTTATTGCGGCGGGTCGCCCCTCTTCACGCAAGCAGAATATTGATGACCGGAGAAAGGGCTATATTGCCAGCACGGCACTGGCAGGTGAGAAGGAGATTCGCGTCAAATCGGAAGACATTGTGCTGGAAGAGATGATATTTCGCGTCATTTCACCGCTAAATGCGGCATCTTCACTCCCCTGTATTATCTACTTTCATGGCGGCTGTTTTGTCAGCGGTGGGTTTATCACTCACGATAATCAGCTGCGGCAACTAGCCTGGCACAGCGGATGCCGGGTGATTGCTGTGCAGTATCGTCTGGCACCGGAACATACTTTCCCCGCCGCTCACGATGACGCCGAGCGTGGCGCGAACCTGGTCCATAAATATGCTCAGCAGCTTGGTATTGACCGCAAGCGTATCACGCTCGCTGGTGATAGCGCTGGCGGCCACCTGGCGCTGGTCACCGCGCTACGACTTAAAGCCAACGCGGCATGGACGCCGTCAAAACTTATGCTGATTTACCCTATGCTCGACGCCACCGCCAGCTTTGCCAGCTACATCAGCAACGGGCAGGACTACATTATTACTCGCGATACGCTGCTTTCAGGTTTTGAGATGTATTTGCAGGGACAAGATCCACGGAACCCGGAGGCCAGCCCACTCTGGCGCGACGATTTTAACGGCCTTCCTCCGGTGCATATCATTACCGCCGAATACGATCCGCTGCGCGATGAAGGGGAAGCGCTGTACGAACGATTAACCCGACAGGGCGTGACCTGCACCTGCCAGCGCTATCATGGGGTTATTCACGGATTTTTCCAGCTTGGCGGCGTGAGCCAGGCAGCACGGGAGGCAATGGAGGATGTGGCCCGACGGGTGGCAGGCCACTGAATATAGCGAAGCTGGGAGATGCCCTACTCCTCTTCGTTCCCGCCCTCGACATACGAACCGAAGGGTTTTGCAGGCAGCACGATATAGGTTCCCTCAAACACCACGCCAGGGGTGTCATCGCCGAACAGCTCAACCTGCATCTGCACGCGCGCTTTACGCCCTCGGGCCAGTCGGTCCAGGTCACCGCTAAGCGAGCCGAGGTCGGCGATGGCGGTCGGTTTACCGGTAATAGGTTTCCGGTATCGGATATGGGCGTCGGCCAGAATAATGGTTCCGCCCAGGTGGCGCTCGCGTAGCATCAGCCAGATAAGCCCCCAGCCGGTGAGCGTGGCCAGCGAAAAGAGGCTGCCAGCAAACAGCGTATGATGCGGGTTTTGGTTGCCGGTTTCCGGCATGGTGGTAATGAATTTCTGCCCGGTGTACTGCTGGATGCGCACGCCCATTTTTTCACTGAGCGGAATATGATCGTACCAGGCCTGTTGCAGCTGTGCGCACCAGTCGCCGCGGTGAAGAATATCATCCAGCGTAGCAACGGGTTTAATCATCAGGAAATGGCGAACGGGTGTGGTCTGCGGGGTAGTAATCTCCCCTTCGTTCTTGAACCCGAGCTTGGAAAAGAACGGCACGGCATCTTCACGTGCGCTACAGGTGACGCGTTTAACCCCTTCCTGACGCGCTACGGACTCCAGCGTCATCGCGATAAGCGTCCCCAGGCCTTTATCCTGAACATCGGGGTGTACCGCCATAAAACGGATAGACGCTTCGTTATCCGCGTTGATGTACAGCCGCCCGACGGCGACCAGCTTTCCCAGCTCATCAACCACCATCTGATGGTGCGCCATGGCATCCCAGGCATCACGCTCGGAACCTTTTGGCTGATGCAGGGGTTTACGCAGCATTTCCCAGCGGAACTGGTAATACTGCTCTAACTCTTCTTCAGTCTGCGGTACTCGGAGATGGTACATAATGGCACTCTCTTTTGTCGCCCACGTCCTAACGGGAAGCGTGGTCATACTTGTAACCAGAACGTCACGGGGCCGTCATTGACCAGCGACACCTGCATATCCGCTGCGAATCGCCCTGTTTGCGTGTTCATATCCTGTTGGCGACAGCGTTGTACAAAATAGTCATAGAGCGCTTCGGCGCGATCCGGTGCGGCGCCTTTTGAGAAGCTCGGGCGCATGCCGCGTTCGGTATCCGCCGCCAGCGTAAACTGCGACACCACCAGCACGCTGCCGCCAGCTTGCTGCACGTTAAGGTTCATCTTGCCGTCAGCATCGCTGAAGATGCGGTAGCCCAGCACGCGCTCACACAGGCGGTTCGCCTTCTGCTCATCGTCATCTTTCTCTACGCCCAGCAACACCAGCAGCCCCAGGCCAATTTCTCCCGTCACTTCGTCCGCGACGCTAACGCTCGCGCGGGTGACTCGCTGAATTAATGCAATCATGATTCTTCGGCTTCTTGTTGTTCTGTTTTCAATTTTCGGTATTCACCGAGAGTGACAGTTATTTCGGCACCTAGCAAGACGATACACCAGGTCCAGTAAACCCAGACAAACAAAATAGGGATCACTGCCAGTACGCCGTAAATCAACTGATAGGACGGGAATGCGGTGATGTAGAGGGAGAACGCCTTCTTACCCAATTCATGCAGCAGCGCAGCAACCAGCGCGCCAATCACCGCATCACGGTTCGGAACCTGGGTGGTAGGAACAATGCTGTAGAGCAGCCAGAACGAAAGCCAGGAGAGCAGCAGCGGGAAAATACGCAACAGATTATCAATCACTCCATGCAGTTCGCTGGCCCAGCG
>CP070603.1:79828-98561 GCA_016939855.1 Kluyvera ascorbata
CAGCGGCCCAAGGGTGAGGATCATCCAGTAGACAGCAAACGAATAAACCTTTGGGCGCGTACGCTTGCTCCGCCAGATGGTGTTCAGGGCGCTGTCGATGGAGTACATCAACAGCAGCGCGGTAATAATCAGGCCACAGGCACCAAATGCGGTCATCCTGTTGGAGTTGGCGACAAACTGCTCGATATAGCGCTGAATAACGTCGCCGGTTGCGGGCAGGAAGTTAGCGAACACAAAATGGCGAATCTGCAGACTCACTTCCGAAAACATGGGAAATGCCGCGAACAGGGCGAAAATTACCGCCACCAGCGGCACAAGAGAAAGCAACGACACGTAGGCCAGGTTACCTGCCAGTGTCGTCATGTTGTCTTCTTCGATGCGCCGCCAGAGGAATTTGCTCCACGCCGCCAGCGGTCGGGTATGATGAATCAGTTTTTGATAAACGGTTTTTAGCATAACGACTTCATAAAGTAGTCGGGTAGGGTTTCTCTCCCGGTCACCAGTATGCTGGTGATCCCCAACTGGTTAGCGCCCTCTATATTATCGGCGTTATCGTCAAAAAAGACCGCATCGGCGGCAGAAAAACCTTCAGATTCCAGTACACGTTGGTAAATCCGGGCCTCCGGTTTACGCATTCCCATCTCCTGAGAAAGATAAACGTGATCGGCAGCAGCATAGATTTCCGGGTATGCATCAGGCCAGAAGGTGGTGTGAAGCGCGTTGGTATTAGACAGCACCACCACGCGGTGTCCCTGCTCGTGCAGCGTTTTCATGATATCGATAACTTCAGGGCGAAGGGCTACAAAAACCGCCTGCCAGCCGTGGGCAAACTGCTCGTAGCTGAGCGGTAGATCCATGTCATGGCACATGGCTTTCGCAAATTCTTCATCCGATATTTCACCGCGTTCGTGCTGATGAAATACCTCTCCCATGGTGAAACTCTGCTTTAGCCGAGCCAGCGGCACGCGAGCGAGATCGCTCCACGTTCCCAGAACACGGTTGAAATCAATGTCGACAATCACATTACCTAAATCAAAGATATAGAGCATTTTTGCCTCCGTTCACGCCGTGGAAATTTCACTCTAGCGGGAAAGGCGAACTTTGACCATGAACAAACGCTCTCTATTTCAAAAAGAAAAACCCCGCCATATAGGCGGGGTTTCAGGTCACTACAAAAGAGAGAAATTAATCTTCTTTTGGACCGCGCATAGCGCGTTTACGGTCGTTTTCAGTCAGGTGACGTTTACGGATACGGATAGAGGTTGGGGTAACTTCTACCAGTTCGTCGTCATCGATGAACTCCAGAGCTTGTTCCAGAGTCATTTTCTGAGCTGGGACCAGCGTGGTTGCTTCATCAGTACCGGAAGCACGCATGTTGGTCAGTTTCTTACCGGTCAGGCAGTTTACAGTCAGGTCGTTAGAACGGCTGTGAATACCGATGATCTGGCCTTCGTAAACTTCTGCGCCGTGGCCCAGGAACAGCTTACCGCGGTCCTGCAGGCTGAACAGTGCGAACGCAACTGCTTTACCCTGACCGTTGGAGATCAGTACGCCGTTCTGACGCTGACCCACTTCACCTGGACGAACGTCGTCGTAGTGGCTGAAGGTGGAGTACAGCAGACCGGTACCAGAGGTCATAGTCATGAATTCTGAACGGAAGCCGATCAGACCACGGCTTGGGATCACGTAGTCGAGACGTACGCGGCCTTTTCCGTCTGGATTCATGTTTTTCAGGTCGCCTTTACGCTCACCCAGTGCCTGCATAACAGAACCCTGGTGCTGCTCTTCGACGTCCAGCGTTACGTTTTCGAATGGCTCTTGTTTACGGCCATCGATTTCGCGGAAGATGACTTTCGGACGGGAAACCGCCATTTCGAAACCTTCACGACGCATGTTTTCAATCAGAACGGACAGGTGCAGTTCACCACGGCCAGAAACGCGGAATGCGTCTGCATCCGGAGTTTCTTCAACGCGCAGTGCCACGTTGTGTACCAGTTCTTTCTTCAGACGGTCCAGAATCTGGCGAGAGGTAACGTACTTACCTTCTTTACCACAGAATGGAGAGGTGTTGACGTTGAAGAACATGGTTACCGTCGGTTCATCAACGGACAGCGCTGGCAGCGCTTCGACGTTCTGCGGGTCGCAGATGGTGTCGGAGATGTTCAGCTCGCCCAGACCGGTGATCGCGATGATGTCGCCAGCTTCAGCCAGGTCGCTATCGATACGCTCCAGACCCAGGTGAGTCAGCACTTTACCGACTTTACCGTTACGGGTTTTGCCTTCGCTATCGATGATAGTGATCTGCTGGTTTGGCTTCACTTTACCGCGTTTGATACGGCCGATACCGATAACACCAACGTAGTTGTTGTAGTCCAGCTGGGAGATTTGCATCTGCAGCGGGCCATCCAGGTCTACGTCTGGAGCCGGTACACGATCAACGATGGTCTGATACAGCGGGGTCATGTCTTCCGCCATATTTTCGTGATCCAGACCTGCGATACCGTTCAGCGCGGAAGCGTAAACGATAGGGAAGTCCAGCTGTTCGTCGGTCGCGTCGAGGTTAACGAACAGGTCAAATACCTGGTCAACAACCCAATCAGGACGTGCGCCTGGACGGTCAACTTTGTTGATAACAACAATTGGCTTCAGACCATGAGCAAATGCTTTTTTGGTCACGAAGCGCGTCTGCGGCATCGGGCCATCCATTGCATCAACTACCAGCAGCACAGAGTCAACCATGGACATGACGCGCTCAACTTCACCACCGAAGTCGGCGTGCCCTGGGGTATCAACGATGTTGATACGGTAATCATTCCATTTGATTGCGGTGTTTTTCGCGAGGATGGTAATCCCACGCTCTTTCTCCAAATCGTTGGAGTCCATCACACGTTCTTGAGTTTCAGCACGTGCATCAAACGTACCGGATTGCTGCAGCAGCTTATCAACCAGGGTAGTTTTACCATGGTCAACGTGCGCGATGATGGCGATGTTACGCAAATTTTCGATCACAACTTTGCCTCGGGCATTAGAAATAGCGCGTTATTGTACACGGATTAATCGCACTACAAAACAGGATCACAGAGATCCTCCGCAAACAAGTATTGCAGAGTTTCTTTGTGATCGCTTTCACGGAGCATAAAAAGGGCACCTGGTCACAACTTGCACCAATATGGTGCTCATTGTTTCAGGATAAGCACTATAATGGTGCAAAGACGCTATCGTGGTGCAGCCCTTTTGCACTATGGTGCGCATGATAACGCCTTTTGGGGGTGATTTAAAAGTTGGCACAGATTTCGCTTTGTATATTTCAAGGCAACAACGCCACTTTAAGCAGTGATTGAAGACCTCGTTACCACGACGACAATGATAAATCCGGGAGATGTTAAGTATGTCCGCTGAACACGTTTTGACGATGCTGAATGAGCACGAAGTGAAGTTTGTCGATCTGCGCTTCACCGATACCAAAGGTAAAGAACAGCACGTCACTATTCCTGCGCACCAGGTAAATGCCGAATTCTTCGAAGAAGGCAAAATGTTTGACGGCTCCTCTATCGGTGGCTGGAAAGGCATTAACGAATCCGACATGGTTCTGATGCCAGACGCATCTACCGCTCTCATCGACCCGTTCTTTGAAGAGTCTACCCTGATTATCCGTTGTGACATCCTGGAACCAGGCACCCTGCAGGGCTACGACCGTGACCCGCGCTCCATCGCTAAACGCGCTGAAGAGTACCTGCGCGCTACCGGCATCGCAGACACCGTTCTGTTCGGGCCAGAGCCAGAATTCTTCCTGTTTGATGACATTCGCTTCGGCGCATCCATCTCCGGTTCTCACGTAGCTATCGATGACATCGAAGGCGCATGGAACTCCTCCACCAAATACGAAGGTGGTAACAAAGGTCACCGTCCAGGCGTTAAAGGCGGTTACTTCCCGGTTCCTCCGGTTGATTCTTCACAGGACATCCGTTCTACCATGTGTCTGATCATGGAAGAGATGGGCCTGGTTGTTGAAGCGCATCACCACGAAGTTGCGACTGCTGGCCAGAACGAAATCGCCACCCGCTTCAACACCATGACCAAGAAAGCGGACGAAATTCAGATTTACAAATATGTTGTGCACAACGTCGCTCACCGCTTCGGTAAAACCGCGACCTTTATGCCAAAACCAATGTTTGGCGATAACGGCTCCGGCATGCACTGCCACATGTCCCTGTCCAAGAACGGCGTAAACCTGTTCTCCGGCGACAAATATGCTGGCCTGTCCGAGCAAGCGCTGCACTACATCGGCGGTGTTATCAAACACGCTAAAGCTATCAACGCCCTAGCTAACCCGACCACCAACTCCTACAAGCGTCTGGTCCCAGGTTATGAAGCACCGGTAATGCTGGCTTACTCTGCCCGTAACCGTTCTGCATCCATCCGTATCCCGGTTGTTGCTTCTCCGAAAGCGCGTCGTATCGAAGTGCGCTTCCCGGACCCAGCGGCTAACCCATACCTGTGCTTCGCAGCACTGCTGATGGCTGGCCTGGACGGCATCAAGAACAAAATCCACCCTGGCGAAGCCATGGACAAAAACCTGTACGACCTGCCGCCAGAAGAAGCGAAAGAGATCCCACAGGTTGCTGGCTCTCTGGAAGAAGCGCTGCAGGCTCTCGATGCAGACCGCGAGTTCCTGACCGCAGGTGGCGTGTTCACTGATGAAGCTATCGACGCTTACATCACGCTGCGTACCGAAGAAAACGACCGCGTACGTATGACTCCGCACCCGGTTGAGTTCGAACTGTACTACAGCGTCTAATCGTATTTTGAGTTGTACTTTCCAGCTGTAGCCGCGCCATTGCCTTCAGGTTCTGGCGCTCTCCCTGGAATTAAGTTGCCGTGGAAACTTTCAGCCCATCTCAGGATGGGCTTTTTTCTCCACCAACAACCTGATATCTCGCGCTTTTTACCCGTAAAAAGCTATACTGCACTAAAACAGTGCAAGCCTTTTCAGGAGACTGCTAAATGGCAACAGGCGCACTGCCCGATGCTGGGCAGATCCTTAATTCGTTAATCAACAGCATTTTACTGGTCGATGATGACCTGGCCGTTCACTATGCGAACCCTGCCGCACAGCAACTGCTGGCACAGAGCGCGCGCAAACTCTTTGGTACGCCCTTACCCGAGCTTCTGAGCTATTTCTCGCTGAACATTGGCTTGATGCAGGAGAGCCTGCAAACGGGCCAGGGATTTACCGATAACGAAGTGACGCTAGTGATTGACGGGCGCTCGCATATTCTTTCGCTGACCGCACAGCGTTTGCCAGACGGTTTTATCCTGCTGGAAATGGCGCCGATGGATAACCAACGCCGCCTCAGCCAGGAGCAGCTCCAGCACGCTCAGCAAATCGCGGCGCGCGATCTGGTACGAGGGCTCGCCCACGAGATTAAAAACCCGCTGGGTGGCTTACGCGGCGCTGCACAGCTACTCAGCAAAGCGTTGCCTGACCCGGCGTTGACCGAGTACACCAACGTCATCATTGAACAGGCCGACCGCCTGCGTAATCTGGTCGACCGCCTGCTTGGCCCACAGCATCCCGGTACGCATATTACCGAGAGCATTCATAAAGTGGCGGAACGTGTCGTCAAACTGGTCTCAATGGAGCTGCCAGAGAACGTCACGCTGGTGCGTGATTACGACCCAAGTTTGCCGGAACTCCCGCACGATCCTGACCAGATTGAACAAGTTCTTCTGAATATCGTGCGTAACGCATTGCAGGCGCTTGGCCCGGAAGGGGGCGAAATTGTCCTGCGCACCCGTACCGCATTCCAGTTAACGCTGCACGGCGTACGCTACCGGCTGGCCGCCAGAATTGATGTCGAAGATAACGGCCCCGGTATTCCACCGCATTTGCAGGATACGCTGTTTTACCCGATGGTCAGCGGCCGCGAAGGCGGCACCGGGCTGGGTCTGTCGATAGCGCGCAGCCTTATCGATCAGCACTCCGGCAAAATTGAATTTACCAGTTGGCCAGGCCATACCGAGTTCTCGGTTTTCCTGCCAATCAAAAAATAAGGTGTGTTTATGCAACGAGGGATAGTCTGGGTCGTTGATGACGATAGCTCCATCCGTTGGGTGCTTGAACGCGCACTCACCGGCGCGGGGTTAACCTGCACCACGTTTGAAGGCGGGAAAGAGGTGCTGGATGCGCTGGCCACCAAAACGCCTGACGTACTGATGTCCGACATCCGTATGCCCGGTATGGACGGTCTGGCGCTGTTAACGCAAATCAAGCAGCGCCATCCGATGCTTCCGGTCATCATAATGACGGCGCACTCCGATCTCGATGCCGCCGTTAGCGCCTATCAGCAAGGTGCATTCGATTACCTGCCAAAACCGTTCGATATCGATGAAGCGGTGGCACTGGTAGAGCGGGCAATTAGCCATTACCAGGAACAGCAGCAGCCACGCAACGTGCAGGTCAATGACCCGACCACCGATATCATCGGTGAAGCGCCCGCCATGCAGGATGTCTTCCGCATTATCGGCCGCCTCTCCCGCTCGTCTATCAGCGTGCTGATTAACGGTGAGTCCGGCACCGGTAAAGAGCTGGTCGCCCATGCGCTGCATCGCCATAGCCCGCGCGTTAAAGCGCCATTTATCGCGCTCAACATGGCGGCAATCCCGAAAGACCTGATTGAGTCCGAGCTGTTTGGCCATGAGAAAGGGGCCTTTACCGGCGCGAATACCGTTCGCCAGGGCCGATTTGAGCAGGCCGATGGCGGCACGCTGTTCCTCGACGAAATTGGCGATATGCCGATGGATGTCCAGACCCGTCTGCTGCGCGTACTGGCCGACGGCCAGTTCTACCGCGTGGGCGGCTATGCTCCGGTGAAGGTCGACGTGCGCATCATCGCGGCGACCCACCAGAACCTCGAACAGCGCGTTCAGGAAGGCAAATTCCGCGAAGACTTATTCCACCGCCTGAACGTCATTCGTGTCCATCTGCCGCCGCTGCGCGAGCGTCGGGAAGATATCCCGCGCCTGGCGCACCATTTTTTACAGGTTGCCGCGCGCGAACTGGGCGTGGAAGCTAAGCTGCTGCACCCGGAAACCGAAGCAGCGTTAACGCGTCTGGCCTGGCCGGGCAACGTGCGCCAATTGGAAAACACCTGCCGCTGGCTGACGGTGATGGCCGCAGGACAAGAAGTGCTGATACAGGATCTGCCGAGTGAGCTGTTTGAAGCCAGCATGCCAGACAGCACCACGGCAACGTCGCTGCCGGATAGCTGGGCAACGCTGCTAGCGCAGTGGGCCGACCGCGCGCTGCGTTCCGGTCATCAGAACCTGCTTTCTGAAGCACAGCCGGAGATGGAGCGTACGCTGCTGACCACCGCGCTGCGCTATACGCAGGGGCACAAACAGGAAGCGGCTCGCCTGCTGGGCTGGGGTCGCAATACCCTGACGCGTAAGCTGAAAGAACTGGGAATGGAGTAAGGCCAGCGTGAAGTGTAAATATTGCTCGATTCGCGCAAGTTGCTGCAATTTTATACTTTACTGTTTCGATGAGTTAAGTATTATTCAGCCCGCAAATTCGAGGGGACGATAATGTTTGAATCATTGATCAATTTGGCTTCAAGCGGCGCCGCCGGTCATTCACCACAGACGGCCGTTGCTGCCGTGCTGTGTGCTGCGCTGGTTGGGCTGTTTAGCTAAGCCGGATGGCGCTTGCGCTTATTCGGCCTGTAGGCCCGGTAAGCGTAGCGCCACCGGGCAATATTAACGCTAAATCACCCGCGAGAACTGCTGCATCCGCGCCTTCTGCCGCAGATAGGCATCAAAGCACATGCAGATATTACGAATTAACAGGCGACCTTTCGCCGTCACCTTAATCCCTTTCTCATCGACATCCACCAGCCCATCCTGCGCTAACGGTGCCAGAAGTTTCAGGTCTTCAGCAAAATAGTCGCTGAATTTCAGCGCCCACTGCTTTTCGATCGCCGCGAAATCGAGGCTGAAGTTACAGATAAGCGCTTTGATCACATCGCGACGAATACAGTCATCGCGGGTTAACGCGATACCGCGCCACAGCGCGTTACCCTGCTCGGCAACCTGCTGGTAATAGAGCTTCAGCTCTTTTTGGTTCTGCGCGTAGCAGTCGCCAATCATGCTGATCGCGGATACGCCCATACCCAGCAGGTCGGTATCGCCCTGCGTGGTGTAGCCCTGGAAGTTGCGATGCAGCACGCCTTCGCGCTGGGCTACGGCGAGTTCGTTATCCGGGCGGGCAAAGTGATCCATACCGATAAATTGGTAACCTGCTTGCGTCAGCGAACCGATAGTTTCCTGCAAAATATCCAGCTTCTGCTGCGCCGACGGAAGGTCGGCATCTTTGATTTTGCGCTGCGCGGCAAACAGTGTCGGCAGGTGCGCGTAGTTAAATACGCTCAGGCGATCTGGGTTCAGCTCAGCCACGCGCTGCAGCGTAAAGGCAAAGCTCTCCGGCGTTTGCTTTGGTAGGCCGTAGATAAGGTCGATATTGGTCGAGGTGAAACCAATTTCGCGAGCGTGGTTGAGCAACGCGAAGATAAAATCTTCATCCTGCTCACGGTTCACCAGCCGCTGCACTTCTTTGTTGAAGTCCTGTACGCCCATACTCAGGCGATTAAAGCCCTCGGCGCGCAGGTGGTCGATAACGTCCAGCTCAATTTCACGCGGGTCGACTTCAATGGAGATTTCCGCATCGGCATCAAAGTGAAAATGCTCGCGCAGCAGCGTCATCAGGCGGCTGATTTGCGCCTTGTTCAGATAGGTTGGCGTACCGCCGCCCCAGTGGAGCTGGCTGACGTGGCGGCCGGTAAACAGCGGCGCGCGCTGGCGAATTTCCTGCTCCAGCACGTCAAGGTATTGGTCAGCCTTATGCTGCTGACGCGTCACGATTTTATTGCAGCCGCAGAAATAGCAGAGCTTGTGGCAGAACGGAATATGCACGTACAGCGACAGCGGACGCTCAGGGTAACGCGCGACGGCGTGGTGAAACTCAGGCTCGCCAAAGGCGTCAGAGAATTCCAGTGCGGTGGGATACGAGGTATAGCGCGGCCCGGAATAGTTATATTTCTGGATCAGGGCCAGATCCCAGTCGATTAACTGCTCAGACATGCTCACTCCTTCCGATGGTGTCGAGAACGACGACGGCGTGCCGGCCTGGCTCCATTTCGGAGCAACAGCCGGTTGCGCAGCCACTTTTGACGCCGCGACAACCGTCGTAGTTTAACGAATAACCACACCAGATAACATACAACCAAAAGGGTTATAAGCAGGACTGGCAAGCCAATCGGGTGCAAACGTTAGTTTCCGCCTCTCAGCAGGCGCATCATGTCTTCCTTGCCCTCTTCTTCCTCTTCTTCTTCGTCATCATCGTAAGAGAGGCCGAGTTGCTGCATCAGTTCATCGATGCGATCCAATTTTGCGTCAACCCATTTCTGCTCTTCAGCAGTCAGGGTTTCGTCATTTTCCAGACGTTCCAGCAGCGCATCCAGGCGCTCATCACTCTCCAGCATATCCAGCTCGGCCTGCGGTGAAAGCATAGGTTTCTCGCTCTTCGGTTTGGGCTGTTTCACGACCGGTGCGTCAGTAACGCCCAGCGCGATTGGTTTTTTACTGCCAATACGAGGATCTTTTTGCTGCTTTTGTTTATTGGAGCCGGATGCACCGTTAGAGCCAGTCGCACGGCTACCGGCTGCGTTACCACGGTGTTTTTTATCGTTTTTACGTTCGCGAGCTTCAAGGTCCAGTTCTTCGCGCGTTTTGCGGCGCTGTTTGCCCGGAGCTTTACTGCGCGGTGCAGAGGTTGGTTTTTTCATGATGTCTGTCTTTAAGCCGTTTTATTCAGTATAGAATTGAGCCGGAATCTAGCAGAAAGCAAACAAAGAAAAAAGGCGACAGAGTAATCTGTCGCCTTTTTTCCTGACTCACAACCCTTTACGGGTTCTACATTCCATGTTGGCTTTCAACGCGCCCTGTCTATCCGTTAGCTCTATAACAGTCCCTGTTATGGTCCCTATCCGTGTTCAACGTCTCCAGACGTTCGCCTTCCTGGCTAATTCCTTCGGTCTTCGCCTCCTGGCGTTCCTGACCGCTCATCCTGAGTCTGAATTCCTTCCGGCGCCCTTGCCGATGCGTGCTACTTTACCCTGTTGGATTAAACTAACAAGCAACGAAACGGCGAAAAATGGACAATTCAGAATATTGCCCAACAATAACTATATGATTTCAAATGATTTGAATATTATCTCGCCCCCGTTTTTTCCTAAATTTCGCATAGCAGCAATGGCAAATATCTTACAAACGGAAGGGCATCGTCTTACAGTCGACGCACGACGAGGAAAATCAGTCTTTTTTTGCCGATCGGGTATAATCGCCCACATTGCCTTATTTAACGGAGATCACCGTTTTGACTAACTGGAATTATCAACAGACGCACTTTGTGACCAGTGCGCCTGATATCCGCCACTTACCTTCCGATACCGGAATCGAAGTGGCCTTTGCTGGCCGTTCTAACGCGGGGAAATCCAGCGCCCTGAATACGCTCACCAACCAGAAAAGCCTGGCACGTACGTCAAAAACACCTGGCCGTACTCAGCTGATTAACCTGTTTGAAGTTGCCGATGGCAAACGCCTGGTCGACCTGCCGGGCTATGGTTACGCGCAGGTTCCGGAAGAGATGAAAATCAAATGGCAACGCGCGCTGGGTGAATACCTGGAGAAGCGTCTGTGTTTGAAAGGATTAGTGGTGCTGATGGATATCCGCCATCCGCTGAAGGATCTCGACCAGCAGATGATCGAATGGGCCGTCGCGAGTGAAATTCCGGTACTGGTACTGCTGACGAAGGCGGACAAGCTGGCAAGCGGCGCGCGCAAAGCGCAGCTGAACCAGGTTCGTGAAGCGGCGCTGGCCTTTAACGGCGACGTGCAGGTTGAAGCCTTTTCTTCACTGAAAAAACAGGGTGTTGATAAGCTGCGCCAGAAGCTGGATAGCTGGTTTAACGACATTCCTCCGCAGGAAGAAGTCGAGGCAGCAGAAGAGTAACCTCCCGCATTTATCCCGGATAGCGGCGCGTTGCGCCCTGTTCCGGGCTCGCCACATCCCACTGATTTACTTAAATATCATTCAATTTTATCGTGACGAAAACTTTTCTTTCGCCCAATAAAAAACGCCCCAGTCATTACTGACTGGGGCGGCTAAAATATTCAGCCAAATCCGATTACGTGAAGTAAAAGGTCTGAAAGATAGAACATCTTACCTCTGTACCCTACGAGATTAACTCTACTCTTTTTTACCCCGTTCAGAAAGCATTTTTTGTAGTTTTTTTTCATTTGTTACATAACGAATTCTAATGTTCATCACAAAACTAGATAAGTTATGTTGCTTACTTACAAAAAAGAGCGTTATTCATCGGATACTTAATGAGCTTGATCCCAGTTTTCACCACTGCCGACTTCCACCAGCAATGGCACGTCCAGCGTCGTGCTGTTTTCCATTAATTCATGCACCTTCTTCGATACCGCGTCCAGATCGTCTTTATGTACTTCAAAGACCAATTCATCGTGTACCTGCATGATCATACGGACACGCGGTTTCTCACTTTCTAACCATTCATCCACCGCAATCATCGCGCGTTTGATGATGTCGGCAGCGGTTCCCTGCATCGGGGCGTTAATCGCCGCACGTTCTGCACCTGCACGGCGAGCGCCGTTGCTGGATTTGATGTCCGGCAGATAGAGGCGACGGCCATCGAGCGTGGCAACATAGCCCTGCTCTTTAGCCTGCTGGCGGGTACGTTCCATATAGTCAAGCACGCCAGGATAACGCTCGAAGTAGAGATCCATATATTTCTGGGCTTCTTTGCGCGGAATATTAAGCTGGCGAGCGAGACCGAAGGCGCTCATGCCGTAAATCAGGCCGAAGTTAATCGCCTTGGCGCTGCGACGCTGTTCATTGCTTACGCTTTCCAGCGGTAGGCCAAATACCTCAGCCGCGGTCGCGCGGTGAATATCCTTACCTTCGGCAAACGCTTTCAGCAGGCCTTCATCGCGAGACAGGTGCGCCATAATGCGCAGTTCGATTTGCGAGTAGTCGGCAGAGACGATGAGGTAATCTTCAGGGGCAATAAACGCCTGGCGAATACGGCGCCCCTCTTCATTACGCACTGGAATGTTCTGCAGGTTTGGATCGGTTGAGGACAAGCGTCCGGTCGCGGTGACCGCCTGGTGATAGGAGGTATGAACACGGCCGGTTTTCGGGTTAATCATCAGCGGTAGCTTATCGGTATAAGTCGATTTCAGCTTCGCCAGGCCACGATACTCCAGAATCACTTTCGGCAGCGGGTAGTCGAGCGCCAGCTCTTCCAGCACCTCTTCCGATGTAGACGGCGCGCCGCCCGGCGTTTTCTTCAGCGGCTTGATGCCCTGTTTTTCAAACAAAATGGTCTGCAACTGCTTCGGCGAGGAGAGGTTAAACTCTTCACCAGCAATCTCGTAAGCCTTTTGCTCCAGCTCTACCAGGCGCTTAGCAAGCTCCTGCGAGTGCGCATGTAATACAGCGGGATCAATCTTCACGCCGTTACGTTCGACGCGTGACAGCACCGGCACCAGCGGCATTTCAATCTCGTTGAAGATGCGCAGCGGCCCTTCATGCTTTTGCAGCTTCGGCCACATTTTCAGATGCAGCTGGAGGGTTACATCAGCGTCCTCAGCCGCATAGCGACCCGCTTCTTCCAGCGCAATCTGGTTGAAAGTCAGCTGATTTTTACCTTTGCCGGCAATCTCTTCAAAGGTGATGGTTTTGTGTTTTAACCAGCGGTCAGAGAGGCTGTCCATATCATGGCGACCCGCTACGCTATCCAGCGTATAGGACTCCAGCATGGTGTCGTAGGCGATACCGCGCAATTCGATGCCATAGTTAGCAAGGATACCGCGGTCGTATTTCAGGTTCTGACCCACCTTCAGCAGCTTTTCATCTTCCAGCAGCGGCTTGAGAAGTTCTAAGGCGCGCTCGCGGGAGACCTGGTCTGGGGCATCGAGATAGTCATGGGCCACAGGAACATAGGCAGCAACGCCAGGTTCGGTGGCAAACGACAGACCCACCATATTGGCAGAGATGTTATCCAGGCTGTCAGTTTCAGTATCGAAAGCAAACAGCGGCGCTTTTTTCAGCTTCTCAATCCAGCTGACCAGCGTAGCTTCATCAAGGATGGTGACATAGTTTTCAGATGACAGCGTGGCTGCGGTCTCTTCGACTTCAACCTCAATTTCAACATCGACGGCTTTGCTGGCCGGTTTAGCGACAGGTTTTGCTCCTTTGGCCTGCATCCAGGTACCGGACTCAACGTCGGTGATCCAGCGCTTAAATTCGTATTTTTTGAACAGCGTTAACAGCTCATCGGCCGCAGGTTCCGCGACAATCAGCTGCTCGCAGCCCAGCTCCAGCTCAACGTCCGTTTTGATAGTCGCCAGCTTATAGGAGAGGTAGGCCAGATCTTTATTCTGCTCAAGCTTCGCCGCCATGGTCTTCGCACCACGGAAGGTCAGCCCGGCGATTTTTTCCGGTTCGCCGTAGAGCGTATCCAGGCCACCCAGCCCTTGCAGCAGCGCCTGCGCGGTTTTTTCGCCCACGCCCGGCACACCTGGAATGTTATCCGAGGAGTCACCCATCAGCGCGAGGAAGTCGATAATCAGCTCCGGCGGCACGCCGTATTTGGTCACCACTTCGTCCGGGCCGAGAATGGTATTGGTCATGGTATTGATAAGCGTAATGCCCGGCGTGACGAGCTGCGCCATATCTTTATCCCCGGTGCTGATTAGCACCGGACGACCCGCTTTTTCGGCTTCACGCGCCAGCGTGCCGATCACGTCATCCGCTTCAACGCCAGAGACGGCCAGCAGCGGCAGGCCCATAGCTTTTACCATGGTGTGTAGTGGTTCAATCTGCGCACGCAGATCGTCCGGCATTGGCGGGCGATGCGATTTGTAGTCTTCAAACAATTCGTCACGGAAGGTTTTTCCCTTCGCATCAAATACCACGGCAGCGTGGGTTGGCTGATACTGAAGGATCAGGCTGCGCAGCATGTTTAACACACCGTACATCGCGCCTGTCGGCTCTCCCGCACGGTTCGTCAGCGGTGGGAATGCGTGATATGCCCGATAGAGATAAGAAGATCCATCAACGAGGATGAGAGGGTTTTCAGGGATCTGAACCATAATTTCCGTGCCTGTTTATCAGATTATGGGTAAAGGATGCCACATACGGCATGAAAACATGAGTTTTTCGCCAAAATAACGCGAAAAGATTTGCAGATCCTCGCGATCGCGCGCAAAACAAATTGTGGATAAGTTTGTGAATAGTTTTATTTTACTGATAACAAATGATATGTAACCGATGATAAAGTAAAAATTAATTTAATTATTTCAATTAATTAACTCAAGATCGAGGTTAGTAAAAGCGATCTGGTGGTAATTCACACAGTGTGGATAGACACTATGACCATTTTTCTATTCCGGTAAGACCCGCCATTTAGCGCGTTTTCTGTTAAAATCAGCCCCTTGTGCTCTTTTATATACGCACGTTAAATAACTAACTATCTGAATAAACGAACTATGTCGAGATTGCTCGCTGCGATAACGTTGCCCATCAGTATCGCACTCACCATTTTATTGACTATATTGTGCTCAATACCGATTATTATCGCCGGCATTATTAAATTGATTTTACCGGTACCGGCTATCTGGCGTTCCGTCTCAGTATTCTGCAACTTTATGATGTACTGCTGGTGCGAAGGGCTGGCAGCGCTGCTGCATCTCAACCCCTGGCTCAAGTGGGATATTGAAGGGCTCGAGACGCTCAATAAAAAGAACTGGTACCTGCTTATCAGCAACCATCACAGCTGGGCAGATATTGTGGTGTTATGCGTGATCTTCCGCAAGCACATCCCAATGAACAAATACTTCCTCAAGCAGCAACTGGCCTGGGTACCCTTCATGGGGCTGGCATGCTGGGCGCTGGATATGCCCTTTATGCGCCGATATTCCCGCAGCTATCTGATTCGCCACCCGGAACGCCGCGGTAAAGATGTTGAAACAACACGTCGCTCGTGCGAGAAATTCCGCGCGCATCCAACAACCATCGTTAACTTTGTCGAAGGCTCACGCTTTACACCTGAAAAACGCCTGCAAACCCGTTCGCCCTATCAAAATCTGCTGCCGCCAAAAGCTGCCGGTATTGCGATGGCGCTAAACGTGTTAGGCACTCAGTTCGATAAGCTGCTCGACGTGACGCTCTGCTACCCGGAAAACGATAAGACGCCGTTCTACGATATGCTCAGCGGTAAACTGACGCGCATTGTGGTTCGCGTGAATCTGCGTCCGATTGCCCCGGAGATGCACGGTGACTACGTAGGGGATAAGAACTTTAAGCGACGCTTTCAGCTATGGCTGAATGCGCTGTGGGAAGAGAAAGACCATCAGATTACAGACATCAAAGCAGAATACAAAAACGCCGGTCATTGACCGGCGTTTTCTTTTTTATTTCTTCTCAACAAGCTGTTTTACGGTATCAGCGTACTGAGCGACAAAGACGTCCATATTGCTAGTGTCCATGCCCTGCGGATTCAGCTGGTATTTGCCGTTAACAAACATTGCTGGAACGCCCTGCAGCTGCAGATCGGCAGCCGCTTTTTCCTGCTGCGCAACCAGAGATTTCACCACGAAGCTGTTCCAGGCGGCGTCATAATCTTCGCCCTTCACGCCAGCGTCGGTGAAGACTTTACGGATATCCGCAACGGTCTGCACGGTCTGGGTTTTCTGTACCGCTTCAAACATCGGTGCAGTAATCTGATCTTCTACGCCCAGCGCCATCGCCACTGCCCACGCCTGAGTCAGGTCTTTGCCCAATGGGCCCAGGAACTCAACGTGGTACTTGGTCATTTTGGTGCCTTCCGGCAGCTTTTTCTTCACGTTGTCAGAAACGTGCAGAACTTCTTCAAACTGATAGCAATGCGGGCAGTAGAAGGAGAAGAACTCCAGCACCTGCGGCTCACCAGCAACCGGCTTATCAATCGTTACGTATTGTTTGCCGTCGGTAATCTGAGCAGCGGATGCGCTGAATGCCAGAATCATACCTGCCAGCGCAAGCCAAACCTTTTTCATAACTCACTCTCTCCTGACTGTGTCGAATTAATACATTGGCGTTAATTGAAGAGGGGGTTCTTGTAGAACCTTCACCTGCTCTATAAAAGTTGCGATCTGCCGATGCCAGAAATCTTCCCCGGTTAACCAGGGAAAATTTTTCGGAAATGCAGGGTCATCCCAACGCCTGATAATCCAGGCAAGATAATAAACCAACCGCATTGCACGTAAAGGCTCAATCAGCGCCAATTCGTCTGAATTAAAGCTGCTGAATTCTTCGTAAGCCTCAACGATGGTTTCAAGCTGCATACGTCTCTCTACCTGAGAGCCGTTAAGCAACATCCAGAGATCCTGAACTGCGGGGCCGTTGCGCGCATCATCAAGATCGACAAACAGCGGGCCATCGCGCCAGAGAATATTTCCTGCGTGGCAGTCACCGTGTAAGCGCAATGCATCGAAACGGCCGTGCCATAGTCCCATTACCGCATCGATCAAATCATCGGTTGCTTTCAGGAAACGGTCTTTTAAACCAGCAGGAATGAGCGCCGAATGCTCAAAGAGGGCACGCGGTTCGATAAGATACTCTTTCACGCCAATAGAAGGACGCGCGGTAAAGCGGGATTTACGGCCGGTCTGGTGCATACGCCCCAGATAGCGCCCAACCCACTCCATCTGATCCAGATTATCGGATTCGAACTGGCGGCCGCCCATGCTAGGGAAGACGGCAAAATAGAAGCCTTCGTGCGTTAGCAGCGTCTGGTCATTAAAAACCAGAGGTGCCGCAACCGGAACCTCATCCTGAACCAACTCAAGCGCGAATTGATGCTCTTCAAGAATCTGCGCCGCTGACCAGCGTTCCGGACGATAGAACTTCACCACCATACGACGGCGATCTTCATCCTGAAACTGATAAACCCGATTCTCATAGCTGTTAAGGGGGGTAAGTCCAGAATCAACCCGGATACCCTGATCGAATAGGGCATCGATGATAGTATCCGGGTGGAGAGTCTGGAAAGTGAAAGCCTTGTCGTTCATCCTGACATCCGATAACGATACGAATGATTCAGGATATCATTTCACAGTGATTTGAGTGGCGCTGCTTACAACCTTTTACTCTTTTATTACGCCGCGAGCGCGTAGCAGCGCGGTTTTGAAGTCTTCTTCATAATCTTTCTGAATACCTGGAATGACCGCATCTTTGGCCGAGTCACGCATTTTCAGATGATAGATCAGAATATCATCCGTTAAATCGGCCAATTCGCCGTCATAGCCTGACTCCTTCGCCAGTTTCTGCAAAAATTGCAGTAAATTCAGCTCCGGCTCTTTCTGCCAGGCTGGCTGGAGGAGTTCGATAACTTCGTTCAGACGTTTACATTTCATGGTCGTGCTCCTTACGCTTGATGGAGACACGTTAGCAGGGTAAACCACACAATAAAAGAGGCGATAGCGGTGAATGCAAAGAGCCAGATAACCGGCGTGGTATTAGCGGGCGGCAAAGCCTCAAGAATGGGCGGTCAGGATAAAGGATTAATGCTGCTGAACGGTAAGCCATTGTGGCAGCACGTCGCAGATTGCCTGTGTTCGCAGGTAAATGATGTCGTTATCAGTGCTAATCGTAATCTGGATATCTATCGACAGAGCGGCTTAACGGTCATTGCTGATACGCTGTCAGACTTTCCAGGGCCACTCGCCGGGCTGTTATCGGTTATGCAGCAGAGATCCGGCGAATGGTTTCTGTTTTGTCCCTGCGATACGCCGTTTATTCCCAATAATCTCGTTGAACGCCTGGCAGAAGAACGTAGCGACGCGCCAGTTGTTTGGGTGCATGATGGCGATCGCGACCACCCTGCAGTGGCGCTTGCCCACCGCAGTCTAGCCCCACAGATCGTGGATTATCTTGCTAGCGGCGAACGCCGCGTTATGATCTTTATGCGTCAGGTTGGCGGCCATTCTGTCGATTTTAGCGACATGAAAGAAGCATTTCGCAACATGAATACGCCAGAAGATTTGCAGCTCTATCAGGAAAAATCATGATTCCATTATTGGCCATTGCCGCCTGGAGCGGGACGGGAAAAACGACGTTATTGAAAAAGCTCATACCTGAGCTTTGTCAGCTCGGAATTCGCCCTGGCCTCATCAAGCATACTCATCACAATATGGATGTCGATAAGCCGGGTAAGGACAGCTATGAACTTCGCAAGGCAGGGGCAGCACAGACTCTGGTGGCGAGTAAACAGCGTTGGGCGCTGATGACGGAAACGCCGGACGAAGAGGAGCTCGATCTGGCTTTTCTGGTGAGCAGGATGGATGAATCGAAGCTGGATCTGGTGCTGGTTGAAGGGTTCAAACATGAATCCGTCGCCAAGATCTTGCTGTTTCGTCAGGATGCCGGGCATCCTGTGAGCGAGTTGGCGATCGATGAACATACGGTTGCTGTCGCCAGTGATATTCCGCTGAACGTTGATGTCCCGGTACTGGATTTGAATAATTTGCAGGAAATAGTGGCGTTTATTGTGGCGTGGTTAGGAACAGAATAGTAGGCCAGGTAATACGTTTTCACCGCCATCCGGCA
>CP070603.1:98568-100246 GCA_016939855.1 Kluyvera ascorbata
CCACCGCACTTTCATTTTGCACAGACGCAAAAAAGCCCATCCGTCAGGATGGGCTTCTTCACTAATTGATGCCTGGCAGTTCCCTACTCTCGCATGGGGAGACCCCACACTACCATCGGCGCTACGGCGTTTCACTTCTGAGTTCGGCATGGGGTCAGGTGGGACCACCGCGCTACAGCCGCCAGGCAAATTCTGTTATCAACACGCCTTAGCATGTCGATGTAATCTGTAATCAAGCTGAAATCGATGTCTCTTCGCCAAAACATCTTCGGCGTTGTAAGGTTAAGCCTCACGGTTCATTAGTACTGGTTAGCTCAAYGTATCGCTACRCTTACACACCCAGCCTATCAACGTCGTCGTCTTCAACGTTCCTTCAGGACTCTCAAGGAGTCAGGGAGAACTCATCTTGGGGCAAGTTTCGTGCTTAGATGCTTTCAGCACTTATCTTTTCCGCATTTAGCTACCGGGCAATGCCATTGGCATGACAACCCGAACACCAGTGATGCGTCCACTCCGGTCCTCTCGTACTAGGAGCAGCCCCCCTCAATTCTCCAGCGCCCACGGCAGATAGGGACCGAACTGTCTCACGACGTTCTAAACCCAGCTCGCGTACCACTTTAAATGGCGAACAGCCATACCCTTGGGACCTACTTCAGCCCCAGGATGTGATGAGCCGACATCGAGGTGCCAAACACCGCCGTCGATATGAACTCTTGGGCGGTATCAGCCTGTTATCCCCGGAGTACCTTTTATCCGTTGAGCGATGGCCCTTCCATACAGAACCACCGGATCACTAAGACCTGCTTTCGCACCTGCTCGAGCCGTCACTCTCGCAGTCAAGCTAGCTTATGCCTTTGCACTAACCTCCTGATGTCCGACCAGGATTAGCTAACCTTCGTGCTCCTCCGTTACTCTTTAGGAGGAGACCGCCCCAGTCAAACTACCCACCAGACACTGTCCGCAACCCGGATTACGGGTCTACGTTAGAACACCAGCCATTAAAGGGTGGTATTTCAAGGTTGGCTCCATGCGAACTGGCGTCCACACTTCAAAGCCTCCCACCTATCCTACACATCAAGGACCAGTGTTCAGTGTCAAGCTATAGTAAAGGTTCACGGGGTCTTTCCGTCTTGCCGCGGGTACACTGCATCTTCACAGCGAGTTCAATTTCACTGAGTCTCGGGTGGAGACAGCCTGGCCATCATTACGCCATTCGTGCAGGTCGGAACTTACCCGACAAGGAATTTCGCTACCTTAGGACCGTTATAGTTACGGCCGCCGTTTACCGGGGCTTCGATCAAGAGCTTCGCGTTGCCGCTAACCCCATCAATTAACCTTCCGGCACCGGGCAGGCGTCACACCGTATACGTCCACTTTCGTGTTTGCACAGTGCTGTGTTTTTAATAAACAGTTGCAGCCAGCTGGTATCTTCGACTGATTTCAGCTCCATGGGTAAACCACTTCACCTACATATCAGCGTGCCTTCTCCCGAAGTTACGGCACCATTTTGCCTAGTTCCTTCACCCGAGTTCTCTCAAGCGCCTTGGTATTCTCTACCTGACCACCTGTGTCGGTTTGGGGTACGATTTGATGTTACCTGATGCTTAGAGGCTTTTCCTGGAAGCAGGGCATTTGTTACTTCAGCACCGTAGTGCCTCGTCATCACACCTCAGCGTTA
>CP070603.1:100272-139503 GCA_016939855.1 Kluyvera ascorbata
TCCGCCTACATGCTTAAACCGGGACAACCGTCGCCCGGCTAACATAGCCTTCTCCGTCCCCCCTTCGCAGTAACACCAAGTACAGGAATATTAACCTGTTTCCCATCGACTACGCCTTTCGGCCTCGCCTTAGGGGTCGACTCACCCTGCCCCGATTAACGTTGGACAGGAACCCTTGGTCTTCCGGCGTGCGGGTTTTTCACCCGCATTATCGTTACTTATGTCAGCATTCGCACTTCTGATACCTCCAGCATCCCTCACGAGACACCTTCGCAGGCTTACAGAACGCTCCCCTACCCAACAACACATAGTGTCGCTGCCGCAGCTTCGGTGCACAGTTTAGCCCCGTTACATCTTCCGCGCAGGCCGACTCGACCAGTGAGCTATTACGCTTTCTTTAAATGATGGCTGCTTCTAAGCCAACATCCTGGCTGTCTGAGCCTTCCCACATCGTTTCCCACTTAACTGTGACTTTGGGACCTTAGCTGGCGGTCTGGGTTGTTTCCCTCTTCACGACGGACGTTAGCACCCGCCGTGTGTCTCCCGTGATAACATTCTTCGGTATTCGTAGTTTGCATCGGGTTGGTAAGTCGGGATGACCCCCTAGCCGAAACAGTGCTCTACCCCCGAAGATGAATTCACGAGGCGCTACCTAAATAGCTTTCGGGGAGAACCAGCTATCTCCCGGTTTGATTGGCCTTTCACCCCCAGCCACAAGTCATCCGCTAATTTTTCAACATTAGTCGGTTCGGTCCTCCAGTTAGTGTTACCCAACCTTCAACCTGCCCATGGCTAGATCACCGGGTTTCGGGTCTATACCCTGCAACTTAACGCCCAGTTAAGACTCGGTTTCCCTGCGGCTCCCCTATTCGGTTAACCTTGCTACAGAATATAAGTCGCTGACCCATTATACAAAAGGTACGCAGTCACACCCCGAAGGATGCTCCCACTGCTTGTACGTACACGGTTTCAGGTTCTTTTTCACTCCCCTCGCCGGGGTTCTTTTCGCCTTTCCCTCACGGTACTGGTTCACTATCGGTCAGTCAGGAGTATTTAGCCTTGGAGGATGGTCCCCCCATATTCAGACAGGATACCACGTGTCCCGCCCTACTCATCGAGCTCACAACACATGCAATTTTGTGTACGGGGCTATCACCCTGTATCGCCGGCCTTTCCATACCGTTCCACTATCACACATGCTGATTCAGGCTCTGGGCTGCTCCCCGTTCGCTCGCCGCTACTGGGGGAATCTCGGTTGATTTCTTTTCCTCGGGGTACTTAGATGTTTCAGTTCCCCCGGTTCGCTTCGTTAAGCTATGTATTCACTTAACGATAGTGTGACGAATCACACTGGGTTTCCCCATTCGGAAATCGTCGGTTATAACGGTTCATATCACCTTACCGACGCTTATCGCAGATTAGCACGTCCTTCATCGCCTCTGACTGCCAGGGCATCCACCGTGTACGCTTAGTCGCTTAACCTCACAACCCGAAGATGTTTCTTACGATCCATCATCGTGCTGCAAAAATTTGAGAGACTCAAACACACCTCAGTCTGTTCTTATTACGGAGAACAGAGTTCAGTGTGCTGTTTCAATTTTCAGCTTGATCCAGATTTTTAAAGAGCAAAACTTCTTAATGCACTCGAAAGTACATTCAGAAGTTCATCATTTACCAGACAATTTGTGTGAGCACTTCAAAGAACGTTTCTTTAAGGTAAGGAGGTGATCCAACCGCAGGTTCCCCTACGGTTACCTTGTTACGACTTCACCCCAGTCATGAATCACAAAGTGGTAAGCGCCCTCCCGAAGGTTAAGCTACCTACTTCTTTTGCAACCCACTCCCATGGTGTGACGGGCGGTGTGTACAAGGCCCGGGAACGTATTCACCGTAGCATTCTGATCTACGATTACTAGCGATTCCGACTTCATGGAGTCGAGTTGCAGACTCCAATCCGGACTACGACATACTTTATGAGGTCCGCTTGCTCTCGCGAGGTCGCTTCTCTTTGTATATGCCATTGTAGCACGTGTGTAGCCCTACTCGTAAGGGCCATGATGACTTGACGTCATCCCCACCTTCCTCCAGTTTATCACTGGCAGTCTCCTTTGAGTTCCCGGCCGAACCGCTGGCAACAAAGGATAAGGGTTGCGCTCGTTGCGGGACTTAACCCAACATTTCACAACACGAGCTGACGACAGCCATGCAGCACCTGTCTCAGAGTTCCCGAAGGCACCAAAGCATCTCTGCTAAGTTCTCTGGATGTCAAGAGTAGGTAAGGTTCTTCGCGTTGCATCGAATTAAACCACATGCTCCACCGCTTGTGCGGGCCCCCGTCAATTCATTTGAGTTTTAACCTTGCGGCCGTACTCCCCAGGCGGTCTATTTAACGCGTTAGCTCCGGAAGCCACTCCTCAAGGGAACAACCTCCAAATAGACATCGTTTACGGCGTGGACTACCAGGGTATCTAATCCTGTTTGCTCCCCACGCTTTCGCACCTGAGCGTCAGTCTTCGTCCAGGGGGCCGCCTTCGCCACCGGTATTCCTCCAGATCTCTACGCATTTCACCGCTACACCTGGAATTCTACCCCCCTCTACGAGACTCAAGCCTGCCAGTTTCAAATGCAGTTCCCAGGTTGAGCCCGGGGATTTCACATCTGACTTAACAAACCGCCTGCGTGCGCTTTACGCCCAGTAATTCCGATTAACGCTTGCACCCTCCGTATTACCGCGGCTGCTGGCACGGAGTTAGCCGGTGCTTCTTCTGCGAGTAACGTCAATCACTGCGGTTATTAACCACAATGCCTTCCTCCTCGCTGAAAGTACTTTACAACCCGAAGGCCTTCTTCATACACGCGGCATGGCTGCATCAGGCTTGCGCCCATTGTGCAATATTCCCCACTGCTGCCTCCCGTAGGAGTCTGGACCGTGTCTCAGTTCCAGTGTGGCTGGTCATCCTCTCAGACCAGCTAGGGATCGTCGCCTTGGTGAGCCATTACCCCACCAACTAGCTAATCCCATCTGGGCACATCCGATGGTGTGAGGCCCGAAGGTCCCCCACTTTGGTCTTGCGACGTTATGCGGTATTAGCTACCGTTTCCAGTAGTTATCCCCCTCCATCGGGCAGTTTCCCAGACATTACTCACCCGTCCGCCACTCGTCACCCAAGAGCAAGCTCTCTGTGCTACCGTTCGACTTGCATGTGTTAGGCCTGCCGCCAGCGTTCAATCTGAGCCATGATCAAACTCTTCAATTTAAGTTTGATGCTCGTGAATTAAACTTCGTAATGAATTACGTGTTCACTCAGAGACTTGGTATTCATTTTTCGTCTTGCGACGTTAAGAATCCGTATCTTCGAGTGCCCACACAGATTGTCTGATAAATTGTTAAAGAGCAGTGCAACACGGCTTTCGCTCACTGTTGCGAGGTGGCGTATAYTACGCTTTCCTCTTTCAGAGTCAAGCGTTTAATTTCGCTTTTCTCTGTYGAGATTCTCAGGAGAAYCTCGCTGACCCGGCGGCTTGTTTGCCGTTGTTCCGTCTCAGTGGGGCCGCATTATAGGGAGTAATTGAGATCCCGCAAGCATAAATTTAAAATAATTTACCGCTCGCTTTCTTTTTCAACAAATCGTGCAGCAATGCGTCGTAAAAAGCCTGAATTGCTGTTTTTAACACCGATTCAGCACGTCAAATGGCATACTAAAGAAAGATAAATAATAGGAATGGCATTTATGTCTCTAAGCGCACAGCAACTGGCAGCTCAAAAGAACATCTCCTGGGTCCTGGCTGAGAAAATAGCCCAGAAGATACTCACCGGTGAATACCCGCCGGAAAGCATTCTCCCGGGTGAGATGGAGCTGGGTGAAATTTTCGGCGTGAGCCGAACCGCTGTTCGTGAAGCGGTAAAAACACTCTCAGCAAAAGGCATGCTGCTTCCACGCCCACGTATTGGCACGCGCGTCATGCCACAGGCACACTGGAACTTCCTCGACACCGAGCTCATTTCCTGGTGGCTGACCACCGATAACTTCCAGTCGGTGATGAAACACTTTCTGGTACTTCGCCGTAGCCTGGAGCCGCAGGCCTGTATGTTGGCAGCGACATTAGGCACCGCCGAACAGAAGGCGCACCTCAATACATTAATGGAAGAGATGGCAACGCTTGAGAAGGCATTCGACCGCAATCGCTGGATCGACATCGACACCTCATGGCACGAACATATCTATGAAATGAGCGCGAATCCGTTCCTGACCTCTTTCGCCAAACTTTTCCACTCCGTCTACCACATCTATTTCACCTCGATTACCGAAGACGAAGTAATTGAGCTTGCCAGCCACCAGGCAATTGTCGATGCAATACAGGACGGCGATGGTCAGCAGGCGTTTCTGGCATGCCAGGCTTTATTAAACGCACCGCATATCCGGGAAGCGGTATAAAGGACATCGAATGACAGAAAAGAAAGCGCGGAGTATGGCTGGCCTGCCGTGGATAGCGGCAATGGCCTTCTTTATGCAGGCGTTGGATGCCACTATCCTGAATACAGCGCTTCCCGCCATCGCCCATAGCCTTAACCGTTCACCTCTGGCCATGCAGTCGGCCATTATCAGCTACACGCTAACCGTCGCCATGCTGATCCCGGTTAGCGGCTGGCTGGCCGACCGTTTCGGTACCCGTCGCGTCTTTATGTTAGCGGTGAGCCTGTTCACCCTGGGATCTCTGGCCTGCGCGCTCTCTTCTTCATTGACCGAGCTGGTTATCTTCCGGGTGATCCAAGGGATTGGCGGCGCTATGATGATGCCCGTCGCACGCCTGGCGTTACTACGCGCCTATCCGCGTAGCGAACTGCTGCCGGTGCTCAACTTCGTCACCATGCCGGGTTTGATTGGCCCGATTCTTGGCCCGGTACTCGGCGGCGTATTCGTCACCTGGGCAACCTGGCACTGGATTTTCCTCATTAATATACCGATTGGCGTTATCGGGATGCTGTACGCCCGGAAATACATGCCGAACTTCACCACGCCGCGGCGACGCTTCGATTTCTCCGGTTTTCTGCTCTTCGGGCTAAGCTTGGTACTGTTCTCCATCGGTATGGAGTTGCTAGGGGAGCAAATCGTGTCGGGCTGGGTGGCCTTAATGATAGTCCTGCTCAGTATCATTCTGCTGCTGGCCTATATCCGCCATGCACGCAAACACCCTACACCGCTGATTTCACTGTCGCTGTTTAAAACGCGCACCTTTTCCGTCGGCATCGCGGGTAATCTGGCAACACGTCTGGGCACCGGCTGCGTACCGTTCCTGATGCCATTGATGCTACAGGTGGGCTTTGGTTATCCGGCACTGATCGCCGGCTGCATGATGGCGCCGACGGCGATCGGTTCGATTATTGCGAAATCGACCGTCACTGCCGTACTACGTCGTTTGGGCTATCGGAAAACACTGGTAGGGGTCACGCTGTTTATCGGGCTGATGATCGCGCAGTTCTCGCTGCAATCGCCGTCGATGCCGATATGGATGCTGATTCTGCCGCTGCTCGTGCTGGGGATGGCGATGTCGACGCAGTTCACGTCGATGAACACCATTACGCTTGCTGACCTGACGGACGATAACGCCAGCGGCGGCAATAGCCTGCTGGCGGTGACGCAGCAGCTGTCGATTAGCCTTGGCGTTGCTATCAGCGCCGCGGTGCTGCGTTCGTATCAGAGTATCGTGGGATCAACCATCGATCAGTTCCACTATACCTTTATTACCATGGGCGTGATTACGGCGATATCCGCGCTGATGTTCCTGCTGCTGCGACCGAAAGATGGCCGCAACTTAATAAAAGAAAAGCACTAAGCTCACACGGAGCCGCGAACCACCAGCTCGGGCGTCAGCTGCATACGCTGCTGTTTCTGCCCGGGCTGCGCGATGCGATGAATCAACACATCAATCGCCAGCTCGCCCAGTTCATCTTTCGGTTGGTGAATGGTGGTCAGCGGCGGCGTCATATAGCGCGCCAGCTCGATATCGTCATAACCAATTACCGCCATGTCCTGCGGAATACGCAAACCGGCCTGATACAACGCTTGATAGGCACCGACCGCCATGGCGTCATTGCCGACAAACACCGCATCCGGACGCTCGGGATGCTTTAACAACTGCTGCATCGCCTCCAGGCCGCCACCAAATTCGAAGTCGCTGGTAATTTCATAGCCGTCCAGAATAGGCAGCTTCGCGTTATGCATCGCTTCCCGATATCCTTCCAGCCGCAGACGCGCAGGAGTTTTATCTAGCGGGCCAGCAATACAAGCAATGCGCGTATGGCCGCGTTCAATCAGGTAACGGGTCGCCATATCGCCGCCGAGCAGCGAGTTGTCCTGAATCAGGTCGCTGTCGCCGTCGAACGGTGCCCAGTCCATCATCACGGAAGGAATAGAAGGGTAGCGCTGCATGATCTCCAGCGACGGCTGGTGCGTTTCGGTGCACAGCAACAGCAGCCCATCGACACGTTTTTGCATCAGCGTCTCAAGATTGCGGTTCATCCGCTGCTCGTCGCCTTCGGTATTGCACAGCACCAGGCTGTAGCCACGCTCAAAACAGCTGCGTTCTACGCCGCGCACCAGTTCAGAGTAGAACGGGTTGGTACTGGCGGTGATCAGCATGCCAATCGTGTGGGTCTGATTCAGCTTGAGGCTACGCGCCAGCGCCGACGGCGCGTAGTTCAGCGTTTTGATGGCCGCATCAACTTTCTCGGTAACAGCATCGCTGACAAACCGGTCTTTATTGATGACGTGCGATACCGTAGAGGTGGAAACACCCGCCAGGCGAGCAACATCCTTCATCGTGGCCAAGCATTACCCCTGTAGACGTAAGAATTCGTCGATCTCTTCACGCCACGGAACCGATGGCTGAGCGCCTTTACGCGTAACCGCAATGGCCGCGGCTGCATGAGCAAAGCGCAGCGCCTCCGCCAGCGGCGTATTTTCCAGCAGCGCGGTCATCAACGCACCGTTAAAGGTATCGCCTGCTGCAATGGTATCGATGGCCTGAACTTTAAAGCCCGGCACGCGACGACCTTCGCCCTTCACGCTGGCCCATACGCCACGGCTGCCGAGGGTGATTATCACCGTGTCGATACCTTTGGCATGCAGCACCTGCGCGGCTTTCGCTGCGTCTTCATCGTTTTCTACCCGTACGCCCGTCAGCTTCTCTGCTTCGGTTTCGTTCGGGGTAATGATATCCACCAGCGACAGCAACTCATCCGACAGCGCGCGCGCCGGGGCCGGGTTTAATACCACGGTAGTCTGGTTCTGGTGGGCAATCTGCGCGGCCAGCAGTACGCTGTCCAGCGGGGATTCAAGCTGCATCAGCAGCGCGTCAGCCTGGGCGATACGCTCGCGCTGCGCGTCGACTAACGCGGTGGATAATGCGGCGTTGGCTCCGGCATGGATACCAATGACGTTTTCGCCCTCTCCGTTCACGAAGATCAGCGCCACGCCGGTCGACTCGCCCGCCACGGCGCTCACTGGCGCGGTATCAATGCGGTCAACCTGTAACTGCTTACGGATACGCTCGCCGATATCGTCATCGCCCGTACAGGCAATAAACGCAATATCCGCACCGCTGCGGCCAGCAGCTACCGCCTGATTAGCACCTTTACCGCCAAAAGCGACCTGATAATGGCTACCGGTGACAGTTTCGCCAGGCGTCGGAAATGATTCAAGATTGAGAATGTGATCGGCATTGATGCTGCCAAGGACGACGAGTTTGCCTGCGGTTTTCATTTTCGGTATGTCCGGTAAGATGCGCCACCGGCTGACTCACCGGTGGCGCGTGCCCTGCTTTTATTTTTGATGTTGTCCCTCAGGCTGCGAGAGCCTGAATCGCACTCGCGTTATTACTGCTTAATTACCAGCTTCAGGTCAACAGGATATTTCGCCTGGACCTTTTCGCCTTTCAGCACTTTGTCAGCGGTTTCCACGCCGGTTGCGCCGATCTGGTCAGGTAACTGCGCGATAGTCGCCGCCAGTTTGCCATCTTTTACCGCTTTCTCGCCATCTGGCGTACCGTCAAACCCAACCACCATCACATCGGATTTACCGGCAGTCTGCAGCGCACGCAGTGCGCCCAGCGCCATTTCATCGTTCTGTGCAAAGACCGCTTTCACGTCCGGATGCGCGGTCAGCAGGTTCTGCATGACGTTCAGACCTTTAGTACGGTCGAAGTCGGCAGGCTGGCTCGCCAGGACGTTGAATTTATGAGCGGCAACGGCCTGCTGGAAGCCTTCACCACGCTCGCGCGCTGCGGACGTCCCGGCAATCCCCTGCAGTTCGATAACCTTCGCGCCTTCACCGGCTTTCTTCGCGATGTAATCACCGGCAATTTTGCCGCCCAGCACGTTATCGGAAGCAATGTGGCTCACGACGTCGCCTTTAGAAGCCACACGGTCAAGGGTGATTACCGGGATTTTCGCCTGGTTAGCCATCTTGATAGCGTTACCTACCGCATCGGAATCCGTTGGGTTAATCAGCAGAATTTTGGTGCCACGAACCGTTAAATCCTGAACGTTAGCCAGCTCTTTCGCCGGGTTATTCTGTGAATCCAGAACCACCAGGTTGTAACCCAGTTTATCGGCTTCTTTCTGCGCGCCATCCTTCAGGGAGACGAAGAACGGGTTATTCAGGGTAGAGATAACCAGCGCAATGGTGTCTTTCGCCATCGCGTTCGCACTCACGGTGGCGCTCAGCGCAACCGCAGAAACCAGGGTAGCCAGTTTTTTCATGTTCATATCTAAGATGTCCTGTAGTGTCGTGAATTACTGCTTTTTGTTGTCCACCAGCACCGCCAGCAAAATGACGACTGCTTTAACGATCATCTGGTAATAAGAAGAAACGCCTAACAAGTTCAAACCGTTGTTCAAGAACCCAAGAATCAGCGCACCAATAAGCGTGCCGACGATACGACCTTTACCGCCTGCCAGGCTGGTACCACCCAGCACCACCGCCGCGATAGCATCCAGCTCATAGCCAGTACCCGCCGTCGGTTGCGCAGAGGAGAGACGCGCCACTTCGATAATCCCCGCCAGCGCCGACAGCAGCCCGCACAGAGAGTAGACGATAATTTTGACTTTATTAACGCTGATACCGGAAAGACGCGTTGCCGCTTCGTTGCCGCCCAGCGCATAGATATAACGACCCAGACGGGTGTGATGCAGCATGTACCACGCGGCCAGGAAGACAATCCCCATGATCCATACCGGGGTAGGAATGCCCAGCGGACGACCAATCCCGAACCAGCCAAAGACATCAGCGTTATCGGTAAACCCGGTATTTACTGGACTGCCGTTGGTGTACACCATGGTCACGCCGCGCAGCAGCAGCATCATCACCAGCGTGGCGATAAAGGCCTGAACGCGCCCTTTGGCGACGATAACGCCGGTAACGGCCCCGATTGCGGCACCTAATGCGAGTGCGGCAGCAACCGCCACCAGCGCATTAACTTCGATGCCCACAATCGACGCGGCGACCGCGCCGGTCAACGCCAGCAGAGAACCGACGGACAGGTCGATTCCTGACGTTAAAATGACCAGCGTCATCCCGACCGCCATGATCGCATTCACGGAGGTTTGCTGCAGGATGTTGAACAGGTTATTGACGGTAAAAAAGTTCGGGCTCATGGTCGATACAATCGCTATCAGCACCAGCAGGGCTATCAGCGATTTTTGCTCCAGCAGCCATGCTTTAGTGAAATAGCGGCGACCCGCCACAGACTGGGTTGTCATCTTTTTTACTCCTGGTTCACGCGGTTAAGCTTGCCCACAGCGGCAGCCATTAATACTTCCTGGGTGGCCTGCTCGCGTGAAAACTCACCGCCGAGATGCCCTTCATGCATCACAATAATGCGATCGCTCATCCCCAGGACTTCTGGCATCTCGGAAGAGACCAGAATGATGCTCAAGCCGTCGGCTTTGAACTGGTTGATAAGCTGGTAAATCTCTTTCTTCGCCCCCACGTCGACGCCGCGCGTCGGTTCATCGAGGATCAGCACCTTCGGACGAGTCATCAGGCCACGGGCAATCGCCACTTTCTGCTGATTACCGCCGGAGAGCAGGCCGATAGCCTGTTCCATGGAAGGCGTTTTAACGTTAAACAGGCGGATAAAGTCGCCGACCGCCTGCTGTTCATCTTTATGCTTCAGGCCACCACCGGCACGGCTGAAGTAGCGCAGCGCGGTTAGCGACATGTTCTCTTTCACCGACATGCCCAGCACCAGGCCATCGCGCTTACGGTCTTCGGAGATATAAACGATGCCGTTTGCCAGGCCGTCCTGCGGTGAACGGGTCACCACTTCATGGCCGTCGAGAGTCACGTAGCCGCTGGTGCGCGGCAGCGCGCCGTACAGCACCTTCATCAGTTCGGTACGTCCAGCGCCCATCAGCCCGGCGACGCCAAGGATTTCGCCTTTACGCAGGGTAAAGGAGACGTTTTCCACGCCCGGCCCGCACAGCGCGTCCACCTTCAGGCGGATCTCACCCGGTTCTTTATCAAGATGCGGGTACTGATCTTCGAGTTTGCGCCCAACCATCATTTCAATCAGAAGGTCTTCGTCGAGGCTCGCCACTTCACGCTCGGCAATAAACTGCCCGTCGCGAAACACGGTGACGTCGTCGCAGATCTCGAAAATCTCTTTCATGCGGTGGGAGATATAGACAATGCCGCGTCCCTGCGATTTCAGCTCGCGGATGACGCGGAACAGGGATTCGGTTTCAGTATCGGTCAGTGCATCAGTCGGTTCATCCATGACGATGACCTTCGACTCAAAGCTCAGCACTTTGGCAATTTCCACCATCTGCTGATCGCCGATAGAGAGGTCGCCCACCAGGCGGTCGCTCTTAAAACGCAGATTGAGTTTTGCCAGCAGGATATCGGCCTCGGCATACATCTTCTTCCAGTCAATTTTGCCAAAGCGATTCACGAACTCACGGCCGAGGAAAATGTTCTCGGCAATCGTCAGTTGCGGGATCAGGTTCAGCTCCTGGTGGATGATGCCGATACCGGCTTCCTGGGACGATTTTGGACCGTTAAAGGTAGTCTCTTTACCCAACCATAATAATGAGCCGGCATCGCGGGCGTAGATCCCGGTCAGCACTTTCATCATGGTGGATTTGCCCGCGCCGTTTTCGCCCACCAGCGCCATCACGCGACCGGAGTAGACGTTCAGCGCGGCGCCGGAGAGCGCCTTTACGCCCGGGAACGATTTATCGATCCCTTTCAGTTGTAAGAGTGCGTCCATGATGGCCTCAGAAGGTGACGCCAGCACAGAGAATGATATTCGCATACGGGGAACACTCCCCGCTGCGAATCACCGCCTGACTGTCTGCGGTTTGTTGTTTGAACTGTTCATGTGAGACGTAACGAACATCAATGGTGTTTCCCTGGTGTTGCTGCAGCTGCTCAATGTGTTTGAGCAACGCTTCGTGGAGCTGCGGATTATGTTGTTGAATTTCCGCGGCGAGAATGGCTGCCTCGACCTGCATCTCTTGCGTCACCACACCCAGCACCTGCATAAAGGTGGGAACGCCCTGGGTCAGCGCCATATCAATGCGCGCCGTGCTGCGGGGAATAGGTAAGCCCGCATCGCACACCACCAGCGTATCGGTATGCCCCAAACGGGAGATAACCGACGAGATTTCAGAGTTGAGTACCGTGCCTTTCTTCATTTTGTTTTCTTGCTCCACTAGCGAAACGTTTCGCTAACATCAGTTTAATCTGAAGAACGAACAGAAAACCACCATCAGGTTATAGAAATGTGATCGCCATCGAAACGTTTCGCGAACGAAGGAAAGGGGATAAAAAAACGCCCTCCGTCAGAATGAGGAAGGGCGTTGATAGCATTAGATTTCGACCTGGGTGCCCAGTTCGATAACCCGGTTCGGCGGGATCTCGAACTGATCCGGCGCGCGAAGCGCGTTGCGCTGCAACAGCAGGTAGAGCTTGCCGCGCAGGCGCAGGTACCACGGACGCTTGCCGACAATCAGCGACTCATGCGACATAAAGAACGAGGTTTCCATCATTCGGCAGCTTAAGCCTTCCAGGCCGCAGCGGTGGAACACCTCTTCCACGTTTGGCGTTTCACGCCAGCCGTAGCTGGCCACCACGCGCCAGAAGGTTGGAGAGAGCTGCTCAATCTGCACGCGGCGAACGTTATGCACATACGGCGCATCTTCAGTACGCAGCGTCAGCAGGATAACCCGCTCGTGCAGCACCTTGTTGTGCTTGAGGTTATGCAGCATGGCGAACGGAATTACGTTCAGCGCACGAGACATATACACCGCGGTACCCGGTACGCGTACCGGAGGCGATTTCTCCAGTGAGGCGATCATCGCTTCCAGAGAGTTACCGTGCTCATGCATACGACGCAGCAGGCGGAAACGCTCGCTTTTCCAGGTAGTCATGATGGTGAACATAATCAGCGCCAGCGTCAGCGGCAGCCAACCACCGGAGACGATTTTATCGAGGTTCGCCGAGAACAGCGGAATATCGATGCACATAAACGCCACGAACAGCAGCGCCACAAAGAACTTGTTCCAGCGCCAGTTCTTGCGTGCCACCGTAGTGAACAGAATCGTCGTCAGCACCATGGTCCCGGTCACGGCAATACCGTACGCCGCCGCCAGGTTTGAGGAGTGCTCAAAGCTGACGATAACCACCACCACCGAGATATAAAGCAGCCAGTTGATAAACGGGATATAGATCTGGCCGGACTCCATTTCCGAGGTGTGGATAATGCGCATCGGTGACAGATACCCCAGGCGCACCGCCTGGCGAGTCAACGAGAAGACCCCGGAGATAACCGCCTGAGAGGCGATAACCGTCGCCAATGCCGCAATCACCAGCATTGGGATCAGCGCCCAATCAGGCGCCAGCAGGAAGAACGGGTTCTTAATGGCTTCCGGGTGCTTTAACAGCAGCGCGCCCTGACCAAAGTAGTTCAGCACCAGCGAAGGCAGCACCACCGAGAACCAGGCCAGGCGAATCGGTAATTTCCCGAAGTGCCCCATGTCGGCATACAGCGCTTCCACGCCGGTAATCGACAGCACCACCGCGCCCAGAGCCACAAAGGAGACGGTTTTATATTGCAGGAAGAAGTTCACCGCCCAGTAAGGATTCAGCGCATGCAGGACTTCCGGGTTAGCAATAATGCTCCGCGCGCCCAGCACCGCCAGCAGCAAGAACCAAATAAGCATTATCGGCGCGAACAGTTTGCCGACCATGCTGGTACCGTGCTTCTGGATAGCAAAAAGCAGCGTCAGGACGATGATAGAGATGGGGACAATCCAGGTATCGAGCGTTGGCGCGATGATCTCAAGACCTTCGATCGCCGACATCACCGAGATAGCCGGGGTAATCACCACTTCACCATAGAAGAAGCTTCCCCCAATAAGCCCAAGGATCACCAGCACCGATGTGGTTCTTGCGGAGGTATTACGCCCGGCAAGCGACATCAGCGTGAGGATCCCGCCTTCACCGGCGTTATCCGCCCGCATCACGAAGGTAATGTATTTGAGTGATACGGTAAAAATCAGCAGCCAGAAAATTAATGACAGAAAGCCAAAAACCGCGTCACGTTCGACGCCAAAACCAAACTGCCCAGACAAACATTCACGAAGCGTATAAAGAGGGCTGGTACCAATATCGCCGTATACCACGCCAATTGCAGCGAGTGTAATCGCTGATAAAGATTGTTTCTTATCAGTGCTCATAGACTAGTCTTTCGTTTACGAAACAAATGTGTGCCTAGTCCCTTGGCCCACCAAAAGCGCACAGTATGCACGATTAACATCAAAATCGTACCCCTTAATTGCGTCATCTTAACCTGCCTCAAGAAATAGCGAGGTACTATTCAGGCTATTCACCTAAAGAGTTATACGTCTATACTCAGCCAGTTAGCAGAATAAGCGGTGAAAGGACGCAACTTAATTATGGCGCAACCACATTTATTAGCAGAAAGAATTTCACGCCTGAGCAGCGCGCTGGAAAAAGGCCTTTTTGAGCGTAGCCACGCCATGCGGCTGTGCCTGCTGGCGGCCCTCAGCGGGGAGAGTGTGTTTTTACTTGGTCCTCCCGGCATAGCTAAAAGCCTGATAGCCCGCCGCCTGAAGTTTGCCTTTCAGCACGCCCGCGCCTTTGAATACCTGATGACCCGTTTCTCTACGCCGGAAGAGGTATTCGGCCCGCTCTCTATTCAGGCCTTAAAAGATGAAGGGCGCTATGAGCGTCTGACCGCGGGTTATTTGCCCGAAGCGGAAATCGTCTTTCTTGATGAGATCTGGAAAGCCGGCCCGGCGATTCTGAACACCCTATTGACCGCCATCAACGAGCGTCACTTCCGTAACGGCGCCAGCGTCGAAAAAATCCCCATGCGCCTGCTGGTCACAGCCTCCAACGAACTGCCGGAAGCGGAAAGCAGCCTTGAGGCGCTGTATGACCGTATGCTGATTCGCCTGTGGCTCGACAAAGTGCAGGATAAAGGCAATTTCCGCTCAATGCTGATTAGCCAGCAGGACGAGAATGACAACCCGATTCCGGCCAATCTTCAGGTCACCGACGAAGAGTATTTCCAGTGGCAGAAGGATATCGGCAACGTGAAGCTGCCGGATGCGGTGTTTGAGCTGATCTTCACCCTGCGCCAGCAGCTCGATAATCTGCCGAATGCGCCTTATGTCTCCGACCGTCGCTGGAAAAAAGCGATCCGTCTGCTTCAGGCCTGCGCCTTCTTCAGCGGCCGCGATACCATAGCGCCTATCGATCTGATCCTCTTAAAAGAGTGTCTCTGGCATGACGCAGAGAGCCGAAATCTTCTGCAACAACAAATAGATATTTTGATGACCGGGCACGCATGGCAGCAACAGGCGATGCTCAACAAGCTGGGCGCAATCACCCAACAGCGTCTGCAAATTCAGCAGCAACAAAGTGACAAAACGGCGCTCAAGGTGACGCGTCTGGGGGGCATGTTCAGCCGCAAACCACACTATGAGCTGCCACCTGAGGTGCAGTCGCCTACGGTCACGCTACTGCTGCAAAAACCGCTCAAACTGCACGATATCGAAGTGATTCACATCACCTTTGAACGTCAGGCGCTGGCCAACTGGCTGGAGAAAAGTGGTGAAATCCGCGGCAAGCTCAACGGCATCGGCTTTGCGCTGGCGCTGAATATGGAAGTCGACGCCGGTCAGCACCTGGTGGTGCGCGATGTCAGCCTTCAGGGAACGCGCCTATCGCTGCCCGGCACGGGCACGACGGAGAATATGCCGGCGGAAATCCGCCAGCAGCTGATCGCGCTGGATGAAGAGTGGCACCAGCAGCACAACCGCTTTAGCGAACAACAAAAATGCCTCTTTATTAATGAAGAGTGGCTCGGCCGCATTGAAGCCAGCCTGCAGGATGTGGCCGCGCAAATTAAGCAGGCGCAGCTTTAATGCTGACTATTGATACACTCAACGTCATGCTGGCGGTTAGCGAAGAGGGGATGATCGAAGAGATGATCATCGCCCTGCTGGCCTCGCCGCAGTTGGCTATCTTTTTTGAAAAGTTTCCTCGTTTAAAAACGGCCATCACCGACGATCTTCCCCGCTGGCGCGAGACCTTTAAAAGCCGCCTGAAGGGAGCGCCGGTGCCGCCAGAGCTGGAAGAAGAGGTCATCTGCTATCAGCAGAGCCAGCTACTCTCTACCGCGCAGTTTATCGTCCAGCTACCGCAGATTCTGACGTTACTGACACGTCTGCGATCGCCGTTCGCCGCACAGGCACAGCAGCTTGTAGCCAACAATGCGACCTTTACCCCCGCACTACACACCCTGTTCCTGCAGCGCTGGCGGCTGAGCCTGGTCGTTCAGGTCACGTCGCTTAACCAGCAGATGCTGGAAGAGGAGCGCGAACAGCTGCTGAGCGAGGTTCAGGAGCGCATGACCTTGAGCGGCCAATTGGAGCCAGTGCTGGTGGAAAACGACAGCGCGGGCGGGCGGCTATGGGACATGAGCGCCGGGCAGCTTAAGCGCGCTGACTATCAGCTGATCGTCAAATACGGCGAGTTTCTCAGCCAGCAGCCGGAACTGATGCGTCTGGCGGAACAGCTTGGGCGCTCTCGAGAGGCGAAATCAGTACCGAAAAAAGACGCACCGATGGAGACCTTCCGCACCATGGTGCGTGAGCCCTCCACCGTGCCAGAGCAGGTCGATGGCATTCAGCAAAGCGACGACATCCTGCGCCTGCTGCCGCCGGAGCTGGCAACGCTTGGGATGACCGAGCTGGAATATGAATTCTACCGTCGGCTGGTGGAGAAGCAGCTGCTGACCTATCGGCTGCATGGCGATGCCTGGCGCGAAAAGGTCACCGAGCGCCCGGTGGTTCATCAGGATGAAGACGAACAGCCGCGCGGCCCGTTTGTAGTCTGCGTAGATACCTCAGGTTCGATGGGCGGCTTCAACGAGCAGTGCGCCAAAGCGTTTTGCCTTGCGCTGATGCGCGTGGCGCTGGCGGATAACCGACGCTGCTACATCATGCTGTTCTCAACGGAGGTCGTGCGCTACGAACTGACAGACCGTCAGGGGCTGGAGCAGGCGATCCGCTTTTTAAGCCAGCGCTTTCGCGGCGGCACCGATATGGCGAGCTGTCTGCGTGCGGTTATCGAGCAGCTGCAAAACCCGCAGTGGCAGGATGCCGACGCGGTGGTCATTTCCGATTTTATCGCCCAGCGGCTGCCAGATGAGGTGGTGAAGAAGATAGGGGACCTGCAGCACAAATATCAGCACCGTTTTCATGCGGTGGCGATGTCTGCACATGGAAAACCCGGGATCATGCGCATCTTCGATCATATCTGGCGCTTTGATACCGGGTTGAGAAGCCGCCTGCTAAGACGCTGGCAGCGTTGATTTAAGCATTACAGCAGGGCGGAGACGCTCTCACGAACCTGTGCTGGCCATACGCCACACTGCACCTGCCCGATATGGGAGAGTTGGAGCAACAGCATCGTCAAACGAGACTGACCAATGCCACCGCCGATAGTCTGCGGCATTTCACCGCGCAGCAGCGCCTGATGCCATTCCAGCTTCAAACGATCTTCATCACCGGTTAACGCCAGCTGATGCTTCAGCGCTTTGGCATCGACGCGGATCCCCATAGAGGAAAGCTCGAAGGCGTCTTCCAGCACCGGGTTCCACACCAGGATATCGCCGTTCAGACCAGAAAGGCCAGAAGCCGTTGGCGTGCTCCAGTCGTCATAGTCCGGCGCACGAACGTCGTGGCGCTCACCGTCAGAAAGCTTACCACCGATTCCCATCAGGAAGACCGCGCCCAGCTCTTTGGCTATCGCGCGCTCACGGCCTTTCGCATCGAGGCCCGGGTAGCGGCTCAGCAGCGTTTCACTATGAACGAAGTGGATCTGTTCTGGCAGGAACGGTGTCAGACCAAATTCTTTGCTCACGGCAATTTCAGTTTCTTTAATACCCGCCCAGATTGCCTTCACGGTGCTTTCCAGCGTACCTGCATGGCGCTCTTCATCGCCCATTACGCGCTCCCAGTCCCACTGGTCAACGTAAACGGAGTGAATGGCGGTGAGTCGGTCTTCATCGGGGCGAAGGGCCTTCATGTGCGTGTAGAGCCCTTCGCCCGCGCTGAAGTCGTGTTGTCCCAGGGTTTGACGTTTCCACTTCGCAAGGGAATGAACCACTTCGAACTGGGCTTCTGGCAGTGTTTTCACTTTCACCTGAACCGCCTTCTCGCAACCAGACAGGTTGTCCTGTGTCCCATCTCCCACTCGGCTTAAAATCGGCGCCTGGACTTCTACGAGCCCTAGCTTCTCTTCCAGCTGACGGGAAAAATAGGATTTAACGAAACTAATCTGGCGTTGTTTTGCGATGTATGCGGTTTTCATTATTTTTACTCCTGCGTCCTGTTGGTATTGATTAAGCAACAAAACAGGGTACCAATTCAATAATCAAACAATAAAAAGCCTCACTCACTTTTGATTCAATAAAATAACAGGCTAAAATAGAGTGAATCATCAATCTTCATAAGAAAAAGCTATGGAAAATTATCAAATCGACAATCTGGATCGCGGCATTCTTGAGGCGTTAATGGCCAATGCCCGTACCGCCTATGCCGAACTGGCCAAACAATTCGCCGTGAGCCCCGGCACCATTCACGTTCGCGTAGAGAAGATGAAGCAGGCGGGCATTATTACCGGTGCGCACGTTGACGTGAGCCCTAAGCAGCTGGGTTATGACGTGGGCTGCTTTATTGGCATCATTCTGAAGAGCGCGAAGGATTACCCTTCGGCGCTAGCAAGGCTGGAAAGTCTGGACGAAGTGACCGAGGCGTATTACACCACCGGGCACTACAGCATCTTTATTAAAGTCATGTGCAAATCCATCGATGCCTTACAACAGGTACTTATCAACAAGATCCAAACAATTGATGAAATTCAGTCCACGGAAACCTTGATCGTCCTGCAAAACCCGATAATGCGTACCATCAAGCCGTGATCGTTTTTTTTAATCCCACATTTTTCCACAGGTAGATCCCAGCTCATTCACAGCGTACAATGCGCCTTCTATATAAAGGTGGGCGAGCATGGCAGACATTACTCTTATCAGCGGCAGCACGCTTGGCAGTGCGGAATATGTAGCAGAGCATCTGGCTGAAAAACTCGAAGATGCCGGTTTTACCAGCGAAATGCTGCACGGACCAATGCTTGATGAAGTGCCAACGGAAGGGATCTGGCTGGTTATCAGTTCCACGCACGGTGCTGGTGACATTCCTGACAACCTGCTGCCTTTATATGAAGCATTACGTGAGCAAAAACCGGATCTCTCCCAGGTTCGCTTCGGCGCTATCGGGATTGGTAGCCGTGAATACGACACGTTTTGCGGCGCGATCGACAAACTGGATGCTGAACTGAAGGCCTGCGGGGCCAAACAGATTGGCGAAACGCTGAAGATCAACGTACTCGAGCATGAGATTCCTGAAGATCCGGCCGAAATCTGGTTGGGATCGTGGCATCTTTTGCTCAGAGATTTGTAAAGATCGGAATTTATTGTGTGGATAACTCTGGTTAAAAGCTTGGATCAACCGGTAGTTATCCAAAGAATAACTTCTGTCTGGTTTTTGACCTGTGCATAACCCTTCGTTTTGATCCCAGCTTATACTGACCAGGATCACCGATCATTCACAGCTAACGATCCTTCTTAAACGGTTGATCTTAAAATCCGGATCGGACTTATCCACAAAGGTTGGCGATCCTAATAAGAGATCACAATAGAACAGATCTCTAAATAAAAAGATCTTCTTTTTAATACCCAAGATCCGAACCCTTTCTCCATCGACTAAAGTTGAGTAGAATCCACGGCCCGGGCTTCAATCCATTTTCAAACCGCTTTACGCGAGGCAAACCACCATGTTTTATCAGGATCCTTTTGACGTCATCATCATTGGCGGGGGTCATGCAGGCACTGAGGCCGCGATGGCCGCAGCGCGAATGGGTCAACAGACTCTGCTTTTGACACACAATATCGACACGTTGGGGCAGATGAGCTGCAATCCGGCGATTGGCGGCATTGGGAAAGGACACCTGGTAAAAGAAGTGGATGCCCTTGGCGGCCTGATGGCTACAGCGATCGACCAGGCTGGCATTCAGTTTAGGATACTAAACGCTAGCAAAGGCCCGGCCGTTCGCGCTACCCGTGCACAGGCGGATCGCGTGCTCTATCGCCAGGCGGTACGCACCGCGCTGGAGAACCAGCCGAACCTGATGATCTTCCAGCAGGCGGTTGAAGATCTGATTGTTGAGAACGATCGCGTCGTTGGCGCCGTAACCCAAATGGGTCTCAAATTCCGCGCTAAAGCGGTGGTTCTTACCGTAGGAACATTCCTTGACGGTAAAATTCACATTGGTCTGGATAACTACAGCGGTGGCCGTGCTGGCGATCCGCCGTCTATCCCGCTGTCTCGTCGTCTGCGTGAACTGCCGCTGCGCGTCAGTCGCCTGAAAACCGGTACACCGCCGCGTATCGACGCGCGCACTATCGACTTTAGCGTCCTGGGTCAGCAAAACAGTGATAACCCACTGCCGGTCTTCTCCTTCCTGGGCGATGCCTCTCAGCATCCTCGTCAGATGCCGTGCTACGTCACCCATACCAACGAGAAAACGCATGAGGTGATCCGCAATAACCTCGATCGCAGCCCAATGTACGCTGGCGTGATCGAAGGGATCGGCCCGCGCTACTGCCCATCGATCGAAGATAAAGTGATGCGTTTTGCCGATCGTAACCAGCATCAGGTATTCCTGGAGCCGGAAGGGCTGACGTCCAACGAAATTTATCCAAACGGCATCTCCACCAGTCTGCCGTTTGATGTACAGATGCAAATAGTCCGTTCCATGCAGGGGATGGAAAACGCGCGAATCGTGCGTCCTGGCTACGCCATTGAGTACGATTTCTTCGATCCGCGCGACCTGAAACTCACGCTGGAAAGCAAATTTATCCACGGCCTGTTCTTTGCTGGTCAAATTAACGGCACTACGGGCTACGAAGAAGCTGCTGCTCAGGGCATGCTGGCCGGACTTAACGCCGCGCGTCTATCCGCTGACAAAGAAGGCTGGGCACCGCGTCGCGATCAGGCTTATCTCGGTGTGCTGGTGGACGATCTCTGCACGCTCGGTACTAAAGAACCGTACCGTATGTTCACCTCCCGCGCGGAATATCGCCTGATGCTGCGTGAAGATAACGCCGATCTGCGTCTGACCGAAATTGGCCGTGAGCTGGGAATGGTGGATGACGTTCGTTGGGCTCGCTTCAACGAGAAGCTGGAAAACATTGAGCGTGAACGTCAGCGTCTGAAATCCACCTGGATTACGCCGTCATCCGAGTCTGCAGCCGAAGTGAATGCTCACCTGAGCGCGCCACTGACCCGCGAAGCCAGCGGTGAAGATCTGCTGCGTCGACCGGAAATGACCTACGAACAGCTGACTGCTCTGACTCCGTTTACGCCAATGCTGGAAGACGCGCAGGCGGCTGAACAGGTAGAAATTCAGGTCAAATACGAAGGTTATATTGCTCGTCAGCAGGATGAAATCGAGAAACAGCAGCGCAACGAAAACACTTTGCTGCCAGCCACGCTGGACTATCGCCAGGTTAATGGCTTGTCCAATGAAGTGATCGCCAAACTTAACGATCACAAACCGGTCTCGATAGGCCAGGCATCTCGTATCTCCGGGATCACGCCAGCGGCAATCTCCATTCTGCTGGTATGGCTCAAAAAACAAGGGCTGCTGCGCCGCAGCGCTTAATGCACCGAACGTTGCCCGGCGGCGCTACGCTGACCGGGCCTACAACCTAAGCCGGATAATGCGAAGCCGTCATCCGGCAGATTATCGCTAACAGGTATTCTCCGTGCTCAACAAACTCACCCGACTGCTGAATGAAGCAGGAATTTCCCTCTCCGATCACCAGAAAAACCAGCTTGTGGCCTACGTGGATATGCTGCACAAGTGGAATAAAGCCTACAACCTGACCTCCGTACGTGACCCTAACGAGATGCTGGTTCGCCATATTCTCGACAGCATTGTGGTCGCGCCATCGCTGAAAGGTGAACGCTTTATCGATGTGGGTACGGGTCCTGGCTTGCCGGGTATTCCGCTGTCGATTGTACGCCCTGATGCTCACTTCACTCTGCTGGATAGCCTGGGCAAACGCGTCCGCTTCCTGCGTCAGGTGCAGCACGAGTTAGCGCTGACTAACATCACGCCAGTGCAGAGCCGTGTTGAAGATTTCCCGGCTGAACCGCCGTTTGACGGCGTGATTAGCCGTGCTTTTGCCTCACTGACCGACATGGTGACCTGGTGCCATCACCTTCCTGGTGAAGCTGGGCGCTTTTACGCATTGAAGGGACAACTGCCGGAAGAGGAAATTGCCCAACTTCCCGCGCCGTTTAGCGTCGAGAGCGTAGTGCCGTTAAAAGTTCCTCAGCTGGAAGGGGAACGTCATTTGGTTATTATTGCAGCAAATAAAATTTAATTTTTATCAAAAAAAGTAGAGAAAAAGTAGGGTCTCTGGTGTTAACAAATGAGCGACAATTAGCGCCAGCGACCTGCTATATTTAACCAGCGGTTAACTTTGGCTTATCTTCACCTTAACGCGGCTTTTTTTGTTAAGACTTAAAATAGTCAACATGGAAAATATCAGTCTGCTAAAAGTAAGCCCATTCGTCATTTTGTCATGTTAATAAATTATTATGAATGTCAATGAATGGTTTTTGTTCTGTATCGCGGTGTTTTTAAAAGAGTTCGCGAATTAAGTCTTATATATCAGAATGATGAGAACATCCGTTTTGCTACAATGATTTATGCGCTTTGCTCGAAAATGTTTAATTTGTGATCTTGTGCACGCTTTGTAATCACTATTTTCGGTGTATTTGCAGTTTTGTACGATCGTTCACACTTTGGCGAAAAGTAGAAAAATAGCGCGAATGAAAAATAATTAAATATTTATTCACGTTTTGGCTACTTATTGTTTGAAATCACGGGGTGTCACCGTATAATTTGACCGCTTTTTGATGCTTGACTCAGAGCATTAAAGAACGTTTTATACGACACGCGGCATACCTCAAAGGGAGCAGGAGTACAAACGTGATGTCTATGTCGTTCGTGAGTCGCAATGTTGCTCGAAAGCTTCTGTTCATTCAGCTTCTGGCAGTGATAGCAAGTGGATTGCTGTTCAGCCTTAAAGACCCCTTCTGGGGCATCTCCGCCGCGTGTGGAGGCCTGGCAGTGTTACTGCCTAATATGTTGTTTATGATTTTTGCCTGGCGTCACCAGGTACATACACCCGCTAAAGGCCGAGTGGCCTGGACGTTCGCCTTCGGGGAAGCGTTCAAAGTGCTTGCGATGCTGGTGTTACTGGTCGTGGCGCTGGCGGTTTTTAAAGCGGTGTTCTTACCGCTGATCGTTACATGGATTTCGGTGCTAGTGGTTCAAATACTGGCGCCCGCTGTAATTAACAACAAAGGGTAAAAGGCATCATGGCTTCTGAAAATATGACGCCGCAGGAATACATAGGACACCATCTGAATAACCTTCAGCTGGACCTGCGTACTTTCTCGCTGGTAGATCCGCATAACCCCCCAGCCACCTTCTGGACGCTCAATATTGACTCCATGTTCTTCTCGGTGGTGCTGGGTCTGTTGTTCCTGCTTACGTTCCGTAGCGTTGCCAAAAAAGCAACCAGCGGCGTACCGGGTAAATTTCAGACCGCGATTGAGCTGGTAATTGGCTTCGTTCATGGCAGTGTCAAAGACATGTACCATGGCAAAAGCAAGGTTATTGCTCCGCTTGCCCTGACGATCTTCGTCTGGGTCTTCCTGATGAACCTGATGGACTTACTGCCTATCGACCTGCTGCCGTATATTGCTGAGCATATACTGGGCCTGCCGGCGCTGCGCGTGGTTCCGTCTGCGGACGTAAACATTACCCTGTCTATGGCACTGGGCGTGTTTATCCTGATTCTGTTCTACAGCATCAAAATGAAAGGCATCGGTGGCTTCACTAAAGAGCTGACACTGCAGCCGTTCAATCACTGGGCATTTATTCCTGTCAACTTAATCCTTGAAGGGGTAAGCCTGCTGTCCAAACCGGTATCTCTCGGTCTGCGACTTTTCGGCAACATGTATGCCGGTGAGCTGATTTTCATTCTGATTGCTGGTCTGTTGCCGTGGTGGTCACAGTGGATTCTGAATGTGCCGTGGGCCATTTTCCACATCCTGATCATTACGCTGCAAGCCTTCATCTTCATGGTTCTGACGATCGTCTATCTGTCGATGGCGTCTGAAGAACATTAATTTACCAACACTACTACGTTTTAACTGAAACAAACTGGAGACTGTCATGGAAAACCTGAATATGGATCTGCTGTACATGGCTGCCGCTGTGATGATGGGTCTGGCGGCAATCGGTGCTGCGATCGGTATCGGCATCCTCGGGGGCAAATTCCTGGAAGGCGCAGCGCGTCAACCGGATCTGATTCCTCTGCTGCGTACTCAGTTCTTTATCGTTATGGGTCTGGTGGATGCTATCCCTATGATCGCTGTAGGTCTGGGTCTGTACGTGATGTTCGCTGTCGCGTAGTAAGCGTTGCTTTGAATTAAGTAAGAGCAATATCAGAACGTTAACTAGATAAAGAGGCATTGTGCTGTGAATCTTAACGCAACAATCCTCGGCCAGGCCATCGCGTTTGTCCTCTTCGTTCTGTTCTGCATGAAATACGTATGGCCGCCTTTAATGGCTGCCATCGAAAAGCGTCAAAAAGAAATTGCTGACGGCCTTTCTTCTGCAGAACGAGCTAAAAAGGATTTGGACCTTGCACAGGCCAATGCGACCGACCAGCTGAAAAAAGCGAAAGCGGAAGCCCAGGTAATCATCGAGCAGGCGAACAAACGTCGCTCTCAGATCCTGGACGAAGCCAAAACTGAAGCAGAGCAGGAACGTAACAAAATCGTGGCACAGGCTCAGGCAGAAATTGATGCTGAGCGTAAACGTGCCCGCGAAGAGCTGCGTAAGCAAGTCGCTATCCTGGCTGTTGCTGGCGCCGAGAAGATCATCGAACGTTCCGTGGATGAAGCTGCTAACAGCGACATCGTGGACAAACTTGTCGCTGAACTGTAAGGAGGGAGGGGCTGATGTCTGAATTTGTTACGGTAGCTCGCCCCTACGCCAAAGCAGCTTTTGACTTTGCCGTCGAACACAAAAGCGTAGATCGCTGGCAGGACATGCTGGCGTTTGCCGCCGAAGTGACGAAGAACGAACAAATGGCAGAGCTTCTGTCTGGTGCGCTGGCACCGGAAACGCTCTCTAAGTCGTTTATCGCAGTATGCGGTGAGCAACTGGACGAAAACGGCCAGAACCTGATTAAGGTTATGGCTGAAAATGGTCGTCTTAAAGTGCTCCCGGATGTTCTCGAGCAGTTCATTCATCTGCGCGCCGCGAGTGAAGCTACCTCTGAGGTAGAAGTCATCTCCGCTAATGCACTGAATGAAGAACAGCTTGCGAAAATCAGCGCCGCGATGGAAAAGCGTCTGTCACGCAAAGTTAAGCTGAATTGCAAAATCGATAAGTCTGTAATGGCGGGCGTTATCATCCGTGCGGGTGATATGGTCATTGATGGCAGCGTACGCGGCCGTCTTGAGCGCCTTGCAGACGTCTTGCAGTCTTAAGGGGACTGGAGCATGCAACTGAATTCCACCGAAATCAGCGAACTGATCAAGCAGCGCATTGCTCAGTTCAGTGTTGTGAGTGAAGCTCACAACGAAGGTACTATTGTTTCTGTAAGTGACGGTGTTATCCGCATTCACGGCCTGGCCGATTGTATGCAGGGTGAAATGATTTCCCTGCCGGGTAACCGTTACGCTATCGCACTGAACCTGGAGCGCGACTCCGTAGGTGCTGTAGTCATGGGTCCGTACGCTGACCTTGCCGAAGGCATGACCGTCAAGTGTACTGGTCGTATCCTGGAAGTTCCGGTTGGCCGTGGCCTGCTGGGCCGTGTGGTTAACACCCTGGGTGCACCAATCGATGGTAAAGGCGCGCTGGACAACGACGGCTTCTCCGCCGTTGAAGCTATCGCACCAGGCGTAATCGAACGTCAGTCCGTTGATCAGCCAGTTCAGACTGGTTATAAATCCGTTGATGCCATGATCCCAATCGGTCGTGGTCAGCGTGAACTGATCATCGGCGACCGTCAGACCGGTAAAACCGCGCTGGCAATCGACGCCATCATCAACCAACGTGATTCCGGCATCAAGTGCGTATACGTTGCTATCGGCCAGAAAGCGTCCACCATTTCTAACGTGGTACGTAAACTGGAAGAACACGGCGCGCTGGCTAACACCATCGTTGTTGTGGCAACCGCGTCTGAATCCGCTGCACTGCAATACCTGGCACCATATGCCGGTTGCGCAATGGGCGAATACTTCCGCGACCGCGGCGAAGATGCGCTGATCATTTACGATGACCTGTCTAAACAGGCTGTCGCATACCGTCAGATCTCCCTGCTGCTCCGTCGTCCACCAGGACGTGAAGCATTCCCGGGCGACGTATTCTACCTCCACTCCCGTCTGCTGGAGCGTGCTGCGCGTGTTAACGCCGAATACGTTGAAACTTTCACCAAAGGTGAAGTGAAAGGGAAAACCGGTTCACTGACTGCTCTGCCGATTATCGAAACGCAGGCAGGTGACGTTTCCGCATTCGTTCCGACCAACGTAATTTCCATTACCGATGGTCAGATCTTCCTGGAAACCAACCTGTTCAACGCCGGTATTCGTCCTGCGGTTAACCCGGGTATCTCCGTATCCCGTGTTGGTGGTGCAGCTCAGACCAAGATCATGAAAAAACTGTCCGGTGGTATCCGTACCGCTCTGGCACAGTACCGTGAACTGGCAGCATTCTCCCAGTTCGCATCTGACCTTGACGATGCAACCCGTAAGCAGCTGGACCATGGTCAGAAAGTAACTGAACTGCTGAAACAGAAACAGTATGCGCCGATGTCAGTCGCGCAGCAGTCTCTGGTTCTGTTCGCGGCAGAACGTGGTTATCTGGCGGATGTAGAACTGGCGAAAATCGGTAGCTTCGAAGCCGCTCTGCTGGCTTACGTTGACCGTGATCACGCTCCGTTGATGCAAGAGATCAACCAGTCCGGTGGCTATAACGACGAAATCGAAGGCAAGCTGAAAGGCATCCTCGATTCCTTCAAAGCAACCCAATCCTGGTAAAGTCTGACGGCCTGTCTTAGGGCAGGCCGTAGGCATTGAGGAGAAGCTCATGGCCGGCGCAAAAGAGATACGTAGTAAGATCGCAAGCGTCCAGAACACGCAAAAGATCACTAAAGCGATGGAGATGGTCGCCGCTTCCAAAATGCGTAAATCGCAGGATCGCATGGCGGCCAGCCGTCCTTATGCAGATACCATGCGCAAAGTGATTGGTCACCTTGCGAACGGTAATCTGGAATATAAGCACCCATACCTGGAAGAACGCGACGTTAAGCGCGTGGGCTACCTGGTGGTGTCTACCGACCGTGGTCTGTGCGGTGGCTTGAACATTAACCTGTTCAAGAAACTGCTGGCGGATATGAAGGCATGGACCGAAAAAGGCGTTCAGTGCGACCTCGCAATGATCGGCTCTAAAGGTGTGTCCTTCTTTAATTCCGTAGGTGGCAACATTGTCGCTCAGGTAACCGGTATGGGCGATAAACCTGCCCTGTCCGAACTTATCGGTCCGGTAAAAGTGATGTTGCAAGCCTACGACGAAGGTCGTCTGGACAAGCTTTATATTGTCAGCAACAAATTTATTAACACCATGTCTCAGGTGCCGACGATCACCCAACTGCTGCCGTTACCGGCTTCAGAAGATGATGATCTGAAACGTAAAACCTGGGATTACCTGTACGAACCCGATCCGAAAGCGCTGCTGGATACCCTCCTGCGTCGCTATGTCGAATCTCAGGTCTATCAGGGCGTGGTAGAAAACCTGGCCAGCGAGCAGGCCGCACGTATGGTGGCGATGAAAGCCGCGACCGACAATGGCGGCAGCCTGATTAAAGAGCTGCAGTTGGTATACAACAAAGCTCGACAGGCCAGCATTACTCAGGAACTCACCGAGATCGTCGGTGGTGCATCCGCGGTATAACCAGGTTAATTCGTAGAGGATTCAAGATGGCTACTGGAAAAATTGTCCAGGTAATCGGCGCCGTAGTTGACGTCGAATTCCCTCAGGATGCCGTACCGCGCGTGTACGAAGCTCTTGAGGTGCAGAATGGTAATGAAGTTCTGGTGCTGGAAGTTCAGCAGCAGCTCGGCGGCGGTATCGTACGTACCATCGCTATGGGTTCTTCCGACGGTCTGCGTCGCGGTCTGGATGTTAAAGACCTCGAGCACCCAATCGAAGTTCCGGTAGGTAAAGCAACACTGGGTCGTATCATGAACGTACTGGGTCAGCCAGTAGACATGAAAGGCGACATCGGTGAAGAAGAGCGTTGGGCTATCCACCGCGCTGCACCTTCCTACGAAGAGCTGTCTAGCTCTCAGGAACTGCTGGAAACCGGTATCAAAGTTATCGACCTGATGTGTCCGTTCGCTAAGGGCGGTAAAGTCGGTCTGTTCGGCGGTGCGGGTGTTGGTAAAACCGTAAACATGATGGAGCTGATCCGTAACATCGCGATCGAGCACTCCGGTTACTCCGTGTTTGCGGGCGTAGGTGAACGTACTCGTGAGGGTAACGACTTCTACCACGAAATGACCGACTCCAACGTTATCGATAAAGTATCCCTGGTATATGGCCAGATGAACGAGCCACCGGGAAACCGTCTGCGCGTTGCTCTGACCGGTCTGACCATGGCTGAGAAATTCCGTGACGAAGGTCGTGACGTACTGCTGTTCGTCGATAACATCTATCGTTACACCCTGGCCGGTACAGAAGTATCTGCACTGCTGGGTCGTATGCCTTCAGCGGTAGGTTACCAGCCGACTCTGGCGGAAGAGATGGGCGTTCTGCAGGAACGTATCACCTCCACCAAGACCGGTTCTATCACCTCCGTACAGGCGGTATACGTACCTGCGGATGACTTAACTGACCCATCCCCAGCAACTACCTTTGCTCACTTAGATGCAACCGTAGTACTGAGCCGTCAGATCGCTTCCCTGGGTATCTACCCTGCGGTTGACCCGCTGGACTCCACCAGCCGTCAGCTGGATCCGCTGGTTGTTGGTCAGGAGCACTACGACACCGCTCGTGGCGTTCAGTCCATCCTGCAGCGTTATCAGGAACTGAAAGACATCATCGCCATCCTGGGTATGGATGAACTGTCTGAAGAAGACAAACTGGTGGTAGCACGCGCTCGTAAAATTCAGCGCTTCCTGTCCCAGCCGTTCTTCGTAGCAGAAGTATTCACCGGTTCTCCGGGTAAATACGTTTCGCTGAAAGACACCATCCGTGGCTTTAAAGGCATCATGGACGGCGAATACGATCACCTGCCGGAGCAGGCGTTCTACATGGTCGGTTCCATTGACGAAGCAGTGGAAAAAGCCAAAAAACTTTAACGCCTTAATCGGAGGGTGATATGGCAATGACTTACCACCTGGACGTCGTCAGCGCAGAGCAACAAATGTTCTCTGGTCTGGTCGAGAAAATCCAGGTAACGGGTAGCGAAGGTGAGCTGGGTATTTACCCGGGCCACGCCCCGCTGCTCACCGCCATTAAGCCTGGTATGATTCGCATCGTTAAACAGCACGGTCACGAAGAGTTTATCTATCTGTCCGGCGGCATTCTTGAAGTGCAGTCTGGCAGCGTGACCGTTCTGGCTGATACCGCAATTCGCGGTCAGGACCTCGACGAAGCGCGCGCGATTGAAGCGAAGCGTAAGGCCGAAGAGCACATTAAGAGCTCTCATGGTGACGTGGATTACGCTCAGGCGTCTGCGGAACTGGCCAAAGCGATCGCTAAACTGCGCGTTATCGAGTTGACCAAAAAAGCGATGTAACACCGGCTTGAAAGTCAAAAAGCCAGTCTGGTTTCCAGGCTGGCTTTTTTTATGGCTTGTTTTAATTTAAATGAAACTGAAAAGGTATTTTAAATATTTTGTGATTTGAATCACAAAACTGTTGATCGATAAATGTCCGAGGAGTAGACTTCTTTTTGTGACATGAGTCACAGAAAACACCACTACTATCGCAGGATTAAAATCATGAAACTGATCAATAAAATCATCGCTCTCTTCAGCGCTATGAACATCTCTTTCGGTACTTTCAACCTGTAAGGTTGATGACCGCACTGGCCGCCTCACCTGTAGGTCAGATGCCGTTCTGTTAAGCGCTGTACCGCTAACGAAAACCACAACACATGCGGTGTAAACAGAACCAAAAATGAAGAAGGTCGCCTCACGGCGACCTTTGTATTTTGTAGGCCGGTGAATTTCCCGGAGTCGGTGCTGACGCACCTCGTCCGGGCTACCCAATTATGTAGCCCGGCCAAGCGAAGCGCCGCCGGGGAAGCGATTACTTAATCCTTGTTCAGGAAATTCCCGGTATCAAAACTCCCGTCCGCATTACGGGTTAGCGGCTGCGGTAACTCCAGCGACTGGAAATCTTCCGCACGCAGCTCCTTCCCTTCCGTATTAACGCTTTTTCCCTTCTCGATGAAGTAGTTGGTTGCATCAACGTTCCCCACCACCGCATCGTCGTATTTCCCCGGCTGGCTGCGCAGCGAAATGTTGTCGCTGAACACGCCCTGGGTTGCGGCATCCCCGTATGGGCTTGGGCGGAAGATGAAGTTGAAGCGCTGGTTATCCACGGCAACGTTATTCACCACCACCAGCTTGCCTGGGTTGAAGTTATCGGTGAAACCATCAAGATGGTTGCCAATAGCAATGCTATTGCGGATTTCATGGGCCACTGGCTGGCCTTCACCACCGAGCTTGAAGCCGTTGCTGGTGTTATTGCGGGCAATAGAGTTCTCAATCACCACCACGCCGTTGGCACCATCTTCAATCTTGTTGAACAGATCGAAGCCATCATCGATGTTGTCGTGGGAGTAACACCCTTCCAGTCGGTTACCTTCACCCACGCGCATCTTCACCGCAAAACCGTCGGCGTTGATCTTACCCGGATCTTCGTTGCGATAAGATTCGGAGTTCACCACGCGGTTATGGCTTGCCCACAGCGGGCGACCGATCTTATCGGCAGAAGAGATCTGAATTCCGGTATCGTCGTTGTGATAGGCGGTGACGTTTTCGATAAGGTTATGGCTTCCCTGAATGCGCAGGCTCTTGTCGGTAATATCGATACCTCGAATCGTCCAGTAGTGAGCGTCCAGCAACATGCCGTGGATAACCGCTTTACCGGTGGCTTCCAGCGTTTTACGTCCATTTTCAAGGCCGCTTGCGGAAAGTGGAATATCCGTTTTTGCATAGTCGCCTGCTGCCAGTACCACTTTACCGCCCGGTGGCACAAGCGCGATGGCGGAGGCTAAATCCAGCGGTGCTTCTGCCGTGCCTTTAGCATCGGCTTTACCGTCCGCAGCAGCGTACAGCGTACTGTTTGCCACCGCTTTATACTGGCTAACGGTAAGCTGCTGTTCAACCGGTGAACGATCGCCGCCGCTGGTGGGGGTAAACGTAATCTGGAAGCTGTTGTTGTCTTTAAGCGTGGCTGGCAGGGTAAACATCTCGCCGGCTTTCACCGGTTTATTCTCCCCGATCACTACTTCATTCTGGCGCACCGAGAACAGACCATCGTAGTTCGCTCGCGCCTGTAAGGTGTAGTTCGCCCCGGCGCTTTGGCTGCCGGATGCGACCTGCATCACCACCGGCCAGGATTTTGCGACGAACGGCTTCGAGGCGACGGTCTGGGCTGCCGACGTGGTCAGTGAGGCATCACTCACGGTGATTTTCGCGTTACGGGAGGCAAAGAAACCGACGTAGTACTGCTTTTTATCCTGAACCGAAATTAGATCGGCATTCGGCACCTGCTGAGTTGTCCACTCTTCGCTACCAACCGGCGCCCAGGCGGTAATAAAGCCCTCATTGGTTCGCTCGAGCTTAAGGCGGAAGGCCGGTGACTCTCGCAGATTAACACCTTCCTTGTAGCTGACCTTTTTAATTTCGGAGCCCGCGTTCCCCCACGGTTGGGTGATGCCGTTGCGTGAGATAGCCTGTAGCTTCACGCGGTAATCGTCTTTTTTATCCTGAGTCATGATGGCGTTCATCACCATATTCGATGCCGCAGGAAACTCTTCATAACCTTCTTTCAACGGCTCCTGACGAGGAATGCCGATAATATCGCGCACCAACAGTCCGGCCCCTTCCTGAGCGGCCGGCTTAGCACCATTTTCTGGGCCAAACTGATCGACGGTTACCGTGGCGGAGAGAACAAAATTCTCGTCACTCGGTACGGTGGTGTAGAAAAAGGTCAGGCCATCGTGTGAGTTAGCAATCTTACCGCCACGACTTTCGATGGTGATAGGTTTGCTAAGAGAGGCAGTTTGTTGTGGAGTCAGCGTCTTACCGTCAATCGTCACGTTGTTAACGCCAATCTTCTCCGGTAACACATTGGAGGAGAAGTTTACGTCGGTAGATTGCCCAAAAGCGATCGCCTTCCATTGCTGGGGCGCCTGAGCGTGTGCCGACAGAGAGAGTGCTGCGCTACAAAGCGTCAGAGCCAGAGGTATTTTCTTTTTCATATCATCTTCCTGAATGGTTGAGCGCCGTAATTATCAACAAATCAAAACGCTGTTTCTTTTTTGCTCGTCACAATAATGAGTAAATAAAACGGCGTTTTAAATTATGGGTTTCTTTATTCAGGTATCAAAAAAACAATATAAGCAGAGAGATAGCGCGCTATCTGGCGATTGAGCCGAATTCTTACAAGACAAATGCGTTTGATATGGACGAAAATAAGGGAAGAAAATCAGGTCGAAAGGGGATGTTGAACGTTTTATCATCAAGCCATTTCATGGCGAAAAATATGTAGAATTTTCAACGTTAACCCGCTTTACTTCATACTTAATCTACAGACAGGATACCTATGTCTAACCGTACCATGAGCGTTGTGATCCTTGCCGCAGGCAAAGGCACGCGTATGTATTCCGATCTCCCAAAAGTGCTGCACACCCTGGCAGGCAAGCCAATGGTGCAGCATGTTATTGATGCCGCGAATCATGTTGGCGCGAACCAAGTTCACCTGGTGTACGGTCACGGCGGTGATTTACTTAAGCAAACCTTATCCGACGATAAGCTGAACTGGGTACTACAGGCCGAACAGCTGGGTACCGGTCATGCGATGCAGCAGGCTGCGCCGTTCTTCGCGGATGACGAAGATATTCTGATGCTCTACGGCGACGTGCCGCTGATCTCTGTTGAAACGCTGCAACGCCTGCGTGAAGCCAAGCCGCAGGGCGGGATTGGCCTGCTGACTGTGGTGCTGGACGATCCGAGCGGCTATGGCCGTATTACCCGTGAAAACGGCAAAGTGACCGGCATTGTTGAGCACAAAGATGCCACCGAAGCACAGCGTCAGATTCAGGAAATTAACACCGGTATCCTGATTGCTAACGGCGCGGACCTGAAGCGCTGGCTGGCGAAACTGAACAACAACAATGCGCAGGGCGAATTTTATATCACCGATATTATCGCCATGGCATACCACGAAGGCCGCGAAATTGCTGCTGTTCACCCGGCGCGTATCAGTGAAACTGACGGCGTGAATAACCGCCTGCAGCTTGCCCGTCTTGAGCGTATTTATCAGTCCGAACAGGCTGAAAAACTGCTGCTGGCAGGCGTGATGCTGCGTGACCCAGCGCGTTTTGACCTGCGAGGCACCCTGTCTCACGGGCGTGATGTCGAAATTGATACTAACGTTATCCTTGAAGGCAACGTGGTGCTGGGTCATCGCGTCAAAATCGGCGCGGGCTGCGTGATTAAAAACGCCACCATCGGCGACGACTGTGAAATCAGCCCGTACAGCGTTGTGGAAGATGCTCATCTGGAGGCCGCCTGCACCATCGGCCCGTTTGCTCGTCTGCGTCCTGGCGCTGAGCTGCTGGAAGGCGCGCACGTGGGTAATTTCGTCGAAATGAAAAAAGCGCGTCTGGGTAAAGGCTCGAAAGCCGGTCACCTGACCTACCTCGGCGACGCGGAAATTGGCGACAACGTGAACATCGGCGCGGGTACCATTACCTGCAACTACGATGGCGCCAACAAGTTTAAAACGATTATTGGCGATGACGTTTTTGTCGGCTCCGACAGCCAATTGGTTGCTCCGGTCACCATTGGCAAAGGTGTCACTATCGCGGCCGGTACCACCGTGACCCGCGATGTTGCTGATAACGAACTGGTGCTGAGCCGCGTACCGCAGGTACACAAGCAAGGCTGGCAGCGCCCGGTGAAGAAGAAGTAGTTTATGTAGGCCTGATACAGGTCTACAAGGGTGAGGAGATAACATAATCTCCCACCCAAAAGCAGTACCTATAAAAATAACCCCACTCTCTACAAGGCTCGGGGCGCCCGGAATACGGGCAACAGGTTGACCGACAACGCATGGCATAACGCCAAAATCGGAATAGAAAACTATGTGTGGAATTGTTGGCGCAGTCGCGCAACGTGATGTAGCTGAAATCCTTCTCGAAGGTCTCCGTCGCCTGGAATACCGTGGTTATGACTCTGCGGGTCTGGCCGTGGTAGACGCAGAAGGTCATATGACCCGCCTACGTCGTTTGGGGAAAGTCCAGATGCTGTCCAAAGCCGCGGAAGAACACCCGCTGGTGGGCGGCACGGGTATTGCTCACACCCGCTGGGCAACCCACGGCGAACCGTCGGAAGGCAACGCGCATCCGCATGTTTCTGACCACATTGCGGTGGTGCATAACGGCATCATCGAAAACCACGAACCGCTGCGCGAAATGCTGCAGGCGCGTGGCTATGTTTTTGTTTCAGCGACCGACACCGAAGTGATCGCTCACTTAGTGCACTGGGAGATGGAACAGGGCGGTACGCTGCGTGAAGCGGTGCTGCGCGCTATCCCGCAACTTCGCGGTGCCTACGGCACGGTGATTATGGACTCCCGCGACCCAAGCACGCTGCTGGCCGCGCGTTCCGGTAGCCCGCTGGTTATCGGCCTCGGCATGGGCGAGAACTTTATCGCTTCTGATCAACTGGCGCTGCTGCCGGTCACCCGTCGCTTTATCTTCCTCGAAGAGGGCGATATCGCCGAAGTAACGCGCCGTTCGGTCGCGGTCTTTGATAAGTCCGGTGCCAGCGTGAATCGTCAGGAGATCGAATCTAATCTGCAATACGATGCGGGCGATAAAGGTATTTATCGTCACTATATGCAGAAAGAGATCTACGAACAGCCGAACGCCATCAAAAACACCTTAACCGGGCGTATCAGCCACGGCGAAGTGGACCTCAGCGAGCTGGGCCCACAGGCCGACGCGCTGCTATCTCGTGTTGAGCATATCCAGATTATCGCCTGCGGCACCTCCTATAACTCCGGGATGGTCGCGCGCTACTGGTTTGAATCACTGGCTGGCATGCCGTGCGACGTCGAAATTGCCTCGGAGTTCCGCTATCGCAAATCGGCCGTGCGTCCGAACAGCCTGGTCATCACCCTGTCGCAGTCTGGCGAAACCGCCGACACGTTGGCTGGCCTGCGCCTCACCAAAGAGCTGGGTTATCTGGGCTCGCTGGCGATTTGTAACGTCGCCGGTTCGTCGCTGGTGCGTGAGTCCGATCTGGCGATTATGACCAACGCCGGGGCGGAAATTGGCGTGGCGTCCACCAAAGCGTTTACCACTCAGTTGACGGTTCTGCTGATGTTGGTGGCGAAGATGGCGCGCCTGAAAGGAGCTGATGCGTCCGTAGAGCATGAGATTGTTCATGCGCTGCAGGCACTGCCAAGCCGCATTGAGCAGATGCTGTCGCAGGACAAACGCATTGAAGCGCTGGCAGAAGATTTCTCTGACAAGCATCACGCGCTGTTCCTTGGCCGTGGCGATCAGTACCCGATCGCGCTGGAAGGTGCGCTGAAGCTCAAAGAGATCTCCTACATTCATGCGGAAGCGTATGCCGCAGGCGAGCTGAAGCACGGCCCGCTGGCGCTTATCGACGCAGATATGCCGGTTATCGTGGTCGCGCCGAATAACGAACTGCTGGAAAAACTGAAATCCAACATTGAAGAGGTACGCGCGCGCGGCGGTGAGCTGTATGTGTTTGCCGATCGTGATGCGGCGTTCAGTAACAGCGACAACATGCACATCATCGAGATGCCGCATGTGGAAGAGGTGATTGCACCTATCTTCTACACCGTGCCGCTGCAGTTGCTGGCTTACCATGTGGCGCTGATCAAAGGCACCGATGTGGATCAGCCGCGTAACCTCGCTAAGTCGGTTACCGTCGAATAAGTACGTTTAGTCAAAACGATCCGGCTCTGCTTCAGGCACAGCCGGATTTTTTTTATCTTCATAAACTGTCATAAAGCATGACTTTTGGGTTGTCATAAAAAGAAAATTTCACTGTAATTTCATTGTAAATTATTTTTATAACTTGCTGATTTATAGTGGTTTAATAATATTGTTTTTCGCATGGTTTTCGTTGTCATTAAACTGTAATAAACCTTACATATAACTGTCACCTGTTTGTCCTATTTTGCTCCTCGTAGCCACTAAACAATCATTTACGGATTCTTGCAGGAGACATTATGAAAGTTATGCGTACCACTGTCGCAACTGTTGTCGCCGCGACCTTATCGATGAGCGCTTTCTCTGCATTCGCAGCAGCAAGCCTGACGGGTGCTGGTGCAACCTTCCCGGCGCCAGTGTATGCCAAATGGGCAGATACCTATCAGAAAGAGACCGGTAGCAAAGTAAACTACCAGGGTATCGGCTCCTCCGGTGGCGTAAAACAAATTACTGCTAACACCGTTGATTTCGGTGCATCTGATGCGCCGTTGTCTGACGAAAAACTGGCTCAGGAAGGCCTGTTCCAGTTCCCGACCGTAATCGGCGGTGTGGTTCTGGCTGTTAACATCCCTGGCCTGAAATCCGGCGAGCTGGTGCTTGACGGTAAAACCCTGGGCGACATCTACCTGGGTAAAATCAAGAAGTGGGATGACGAAGCCATCACCAAACTGAACCCAGGCGTTAAGCTGCCTTCTCAGAACATCGCCGTTGTGCGTCGTGCTGATGGTTCCGGTACCTCCTTCGTGTTCACCAGCTACCTGTCTAAAGTGAACGAAGAGTGGAAATCCAAAATTGGCGCGGGCTCTACCGTAAACTGGCCGACCGGCCTGGGCGGTAAAGGTAACGACGGTATCGCTGCATTCGTACAGCGTCTGCCAGGTTCCATCGGCTACGTTGAATATGCTTACGCTAAGCAGAACAACCTGGCTTACACCAAACTGATTTCTGCTGATGGCAAGCCGGTTAGCCCAACTGAAGATAACTTTGCTAACGCCGCTAAAGGCGTTGACTGGAGCAAATCCTTCGCGCAGGACCTGACTAACCAGAAAGGTGACAACGCGTGGCCGATTACCTCTACCACCTTCATCCTGGTACACAAAGAGCAGAAGAAACCTGAGCAAGGTGCTGAAGTGCTGAAGTTCTTTGACTGGGCGTACAAAAACGGCGGCAAACAGGCTAACGAGCTTGATTACGCCACTCTGCCAGAGAGCGTGGTTGAGCAGGTTCGTGCTGCATGGAAGACCAACGTAAAAGACAGCAGCGGTAAAGCGCTGTACTGATTACGGTAGCCCGGCGGAAACGCCGGGCAACGTGTAAATGTCGTGGCGGATTTTAAACTGGAAAGAGTGATTTATGGCTGCAACTAAGCCTGCTTTTAACCCTCCGGGTAAAAAGGGTGACATGATATTCAGCGCGCTGGTAAGACTGGCTGCGCTGATTGTGCTATTGATGTTGGGCGGGATTATCGTCTCTCTTATCATCTCTTCATGGCCAAGTATGGAGAAGTTCGGCTTCGCCTTCCTGTGGACCAAAGAGTGGGATGCGCCTAACGATATCTACGGTGCGCTGGTACCCATTTACGGTACGCTCGTGACCTCCTTTATCGCGCTGCTGATCGCCGTTCCGGTGAGCTTCGGTATCGCACTCTTCCTGACTGAACTGGCACCTAACTGGCTCAAACGCCCATTAGGTATCGCGATTGAACTGCTGGCGGCGATTCCCAGCATTGTTTACGGTATGTGGGGCCTGTTTATCTTTGCTCCGCTGTTCGCGACCTACTTCCAGGAGCCCGTCGGCAATATCCTTTCTAACATCCCGTTTGTCGGTGCGTTGTTCTCCGGCCCGGCATTTGGTATCGGTATCCTGGCGGCAGGGGTTATTCTCGCCATCATGATAATCCCGTATATCTCCGCCGTAATGCGTGATGTGTTTGAACAAACTCCGGTGATGATGAAAGAGTCGGCCTACGGCATCGGCTGCACCACCTGGGAAGTTATCTGGCGTATCGTTCTGCCGTTCACCAAAAACGGGGTCATAGGCGGCGTAATGCTCGGCCTGGGCCGCGCGCTGGGTGAAACCATGGCAGTCACCTTTATCATCGGTAACACCTACCAGCTCGACAGCGTGTCGCTGTATATGCCGGGCAACAGCATTACCTCCGCGCTGGCGAATGAATTTGCCGAAGCGGAATCGGGCCTGCATGTCTCCGCGTTGATGGAACTGGGGCTTATCCTGTTTGCGATTACCTTTATCGTGCTGGCAGCCTCGAAGTTCATGATTATGCGCCTGGCGAAAAACGAGGGGGCACGCTAATGACGACGCTGGAAATGCAAAGCACCGCCGCACTGGCAGAGTCTCGCCGCAAGATGCAGGCGCGCCGCCGCATGAAGAACCGTATTGCGCTGACGCTGTCGATGGCCACCATGATCTTCGGCCTGTTCTGGCTGGTGTGGATCCTGATGTCCACCGTGACCCGCGGCATCGACGGTATGTCGCTGGCGCTGTTTACTGAAATGACGCCGCCGCCAAACACGGCGGGCGGTGGTCTGGCTAACGCCCTGGCGGGCAGCGGCCTGCTGATCCTGTGGTCGACCGTTATCGGTACCCCACTGGGCATTATGGCGGGTATCTACCTGGCGGAGTACGGCCGCAAGTCCTGGCTTGCTGAGGTTATCCGTTTTATTAACGATATTTTGCTCTCCGCGCCGTCCATCGTTGTAGGCCTGTTCGTCTACACCATCGTGGTGGCGCAGATGCAGCACTTCTCCGGCTGGGCGGGCGTGATCGCGCTGGCGCTGCTGCAGGTGCCTATCGTGATTCGTACCACTGAGAACATGCTCAAATTGGTGCCGGATAGCCTGCGTGAAGCGGCCTACGCGCTGGGTACGCCGAAATGGCGAATGATCTCCGCGATTACGCTGAAAGCGTCTATCTCTGGGATTATGACCGGTATCCTGCTGGCTATTGCGCGTATCGCCGGTGAAACGGCTCCGCTGCTGTTTACGGCGCTCTCCAACCAGTTCTGGAGCACCGATATGATGCAGCCAATCGCCAACCTGCCGGTGACCATCTTTAAATTTGCGATGAGCCCGTTTGCTGAGTGGCAGCAACTGGCCTGGGCCGGCGTGTTGATTATCACGCTGTGCGTATTGCTGCTGAACATTCTGGCGCGCGTTATTTTCGCGAAGAAGAAACACGGTTAATTTTT
>CP070603.1:139530-141049 GCA_016939855.1 Kluyvera ascorbata
GGATGAGGAAGTGATTGAGATGAGTATGGTGAACACAACTCCGGGTAAAATTTCAGTACGTGACCTGAACTTCTACTACGGCAAATTCCATGCCCTGAAGAACATCAACCTGGATATCGCCAAAAACCAGGTAACGGCGTTTATCGGCCCGTCAGGCTGCGGTAAATCGACGCTGCTGCGTACCTTCAACAAGATGTTTGAACTGTACCCGGAGCAGCGCGCAGAAGGCGAAATTCTGCTGGATGGCGACAATATTCTCACCAATACCCAGGATATCGCCCTGCTGCGTGCCAAAGTGGGTATGGTGTTCCAGAAGCCAACGCCGTTCCCGATGTCTATCTATGACAACATCGCCTTCGGCGTGCGCCTGTTTGAAAAGCTGTCGCGTACCGACATGGACGAACGCGTGCAGTGGGCGTTGACCAAGGCCGCATTATGGAACGAAACCAAGGATAAACTGCACCAGAGCGGGTACTCTCTCTCTGGTGGTCAGCAGCAGCGTCTGTGCATCGCGCGCGGTATCGCGATTCGCCCGGAAGTTCTGCTGCTGGATGAGCCGTGTTCAGCGCTAGACCCAATCTCTACCGGGCGTATCGAAGAGCTGATCACCGAGCTGAAAGAGGATTACACCGTCGTTATCGTGACCCACAACATGCAGCAGGCTGCACGTTGCTCCGACCACACGGCGTTTATGTACCTGGGCGAGTTGATTGAGTTCAGTAACACGGACGATCTGTTCACCAAGCCCGCGAAGAAACAAACAGAAGATTACATCACCGGTCGTTACGGTTGATCAGGAGCGCGTTGTGGACAATCTGAACCTTAATAAACATATTTCCGGCCAGTTCAACGCAGAACTGGAAAGCATCCGCACCCAGGTGATGACCATGGGCGGCATGGTAGAGCAGCAGCTTTCTGATGCGATTACCGCCATGCACAACCAGGATAGCGAACTGGCGAAGCGCGTCATCGACGGTGATAAACACGTCAACATGATGGAAGTGGCGATTGATGAAGCCTGCGTGCGCATCATCGCCAAGCGCCAGCCAACGGCGAGCGACCTGCGTCTGGTGATGGCGATTATCAAAACCATCGCCGAGCTGGAACGTATTGGTGACGTGGCGGATAAAATCTGCCGCACTGCGCTGGAGAAATTCTCCCAACAGCACCAACCGCTGCTGGTGAGCCTGGAGTCGCTGGGCCGCCACACCGTGCAGATGCTGCATGATGTGCTGGACGCGTTTGCGCGTATGGATCTTGACGAAGCGGTGCGTATCTACCGTGAAGACAAGAAAGTTGACCAGGAATATGAAGGCATCGTGCGTCAGTTGATGACCTACATGATGGAAGACTCGCGCACCATTCCAAGCGTGTTGACCGCGCTGTTCTGTGCGCGCTCTATCGAGCGTATCGGCGACCGCTGCCAGAATATCTGCGAATACATCTTCTACTTTGTGAAGGGACAAGACTTCCGTCACGTCGGTGGTGATGAGCTGGATAAACTGCTCGCGGGAAAAGA
>CP070603.1:141186-143344 GCA_016939855.1 Kluyvera ascorbata
TCCCACCCGCGCGCTTTCCATAGTGCAGGTAGTTCCGCCAGATCGGTAAACGTCGTCACCTTCGGGTGAACGATCGGTTTGTTGTGCGGGTCGGCGCAGAAGTAGAACACCTCCATGCCCGCATCAATCCCCGATTGCGCGCCTGCAGAAGAGTCATCCACCAGAATGCACTTCTCCACATCTACGTTCATCGCTTTTGCCGCGTGGTGCATCAGCGCCGGGTCTGGCTTCCAGCGCTGGATGTCATAGCCGCTGAACAGCTTCTGTGGGAAATGATGCAACATCCCCAGCTTGCCCAGCGAATGCTGCATTTTGCTGACCGGGCCGTTCGATACGACGCACATTGGCACGCTAACCGCATCGAGTAACGCATTCGCCCCGGAAATCACTTCCAGCTCGGTGTCGAACAGGCGTGCGACCTCGGCGCGGTAAACCGGTTCTAGCTCGGCTTTTTCCAGATGGGTACCGTGCTCATCGTTGATGATGTCGATAATCTCGTAGAGCTTTACGCCCTTGAAACGTTTAAAAATCTCTTCCAGATCGAGCGTGATGCCAAATGTTTTAAACATATGGACGTAGGCCCGTGAACAGATCACTTCGCTGTCTACCAGCGTACCGTCACAGTCGAAAAAAACCGCTTCAACTCCGGACATGTCATTTCCTTTTTAACAAGTTTAACGTTTACGTAATGCCGAATTGAGAGACGCAATCGTTGCCGTATAAGCAAAATCAATGAAAAAAAGTATCTCGCAACCGCGCCTATTGTCGCATTTTGGTATAGGATAGCGACGAATTTTCCTTCCATGTCTGCGGAAATTAATAATGAGTCAACAACACACCACCCCGGCTTCCGGTCAGGGGATACTGGAGCGCGTGTTTAAGCTGCGCGAGCACGGCACGACGGCACGTACCGAAGTGATCGCCGGTTTCACGACCTTCCTGACGATGGTCTACATCGTTTTCGTTAACCCGCAAATTCTTGGCGTCGCTGGCATGGACACCAGCGCGGTGTTTGTCACCACCTGCTTGATTGCGGCGCTGGGCAGTATCCTGATGGGCGTATTCGCCAACCTGCCGGTGGCATTGGCTCCGGCGATGGGTCTGAACGCCTTCTTCGCGTTCGTGGTGGTGCAGGCAATGGGCCTGCCGTGGCAGGTGGGTATGGGCGCCATCTTCTGGGGCGCTATCGGTCTGCTGCTGTTGACGATTTTCCGCGTGCGCTATTGGATGATTGCCAATATCCCGGTGAGCCTGCGTGTGGGTATCACCAGCGGTATCGGTCTGTTCATCGGTATGATGGGCCTGAAAAACGCCGGCGTTATCGTGGCGAACCAGGACACTCTGGTATCTATCGGTAACCTGACTTCTCACAGCGTACTGCTGGGCGTGCTGGGCTTCTTTATCATTGCGATTCTGGCCTCTCGCAACATTCACGCTGCGGTGCTGGTCTCCATCGTGGTGACCACGCTGCTGGGCTGGATGCTGGGTGATGTGCACTACAGCGGCATCGTTTCCGCGCCACCGAGCATTACCACCGTGGTCGGTCACGTTGACCTGGCGGGCTCCTTCAACCTGGGTCTGGCGGGGGTTATCTTCTCCTTCATGCTGGTTAACCTGTTCGACTCCTCCGGCACGCTGATTGGTGTGACCGACAAAGCCGGTCTGGCCGACGCGAAAGGTAAGTTCCCACGCATGAAGCAGGCGCTGTTCGTGGATAGCGTCTCCTCGGTTGCGGGTTCCTTTATCGGTACTTCTTCCGTCACCGCGTATATCGAGTCTTCCTCCGGTGTCTCCGTAGGTGGTCGTACCGGTTTGACGGCGGTGGTTGTCGGTCTGCTGTTCCTGCTGGTTATCTTCCTGTCGCCGCTGGCGGGGATGGTGCCAGGCTACGCGGCTGCTGGCGCGCTGATTTACGTGGGTGTCCTGATGACATCCAGCCTGTCTCGCGTGAAGTGGGATGACCTGACCGAAGCTGTTCCAGCGTTTATTACCGCCGTGATGATGCCGTTCAGCTTCTCAATCACCGAAGGTATCGCGCTGGGCTTTATCTCTTACTGCGTAATGAAAATCGGTACCGGTCGTTTCCGCGACCTCAGCCCGTGTGTGATTGTTGTCGCACTGCTGTTCGTGCTGAAGATTGTGTTTATTGATGCACATT
>CP070603.1:143385-143675 GCA_016939855.1 Kluyvera ascorbata
GTTTACGCTTTAACGCGCTGAATATACTCGCCAAATGCGGTCAACTGACCGGTCAAATGATCCAACGTCCCCTGTTCAATCACTTCACCCAGCTGTGGGTCGACCTTATTCTGAATCACGCCGCCCATAAACTCCGGCTTGTTCATCACCATCGCATCGAGGAACACCAGAATCTGGCGCAGATGATACTGGCAGCGCGCGCCGCCGATAGCGCCCATGGAACTGGTCTGAATCAGGACCGGTTTACCGGAAAGCGGCTGATCCGGTAAGCGAGAGAGCCAATCGATAGC
>CP070603.1:143756-146022 GCA_016939855.1 Kluyvera ascorbata
TAGCGCTTCAACGCTCTGCGGGAAACCATCTTCCTGCTGAAGGTCTGCGTCATACAGCGGGATATCGCCAATCGACGGCAGTGCGGAAACGCTCATGCCCGCCGGGGCGATTTTAGGCAGAGTGCGAGCCACCATACCGTTGAATGAGCCTTTGCGCAGGCTTCCCAGTAACGTAACAACTTTCAATGTTTCAGACATGACTACTCCTTTCCATCTTAGCGGCTGAAATCCAGCCGAATCAGTTGAGTATAAGCGCTTTCTCTGCCGGTAGGCTGGTGAATCTCATCAGGCGTGCCGAAGGTTCGTTGGCCCGGGTTTGGGCATCAGGCAGGCTACGCCAGCCGTACTTACCATCAAACTCCCAAACCTTGAGTTTGTCGATAGACGGTGAAGCGGCCAGCGACCAGACCAGAACATCCTCGGCATCGCAGATAACTTCGAGCTGGTCGGTCAACGTTGAACGCAGACGGCCTGAGCCGGGCAGGAGCTGGAGCGTTTGTGGGGAGTCGTGGTGAACGTCACCTGACAACTTGAGGACGCTCTGACGCAGCGTGATGAGCTGTGCGCGCGCTTCGTGTGGGTCGTTCTGATTGTTGATCCACAGATTCTCATTGCTGGTAAAGCGGTAGCTTTCCATCATCGTGGCCTGCGGGGTGTTGCGCAGCGTGCGCAGCAGTTCCATATCGAGGCCGCACTGGCCTTCGGTGGTCAGCGCAACGCCGACGATGTTGCCAGCATAAGCGATAGAAAAATCAGGCAGATGGCTATCCTTAAAGTGCGGTTTACCTTCTTCCTGAGTCACGATTTCAGGCAGTTCGCCTATGCCATACAGCATAAACAGCAGTTCAGCCAGCAGCGCGCGTGAGGCCAGATAGCGGGTCCGTCGATGGGACGGCAGCTGGCGCGCGATATTATGGCTGGTGGATGACAGCCTGACTGATAGGAGATGTCCGTCTTTAAGGATCCCTCTTGCAAAATGCGTCGCCATTTTTCGCTCCGTGATTAATGGACTGTGGATATGGCGAGAGTAACATTTACGCCAGTTATGATCAGGTTTTACTGCCTAAAAATGCGATTGAAAAGGGGTATTACGAGACTTTTACACTTCGCCTTAACTGAAATGTATTATTTTTACGAATAATAAGTCAGGAAACAGCGAGATATAAGGCTTTGAGGGTATCGCGGAGCCAAATAATTTTGGGGTTGTGACTATTTCGTTTATGCCAGAGTAGGGTAAATGGCACCTGCAATTTTTCCCGCTGAATGGCATCGAAAGGCAGCGGACGGGCCACTAAAGGCAGGTTATGTAGCTGGTTGTAGTGCTGGCAATAACGCGGTGCTGTTGCAATCATCTGGTGGTCCGGTTGGGCGGCCATAAATAGCGACTGTTCAAAGCCCGGTAGGCTTAAGGCGATATCGCGCTCGCGTCCCATTTCTTGCAGTACGTCGTCCAGCGCCCAGGTATCGCTCTGCTCCCAGCAGATGCTGATATGTGGGTAGCGCAAGAACGTTTCCAGATTCCACTCTTCCTGAAGCGCAGGATGGTCTTCACGCAGCCAGACCCAGGGAAGATCGGTAAACAGCACCTCGTAGTCTATCGACAGCGGCAGCAAGCTCAACAGCTCGCGTGAGCGGGGATGGCTTTCGCGCCCGGTGAAGCCAATGTCGACCTCACCGCGAATAATCGCATCAAGCGAATCATAGTCCCAGTTACGCACTTTGATCGTCGCCTGCGGATAGCGCTGGTAGATCTGGCTGGAGAGTTCGTTGAACATGATCATCACCAGCGGCGTTTCGGCAACCAGATCAAACTTCAGCCCACGAGGCATCTCATGGTGCGGCTTATCCAGCAGTTGATTGCTCATCTGCATCCACTCGGCCAGGTTTTGCTCCATGTTAAGCATCAGCGGCGTTGGCGTGAGCCCGAGCGGCGTATTCACGAAGAGTGGATCGTCAAACCAGGCTCTGAGCTTCGACAGCGACTTACTCACCGCCGACGGCGTGACGTTCATCCGTTTGGCCGTTTTCGTCACGCTGCGCTCCTGCATCAGGAGCTGCAGGCAGAGCAGTAAGTTAAGATCGAGACTGGTGAGGGACTTCTTCATGTGTTGGCGCAGACCGGTKAGGRGCAAMKGAGATAATCAGCAATATGCACACGATGCTACAGCCAATCAGAATCCCGATCAGCATATTCAATGCATTGAGACCCAGAACAGCTGATAGCCATATCCACAGCGATGAACCGCAGACCTGCGCGATACCTAGC
>CP070603.1:146051-146758 GCA_016939855.1 Kluyvera ascorbata
AAACGGCCCCAGCGCCTGGCTCATGGCAACGCCAAAGCCTACCGAGAAGCCAGCGCAGATTAAGGTCAGCCCGAAGAGCGTGACCGCGTGCGTGCTGGCAAGAGTCAGCACAATACCTGCCGCCAGGAACAGCACCTGTGATGCCAGCATGAGGGTGCGGGGCTTAAACAGGCTCAGGGCAAACGGCGTCGAAAAAGACACCGCCATGCTGATCCCTGCGGTCATCGCCATCGTTGTGGCATATTCGCCGCGGTCGAAGCCCATCACTTCCATCAGCAACACCGGAGAGGTGTTCACAAAGGTCAGGATCACCGACACGCTCAGCGTGGTTATAGCCAGGCGGCTGAGGAAGAAACGGTTAACCAGCGACTCGGTGCCTGGTGTGTGGTTTGCCGATGCGGAAATCGTCGTTGGGCGTGATTCTCGCAGCACAAATACCGACAGCAGGCAGACCACAACGCCCATGCCGATCATCGTGTAGAACAGGCTTTGCCAAGGATATCTGAGCATAATCAGATGCCCCATCACCGGCGCAAGCACCGGCACGATACAGGTGATGCCATTAAGCAGCGACAGCACCTTGGCCCGCAGGCGATCGTCGAGCGTATCGCGCAGGATAGCGAAGGCCACCACGTAGCAGCAGCCAGCCCCAACGCCCTGAATAAAGCGACCGACCAGGAACGGCGTACCGCTCTCTGCGAGCGAAC
>CP070603.1:146823-147107 GCA_016939855.1 Kluyvera ascorbata
TCTGCCACCTTCCCGGCGAACAGCATCGCGGTGGCCATTCCGGCCAGATAGACCGAAAACGCGATATGCAGCTGCGCTTCGCTGGCCTGTAAATCAGCGGCGATGCGGGGCAACCCAACCAGATACATATCGATACCGGCGGGATAAAGCAAAACCAGGGCAAAACTGCAGACAAGAAAGCGTGTCATGGCGACCTCACGAGAAATGTGGCGCTCAGCATAATGGGGCGTGGGCGATGACACGAGTTGCCATTTGGACAACTGTGATTTCCTGTGAGGAAACTT
>CP070603.1:158487-159902 GCA_016939855.1 Kluyvera ascorbata
TACTTACCAATACAGAAGCTAGAGAAAATCCTACCGAGCAGATCGTCGGAGGTAAATTCCCCGGTAATCTCACTCAGGCTCTGCTGCGCCAGGCGCAGCTCTTCTGCCAGCAGCTCTCCGGCCCAGGCACCGAGTAACTGGGCTTTACCCTGCTCAAGATGCTCGGCGGCGTCGGAAAGCGCCTGCAGGTGGCGACGACGCGCCAGGAAGCCGCCTTCCATGTTGTTTTCGAAACCCATGCTCTGTTTGAGATGGTTACGCAGCACATCGACACCTTCGCCGGTACGCGCGGAGAGGCGTACAAGTGAGTGGCCATTTACTTCACTCAGCCCCAGCGTCTCGCCGGTGATATCGGCTTTGTTTCGCACTACGGTGATCGGCAGATTTGCTGGCAGACGGGCGATAAAGTCCGGCCAGATATCTGCGGGGTCGGTCGCGTCGGTGGTGGTGCCGTCGACCATAAACAGCACGCGGTCGGCCTGCTCAATTTCCTGCCAGGCACGCTCGATACCGATACGTTCAACTTCATCGTTGGCGTCGCGCAGACCGGCGGTATCGATAATATGCAGTGGCATACCGTCAATGTGAATATGCTCGCGCAGCACGTCGCGGGTGGTGCCAGCGATGTCAGTGACAATAGCCGCTTCACGGCCCGCCAGGGCGTTCAACAGGCTCGATTTCCCGGCGTTCGGACGACCGGCAATCACTACCTTCATCCCTTCGCGCAGCAGGCTGCCCTGACGCGCTTCGGCACGTACAGCGTCGAGATCGCCCATCACGGCATTCAGCTGCGCTTCGATTTTGCCATCGGAGAGGAAATCTATCTCCTCGTCAGGGAAGTCGATAGCCGCCTCAACGTAAATGCGCAGGTGGGTGAGGGCTTCCACAAGGTGGTTAACACGCGCTGAGAAAGCACCCTGCAGCGAGTTCAGCGCAGAGCGCGCTGCTTGCTCGGAGCTGGCGTCGATCAGGTCGGCAATGGCTTCTGCCTGCGCCAGGTCGAGCTTATCGTTTAAAAACGCGCGCTCGGAAAACTCGCCGGGGTTGGCAATGCGCACGCCTGGCAGCGTCAGAATACGTTTTAGCAGCAGGTCGAGGATCACCGGGCCGCCGTGGCCCTGAAGCTCCAGCACGTCTTCACCGGTGAATGAGTTCGGACCCGGGAACCACAGCGCAATGCCCTGATCCAGTGCGCTGCCGTCGCTGTCTTTGAACGGCAGATAATCGGCGTAGCGTGGCTTAGGCAGCTTGCCCAGCACCGCCTGTGCGACATCTCTCGCCTTCAGGCCGGAGATGCGCAGAATGCCCACACCACCGCGTCCCGGTGGGGTGGCCTGGGCGACGATAGTGTCGTTTTGGCTCATGGTTTGTCTCTACTGTATCGCAATAAAAAAGGCGGTCATATGACCGCCTTC
>CP070603.1:159919-169110 GCA_016939855.1 Kluyvera ascorbata
AACCGAATCAGGATTTTTTCTTCTCGCGGCTATGCAGGCCACGTTTTTCCAGACCACGGTAAATCAGCTGCTGCTGAATGATGGTGACCAGGTTGCTGACGATGTAGTACACCACCAGACCAGACGGGAACCACAGGAAGAACACCGTGAAGATGACCGGCATAAAGGTCATGATCTTCTGCTGCATCGGGTCGGTCACGGTCGTCGGAGACATCTTCTGAATGAAGAACATCGTCGCGCCCATGATGATCGGCAGGATGTAGTACGGGTCTTGTGCAGACAGGTCGTGGATCCACAGGATGAACGGCGCATGACGCAGTTCAACCGAGGCACTCAGCATGTAGTACAGCGCAAGGAAGATTGGCATCTGGATAATCAGCGGGAAGCAGCCACCCAGAGGGTTAACTTTTTCCGCTTTATACAGGGCCATCATTTCCTGGCTTTGACGCTGTTTGTCGTCGCCCAGACGCTCACGCATGGCCTGAATCTTAGGCTGCAGCATACGCATCTTCGCCATGGAGGTGTACTGCGCTTTGGTCAGCGGGTACATGATGCCACGAACGATAAAGGTGATAACGATGATGGAGAAGCCCCAGTTACCCAGGAAGCTATGGATCCATTTCAGCAGTTTGAACAGCGGCTGAGAGATGAACCACAGCCAGCCATAGTCAACGGTCAGATCCAGGTGCGGCGCAACGGCAGCCATTTTGTCCTGAATTGCTGGGCCGACCCACAGGGTGCTCTGCAGTTTATCTGCCTGGCCTGGCTGTACCAGAACTGGCTGAGATTTGTAGCCGATAGCCACTACGCCGTTACCGAGGTTAGCGGTGTAGAAGTTATTGGTACCGTTGTTCTGAGGAACCCATGCAGTCGTGAAGTACTGCTGCAGCATGGCAACCCAACCGTTTTTGGTGTTGGTGTTCAGGTTCTCGTTATCAACGATGGTGTCGAATTTATATTTTTCGTATTTCGAGTCAGACGTTGAATACGCTGCGCCACGGAAAGTGTGCATGGTAGACAGGCCGCCAGACTGCGTATTACGGTCAGACGGCAGGTTAGCCGTCTGCTTCAGCTGACCGAAGGTAGACACTTCCAGCGGTTTCTCGCCGGCGTTCTTCACGTCATAGCTTACGTTCACCGCATAATCACCGCGTTTCAGGGTGAAGGTTTTGGTGAAGACGTTGCCTGCTTTATCGGTATAGGTCAGTGGAATGACGATTTCATTCTGGCCATCGGCCATCACAAACGCATCTTTATCGACGTTATACAGCGGACGTGGGCCGTTAGCCGGGTTATCCGGGCCATCACGACCGGTTAAGCCGCTTTGTGCCTGATAGACAAACTGTGGGGTGGTTTCCAGTAACTGGAACGGTTCGTCAGATTTCAGTGCTTTCGGGTAAGCCGGAAGCAGCGCTTGCTCAATATCACCACCGCGAGTGTTGATAGTCAGCTCAAGCACATCAGTTTTAACCGTGATCAGTTTCCCTTGGCCACTGGCCGGTACGCCCTGGTCTGCGGCGCTACCCGCTGCTGTGGTCGTAGTCTGCGTGGTCTGCTGCTGGGTCTGAGGATTGTTGTCCTGTTCCCAAGCTTGCCAGATCATGAAAGACACGAACAACAAAGCGATGATAAGAAGATTGCGTTGCGAATCCATCGTTAGTGTTCTCTGGTATCAAATGGTCCGGGCGGGACGGGGTCGTCACCACCAGGGTGTAAAGGGTGGCATTTTAATACGCGTTTCACTGTCAACCAACTGCCTTTTATCACTCCAAACCTGCGCAATGCCTCAATTCCGTATTGAGAACAGGTTGGTGTGAAACGGCAATGCGGCCCGAGTAGCGGACTAATCAGGCGCTGATAGACCCGAATAAGGCCTATCAGGACCCGCGAGCCAGACGACAATGGCGGCGCCATAATTTTTCCAACGCTTCCGAGAGAGCACGGTTATCGAGGTCGGCAACCCCTCTCTTTGCCACCACCACGAAATCCATAGGCGGGAGTTCATGCTGACGTAAACGGAAGCTTTCACGCGTCAGACGTTTAATCCGATTGCGTTCATGTGCGCGTTTGACGTTTTTCTTGGCGACGGTGAGACCGATACGGGGATGCCCCAGCGAATTCAGGCGGCCGAGGATGGTGATTTGCGGCGTGCCAGCCCGTTGTGGCTGCTGGAAGACGAATGTGAAATGAGTGGGAGTTAACAAACGTAACTCCCTGGGAAATGCTAGCTTAACCACTCGAGGGGTTAGCTTTATTACTTAGAAACGGTCAGACGAGAACGGCCTTTAGCACGACGACGTGCCAGAACCTGACGACCATTTTTAGTAGCCATACGAGCACGGAAGCCGTGAGAACGGTTGCGCTTCAGTACAGACGGTTGAAAAGTGCGTTTCATGGCGATTTCTACCTAAACTTGAATAAATTCAATGGCTTTATTGGATATCCGAACGAAAATCGAACGATGGACACCGAAGCCATGGGTGATTAAAGAGGCCGGATTGTAATAATTGTACACTCCGGAGTCAATTCTCTTTCCTTATTTACCGCGTAAAAAACCACGTATCACCGCAGTTTTTCGCCCGGTAAATGAGCAGCGTCCTTCACCAAAATTCGCGTAGAACACGCCGGGTGGGGGATTATACGGGCTGCCCATTAAAGCGCAAGGATCATCCTGGATCTTTGTTAGATCATTTAAGCAGAAATTTGTCGCTAGTCATTAATTTTTCCAATATGCGAAGGAAATCGTGCCTTCTCTTTGTCGGGATCGTTTACACTTAGCGCTTGCCGGATCCACCTGTGGATAAATCGGGAAGAATCTGTGAGAAACAGAAGATCTCTGGCGCAGTTTACGCTATGATCCTCGGCCCGATCGCGATCGGTGGATCGTAAAAGGGGAAAATAACCGCGTCATTTCAGCACCGTGTCTGAAAGAGGTGGTTGAAAACCGCAGATAGCGGTTCGCGCGTCACCCGCTTGCATCGGGTCTTTTCGACGTGTGCCAAAAATCACGAATTTTTAATCTTATACACAGCATTGTTCGGGCTGCGCATATGCAGCAACTGAATGAATCCCCGACAGTATTCAGTTTTGCTGGCGGCAGGATCGTCAGAGGTAGCCTGCAGGTTTGCCTGGAGGATGATGTGTATCGACTTTTTTCGAGTGGAGTCCGCCGTGTCACTTTCGCTTTGGCAGCAATGTCTTGCCCGATTGCAGGATGAGTTACCAGCCACAGAATTCAGCATGTGGATCCGCCCATTGCAGGCGGAACTAAGCGATAACACGCTGGCACTGTATGCGCCAAATCGTTTTGTACTTGATTGGGTAAGAGATAAATACCTCAATAACATCAACGGTCTGCTGAATGATTTCTGCGGCTCTGATGCCCCGCAGCTGCGCTTTGAGGTTGGTACCAAGCCCGTTACCCAAACGTTGCGAGAGACGGCAAACGTCAGCGCCCCGGCGCAGATGGCCCAGGTTCATGCCCCGCGCGTTGCCCCTGCGCCACGTGCAGGCTGGGACAACGTTCCAGCACCCGCTGAGCCTTCTTACCGTTCAAACGTCAACGTTAAACACACCTTTGATAACTTCGTGGAAGGTAAGTCGAACCAGCTGGCCCGCGCGGCGGCGCGTCAGGTGGCAGACAACCCAGGCGGCGCTTATAACCCGCTGTTCCTCTATGGCGGCACCGGTCTCGGTAAAACGCACCTGCTGCACGCAGTAGGCAACGGTATTATCGCCCGCAAACCGAACGCGAAAGTGGTGTATATGCACTCCGAGCGCTTTGTCCAGGACATGGTAAAAGCCCTGCAAAACAACGCGATCGAAGAGTTTAAACGCTACTATCGTTCGGTAGACGCCCTGCTGATCGATGATATTCAATTCTTTGCCAACAAAGAGCGCTCTCAGGAAGAGTTCTTCCACACCTTTAATGCCCTGCTGGAAGGTAATCAGCAGATCATCCTCACCTCGGATCGCTATCCGAAAGAGATCAACGGTGTAGAAGATCGTCTTAAATCCCGCTTCGGCTGGGGGCTGACGGTGGCCATTGAGCCGCCTGAGCTTGAGACCCGCGTCGCTATCCTGATGAAAAAAGCCGACGAAAACGATATTCGTCTGCCTGGCGAGGTGGCGTTCTTCATTGCCAAGCGTCTACGCTCTAACGTGCGTGAACTTGAAGGGGCACTGAACCGCGTTATCGCTAACGCCAACTTTACCGGGCGGGCGATCACCATCGATTTCGTGCGCGAAGCGCTGCGCGACCTGTTAGCGCTGCAGGAAAAGCTGGTCACCATCGACAATATTCAGAAGACGGTGGCGGAGTACTACAAAATTAAAGTGGCGGACCTGCTCTCCAAACGACGTTCTCGTTCGGTAGCGCGTCCGCGCCAGATGGCGATGGCGTTGGCGAAAGAACTCACCAACCACAGTCTGCCGGAGATTGGCGATGCGTTTGGTGGCCGTGACCATACCACCGTGCTGCACGCCTGCCGTAAGATTGAACAGCTGCGTGAAGAAAGCCACGATATCAAAGAAGACTTTTCCAATTTAATCAGAACATTGTCGTCGTGATCCTATGAAATTTACCGTAGAACGTGAACATTTATTAAAACCGTTACAACAGGTGAGTGGCCCGCTAGGCGGGCGTCCGACATTGCCGATTCTGGGTAACCTGTTGCTGCAGGTCGCGGACGGCACGCTGTCGCTGACCGGTACCGATTTGGAAATGGAAATGGTAGCGCGTGTGGCGCTGCTGCAGGCACATGAACCGGGCGCGACTACCGTCCCGGCGCGTAAATTCTTTGATATTTGCCGCGGCCTGCCGGAAGGTGCCGAGATTGCTGTACAGCTGGAAGGCGACCGTATGCTGGTGCGCTCTGGCCGTAGCCGCTTCTCGCTCTCCACACTGCCTGCCGCCGACTTCCCGAACCTGGACGACTGGCAGAGCGAAGTCGAATTCACCCTGCCGCAGGCGACCATGAAGCGCCTGATTGAAGCCACCCAGTTCTCGATGGCCCATCAGGACGTTCGTTATTACTTAAACGGCATGCTGTTCGAAACCGAAGGTGAAGAGCTGCGTACCGTAGCGACCGACGGCCACCGTCTGGCGGTCTGCTCCATGCCTATCGGGCAATCGCTGCCGAGCCATTCGGTGATCGTGCCGCGTAAAGGGGTGATTGAGCTGATGCGTATGCTCGACGGTGGCGATACGCCGCTGCGCGTACAAATCGGCAGCAACAACATCCGCGCGCACGTCGGTGACTTTATCTTCACTTCCAAGCTCGTTGATGGCCGTTTCCCGGATTATCGCCGCGTATTGCCGAAGAACCCGGATAAACATCTGGAAGCCGGCTGCGATATCCTCAAGCAGGCCTTTGCCCGTGCGGCGATTCTCTCCAACGAGAAATTCCGCGGCGTGCGCCTGTTTGTCAGCGAAAACCAGCTGAAAATCACCGCCAACAACCCAGAGCAGGAAGAAGCCGAAGAAATTCTGGATGTCTCCTATCCGGGCACTGAGCTGGAAATCGGCTTTAACGTTAGCTACGTGCTGGACGTTCTGAACGCGCTGAAGTGCGAGAACGTGCGCATTCTGCTGACCGATTCCGTATCGAGCGTACAGATTGAAGATGCCGCATCACAGTCGGCTGCTTATGTTGTTATGCCAATGAGACTGTAATGTCGCTCACCCGCCTGTTGATCCGCGATTTTCGCAATATCGAAAACGCGGATCTTGCTTTATCCCCTGGCTTTAACTTCCTGGTTGGCGCCAACGGCAGCGGCAAAACTAGCGTGCTGGAAGCCATCTATACGCTCGGTCATGGCCGGGCGTTTCGCAGTTTGCAGATTGGCCGCGTTATCCGCCACGAGCAGGAATCATTTGTCCTGCATGGTCGCCTACAGGGCGCGGAGCGTGAAACGTCTATCGGCCTGACTAAAGACAAACAGGGCGACAGCAAGGTGCGTATCGACGGCACCGACGGCCATAAAGTGGCCGAACTGGCGCTGCTGATGCCAATGCAGCTGATTACGCCCGAGGGGTTTACTTTACTCAACGGCGGCCCCAAATATAGAAGAGCGTTCCTTGATTGGGGATGCTTCCACAACGAAGCCGGGTTCTTCAACGCCTGGAGTAACCTGAAGCGGTTGCTCAAGCAGCGCAACGCCGCGCTGCGCCAGGTGAGCCGCTACGCGCAGCTGCGCCCGTGGGATATGGAACTCATCCCATTAGCCGAGCAAATCAGCCGCTGGCGCGCGGAATACAGCGCCGGTATCGCTGAAGATATGGCCGATACCTGCAAACAATTTCTCCCGGAGTTCTCTCTGACCTTCTCCTTCCAGCGCGGCTGGGAAAAAGAAACTGACTATGCCGAAGTGCTGGAGAGAAACTTCGAACGCGACCGTATGCTGACCTACACGGCACACGGCCCGCACAAGGCGGACTTCCGCATTCGCGCCGACGGCGCGCCGGTGGAAGACACCTTATCGCGCGGGCAGCTCAAACTGCTGATGTGCGCGCTACGCCTGGCACAGGGCGAGTTTTTAACTCGCGAAAGCGGAAGACGCTGCCTGTACCTGATAGATGATTTTGCCTCGGAACTTGACGACGCGCGGCGCGGCCTGCTGGCCAGCCGTTTAAAAGCCACACAGTCTCAGGTTTTCGTCAGTGCGATCAGCGCTGAACACGTTCTGGACATGTCGGACGAAAATTCGAAGATGTTTAACGTGGAAAAGGGTAAAATAACGGATTAACCCAAGTTTAAATGAGCGAGAAACGTTGATGTCGAATTCTTATGACTCCTCCAGTATCAAAGTCCTGAAAGGGCTGGATGCGGTGCGTAAGCGCCCGGGTATGTATATCGGCGACACGGATGACGGCACCGGTCTGCACCACATGGTATTTGAGGTTGTGGATAACGCTATCGACGAAGCGCTCGCTGGTTACTGCAAAGATATCGTTGTCACGATCCACAGCGATAACTCCGTATCTGTACAGGATGACGGCCGTGGTATCCCAACCGGTATTCACCCGGAAGAGGGCGTTTCTGCTGCGGAAGTCATCATGACGGTTCTGCACGCAGGCGGTAAGTTCGACGATAACTCCTATAAAGTCTCCGGCGGTCTGCACGGCGTGGGTGTTTCCGTGGTTAACGCCCTGTCCCAGAAGCTGGAACTGGTTATCCAGCGCGATAACAAAATTCACCGTCAGATTTACGCGCACGGCGTGCCGCAGGCACCGCTTGCCGTCACTGGCGATACCGAAAAAACCGGTACCATGGTACGTTTCTGGCCGAGCTACGAAACCTTCACCAACGTTACCGAGTTCGAGTACGAGATTCTGGCAAAACGTCTGCGCGAGCTGTCGTTCCTGAACTCCGGCGTCTCTATTCGTCTGCGCGATAAGCGTGACGGCAAAGAAGACCATTTCCACTACGAAGGCGGCATCAAGGCGTTCGTTGAGTATCTCAACAAGAACAAAACGCCAATTCACCCAAATATCTTCTATTTCTCCACCGAAAAAGACGGTATCGGCGTTGAAGTTGCGCTGCAGTGGAACGACGGCTTCCAGGAAAATATCTACTGCTTCACCAACAACATTCCACAGCGTGATGGCGGTACTCACCTTGCAGGCTTCCGTGCGGCGATGACCCGTACCCTGAACGCCTACATGGACAAAGAAGGCTACAGCAAAAAAGCCAAAGTCAGCGCCACCGGTGATGATGCCCGTGAAGGCCTGATTGCGGTGGTTTCCGTGAAGGTGCCGGATCCGAAGTTCTCCTCACAGACCAAAGATAAACTGGTCTCCTCCGAGGTGAAATCGGCGGTAGAACAGCAGATGAACGAACTGCTGGCGGAATACCTGCTGGAAAATCCGTCTGATGCGAAAATCGTGGTAGGCAAAATTATCGACGCAGCACGTGCACGTGAAGCGGCGCGTAAAGCCCGTGAAATGACCCGTCGTAAAGGCGCGCTCGACTTAGCCGGCCTGCCGGGCAAACTGGCGGACTGTCAGGAACGCGACCCGGCACTGTCTGAACTGTACCTCGTGGAAGGGGACTCCGCGGGCGGCTCTGCGAAGCAGGGGCGTAACCGTAAGAACCAGGCGATTCTGCCGCTGAAGGGTAAAATCCTCAACGTTGAGAAAGCGCGCTTCGACAAGATGCTCTCCTCTCAGGAAGTGGCCACGCTGATTACCGCGCTGGGCTGCGGCATTGGTCGTGACGAATACAACCCGGACAAACTGCGTTATCACAGCATCATCATCATGACCGATGCGGACGTCGACGGCTCGCACATTCGTACGCTGCTGTTGACCTTCTTCTATCGTCAGATGCCGGAAATCGTTGAACGCGGCCACGTCTACATTGCACAGCCACCGCTGTACAAAGTGAAGAAAGGCAAGCAGGAACAGTACATCAAAGATGACGAAGCGATGGATCAGTATCAGATCTCCATCGCGCTTGATGGCGCAACCCTGCACACCAACGCCAGCGCGCCAGCGTTAGCGGGTGAGCCGCTGGAAAAATTGGTTGCCGAGTTCAACGCGACGCAGAAAATGATCAACCGTATGGAACGCCGCTTCCCGAAAGCGCTGCTGAAAGAGCTTATCTATCAGCCAACGCTGGTGGAAGCAGACCTGTCCGACGAACAGAAAGTGACGCGTTGGGTCAACGCGCTGGTGACCGAGCTGAACGAAAAAGAACAGCACGGCAGCCAGTGGAAGTTTGATATTCAGCACAACGTTGAACAGCAGCACTTCGAGCCGATTATCCGCGTGCGTACCCACGGCGTGGATACCGACTACGTGCTGGACAGCGAGTTTGTTAACGGTGGCGAGTACCGTCGTATCTTCACGCTGGGCGAGAAGCTGCGCGGCCTGGTGGAAGAAGACGCGTTCATTGAACGTGGCGAACGCCGTCAGCCGGTAGCGAGCTTCGAACAGGCGCTGGATTGGCTGGTGAAAGAGTCCCGTCGTGGTCTGGCTATCCAGCGTTATAAAGGTCTGGGCGAAATGAACCCGGATCAGCTGTGGGAAACCACCATGGACCCAGACAGCCGCCGTATGCTGCGCGTGACCGTGAAAGATGCGATTGCCGCCGACCAGCTCTTCACCACCCTGATGGGTGATGCCGTTGAGCCGCGTCGTGCCTTTATCGAAGAGAATGCCCTGAAAGCCGCGAACATCGATATCTAAT
>CP070603.1:169157-177014 GCA_016939855.1 Kluyvera ascorbata
AAAAACGCCTGAATTTTTTCAGGCGTTTTTTTATGCCCGTCAGCCACGAACTATACTTTGCTACGTCTTCTCTTAACCGTCATTCCGAGGTGGAAAAATGGGGCTTTTTGATGATGTGGTGGGCTCGCTGCTCAGCGGCGATGCGGGTAAATATCAGGCTATCCTGAGCTGGGTCAACGAGCAGGGCGGTATTCAGGCGCTGCTGGAGAAACTGCAAAGCGGCGGACTCGGTGACATTGTTTCATCCTGGATAAGCAATCAACAAAGTAATCAATCTATTAGCAGTGACCAAGTGGTCTCGGCGTTGGGCACGCCAGCCGTTGCCGATCTCGGTGCTAAGCTGGGCACCGATGCCAGTTCCGCCTCAACGATGCTGGCGGAATACCTGCCGAAAATCGTCGATGCGCTGTCGCCAAAAGGCGAAGTGGACCCGCAGGCGCATAACAATTTGCTGTCAGCGGGCATGGATCTGCTGAAAGGCGGCAAACTCTTCGGTTAACGATGTGGCAAAAGGGGAGCACGCTTTACGCGTTGTATCCCCGTTTTAAGCGCGGCTGGCTACTGTTTTTTGAGCTAAACCGAGTTAGCATGAGAACAGACTCATCTAACCTGGGGATCTCATGGCTATTAAACTTATTGCAATCGACATGGACGGAACATTGCTGTTGCCGGACCACACTATTTCTCCTGCGGTAAAAAACGCGCTGGAAGCAGCACGTGCTAAAGGGGTAAACGTGGTTCTGACCACCGGGCGTCCGTACGCCGGTGTACACAGCTACCTGAAAGAACTGGGGATGAACGAGCCGGGAGATTACTGCATTACCTATAACGGCGCGCTGGTGCAGAAAGCCGGCGACGGCAGTACCGTGGCACAGACCGCGCTGAACTATGACGACTACCGCTTCCTGGAAGAACTGTCGCGCAAAGTCGGTTCCCACTTCCACGCGCTGGACCGCAACACGCTGTACACCGCGAACCGCGATATCAGCTACTACACGGTGCACGAATCCTTTGTCGCCACCATTCCGCTGGTGTTCTGCGAAGCCGAAAAAATGGACCCGGCAACTGAATTCCTCAAGGTGATGATGATTGATGAACCGGCCATTCTGGATAAAGCGATTGCCCGTATCCCGCCGGAAGTGAAAGAGAAGTACACCGTGCTGAAAAGCTCGCCGTACTTCCTCGAAATCCTTGATAAGCGCGTCAACAAAGGCACCGGCGTGAAGTCGCTGGCCGACGTGCTGGGCATCAAGGCCGAAGAGGTGATGGCTATCGGTGACCAGGAAAATGACATTGCGATGATTGAATACGCTGGCGTTGGCGTCGCGATGGATAACGCGATTCCAGCAGTCAAAGAAGTGGCGAACTTCGTCACGAAATCAAACCTGGAAGACGGCGTTGCCTGGGCGATTGAAAAGTACGTCCTGTCCTGATGTTCCTGTTGCCCGGCATTGTCCGGGCACTAACCTTAAGATTGTTTGGAAAATTGTTATTGTATTATCAGGTGTGAAACCGCACGTAAGTCCCCGCAATTAGCCCGTAATTTCTTTACTCTCCCCCCCTCTTTTATCTCCCGGCAGACCTGCCTGCACATACGCTTCATTTATGATCAACAAACGCATCCGTCTGGTGCTGATGATGTCATCCTGTACGGTTTTTCAGACCTGGGCGGCGACGGATTCTGACTCGACGCTGACACCGCTTTATGGCTATCAGGATGATAGTCAGGCTACCCCTTTGCCTGCGAAACCTGCGGCCGTGGTGCCGGAAGAAAGCCACTCTGTTTTACCTTTCTTAGGTGACGAAGCGCGTAAGCGCGGCTATGAGCTGCCATTACCGTTTGGCGTGAATATTAACTACATGAATATCCGGCAGAATATTGATGTGGATAGTATCAATTTCAACGGACTGTCTCTGAAAGGCCACTCGCTGGATAACGCCTTTAAAATCAACGTGGGTAATACTCGCGAAAGAAGCAAAACCGAAACGGTAAAGCTGGATGCCTGGCTACTGCCGTTTATGAACGTGTATGGTCTGGTGGGGTATACCGACGGGCACTCCGTTTCGCAGATTGGCGTGGGGATTAAAGGGCCGCGTAAATATCGCTACCCTGGTAATTTGCAGAACCTGGCCTTTCAGCTCGATTTTAAAGGCACCACCTACGGCGTCGGCACCACGCTGGTCGGCGGCGTCGGTAACTGGTTTACCGCCTTTGATGCCAACTACACCCAGACACGGTTCGATATTCTGGATGGCAGCATCGACGCCTTCACTATCTCCCCGCGTATCGGCTATCGCTTTAACACGCCGGGCATCGATACCCTGCACCTGCCTTCCGGCAAGTTAAACCTGTGGATCGGCTCCATGTATCAGGACGTGCAGCAGGAGTTTAAAGGTAGCCTGAGCGACCTCACTATGCCGTCCGCCGCGCTGCAGGATATGGTGAATCTGGCGAACAAAGATAACAAAGGTCGTTTCGATGTGAAGCAGCACCTGTCATCGCCGTGGAACGTGCTGGTGGGCGCGCAGTATGAACTCACCCGCAACTTCAACGTCACCACCGAGATTGGTTTTGCCGACCGCAACAGCTTCTTTGTCGCGGGGGAATATCGCTTTTGACACGCCTCGGCCTACTCCTGCTGTGCTGCCTGTTTGTCGGACAAGTCCAGTCGGCGCTGCCGACGCGCGACCAGGTTGACGGCTGGCTGAAAAAGCTCGGCGCGAGCGATAATTTTGATGCCAGCAAAGGCGTTGACTGGGGCGTCATGCCGGGGCCGTTTTATACCCCCGAACTGGGGCTTGGCGTGGGCACGGCGGTGGTGGGCATGTATCGCCCTGACCCAAACGACACGGTCAGTCAGAACTCAACCCTGACGCTGAGCGGCTACTTTAGCTCAACCGGCGCTTTTGGCCTGACAATGCAGAATTATGCCTTTTTCGCCGACGATCGCTGGCGTTTCTTTCTTGATGGCTCACTGACCGATACCCCAACGTATTACTGGGGACAGGGTTTTAGCGCGGGTGATAAGGACAGCAAAAAAGAGCAGTACACCGCCCAGGATCTCGATTTACGCCCGACGGTATACCATCGGCTGGCGCCGAATATCTATCTGGGAGTGGGCTGGTCGTTGAATGCCCAGCACGCGGCGCAAATCAATAATGATGACCCGCAGAAAATTAGCGACACCGCACAGGGAGAATCCGTGTTGAGCTCCGGTAGCAGCGTTGAGCTGAGCTGGGACGATCGTGATTTTGTCCCTAACCCGCGCAAAGGGCAGTATGCCGATCTCCGCTACACCCGCTTTACGCCGGATGTCGGCAGCGATACCCGCTTTGACGAATACCAACTTCACTACAGCCGCTATCACTCGCTAGACGACAACAACGTACTGGCGTGGGAAATAGACGGCGCGTTCACCCAGGGCGAGGTCCCCTGGACAATGATGCCGCTGCTTGGCAGCAATCAGCGGATGCGCGGCTACTACGAAGGTCGCTACCGGGATAAAAATGCCGTCAGTGGTCAACTGGAGTACCGCCGCAAGCTTGACTGGCGGCACGGCGTGGTGGGGTGGCTGGGCGCTGGCACCATGGGGCCGTCTTTTCACTCGCTGGACGATGGTCGCTGGTTGCCCTCGGCGGGCGTTGGCTACCGTTTTGAGTTTAAGCCGCGGGTTAACGTGCGGCTGGATTACGGCATTGGCAAAGGCAGCAGCGGGTTTTACTTTCAGGTAGGAGAGGCGTTTTGAAGGCGTTGATTAAAATGGTATCGCTGCTGGCGCTGTTTGCTATTACGCGAGCCACGGCCGCGCTGCCGGTGGCGCTGGATTTAGGTGAAAATGCCACGGCGCTGGCGGCGAGTGCCTGGCCCACGATGCCCCCGCAGCCGTTGCCCAAAGGGCTGCGTCCGTGCTGCGCTTTTGGCTATAACCTGCATGCGGAACTGTTGGGAATGCCGGTACCGTTATACCAACTGGATAACGTGGCTTACACCAGCCAACTGGGTCAGCATCAATACAACGATAAGATGCTGGCCGGTCTGGAGAATCTGACGGGGTTAAGCGGTGAGAATAACGGCATTCTCTACACCACCCGTGGCGGTTTTATTGATACCGCCCACGTGCGCGATACCGCGGATATGACGGTCTATATCTTTAGCCAACTGCTGCCGAAACTTGGCCAGGCGTTTACTCTCGATCTGGATAGCGAGCTGGCGCAGCGTCGCCTGGTTTTTAAAGCGTTCACCCCGCCCACTGACCCCGTTGAGCGTTACACGCTGGCCGCCTGGCTTGCGGCCCATCTGGCCTTTCAGGTCGCGGAATGGCATGAAATTGCCCAATGGTATGGTTTTGAATCGGTTCCTGGATTTTCAGAGGGCGTTTCCGCTTTTTCGCCGGAAGATCTCTACTCAAACCTGCTCGGCGCGCGCGTAGCCGTCTCGCTGATACTCGACGGACAGACCGTTTCTCAGGGGGTCTACAATGCGGCGATGGGCACGGCGCTTACTCAGGCACTCATGCATCTGGGCGCGCAGCCTCCAGCGATGACCCGCTTCCATTTCGATATGCTGGACGGCCGCTGGTGGAACAGCCAGCGCCGAGTGCCGGAGAAATATCTGGTGCTGCATCGTAATTTTAAGATGGGCGATAACCGGCTGCCAACCCGTGTGCCGGGTGAGCAAACCGCGCCGCAGCGCCTGACGCTGCCGCACCGCTGGCAGGGTGTTCATCTTCGGGAATTAGGGCAGCTTCAGCTGTGGCCCTCTGCATCGATGGAACAATTACCGCCGCCTGAACGGTATTACACTGCGGCTGATTTCCCCATGCTTGCCGCCAGCGCGCAACAAGCCGATGCTCGCTCTCGCCGCTAAAGGTTTATGGGATAAGACGCGTGCGTGGTAAAAAGAGTCGGTATCTTTTGACCGGGACTCCGCCATGAAACAAATCACCTTTGCACCGCGTAATCATCAGCTTACCAATACCCGAACCTGGACGCCGGACAGCCAGTGGCTGGTCTTCGATGTGCGCCCGTCCGGCGCGTCGTTTACCGGTGAAACCATCGAGCGCGTGAATGTGCACAGCGGTGATGTTGAGGTGATTTATCGTGCAAGCCAAGGCGCGCACGTTGGCGTCGTCACGGTGCATCCCTCTGCCGAACAGTACGTGTTTATCCACGGCCCGGAAAATCCAGATGCCCAGTGGCAGTACGATTTCCACCATCGCCGCGGCGTCGTCTCGGCCCACGGTCAAAACCAAAACCTGGACGCGATGGACATCACCTCGCCCTACACGCCCGGTGCGCTGCGTGGCGGTAGCCACGTCCACGTCTACAGCCCTTGCGGAAAGTACGTTAGCTTCACCTACAACGACCATGTGATGCACGAATATGACCCTGCGCTGGATCAACGTAACGTTGGCGTAGCGGCGCCGTTCGGCCCGGTGACACCGCGCGGTCAGCATCCGCGTGAATATGCCGGTAGCCACTGGTGCGTGCTGGTGAGTCAAACGACGGCGAAGCCGCAGCCCGGTAGCGATGAGATTAACCGCGCCTATGAAGAGGGCTGGGTGGGTTCCTCTGCGTTGGCCTTTATCGGTGATACCGTTTCGCTTACCGGTGAAAAAGTCCCTGAGCTATTTCTGGTGACGCTACCGCGCGACGAGGCTGGATGGAAGCTGGCGGGTAATGCGCCGCTATCAGGAACGGCGACAACGCTGCCTGCGCCGCCGGCAGGTGTTCATCAGCAGCGACTGACCTTTACCCATCAGCGTGCTTATCCAGGGCTGGTGAGCGTGCCGCGTCACTGGGTGCGCAGCAACCCGCAGGGGACGCAGATTGCGTTTCTGATGCGCGATGACCGTGGCGTAGTGCAGCTGTGGCTTCTCTCACCCGAAGGCGGCGAGCCGCGCCAGCTTACGCACAATGCGTCAGATATTCAGTCGGCGTTTAACTGGCATCCATCCGGAAAGGGGCTGGGCTTTGTGCTGGAAGGGCGTATTGCGATGTGCGATGTAGAGACCGGTGCGGTGACGTTTTTAACGACCGATCACGCAAATCCACCGTCGGCGGATGCGGTGGTCTTCTCTCCTGACGGTCAGTTTATTGCCTGGATGGAAGAGGTGGCTGGCTTTCGCCAGCTATGGATAACCGAAACCGCCCGCTGAATCAGGGGGCGGGCATTGGCGCTGGCGGAATAACCGAATTGGTTGCCAGCGTCTCTTGCTCACTCTTTTCTACGCGGGAGCGAACGGAGCTATCTTTACGGAAGAAGTCCCACGGCAGCAGTACGGTGTCCATCACCGCCGTAAACGGCATATCAACGGCGACCAGCGATTTGGCGACCCAGCCGCTGTCATCGTCGCCCAGCATCGCGGCGCTTGCACGCGTGCCAGGGTACGTTCCCTCTTTGCCGCCAGTATGCGACATGACGCTGGAACACCCTCCTGACAAGAAGATCCCCCCAACCAGCGCCGTTTTAATCAGAACATTTTTCATAATGAGTTCTTCTCGTCACGGGCATAAACAGCCCTTCTTTGGGTTATATCTACCCATTGCCAAAATAGGAAGTACCGGCTTGCCGCTCTGTGGCGGCTGTCGCACTTTGGCCTTTTGTGCCATACCCAGTCTAAGCGGTCTGCGGGAAAGTGCAAAAAAAGTAAGACATGAGGACTTGAAAATGGTTCTTTTCACCACATTTTATAGGTGTAGCCAAGAGGAACACGCCTTCGGGGTGTTTGGGCTTCAACAACCTGTCCATGATGGAAGGTGATTAATTTCTCGCTGATTTTCAGGAGCTATTTAACTATGCGTAACTTCGACTTATCCCCGTTATACCGTTCTGCCATCGGTTTTGATCGTCTGTTCAACCTGTTAGAAAACAATCAAACGCAAAGCAACGGCGGCTACCCTCCGTACAACGTTGAACTGGTTGATGAAAACCACTATCGCATCGCGATTGCCGTGGCCGGTTTTGCGGAAAGCGAACTGGAAATCACCGCGCAGGACAACATGCTGGTGGTAAAAGGCGCGCATGCCGCAGAGCAAAAAGAACGCACCTATCTCTATCAAGGCATCGCCGAGCGTAACTTTGAACGCAAATTCCAGCTTGCTGAACATATCCACGTACGTGGCGCAAACCTGGTGAACGGCCTGCTGTATATCGAACTGGAACGCGTGATTCCAGATGCGGACAAACCGCGTCGTATCGAAATTAATTAATGATGCCGGGCCGCCCGTGCGGCCCTGTTAGCTAAATCATCAATCGGCTTGCCGTCAGGGAGCCGGAAGGTACTTACTCGCTTCTTAGAAGGAGAAACACAATGCGTAACTACGATTTATCCCCACTGCTGCGTCAATGGATCGGTTTTGACAAACTGGCGAACGCGCTGCAAAGCACCAGTGAAGGCCAGACCTTCCCACCGTACAACATCGAAAAAAGCGACGATAACCACTATCGCATTACCTTAGCGTTAGCCGGGTTCCGTCAGGAAGATCTGGATATTCAGCTCGAAGGCACGCGCCTGACTGTAAAAGGCACGCCAGTGCCGCAGGAAAAAGAGACCAAATGGCTGCATCAGGGGCTGGTGACTCAAGCCTTTAGCCAGAGCTTCACCCTGGCAGAAAATATGGAAGTCGCCGGTGCGACCTTTACTAACGGCCTGTTGCATATTGACCTCACCCGCAACGAGCCGGAAGCTATTGCGCCGCAGCGCATCGCCATTAGCGAGAGACCTGCGTTGAATAGTTAATAGAATTGCCCAATTAGCCCCGAGAAATCGGGGCTTTTTTTTGCGAGTGAAAGCATGTTTGTCGCCCTTGCTGCAACGAGTGTTTCAGTTTAAAAAATGATCAGGAAAATGGCGA
>CP070603.1:177049-182817 GCA_016939855.1 Kluyvera ascorbata
ACTCCTTCCCCTGATAAAAGTATTCAGCAGTTAGAAATTGCGGCTAAGAGTAAAGACGCACCTGAATAGTGATATTTCCTCAGTCGATTAATGTGCGCCGTACTACATACAAGCTCCCTCCGACTCAGACATAATCCCTGATGTTAATAATGTTATTCACAGGGAAAAAACGATGAGTGATATAGCATTGACGGTAAGCGTCCTGGCACTGGTGGCGGTGGTCGGGCTGTGGATTGGCAACGTCAAAATCCGCGGGATTGGCTTTGGCATCGGCGGCGTGCTGTTCGGTGGGATTATCGTTGGCCACTTTGTCGATCAGGCAGGCATCACGCTAAGCAGCCCGATGCTGCACTTTATCCAGGAATTCGGCCTGATTCTGTTCGTCTACACCATCGGTATCCAGGTGGGGCCGGGATTTTTCGCTTCGCTGCGCGTTTCTGGCCTGCGGCTGAACCTGTTCGCCATCCTGATTGTGGTGCTTGGCGGTCTGGTCACCACGCTGCTGCATAAAATCTTCGCGATCCCGCTTCCCGTCGTGCTGGGCATCTTTTCCGGCGCGGTGACCAATACCCCTGCGCTGGGTGCCGGGCAGCAAATTCTGCGCGATCTTGGCGAACCGTTTAGCGTCGTAGACCAGATGGGGATGAGCTACGCGATGGCCTACCCGTTTGGTATCTGCGGCATTCTGCTCACCATGTGGCTGGTGCGCCTGTGCTTTCGTATTAACGTCGACAAAGAGGCGCAGCGCTTCGATGAGCAGGCGGGTTCCAGCCATTCCCATCTTCAGACCATCAATATCCGCGTTGAGAACCCCAATCTGAACCACATGGCGATTCAGGATGTGCCCGTTATCAACAGCGATAAAATTATCTGCTCGCGCCTCAAACGGGGTGAAACGCTGATGGTGCCTTCGCCAACGACCATTATTGAGAGTGGCGACCTGCTGCACCTGGTGGGGGAAGCGGCGGATCTGCGTAGTGCGCAACTGGTGATCGGCAAAGAGGTTGAAACGTCGCTTTCCACCCGAGGCACGGATCTCAAAGTGGAAAGGGTGGTGGTGACCAACGAGAAGGTATTAGGCAAGAAAATCCGCGATCTACACTATAAACAGCGTTATGACGTGGTGATCTCCCGCTTAAACCGCGCCGGGGTTGAACTGGTCGCCAGCAGCAATGCCAGCCTACAGTTTGGCGACATCCTCAACCTCGTGGGGCGTCCGGCGGCCATTGATGCCGTCGCCTCCGACCTTGGCAACGCCCAGCAGAAATTGCAGCAGGTGCAGATGCTGCCGGTGTTTATCGGTATTGGTCTTGGCGTACTGCTCGGCTCTATCCCACTGTTTATCCCCGGCTTCCCGGTCGCGTTAAAGCTCGGTCTGGCGGGCGGGCCGCTGATTATGGCGCTGATCCTGGGCCGTATCGGCAGCATCGGCAAGCTCTACTGGTTTATGCCGCCGAGCGCCAACCTGGCGCTGCGCGAGCTGGGGATTGTGCTGTTCCTTTCGGTGGTAGGGCTCAAGTCCGGCGGCGGCTTTGTGGATACGCTGCTACATGGCGAAGGGCTGAGCTGGATTGGCTACGGCATCCTGATTACCGGTATCCCGCTGCTCACGGTGGGCATACTGGCCCGGGTGCTAGCGAAGATGAACTACCTGACCCTCTGCGGCATGCTGGCCGGTTCGATGACCGACCCTCCGGCGCTGGCGTTTGCCAATAACCTGCACGCGACCAGCGGCGCGGCGGCGCTCTCCTACGCGACCGTCTACCCGCTGGTGATGTTCCTGCGCATCATCACGCCTCAGCTTCTGGCGGTGCTGTTCTGGGGGATGGGCTAGGGTTGTGGATGCGCCTGAGGTGATAATCCACCTGATATTCGCTGGCGTTACGGAACATCACTGAATAGTTAAGAAACTCACCGCTGTCGCTGTAGGAAAGGGAGGTAATACGCAGCAGCGGTGTTTGTTCGGGTACGTTCATCGACTGGGCCAACTGCTTATCAGCCAGCACCGGTGCCAGGCTTTCATAGTTACCGCTGATTGTTATCCCGCACTCTTTTTCGATGTAATCAAACTTTGACCCCTCCAGATGCACCAGCGACAGATTGCGAAAGAGCTTAACCGGCATATAGCTGTCTTCAAGCATCAAGGGCTTTCCATCAACGTAGCGTACCCGCCGGGAAAAGTAGATCCGCTCATTGATTTGAATGCGAAGCTGGCTGGCAATGGCGGGCGGCGCGGGCATCACCTCGAAAACCAGGACGTGGCTTCTTACCTCTTTGCCCTGCTTGCGTAAAATCTCGGCCAGCCCGGTCAGGTTTGAGGTTTCATGGTGGATATCTTTATGGGCAACATAGGTGCCGCTACCCTGCCGACGAACCACCAGACCCCACTCGACCAGCAGGTCGACCGCTTTGCGGATGGTCATCCGCGCAACGCCAAATTCCTGCGCTAACGCTTTCTCGCCTGGAATCGGGCTGCCAATGTTGAAATCGGATGAGTTGAGCCGTAGGCGTAGCCTGTCCGCAATAGATTTATAGATCACTTCTGGACCTCTATTTCCAATCAAACCAGGTTTATTGAACCGCCGTTTCTTATTAAAAAGTAATCAATTACAGGCAAATAATGACAATTCTTATAACAGAACGGAATTGAGCGATATGACATGTCTATTTTTATCTTAAAAATTAGACAACATCGCCTGAATTAAAACCATGAAAGCGATCACGAATCGCGTGCTCAGCGCATGTTGTCTGACGGGCTAATTCCTATCCTCGTAGCAGGCCGGAAATCAACATTAATAAGGCCACTTACCCTACGAGTTGTTAAATGAGGATTGCTAAATGCTCAGTCAAATACAACGCTTTGGCGGCGCCATGTTTACCCCAGTTTTATTATTTCCGTTCGCGGGGATTGTGGTGGGTATCGCCATTATGTTGCGTAACCCAATGTTTGTGGGTGAAGCACTCACTGCACCTGATAGTTTATTCGCTCAGATTGTTCACATTATTGAAGAAGGCGGCTGGACGGTATTCAGAAACATGCCGCTTATTTTTGCCGTTGGCTTACCGATTGGCCTTGCTAAACAGGCACAAGGGCGAGCCTGTCTGGCCGTACTGGTTAGCTTCCTGACCTGGAACTATTTCATCAATGCCATGGGAATGACCTGGGGCCACTTTTTTGGCGTCGACTTCTCCGCTGATCCGGTGGCGGGAAGCGGCCTGACGATGATTGCCGGGATTAAGACGCTGGATACCAGCATCATCGGCGCTATTGTCATCTCGGGTATCGTGACCGCGTTGCATAACCGCTATTTTGATAAGCCACTGCCGGTTTTCCTCGGTATTTTCCAGGGATCTTCGTTTGTCGTTATCGTGGCTTTCCTCGCCATGATCCCCTGCGCGTGGATAACACTTTTAGGCTGGCCAAAAGTCCAATTGGGCATTGAATCACTGCAGGCATTTTTACGCAGTGCCGGGGCCCTGGGCGTCTGGGTTTATACCTTCCTTGAGCGCATTCTTATTCCTACAGGCCTGCATCACTTCGTCTACGGTCCCTTTATTTTTGGCCCGGCGGCGGTTGAAGGCGGAATTCAGGTTTATTGGGCTCAGCATCTCCAGGAATTCAGCCAAAGCACTGAATCACTCAAAGCGCTGTTCCCGGAAGGCGGCTTTGCGCTGCACGGTAACTCAAAAGTGTTTGGTTCCGTCGGGATTGCGCTGGCGCTTTACTTCACCGCAGCCCCTGAAAACCGCATCAAGGTCGCGGGGCTGCTCATTCCTGCCACGCTGACCGCCATGCTGGTCGGGATCACGGAACCGCTGGAGTTCACCTTCCTGTTTATCTCTCCGCTGCTGTTCGCCATTCACGCCGTACTGGCAGCTACCATGTCGACCGTGATGTACATGTGCGGCGTGGTGGGGAACTTTGGCGGCGGCCTTCTTGACCAGTTTATCCCGCAAAACTGGATCCCGATGTTCCATAACCATGCGTCGGTGATGTTTACCCAGATAGGTATCGGCGTGTGCTTTACCGCCCTCTACTTCGTCGTCTTCCGGGCCTTAATTCTGCGCTTCAATCTGAAAACGCCGGGCCGTGAAGACAGTGAAATCAAGCTCTACAGCAAAGCAGACTACCAGGCCGCGCGTGGCAAAACCTCAGCGGCTGGCGCGAGCGACACCAAATTGGGCCAGGCGGCAGGCATTCTCCAGGCGCTGGGCGGAGCCGCCAATATTGAAAGCATCAACAACTGCGCGACCCGATTACGTATTGCGCTAACCGATATGGCGAAAACGCAAAGTGATGACGTATTCAAAGCGCTGGGCGCGCACGGTGTGGTGCGCCGCGGCAACGGCATTCAGGTCATCGTTGGCCTGCATGTACCACAGGTCCGCGACCAGCTTGAAAGCCTGATGAAAGATTCTCTACAGACCGAACAAACCACCATGACGGAGGCAGTATCATGAAAAAATTCTCAGTTGTTATCGCAGGCGGCGGCAGTACTTTTACTCCAGGTATCGTCTTGATGCTGCTGGCAAATCAGGATCGTTTTCCACTGCGAGCGCTGAAATTTTACGACAACGACGGTGCGCGACAGGAGACGATTGCAGAAGCCTGTAAGGTGATTCTAAAAGAGCAGGCGCCGGAGATTGAATTCAGCTACACCACAGACCCGCAGGTGGCGTTTACCGACGTCGATTTCGTGATGGCGCATATTCGCGTGGGTAAATACCCGATGCGTGAAAAGGATGAGAAGATTCCGCTGCGCCACGGTGTACTGGGTCAGGAAACCTGTGGACCAGGCGGCATTGCCTACGGCATGCGCTCCATTGGCGGCGTGCTGGAACTGGTGGATTACATGCAAAAATACTCGCCGAACGCCTGGATGCTTAACTACTCCAACCCGGCGGCGATTGTGGCGGAAGCGACCCGTCGTCTGCGTCCGGATGCCAAAATCCTCAACATCTGCGACATGCCTATCGGCATTGAAGGACGGATGGCGCAGATTGTTGGTCTGAAAGACCGCAAGCAGATGCGCGTTCGCTACTACGGGCTGAACCACTTTGGCTGGTGGACATCTATCGAAGACCTTCAGGGGAACGATTTGATGCCTAAGTTACGAGAATATGTCGCGAAATATGGCTATGTTCCGCCATCAAACGACCCGCATACTGAAGCCAGTTGGAACGACACTTTCGCCAAAGCGAAAGATGTACAGGCGCTGGACCCGGACACCATGCCGAACACCTACCTGAAATACTATCTGTTCCCGGACTATGTAGTGGCGCACTCAAATCCGGAACGTACCCGAGCCAATGAAGTGATGGATCACCGTGAGAAAAATGTGTTCAGCGCATGCCGGGCGATTACAGAAGCCGGTAAATCCTCGGCGGGAGATCTGGAAATTGACGAACATGCGTCTTACATCGTCGATCTTGCCACTGCGATTGCCTTTAATACCCAGGAAAGAATGCTGCTCATTGTGCCGAACAACGGCGCTATCCATAACTTTGACGCCGATGCGATGGTTGAAATTCCATGCCTCGTCGGCCACAACGGCCCGGAACCGCTGACGGTGGGGGATATTCCAAACTTCCAGAAAGGGATGATGAGCCAGCAGGTTGCGGTGGAAAAACTGGTCGTTGATGCCTGGGAACATCGTTCATACCACAAGCTGTGGCAGGCGATTACGCTGTCGAAAACGGTGCCGAGCGCTTCTGTGGCAAAAGCGATTCTGGATGATTTAATTGAGGCTAATAAAGACTACTGGCCG
>CP070603.1:187880-188098 GCA_016939855.1 Kluyvera ascorbata
CCAGTGATTCGTGAAGCGCTAGCGCTGATGCTCTGCCTGTTCGCGGGAGGGCTGGCGATCTATGGCTATCTGCGCTGGTTGCGTAATGAAAAAGCGATGCGCCTGAAAGAGGATCTTCCTTACACCCGTAGTCTACTGGTCATTAGCCTGATACTGGCGCTGGTTGCTGCGGTGGTGATGATTCTGGTGTTCTATGGCGGATAACCGCAAAGCCCGCC
>CP070603.1:188133-188228 GCA_016939855.1 Kluyvera ascorbata
TCGCTCGCCTGGTATCGCACGCTGCTTGGCTACGGCGCGCTGATGGCGCTGGCGCTAAAGCATAACTGGCATCAGGCTGGCGGACTATTCTGGGT
>CP070603.1:188248-188449 GCA_016939855.1 Kluyvera ascorbata
TTGTCGCTATCATCCTCTGGCAATACACCCGTAATCGCAACGTCATGGACGTCACACAGAGCGATTTTACTCAGCCGCGCGCGGTACGTGATAAATTTTTGATCTCCCTCGCGGTGTTATCGCTCGCATTGTTGTTTGCTGTTACCCACATTCGCCAGCTTGTTATTTTTATAAAGGATTTTGCATGACAGGACGTCAAGT
>CP070603.1:189444-190545 GCA_016939855.1 Kluyvera ascorbata
ATCGCCGTTTCTTCACCTACAGCGCGCCATACATGAAAGCAATGCGCGACCTCCTGAAACAGCACCGCTCGCCGATAGAATTAATGGCGATGTTAAGCCAGGCCGAATAAGCTTTCTCTGTTTGCCAGACGGGCCTGCCGGATGGCAAACAGGTCAAGGTCTCCGCTATGGATTCTGGTATCACTATCTCTTCACTGTGATAACGCATCTGGAGTGCCTATGCCGCTCGTGCTGCCCCGGGAAACCCACTTTCACCACCCGCTGGAAAGCGTGGTGTTCCATTTCTGGAAACCGGAAAAAAATATCAGTCATGAACACACCCATGAATACTGCGAACTGTTCCTGGTGGGCAATGGTAGCGGCATCCACGTCATCAATGAAAAACCCTGGCTGCTGAGCAGCGGAACGCTCTGCTACCTGAATCGTCAGGACTACCATCTGTTTGAAGAGATGAAGGCGTTGCAGCAGGTGAACCTGCTGTATCTGGGGCGCGATAACTTTAACTTTATCAAACAGATTGATTATCTCCTGCCGAAGGAGGGTGAGAGCAACGTCTGGCAGGTGGACGTGGGCATTATGCAGCGCATTTTTGACCGTTTGGCCAGCCACAACGAGGCAGAGTTCAGCGACAAGCTGCTGGCAGAAAGCCATAAGGAGATGATTTTTCTTGAAGTGCTGCACACCCTGAACCTATGGCGCTATAAAACCCAGGATTTTCACTCCAGCGAAGACCGTATCAGTCAGGTGTTGATTCGCCTCAACGGCCAGTGGCAGCAGCCGCTCGACCTCGATGCGCTGTGCCACGAGTTCGGCCTTTCCCGGCGCACGCTGCAGCGCGGTTTTAGCGACTACACCGGCATCTCTCCTCAGCAATACCTTGCTCGCGTGCGGCTATTGCAGTCCCGTTATCAGCTACGTTTTACCTGTGATTCGGTAAATGACATCGCCATTCGCTGTGGATTTGGCGACGTTAGCTACTTTTCCCGTGCTTTTCGTCGACAGTTTGGCGTGTCGCCAAATCAGTGCCGTTAATCGGTCAGAGTGGGAGGTAATGCATAAAAAAAGAATAAAAATAACACTGTGGAAATTAAAAGTAACATT
>CP070603.1:190592-193751 GCA_016939855.1 Kluyvera ascorbata
AATAATAAAAGTACCAGCGATATAGATCAGTTTTGTGCCGCCCTTCACTTGCCGCTTTCTACCCTACTACGCAGAATATATTTTGCCGTATTTCCGCGGAATACCACGCTTATAACGCCAGGGGAAAATGATGAAGAAGATCTTTTTATGCTGCGCAGCAGGCATGTCGACCAGTATGTTAGTTGAAAGAATGAAACAATCTGCCGCTAGCCGCGATATTGATGTGGATATTACCGCCGTCCCGGTTTCTGAATTCGATCAGATTATCGAAGATGCCGACGTTATTTTGTTAGGCCCGCAGGTGAAATTCCAGCTACAGCGTTTAGCGGCTGTCGCTGAACCACAGGGTGTGCCGGTGGCAGCCATTGATATGATGCAATATGGCTCGATGCAGGGCGATAAAGTCCTGGATCACGCGCTGTCTTTATTAGCCAAAGCACAATAAGGACAGGCCATGAAATACCATTTTCCTGATAATTTCTGGTGGGGTACCGCAACCAGCGCCACGCAATCTGAAGGCCGTATTCCCGGCGATGGCAAAGGCGACAATATCTGGGATTATGCTTCACATCATTTTAACGAGCGCTTTTTCCAGGGCGTCACGGCGGATGATACCTCGACGTTTTATCAGCATTATCGGGAAGATATTCAGCGCGCCAAAGAGATAGGCCTGAACTCCTTTCGCACCTCGCTCTCCTGGTCCCGGCTCATCCCCGACGGCGACGGTGAAGTCAATCAACAGGCGGTGGCGTTTTATAACGCCGTGATTGATGAATTGCTCGCGCAGGGTATTGAACCCTTTATTAATCTCTATCACTTCGATATGCCAATGGCGCTACAGGAAAAGGGCGGCTTTGAAAATCGCGACGTGATTGACGCCTTTGCCCGTTACGCGCGTATTTGCTACCAGCTGTTTGGCGATCGCGTCCGCTATTGGTTCACCTTTAACGAACCGCTAATTCCGGCGGAAGCGGGGTATTTACACCCTCGTCATTATCCCTATGTCACCGATTTCCGCCGTGCGGCGCAGGTGTTGCACCACATCGTGCTGGCGCACTGTAAGGCGGTCGCCGCGTGGCGCGAGCTGGGCCTTGCCGGGCAGATTGGCATTATTATGGACGTTATTCCGGTCTACCCGCGTAGCGATACGCCGGAAGATTTACAGGCCGCCGCCATGGCCGACCTGTTTTATACCCGCAGCATCAACGAACCTATTTTATTGGGCAAATATCCTGACGAACTGGTGGCGATTCTGCGCGAGCATGATCAGTTGCCGGAATATTTAGCGCAAGACTGTGCGCTTATCGCCAATACGCGTATCGACCTGCTGGGGATTAACTATTACCGTCCTCGCCGGGTCAAAGCGCGTGAAACACCGCTGGCAGAGCCGCACGGTTTTGTGCCGGAACGCTTCTTTGAGGAATACATTATGCCGGGACGCAGAATGAATACCTCGCGCGGCATTGAGATTTATCCAGCGGCGCTTTACGACATCGCGATGGTGGTGAAAGAACGCTACGGCAATTTACCGTGGTTTGTTTCTGAAAACGGCATCGGTATTCAGGATGAAGAACAATTTATGGTGAACGGCCAGGTGCAGGACGATTACCGCATTGAATTCCTCAAAGAACATCTGGGATATCTCCATCAGGCCATGGCCGACGGCAGCAATTGTCTGGGTTACCACATGTGGACGTTTATTGACTGCTGGTCGTGGCAAAACGCCTATAAAAATCGCTATGGATTCTATCGCCTTGATTTAGCCACCCAACAGCGGTCGCTGAAAAAATCCGGGCAATGGTTCTCAACGGTGATTGCCAATAACGGATTCGAGGGGGAGTAACATGTCTTACTTTGAACGGCTGGCGGAAAAAATGCTGCCGGTAGCGAATGCTATTGGTAATCAGCGCCATATGCAGGCCATTCGTAACGGCTTAATCTCTATTTTACCGCTGACCATTGTCGGATCGTTTTTCGTTATTCTGCTGAATATCCCGATTAAAGGGTACATGGATTTTATCGCACCGTGGCGCGATATTCTGGATGTGCCTTTCCGCTTTACCGTTGGACTAATGTCGCTGTACGCCGCGTTCACCATCGGCTCATTTTTGGGGAAAAGCTACAAGCTCAACGATATCACCAGCGGCCTGCTGGCGATGCTCGCCACGCTGCTGATGATTGTGCCGGTGAATATTAAAGAGGGCGTGACCGTCGCCGGTGATGCGATTTCCGGGCGCTATATTCCGGTGGCGTCGCTGAGTTCGCAGGGACTGTTTGGGGCGATTATCTCCTCGCTGATTGCCATTGAAATCTATCGATTTATTAAAGTTCGCAATATCGAAATTAAGATGCCCGCAGGCGTGCCGCCGGTGGTTGCCAGCTCCTTCTCAGCGCTGTTCCCGACGCTGGCGGTGGTGCTGATTTTCTGGATCCCGCGACACTTTTTAAATATCGATATTAACGCCATCATCAGCTACATCATCATGCCGTTGAAGGGCTTTATGACCGGTACCAACCTGTTCGGCGGTATCGTCACGCAGTTCTTTATCGACCTGTTCTGGGTGTTTGGTATTCACGGTCACGCGGTGATGGGGCCGTTGATTCGCCCGCTGTGGGACCAGGCCATCGTGCAGAATATGGAGCTGTTCCAGGCCGGAACCAGCGCCTACGACTTGCCGAATATCTTCACGGAACAGTTCTTCCAGTGGTATGCGCAGATGGGCGGTACGGGCTCCACGCTGGCGCTGGTGGTGTTGTTTATTCGCTCAAAGGTTATCTATCTGAAATCGCTGGGTAAGCTGTCGTTTATCCCCGGCCTGTTCAACATCAATGAGCCCATGATTTTCGGCGCGCCGATCGTGATGAACCCGATTCTGGCGGTGCCGTTTATTCTGGCGCCGATGGTCAACACGGTGGTGGTGTATCTCTTTACCATCAGCGGGCTGATTCCGCGCATGATGGTGAAACCGCCGTTTACCATCCCGGCTCCGCTCGGGGCGCTTATCACCACCAACTGGAACCTGATTGCCTGCGGGCTGGTGTTTATCTGCTTCTTTATCTCGCTGGCTATCTACTACCCGTTCTTTAAGGTGTACGAGAAGAAAATGCTGGAAACGCAGCAGGCTCAGCAGGAAGAAGAGGAAAAAGCGAAGCTGCTGG
>CP070603.1:193816-193973 GCA_016939855.1 Kluyvera ascorbata
TTCACTTCTATCACTTCCAGCAGCGTGGAGCCGGTTTTTGCCTCGTGCGGTACGTCGCGGAAAATGGGCAGCGCTTCCCAGCGCAGCCAGTAGCGGCTTTGCGGGCTGTAATCGCTGTTCTGCGCAGCCACTAACTGCACTTCCGCCTGCGGCGCAA
>CP070603.1:194038-199427 GCA_016939855.1 Kluyvera ascorbata
GTAAGCGTCCGGTCATCAATAATCCACACGCCGCTACCGGCCCAGGTTGAGGTCCATTCCACGGCCATTTGTCCGTGGCCGATAGCGCGCGGCGCGCTGAGGGTAACGTCCGGCGGAATAGAGCCGCCGCCGCTGAAGTCCCAGCGAAAATCCCACTGGCTGATCTGCGTTTTTTGCCAGCCGCCCTTGCCGTCCGGGCGTGCCAGATACGCCTGCGACAGTCCCCGGTCATCATAACGATGATAAATCAGCACCGGGCGCGCCTGATTATCAAAGCCCACCTCCTGCACCATATTAATCAGCCCGCCGCCGATGCCCGCATCGTCGACAATCTCACCCTGATGGCGGGCGATAGGCAGCGTAAGCGGCGTGCCGTCTGATTTTTCCCACTGCTGAAGGTCGCGGCTGCGCGCGTACGAGAGATTATTGTTGGTTTCGCAGTGCGGTGTTTCGCGCCACATCCACACCATATGCCAGTAGCCGTCCGGCCCCAGCAGCGGCTGGCGCGCGTAGCCGTTGCGCGCCCCTTCACCGTTGAGCAGCGGTGTTTCCAGCAGGCGCGACCACTGCTGACGCTCGGCGTCGAAAATGTTGTACAGGTCATCACCGTTGCCGCTGCAGCCATCGCGATAGCGGAACAGCAGGCGGCCCTGCACGTCTTTAAAGAACACCGGGTAGGTGGCCCGCGTTTCCCGTTCGCCGGTCATCGCAGGAACACACTCCAGGGTGGTGACGTCCAGCGGTGCGCGGCTTCTGAAGTAAATGAGTGGATCAACGTGCATATTGCCGGAAAGATGCAGGTATCCGGCGCTATCTACCGCCATCGTCAGATAATTGTGCGAATCAAACTCGGTGATATGCGAGTAACGTTCGCGCTCCGGTAGCCAGCATCCCTCCGGTTGAAAAGTCTGCCACGGGCCGTCGGGTAAGCGGCGCTGGCCCACGGTGATGCGGTGCTCCGCATCATACCAGGCGGCAAACTGGTGGTTGTGGTGATTGATAAGACAGTAAAGCACGGTGAAATCTGCGCAGGCGTGTGCCACGGGCGCAACAACGATATCAGTCATCAGACGGTCTCCGGACGAGCAACAAAGGATTTTTTACGACGCAGGAAGAAGGCGGCTAACACCAGCGCGCCGATGGGGTGTAGCGTTGCGCCAGCGTATATCGGCATCGAATAACCGAAGTGGTCGATGATGGTGCCGACAAAGCCGTTAAAGATAATGGAGGTCACGCCGCCCAGGGCGCTCATCACGCCGATAGCGGTGGCGATGGCGACGCGCGGTGCCAGCCCGCCCATCATAATGGTGGCCATGCTGAGCCAGGCGGTGCACATAAAGTTAATCACCGTCATGATAGCCACCGCCGCGTAGGCGTTGCTGATGGACGGTAGCAGGAACACCAACGGCGCCAGACAGGTGACGGACCAGATAATGGTTAAGCGGGCGCGGGTCGCGTCCATGCCGCGCGCCACCAGACGGTCAGAGGCCCAGCACACCGCCAGCACGCCAAAAACGGCAACCAGCGGCGGCAGCCACATCAGCTTGCCAACTTCTGCCAGCGTCAGGCCGATTTTTTCCTGCATAAAGCCGACCTGCCAGTATTGATAGAAGAACCAGAACGGGTCGGTGAGCAGGCGAGCAATCAGCAGCGCCCAGATAGGTTTTGAGGTCAGCACCATCTTGTAGCGCTCAACCAGCGGCACGCTGACGGCGCTCACCTGTGCCGTGTCGTCGGCCGCAGGCGGCGTTTTACGACTAGAGAGATACCACATCACCCCAACGACCACGCCCGCCATGGCAGGGATAAAGAACGCCCAGCGCCAGCCGGTAGAGATAGTCACCCAGGCCACGAATGGCGGCGCCAGGATAAGCCCCAACGACTGAATAATATTGGTGAGCTGGAAGGCAAAGGCACGCTGCTCGGCGCGAAACCAGGTAAAGACCGCCAGCGTCAGCGCTGGCACAATCCCGGATTCCGCCAACCCTAGCATCACGCGCCCGACGATAAGCCCGGTCATTGAGTGCGACAGGCCGGTGATCAGCGTGGCAATCGACATCAATACCATCAGCGCGCACAGCACATAGCGGCTGCCGAAGCGGTCGACGATGCCGCCGACGAAGAAGTACATGAAGGTGTAGGGGATCATAAAAGCGCTGATCAGCACCGAATAGTCGCTGTTATCGAGCCCCAGTTCCTGCATGAGGGTGGTTTTGAGGATAGAAACTATTTGCCGGTCGAGCGAAAAGAAAAACAGCACGCAGCCGAGGAGCAGAAGCAGTACCCAGATGAGCAGGGTAAAACCGCCGCGGCCAACCGATTTTTCAGCCTGTTGCATTGTGTTCTCCGGTTTATCGTAGGGATACGAGATAGCCTGGAGTATATCGATGCCGCTTCTTAACGCTGGCGGCAGGGGAGAGGAGTGTGACGTGCGGCAATACGCTTTGACCTGAGATGCCACAATGCCGGGAGAAGTGGCACGATTGTGATGAAGCAGCATCGCGCAATAACGGCGATGCTGCTTGAGGTTAACGCGGCTTAGCGCCCTTTTGCCAGGTACTGCGCCATTTCGGCTTCCGGCACCATACCGCCGCCGGTCGCCCACACCAGATGGGTGGCGTGATTGAGCTGCTCGGCGCTGAAGCCATGCATCTGCTGGTAATCCGTAGAGGCACAAACGTGCTGAGGGCCAGCCATGCCTGCCAGCGCCGACGGCTCAAGACGAATGCCTTCCTCCTGCGCCAGCCAGCCCAGCATGTCATACATGGTCTGGTCATCGAGGGTGTACAGACCGTCGAGCAGACGCTCCATCGCCCGGCCGACAAAGCCCGAGGCGCGACCCACCGCCAGCCCATCTGCCGCCGTCAGGTTGTCGATGCCGATATCCTGCACGGAAATGGTGTCGTGCAGCCCGGTATAAATCCCCAGCAGCATGCACGGTGAATGAGTCGGCTCGGCGAAGAAGCAGTGAACGTTATCGCCAAACGCCAGCTTCAGGCCAAACGCCACGCCGCCAGGGCCGCCGCCGACGCCGCACGGCAGGTAAACAAACAGCGGATGATCGGCATCCACCACGCGCCCTTGCTCTGCAAACTGCGCCTTCAGACGCTGCCCGGCTACCGCATAGCCTAAGAACAGCGTGCGGGAGTTTTCATCATCGATAAAGAAACAGTTTGGATCGGACTCCGCTGCCTTGCGCCCCTGTTCAACCGCTACGCCATAATCTTCTTCGTACTCCACCACCGTCACGCCGTGGCTGCGCAGTTTGGCTTTTTTCCACGCGCGGGCGTCAGCGGACATGTGCACCGTGACGTTAAAACCGATACGGGCGCTCATGATGCCAATCGACATTCCGAGGTTGCCGGTGGAGCCGACGGCGATGCTGTACTGGCTGAAGAACTGTTTGAACTCGGGCGAAAGCAGGACGCGGTAGTCGTCTTTAGTGGTCAACAGGCCCGCTTCCAGCGCCAGTTTTTCCGCATGGGTCAGCACTTCATAAATGCCGCCACGCGCTTTAATTGAGCCCGAAATCGGCAGGTGGCTGTCCTTCTTCAGCAGAATTTCGCCGTTGATGTGCTGCCCGTACTCTTTTTCCAGCCGCTTTTGCATCAATGGAATGGCGGCCAGCTCAGATTCGATAATGCCGCCGGTGACGGCGGTTTCCGGGAACGCCTGCGCCAGATACGGCGCGAAGCGCGTCAGACGGGCGTGGGCGTCCTGGACATCGTGCTCGGTCAGGCCAACATACGGTAAACCTTCCGCAAGAGAGGTGGTGCCAGGGTTAAACCAGGTTGTCTCCTTGAGAGCAACCAGATCTTCCACTAAAGGATACTGGGCGATAAGTGTTTGAATGTTTTCCATAGTCAGTCTCTTTGCGCTTAGATAATAAAGGAAAGCAGGAATGTGCACGCCAGTGCAATAACCGAGGCGATAAATGTCGCGGTTGTATAGTATTTGAACGTCTCATTCAGGGTGGCACCGCAGTATTGCTTCACCAGCCAGAAGAGGGAATCGGTAACGATCGTGCAGCCAATAGCGCCAGAACCGATGGCAATAGCGATGATCTCCGGGCTAACGTTAGGGTAGAGCGGCAGCATCGGTGCCACGATTGCCGTCGCCCCCATCATTGCCACCGTAGCGGAACCCACCGCAGCATGCAGGATTAACGCCACCAGCCAGGCCAGCAGAATCGGGTGCATATGCATGTTCGAGAGGATTAGCGCAAGCGTATCCGCCAGCCCGCTGCTTTTGAGGATAGCGTTGAATGCGCCACCTGCGCCGATAATCAGCAAAATGTTAGCAATGGAGCCAAAACCGTTTTCGGTGTGGGTCAGCAGCGCACCCATGCCGATGTGCTGACGCAGGCCGAGAATGTAATAGGCCACGAAAACGGCGATAAACATCGCGGTGATCGGGTTACCAATAAACTCCAGCAGCGTATACACCGTGCTGCCTTTCGCCATGTTCAGCTCGGCGACGGTTTTCACCAGCATCAGGCCAATCGGCAGCAGTATGGTAAACAGCGTAGCACCCAGCGACGGTAGCGTACTTTCTTCGCGCACTTTCAGGTCGGAAAACTCAGCCGGTACCGGCTTAAACGGCAGACGGTTACCGAGGAGTTTCAGGTACAGCGGTCCGCCAATCAGCGATGCCATTAAGCCCACCAGTAAACCGTAGACAATCACGGTGCCAATGTCTGCGCCCAGTTTGTTGGCCACGAACAGGGCAGCCGGATGCGGTGGCACCACGCAGTGCACCGCCATCAGCGCCGTACACAGCGGGATAGCCAGCTTCAGCAGCGAGGTATTGGTCTTTTTGGCAATCGAAAAAGCCAGCGGAATCAACAGCACCACGCCCACTTCCACAAACAGCGTGATCCCGCAAATCAGCCCAACCAGCACCATAATGACGTCAACGGAAAGCCAGCGGCAGCGCTGTAGCGTCAGGCCGATGCGCTCTGCCGCGCCGGACACTTCCATCATTTTGCCCAGAATGGTCCCGAGTCCGATAACGGCGGCAAGGAAGCCGAGCGTGCCGCCGATGCCGTTCTCAATGGCATTGACCATATCCAACGGCCCCATGCCCATCATCGTCCCCACGAAGAAGCTGGCTAACAGCAGCGCCAGAAACGGGTGGAATTTAAACTTCACGATGGTCAAAACGATTAACACGATGCTTATCAGCAGCGTGCTCACAACCCAGATTTGAGAGTGCATAACTCACCTTGCCCTGTGATTAACCTGGGGTTATTGGACAAAAATAAGGCAGGGTCTGACAAACGATATAAATCCCCACTCACATGAGCCAGATTGAATCAAATGGGTGATTTGCATCTAATTACCGGTGATTTATGCGACATGATTCACTCTGCATCACCTTTGTGCTGATT
>CP070603.1:199477-202710 GCA_016939855.1 Kluyvera ascorbata
GAATATGGACCCCCTGCGCGAAGTCAGAAATCGGCTGCTTAACGGCTGGCAGCTGTCGAAGTTGTATACCTTTGAAGTGGCGGCCCGGCATCAGTCATTTGCGCTGGCGGCGGACGAGCTGTCATTAAGCCCCAGCGCCGTCAGCCACCGTATTAACCAACTGGAAGAGGAACTGGGCATTCAGCTGTTTGTCCGCTCGCACCGCAAAGTGGAGCTTACCCACGAAGGCAAACGGGTATTCTGGGCGCTGAAATCGTCGCTGGATACGCTCAACCAGGAGATTCTTGATATCAAAAATCAGGAGCTTTCGGGGACGCTCACCGTCTACTCGCGGCCTTCTATCGCCCAGTGTTGGCTGGTTCCGGCGCTCGGTGACTTTACCCGTCGCTATCCGTCCATTTCACTGACCATCCTGACCGGTAACGACAACATCAATATGCAGCGGGCTGGGGTCGATCTGGCGCTTTATTTCGACGATGCGCCGTCCGCGCAGCTCACGCACCATTTCCTGATGGATGAAGAGATTCTGCCGGTATGCAGCCCGGAATATGCTCGCCGCTACGATCTGAGCGGCTCACTGGTGAACCTGCCGCACTGTACGTTGCTGCACGACAGACAGGCGTGGAGTAACGATTCGGGAACCGATGAATGGCACAGCTGGGCGCAGCAGTATGCAGTGAACTTGCCGACATCATCGGGTATTGGCTTCGATCGTTCTGATTTAGCGGTGATTGCGGCGATGAATCATATTGGCGTGGCGATGGGGCGAAAGCGGCTGGTGCAAAAGCGCCTCGACAGCGGGGCGTTGGTGGCTCCTTTTGGTGATAAGGCGCTGAAATGTCATCAGCATTATTACGTCACCACGCTGCCCGGCAGGCAGTGGCCGAAAATTGAGGCGTTTATTGGTTGGCTTCAGGAGCAGGTTAAATAGGCGTTTTATGCCGGGTGGCGGCTCCGCCTTACCCGGCCGACTCACGGTCTTTGTAGGCCTGATAAGCGAAGCGCCATCAGGCAACGGTCGGACGGTATTACACCGCCTGGCCTTGCTGCGCAAAGCGCGATGCCAGCGGCAGCCAGCAGAGGAAAATCAGCAGCCCCATCAGCGTCATCAGCAGCCCGATGCTGCCTTGCCCGGTTTGCGGCATCATTGCCGACAGCCAGGCCAGCACGCCGGAACCAATGTTCTGCAAGCCGCCAACCAGCGCTCCGGCGGTACCGGCGAGGAACGGGAAGGGCTCCATCGCGCCGCTGGTCGCCAGCGGGAACAGCATCCCCGCGCCGAAGAAGAACAGCGCCGCAGGCACCAGTAGCGTCCAGATATTCATGACCCCGAACAGGCCTGGGAGCCACATCATCACCCCCGCCGCCAGACAGCACACCACCGACTGCCACATCAGCGTCGGGAAACGTTTTTTCGGTCGTCCGGCAAACCAGGCGCCAAAGAACGCCGCCGGAATCGGCAGAATAAACAGGATACTGACCATCATGCTGCTTAAGCCCAGCACGCCGCCCATCAGCACGCCGGAGCTGGCTTCAAATACCGCGATACCGGCCAGGCCGCCAATCAGCATCAGCAGGTAGCAGTTAAAGCCGCTGTTGCCGAACAGCGTTTTGTAGTTGCTGATAAGGCGGGTTTTTGGTGCGCCGGTTGGGCGCGTTTCCGGCATCCAGCGCGCCATGCTGATGGTGACGCCCGCACACAGTACCAGCAGAAAACCGTAGCAGGCACGCCAGTTGATGAGCGTCTCCAGCACGCCGCCAATCAGCGGCGCCAGCAGTGGACTGACCAAAATACCCATGTTTAACAGGCTATTAGCGTGGCGAAGCTGGCTGCCCTCATAGAGGTCACGCGGCAAGGTTCGCGCCATCACGCCGCCCACACCGGTCCCCATGCCCTGCATCGCACTGGCAATAATCAGCACCGTCAGGCTGTGTGTGGTGATGGCCACCAGCGTCGCCAGCATAAATATCGACATCCCGACGAGGATCACCGGGCGACGGCCTACGCGGTCGGAAAGCGGGCCGTAGAACAGCTGCGAAACGCCATAGGTCAGCAGATAGGCCGCCATCACGCTCTGCACCGCCCCTTCGCGAACGTTCAGGTCGTTCGCCATCTGCGCAATTGCGGGAATATAAATGGTTTGCGCCATCTGACCGACGGCGACGAGCAACACCAGCATCACCAGGATATTGACGTTTCTATCTCTTTTCATTTCGCTGATAACTTTATAAAAATTGGGTTTATAAGAATAAATGTCCGGGAATTGCGCTAAAAGCGAGAGGAATCTACCACAATGAGATGACAATTTAATCACATGTCATGTAAATGAAATGTGTGATGCAGGCAGGATTTATACACGTAAACGGCAACAATAGTTGCCAGTTGCGTCAGGAGAGACGCAGCAGAATGGCACCCGCGGCGATACCGCCAGCGGCTACCAGGCGCAGCCCGGCGACCCGTTCTTTGAGCAGCAGCCAGGCGATCAGCGCGCCGAACAGAATCGAGCTTTCACGTAGCGCGGCGACCACCGCCAGCGGAGCCTGGGTCATCGCCCACAGCGCCAGACCGTAGGAGCCCATCGTCCCCATGCCGCCCATCAGGCCTTTTTTCCAGTGCTGAACCAGATAGCGCGAGGCTTCGCGGCGGCGGGCGATCATCGCCCAGCACAGCAGGCTGGAACCATTGAGGAAAAACGACCACAGCGTATAGCCCAGCGCGGTGTCAGAAAGGCGCACGCCGGTACCGTCGATCAGGGTATAACCGGCAATAATCCAGGCGTTCAGCAGCGCTAACATCACGCCGCGCTGCGAACCCCCTCGACCATTGAACGCCATTCCCAGGATCGCCGTACAGATAACCGCTATTCCGCACCACGCCAGCGTAGAGAGGCTCTCGCCAAGGAACAGCACGCTGATGATGGCGACCAGCAGCGGCGCGGTGCCGCGCATCAGCGGGTAGGTCTGGCTCATATCGGAAATCTGATAGGTCTTCGCCACCAGTACGGTGTAGATCACCTGCAATACGGTGGAAGCCACCATAAACGGCACGCTGGCCGCCGAGGGCGCAGGCGCGAAGGGCAACAGCAGTAGCGCGATAAACGCGGCGGAGCCGGTGACGCCAATAGCGGAATAGAGTTTGTCGTTTCCCGCCTTCACGATGGCGTTCCAGCTGGCGTGCAAAAGTGCGGCAAACAGCAAAATGCAGAAAACAGAAAGCGTCATGAGAATACGTT
>CP070603.1:202813-205155 GCA_016939855.1 Kluyvera ascorbata
AACGTGATCTTTGACGCATTTTTACGCAGATGAAAATATTTCCATTGTCAGCCTGAATAAGCTGTGTTTGTATAAATTCACTAAACGAATTGAGAGAAGACCCTTAATGACCCCATCAATGCTGACTTCGACCCTACTAAAAACCGCGCTACCAGCCGCGGTGGTCGTCGTGCGTGTGGTGGTGGTCGTCGGCAATGCGCCGTAGGGTCAGGAACACACACGATTCCAAACCCCGCCGGCGCAAACCGGGCGGGGTTTTTAGTTTCTAGCCCCCTCCGGATAGTCGGCCCAGTTGAAAGGACTGGAGCATGGCAAGTTCGGGCACAACATCACAGACCACGCGTTTTACCGGCGCGCAATTAATCGTTCATTTACTGGAACGCCAGGGTATCACCATGGTGACCGGCATCCCCGGCGGCACGGTGCTTCCGCTGTACGACGCCTTAAGCCAGAGCACGCAGATCCGTCATATTCTGGCGCGACACGAGCAGGGCGCGGGCTTTATCGCCCAGGGTATGGCGCGAACCCACGGCAAACCGGCGGTGTGCATGGCCTGTAGCGGGCCGGGCGCGACCAACCTGGTGACCGCCATCGCCGATGCGCGCCTCGACTCCATTCCGCTGGTGTGTATCACCGGTCAGGTAGCCTCGTCGTTAATCGGCACCGACGCGTTCCAGGAAGTCGACACCTACGGTATCTCTATCCCCATCACTAAACACAACTATTTAGTCCGCAACATCAATGAATTACCTCAGGTTATTGCTGATGCTTTCCGGATTGCCCAGTCAGGCCGCCCTGGCCCGGTGTGGATAGACATTCCTAAGGACGTTCAGACCGCGGAAATCGATATCAGCGAACTGCCAGAACCCGGCGGTCGCGCGGCAACGCCGGAATTCAGCGCCGAGAGCGTGAGCGCAGCGGCGGCGATGATCAACGCCGCACAGCGCCCGGTGCTCTATCTGGGCGGCGGCGTTATCAACGCGCCGGAACGCGTGCGCGAACTGGCGGAAAAAGCCAACCTGCCGACCACCATGACCCTGATGGCGCTGGGCATGCTGCCAAAAGCGCACCCGCTGTCGTTAGGCATGCTGGGGATGCACGGCGCGCGCAGCACCAATTTCATCCTTCAACAGTCTGATTTACTGGTGGTTTTAGGTGCGCGTTTTGATGACCGGGCGACCGGTAAAGTGGCGGAGTTCTGTCCGAACGCGAAGATTATCCACGTCGATATCGACCGCGCCGAACTGGGTAAAATCAAACAGGCTCACGTGGCGATTCAGGCGGACGTGGATGACGTGCTGACCCAGCTGCTGCCGCAAATCGACGCCCAGCGGCGCGACGAGTGGCGTGGCAAAGTGGCTGAACTGCAACAAGAGTTCCCGGGTGCCATTCCTGAAGCGGGTGACCCACTCAGCCACTACGGCTTGATTAACGCCGCGGCGGCCTGCGTTGACGACACCGCGATTATCACCACCGACGTTGGTCAGCACCAGATGTGGGTGGCGCAGGCTTACCCGCTGAACCGTCCTCGCCAGTGGCTGACCTCCGGYGGCCTCGGCACCATGGGCTTTGGYCTGCCTGCGGCTATCGGCGCGGCGCTGGCGAACCCGGACAAAAAAGTGCTGTGCTTCTCCGGTGACGGCAGCCTGATGATGAATATTCAGGAGATGGCGACGGCGGCGGAAAATCAGCTGGATGTGAAAATCATCCTGATGAACAACCAGGCGCTGGGTCTGGTACACCAGCAGCAGAGCCTGTTCTACAAACAGGGCGTATTTGCCGCCACCTACCCAGGCATGATTAACTTTATGCAGATTGCCGCCGGGTTCGGTCTGGAAACCTGCGACTTGAACAATGAAGCCGACCCGCAGGCGGCGCTGCAGGCGATTATCAATCGTCCGGGCCCGGCGTTGATTCACGTACGCATCGACGCAGAAGAAAAAGTGTATCCGATGGTGCCGCCGGGTGCGGCAAATACCGAAATGGTGGGGGAATAAGCCATGCAACAACAGACTCATGACAACGTTATTCTGGAACTCACCGTACGCAACCACCCGGGCGTAATGACCCACGTCTGCGGGCTCTTTGCCCGTCGCGCCTTCAACGTGGAGGGCATTCTCTGTCTACCGATTCACGACAGCGATAAGAGCCGCATTTGGCTATTGGTCAACGACGATCAGCGGCTCGAGCAGATGATTAGCCAAATCGACAAACTGGAAGACGTGGTGAAAGTGACTCGCAACCAGTCCGACCCGTCGATGTTCAACAAGATAAGCGTCTTCTTCGAGTAGTCCGCTCAAGACTTGAACACCAGGGCGCTTATCGTTAAGGTAAGCGCCTTT
>CP070603.1:205164-212283 GCA_016939855.1 Kluyvera ascorbata
CCAGGACAAACCCATGATCACCGTAGCCCTTATCGACGACCACACTATCGTTCGCTCTGGCTTTGCCCAACTGCTCGGCCTTGAGCCTGATTTGCAGGTGGTCGCCGAATTTGGTTCCGGTCGCGAAGCGCTGGCGGGGCTACCGGGGCGCGGCGTGCAGGTCTGTATCTGCGATATCTCGATGCCGGATATCTCCGGCCTTGAGCTGCTCAGCCAGTTGCCGAAAGGTATGGCAATTATCATGCTCTCCGTTCACGACAGCCCGGCGCTGGTCGAGCAGGCGCTGAACGCGGGTGCGCGCGGGTTTCTCTCCAAACGCTGTAGCCCGGACGAACTGATTGCGGCGGTACACACCGTGGCGACCGGCGGCTGCTACTTAACGCCGGATATCGCCGTCAAGCTGGCGGCAGGTCGTCAGGACCCGCTGACCAAACGCGAACGTCAGGTAGCGGAAAAGCTGGCACAGGGGATGGCGGTAAAAGAGATTGCCGCTGAGCTGGGCTTGTCGCCGAAAACGGTACACGTTCATCGCGCTAACCTGATGGAAAAGCTGGGCGTCAGCAACGACGTCGAGCTGGCGCGCCGCATGTTTGACGGCTGGTGATGAACAGCGTCTTTTCGCGGTGTATTACCGTTGTCGCCTGTTTCTTTATCTTCTCCGCCGCGTGGTTCTGCCTGTGGAGTATCAGCCTGCACCTTGTGGAACGCCCGGAGCTGGCGGTGCTGCTGTTCCCGTTCGGTCTGCGTCTGGGGCTAATGCTGCAATGCCCGCGCGGTTACTGGCCGGTGCTGATAGGCGCGGAGTGGTTACTGATTTACTGGCTGGCGCAGGAAGTAGCGCTGGACCACGCGTTATTATTGATGACCGGAAGCGCACTGACGCTGCTGCCGGTGGCGCTGATTTCCCGCTATCGCCATCAGCGTGACTGGCGCACGCTGCTGCTCCAGGGCGCGGCGCTCACCGCGGCGGCGCTGCTGCAATCTTTGCCCTGGCTGTGGCAGGGAGAGGCGGCGCTTAACGCGCTGCTGCTGACCTTAACCGGCGGGCTAACGCTGGCGCCTATCTGCCTTGTGTTCTGGCACTACCTTACCAGCACCACCTGGCTGCCGCTCGGCCCGGCGCTGGTATCGCAGCCGGTAAACTGGCGCGGGCGGCATCTGGTCTGGTATCTGCTGCTGTTTACCGTCAGCCTGTGGCTACAGCTCGGTTTGCCCGCAGAACTCTCGCGCTTTACCCCGTTCTGCCTCGCGTTACCAATTATCGCGCTGGCCTGGCACTACGGCTGGCAGGGGGCGCTGATTGCCACCCTGATGAATGCCATCGCCCTGATTGCCAGCCAGACCTGGCACGATCATCCCGTTGATTTACTGCTCTCGCTGCTGGCGCAAAGCCTGACCGGGCTGCTGCTTGGCGCGGGCATTCAGCGGCTGCGTGAGCTTAACCAATCTCTGCAAAACGAACTGGCGCGCAACCACCGGCTGGCGGAGCGTCTGCTGGAAACCGAAGAGAGCGTGCGCCGCGACGTGGCGCGCGAGCTGCATGACGATATCGGGCAGACCATCACCGCCATCCGCACTCAGGCCGGGATCGTACAGCGGCTGGCCCCGGAGAACGCGGGCGTGAAGCAGAGCGGGGCGCATATCGAGCAGCTTTCGCTGGGCGTTTACGACGCCGTGCGCCGCCTGCTGGGTCGGCTGCGCCCGCGCCAGCTTGACGACCTCTCGCTGGAGCAGGCCATTCGCTCGCTGATGCGTGAAATGGAGCTGGAAAGCCGGGGTATCGTCAGCCACCTCGACTGGCGAATTGATGAATCAACGCTGAGCGAAAGCCAGCGCGTGACGCTGTTCCGCGTCTGCCAGGAAGGGCTCAACAACATTGTGAAGCACGCCAACGCCAGCGCGGTGACGCTACAGGGCTGGCAACAGGATGAGCGGCTGATGCTGGTGATGGAAGACGACGGCAGCGGCCTGCCGCCAGGCTCGAATCAACAGGGCTTTGGCCTTACCGGCATGCGCGAGCGGGTGACGGCGCTCGGCGGCTCGCTCACTATTTCCTGCATGCACGGCACGCGGGTCAGTGTTTCTTTGCCTCTGCGCTACGTGTAAGGAACGGTGATGTTTCAGTTTCTCAAGGCTCCGGCTAACGCCCCGCGTATCACCGACAAGCAGGAAGTGGATGCGCAATACCGCTACTGGCGGCGGCATATCCTGCTGACCATCTGGCTTGGCTACGCGCTGTTTTACTTCACCCGCAAAAGCTTCAACGCCGCGGTGCCGGAAATTCTCACTACCGGCGTGCTGACCCGCAGCGATATCGGCCTGCTGGCGACGCTGTTTTACATCACCTATGGGCTGTCGAAGTTTATCTCCGGCATCGTCAGCGACCGCTCCAACGCCCGCTATTTTATGGGGATTGGGCTGATTGCCACCGGGGTGGTCAACATCCTGTTCGGTTTCTCCACTTCACTGTGGGCCTTTGCCCTGCTGTGGGCGCTGAACGCCTTCTTCCAGGGCTGGGGCGCGCCAGTGTGCGCCCGCTTGCTCACCGCCTGGTACTCGCGCAACGAGCGTGGCGGCTGGTGGGCCATCTGGAATACCGCGCACAACGTCGGCGGGGCATTAATCCCAATCGTGATGGGGGCGGCGGCGCTGCACTACGGCTGGCGCGCGGGGATGACCATCGCCGGAACCCTGGCGATTGTGGTCGGCCTGTTTCTCTGCTGGCGGCTGCGCGACCGTCCGCAGGCCATTGGTCTGCCGCCGATTGGCGACTGGCGGCACGACGAGCTGGAAATCGCCCAACAGCAGGAAGGGGCGGGTCTGACGCGCAAAGAGATCTTCACCCGCTACGTACTGCTCAACCCCTACATCTGGCTGCTGTCGCTGTGCTACGTGCTGGTGTACGTGGTGCGCGCGGCGATCAACGATTGGGGCAACCTGTACATGTCCGAGACGCTGGGCGTCGATCTGGTGACGGCGAACACCGCGGTAACCATGTTTGAGCTGGGCGGATTTATCGGCGCGCTGGTCGCGGGCTGGGGTTCGGACAAACTGTTCAACGGCAACCGTGGGCCGATGAACCTGATTTTCGCCGCCGGGATTTTGCTCTCGGTGGGTTCGCTGTGGCTGATGCCGTTCGCCAGCTACGTGATGCAGGCGGCGTGCTTCTTCACCACCGGGTTCTTCGTCTTCGGCCCGCAAATGCTCATCGGCATGGCGGCGGCGGAGTGCTCGCACAAAGAGGCGGCGGGCGCGGCCACCGGTTTTGTTGGCCTGTTTGCCTACCTCGGCGCGTCGCTCTCTGGCTGGCCGCTGGCGAAGGTGATGGAGGTGTGGCACTGGACCGGGTTCTTCGTGGTGATTGCCATTGCGGCGGGCATCTCGGCGCTGCTGCTGCTGCCGTTCTTAAACGCCCAGGCACCGCGAGAAGCGTGACCCGCTTCACCTTTCTAAGACGAATGGCGTAAAACTAGGAAATTTTCCCGGTTTCACCTGGACGGTGTCTCAGGCCAGACGCGTCGCTGATTTTTACAATACCGGCTATCACGCAGGTATAAAAATCAGGAGATACCCATGCTGGCCTTCTTAAACCAGGTGCGCAAGCCGACCCTGGATCTGCCGCTCGACGTGCGGCGCAAAATGTGGTTCAAACCGTTCATGCAGTCCTATCTGGTGGTCTTTATCGGCTACCTGACGATGTATCTGATTCGTAAGAACTTTAACATCGCGCAGAACGACATGATCTCCACCTACGGGCTGAGCATGACCCAGCTCGGGATGATTGGCCTCGGCTTCTCCATTACCTACGGCGTGGGTAAAACGCTGGTCTCCTACTACGCCGATGGCAAGAACACCAAGCAGTTCCTGCCGCTGATGCTGATCCTCTCCGCTATCTGTATGCTCGGCTTCAGCGCCAGCATGGGCCCGGGCTCAACCAGCCTGTTCCTGATGATTGCCTTCTACGGCCTGAGCGGTTTCTTCCAGAGTACCGGCGGCTCGTGCAGCTATTCGACCATCACCAAGTGGACGCCTCGCCGCAAGCGCGGTTCCTATCTCGGCATGTGGAATATCTCCCACAACCTCGGCGGCGCAGGTGCCGCAGGCGTAGCGCTGTTCGGCGCTAACGTTCTGTTCGACGGTCACGTCATCGGTATGTTTATCTTCCCGTCGATCATCGCGCTGATTGTGGGCTTTATCGGCCTGCGTTTTGGTAGCGACTCCCCGGAATCTTACGGCCTCGGCAAAGCGGAAGAGCTGTTCGGCGAAGAGATCAGCGAAGAGGACAAAGAGACCGAAGACAACGACATGACCAAGTGGCAGATCTTTGTTGAGTACGTGTTGAAAAACAAAGTTATTTGGCTGCTGTGCTTCTCCAATATCTTCCTGTACGTGGTCCGTATCGGTATCGACCAGTGGTCTACGGTCTACGCTTTCCAGGAGCTGAAGCTCTCTAAAGAGGTGGCGATTCAGGGCTTTACCCTGTTTGAAGTTGGCGCGCTGGTGGGTACCCTGCTGTGGGGCTGGCTCTCCGACCTCGCCAACGGTCGTCGTGCGCTGGTGGCTTGCGTAGCGCTGGCTTTAATCATTGCGACGCTGGGCGTTTATCAGCATGCCAGCAACCAGTACGTCTATCTGGCGTCGCTGTTCGCCCTCGGTTTCCTGGTCTTCGGCCCGCAGCTGTTGATTGGCGTGGCAGCGGTAGGCTTCGTACCGAAAAAAGCGATCGGCGCGGCCGATGGTATCAAAGGCACCTTCGCTTACCTGATTGGCGACAGCTTCGCCAAGCTGGGCCTGGGGATGATTGCCGACGGTACGCCAATCTTCGGCCTTACCGGCTGGGCGGGCACCTTCGCCGCGCTGGATACCGCCGCTATCGGCTGTATCTGCCTGATGGCCATCGTCGCGGTATTTGAAGAACGTAAAATTCGCCGTGAGAAGAAGATTCAGCAGTTAAAAATGGCGTAAGTGTGTTTGGTAACTTCTTTGCCCGGTTCTGCACCGGGCTTTTTTATGCCTGCTGGCTGGTCTCATGCAGCAATTCGCGCAGCCACTGCTGCGCCGGGTCGCGATGCGTACGCTCGTGCCAGGCCATACTTTTGGTAAAACCGTGAATCGCCACCGGCGGCTCCTGCACGCAGATTGACGCGCGCGCGCTGGCAAGGCGGCTCGGCACCACGGCAATCATTTCGCTGACCGCCAGTACTTCCGGCAGCACCAGGAAGCTGCTTACCGACAGCCCGACCCGGCGCTTGCGGCCCACTTTTGCCAGCGCGTCATCGGTCACCCCCCAGAAACTCTCGCCCTCGTAAGAGACCAGAATATGCTCCAGCGCGCAGAAGCGGTCGAGGCTCAGCGGCGCTCGGGCATCGGGATGGTCGGCGCGCAGCATGCAGACGTAGCGCTCCTCGTACAGCGTGCGGCTGTGCAGGTCGCCCGGCGTGGTGCTGGGGGTCAGCAGCGCGAGGTCGATTTTTCCCTGCTCAAACTGCGCGTTGAGCCGCTCCGGCTCAACGGGGATCACCCGGACGCGAATCGTCGGCGCGCGCACCTTCAGCGCGGCGATAAACGGCACCACCACCGCTTTCAGCGCATAGTCGGTGGCGGCGAGGGTGAAGGTAAAGTCGGCGGTGAGCGGGTCGAACTGGGCCGGCTGTAGCAGCATGTTGATATCGTTCAGGATCTGCTTGACCACCGGCGCTAACTGCTGGGCGCGAAGCGTCGGCACCATGCCGTGCGGGGCGCGGATAAACAGCGGATCGCCAAAATTATCCCGCAGCCGGGTCAACATGCCGCTAACGGCGGGCTGGGTCAGCGACAGCCGCGCGGCTGCTCGCGTCACGCTGCGTTCATCGAGCAGCGCATCCAGCGTTTTCAGCAGGTTGAGGTCGAGGGTTCTGAGATCCGGTTTCATCGGCGGCTTCCTTCAGGGAGATAACGCACATTATGGCATGTTCGATTATCGACAGGGCGCAAAATCCCATTATTATGTCGGGGTTTAGCTAAGGTGAGAGCGTGCATGATCTGGTTGATTCTGGCCACCCTGGTGGTGGTGTTTGTAGTAGGATTTCGGATCCTGACCTCGGGTTCCCGACGGGCAATTCGCCGTCTCAGTGAGCGGCTTGGCATTACGCCAGAGCCGGTAGAGTCAATGGTAGATCAGCTAGGAAAAGCGCAGGGCGAAGCGTATTTACACTATCTGGAGCGGCCGAACGAAGCGCATTTGCAGAACGCGGCGCAGATGCTGCTTATCTGGCAGGTATGCATTGTCGACGGCAGTGAAGTGAACATGCTGAGCTGGCACCGGCGGCTGCAAAAGGCCCGTCTGGCAGCGCCGATTACCGACGCCCAGGTGCGCCTGGCGCTGAGCTTCCTGCGCGAGCTGGAGCCGGAAATCAGCGAGCTGAACGCCTTCCAGTACCGCTATAATGCGCTGTTCCATGATGAAAACGGCGTACACTGGCTGCATTGATATCACGTTGGGTGATGTTGTTTATCAATATTGATGATTATATTTATATCACTCCTGGGCGCATGATTTACCTCGTCAACACAATCACTCACGAGGTTCATCATGAAACAGTCCATGCAGCAAAGCGCAATCGTCTGGCCGGAAGGCTATCTGCCGGGTACCACCGACAACTTCGCCTCTAACGAAATCATCGTCAGCGGCCTGACCGCTAAACAGATTTGGGCGCAGCTTGACGACACCACGCTGTGGCCAACCTACTACAGCAACGTAGCGGATATTCATTTCCATGACGGCAGTGGCCCGATGCTGAGCGCCAACGCCCGCTTCCGTTTCTCTACCTTCGGCTTCCCGATTGAAGCGCAAATCACCGAATACGTCCCACCGGTCGACGGCAAAGCCGCGCGCATTGCCTGGCACGGCTGGGCGGAAGGCGATGCCACAACCCGTCTGGATGTTATCCACGCCTGGCTGTTCGAAGACCTGCCCGGCAACCGCGTGCGCATCCTGACCCAGGAATCGCAGATTGGCGTCCCGGCGCAAGAACTGGCACGCACCGTGCCAAACCCGATGATTAACGGCCATCAGGAGTGGATCACCGGGCTGGTGAAATCGGCGCGTGGGGAGTGAGTTTGTGGCTGCCGGATAAGGCG
>CP070603.1:213037-214299 GCA_016939855.1 Kluyvera ascorbata
CGTTGCCAAAACGTTAAATCCATCACACTTAAAATGTTACACTGCGCACCCTTTCAGCAAAAACACCGCGCAGGTAACAAGAAATGAGTGAGCATAGTGAAGAGAAGCCCCGCACAGAGGGCGTTCTGCGGCCGAACTGGTCGGCGGTTTTTGCCGTGGCGTTTTGTGTGGCCTGCCTGATTACCGTGGAATTTTTACCGGTCAGCCTGCTGACCCCGATGGCGGAAGATCTGGGCATTTCAGAAGGCGTGGCTGGCCAGTCGGTCACCGTGACGGCGTTTGTCGCCATGTTCTCCAGCCTGTTTGTCACCCAGATTATCGGCAGTCTCGATCGCCGCTACGTAGTGATTCTGTTCTCCATTCTGTTGACGCTTTCCTGCCTGCTGGTGTCGTTCGCCAACTCGTTTACGCTGCTGCTGATGGGACGCGCCTGTCTGGGTCTGGCGCTGGGCGGGTTCTGGGCGATGTCGGCCTCGCTGACGATGCGTCTGGTGCCAGCACGGACGGTACCGAAAGCACTGTCGGTTATCTTTGGCGCGGTCTCTATCGCGCTGGTGATTGCCGCGCCGCTGGGGAGTTTCCTGGGCGGTATTATTGGCTGGCGCAACGTGTTCAACGCCGCGGCGGTGATGGGCGTACTGTGTATTGTTTGGGTGGTGAAAGCGCTGCCATCGCTGCCGGGCGAACCGGCGCACCACAAGCAGAATATGTTTAGCCTGCTGCAACGTCCTGGCGTCATGGCGGGGATGATCGCCATCTTTATGTCCTTTGCCGGGCAGTTCGCCTTCTTCACCTATATTCGCCCAATTTATATGAATCTGGCAGGATTTGGCGTGGACGGCCTGACCTTAGTGCTGCTGAGCTTCGGGATTGCCAGCTTTGTCGGCACCTCGTTCTCGGCGGTTATCCTGAAACATTCGGTTAAGCTGGCGCTGGCCGGTGCGCCGCTGATCCTGGCGATAAGCGCGCTGGTGCTGGCGCTGTGGGGAAGCGAAAAGGCGGTGGCGGCAGGCATTGCCATTATCTGGGGGCTGGCGTTCGCGCTGGTGCCAGTGGGCTGGTCGACGTGGATCACCCGTTCGCTGGCTGACCAGGCGGAGAAAGCCGGTTCGATTCAGGTAGCGGTTATCCAGTTGGCGAATACCTGCGGTGCGGCCATTGGCGGTTTAGCGCTGGACCGTCTGGGGCTGACGTCGCCGCTGATGATTTCCGGGGCGCTGATGCTGCTGACCGCGCTGCTGGTGACGGTGAAGGTGCGGATT
>CP070603.1:214331-217268 GCA_016939855.1 Kluyvera ascorbata
GTGCCTCCCCGGGGTCGGCATAAATGCCTCGCCCGGGCTACCGGNNNNTCCATGTAGCCCGGCCAAGCGAAGCGCCGCCGGGAACGGCGCCGATGTTACCTGTTTACGGGCGTTCGCCCTTCGACAGACGCGTATTAATCTCGGCAATCACGCCAGGTAAATCCGCCAGCGAATCCACCACGTAATGCGCCCCGGCGGCATACAGCTTGCTGGCGGCGTGCTCGCGGCGGGTGGCAATCTCTGTAACGCTCATCGCCTGATACTCCTCCCACGTCGCCCCGAACTCATTGCCCGACACCGCCAGGCCCACGGTCCACATTCCGGCATTCAGCCCTTCGGTAATGCCCGGCGCGGCATCGTCTACCTTCACGCAGTGGCTCACCGCATCGATACCGAGCGTAATCACGTTTTGCAGCGCCATCCACGGCCCCGGACGCCCGCCCGCGGCGAGATCGTCGGTGGCGACCCAACAATCCGGCGCGTAGCCGTGCTCGGCGGCGGCAGGTACCAGGCGCTCCATCACCGCGCGCGGGTAGCCAGAGCAGGAGCCAATCTTAATTCCCGCGTTACGCAGTGCCGCAATCGTGTCGATAACCCCGGCGATTGGCGCGGAAAAATCGACAACTTTGGCAATTTGCAGGGGCATAAAGGTGGCATAAATCTCATCGATATCCGCCGCGTTCATGGCACGGCCAAATTTTGCCTGCCAGCGGGCATCGACGGACGGCAGTTTGCCCAGCGCTTCAATATGCTGCCACTTGCCAAGCCCCATCGGCACGCGCGCTTCGGCGAGGGTTATCTCCACGCCAAACGCGCGGCGAAAAGCCTCGACGAAAATCTGCGTCGGCGCGAAGGAGCCAAAATCGACGGTGGTACCCGCCCAATCGAGAATAACGGCGTTAATACGGTTCATGATGGCTCCTTATTTTGTCCAGTACATCGCATGGCGAACGGCGGTCAGCAGGGCGGCGATATCGGTGTCGTACACTTCGCCAATGTTGCCAATACGGAAGCAATCGCTCTGCGATACCTTCCCCGGATAGATAACAAACCCCTGATCTTTCAGGCGGCTATAAAATGCTTTAAAGCGGTACTGCGGGTCTTCTGGAGAATAAAACGCGGTGATGATCGGTGAATGCAGCGCGTCGTCCAGCAGGGGGGTAAAGCCCAGCTCCCGCATACCGGCGACCAGGCTGCGCTGGTTTTGCTGATAGCGCTGATAACGCGCCGCCACGCCGCCTTCTTCCGCCAGCTCCTTCAGCGCCTGCGCAAACGCCAGCACGGTATGAGTTGGCGAGGTGAATCGCCATTTACCGTGGTTATCTTCCATGCAGCGCCACTGGGCGTAGAGATCCAGCGACAGCGAGCGGGAGCGGCCTTTGCACGCGGCGAGTTTATCCGTGCGGGCAATCACGAAGGCAAAGCCAGGCACGCCCTGAATGCATTTGTTGGCGGAGCTGATCAGGAAATCGATATTCAGCGCGGCAATATCCATCGGAATACCGCCGAAGCTGCTCATCGCGTCCACAATGTAGGTTTTGCCGTACTGACGGGCCAGCGCGCCGACCTCGTCAATCGGGTTGAGCATCCCGGTGGTGGTTTCGCTATGCACCATGGCGATATGGGTGATCGCCGGGTCGGCATTAAGGATCTCAGCGATCGCCTGTACGTCCGGGCGGGACACTTCGCCGCAATCATAGGCGTGATGGGCGATATCCATCATTCCCGCCATCTCGACCATGCGAGCGCCGTAGGCACCGTTGCTGACAATCAGCACCTTATCCTGCTTGCCGAGCGCGCTGCCCAGCACCGCTTCCACGGCGTAGCTGCCGCTGCCCTGCAAGAGCACAGAGGTGTAGCCTTCAGAAGCCGTTGCCAGCGCGCTCAGCTGCTGGCGGATAGATTCCACCACGCCGATATTGTAATCGTCGTCCCAGGTGCAGCTATCGAACAGCATCGCTTCTTTCACGGTGCGTGAGGTGGTCAGTGGGCCGGGGGTCAGCAGCAGATAGTTACGCGAAGTCATGTTATTTACCTTTGGTCTATACCAGATTTGCATTTATCATGACGATCTTTTCGGCAAAGGGTCAAAGGGAAAATGGCTCTGCAACAAAAAATTCATCTGCGTCTGTATAATGGCGGCAGTGAAAAGTGACAGCGAGTGACTATGAAAGCGATTCCGGGCGATATCCCACAGTACCTGTTGATCAAGGCGCAGCTGCAGGCGCGCATCCAGAGCGGTGCGTTGAAAAGCGGCGATAAGCTGCCGTCTGAACGCGAACTGTGCGCGATCTTCAACACCACGCGCATCACCATTCGCGAAAGTCTGGCACAGCTTGAGGCCAGCGGGCTTATCTGGCGCGCCGACCGCCGCGGCTGGTTTGTCACGCCGGAACGCCTGTGGCTGGACCCGACCCAGAACACCAACTTCCACAAGCTGTGCCGCGAGCAGGGCCGTGAGCCAAAAACCGCGCTGCTGAGCGGCGTGCTGACCACCGTGCCGGTGGAGGCGATGGAGCCGTTACAGCTCCAGCCGTTTGACCAGATCTACCTGCTGACCCGTCTGCGCTACGCCGACGGTCGCGCGGTGTGCTACAGCGAAAACCACTGTCTGCCCGCCCGCGTACCGGAGCTGTTGCAGTACGATCTCAACGGCAGCCTGACCGAGGTGTACGAGTCGCACTACAACCTTGTCTATACCAGCATGCACCTGTCGTTTTATCCGACCGCCATGCCAGCGCAGGCCGCGCAGGCGCTGGGGGTGATGGAAGGGCGTCCGGCGCTGCTGCTGCGCCGTCTTAACTACGATCAGCACGGGCGGGTGCTCGACCTGGATATCGAATACTGGCGCCACGATAGCCTGCGTATTGAGGTGGATACCCACTAGCCGCCGTTTGCCGGATGGCGTCGCTGCGCGCCTTATCCGGCCTACAAACG
>CP070603.1:217286-226280 GCA_016939855.1 Kluyvera ascorbata
TCAACAAATCCTTCATCGTATTGTCACAAAAGCCGTTTAGCGTAAAAAGCAAATCTGGTATAGGCCAGAAACACAAAACGCACGCTATGAGGCTATAACGATGAAACTTTCCCGACTTGCTCTGCTGTCTGTTTTCGCTCTCGCCAGCGCCCCGTCATGGGCGGAATCGGTGGTCACGGTTTATTCTATCGATGGGCTGCACGACGGCGACAACAGCTGGTATCAGGCGCAGTTCGACGCGTTCACCAAAGCGACCGGCATTACCGTACGCTACGTTGAAGGCGGCGGCGGTGTGGTGGTAGAGCGCCTGGCGAAAGAGCGCACCAACCCGCAGGCTGACGTGCTGGTGACTGCGCCGCCGTTCATTCAGCGCGCCGCGTCTGAAAAACTGCTGGCGAGCTTTAAAACCGACGCCGCCACCGCGATTCCGGATGCCAACGACCTCTACTCGCCGCTGGTGAAGAACTACCTGAGCTTTATCTACAACGGCAAGGTGCTGAAAACCGCTCCGGCTACCTGGCAGAACCTGCTCGATGGTCAGTTCAAGAACAAGCTGCAGTACTCCACCCCAGGCCAGGCCGCTGACGGCACGGCAGTAATGCTGCAGGCTTTCCACAGCTTCGGCAGCAAAGACGCCGGGTTTGATTATCTCGGCAAACTGCAGGCCAACAACGTCGGGCCATCCGCCTCCACCGGTAAGCTGACCGCGCTGGTCAATAAAGGCGAACTGTACGTGGCGAACGGCGACCTGCAGATGAACCTCGCGCAGATGGAACGTAACCCGAACGTGAAAATCTTCTGGCCGGCCAACGACAAAGGCGAGCGCAGCGCGCTGGCTATCCCGTACGTGGTTGGCTTAGTCCAGGGCGCGCCGCAGAGTGAAAACGGCAAAAAGCTGATTAACTTCCTGCTGAGCAAAGAGGCGCAAACCAGCGTCAGCGCGCTCTCCTGGGGGATGCCAGTGCGTAGCGACGTGACGCCGAGTGACGATCACTATAAAGCGGCCACCGCGGCGATGGCGGGCGTGCAGAGCTGGCAGCCAAACTGGGATGACGTCGCCGTCTCGCTGTCGGCCGACATCTCCCGCTGGCATAAAGTGACCGAAAGCGAGTAAGCCTGATGCTGATGAAAACGACCGCCGTTTCTGCCCCTGCGATGCAGGGAACCTCGGGGATTGTCCTCGACTCGCTGCGCGTGGCGTACCACGGCAACGTGGTGCTTAAACCGCTCTCTTTGACGATTGAATCCGGCGAAGTGCTGGCGCTGATTGGCCCTTCCGGCTCCGGAAAAACCACGGTGCTGCGCGCGGTGGCGGGCTTTGTCCAGCCTGCGGGCGGCCGTATTCTCATCGGCGATACGGATGTGACCCAGTTACCGCCTTACCAGCGTGGGCTGGCGATGGTAGTACAGAACTACGCGCTGTTCCCGCATATGAAGGTGGAAGATAACGTCGCCTTTGGCCTGCGAGCACAAAAACAGCCCAAGGCACTGATTAATGATCGCGTAACCCAGGCGCTGAAAACGGTCGGCATGAGCGATTATGCCACCCGTTATCCGCACCAGCTTTCCGGCGGCCAGCAGCAGCGCGTGGCCATTGCCCGCGCCATTGCCGTGCGCCCACGGGTGCTGTTACTGGATGAGCCGCTCTCGGCGCTGGACGCGCAGATTCGCCACAACATGGTGGAAGAGATAGCTCGCCTGCACCGCGAACTGCCGGAACTGACCATCCTCTACGTTACCCACGACCAGACCGAAGCGCTCACCCTGGCGGATAAAATCGGCATCATGAAGGACGGCTCGATGATCGCCCACGGCGAAACCCGCGCGCTGTACCGTCACCCGCCGAACCGTTTTGCCGCCGAGTTTTTAGGGCGTGCCAATATTCTCTCCGCCACTGCGCTAGGCATCACGGATGCGCCGGGGCTGGTGGACGTGAGCTGCGGCGGCACGGTGGTCCGCGCCTTCAGCCAGGGCAGCCATCACGGTTACAACAAGCTGCTGTGCATTCGCCCGCAGCACCTGAGCCTGGCGCCGCGTTCTGCCGCCAGCAACCGCTTTAACGCCACGCTGCAATCGGTGCACTGGCAGGGGGATCTCACCCATCTGCTGTGCGACGTGGCGGGCGAGGCGGTGCGTATTGTGCTGACGCACGTGGACCCGCTACCGAAGCCCGGCGACAAGCTGGCGCTGTGGTTCGAACCCGATGATGCGGTTCTGATTGAGGTATAACGATGTCGCTCTCTCTGACCCAGACCAAACCGCTGCCCAATCTGCGCCCGCTATTATGGCTGCTGTTGCCGCTGCTGGTGCTGACCACGCTGTTCTTCTGGCCGCTGTCGCTGATCGTCGAGCAGGCGCTGCGCGACGCCAACGGCAACGTCGGGCTGGACACCTTCTGGCAGGTGGTGGAATCCCGGCGCTTTGTTAGCGCGCTGATGAACACCCTGCAAATTGCGCTGACCGCCACCGCCGGTTGTCTGCTGCTGGGCAGCGTGCTGTCGCTGATTCTGGTGTTTATTCCGTTTCCCGGCAGCGAACTGATTGGCCGGGTGGTAGACACCTTTATCGCGCTGCCCACCTTCCTGATAACGCTGGCCTTCACCTTTATTTATGGCTCGGCGGGGCTGCTCAACGGCACGCTGATGCACCTGTTCGCCTTCGACCTGCCGCCGGTCGATTTCCTTTATTCGATGCAGGGGGTGATTCTGGCGGAGATCACCGTCTTCACGCCGCTGGTGATGCGCCCGCTGATGGCGGCGCTGCGCCAGATTGATAAAAGCCAACTTGAGGCGGCCAGCATTCTCGGCGCGCATCCGCTGCGGGTGATTGCGCAGGTGATTTTCCCGGCGGCGCTCCCCGCGCTGATGGCGGGCGGCAGCCTGTGTCTGCTGCTGACCACCAACGAATTCGGCATCGTGCTGTTTATCGGCGCGAAAGGGGTCAATACGCTGCCGATGATGGTGTACAGCAAAGCGATTCTGGAGTCTGACTACAGCGTTGCCTGCATGATCGCATTAATTAATATTGTGCTGTCGCTGGGGCTGTTCTTGCTCTACCGCCTGGCGGCGGCGCGCACGGGCGTTAGGAGCTAACCATGTTGATTTGGTCGCGCAAAGGGCGCGTCGCGGCGGGCGTGGTAGCCTCCGCGCTTGCCAGCGTCTTCTTTTTCCTGCCGCTGGCGGTGATTTTAATGTCCAGCCTGAGCCAGCAGTGGAACGGCATTCTGCCGAGCGGCTTCACGCTGAACCACTTTGTGAATGCCTTTCGCGGCGCGGCGTGGGATGCGCTGATCGCCAGCCTGATCATCGGCTTTTGCGCCAGCCTGTTTGCGCTGCTGTGCGGCGTCTGGGCAGCGCTGGCGCTGCGCCAATACAGCGGTAAAGTGCAAAAAGGGCTGAGTATGCTGTTCTATTTGCCGAGCGCGATTCCTTCGGTTTCCGTCGGGCTTGGCATTCTGGTGGCCTTCAGCCAGGGGCCGCTACAGATGAACGGCACGCTGTGGATTGTACTGGTGGCGCACTTTGTGCTGATCTCGGCCTTCACCTTCAGCAACGTTTCCACCGGGCTGGCGCGGGTGTCTGCCGATATTGAAAATGTCGCTTCTAGCCTTGGTGCTTCGCCGTGGTACCGCCTACGCCACGTGACGCTGCCGCTGCTGATGCCGTGGATGGTCTCGGCGCTAGCGCTGAGCCTTTCGCTGTCGATGGGGGAGCTGGGGGCAACGATGATGATCTACCCGCCGGGATGGACCACGCTGCCGGTGGCTATCTTTAGCCTCACCGATCGCGGCAATATCGCCGACGGCGCGGCGCTGACTATCGTGCTGGTGGCGATGACGCTGCTGTTGATGATGAAGCTGGAGCGCGTGGCAAAGCGGTTGGGGCCGAAATAAAAACCCTCTCCCTTAAAAAGGGAGAGGGAGCACATCGGTGCCGCTGGTTAGCTCGGCAGAAAAATTCTGCACAAMACGGTCCCCTCGCCCCTTTGGGGAGAGGGTTAGGGTGAGGGGAAAAAGAGGGCACATAACCAAAAAAGGTCCCCCTCTCCCCCTTTAGAGAGAAGGTGAGAGTGAGGGGCGTATGTTGGCTCGAAAGTCAAACCCTCACCCCAACCCTCCCCGTAAAAGGGGAAAGAGGGTTTATCACGCTAGCTTAGAACCAGGCTTCAAACATTCCGCCGAAGTTCAGTGAATCCAGCTGCTCGTCCTGCGTTCCGTTCACCTTCGCCGTACGCTTGTTATCAACCTGACCACCGGTCACGTAGAAGCGCAGCATTGGGCGGAATTCCGGCCCCATACCAATCGCGATGTTCTGCGACAGCGTCAGCTTCCAGCCGTGGTTATCACCGCCCTGATCGTAATCTACGCGCTGGTAGCCCGCTTCCAGCCAGGTGGAGTGCACGTCGTTCCAGAAGTACATTGGACGCACGATAGCACCGTAGTTTTTACGATTGTCGGTGTTGTCTTTGCTGTTGTCGTAATCGTGGAAGGCCAACAGGTATTCCACCTGCGCCTGCTGGGTAAATTTATAGTTACCTTCGAAGCTGGCGTAGATAGCGGTCAGCCCGTCGGTTTTGTTGAATACGCTGTTATCCGAGTTATCGGAGTAGCGCAGGATAACCTTGTTCACGCCGCTGTCATCGCTGTTGGTGTGGCTTAACAGCAGGCCGCCCTGCCAGGCATCCAGCTGCTGATCGTTATCCACCGCTTTGGAGTCGAAGCCGTAGTTAGCGTAGACCTCAACGTCAATCGGGCCCGCTTTGATGTTGTGGGTTTTGGTGGTCAGCGCGTAGTGGCCGTCGTCACCGGTATCTGAGCTACCGGTACAGGTGATGCGAGATGGGTTGGACTCATCGGCCATCACTTCCGGGCTACAGGATTTCACCTGCGACACGGTAGCGACGTCGAACTGCACGCCGCCAACGTCGAAGTTTTTCACCCCTGCGCCCTGGCCGTCGTGGTTCATCCAGAAGTAGTCGTTGATACCCTGTTGTGGACGCTGGTGGAAGTCGCGGCCCGCCCAGATATAGGCGTTAGGGTTAGATTCCAGCACGTTGGTCACGCCAACGTAGGCTTTTTTCAGGTTAACTTCGTCACTCCAGTGGTCGAACATGACGTTGATATCCCAGATAGCGCCTTTGCTGCTCTTAAAGGCTTTGGTTAACTGGAATTCACCGCCGTTGCCTTCGTTACCCAGACGACCGATCGCCGAGGCACCGTTATAGGAGCCGTCCACGCCGACGTATTTCTGATCGCCAGCCTGGAAGTGTGCGCCGTAGCGCGCGTAGCCGCTGAACTTCAGACCAAACGGCACCGCCATGTCTGGGGTCTGTGCGGCGCTTTGTGGGTTAGTTTCCAGATCCACCTTTTTAGCCTGGGCGGCATCCATTTTGGCCTGACGGTCAGCCAGGGCTTTATCGACGGCCTTGGCCACAATGGCGTCGATTTGTTCCTGAGTAAATTCTTGTGCCATTACAGAGGAAAGCGGGCAAAGTGCGGCAATAACCGCGATAGCTAAAGGAAGTTTTTTTACAGTTTTCATGGTTATCTCAAATTAATTAATTATATTTTCAGACAATAACCATCCCGTTCAGGTGGATATTCGCTATCGCCACCAGAACAAGCTGATTTTATATTTTATCGCGTAGGGTACAATTAAATCATTAGCGTGATTAACGTCTCCGTAGTTAAATGAAATTAAATATTAACGTTGATACAGATGAATAATTTCTTCCGAAAGTTCACGAGCAAGTAATGAATTCATTAAGTGATCCTGCGCGTGAACCATGATTAAGGTCATGGGCTGCCGCGCTTCACCTGCATCCTGCTCGATAAGCTTTGTTTGCATATGGTGCGCCTGACGGGCATAGCCGTCGGCTTCCCGCAGGAGATTTCTGGCTTCCTCCATTTCGCCCTGACGCGCGGCGTGCAGCGCTTCAAAACAGAGCGACCTGGACTGGCCTGCGTTAATGATTATTTCCATTACCGCGTCCTCTAACCTAACCATAATAAGATCCCCTAACTATTTAAAGTCATCATAAGAACAGGGCGAAAATAATATATTAGTGCTTAATGTTAAATTAATCTTATTTAACTAACGGTTTCCGCTAATGGCGATGCTGCTTTTAATTTCTGCTCTTCAGTCTTCATTAATGAACGCTCGTAGGCGCGCAGGAATGGTAAATACATGGCCGCAGAGATCAGCATACAGATAACGCACATCACCACCGGACTTAACGCCCAGTTTGCCGCCCAGGAAGCACCGATAGGCGCAGGCGTGGTCCACGGCGTCAGCGAAACCACCTGTGCCAACCAGCCGAGACGGGTAGCGGTATAGGCGAGAACGGCGTTAACCATTGGAATGCAGACAAACGGAATAAACATCATCGGGTTCATAATAATCGGCGCGCCGAACAGAATCGGTTCGTTGATATTAAAGAAGCTTGGGACGACGCCCATTTTACCGATGGTACGCAGGTGCGCGACACGGCTACGCAGCAGCAGGAACGCCAGCGGTAAGGTACAGCCTACGCCGCCAATCAGCAGGTAGTGRTCCCAGAAWCCTTGCAGGTAGACATGCGGCAGAACGGTACCCGCCGCCAGCGCGGCCTGGTTGGCGGAGAGGTTCGCCATCCAGAATGGGTTCATGATCCCGGTGACAATCAGCGAGCCGTGGATCCCGGCGAACCAGAAAATCTGGCACATCAGTACTGACAGCAGAATTGCAGGCAGGGAGTCAGAAGCAGAAACCAGCGGTGCCAGTACGTGCATAATTGCCTGCGGCAGAATCATACCGGTCTGCGCTTCAATGAACAGGTTCAGCGGGTGCAGCGTACCAATCACCACCAGAACCGGAATCAGGATCTCAAAGGAACGCGCCACGCCGGTCGGGACTTCTTTCGGCAAACGAATGGTGACGTTGTTCTGCTTAAGCCAGGCGTACACGCGAGTGGAGTAAATCGCGGTAATCAGCGCGGTGAAAATCCCCTGACCAGACAGATACTGGGTGGAAATCTTGCCGTCTGCGTACGGCGCGGCAACCAGCAGGAAGGCCATAAACGCCAGCAGGCCGGACATCACCGGGTCGAGGTTAAACTGACGACCGAGGCTTGCCCCGATACCGACGGAGATAAAGAAGGTCATCACGCCCATGCTGAGGTTAAACGGCAGCATCAGCTGATCGCGATAGTGAGCGGAGAAATCGAGCCAGCCGCGGGCAAAACCGTTGGTCGTATCCGGTGAGAACGGCGGGAAAATAAACACCAGCATGAACGAGCCGATTATCATAAACGGCAGCGCGGCGGTAAAACCATCGCGAATGGCGATGACATATTTTTGCTGTCCGAGACGGCCGGCCAGCGGGGTAATGGATTGCTCAATAACGGCAACCATAGATTGATAAAGAGAACTCATTTGGAAACCCTTTTAGTGCGCTGCGGAAATCAGCGACAGAGCGTAATCGAGTACTTTGTCACCCCGTTGCATTCCGTAGTCCATGGTATCAATTGCCTGGACGGGAATATTTTGGGTGGCGGCCTTTTCTGACAAACTTTTTAACATGTACTTCACCTGCGGACCCAGTAACACCACCTGATATTGCGGGTACTGGATGTCAAATTCGGACACGCCATAGGCATCAATTTTCACCGGCAAGTCCCGTTCTTTCGCGGCTTCCACCATTTTTCTGACCAGCATACTGGTCGACATTCCGGCGGAGCAGCAGAGCATAATTTTGTACATCTATGACCATCCTCTAAATGTAAAAAGTTGTTGCGATTGTGATTTGATATGAAACTGAAACCGGTTTCTATTCATAAAACTTAGAACTGTGATATTCATCAATTTCTCATGCTTATGAGACTAATTATTTCGTCCTGGCTCACAAAAAATTGTCGTTTTGAGACTAAATGGACATCAAATGGATAATCGGTTTCCATGAAAAAAAGGAAACGGATATACTACCGACAGCTATAATTTGAGCCGTTGCTGTACCGAGGATTTACAAGGCAAGCCGTGTGCCTTTTCAGGGGAGAATGATGTCTACAATCAACGATGTATCACGTCTGGCCGGAGTGTCTAAGGCCACAGTTTCGCGTGTGTTGAGCGGTTCACGAGGAGTAAAGGAGGCTAGCCGGCTTGCGGTTTTACGTGCGGTTGATGAGCTTAATTATCGGCCCAACGTGATTGCCCAATCGCTGCTGAGTCAGTCCACCGGCTGCATTGGCGTCATTTGTGCGATGGAGAATATTAACCAGACCACCGGCTATCTCTACGCGCTGGAAAAACAATTTAGCCAGCATCAGAAACACCTGCTGCTGCGTTTTGCCAATACGCGAACCGGCGTGATGTCGGCACTCGATGAATTGACCAGCGGGCTGTGCGATGACGTGCTGGTGATCGGCGCGCGTTTTCCGCTGGAAGTCGATAGCGACAATGTGGTGCTGATTGACTGCCCTGAAGCGGAAAACACCAACAGCATCCAGTTCGATCACGTCTTTGCCGCGGAAACCGCCTGCAACTATCTCGCAAGCCAGGGCCGCCGCCAGATTGCGCTGATTCAGCCGTTGGGCAGCGGTTTTGCCGACGACGTGCTGCTGGGCTATAAGCAGGGGCTGGAGAAAAACTTTCTGCCGTTTAATCGCAACCTGGTGTTCATGGACAGCAACTCTTCGACCGTGGCGTTGCAGGAACTGCTAAACAATGCCAGCACCGTCAACTTCAATGCGCTGCTGGTGGCCGATGAACAGGAAGCGCAGCGGGTGATCCCGCAACTCCTGGCGTTCAACAAACGGGTGCCGGAAGATGTGATGGTCTTTAGCCTTGCGGGGACGCTGCATCTGCCGGGCATTCCGACCATTCCGGCTATCGAATACTCGATGGACGCCATTGCCGCGCGCATTGTGCACTGGCTGGAAGAGAAAACACAGATGCCGGGAAATAACGCATTTCGTGGTGATTTGATTATTCCGGAGATGCATAAACGCTAATGATGTCGC
>CP070603.1:234033-239643 GCA_016939855.1 Kluyvera ascorbata
TGCTATTTGGTGGGGCACTGAATGCTGTTAATCGCCTTTTCATAGGCAGAACGATCGTTCTTATCCAGCGCCCGGGTGGCGCTCTGCACCGCGATTTTGTTGTCTTTTGACTCCAGTACGCGGTTGGCAAACGTGGAATCACTTAACCCACTGCTTGCTGGGCAGTTCTGCTTCACGTCTTTTACCACCTGCTGTTTTTGCTGCTCAAACTTCAGCCCCTCCAGCGGTGCGGCCAGCGCGACAGCGGGCAACAGCAGGGAGGCGGCAAGCGACACGACGATACTGACTTTCTTCATTGCGGATATCCTTATGTTAATGCGCTTAGGTAACTATAGACGTATTCCCCGGAACATCATTCTGCGTAGCGGTTTCCAGCAAAATGATAGCGTTGCACTGGCACATTAACACCTTTCGTCAGCGCGATCTGCTAGGGCTGGTTGACAGGCTAGCCCTGTTACTCGTTACTGGATGTGCTAATGACAGCCAGATGGAAGCGCTGTTTAATTATTTGCTGCGGTCAGGAGATGCGGTGCGCTTTCATGAATTTCTCCAGGCTGCAGTCGCGCGTTTACCCGAACAGAAGGAGAAGATGATGACGATTGCGGAGAGGCTGCGGGAAGAGGGGCATCTGGCGGGATTACAAATGGGGGTTCAGCAGGGCATTCAGCAGGAAGCCCAGCGCATTGCCCGGACCATGCTGGAAAACGGTATAGATATCGCCCTGGTTCAGCTAATCACCGGGCTTTCGGCTGACGAACTGGCATCACTGCGCCATTAACATCAGGCCCGATAGCCAGATGCTATCGGGCAGCACGTGCTACGCCGTCTTTGTTCTGCGGCGTGAGTCCAGTGAAATCAGCACCACCGAGGAGAGGATCAGCAGCGTGCCCAGCCAGTCCGGCAGGGTGAAGCTAATGCCCAACAGCAGCAGGGACAGTAATGCGCTGCTGAGCGGTTCGGCGCAACTGAGGATGCTGGCTTTCGGGCCGCCGATCATCTGCGCCCCTTTAAGGTACAGGCTGAAGGTGAGGGAGGTGCCAATCACTACCAGGTAGAAGAATGCCAGCAGCAGGTTGCCGGTAATCACCACGTTGGCGCCATCTCCCGCGTAGAACGGCAGCAGCATCGCGCCGCCGAGCAGCATGCTCCAGCCAACGATAGGCAGCGTGCCGTAGCGGGCAATCAGCGTGGACGGGTAGGTGGTGTAAAACGCCGCAGCGAAGGCTGAGGCGATACCCCAGAACAGCGCCGCGCCGGAAATCGACAGCGACGTCGGGTCACCGTGGGTGACCAGCAAGAAGGTGCCGATAAGCGAGGTGGCAATGGCGGCAAAGACGAAGCGTCCGGGGCGGGCTTTACGCACGATGGCGAACCAGGCGACGATAATGGTCGGCGACAGGAACTGCAAAATCGTCGCGGTGGCGGCGTTGGATTTTTCAATCGCCAGCAGGAAGGTGAGCTGAACGGTCATCGCACCGACAAGAGAGAACAGCAGCAGGCTGAGAATATCTTTACGGTCTTTCAGAATGCGGAAAATGCCGTCGCCGTGCAGGAAGGAAAACGTCAGCAGGATAAAGCCACCGGAGAGCAGGCGAATCATCGTCAGAAACGGTGACGGCATCTGGCTGTGTTCCATGATGTACTGCGCACAAACGCCTGAACTTCCCCACAATATCGCTGCAACTAAGACGTTCAGCATCCCTTTTCTGGTGGCACCCATTTTTCCTCAACCCTGTCATATGATTTTATTCTGACGGGCATCATAGCATGGGCTGAGGCTTGCCCCCAGCGGTGCGCCGGGGGCAAAAGGGTTAGCTGAGATCGACGTTTTTACTGCCAAACAGCCAGGTGAGCAGGAAGCCGAAGAAGTAGGCCACCAGCAGGCCCGCGGCGTAGACCGCCATCCCGGCGTAGATGCCGCTGTGCGAGGTCATCAGCGGCAGTGCCACCAGGCCAGATGGACCAAAGACGGTGTTGAGGCCAACCGGCAGCCCGAGCCAGGCCACCAGACCGATAAAGAAGCCCCCGCAGGCACCGCCGAGACAGGCGGTGACAAACGGCTTCATGCGCGGCAGCGTGACGCCGTAAATCAGCGGCTCGCCCACGCCGAGCAGGCCGGGAATGATGGCGCCTTTGATCTGCGTACGCAGCAGAGAATCCTGCTTCGCGCGGACGTAGAGCGCCAGCGCCGCACCCACCTGACCCGCACCGGCCATTGCCAGAATGGTGAACAGCGAGTTGAAGCCTTGCGCTTCCATCAGCGCAAAATAGACCGGCACAAAGCCCTGATGCACGCCGAACATCACCGCCAGCAGGAACAGACCGGCCAGCACCGCAGAGCCGAACGGGTTGCCGTTGAGGTGCAGGAACAGCCAGGACATCCCGGTAAACAGGTAGCCGCCGATAGGCATAATCACCACGAAGGTGACCGCGCCCATGATCAGCAGCGTCACCGCCGAGGTGAGGATCATATCCAGGTTGGCGGGCATGATGCGGCGCACCCGTTTTTCGACCCACGCGCCAATAATCGAGGCGATCAGCACGCCGATAATATTGCCGCGCGGGTCGATGCCGTGGCCGAAGAAATCGGTGATGCCGGAGTAGAAACCGACGGTGGCCTTCGGGTCATAGCCGAGGATAAACAGCGCGGCGATGATGGCCCCGTTGACGCCGGAGCCGCCAAAGGCTTTCTGCGCGTTATAGCCAATGAGAATGCTCAGGAAGGTGAACATCCCTTTGCTGAAGATTTTCATGTAGCTGATGATGCCCACCAGCGTGGCGTTGGGATGCGCGTTCTCCAGCACGAAAAGCTGCTCGGCGAGCGTGGCAAAGCCCAGCAGCAGCCCGACGGCGATAAAGCCCGGAATCAACGGGGTAAAGATGGTGGCAAACTTCGCCAGAAACTTCTGCACGCCGCCGGTCTGTTTACCCTTCAGCTCCTGTTTTTTGGCGCTGGCGATATCGGCGAGTGACTCGCCGCTGGCGGGTGTTTGCTGCGCGGCAGGTTCGTTTTCCAGCAGTTCGTTCATCAGCTCGGCGGCGGTTTGCGCTTTGCCCGGCCCGAGGATTATCTGGAACTGCTCCTCGCTGACGACGACGCCCAGCACGCCTTCGACCTGGCGGATGGCCGTCACGTCGGCGTGGATGTCGCTGCGTAAGGTTAAACGCAGACGGGTCATGCAATTACCCGCCTGGACTACGTTCGGCGCGCCGCCAACCAGGTCGAGGAGGCGAGCTATCATCGCTTTATTTATTTTGGCCATTCCACGGTATCCCAGTCAGTCGAATCAGTGTTTTAACGCTTTACGGATAAAGCCGTTGTTGTCCGCCAGCAGCTGTTTGGCTTCTTCGGCGCTCAGGTTTGCCAGCACCATGACGATGGCGGTTTTGCAGTGACGTCCGCAGGCGTCCAGCGCCGCCTGCGCGGTGGCGCGGTCGCATTCGGTGGCTTCCATTACGATGGAAATCTGACGCTCAATCAGCTTGGCGTTGGTGGCTTCCACGTCCACCATCAGGTTGCTGTAGACCTTGCCGCTGCGGATCATCGCGCCGGTGGTAATCATGTTCAGCACCAGCTTCTGCGCGGTGCCTGCTTTCAAACGGGTAGAGCCGGTGACCACTTCCGGGCCGACAACCGGGGTGATGGCGATATCCGCGCGCTGCGCCATTTCGCCGTGCGGGTTGCAGCTCACAATGGCGACCAGCGCGTTCTGCTGGTGGGCGTATTCCATCGCGCCGAGCACGTACGGGGTGCGGCCGCTGGCGGCGATGCCGACCAGCACATCGCGTTCGTTAAAGCCCAGCGCCTGTAAATCTTCTGCGCCGCGTGCCGCGTTGTCTTCCACGTTTTCTACGGCTTTCAGAATGGCGGTATGGCCACCGGCAATCAGGCCAACAACCTGTTCCGGGCGGGTGCCGAAAGTCGGCGGGCATTCGCTGGCATCGAGAATGCCTAAACGCCCGGAGGTGCCTGCGCCGATGTAAATCAGACGGCCGCCGTGGCGGAAGGCGTCGGCTACGGCGTCAACGAGCTGGGCAATTTGCGGGATGTAAGGGGTGATCGCATGGGCAACCAGCTGATCTTCGTTGTTAATCACCGTCAGCATGGCTTCGGTAGAGAGGGTGTCAATGTTGGCGCTGTTGGCGTTACGGCGTTCGGTCAGCAGTTTGCTCAGGTCGATACTCATAGGAAACCTCATCATTCTCAGTAGCAGGCAGTATAAGGAATTAATTATTCCAGTCATGTGAAGAGTATCACGATTAATGCGTTGGAGATACGCGGTGAATTCGCTGGTGGTAGGGAAGTCGCGGTAATAACATTGGAATATTTTATTACCGCAGACAGGGATTGTTATGCTTCGCGAGGTTTAAGCAGGCCGAAGAATAGCGCCAGCGCGTAGGAAATCGCCATGGCGAGGCTCATCTTGAGCATCGTTTCGCCGCCAAGCCCCGCGAGCGGCGCGGCGATGCCGCCGCAGACGAACATCAGGGTGCCCATCAGCGCCGAGGCGGTGCCCGACTGCGCGCTCTCCACCGCGTTCATTGCCTCGGCCCCGGAGACGGTGCTGATACCGCTCATAAACGACACGGTGAAGAACAGCCCCACCAGCGCCAGCACGGCGTGCTGTTGCCAGGCGAGCAGTAGTGTCACCAGCGCGCAGAATACTGCCAGCAGCAGGCCGCGTCGCAGCAAGGTTTCTGCGGGAGTACGACGGGCCAGGCGGGAGAAAATCAGCGCAGCGATAATCAGCCCGATGCCGTTCAGGCCAAACAGCAGGCTGAACTGCATGGCGCTCATGTTGTATTCGCTTTGAATAACGAACGACGATGAACCGATGTAGGAGAACAGCCCGGCCATCATAAAGGCCTGAATCAGGCAGTAGCGCATAAAGCGGCGGTTCTTCAGCACCGGCGTACCTTTAGCCTGCTGCGCGGTATTCGCGCTTTTGGGCGGTAGGGTTTCATGCAGCACGACGAGGCTCAGGAGCAGCAGCACCGCGCCGATCCCCGCCATCGTCCAGAACAGAATGCGCCAGTCGAAGGCGGTGATGATATAGCCGCCCAGCACCGGAGAGAGTACCGGGGCGATGCCGTTGACGGTCATCAGCAGGGCGAAAAATTGCGTCAGCTGCGTGCCCTGATAACGGTCGCGGGCGATGGAGCGCGACAGCACGGAACCGCCTGCACCCGCAAAGCCCTGCAGGAAGCGCCAGGCGATCAGCATATGAATATCGTGCGTGGCGGCGCACATTGCCGAGGAAAAGATAAACAGCAACAGGGAGATAGCCAGCGGCTTGCGGCGGCCGATGCGGTCGCTGAGCGGGCCGAAAAATAGCTGGCCGAGACCCAGGCCGATAAGCGCGGCGGTGAGCGACAGCTGGGTCTGGGTGCCGGTGGCGCTTAACTGGTCGGTGATTTCCGGCAGCGCTGGTAGGTAAAAGTCGGTACACAGTGGGCCGATGGCGCAAAGCAGGCCCAGCACCACGACCCAGGAAAGGGAAATACGCGGCATGAAAGCTCCTTTTTATTTTTCATAATCAATGTGGGGGATGGTGCGGACAGCACCCTCACCCCRGCCCTCTCCCTGGAAGGGAGAGGGAGAAAACCAGC
>CP070603.1:239662-241471 GCA_016939855.1 Kluyvera ascorbata
ACCGAACGATACCCTCGCCCCTTCGGGGAGAGGGYTAGGGTGAGGGGGGAAAACCCGCACCAACACATCAGCTCGCTCCGCCCCCCAATGACTGCCACAGCGTAATCCGGTTCGCCAGATCCGTTTCCTGCAGCGCAATCAGCGTCTGCTGTGCCGACCACAGCGTGCGCTGCGCCGTCAGTGCGGTCAGGTAATCCCCGACGCCTGCCTGATAGCGCTTCATTGCCACGTCCAGCGTCTGCTGCTCCGCCGCCACGTACTGGCGCTGGGCATCCAACTGCTCGCTCAGCGTCTGGCGACGCGCCAGCGCATCCGCCACGTCTTTAAACGCGCTCTGAATCGTCTTTTCGTAGGTGGCAATCAGCCCCTTTTTCTCCGCCTCGGCGTAGCGCAGCTGCGCCAGATTGCTGCCGCCGGTAAACAGCGGCAGTGAAATGGACGGCGCAAATGACCAGACGCTCATGCCGTGGCTAAACAGTGAAGATAGCGCATCGCTGCCCACTCCGGCGCTGGCGGTGAGCGAAATGGTCGGGAAGAAGTTGGCGCGCGCCGCGCCGATATTGGCGTTGGCGCTCTTCAGATTGTGCTCCGCTTCCTGAATATCCGGGCGCGTTAGCAGTACCGACGACGAGACGCCCGCCGGGACCAGTGAGATGGTGTTGGCGGCCAGGCTCTCCAGCGTGCCGGGGAGCAGGGCGTCCGGTACCGTTTCACCCGCCAGCAGATTAATGGTGTTTTTATCCTGCATCACCAGCGTCTGATAGCTGGCGACGCTGGCGCGGGCCTGCTGGTAGACGCTCATCGCTTCGCTGACGTCGGTAGCTGCCGCGGTGCCAACCTGCTGCTGGCGCTGGACGATTTTCAGCGAGTCCGCGGCGCTCGCCATGGTTTGCTGCGCCAGCGCCAGATTGCTGTTATCCGCCGCCAGCGTCACCCACGCGCTGGTCAGTTCGGCAATCATCGTCAGGCGGGTGTTCTGCGCGGTGAATTCGCTGGCAAGCCAGGTTTCGCGCGCCGCGCGGGACAGGCTCTGATTACGGCCAAACAGATCCAGCTCGAAGCTGGAAACTGCGCCGTCGGCCTGCGCGGTGGTGCTCACGCCGCTGGCCAGCGTGCGGCTGCGGGTGTTGCTGAGCTCGGCGTTGACGGTTGGCATCAGCGACGCACGGGTTTCACCGTATTGCGCGCGGGCGGCATCAATGTCGGCAATGGCTTTTTGCACATCGCGGTTGCTGCTAAGCGCCTGGCTCACCAGTTTTTGCAGGCGCACATCGTTCACCACCTGCTGCCAGTTACCGACAACCGCAGTAGCTTCGCCGTGGCTGCCCGGCAGGCTCGCCGGGATGGGCGCGTCCGGGCGCTGATAGTTGGGGTCCATCGACACGCAGCCAACGCTCAGGAACGCAATAAATAACAAAGACAAACGAAACATAACTTACTCCTGACGACCGCGTTTGCCGGCGAACAGACGTTTCACCAGCACAAAGAACAGAGGAACAAAGAAAATCGCCAGCAGGGTAGCCGTCAGCGTACCGCCGATAATCCCGGTACCGATAGCGACGCGGCTATTCGCGCCCGCGCCGGTGGCAACCGCCAGCGGCATCACCCCAGCGATAAACGCCAGTGAGGTCATGATGATTGGACGCAGACGGGTTTGCGCCGCTCGCATGGCCGCGCGGGTCAGCGAGTAGCCCTGCGCCACGGAGGCTTCGGCGAACTCGACGATCAGAATGGCGTTTTTCGACGACAGCCCGATGGTGGTCAGCAGCGCCACCTGGAAATAGACGTCGTTGCTGAGCCCGCGCATCC
>CP070603.1:241521-241678 GCA_016939855.1 Kluyvera ascorbata
GAAAACGGCACCGACCAGCTTTCATACAGCGCGGCCAGGCAGAGGAACACCACCAGAATGGAGATGGCGTACAGGCTCATCGCCTGACCACTCGCCAGTTTTTCCTGTAGCGACAGGCCGCTCCACGCCCAGGTGGTACCCGCGGGCAGGCTGTTAG
>CP070603.1:241725-242086 GCA_016939855.1 Kluyvera ascorbata
GCGTTCTCGCCCTGGATTTCATAGGCCGCGGAGCCGTTGTAGCGCACCAGACTTTCCGGGCCGTATTCCCAGCGTGTGGTGGCGAAGGCGGAGAATGGCGTCATGCTGTCATCGCTGCCGCGTACGAACCATTTCCCGAGATCCGACGGCACGGCGCGCGCGTCGCTATCGCCCTGGATGTAGACCTTTTTCACGCGTCCGCGGTCGATAAAGTCATTCACGTAGGTCCCGCCCCAGGCGCTGGAGAGCGTCGAGGTGACGTCGCTCAGCGACAGGCCCAGCGAGACGGCTTTGTTGTTGTCGATATCCACCTGGAGCTGCGGCATCTGCGGCAGGTCGTTGGCGCGCACGGCGTGCAGGG
>CP070603.1:242475-242611 GCA_016939855.1 Kluyvera ascorbata
CCGGCGGGCAGGGTGTACTGCACCATCACATCGCCCTGATCTTCTACCGGCAGGAAGCTGCCCGGCAGTTTCCACATCGCCAGCGCCATGCCGCCGCAGATGGCGAGATAAACCACCATCACCAGCCCAGAGCGGC
>CP070603.1:242661-243263 GCA_016939855.1 Kluyvera ascorbata
AAGCGGTTAAACTTGCCGAAGAAGCCCTTTTTATGCGGCGGCGTGTGGTGAAGAATAGAGCCGCACAGCGCGGGCGTCAGGGTCAAGGCGACCACCACCGACAGCATCATGGCCGAGATAATGGTGACCGAGAACTGACGGTAGATAACCCCGGTGGAGCCGCCGAAGAAGGCCATCGGTAGGAACACCGCCGACAGCACCAGCGCGATGGCAATCAGCGCGCCGGAGATTTCACCCATCGATTTTTCGGTGGCTTCGCGGGCGGGCAGCCCTTCGTCGCGCATAATGCGCTCGACGTTCTCGACCACCACGATGGCGTCATCCACCAGAAGCCCTATCGCCAGCACCATCGCGAATAGCGTCAGGGTGTTGATGGAGTAGCCGAACAGCGCCAGCACGCCGAAGGTGCCGAGCAGTACCACCGGTACCGCCAATGCGGGGATCAGCGTCGCGCGGATGTTTTGCAGGAACAGGTACATCACGCAGACCACCAGAGCGATGGCCTCAAACAGCGTTTTCACCACGTCTTCGACGGAGATCTTGATGAATTCGGTGCTGTCTTTCGGGAAGGCGACTTCGTAGCCCTGCGGCATATTGCGCTT
>CP070603.1:243300-244039 GCA_016939855.1 Kluyvera ascorbata
CTCAGTGCGTTCGCGCCCGGTGCCAGCATCACCGCAACCCCGGCGGCCGGGTGGCCGTTGAGCTTGGCGGTGGCGGTGTAGTCTTCGCTGCCCATCTCAACGCGGGCGACGTCGCCAATGCGCACCACCGAGCCGTTAGACTGGCTTTTCACGATGATATCTTTGAACTGTTCGACCGTTTGCAGACGCGACTGCGCGCGCACGGTGGCGGTAAGCTGCTGCGTGTTTGGCGACGGTAGCGCGCCGATTTTACCGGCAGATACCTGCACGTTCTGCGCTTCAATCGCCGTTTCGACGTCGGACGGCATCAGCGAATAAGAGGCCAGCTTCGCCGGGTCCATCCAGATGCGCATGGCGTATTCTGCGCCGAATACCTGCAGGCTACCAACGCCTTCAATACGCGCCATCGGGTCCTGCATGTTGCTGACCAGCCAGTCGGCGATGTCCGAGCTGGTGGCGTTATCGGTGGTGTCGTAAACCGCCATGATCAACAGGAAGCTGCTCTGGGATTTCACCACCGTCACGCCAGCCTGCTGAACCTCGCTCGGCAGGCGGGATTCGGCCTGCTGCACCTTGTTCTGCACCTGCACCTGCGCGGTATCCGGGTCGGTACCCTGCTCGAAGGTGACGTTGATGCTGACCGTACCGTCGGAGCTGCTGGTGGACGAGAAGTAGAGCAGGTTATCGAGGCCGGTAAGCTGCTGTTCAATGACTTGAGTGACGCTGTTTTCCAGCGTTT
>CP070603.1:244121-244228 GCA_016939855.1 Kluyvera ascorbata
GATGGCCAGCATCCCGGCGAGCATAATCAGAATGGCGATAACCCAGGCGAAGACCGGGCGACGCACGAAGAAGCGAGAGAACATCAGGCTTTGCCTCCGTTAGCTTT
>CP070603.1:244478-248958 GCA_016939855.1 Kluyvera ascorbata
GCTCGTACGAACATACCCGGCAGCAGTTGGTGCTGTGGGTTAGGGAACACGGCGCGTAGCGTGACCGAGCCGGTGGATTCATCCACCGCCACTTCGGTGAGCGCCAGGCGGCCTTTTTCGCTGTAGGTGCTGCCATCTTCCAGGGTCAGCGTCACGCTCAGGGTATCGCTGTTAGTCGCCAGCGACTGCTTGCGCAGGCGCAGCAGGTCGACGCTGGAGCGGGTGAGGTCAACGTAGATGGTGTCGAGGCCGCGAATGGTGGCAAGCGCGGTGGTCTGTTCGGCGGTGACCAGCGCCCCTGGCGTGACGGAAGAGATGCCGATGCGCCCGGCAATCGGCGCGGTGACGGTGGTCCAGTCGAGGTTAATGCGCGCGCTCTCCAGCGCCGCTTTTTTGGACTCGACGCTGGCTTTGTCCTGCGCACAGGTGGACTGCGCATCGTCGGCATCCTGCCGCGATACGCCGTTATCTTTCACTAACAGCGCGTAACGCTGCGCCTTCTGGCAGTCTGCCACGACCAACGCCTGCGCCTGCTTCAACGCGGCGGCGGCTTCGTTATAGGTGGCGCGGAAGCTGGACGGGTCAATCTGGTACAGCGGCTGGCCCGCTTTGACGTTATCGCCTTCATTAAAAAGCCGTTTCTGGACGATGCCGGAGACCTGCGGACGCACCTCGGCGCTTAGCGCGGCGGTGGTACGCCCGGTCAGGTCGCTGACCACGGAAACGGGTTGGCTTTTTAATGTGACGATACCCACTTCCTGAGCGGGACGCTCTGGAGAGGCGGTAGGTGCATTATCGCATCCGCTCAGGAGAAATAATGCCGCGATGGTGGTTGTTATGTATTTCATATTTTTCTCTGGGTGAACGACACCCTCCTCGCCGAATAGGGGTGAGGATTTCAGGTGTAAAAAAGCCTGCGTCTCCGGTGGGCTGGAAACGACAAAAGGGGGATAAAAATATCCCCTGGTATCTAAATGGAATTAATTATTTTGCGGATACGAGCATATTAATAATTTCCTGATAGATTTTTTCCATCTCGTCAGACGGCACCTGTTGGGGGATCTGACGGCGATAAATCGTGCCTTCAACCATCACCGCCATCACTTCTACGCAGCAGCGGATTCGGCTTTCGCTTAACTCGGGATAGGTTTTACGCAGATGCTCGCAGGCGTTGGCAAACATGCGTTCATCGGCGGCGTTCAGCCAGGCGGCGACCTGCGGGTTGCGGGTGGCTTCGGCGGACATTTCCAGCATCAGCGCATCGTCGTCTTCGCTCAGCGTTTCGCGCCACGCCAGCATGTGCGGCATCAGATGGGTCTGGGTTTTGCCCTCCATCTCGGCGATGCGATAGTCGATAATCCGGCGGATCATCTCTTCGATAATGGCGTCTTTGTTGCTGAAATAACGGTAGATTTGTCCGACGCTAAGCTTCGCTTCGGCGGCAATCTGCGACATGCTGGCGGCATGAAAACCACTGTTGCGAAAGCAGCGGCGGGCAGCGGCGATGATATCGTCCTGGCGGGCTTTTTGCCTGGCTTCCAGCTTGCTGGTCATGCATGTCTCCGTGAAAGTTGATAATGAGAACGATCGTTCTCATTTTCGTCCATTATACGTAGCGAGCGTCCGATGAAAAGCATTTTCTGATACTGTTTTTTCCTTTTTTTATTTGTGCAAAAAAGAATGGAGAAAAAAAGAATTTTTTGTGAAATTAACCCATCGGCCAATAAAAATAAGGAATAAATATGCCTTTTGTTATTAAAGAAATTATTACGCAGGAAGATAAAGACGAATTACTCACTGGGCTTCGCGCCTATAACCGTCAGTTTGTGGATACCACAGACTGGTGCGATGTCTGCGTTTACCTGCGCGACGAGCAGGACGTGATGCGTGGCGGCCTAATTGGTCAGCGCAAAGGCGACTGGCTCAGTATCGACTATCTGTGGGTGTGTGAAACGGTGCGTGGCGACGGGGTCGGCAGCGAGCTTATCAAGCGCGCGGAGGCGCTGGCGCGGGAGAAAGGTTGCCGCCATGCGCTGGTGGACACCATTAGCTTCCAGGCGCTGCCGTTTTATCAGAAGCAGGGGTATGAGCTGGTGAAAACGCTGGAGGATTTCCCGCTGGCGGGGATGGCGCGGCACTATCTGACCAAGGCGTTGTGAGGGTTGCCGGATGGCGCTGCGCTTATCCGGCCTACAGAACCACGTAGGCTGGGTAAGGCGTAGTCGCCATCCGGCGCTGTTTTACGCGTGCCGGGTTTTCAGCGGCGCCTCTTTCAGCCACCACGATAGCAGGAACGCCACCACCATAATGCAGGCCGCCATAATAAACGCCGCGTGAATCGCCGAGCCAAAGGCGCTGAGATAATCGCTGCGAATCGCCTCGGGCAACTGGTGAATCGACACCGGGTTCATCCCCGGTGGAATAGCCGCCCCTTCCGGTAACAGGCTGGTCAGCCGTGATTGCAGCACTGAGGTAAACACCGCGCCAAACAGCGCCACGCCGATGGAGCCACCAATGGAGCGGAATAGCGTCACCCCGGAAGTCGCCACGCCGTAAAGGTTCGCCGCCACGGTGTTTTGCACCGCCAGCACCAGCACCTGCATCACCATCCCCAGGCCCATTCCCAGCACGCCGGTAAACAGATACAGCTGCCAGGTTGGCGAGGTAATGGTAATGCGTGTCAGCAGCACCATGCCGATAAAGCCCATCAGCGTCCCGACGATCGGGTAAATGCGGTATTTCCCGGTGCGGCTAATGGCGCGGCCGCTGATAATCGAGGTGAGCAGCAGCCCGCCCATCAGCGGGATCAGCTGGAGCCCGGCCTCCGTCGGCGTGGCATTTTTCACCACCTGCAGATACAGCGGCAGGAAGGTCACCGAACCGAACAGCGACATACCGATGATAAAACCAATCAGGCTGCACAGCAGGAAGCTGCGGTTGTGGAACAGCGAGAGCGGAATGATCGGCTCAAACGCCAGCCGCTCTTCATAGATAAACCCGGCGATACCAATCAGGCCAAAGGCCAGAATGCACCACAGCTGCGGGTCGCTCCACTCGCGCACCGTGCCGCCTTCGGTGGTGAACAGGATGATGCACACCAGCGCCATGGTCAGGTAAATCGCCCCCAGCCAGTCAATCTGGTGCTGGCTGCGTGTGTTGCTGGAGTGGAATACCGCGCCAATAACAAACAGCGCGAACAGCCCCAGCGGCAGGTTGATGTAGAAGATCCAGCGCCAGGAAGCATGCTGCACGATAAAGCCGCCGATAAGCGGCCCGATGACCGTCGCCAGACCAAACACGCCGCCGAAAAGCCCCTGATAGCGCCCGCGTTCGGCAGGTGGGATCACGTCGGCTACCGCCGCCATGCTGATAACCATCAACCCACCGCCGCCGAGCCCCTGAAGGGCGCGCATCAGCACCAGCTGCGTCATGTTCTGCGCCAGCCCGCACAGCGCCGAGCCCGCGAGGAACAGCAGAATCGAGATTTGCAGCACCCGCTTGCGGCCAAACAGGTCGCCGAACTTACCGTACAGCGGCACCACAATGGTGGAGGTGAGGATATAGGCCGTCACCACCCAGGAAAGCTTGTCGAGTCCGCCCAGCTCGCCGACAATGGTCGGCAGCGCGGTGGAGACTATCGTCTGGTCGAGCGCGGAGAGCAGCATCACCAGCAGGAGTGCGCTGAACAGCAGACGGACTGAGGTGACACCCGCCTGTTGGGGCGGCTGCGCATTCGTCGTCGTTTCGGATGCCATCATGTTCTCACTTGAAATTAATTAAATGCATAATTAATATTTATTGAAGATCATTCAGAGGTCAAGAGATCCTGTTTCTATGTCAGCACAAAAAGACCATCTCGAACCGCGCAAGCCCGGCCGCCCGCGTGGTAGCAAGCCCGATGCGGCCAAGCGTGAACAACTGATTGGCATCGCCCTGCGGCTCTTTTCCCAGCAGGGGATTGCGCGCACGTCGCTGAACGCTATCGCCCGTGAAGCCGGGGTGACGCCAGCGATGCTGCACTACTACTTTAATTCGCGTGAGCAACTGCTCGATGTGATGATTGAAGAGCGTTTTCTGCCGCTGCGCGCGCAGATAAGCGGCGTGTTTGGTGATTATCCTGACGAGCCGGTAAAAGCGCTGACCGCGATGGTGAAAACCCTGTCGGCGATTGCCGCCGAGCACGAATGGTTTGCCCCGCTGTGGATGCAGGAAGTGATCGGTGAAATGCCGGTACTGCGCCAGCATCTGCACGCCCGCTTTGGCGACGACAAATATCACGCCACGCTGGCGATGGTGAAGCGCTGGCAGGCCGAGGGGAAAATCAACCCGCACCTGAGCGCGGAGTTGCTGTTCACCACGCTGTTAAGCCTGGTGCTGGTGCCTTTTTCCCGCATGCGTAACGACGAGCGGCTGGCGATGCTGACGCCGGAGATCATCACCAATAACGTATTGGCGGTGATCCAGCAGGGGATTGGCCCGG
>CP070603.1:249033-251097 GCA_016939855.1 Kluyvera ascorbata
GGGCTCGCTAAGATACGCCTCGTACTATGACGAGGTCATGATGAGCGAATTTTTCCAGCGCTGCCGCGTATACCGCTGGCTGCGCGAAATTATAGTGCTGTTGCTGTTAGCCGTGGTGCTGATGTGGGGCGTTGACCGCTTCCGCAGCCCCACGCTGCCCGACACCTTCTCTGGCACGACCATGCAGACAATAGACGGCCAGCAGCTGGATTTCGCCGCGATGAGCGAAACACGCCCGCTGCTGGTTTACGTCTGGGCGACGTGGTGCAGTATTTGCCGCTTTACCTCACCGTCGGTTGAAAAGCTGACGGAGCAGGGCGGTAACGTGGTGAGCATTGCCCTGCGCTCTGGCGATGATGCGCGGCTGGCGACGTGGATGCAGAAAAAAAAGCTGACTATGCCGGTGGTAAACGACGCGCGCGGTGAGCTGGCTCAGCGCTGGCAGGTGAGCGTAACGCCGACGCTGGTGGTTATCGACAAAGGCAAACCGGTTAGCGCCACTACGGGCTGGACGAGCTACTGGGGCATGAAAATGCGCCTGTGGTGGGCGGGCCTGTAATCCTTCTACTATTGCGATATTGATAATAGTCTATTGCTATTTATACCATTTATGTAATCAGTCTGCGGTCGTATCCTGCTTCGCATCACGTTACCAAGCGTAACGTCCCTTACCGAACAGGATACGACCATGAAAACCCTTACTACAATTTTTGCTGCTTCCCTTCTCTGTGTTGCTGCCTTTAGCGCCTCTGCGCAAAGCGTTACCGCGACCGCCACTACGCTGGACTCCGCTGAAGCGGCCATTGCGCAGAAAGCCAAAGAGATGAACGCCTCCGACTACAAAATCACCAGCGCACGCATGGGCAATACCGTGACCATGAGCGCTGAACTGTACAAATAAGCGGAGGAACACAGCATGTTATTCAAAAAATATTCTCTGAACGACCTGCCGCTGGCTAACCGTATCGTGATGCCGCCGATGACCCGCTCCCGCGCCGGTGCCGGCGATGTAGCGACCGACATGATGGCCGACTATTACGCGCAGCGCGCCAGCGCCGGGCTTATCATCAGCGAAGGCACGCAAATCAGCCAGCAGGGTCAGGGCTATGCCTGGACGCCGGGCATGTACTCTGAAGCACAGATTGCAGGCTGGAAAAAAGTGACCAGCGCCGTGCATCAGGCGGGCGGTAAAATCTTCGCTCAGCTGTGGCACGTCGGCCGCGTTTCACACAACGTCCTGCAGCCGAACGGCGCGCAGCCGGTCTCCTCTTCGGCGATTCAGGCCGAGGGTGTGAAAGTATTTGTTGACGTGGAAGGCCGTGGCCCGGAAAGCGGCGTCGGCGCGATGGTGCAGCACGATATGCCGCGCGCACTGCGTACCGATGAAATCCCGGCTATCGTCAATGACTATGCCCAGGCGGCACGCAATGCCATTGCCGCCGGTTTTGACGGTATTGAACTGCATGGGGCGAACGGCTATCTGATTAACCAGTTTATTGATTCGCAGGCTAACCTGCGCGACGACGAATACGGCGGCTCGCTGCAAAACCGTCTGCGCTTTATGAAAGAGGTGGTGGCGGCGGTGTCTGAAGCGATTGGTAAAGAGCGCGTGGGTATTCGCCTGGCGCCGCTGACCACGCTGATGGGTTCGCGCGATGATACCCCGGAAGCGACCTATCTGGCAGCGGCCAGCGTGCTGAGCGAGATGGGTATTGCCTATATTCACATCGCCGAAGCCGATTGGGATGATGCGCCGGTGATGCCCGCCGCGTTTAAAGAAGCGCTGCGGATTATCTTCCATGGCACGCTGATTTATTCCGGCAAGTACACCAAAGCACGCGCCGAAGAGGCGCTGGAGAAAGGCTGGGCGGATCTGATCGGCTTTGGTCGTCCGTTTATTGCTAACCCGGACCTGCCGTATCGTCTGGAGCATGATTTACCGCTGAATGCGCCGGTGAAGGAGCAGTTCTTCGGCGGTGGGAAGGCCGGGTATCTGGATTATCCGACGGTGGAGTGATGGGTGCTTTTCCCCTCACCCTAACCCTCTCCCCTTTGGGAAGAGGG
>CP070603.1:251873-252140 GCA_016939855.1 Kluyvera ascorbata
GCAGGCTATTTTTTCGGGCGGCACCAGGCGCGGGCTGCAGACCAGCACCGCTTCCTCATCCATCAGCCAGGTTTTATTCACGCCTGGCCAGTCGCCCTGGCCGCAGCGAATACCGATATCCGCCTCGCCATGCGACACGTCCATCAGCTTTTCCGTAACGTTAAGCCGCAAATCGATATTTTCGTGCGTTTCCGAAAACCGGTTCAGGCGATCCATCAGCCAGTTCATCATCAGTACCTGCGATGCCGTCACCACCACTACCGAACG
>CP070603.1:252594-252895 GCA_016939855.1 Kluyvera ascorbata
ACCGTATTGGTAGAGGTGATATTCCCCCATGCAGTACCGCTGACACCCGCCGTCGAGTTGAGCTGATAAGGTACCCTATCGAGATTGGTCGCGGGAATGGTGGTGCTTTTCATCATGCCGCTGCCGGTGGTGCTGCCGTTGGAAGGCGAAAGGCCAATGGTATACGGCGTCGAGTTTGTGCAGGCCATGGTGAAAAAGTTATTACCGGTAATATTGGTCTGCGTGCTGGGAACCGAGCCGAGGTTGATGTTATTGGCCGTGTTAATGTTGCACTGTTTGTTGACGACGGCCGTGACCAGGA
>CP070603.1:252941-253109 GCA_016939855.1 Kluyvera ascorbata
CAGCAACGCGCCGTTGATGGTGACGGATGCGGTAGACCCGGCATAGCTGTCGGAATAATTCCCCGGCGCGACGGTATTTTGCCCGCCAGGAACGGTGCCATAGACCGTCAAACTGCCGCTGACCGTGGTGATATCCAGCAAGTTGAGATCGACTTTGGGGAAGGTGCC
>CP070603.1:253221-256899 GCA_016939855.1 Kluyvera ascorbata
GTATTGCCGCCCGGCGCACCGAGGTTGAAGCACAGGGTGTACCCGCCGAGTACGTCGCCGACGACTTTTGAGCAACTGTAGTTAAAGGTCATCGAGGTCTGGGCATCGGTGGTGGATAACGGGTTCACCGAGCTAAACGCCACGTTCGAAACGGCGGTGATGGAGCAGGTCACCGCATGGCTTTTCATGGGGAAACAGAAAACCCCAATGAGTAAAATCAACGCGCGTAGCCACATAGCGTCAGCTCCTGTTTAGTGAAAGCGTTTATTGGCACGTTAACGGGCCAATCTGCGGGATATCCCGTGGTTTTTGCGGGTAGTCGAACTGTGCAGAACAGGCGCCTGCGCTGGTGCTCACCCTCAGCGTGTTGTGCATTTTCAGCGTATCGAAGTAGACCATGCCGTCGAAACCAACCACCGCACGCTGCCCGGATGCGCCGTTAAGCACGGCGGTTGAGCCCTCGGGAATGTCCTCCCCTTTGCTATCTTTCAAGATGATCAATGCCGAACGCACCGGCCTGACGGTGAAATTCACCATCGTCCCGGAACGGTCGGCAGGGGTCGCCACGGCGTTAACCGGGTAGATCTGCATATTTGCGGGCAGGTTTAACGGGTTAATGCTGATCTGGTTTTTCTGATAGCTGTTAAGCGGCGTCACGAGCAGCAGCCCTTGGCTATCGCTGGTGCCAATCGGGTTGTTCTGCAACTCAATGGGCACGTCCGGCACGCCGTCGGTAGAGACCACCGCAAAACCGTTGTTGATGAGGCGCGAAGCAAACACGCCGCCGCCCATCAGCACCAGCGAACCGTCAGCGCCCGCATAGGCTGACTGACTGTCAGCGATATGGCTATAGCCGCTGTACACATTGCCGTAGCGCCCCAGATAGCCGATTTCACCCTGCCCATTTTGCCGCGAATCCTGCTGGTTGAGCGCCAGGTTCCAGCCCCAGCCGCCTTCCGTAGGCTGCGTCTTGCTGGCGTTGAGCATATAGCTCATCTGATCGTTGCTGCGCTGCACGGTGCTGCTGGCGCTAATGTTGTTATCAAACGAGACGCTGACCATCAGATACAGGCTGCGGTCGCGGCTTTTATCCACGTTCTGATTGAGCCCCGCGTTGAGGTAGATGTTATCGGTGACGGATCTATACCAGTTGGCGTTGGTATAGCGCTGCGTGCTTTCACCGGGATAGCGGAACTGCAGGTAGCCCACGCTAAAGCTGCCGAGTGTGTCCGTGGTGTAGCCGATAATGGTGCTCTGATTCAGCGAAGGCGGCGCCTGGCCGTAACGGGTGGCAACGTCGTGATAGTCGTTGACGGTGGCCGTGGTGGCCGTACTGAAGCTAAAGCGGCTGTTGCTCCAGCGGTAGCCCAGGGCATAGAGAAGGCCATTTTTACCCGAGTCTGCGCTCATCGCCAGCGAGGTTGAAATGATGCCGCTGCTACTGCCGGGTATCCAGTCGCTGCTCAAACCGCCGTTGACCAGGCTGTCGGTGGCTTCGGCGTGCCCACCGAGGGTAAAGCTATTGCTGAAACCGTGCCGCCAGGTGCCGCTGAAGGCGGGATTACTGGAGTAGTCAAAAGAAGAATAGCCGTAGTTGTTCCGCACCACGCCAACTTCCGCTGACCATTGGGTAATGCCTTTGCGCAGTAAAGACTGGTCGGTATAGAACGAGAAACTCTGTACCGTCGTTTTGCCTAAGGCATCGGTCATGGTGACCTGGCCGGTGCCCGCGCCGTTAATATTTGGCAGAGTGTTGATTTCAAAATTCCCCGCCGGGACTTCGCCGTTGTAGTACTTCACGCCGTTCATATACAGCTCAACGCTGGAAGGCAGGGTGGCGGAGCCGAAAAAGGACGGCAACGGCGTGGTCGGCGTGTAGGGCTGAAGACTATAGTCCGTGCCAAGCTGTATCCCGGCGATGCGGGTCGGGCGTGACCAGTTCAGCGCGCTGGTAAAGGTATCCCCAGCGGTGACGGAGAGCACCCGTTCCGGGAAAGAGGAACGCCAGCTGGTGTCCAGGCGCGTCATGCCGTTTCCCTGATCGTAATCGTCATGGCTGCTGCTGTAGCGGGCTATCTGCGTGGAGCTCAGCACGCCCGCGCTGCTGAAGGCGCGAAGCTCGGTGTACGCGTTGGCGTTGTTCTGTTCGTTTTTTTCCTGCGAGGCGTAGAGATCGTAATTGAGCAGCAGGCCGCGCGACGTGCTGGCCTTAGGGTTAGTGTCATCCCGGTCGCTAATCTCCGTGGTGCCCATATCCAGCATGGCCAGCGGGGCGGTGAGGGCCAGCGTTTGCAGGTTGGCATCGTAGTCCAACTGCAACTGGGCGATATCGTTCAGACAGACCGGGTCCGGCGCGCTGGGTTCAACCCGCAGACCAATCTGGCGCAGGCTGTCGGCGCTGGCGTACAGCCGGTTGTTGTCAAAGCCGAACCGGGCGATGCCGATGTGGGTCTGATTCAGCGTTACGTCGAGATAAAGATCGACCCCGACCAGCGGTTTGCCATCGGTAATCACTCCATCCTGCGGCGGTTTGTCGCTTTTCATTTCCGCAGACATACCCCTTGTTAAAAATAACACATTGAAAATTAAAATAATTAAAAGCCAGGTTGGCCTGCTATAGCGGTTGCAGCGATTTTTTACCATTGACCGTGACTTCAAGCTTCCCTCCCTGTCCTGCGTCACCGGCGCTGGCAGGAATAATCCAGCGCATCGTCGAGCCGGGAAGCACGTACCCTAATAACCCCGGGGTAATCTCTTTTCGGCTGCCTGACGCAGAGAGAATGCTGACTGCAGATATTTGCGCGTGCCCATCTCCCTGATTGCTGACTTGCAAAAACGCTTTCCCGTTTTCGCGATGGATCTGCCATTGCAGTCTGGCGAAGGCGTCACTCACGCCCGGAGGCTGGATAAAGACGGGAATGGAGTAGTGCAGCACGAACTGCAGGGCATTTTTTTTCAGCACCGACGGCGGCAACTCGTTAATGGAGAGGCGGTAGGCATCTTCTGTGGTCGGCGGCGGCCCGGTGCGGATCACGCGGATAAGCTGTCGCCCGCCGGGCGCTAAGGTCAGCATCGGCGGGCTGATCACCAGCCCCTGTGACGAGGCGAGCTTGTCGCCATAGTCGCTCTGGCTCCAGTGAAACACGCGCACCTGAGCGTTGATAGGGTTGCTACCGGTGTTGCTCAGCCATATCCCTTCAGCCCGCTGGTTTTGTTGCAGCGTCAGGTTGACGGGCGTGACCTGCAGGCCTTCTGCTATCGCCAGTGGGCTGACGAAGACCATCCCCAAAGTAAAGGCAAGCGCACTCTTTTTCCCATTCATGTGCCGTCCCTGAACTAGTAGTTAACGCTGATGGTGACCGTATCGGTATAGGTATCGGGTTTGAAGTTGGCGTTAGGGGCCACGGCATAGACCGTGATGTTCTGCGCCAGGCCGCTACCGGTTCCGCCGACCCCGTTACCGGCGTTGGCGGAGGTGGCGGTGTTACCCCACGGTTTGGTGCCCGCGGAGTCCTGGTTAAGCTGATACGGAACTTTATCCGTGTTGCCCGTCGTACCCGACATAAAGCCGTTACCGGTCGTACCGCCGCCGTTAGCGGAAGAAGGCGTCAGGCCAACAAAATAAGGCGTGGTTCTTGAACAGGTGACCGCCATCGTGGTTGAGCCGTTGGCCGTTGT
>CP070603.1:256949-257287 GCA_016939855.1 Kluyvera ascorbata
TACAGCTGCTTGTAATAACGAGCTGTACCTGAAAATTATTTGTTGCCACCGCCGCGTTCGCTGCGGGAATAACGGCGGATGCCAGGCAGAAAAAAATGAACTTGAAAGACGTGTTCATAGTATTGACCTCTACTTAGGTGTTACTTTTCCTTAGTAAAACAATGACGTATGAATATTAAATCCCTTATATAAAAATAGAATAGGTAGCAATATTCTGCCAATTTACCTTAAGGCTTTTTTATTAAAAATAGATCGCTCATCACCTTATTGGGTGAGAAAATAAGAATATAAATTATATGATATATTTAAACGGTAAGTGATTATTTGAAATGGAATAA
>CP070603.1:257617-259256 GCA_016939855.1 Kluyvera ascorbata
TTGCCGACACCGCCGCTTCAATCCCTTTCAGCTTCAACTGTGTTTCCTTCAACTCTGCCAGCAGCTTCTGCTCCTGTTCGCCATAGGCCATAAGGACTATGCAGCCTTCCATCACTTTTACGCTAACCTGTTGCCCGGTTTCGACCCGGCTTCGCACAGCCACTTCCCGGAAAGGGTAAGACCAGGCGTGTTTTTGTTTGCACCCTGCGGGCGATATCCCACAATCAATATGTGTTCAGTATTTTTCATGCGTAATGAGAGGGCTTTTATTTTGGTAAATGATTAACTTCATAACTGGAGATATTGCTCTGTAATACATTTTCCCTTCTTGCAAAAAGTGATGATGGAATAATTAACATCAATATAAATAACATATAATCACTAGCTATAGCATTTTTTGCTTTGGTAGCATCTTGATATCCCCGTTATTAATGTTTCTATAAACCAATGAAATGGAGTTTTGTATATGGCTATTCCTGCATATTTATGGCTTAAAGATGACGGTGGTGCTGATATTAAAGGTGCTGTAGATGTACAAAATCGAGAGGGCAGTATTGAGATAATGGGCTTCGGCCATGGCCTGCATCTACCGACCGATAACAACACGGGAAAAATTACCGGTACACGTGTTCATACGCCTCTCGTTTTTGAGAAGGAGTTTGACAGTTCAAGCCCATATCTATACAAGGCGGTAGCCAAAGGGCAGACGCTCAAAAGTGCAGAATTTAAGTGGTACAAAATTAACGATGCTGGACAAGAAGTTGAATACTTCAACATGTTACTGGAAGGGGTAAAGGTCGTTTCAGTTTGCCCCCTTATGCATGACGTAAAAGACCCAGTGATGGAAAAACATAATCATCTTGAAAGTGTGGCGTTGCGTTACGAAAAAATAACCTGGAAACATTGTGATGGGAATATCATCTTTTCAGATGCATGGAACGACCGATGATCCGCTGTACGTTTCACCTTAATAATGCACAACTTTCAACTCTAAGCTGTCCCGGTATTGGTTTCTTCCCTGCATATTCTGGTAACGCTGGAAAATATAGAAACAACCCCGAGGAATCCAGTACTGCTGAAAGGGGACCACTTCCACACGGTAGATATTTTATCGTGACGCGCCAGAAAGGTGGGCTTAGATCCCGATGGCATGACCTTATAAAAGAACTGGAGAGTGGATCAAACCGTGATTTATGGTTTGCGCTTTATCGCGAAGATGGTGCGATCGATGATATGACATTCATTGATAATGTTCAGCGCGGCTCCTTTAGGCTACACCCTGCCGGACAATCAGGTATAAGTAATGGCTGTATAACATTACCTAACCATTCACATTATAGAGTTTTACTTGGCGCTTTGCTTCGAACGGGGTCTATTATGATTACCCCACAATTAAAAGCATTTGGTACGGTACAGGTATATTAATGAATCCCAAAAAGCATGTATGTATTTGGTTAGTTGAAACGCTTATGCTTTTCGGAATTTATAGCATCCTGTGTTTCTTTATGCCGGATGTATGGCTGTATCATTTCTACACCAGAAATTTTGGATTTGTAACTGAACTGGAGTGGAGCGATAACTATACTTTGGTATTGTTTATAGCTTCATTATTTTTGAATGTAATATGTATTTATTTGTT
>CP070603.1:259317-260746 GCA_016939855.1 Kluyvera ascorbata
TTTACCATTGAACCTGTAAGTCTGGCTTACAGGTTCACTTTTACCCTCAATGTACTGCCGACACCGCCGCTTCAATCCCTTTCAGCTTCAACTGTGTTTCCTTCAACTCTGCCAGCAGCTTCTGCTCCTGTTCGCCATAGGCCATAAGGACTATGCAGCCTTCCATCACTTTTACGCTAACCTGTTGCCCGGTTTCGAACCCGGCCTCGCGCAGCCACTTCCCGGAAAGGGTGTGTAAGCATCCCGGCAAAACGGCCCATTCACTTTTAGAGATCTTCCGACATACTGATTATGTCCCCTGAGGAGATCGCTATGCGTAAGATCCGATTCACTGAACACCAGATCATCGCCGTATTGAAGTCCGTCGAAGCCGGACGTACCGTCAAGGATGTGTGCCGTGAGGCCGCTATTTCGGAAGCCAGTTATTACAACTGGAAGGCAAAATATGGCGGGATGGAAGCGGCCGATATTAAAAAAATCAAAGACCTTGAGGATGAGAATCGACGTCTGAAACAGATGTTTGCTGATCTCAGCCTTGAGTGCCGGGCACTGAAAGACGTCATCGAAAAAAAGCTTTAAAACCAGCGATAAAGCGTGAACTCGTCAGCTATCTGACGGCACAATTTGCCATGAGTTTACGCCAGGCCTGCAGGACGTTATCGCTGAGCAGGACGGTCTATTTTTACCAGCCCGATACCCGACGTGATGAACCGGTGATCTGTGCGCTGACTGAACTGGCAGAACGCTATCCGCGCTACGGTTTTAAGAAGTTGTTCCAGCTGCTGCGCAGGCAGGGCAATACCTGGAACCATAAACGTGTTCACCGGATTTACTGCCTGCTGAAACTGAATTTTCGTCGCAAGGGAAAACAGCGGCTGCCAGTGCGTAATCCAGCACCACTGGCGACACCGCAAGCATTAAACCAGAGCTGGTCCATCGATTTTATGCACGACGCCCTGGTCTGCGGCAGACGCTTCCGGACCTTCAATGTGGTGGATGATTTTAACCGCGAAGCACTGGCGATAGAAATCGACCTGAATATCCCGGCTCAGCGAGTCATCCGGGTGCTGGACAGGATCGCGGCAAACCGCGGCTACCCGCTGAAGATGCGGATGGACAACGGGCCAGAGCTGGTCTCACTGGCGCTGGCACAATGGGCCGAAGAACATGGCGTGCAGCTCGAATTTATCAAACCGGGTAAGCCGACGCAAAATGCGTTTATCGAACGGTTTAACCGGACGTACCGGACAGAAATCCTGGATTTTTACCTGTTCAGAACACTGAATGAAGCACGGGAAATCACCGGACGCTGGCTGATGGAATATAACAACGAGCGACCTCACGAATCCCTGAACAACCTGACGCCGGAAGAGTACCGGCTGATGGCTGAAAAACCGGAATTCTCAAAAAGTGTGTGGAACTAAAGCTG
>CP070603.1:260757-260907 GCA_016939855.1 Kluyvera ascorbata
GGTAAGGCTCGGTGTATTTTTGTTTGCACCCTGCGGGCGATATCCCACAATTATCGTGCGCTCGGTTTTTGCTGCGGGTAAGTCTGGGGTAGAATGCGGGTCAGCCATAATCAACTCCTTGATAGTTGGTGAGGTTAGACGCTCCCTGGT
>CP070603.1:262813-272293 GCA_016939855.1 Kluyvera ascorbata
TAATTTTGGCGGAAGATCACAGGAGTCGAACCTGCCCGGGACCGCTGGCGGCCCCAACTGGATTTGAAGTCCAGCCGCCTCACCGGAGACGACGATCTTCCGCGCCTACATTGCTACATGGAGGCGGGGCGCATTATAGCTACTTTCAATCATTTACCACATCCCCCCTGGGCACATTTTTCGCCCCGCAGCCCGGTCACTTTCGGACTTCCCAGATAAAACCCTGCCTTTTCTTATGGTTACATTTTTAACCTGTAACACAGCACACAATTTACCGCACTTCTTGCCCGATGAATGGCGTAAAAACCATCACCATAACCGAATATTTGACCATTTCACGGCCAGTTAGCGTCGTGTTTATCAACCGCTGGCCGCGCAGGCTTACGGCGTAAACGAGCCGGGACAGTCATCAGTACGAAAAGAGATGTTGATAAGGGAGAGTATAGATAAAACGGGTTAATACTTTGGCGGAAAAGTGAGCAATTTTGGCGGAGATCGCAGGAGTCGAACCTGCCGGGAGCCGCAGGCGGCTACCACTGGAAAAGATGTCCAATCGTCTCACCGGAGACGACGATCTTCCGCGCCTGCATTGCTACATGGAGGCGGGGCGCATTATAGCCACTTTCAATCAGTTACCACATCTTTACTTACATTTTCCGCGAACTTTTTTATATCTGTCGCACGGTATGGATAGAAATATCTGCAAAATCCGCAAGTTACACTTAGTCACACTCTACCCACGAATCCAGATCACAGAAATCAAGAAACATAATTTGATAACGAGATATCGCAATTCACCTTATGGAGCGGATGGTTTAAAAAATGTGTAACCGGTACCAACGTGGCTTCGGTGCGAAAAGGGTTTGAAAGATGAAGAGTGAAGTATTATCTGTCAAAGAGAAGATCGGCTACGGAATGGGCGATGCCGCCAGCCATATCATTTTCGATAACGTCATGTTGTACATGATGTTCTTCTATACCGATATCTTCGGTATACCCGCAGGTTTTGTTGGCACCATGTTCCTTCTGGCGCGCGCGCTGGACGCTATCTCCGACCCGTGCATGGGGCTGCTGGCCGACCGTACCCGCAGCCGCTGGGGCAAGTTCCGCCCGTGGGTGCTGTTTGGCGCGTTGCCGTTCGGCGTGGTGTGCGTGCTGGCCTACAGCACCCCGGACTTCAGCCATAACGGCAAACTGATTTATGCGGCGATCACCTACACGCTGCTGACCCTGTTCTACACCGTGGTGAATATCCCTTACTGCGCGCTGGGCGGGGTTATCACCAACGACCCGACGCAGCGCATCTCGCTGCAATCCTGGCGCTTCGTGCTGGCGACGGCGGGCGGCATGCTCTCTACCGTCTTAATGATGCCTCTGGTGAATTTGATTGGCGGCGACAATAAAGCGCTGGGCTTCCAGGGCGGTATCGCGGTGCTCTCGGTAGTGGCGTTCCTGATGCTGGCCTTCTGCTTCTTCACCACCAAAGAACGCGTGGAAGCGCCGCCGACCAATAACTCCATGCGTGAAGACCTGCGCGACATCTGGCACAACGACCAGTGGCGCATCGTCGGTCTGCTCACCATCCTTAACATCATGGCGGTCTGCATACGCGGCGGGGCGATGATGTATTACGTCACCTGGATTATGGGCTCCCCGGCGCTGTTTACCGCCTTCCTCACCACCTACTGCGTCGGCAACCTGATTGGCTCGGCGTTAGCCAAACCGCTGACCGACTGGAAATGCAAAGTCAGCGTCTTCTGGTGGACCAACGCCATTCTGGCGGTGCTGAGCCTGGCGATGTTCTTTGTCCCGATGAGAGCGGACATCATGATGTTCGCCTTCATCTTCGTGATTGGCGTTCTGCACCAACTGGTGACCCCAATTCAGTGGGTCATGATGTCCGACACCGTTGACTACGGCGAATGGCGCAACGGTAAACGTCTCACCGGCATTAGCTTCGCGGGCACGCTGTTCGTGCTGAAGCTCGGCCTGGCGCTGGGCGGGGCGATGATTGGCTGGATGCTGGCCGGCGGTGGTTATGACGCTGCGGCCAAAGTGCAGAACCCAACCACCATCAGCATCATTATTGCCCTGTTCACTATCGTACCGGCTATTTGCTACCTGCTGAGCGCCGTCGTGGCGAAGCGCTTCTACACCCTGAAAACGCCGTTCCTGGTCAAGATGATGGCCGAACTGGCGAGCGGTGCGCACCGCAATCAGCAGGATTTTGAAAATGTATCTATGAAACAATCTCTCGAGAATTAAGAGGACGAACTATGAAGATCAGTGATGGAAACTGGATGATCCAACCGGGTCTCAACTTGATTCATCCGGTCCAGGTGTTTGATGTTGAACAGCATGGGAATGAGCTAGTGGTGTACGTGGCACCGCGCGATGTACGGGAACGTACGTGGCAGTTGGACACGCCGATGTTCACCATTCGCTTTTTCTCTCCTCAGGAAGGCGTGGTTGGCGTGCGTATTGAGCACTTCCAGGGCGCGCTGGATAAAGGCCCGCACTACCCACTGAACGTGCTGAAAGACGTGAAGGTGCAAATCCAGAACACTGCTGAGTTTGCCGAGCTGAAAAGCGGCAACCTGAGCGTGCGGGTCACCAAAGGCGAATTCTGGTCGCTGGACTTCCTGCGCAACGGCGTTCGCATTACCGGCAGCCAGCTGAAAAATAACGGCTACGTGCAGGACAGCAACGTCGATCGCAACTACATGTTCGAGCGTCTGGACCTTGGCGTGGGTGAAACCGTGTACGGCCTGGGCGAGCGCTTTACCGCGCTGGTGCGCAACGGCCAGAACGTCGAAACCTGGAACCGCGACGGCGGCACCAGCACCGAACAGTCTTACAAAAATATTCCGTTCTACCTGACCAACCGCGGCTACGGCGTGCTGGTGAATCACCCGGAAAACGTCTCGTTTGAGATTGGCTCTGAGAAAGTCTCCAAGGTGCAGTTCAGCGTTGAAGGCGAGCATCTGGAATACTTCGTTATCGACGGCCCAACCCCGAAAGAGGTGTTGAACCGCTATACCCAGTTTACCGGTCGTCCGGCGCTGCCACCGGCCTGGTCCTTCGGCCTGTGGCTGACCACCTCGTTCACCACCAACTACGACGAAGCAACGGTGAACAGCTTTATCGACGGTATGGCGGAGCGCGACTTGCCGCTGCACGTCTTCCACTTCGACTGCTTCTGGATGAAAGCCTTCCAGTGGTGCGACTTCGAGTGGGACCCGGTGACCTTCCCGGACCCGCAAGGCATGATCCAGCGCCTGAAAGAAAAAGGGCTGAAGGTCTGCGTGTGGATTAACCCGTACATCGGCCAGAAATCTCCGGTCTTCCAGGAGCTGAAAGAGAAGGGCTACCTGCTCAAACGCCCGGATGGCTCCGTCTGGCAGTGGGATAAATGGCAGCCGGGCCTGGCGATTTATGACTTCACCAACCCGGAAGCCTGTCAGTGGTACGCCGACAAGCTGAAAGGCCTGGTGGAGATGGGCGTCGACTGCTTCAAAACCGACTTCGGCGAGCGCATCCCAACCGACGTGCGTTGGTTCAACGATGCCGACCCGCAGAAAATGCACAACCACTACGCCTACATCTACAACGAGCTGGTGTGGAACGTGCTCAAAGAGAACCTCGGCGAGAAAGAAGCGGTGCTGTTTGCCCGTTCCGCCTCGGTAGGCGCACAACAGTTCCCGGTGCACTGGGGCGGCGACTGCTATGCCAACTACGAATCGATGGCGGAGAGCCTGCGCGGCGGTCTGTCTATCGGCCTGTCCGGCTTTGGTTTCTGGAGTCACGACATTGGCGGCTTCGAAAACACCGCCCCGGCGGATGTCTACAAGCGCTGGTGCGCCTTCGGCCTGTTCTCCAGCCACAGCCGCCTGCACGGCAGCAAATCCTACCGTGTGCCATGGGCGTACGACGAAGAGTCCTGCGATGTGGTGCGCTACTTCACCGAAATGAAGTGCCGCATGATGCCGTACCTGTATCGTCAGGCGGCGCTGGCCAACGAGCAGGGCACGCCAATGCTGCGCGCCATGATGCTGGAGTTCCCGGACGACCCGGCGTGCGACTACCTCGACCGCCAGTACATGCTCGGCGATTCGCTGGCGGTAGCGCCAGTGTTCACCGAAGCGGGCGACGTGCAGTTCTACCTGCCGGAAGGCCGCTGGACGCACCTGTGGCACAACGACGAGGTGCAGGGCAGCCGCTGGCATAAACAGCAGCACGACTTTATGAGCCTGCCGGTGTACGTGCGTGATAACACCCTGCTGGCGCTGGGTAATAACAACCAGGTGCCGAACTACGCCTGGCATGAAGGGACCGCGTTCCAGCTGTTCCATCTGGAAGACGGCCGTCAGGCGATATGTGAAGTGCCAGCGCAGGACGGTTCGGTTATCTACACGCTGACCGCGAAACGTCAGGGTAACGTGATTACCGTGACGGGCAACGGCAAGGCAAGCGGCTGGACGCTGTGCTTGCGCAATATTCAGCAGGTGGCAGGCGTGCAGGGCGGGGCGCAGGCGGGTAGTGAACTCGGCGTGGTGGTGACGGCGCAGGGTAATGAGTTGGTGATTACGCTTTAGTATTGAGGRTKCCCCCTCACCCTWMCCCTCTCCCCGCGRGGGRGAGGGGAMSGATCGTGCAGCCAGCATGTTAGGTTTTCTCCCTCGCCCCTYTGGGGAGAGGGCCGGGGTGAGGGGWGCYCTCGCACGATCTCTMTTGTAGCCCGGCCAAGCGCAGCGCCGCCGGGGCGGCTCCGAGCCAACCCCGGGGTCGGCGTAAACGCCTCGCCCGGGCTACTTAATCATGCCGCCCAGCATCTGCTGGGTGACTTCCTGCTTATCCATATTCACCGCATGCAGCTGCCCGTTCACCGTCGGTTTGAGCGGCGCATCGGCTTGCACATTCCCGCTCGCCGTCAGTTGAACATTCCCATCGCCGGTAATCGGCAGCGTTGGCCATCCCCATTGCTGGAGCACGTTCAGCGGCACGCCGCGTCCGTTCAGCGTGACGTGAGTCTGGCGTTGTGGCTGCTGCGCAACGGTAGCGGTGGCTTCCAGAATGCCTTTTTCGGTAAAGGCGCTCAGCTCGGTGATATTAACGTTTGAGGCATCGGCGTTCAGCGTCATTGACGGACGACGCACGTCGATGCGGTTAAAGGTTGCCGCCGCGCCGTTCAGCGTCGCGCTGCCGTCCCAGACGCCCCACTGGCGGTTTTTGGCTAACTGAAGATTGGCGCCGTAGCCGTCCAGCGCGGTGATCTGCCATGGGAAATCAGGGTCGATATCAATCACCAGGTTACGGCTGGCACCGAATTTCTTCAGGGTTACGCTTTGCAGCCACGGCGGAAGCTGTTCCATCCACAGCGATTTCCAGTTCTCCGGCAGCGTATATTCCAGCCCGGCGAAGACCGCATCGTCCAGCACCAGCGCATTCCCGGCGCGCAGCCAGTTACCGGAACTGCGCACCATGCCGCCTTCCCAGCGTGAGGTGAACTGACGCAGCGCAATGCCCTGCGGGGAGAATTCAGCGTTGAGGATTGGGTCGAGCAGATGCAGCGAGCCGTAGATAAACTCGCTGGCGTTCATTGAAATTTTACCGTCATCGCTCTGCCAGCCGCCCTGGCTGAGGGTCAGGTTGCGCAAGTTGAGGTCGAGGTCGGTCACCGCCCAGTCCGGGCCTTGCAGTCGCGCATCGGTGATATCAAGCCGGCCAATCTGTAACGACGGCACGGTGGTGAGCGGCGCAAGGAAATCGAGCAGCGACTTGTCGCTCTGCATGCGAATTTCGTTAAGACGCAGATTATCCACGACCCAACTGCCGTCGCTGTTGCGCCGTGCGTTGCCGGTGAGGGAACCGCGCGCCATATCGGCGCCGACAGTGGTTAATGTGACCTCGCCGTTGTCGAGGGTGCCTTCAATCAGCGCGTTGGTGGCCGGGATGCCATTAAGCGACAGCGAGCCTGCGCTCATCTGAATCTGGGCTTTGGTGCCCAGCACGTTACCGGCCACCGGAGCCCAGGGTATCACGCCGCCGGAGACGCGCTGAGCGCTCAAATCCCAGCCGGTTTCCGGGCTGTTCAGCGCCATATTGTTTAGCTGCAAGCGGTCAGCGGCAAACGGCAGCGGGGCGTTAGATGGCGACAGGTTCAGCGTGCCGTCTTGCAACAAAATGGTATCGACGTGCAGCGGGTCAGTTATTTGGCGCGAACTCAGGCCGATATCCACCGCTTTGGCGACCAGCGTTGCGGGCTTGCCGTCGCGGCCAAAGGTGACGTTTTTCAGCAGGATATGAGAAGGCGAAGAAAAGCGATGGTCCATCGCGTCAAACGTCACGTGGTACGGGGTGCTGTCGCTCAGCCACTGGCTAACGTGACGTGCGCCCCAGCGCGTTTGCAGTAAGAAATAGAAGGCAAGGATCACCAACAACAGGGCGATCAACAGCCAGATAATGAGCTTTCCAAGAAATTTCATGATCTTCCGTCCTGAGAAGGGCACATAAACCTGTTATGCATGATTTATGCGCATTCCTCAAGGCGGGAATCGTATTATTCGATGTCAGCGGCAGTGGCGAAACCACTGCCGCGAAGGGATTACGCTTTTTCCGGCGGGAAGACCAGGTTGAGGATAATCGCGGTGATACCACCGGCGGCGATGCCGGAAGAGAGCAGGTTTTTCAGCCAGTCCGGCGCGAACTGCAGGATTTGTGGCTGCTGGGACACGCCCAGACCGACGGCCAGCGACAGCGCGATAATCAGAATCGCACGACGGTTCAGTGGCTCACGGGAGACGATGCGCACGCCGGAAGCGGCGATGGTACCGAACATCACCAGCGTTGCGCCGCCAAGTACCGGCTCAGGGATGTGCTGCACAAAGCCGCTTACCGCCGGGAACAGGCCGAGCACGATAAGCATCAGCGCCACCACGAAGCCCACGTAGCGGCTGGCAACGCCGGTCAGCTGGATCACGCCGTTGTTCTGCCCGAAGCAGGAGTTCGGGAAGGTGTTGAACACCGCTGAGACGCAAGAGTTCAGACCGTTTGCCAGCACGCCGCCCTTCAGACGCTTCATATAAACCGGGCCGGAAACCGGCTGCTCGGAAACGTCAGAGGTGGCGGTGATGTCACCGATGGTCTCGAGCGAGGTAATCATAAATACCAGCATCAGCGGCAGCAGCAGGCTCCAGTCGATGCCCAAGCCATAATAAAGCGGCGTTGGGATGGTAATCAGGCTGCTGTTCGCTGGCGCGGCGTTCTCCGGCAGCATGCCGAGGAACCACGCCATCAGGTAGCCTGCCGCCATGGCAATCACCAGAGAGGCGATGCGCAGGTACGGGTTACGCTGGCGGTTAAGCAGAATAATGATGGCCAGCACGATCCCTGCCAGCAGCAGGTTTTTCGGCGCGCCGAAGGTGTGGTCTGCCATCGCCGCGTAGCCGCCGCCGATGGAGGTCAGGCCAACCTGAATCAGCGACAGGCCGATAATCATCACCACCACGCCGGAAACCAGCGGTGTAATCACGCGGCGCGCCAGATGCAGCACGCGGGAGATAACCATTTCGGTGCAGCTTGCCAGCATCAGGGTGCCGAACAGCGCCGCCATCATCGTGGGTACGTCCGCGCCACCGGTTTTCAGCGCCGTGCCGCCCATGATTAACGGGGCGACGAAGTTGAAGCTGGTGCCCTGAATCGACAACAGGCCAGAACCTACTGGGCCCCAGGCTTTAATCTGAATGATGGACGCCACGCCGGAGGCGAATAACGACATGCTGATAATGTGCTGAGTGTCTTCCGCTGGCAGGCCAAGCGCCTGGCAGATGAGCAGCGCGGGGGTGATCACCGCAACAAACATCGCCAGCAGGTGCTGAAACGCGGCGAACAGCGTCTGCGGCAGCGGTGGACGATCTTCCAGACGATAGATTAATTCGCTGTTCTGCGAATGCGCAATCGGTTGCGCATTGGCTTGATCGAGTGTGTTAGAAGACATCTCAGAGGTAATCCCGTGGTGGAAAAGTGGCGATTTTAGCGGACTGGCTGGTAAAAGCAATCGGTTGCTTTCACTGATGGCATATTATTGCGGAAAATAGCCGCGCAAAATAAGGGGTTTTGCCGGAGTAAGTTAACGAAAATGATGACAAATAATACGTTTTTCTACCCTAATCACCTTTTTCTTGCTTACACTTTTGCTCGACGCCTCATGAGGAGGCGTGAACGACATGGGAAATTGGTCGCGTGTGAATGAATCATGCGTTTTAGTCAGGAGCTGTAATTATGTTTCATCTCGATACTTTATCGACGCTCGTTGCCGCAACGCTGGTGTTGCTGCTAGGACGAAAACTGGTTCAGAGCGTTCCCTTCCTTAAGAAATACACCATCCCCGAGCCCGTTGCGGGCGGCCTGTTGGTCGCGCTGGCGCTGCTGGTGCTGAAAAAGAGCATGGGCTGGGAAATCGACTTCGATATGAGCCTGAAGGACCCGCTGATGCTGGCGTTCTTCGCGACAATCGGCCTTAACGCCAATATCGCTAGCCTGCGTGCGGGCGGCAAGGTGGTGGGGACGTTCCTGATTGTAGTCGTTGGGCTACTGCTGCTGCAAAACGCGCTGGGCATTGGCATGGCGAAGCTCTTAGGCCTCGACCCGCTGATGGGGTTGCTGGCGGGCTCGATTACCCTCTCCGGCGGTCACGGCACTGGGGCGGCGTGGAGCAAGCTGTTTATCGAACGATATGGCTTTGAAAATGCGACGGAAGTGGCGATGGCCTGCGCTACCTTTGGGCTGGTGCTCGGTGGCCTGATTGGCGGGCCGGTGGCGCGCTATCTGGTGAAACACTCGTCGTCACCGGATGGTACGCCGGACGATTTGCAAGTGCCGACGGCGTTTGAAAAGCCGGACGTGGGGCGCAGCATTACCTCGCTGGTGCTGATTGAAACTATCGCGCTGATTGCCATCTGTTTGACGCTGGGTAAAGTCATTGCGCAACTGCTCGCCGGTACGGCGCTGGAGCTGCCGACGTTCGTCTGCGTGCTGTTTGTCGGGGTGATCCTCAGCAACGGCCTGGCGCTGATGGGCTTTTACCGCGTGTTCGAGCGAGCGGTGTCGGTGCTGGGCAACGTCAGCCTGTCGCTGTTCCTGGCGATGGCGCTGATGAGCCTCAAGCTATGGGAACTGGCGGATCTGGCGCTGCCGATGATTGTGATTCTGGCGGTGCAGACCGTGGCGATGGGCCTGTACGCGATTTTCGTCACCTACCGTCTGATGGGCAAAAACTACGATGCGGCGGTGCTGGCGGCGGGTCACTGCGGCTTTGGCCTTGGCGCAACGCCAACGGCGATTGCCAATATGCAGGCGATTACCGAGCGTTTCGGGCCGTCACACATGGCGTTTCTGGTGGTACCGATGGTGGGGGCGTTCTTTATTGATATCGTCAACGCGCTGGTGATTAAGCTGTATTTGATGCTGCCGATATTTGGT
>CP070603.1:272392-280985 GCA_016939855.1 Kluyvera ascorbata
GCTTACCCTTCGTGATCTTCCCACGCTAACGCGCGTTTCACCGCTTTCTGCCAGCCGCTGTAGCGGTAGTTACGCTCGGTGGTTTCAATCCCCGGACGGAACTCGCGCTCAATCACCGCTTTTTCCTGCAGCTCATCCAGGTTTTGCCAGAAGCCGACCGCCAGACCGGCCAGGTAGGCCGCGCCGAGCGCGGTGACTTCACGCACTTCCGGACGCTCAACGCGAGTGCCTAGAATGTCGGACTGGAACTGCATCAGGAAGTTGTTGGCGACCGCGCCACCGTCCACGCGCAGGGCGTGCAGACGAATGCCGGAGTCTGCCTGCATCGCTTCCAGCACGTCACGGGTCTGGTAGGCGATGGATTCCAGCGTAGCGCGAATAATGTGGTTCGAGTTCACGCCGCGGGTCAGGCCGAAGATGGCTCCGCGGGCATACGGGTCCCAGTACGGTGCGCCAAGGCCGGTAAAGGCCGGTACCACGTACACGCCGTTGGTGTCCTTCACCTTAGTGGCGAAGTACTCTGAGTCGAACGCGTCGCTAATCAGTTTCATTTCGTCACGCAGCCACTGAATGGACGCGCCCGCCATGAATACCGCGCCTTCCAGCGCATAGTTCACTTCACCGCGTGGGCCGCAGGCGATGGTGGTCAGCAGGCCGTGGCTGGAGGCCACCGCTTTCTCGCCGGTGTTCATCAGCATAAAGCAGCCGGTACCGTAGGTGTTTTTCGCCATCCCTTCTTTCACGCACAGCTGGCCGAACAGCGCCGCCTGCTGGTCACCGGCAATCCCGGAGATAGGAATACGCGTACCGCCTTTACCGCCAATGTTGGTCTGACCGTACACCTCGGAAGACTTGCGCACTTCCGGCAGCATGGCGCGCGGGATATCCAGCGCGTCCAGCATCTTGTCGTCCCACTCCAGCGTGTTGATGTTGAACAGCATGGTACGCGAGGCGTTGGTGTAGTCGGTAACGTGGACGCGCCCCTGGGTCATTTTCCAGATAAGCCAGGTATCAACGGTACCAAACAGCAGCTCGCCGCGTTTCGCACGCTCGCGGGAGCCTTCGACGTGGTCGAGGATCCACTTCACTTTGGTGCCGGAGAAGTACGGGTCCACCACCAGGCCGGTGGCTTTGCGCACGTACTCTTCCATGCCGTCACGCTTCAGTTGCTCGCAGATATCGGCGGTGCGGCGGCACTGCCAGACGATGGCGTTGTAAATCGGCTTACCGGTTTCACGTTCCCATACCACGGTGGTTTCACGCTGGTTGGTGATACCGATAGCCGCAATCTGGTCAGAGCTAATGTCGGCTTTCGCCAGCACTTCGACCAGCGTAGAGCTTTGGGTGGCCCAGATTTCCATTGGGTCGTGCTCAACCCAGCCTGGCTTAGGATAAATTTGTTCGAATTCGCGCTGTGACACGCTGACGATGTTGGCGTCATGATCCATAACGACGGCGCGGGAGCTGGTGGTGCCCTGGTCGAGCGCAACGATATATTTTTTGTCAGTCATAATGAACGTTCCGTAGTCAGTTTACAGCGAAGCATTTTGTTGGTTCTGGCTGGAGGCCGCCTTCGGCGCTTCAACCTCGCAGGTGTCGCACGGCAGGTGACGACCGATCAGCTTGCGATAGCTGAACGCCCCCAGCGCTGCACCTACTATTGGCGCACACAGCGGCACCAGGAAGTAAGGAATATCTTTGCCGCCGGTGAAGGCGACGTCGCCCCAGCCCGCCAGCCAGGCGAAGGTTTTCGGTCCGAGGTCACGCGCAGGGTTCATGGCAAACCCGGTCAGTGGGCCCATAGACGCACCGATAACCGCAATCAGCAGGCCAATCAGCAGCGGTGCCAGCGGCCCGCGCGGAATGCCGTTACCATCGTCGGTGAGCGCCAGAATCACGCCCATCAGGATAGCGGTAATCACCATTTCTACCGCGAATGCCTGCACAAAATTGATATGTGGGTTCGGGTAAGTCGAGAAAATACCGGCCAGTTCAAGACTTTCGACGCTGCCGCGCACCATATTGTGCGTGTGTTCGAAGTCGAGGAAAAGATTGTAGTAAAGCCCGTAGACCAGCGCGGCGGCGCAAAACGCACCGGCAAACTGAGCCACGATGAACGGTACGACTTTGCGCCCGTCGAAGCAGGCAAACAGCCAAAGTGCAATGGTCACTGCCGGATTAAGGTGCGCGCCGGAAACCCCAGCGGTCAGGTAGATGGCCATCGCCACGCCCAGACCCCAGATGATGCTGATCTCCCACTGGCCGAAACTTGCACCCGCAACTTTCAGCGCCGCAACACACCCCACGCCGAAAAAGATCAACAACCCGGTACCAAGAAACTCTGCGATGCACTGGCCTTTTAAGGTTGATGTTTGGCTCATAATCGGAATCCTGAAGACTAATTGATGATTATTGTGTACATGAGCGTTCGGGACACTCATGTTGCCATGTAGGCATAGTGTTAATTTATCGTTAACGAGCGTAAACGAGAAATATCGAAATCGAAATGTGTGTACCGCGTCAAGAAATGAGCGTTTTCGCGCCAAAAAATGAACGTTTTCGGAACGAAAAGTGTGAGGAAGGAAACATTCTTGTGGCTAAACATTTAACAATTTAATCAGAATGGACGCTAACGCTCCAGGATGAGACCGAAAATTGCGGACAACCACAATCTACAGGCTCTGGCGCTGGACAGTCGCGGCGGGGCTCCATACAATCGACTGCAAGCCGTGCGCTTATTTAAGATAAGGCGTCGCCGGGGTTCCGGGACGATATCAACGCCTTGCAAGATCAGGAGAGGTTATGACGATGTCATTAGAAGTGTTTGAGAAACTGGAAGCGAAAGTTCAGCAGGCGATTGATACCATCACGCTGTTGCAGATGGAAATCGAAGAGCTGAAAGAAAAGAACAACACCCTGGCGCAGGATGTACAGTCTGCACACCAGAGCCGTGAAGAGCTGGAGCGTGAAAACAACCAGCTGAAAGAACAGCAGAGCGGCTGGCAGGATCGTCTGCAGGCGCTGCTCGGCCGCATGGAAGAAGTTTAATTCCATTCCTCCCCGGGCGGTTTTTAACGGCCTGGGGATGTTCTTCCCCCCTTTATCTTCCCCCTGAGTGATTTCGAGCAAACGCGCATTTCGTGTCTCCGTTTATATTTCAAAACTGCATAATCAATCTTTTTTTATTCTTTAATCATTGGTTCGATTTCTGGCAGGCTAGCCTCATTACAACACAACAGATAAGAGAGCGGGCGATGAATAAGTGGGGCGTAGGGTTAACTCTTTTGCTGGCTACTACCAGCGTACTGGCTAAGGACATCCAATTACTTAACGTGTCGTACGATCCGACGCGTGAACTGTATGAACAATACAACAAGGCGTTCAGCGCGCACTGGAAAAAAGAGACCGGTGATAACGTGGTGATTCGTCAGTCGCACGGCGGATCTGGCAAACAGGCCACGTCCGTGATTAACGGCATTGATGCCGACGTCGTCACGCTGGCGCTGGCCTATGACGTAGACGCCATTGCCGAACGCGGCCGCATCGACAAAAACTGGATTAAACGTCTGCCGGATAACTCCGCGCCGTACACCTCCACCATCGTGTTCCTGGTACGTAAAGGCAACCCGAAACAGATTCATGACTGGAACGACCTGATTAAACCGGGCGTTTCCGTGATTACCCCGAACCCGAAAAGCTCCGGCGGCGCTCGCTGGAACTATCTGGCTGCCTGGGGCTACGCGCTGCATCAAAACAACAACGATCAGGCCAAAGCGCAGGATTTCGTGAAGGCGCTGTATAAGAACGTAGAAGTGCTGGACTCCGGCGCTCGCGGTTCTACCAATACCTTCGTTGAACGCGGTATCGGCGATGTGCTGATTGCGTGGGAAAACGAAGCGCTGCTGGCAGCGAACGAACTGGGTAAAGACAAGTTTGAGATTGTCACCCCAAGCGAATCTATCCTCGCCGAGCCGACCGTTTCCGTGGTCGACAAAGTGGCGGAGAAAAAAGGCACCACCGCGGTAGCGGAAGCGTACCTGAAATACCTCTACTCACCGGAAGGTCAGGAGATCGCGGCGAAGAACTACTATCGCCCACGTGATCCAGCGGTGGCGAAGAAGTATGAAAACGAATTCCCGAAACTGAAGCTCTTCACCATTGATGACGAGTTCGGTGGCTGGACCAAAGCGCAGAAAGAACACTTCTCTAACGGCGGTACCTTCGACCAGATTAGTAAGCGTTAATCTCACTCTAACGTCCGGTGATTTTACCGGGCGTTTTCTTTTGGTCATCAAACTACGTTACTCTTCCCCCTTGATTTGATTTGGGGAGACAAAATGACGCGCTTAAAATATCTGCTGGCAGCGCTGCTGGTATTGGTGATTGCTGCGGGAGCGGGCGGCTGGTACTGGCTGCATTCCGGCAACCGGGACGCGCTGCGCCACATTGTGCTTGAGCAGTGCGTGCCTAATCAGCTGAATCATCGCACCCCGGCACCCTGTGCTGACGTGAATCCCAAAGGCGGCTACGTCCTGTTCAAAGACCGTAACGGCCCGCTGCAATACCTGCTGATGCCAACCTACCGCATCAATGGCACCGAAAGCCCACTGTTGCTTAACCCGCAAACGCCGAACTTCTTCTGGCAGGCGTGGCAACGTCGCATGATCATGAGCGATAAACGGGGCGCGGAAGTGCCGGATAGCGCCATCTCCCTGACAATTAATTCCCGCACCGGACGGACGCAAAACCATTTCCACATCCATATTTCCTGCCTGCGTAAAGATGTTCGCGAGCAGTTGGACGGCGATATCGGCGCCATCAGCAGCCGCTGGTTGCCGCTGCCGGGTGGTCTGATGGGGCATGAGTATCTGGCGCGCCGCGTCACCGAAAATGAGCTGGCGCAGCGTAGTCCGTTCCTGATGCTGGCGGAAGAAGTGCCGGAAGCGCGCGACCATATGGGGAGTTTTGCGCTGGCGCTGGTGAAGCAAAGCGATGACTCGTTGCTGCTGCTGGCAACCGAGCGTAACCTGCTGACGCTGAACCGTGCCTCTGCCGAAGAAATTCAGGATCATCGCTGCGCAATCCTGCAATAACCCCACCTAATCTGGCGTTTACCTGTCTACCCTGTCGTCGTATGCTTGCTGAAAAAAACGACAGGAGACAGGTATGTCGCTCTGGTTTTCCCACCCTCTGTTCCTTCCCTCTATCATCGTTGGCGTGACTATCCTGCTGTGGGCCACCTCGCTGCTGCCGGAGTTTATTACCGCGCTGCTGTTTTTCGCCGCGGCGATGACGGCAAAAATCGCGCCGCCGGACGTTATCTTTGGTGGCTTTGCCTCGTCGGCCTTCTGGCTGGTATTCAGTGGTTTTGTGCTCGGTATCGCCATTCGTAAAACCGGGCTGGCGGATCGCGCCGCACGGGCGCTCTCCTCAAGACTCACTGACTCCTGGCCGCTGATGGTCGCCAGCGTGGTGCTGCTGAGCTACGCGCTGGCGTTTGTGATGCCGTCGAATATGGGGCGCATTGCGCTGCTGATGCCGATTGTGGCGGCCATGGCTAAACGCGCGGGTATCGAAGACGGCACCCGTGCCTGGTACGGGCTGGCGCTGGCCGTTGGTTTCGGCACCTTCCAGCTTTCTGCGACCATTCTGCCCGCCAACGTGCCTAATCTGGTGATGAGCGGTGCGGCGGAAGGCGCCTACGGCATTCACCTCAACTATGTGCCGTATCTGTTGCTGCATACGCCGGTATTAGGTTGGCTGAAAGGGGCGGCGCTGGTGGGGCTTATCTGCTGGCTATTCCCCGGTAAACCCCATCCACCGCGCGACCTGGAGCCGTTGCCGCCAATGAGCGCGGATGAGAAGCGCCTGGCGTGGCTGTTGGCAGTGGTATTGACGCTGTGGGTGAGTGAAAGCCTGCACGGCATCGGACCCGCCTGGACGGGGCTGGTGGCTGCGGTCATCACGCTACTGCCGCGCGTTGGGTTTATTAACGGCGATGAATTTGCCAGCGGAGTGAACATCCGCACCTGTATTTACGTGGCAGGGATTCTGGGGCTGGCGATCACCGTGACCCAAACCGGGATTGGCGCCGTTGTGGGGAATGCGCTGCTGCATATCATGCCGCTCAGCGAAGACGCGCCGTTTACCAGCTTCCTCGCGCTAACCGGCATTACCAGCGCGCTGAACTTCATTATGACCGCGAACGGCGTACCTGCGCTGTATACCACCTTTGCCCAAAGCTTCTCTGATGCCACCGGCTTCCCGCTGCTGAGCGTGATTATGATTCAGGTACTGGGTTACTCCACGCCGCTGCTGCCGTATCAGGCGTCGCCGATTGTGGTGGCGATGGCATTAGGGAAGGTGCCTGCGCGGGCGGGGATGCTGCTGTGTCTGGCGCTGGCGGCGGTCAGTTATCTGCTGCTGTTGCCGCTGGATTATGCGTGGTATCAGGTGCTGGGGAAATTATAAAAAAACCGGCCTGATGGCCGGTTCTTCCCGGCGGCGCTACGCTTGGCCGGGCTACGGGGAACCTGGTCGCCCGGACGAGGCGAATGCCGAATCCGGGGAGGTTCTGCGTGAATGTCTTACGCTTTTTTCGCCGCTTCTGCTGCTTTAACGATCACCGCGAAAGCGTCAGCTTTCAGGGATGCACCGCCAACCAGCGCGCCGTCGATGTCAGGCTGGGTGAACAGCTCTGCTGCGTTGCCTGCGTTTACGGAACCGCCGTACTGGATGATAACCTGTTCAGCGATTTTCGCGTCAGCTTTAGCAATGTGGTCACGGATGAATTTGTGAACAGCCTGAGCCTGCGCTGGAGTTGCAGATTTACCGGTACCGATAGCCCATACTGGTTCGTAAGCGATAACCGCGCCTTCGAAGGCTGCCGCGCCCTGAGTTTTCAGAACCGCGTCGATCTGACGTGCGCAAACTTCTTCAGTTTTGCCCGCTTCGTTTTCTGCTTCGGTTTCACCGATGCACAGCACTGGGATCAGACCCTGTTCTTTCAGAATCGCGAATTTCTTAGCGATCAGCTCGTCAGATTCTTTGTGGTAGGTACGACGCTCGGAGTGGCCGATGATGATGTAGGTTGCGCCAACATCTTTCAGCATTTCAGCGGAAGTTTCGCCGGTGAATGCGCCGGACAGGTTCAGGTCAACGTTCTGCGCGCCCAGGTGGATGTGGCTGCCCGCAGCGGCGTGTTTAGCCTGATCGATGTACATTTCTGGTGGCGCGATAGCAACGCCACAACCAGCAACGCCAGCCAGTTCGGTACGCAGATTAGCAATCAGCTCGTTTACCATGTGGCGGCTGCCGTTCAGTTTCCAGTTACCCATCACTAAAGGATGTCGCATTTCGATTCTCCACGCTTATCAGCGAATTAAGGAATATGGCCGCCCGTCAGGGCAGCATGGTCTGTGAAACAGTATAGAGATTGAATGTCATGAAGGCTTTGCTTTTTATCATTTATTCTCCCCTTCAAGATTCTCAGATAGCGCCAGCTTAATCGGTTCAACGGCGAAGGTCAGCCCTTTTTCACCGTTATCTGCGACAACATAGCGTACGGCGCCTTCGGTGCTGGCGAAGTAATGTTTACCTTTCCCGAGCGTCAGGAGCTTTTGCAGTTTTTGCAGACTTTGTGGTTTGGTGAGCGTTGGGATCACGGCGCGCATCAGCGCACTCATATATTCCAGCGCTTTATTCTTCGCCGCCTTCTGCTCTGGCCCTTGAATTGGCAGCCAGGTTATCTGAATGGACTTAATCTTCAGCGTGCCGCGCTCCAGCGCCGTAGAGGCGTAGAGATTTTCGTTTATCTTGCTGGCGGCGCGGGTAATGTTGAGCTGGTCGCGGCTTGAAGTAATTGACCGGAACTCGGCAAGCGGCAGCGTCGGGTTGTCGGCATTAAATTTTTCCCGGAACTGGCTGATGGAGAGATCGAAAGCTGGCGCGCCCGATATCAGATACGGCGCCACGGCCGCAGGCGACTGCGCCGACAGCACGGACTGAGCGGCACCCAGGGTCAGGAGCCCAATCAGACACAGCGTTATCCATTTTTTCATGCTTATCGTCTCCTCTTTTCCGATGACGATTAAAACGGGAACCACCTCGCTTGTCAAAATATGGCCGCTTCAGGGTACACTATGCGGCACAACGACAAAGGAAAGGGTACATGACTCTACAGCAATGGTTATTTTCCGGTAAAGGCCGTATTGGTCGCCGTGATTTCTGGATCTGGATTGCCATTTGGGCGGTGACGATGGTGGCGCTGTTTAGCCTTGCGGGCGGCGGGCTGGTTGACCTGCAAACGGCGGCATTTATGCTGGTCTGCCTGCTCTGGCCGACGGCGGCGGTGACGATTAAACGGCTACATGACCGGGGGAAGTCCGGCATCTGGGCGCTGCTGATGATTTTGGCGTGGATGCTGCTGGCGGGCAACTGGTCAATGCTGCCCGGTGTCTGGCAGTGGGGCGTAGGGCGCTTTATTCCGACGCTGATTATCGTGATGATGCTCATCGACCTGGGCGCGTTTGTCGGCACCCAGGGCGAAAATAAATACGGTAAAGAGACACAGGCCGTGAAGTATCGCGCCGAC
>CP070603.1:281063-291506 GCA_016939855.1 Kluyvera ascorbata
ACCAATAGTGTTCGGCGGTCATGTGGCCCGGCCGACGACGCAGGTGTTTGGTCATCTGTCGGGTCTCTTTCAGCAGTTGCTGAGTATCACGTACCATCTGCGGGTTACCGCACAGCATCACGTGGCTGGTTTCAGCGTTCATCGGCAGGCCGACCGCCGCTTCCAGCGCACCGCTTTCAATGAGCGCGGGTACGCGCCCCGTCAGCATGCCCGGCGCAGTTTCCCGGCTGACAACCGTATGAATACGCAGCTTGCCGGCATAACGTGCTTCCAGCGCTCGCATTTGCGGCAGATAGCTTAAGTCGGCGGCGTAGCGTGCGGCGTGAACCAGCACCAGATTCTTAAAGCGATCCAGATCTTTGCCTTCTTCCAGAATCGACAGATACGGCCCAATGGCGGTGCCGGTTGCCAGCATCCACAGAGTTTCGCAGTCGGGGATCTCTTCGAGCACAAAGAAGCCCGCCGCTTCGCTGACGACCAGTACTTCATCACCGGGCTTCAGCGCCGCCAGGCGTGGGCTCAGCTTGCCGTCCGGTACGGTGACCAGATAGAACTCGAGATCGGGATTATGTGGGGCGTTAACGTAGGAGTAGGCGCGCTGCACGCGCTCGCCGTCGATATCAAGACCGAGCTTGGCAAACTGCCCGGCGGTGAATGGTTTAACCGGTGCGTGGACGGTGAGGCTAAACAGTGCATTCGTCCAGTTATGCACCTTAACAACTTTGCCTGTTACCCAGTCAGCCATGGCCTATCTCCCCTCAATATCGTTAGCTTATCATCACCGCGACGAGAGCAGATTTCCAGCCCGAAAGGGCCGGAAAGCTCTATTGATCAAATGATTCAGAGAATGTGACGCTGAATTTCAGTGTCTTTGCGATCGAGATAGTGAATTGACTGAATGCGGCGAATGGTGCGTGATTTGCCGCGGATCAGCAGCGTCTCGGTGGTGGCGATATTGCCCTTGCGGGTAATGCCATCTAGCAGGTCGCCTTTGGTGATGCCGGTCGCGGAAAAGATAACGTTATCGCTGCGCGCCATGTCGTCGAGCGTCAGCACGATGCCCGCTTCAATGCCCATCGCCTTGCAGCGTTCCAGCTCGTTTTCACCGATACGGCGGTTCTCTTCGCTGTCGCCTTTGACGTGATGACGCGCCAGCAGGCGGCCATGCATATCGCCATCCAGCGCGCGAATGACCGCAGCAGAGACCACGCCTTCCGGCGCGCCGCCGATGCCGTACATCACATCGACTTCGCTATCCGGCATACAGGTCAGGATAGAGGCGGCAACGTCGCCATCAGGAATGGCAAAGACGCGCACGCCCAGTTTTTGCAGCTCAACGATAACCTCGTCGTGACGCGGTTTAGCAAGAATGGTGACGGTTAATTCGGACAGCGGTTTGTCCAGCGCGCGGGCGACGTTACGCAGGTTCTCTTCCAGCGGTTTGTTGAGGTCGATAGTGCCTTTCGCGCCTGGGCCGACAATCAGCTTTTCCATGTACATGTCAGGCGCATTGAGGAAGCAGCCCTTGTCGCCTACCGCCAGCACCGCCAGCGCGTTTGCCTGGCCCATTGCCGTCATGCGGGTGCCTTCGATGGGGTCAACGGCGATATCTACCGCATCGCCATTCCCGGTACCGACGGACTCGCCGATGTAGAGCATTGGCGCTTCATCGATTTCGCCTTCGCCAATGACGATAGTGCCGTCAATGTTGACCTTGTTGAGCATAATACGCATGGTATTGACCGCCGCGCCGTCGGCGGTGTTTTTATCGCCACGGCCCAGCCATTTGTAGCCTGCCAGCGCCGCTGCTTCGGTGACGCGCGAAAATTCGATAGCCAGTTCTCGTCTCATTACAAACTCGTCCAGGGAAGTAAAATTGTGCGAAGTTTAGCACAGCCCCTGTGGGGCTGTGGGTATCGCTACGCGTTGGAATAACGTTCGGTTTCCGGCATCCAGCGTTCAATCAGGGCATGGGCTTGCTGTGGATAACGGTCGTGAATATGGCGCGCCAGGCGCTGAACTTCGGGGATCATTGCCTGATCGCGCAGCAGGTCGGCGACTTTAAATTCAGCGTTGCCGGTCTGGCGGGTGCCAAGCAGCTCGCCGGGGCCGCGGATCTCGAGGTCCTTTTGCGCAATCACAAAGCCGTCGTTGCTGTCGCGCAGCACCTGCAGGCGCATCTGCGCGGTTTTCGACAGCGGCGCTTTGTAGAGCAGCACGCAGTGCGATGCCACCGCGCCACGACCTACGCGGCCTCTAAGCTGGTGCAGCTGCGCCAGACCCAGACGCTCCGGGTTTTCAATAATCATCAGGCTGGCGTTAGGGACGTCGACGCCGACTTCAATGACCGTGGTAGCAATCAGCAGGTGCAGTTCGCCCTGCTTGAACGCCTGCATTACGGCCTGCTTCTCGGCGGGCTTCATGCGCCCGTGGACGAGGCCGATATTCAGCTCCGGCAGCGCCAGCTTTAGCTCTTCGCAGGTGGCTTCCGCCGCCTGGGCTTCCAGCAGGTCGGATTCTTCAATCAGCGTACAGACCCAGTAGGCCTGACGGCCTTCGGTGGTGCAGGCGTTGCGTACGCGGTCGATGATGTCATGGCGACGGGTATCCGGGATGGCGACCGTTGTGACCGGGGTTCGTCCCGGCGGCAGTTCATCAATCACCGAGGTATCCAGATCGGCATAGGCGGTCATCGCCAGGGTGCGTGGAATCGGGGTAGCGGTCATGATCAGCTGATGCGGGTGGAAGCCTTGCTGCTGGCCTTTTTCCCACAGCGCCAAACGTTGATGCACGCCAAAACGGTGCTGTTCATCGATGATCACCAGCGCCAGGCCGTTAAACTGCACCTGTTCCTGGAAGATAGCGTGGGTGCCGACAATCATCTGCACCTGACCACTGGCAATAGCTTCCTGCTGCGCCTGACGTGCCTTGCCTTTCTGCTTACCGGCTAACCAGCCGACTTCAATGCCGAGTGGCTCAAACCAGCTACGGAAGTTATTGGCGTGCTGTTCGGCGAGCAGTTCTGTCGGCGCCATCAGCGCCACCTGTTTGCCGTGAGCGATAGCGCGCAGTGCCGCCAGCGCGGCAACCAGCGTTTTACCGGAGCCGACGTCGCCCTGCACCAGGCGCATCATGGGGATATCCAGCGCCATATCGTGTTCAATTTCGGCCGTTACGCGCGCCTGTGCGCCGGTAGGCTTAAACAGCAGATTGGCCAGAAACTTATCTTTCAGTTCGCGGTTCGCGCTGAGGGGCTGAGCGTGAAAACGCTGCGCGCCCGCGCGTAAGGCCAGCATGCTGAGATTGTGCGCCAGCAGTTCTTCCAGGATTAAACGCTGCTGGGCAGGGTGTTTACCGGTTTCTAAATCGGCAAGCTGGAGTGACGGAGGTGGGCGATGCAGCGTGCGCAGCGCTTCCGGCAGGCTCATCATCCCCTGCGCCAGTTCCGGCGGCAGCAGCTCGCTGATGGCGCAGGTATCGAGTAAATCCAGCGCCTGGTCGGTGAGCTTGCGCAGCGTGGCTTGCTTGATGCCTTCGGTGGTGGGGTAGACCGGGGTTAAGGTCTCCTGCAAATCCGGCGTGCTAAGGTCACCCTGTACGCGGTATTCCGGGTGGATCATCTCCGCGCCGTACTTGCCGCGCTTCGCTTCACCGTAGGCCAGCACGCGCCGCCCGGTGGCGAGGCTGTTTTTCATCGCCGCGTTGAAGTTGAAGAAGCGCATGGTCAGAATGCCGGTGCCGTCGCTAATCTGACAGGTCATCATCCGGCGGCCGCCGAAGGTGATATTGCAGTTCAGGACTTCGCCTTCCACGGTCACGTAGATGCCGGGAAGCAGTTCACCGATGGGATAAAGTTGGGTGCGGTCTTCGTAGCGCAACGGCAGATGCAGGAGCAAGTCCTGCACCGTATGCAGACCGATCTTCGCCAGCCGACGGCTCTGCGCGGCGCCTACGCCGGTCAATGTGTTGAGCGGGACGGCATCCAGCAGACGGCTTTGCATGGCGGTTACTCCGTAGCCTGCATAGTGGACCACCACGTGGCATCGGCTTCAATTTCGCCCTGCTCGTTGACGTGGGGATAAGGAAGGCCTTTGCGTTTGGCGACGTGTGCCAGCACCGGGTAGCCGCCTTCAAACAGCAGTCGCTGCTGCTCTTCGGCCGGCAGCATGCTGTTTTCGCGTTGATACATGCCGGCGTTCTGACGCTGGCGCTGGGCTTCATAGAGGATCAACGCAGAGGCGACGGAAACGTTGAGCGACTGCACCATGCCGATCATCGGGATGATGATGTCCTGGTCTGCGAGGGCTAACGCTTCCTGGGTGATACCGGTTTTTTCCTGCCCCATCAGAACACAGGTTGGGCGGGTGTAGTCGATTTCACGGAAATCGACCGATGTGTCTGACAGGTTGGTTGCCAGGATTTGCATGCCCTGGCGCTTTAAATGGCCAACCGCATCGCCGATGGTGGGATGGGTTATTACCTGTACCCAGCTGTTACTGCCCGCCGCGGATGCCATCGGGCGCATTCGGGTGCTGGGCCAGACCGCGTGAACTTCGTGTACGCCTACCGCGTCGGCGGTACGAACGATCGCCGAGACATTATGAGGTTTGTGAACCTCTTCCATGCAGACCGTCAGGTCAGGCTGACGCCTGGCGAGCATCTCACGAATACGCGCATAACGCTGTGAATTCATAAAGCTAGTTTCGGTTACGAGTGACTTTAATGACGTCCGGCATCACGCGGATTTTGCGCATGATATTCGCCAGGTGCACGCGGTCACGTGCGGTCAAACGGATAAAGGCGCTATAAACGCGGCCGTCTTTCTCTTCCGTATTCAGGCTTTGAATATTGGACGTCGCGGTGTTGATAGCTGCCGTCAGGTTGGCCAATGCCCCCTGATGGTTGAACATATCGACCTTAATCTCGGTGATAAATTCCTGCGCCGTCTCTTTGTCCCACTCAACCGCCATGAATTTCTCAGGTTCTTTCTGATAGCCGCGAATGTTGCGGCAGGATTCATGGTGAATAACCAGCCCTTTACCCGGGCTGACGTGGGCGATGATCGGGTCGCCAGGGATTGGGCGACAGCATTTCGCGAAGGTGATCAGCACGCCGTCTGCGCCTTTAATCGGCAGATGGCTGTGCCCGGAGGCACCTGGTGCGGAAGGAATCGCTTCACCCTGCTGGAGGTTTTTCGCCACCACCACGCTCATGGCGTTGCCCAGGCCAATTTCGGCCAGCAGGTCGTCGAGAGTGGCAAGACGCATACGGTCAAGTTCGCGCTGAACATGGTCCGCTGGAATTTCCGCAAGCTTGCGGCTACCGCCCAGCGCATGGTTCAGCAGACGGCGACCCAGGCTGACGGAGTCGTCGCGCTTGAGGTTTTTCAGCATCTGACGGATTTTGGCGCGCGCTTTCGAGCTGACGACAAAATTAAGCCATGCGGCGTTCGGGCGTGCGCCCGGCGCGGTGATGATTTCGACCGTCTGGCCGCTGGAGAGCGGCTGCGACAGCGGGTAAGGCTGGCGGTCGACGCGCGCGCCGACGCAGGCATGACCGATGTCGGTATGCACGGCGTAGGCGAAGTCCACCGGCGTAGCGCCAGCGGGCAGTTCGACAATGCGGCCTTCAGGGGTGAAAACGTAAATCTCATCCGGGAAGAGATCGGATTTAACGCTCTCGATAAATTCAAACGAGCTACCGGCGCTCTGCTGTAGTTCCAGCAGGCTTTGCATCCAGCGCTGGGCGCGGATTTGTGCGGTAGTACTGCTTTCGCCACCGTGCTCTTTGTAAGCCCAGTGTGCGGCAACACCCATCTCTGCCATTTGATCCATGTCTTCAGTACGGATCTGGACTTCGACCGGGACACCGTGTGGCCCAATCATTGAGGTGTGCAGGGACTGATATCCGTTGGCCTTTGGAATCGCGATGTAGTCTTTTACGCGACCCGGGCGCGGTTTGTACAGGCTGTGCATCTGGCCCAGTACGCGGTAGCAGGTATCCAGATCGTGGACGATAACGCGGAAGGCGTAGATATCCATGATCGAGTGAAAACGCTGCTCTTTCAGCACCATTTTGCAGTAGATAGAGTACAGATGTTTCTCGCGACCGCTAACGCGACACGGAATTCCCGCTTCCTGCAAACGCCCTTCGATTTCAGAAAGGATCTTCTGAATCATCTCTTTACGGTTACCGCGCGCGGCTTTCACCACCTCTTTAATGACGCGATAACGGTTTGGATACAGCGCTTCAAAGCCCAGCTCTTCGAGCTCGGTCTTGATGTGGTGGATACCTAAACGGTGCGCCAGCGGGCTGTAAATTTCGAGGGTTTCACGGGCGATGCGGCGACGCTTGTCCGGGCGTAATGAGCCCAGCGTGCGCATGTTGTGGGTGCGGTCAGCAAGTTTGATGAGGATGACGCGGATATCCTGCACCATCGCCATAATCATTTTGCGAAAGTTTTCGGCCTGCGCTTCTTTCTTATCGCGGAACTTGAGCTTATCAAGTTTGGAGACCCCCTCTACCAGTTCAGCAACGCTCTTACCAAAGAGCTGCTCCATGTCCTGGTAGGTGGCAGGGGTATCTTCAATCACGTCATGCAGCAGGGCGGCCATCAGCGTTTCATAGTCGAGTTTCATCTCGGCCAGAATACAGGCTACCGCTACCGGGTGCGTGATATAGGGTTCACCGCTTGAACGTGTCTGCCCCTCGTGAGCGTCACGTGCAACGAGATAGGCCTGCCGAAGACGCTTAATCTGGTCTTCCGGCAGGTAATTTTGAATCAGCTGATTCAGGCTCTCAAACAGATACAAGGGCGACCCGCTTATTATTAACGACGACCTTCAGCAATAGCGGTAACAGCTTGTAATTCAGCGGCTTCCTGCTCTTGTTGTTCCTGGCGCTCACGCACGTCGAGGATCTGGTTGTTGATCAGACCTTCTTCGATTTCGCGCAGTGCGATAACGGTGGTTTTGTCGTTTTCTTCTGGAACCAGCGGATCCTTTCCGCCTACCTGCATCTGACGAGCGCGACGCGCGGCGACCAGTACCAGGTCAAAACGGTTACCAATTTTCTCTACAGCGTCCTGAACAGTTACGCGTGCCATACTTTAATGCTCCACAGATAGTGATGGACTGGGCATGATACTGAAAGTGGGTTCAGTCTGCCAATAATTTGCTGATTAAAGCGTCATGTCGCTGCTTTTGGCGGCTCATACGCAGACGTTCTGCCCGGAGGATGGTTTTAAAGTCACCCAGCGCGGTATCAAAATCATCATTGACGATAAGGTAATCATATTCCGCGTAATGACTCATTTCTGCAACTGCCTGAGCCATACGTTTTGCGATAACCTCTTCGCTGTCCTGTCCGCGGCCGCGCAGGCGACGGTCCAGTTCAATTTTGGACGGCGGCAGAATAAAGATGCTGCGTGCGCCCGGCATGCTTTTACGGATTTGCTGAGCGCCCTGCCAGTCGATATCAAGGAAGACATCAACGCCGGTTGCCAGTACCTGCTCAATTGCCTGACGCGAGGTGCCGTAATAGTTGCCAAAGACTTCTGCGTGTTCCAGGAATGCCCCTTCGCCAATCATCGTTCTGAAATCGTCGTGATTCACAAAGAAATAGTGTTCACCGTGCACTTCACCCGGACGCGGCGCGCGCGTGGTATGTGAAACAGATACCTGGGAGTCGTACAACGGTTGGGTTTTCAATAAAGCCTGAATCAGGCTGGATTTACCCGCGCCGCTAGGGGCGGAAACAATATAGAGCGTGCCTTGAGCCATGAGTGTCTTTTGTATGTGATTATCGAAAGAGAACTTACATACGAGCCTATTATACACGGCGCCGCCACGCGACGTAGCCTTTGTCACATTTTTTGTGCCAGTTTCTTTCATTTTGCGTGCCGTTTTCCTGATTTCCCCTGCTGTTGCTGCAACAACGTTTTTTTCCCTGAAGCCTGCTCGTAAAACCCTCGATCCCTTCTCGCATCCTGAAAAGGGCTGCGCTACAAACGGGCTATCCGTTTGAGAGGGAAAGAAAATGAGAACATGGATGAGTATCGTGGGGTTGTTGCTTACGCTCCAGGTGCAGGCAGCCTGTCCTGCCTGGTCTCCTGCCAGGGCCGAGCAGGAGATTGCACAACTGAAGGGTCAGATATCGCAATGGAATAAAACCTACTGGCAGCAAGGAGAGAGCGAGGTTAGCGACGGTGTGTATGACCAGCTTGCTGCGCGGCTTGCCCAGTGGCAACGCTGCTTTGGCGTGACATCCGTCGAGGAAACCAGCCTGTTGCCACTCAGCAGGACGATACAACATCCGGTGGCGCATACCGGCGTGCGCAAACTGGCGGATGAGCGCGCAGTTGGTGCTTGGATGAAGGGGCGGGAAGGTATCTGGGTGCAGCCGAAAGTCGATGGTGTGGCGGTGACGCTGGAATATCGGAATGGTTATTTGAATAAAGTCATCAGCCGGGGGGATGGCTTACGTGGGGAAGACTGGACTGAAAAAGCCAGGCGCATTCCGTCTATTCCGCAAAACGTGAGCGGTAAGCTGGCAAACAGCGTTCTACAGGGTGAGATATTTTTAGGCACCGAAGGGCATGTACAGCAGAAAATGGGCGGCATGAACGCACGCTCAAAGGTGGCGGGTATGCTGATGCGACAAAGCAGCGGAGAACCGCTATCGGCGCTCTCGCTGTTCGTGTGGGCGTGGCCGGATGGCCCTGTTTCTATGCGTGAGCGGCTGGATTTGCTCGCCGCCTCTGGTTTTGCGCTTACCTCGCGTTATACGCATCCCGTGAAGCAGGTTAAAGAGGTGGCTGACTGGCGTTCGCGCTGGTTTAACTCGGCATTACCCTTCGCTACGGATGGCATCGTTATCCGCGCAGCAAGAGAACCCGATGGCGCAAATTGGCTCCCGGCGCAGGGGGAGTGGGTCATTGCGTGGAAGTATCAGCCGGTATCACAAGTGGCTGAGGTAAGTGGTATCCACTTTGCTATTGGCCGTACAGGAAAAATTTCCGTTGTTGCTGAACTGGAGTCATTCATGCTGGACGACAAGCGCGTGCGGCGGGTCAATATTGGGTCGGTGGCGCGCTGGCAGGCGCTGGATATCACGACGGGCGATCAGCTGTTGGTGAGCCTGGCAGGCCAGGGCATTCCGCGCCTGGAAAGTGTGGTGTGGCGTGCTCTCGACCGGACAAAGCCGCAGCCTCCCGCGTCCACCTATCACGCACTCACCTGTTTCTATCGCGCTGACAATTGCCGGGAGCAATTCTTAGCGCGCCTTATCTGGTTGGGGCAGCCAGCGGTTCTGGATATTAAAGGGATCGGTGAAGCCGGCTGGAGTCAGCTTGCGACAGCGTATTCGTTTGACCATATCTTTTCCTGGCTTGGGCTGACGTTAAAGCAACTGCAGTCAACGCCTGGTATGACAACGGATCGTGCGCAGCGGCTTTGGCACCGTTTAGACATGACACGCAGACAGCCTTTTCGTCGCTGGGTAAAGGCGATAGGCGTGCCGTTGCCAGATATGGCCTTGAAGGCGCTTGATGACGACTCCTGGGAGCAGTTACGGTCGCGTGATGAGCGGAGTTGGCAAACGCTGCCGGGTATCGGCGTTGAGAAGGCGCGGAGCCTGGCAGCGTTTGTTCATGACCCCGTGATTGGCCCGCTTGTTGAAGCGCTGAGGTCATCAGGGATAGCGGGATTTAATTAGTGTGTTTCGTGACGGTAGTGGAAAACCGGCAGACCGAGCTTGAGCCTTAGCGCCAGCATACGCGCGGTAAAACCGAAGAGTAGCGTTGAGATCACCACCACATCATGGTTGCTGACATATTGCTGCAGCGCGACGTATAGCACGGCGGCGGCAAATGATATGCCGGCGTAAAGCTCTTTCTGGAATACCAACGGAATGCGTTTACAGAACATATCACGCAGCACACCACCAAATACGCCGGTAATGACGGCGGCAATGACGGCGATGATGGGGCCTTCTCCCATATCCAGCGCTATCTGTGCACCAATGATTGAGAAGACAATCAGGCCGATGGCATCCAGCACCAGGAATAGGCGGCGCAGGTGGGGCATGACCGGGGCCACAATGGTGGTAAGTACCGCTGCGATGGCGACGGTAATAATGTATTCAGGGTGCTGTACCCAGCCTAATGGGTAGTGACCAAGCAGCATATCGCGCACGGAACCGCCACCTAGCGCAGTAGCCGTGGCGATGATGATAACGCCAAAAGTATCCATGCGGCGGCGCCCGGCAGCCAGGGCTCCGGTCATTGCTTCAGCGGTGATGCCGATAAGGTAAAGGATATGCAGTAACATGTTCGCTCCCAGAAAGAATGGCTGGAGGGTAGCGATTTGTGCGCGTGGTCACGATTGAGTTTTTCTAAGGCAAAATGGTTTTGATTAGAAAAACTAATCTAGCTTTGGTGTTTTT
>CP070603.1:291520-292794 GCA_016939855.1 Kluyvera ascorbata
GCTTTGTGTGGTTTAAGTCGATTTTTTGTGATTAGAAAATGTAATTTATTTTGAGCGGTGACATGAAACTAACAACGCGAAAAAAAGCCGCTTCAAGGAGAAGCGGCCTGGAGTCGTTACTGATTACCGATTTGCTCGCCGAATGGCAGCTTGTCGTAATCGGTTAGCGTTTTCTTGTCATATGGGTTGCCAATCCAGCGTGTCGTCTCTGTAAACTGTGGGTTGGTTAACGCGCGGGTAGGGTCATACCCGTCGTAGGTTAAACCGGCCAAGTCGGACCAGGTATGGATAAGCTCGGAGCTGCTGTATTTGCGGTTAACATCCTGAGAGAAATCGCGAGGATGCTCCTGATGCCATTTTTCCGACGTCCACAGCAGGAACGGGATGGTGTACATATGGCGCGTTGGCGCCAGCTCGTTACGTCCCTGTGTATGGTGTGGCGGCGTGTCATAAACCTCTTCACCATGGTCAGAGAAATACAGCAGGAAACCGTTCGGATCGGTCGCTTTGTAGTCCTTAATCAGGCTGGAAACGACGAAATCGTTGTACAGGTTAGCATTATCGTAGTTGTTATACGTGTCCTGCTCATCCTTGCTTAGCCCAGCTGGCATCGTGTCGGTTTTACCCGAGAATTTATTCCAGTTTTCCGGGTAACGGTACTCGTAGTTAATATGTGTGCCCAGTAGATGCACGATGATAAATTTCTTCGGTGCAGGGTCTGTCAGAACCTCTTTAAATGGTGCCAGAACGTTAGCGTCGTATTCGCGGGCGCTCTGGGTACGTTGCTGGTTCATATAGAATTGCTTGTCGGTCTGTTTAGAGAACACGGTCAGCATGGTATTACGCGAGGTCATCGTCTGCTGGTTGGTGATCCAGAAGGTTTTATAACCCGCCTGTTTCATCAGGTTCATCAGTGATGGCTTCGTCAGATACAGATCCGGATTTTGCTCGTTGGCAAAGGTCAGCGCTTGCTGAAGGATCTCAATCGTGTAAGGACGAGAGGTCACGACATCGTTGAAAACGGTGAAGTTCGGGTCTGACTTGTGCAGGGCATCCAGCTCTGGTGTGGTTTCACGTGGGTAGCCATAAAGACTCATATGCCCACGCTGCGTGGATTCACCGATGACCAGAACCAGCGTACGCGGGGCATTCCCTGAGCTGTCTTTCAGGTTTGCCAGCGGTGGTAGTGCATGGTTGTCGTTTAGCAGTCGGGTCAGATTATCTAGCTGATGGTGATACTGGTAATAACCAGTAATGAACTGCCATGGCGCAGC
>CP070603.1:292837-293435 GCA_016939855.1 Kluyvera ascorbata
GGTTTGTCTTTCATTAACACGCCGGTAGCAAGCGGGTTCAGAACCAGCCCATACAGCAGGGCAAAGGAGACAAGCCAGTGCCAAGGTTTCGGGATATAGACCGGACGCAGACGGGTCCAGAGAAGCACGGCAATAACGGTATAGACCACCGCGACCAATACAATCTTCAGGCTAAAATATTGGCTTAAGAACTCACCCGCTTCATTAGTGTTGGTTTCAAACATCACGAATAAAACGCTTTGTGAAAACTCCTGGCCATAAATAACGTAATAGCAGATAGCTGCAAGGGAAGCTGCCCAGAGTACGACGCCGATTAGGGCACCGATGATCCGAGTTTTCTTTGGAAACAGGAAGACAGGTACCAGCCACAATAAGCTAAAGAGAATCGAATCACGCAGCCCGGTAGATCCGCTGTAGCCCGTTGCATAGATAACAATCTGTAATACCGTTGAAAAGAAACAAAAATACAATACGGCCCAGCCAAGGGCTTTCCAGCTGAACGCTGGTGTACTCTGAGTAGTCGTGGATTGCATAAATTTAACTTAATTTGAAGTCGAGGCAGCCAGTTTAGCCACCAATACTTAAGATATAATTAGAT
>CP070603.1:293656-302804 GCA_016939855.1 Kluyvera ascorbata
AATTATTCGATATTCTGAATCTGCTCGCGCATTTGCTCGATCAGTACTTTCAGTTCGATAGCCGAGTTAGTGACGTCAGCATTAATTGATTTCGATGCTAAGGTATTAGATTCACGGTTGAATTCCTGCATCATGAAGTCCAGACGGCGGCCAACCGCTTCTTTTTTCTTCAGGATGTTATAGGTCTCTTTCACGTGCGCTTCGAGGCGATCCAGCTCTTCGGCAACATCAATACGCTGGGCCATCAGCACCAGCTCCTGCTCAAGACGGTTGTTCTCAAGCTGAACTTCCGCGTCTTCCAGCTTGGCAACCAGACGGTCGCGCTGCCATTGCAGGATTTCCGGCATATGGGCACGGACTTTGGTCACTTCGCCGCTGACGCCTTCCAGGCGCTGTTCAATCAGGGCTTTCAGCGCCTGGCCTTCAGTTTCACGGGCGACGATAAAGTCGTCCAGCGTACCGTCCAGCGCATTCAGAATTTCGGCGGCGATAGCATCCAGATCTTGTTCCTGAGCCGCCATTACGCCCGGCCAGCGCAGAATGTCGACCGGGTTAATTTCCCCTTCGTCGCTCTGCATTTTGACCCAGTTTGCGGCGTTAACCAGCTGCTTTGCCAGGTTTTCATTAAGAATAAGCTCGCCTTGCGCGCTGGCGTCTGGCTCGAAGCGCAGGGTGCATTCAACTTTCCCGCGCGTTAAGCGGCTACGCAGACGTTCGCGAACAACGGGCTCCAGGCTGCGGAACTGCTCCGGCAGACGGAAATAGGTTTCGAGATAACGCTGGTTAACAGAGCGCAGTTCCCAAGCGGCGCTGCCCCAACTGCCCTTGATTTCACGGCGGGCATAGGCGGTCATGCTGCGGATCATAGACGTTCCTGTTTTTAAAGGAGAGATGGGGGGATTATAGCCTCCGGGGGCTTATGAGGATAGGAATAAGCGCCGTTAATCCGTATACGCGCCATCCTACAAGCTGTCACTGAGTTGTGCTCACTCCCTTGCCGCCTTGATACAGCTTGAATGATTTTGTGTATAATGCGCGCCACATTCGTTTCAAGCCGGAGATATCTATCATGCGTCCAGCAGGTCGTAGTGCCAACCAGGTGCGCCCCGTCACCCTGACCCGTAATTATACAAAACACGCTGAAGGCTCCGTGCTGGTCGAATTTGGTGATACCAAAGTGCTTTGCACCGCCTCTATTGATGAAGGCGTACCCCGTTTCCTGAAAGGCCAGGGTCAGGGTTGGATCACCGCCGAGTACGGCATGCTGCCGCGCGCGACCCACACGCGTAATGCCCGTGAAGCGGCAAAAGGCAAGCAGGGCGGTCGTACCATGGAAATTCAACGTCTGATTGCTCGTGCGTTACGTGCGGCAGTGGACCTGAAAGCGCTGGGCGAATTCACCATTACCCTGGACTGCGACGTTATCCAGGCCGACGGTGGCACGCGTACCGCATCGATTACCGGTGCCTGCGTAGCGCTGGCCGATGCGCTGGGCAAACTGGTTGCCGCTGGCAAACTGAAAACTAACCCAATGAAAGGGATGGTGGCCGCAGTTTCTGTCGGTATCGTGAACGGCGAGGCGCTGTGTGACCTGGAATACGTTGAAGACTCGGCGGCAGAAACCGATATGAACGTAGTGATGACCGAAGACGGACGCATCATTGAAGTTCAGGGCACCGCGGAAGGCGAGCCGTTCACCCATGAAGAGTTACTCACCTTGCTGGCGTTGGCCCGAGGGGGAATCGAATCCATTATCACGACGCAGAAAGCGGCGTTAGAGAATTGATGTTAAGGGCGACGTTGTCGCCCTTTTTTTTGTCCGTAATAAAGTGAGATGAGGAGCGAATCCATGAAACCGTATCAGCGCCAGTTTATTGAGTTTGCGCTTAACAAGCAGGTACTTAAGTTTGGCGAATTTACGCTGAAATCCGGGCGCAAAAGCCCCTATTTCTTCAACGCCGGGCTGTTTAATACCGGGCGCGATCTGGCACTGTTAGGCCGTTTTTATGCCGAAGCGCTGGTGGATTCCGGTATTGAGTTTGATCTGCTGTTTGGGCCTGCCTACAAAGGTATTCCGATTGCCACGACCACAGCGGTCGCGCTGGCGGAACATCACGACCGTGATTATCCGTACTGCTTTAACCGTAAAGAAGCCAAAGATCACGGCGAAGGCGGCAACCTGGTGGGTAGCGCGCTGACCGGCCGCGTGATGCTGGTGGATGACGTGATCACTGCGGGTACCGCGATCCGTGAGTCAATGGAAATTATCCAGGCCAACGGCGCGCAGCTTGCCGGTGTGCTGATCTCTTTGGATCGTCAGGAACGTGGACGCGGTGAAATTTCAGCTATTCAGGAAGTGGAACGCGACTACGGTTGTGAAGTTATCTCGATCATTACGCTGAAAGAGCTGATCGCCTATCTGGAAGAAAAACCGGAGATGGCTGAGCATCTGGCTTCAGTGCGCGCTTATCGCGAGGCGTACGGCGTATAAAAAAATAGCCCGGCATCTGCCGGGCTATTTGAGTGCATTATTGCAGTTGCGCAACAATCAACGGCCAGCGGGCGTCGAAATCGTCCGTTGGTCGGTATTTGAATTCGCTGCGAACAAAGCGTGACAGCATCCCTTCACAGAAGGCCAGCAACTGGCTTGCCAACAGCGTTTCATCCGTTTCGTAGCCTTCACCTTCCCGCATTTTCCGCTCACGCAGAACCTGGCGCAGTTGAGCTTCAATACGCTCAAACAGCTGGTTGATACGTCCCTGCAGGCGGTCTTGCTCAAACATGAGCGCATGGCCGGTCAGGATACGGGTCAACCCCGGGTTGAGTTCACCAAAGCCAAGAATCAACAGCACAATCAGACGTAAACGTGTAGTAGTGTCCTTCTCGTCTTTGAGGATCAGGTTGATTCGGGTAATCAGGCTATCTTCGATAAACTCGATAAGGCTATCGAACATGCGGGTTTTGCTAGGAAAATGCCGGTACAGCGCTGCTTCGGAAACGCCAACGGAAGCGGCCAGCTTGGCCGTTGTAATACGCTGGCTACCATCGCTGGATTCAAGCATCAACGCCAGGGATTGAAGTATTTCCTCGCGACGATTCCTTTTCGCAGTTTGCTTTTCTGCCATGTTCTAAAATACCCCTGAAAATAAAACACTTGTCAGGCGAGCATCCACACGGTGACCGCAATCATAATTTGCAGTGATGTATTCGCATTATGACACCGTGAGATACGTAAAAACGGGCGCACCGTACGTTACAGGGTGCGCCTTAGGACGAGTTACTTGCGCCCTGAGTGGCCAAAACCACCTTCGCCACGGTCGGTGGCTTCAAACGATTCGACCAGATTAAACTCGGCCTGTACGACAGGAACAAACACCATTTGCGCAACACGTTCGCCCGGCTCAATGGTGAAGGTCGTTTGCCCACGGTTCCAGATAGAAACCATCAGCTGACCTTGGTAGTCGGAGTCAATCAACCCGACCAGGTTACCCAGCACGATACCGTGCTTGTGGCCAAGGCCAGAGCGCGGAAGCATGACGGCTGCAAGAGAGGGGTCGGCAATGTGAATCGCCAGCCCTGTCGGCAGCAAGGTAGTTTCGCCTGGCGCCAGCTCTACGGCGTCATCAAGACAGGCGCGCAGATCAAGGCCTGCAGAGCCAGCAGTGGCATAGGTAGGCAGCGGGAACTGCTGACCAATACGCGAGTCCAGAATCTTAACGTCGATTTTTTTCATCATAACGGGTAACGATCTCGTCCAATAATAGTTGGCCCAGGAGTGACTTACTGGCGAGTGGTAAGCGCTTCTCGCCGTCCTGCCAGAAAAGGTGTAATGCGTTGTTATCGCTATTAAATCCTTGATTTGATTGCAAAACATCGTTAGCGCAAATCAGATCAAGATTCTTGCGGCTACGCTTTTGCCGCGCATATTCTTCCACATTATTCGTTTCGGCGGCAAACCCTACGACATAAGGTCGCGCTGTTTTTCGTGCTGCCACGCCGGCGACGATGTCAGGGTTCTTCACCATTTTTATTGTGAATTCATCACCCTGGGTATCCTGCTTCTTAATTTTTTCGTCGGCAATGACGGCGGCACGATAATCCGCGACGGCGGCACAGCCGATGAAAATATGCTGCCCGGCGACGCCTGCCTGAACGGCCGCATTCATCTCTTCGGCGGTTGTTACGTCAACGCGCTGCACGAACGCTGGGGTTGGCAGCGATACCGGGCCGCTTACCAGCGTAACGTTCGCACCGCGCTGTGCGGCCGCTTCGGCGATGGCAAAGCCCATTTTTCCGGAGCTGTGGTTGGTGATGTAGCGCACCGGGTCCAGCGGTTCACGGGTTGGGCCAGCGGTAATCATGATGTTCAGATGTTGCAAATCTTTGACGGGCGAAAAGTGCGCTGCAGCCATATCGACAATCGTCAGTGGGTCAAGCATGCGTCCTGGACCGACGTCACCACAGGCCTGGCTGCCGCTATCCGGGCCCCAGATGAGCATATTGCGCGAGGCTAATACTTCAAGATTGTGCTGGGTGGCGGCTGCACGGTACATCTGCTGGTTCATGGCCGGTGCGATGGCAATCGGCGAAGGTGTTGCCAGACAGATAGTAGAGACCAGGTCGTTTGCCATCCCTGCGGCGACGCGGGCTATCAGGTCTGCCGTAGCTGGCGCCAGAATCACGAGGTCAGCCCATTTCCCCAGCTCAATGTGACCCATTGCGGCTTCTGCTGCGGTATCGAGCAGGCTGTCGGAAACCGGGTAGCCGGAAACGGCCTGCAGGCTTAATGGGGTGATGAAAGCTTTTGCGGCTTCCGTCATGGCAACGCGCACATCCGCGCCGCGGTCGCGCAGGCGACGTACGAGTTCCGGCGTTTTATAGGCAGCAATGCCGCCGCTGACGCCAAGAACAATTTTTTTACCGGCCAGGCTCATCATGATTCTTTCCTGTTAGGGGGACACCAGAATTCGCGCATTTTATCACAATCCCGTCGGGGTCGTGCGCCTGTGACATCGACACTTTGCGAGGGGCTACGCAAGCGCGCTATCTCTGCCGTGCGGTAGTGTCCGCGTTGTGACAGCATGACGGTTGTTTTTGGAAGGAGGTTGCCATGGAGAGCGCAGAAGTGATGCTACCGCGCGAAAAGATGCAGCGGTACGGAATTGAGTCGCTATCGGATACCGAGCTGCTGGCGCTGTTTTTACGAACGGGTACGCGAGAAAAAAGCGTGATGCGCTATTCTCACGACCTGCTGCGACATTTTGGGTCGCTCTATCGGTTGTTGTCCGCAACGGAAGCGGAGATGACCCGGATTGATGGCATGGGGATTGCCAAATATGCGCAGTTGAAAGGAATTGCCGAGTTGGCGCGTCGATACTTTAGCGTGAGAATGCTGGAAGACGATTCTTTGCTGAGTCCTGAACTGACCCGGGAGTTTTTACAAAGTCAGTTGGCGGATGAGGAGCGAGAAATCTTTGTGGTCATCTTCCTCGATAACCAGCACAAAGTGCTCAAACATAGTCGACTTTTTTCCGGCACGTTGAGCCATGTGGAGGTGCATCCGCGCGAAATTGTACGAGAAGCCATCAAAGTGAATGCTGCAGCGGTGATCCTCGCGCATAATCATCCATCAGGTAATGCCGAACCGAGTAAATCAGACAGACTTATCACCGAAAGGGTGGTAAAGTGTTGCCAATTCATGGATGTACGTGTACTCGACCATCTGGTTATTGGCCGCGGTGAGTATGTTTCTTTTGCCGAACGAGGCTGGATTTAGCGGATAATTACGCGATCCACCGGGATCTTTGTCTGTTCGGGACTTGAGCATATCTTCGTGTCAGCGTATACTACGCCACCTTTGAGAATCTCGGGTTTGGCATTTGGGCCTGGCAATCGAGAGTTCACTTAGAACTACGCGATGACCGGGCTGTAAAGCCTGACGAGGCGCCGATACCCCATACGAAGCTCGAGCTAATTTGATTTTTGGAGAATAGACATGTCCCGAGTCTGCCAAGTTACTGGCAAGCGTCCGGTGACCGGTAACAACCGTTCCCACGCACTGAACGCGACTAAACGCCGTTTCCTGCCGAACCTGCACTCTCACCGTTTCTGGGTTGAGAGCGAGAAGCGTTTTGTCACCCTGCGTGTATCTGCTAAAGGTATGCGTGTTATTGATAAGAAAGGCATCGATACAGTTCTGTCCGAACTGCGTGCCCGTGGCGAAAAGTACTAAGTACTTAACGAGGAAATAAATCATGGCTAAAGGTATTCGCGAGAAAATCAAGCTGGTTTCTTCTGCTGGTACAGGTCACTTCTACACCACCACGAAGAACAAACGTACTAAACCGGAAAAACTGGAACTGAAAAAATTCGATCCAGTTGTCCGTCAGCACGTTCTGTACAAAGAAGCTAAAATCAAATAATTTTAGTTTCGATGTCACGAAAAACCTCGCCTCGGCGGGGTTTTTTGTTTTCTACGCGTCCCCATAATAGAGAGATCTGTATTTGAGCCGGAGACGCTATGCCTGAATTACCCGAAGTTGAAACCAGCCGCCGGGGCATCGAACCTCACCTGGTCGGTGCGACCATCCAGTACGCCGTTATTCGCAACGGCCGCCTACGCTGGCCCGTCTCTGACGAAATCTACCGCCTGAGCGACAAGCCTGTCCTGAGCGTTCAGCGACGCGCTAAATACCTTCTGCTGGAACTCCCTGACGGTTGGATAATTATCCATCTGGGAATGTCGGGTAGTCTGCGTATCCTCTCTGAAGAACTGCCTGCTGAAAAGCATGACCATGTTGACCTGGTGATGAGTAACGGCAAAGTGCTGCGTTATACCGACCCACGTCGCTTTGGCGCCTGGTTATGGACCACGGCGCTGGAAGGACACAGCGTGCTCGCTCATCTTGGCCCAGAGCCGCTGAGCGCGGAATTTAACGCTGACTATCTGCTGGCGAAGTGCGCGAAGAAGAAAACGGCGATTAAGCCCTGGCTGATGGATAACAAGCTGGTGGTGGGTGTGGGAAATATCTATGCCAGTGAATCGCTGTTTGCCGCGCGGATCCATCCGGATCGGCTGGCGTCATCGCTCTCAAGAGAAGAGGGTGAACGACTGGTAGGCGCGATCAAAGCGGTGCTGGCGCGATCGATTGAACAGGGCGGGACGACGCTAAAAGACTTCCTGCAAAGCGACGGCAAGCCAGGCTATTTTGCTCAGGAGTTACAGGTGTATGGGCGCAAAGGGGAAGCGTGTCGGGTATGCGGTGCGCCGATTGTGGCGAGCAAGCATGCGCAGCGGGCGACGTTTTACTGCAAACAGTGCCAGAAGTAACCCATACAGGTAGCCCGGCCAAGCGAAGCGCCGCCGGGAACGACACCGAAGCCTACTTCAGCTTCTCCATCAATGCCTGATGCACGTTCACCGGCAGGAAATGGGTCACATCGCCATTGTGCCGCGCCACCTCTTTTACCAGCGTTGACGAGATAAATGACCACTCTTTAGAAGGCATCAGGAAGACGCTTTCCAGTTCTGGCATCAGGTGGCGATTCATATGCGCCAACTGCATTTCATACTCAAAGTCAGCCACGGCGCGCAGGCCGCGAATCAGAATGTTGGCCTGTTGCACGCGGGCAAAGTTCGCCATCAGGTCGCTGAAGCCCATCACTTCGACGTTAGCAAGATGCGCCGTAGCCTGCTGTGCCAGCGCCACGCGCTCGCTCAGATCAAACATCGGTTTTTTGCTGGGGCTTGCGGCAATGGCAAGGATGACATGGTCAAACATGCAGGCTGCACGGGTCACGATATCAAGGTGACCGTTGGTGATCGGATCGAAGGTGCCTGGATAAATTGCCCGTTTTTGCATAGTCATCCTCAATGCGTTTTCGGTGGCAGGTAAGGCTCCAGAAGCTGTAGCAGGCGCTGCAGTGCGCCCTGATTCTGGTAAAGAACCTCAACGGCATGACGGCCATAGAAACTACGGTAGTCTTCATCGGCTAACAGGGACGCAACTTCTTTCTCAAGGCTGGCGACATCGGTGACGGTAATCAGCCCGCTCGCCTGCTCCAGGCGAGCACAGATATCTTTAAAGTTGAAGGTGTGTGGCCCCATCAGCACCGGAATAGCGTGGGCGGCAGCTTCCAGCGGGTTATGCCCGCCGCGTTCAACCAGTGAACCGCCGACAAACGCCAGATCGGCAATGCCGTATAGCAGCATCAGTTCACCCATTGTGTCGCCAATCACCACCTGAGTAGCGGCGGAAGGCACTTCGCCGGAAGAGCGAGTGGTATAGCTCAGGCCTGCCTGACGGGTGAGGTTGATGGCATCCGGGAAACGCTCAGGGTGGCGAGGCACCAGAATCAACAGGAGATCGGGATATTGCTGTAGCAGCGCTTTGTGCGCGGCAATGATGGTACTCTCTTCGCCATCATGGGTGCTGGTAGCAATCCATACCGGGCGATGCGGAGCCCATTGGCGACGCAGCGTGACGGCTCTGGCCGCCAACTGTGGCGTTACCGAGATATCAAACTTCAGGCTGCCGGTAATCGTGACCTGGTTGTTTTTCGCCCCTAAGGCAACAAAGCGTTTTCCGTCTTCTTCATTCTGCGCTGCAATCAGCGTGATGCGTTGCAGTAGCGTACGTACAAACGAGCCCAGTTTTGCGTAACCGGCAGCAGAGCGCTCGGAAAGACGGGCGTTGGCAATGACCAGTGGAATATGGCGACGATGCAGCGCGGCAATGAGGTTCGGCCATAGCTCCGTTTCCATGATAAGTACCAGCTTAGGGTCAATCTTATCGAGGAAGCGATTAAGGGCATCGGGTAAATCATACGGCAGATAGACGTGCTGGACATCTTTGCCAAAAGCGGACTGAACGCGTTCTGAACCCGTTGGGGTCATGGTGGTTACCGTAATCGGTAAATCAGGGTAACGATGACGCAACGCGCGAACCAGAGGGATAGCGGCAAGTGTTTCACCGACGGAAACAGAATGCAGCATAATACCGCCAGGCTTAAGCGGTTGGCGGTAGAAACCATAACGTTCACCCCAGCGTTTGCGATAGGCCGGAGCCTTACGTCCGCGCAGCCAAAGCCGTACCCAGATGAGAGGCTGGATAAGGTAGAGGAGGGCGGTGTAAAGCAATTCAAGCAT
>CP070603.1:303191-303285 GCA_016939855.1 Kluyvera ascorbata
TCTCAACCAAAGAGTCGCTTGTGGAAAAGCCATTTAGAAAAATTCTGGTCATTAAAATGCGTTTTCACGGGGATATGTTGCTAACCACTCCCGT
>CP070603.1:310420-315363 GCA_016939855.1 Kluyvera ascorbata
TGTTGCGCAATAGCGTAATCACCTTGAGCTTCCGGTTTGGTATACCCCAGGCTTTTGGCAAACAGTTCGCGTGTCCGTTCCACGGCATGCTGCGCTTTAGCAATATGGTGTTTACGGTTATAGAACAGACTGGCCAGCGGCTCACGCGCGGTACTCCAGTCCATGCCATTTTTGACGCCATGGGCGAGGCGAGTGACCAGCGCGGCGCTTTTCACCAACCCTTGAGCATCAATGACGACATCGTAGGCTACGGCCTGAACCGCTTCTTTAAAGGCTTTACGCTCGGCTTTTATCGGCGCAGAGAACCACGCTTTACGCCAGCGTCGAATCGCTACCGGTATGACGCGATCGACGGCTTCATGCCAGGAGGGAATCTGCGCGAAGCCCTCTTCGACAACCCAATCAAAGCGGATGCCGGGAATGGCGCGCATAGCATCGGTTAACGCGGGCAGCGTGTGCAGCACGTCACCCATTGAGGATGTTTTGACGATCAGAACCCGCATGCGTCAGGCTTCCTCGCTCGACATCAGAGCATTGAGCTCTTCCAGCACGCGGGCTGGGGTAATATCTATCAGACTCTGGTGATAGCCTTGGGCGGAGTCGCCTTTACGCACCTTGTGATAGCCGGTGATAAGACGAATCACGCGCGCCTTGTTGGACAGCGGTGGCGTAAAATCAGGGCTGCTTGGGCCATACAGTGCGACCAGCGGGCGGTTCAGCGCGGCGGCAACGTGCATCAGGCCGGAGTCATTGGTGACGACAGCCTTGCAAGCGGCAATCAGAATGACGGCTTGTTCCAGCTGAGTTTCCCCAGCCAGATTGCGGCACCAGCCTTTTTGCTCGTCGCTCAGTGAAGCGATGATCTCATTACCGGCGTCGTTATCTTTTGCCGAGCCGAAGAGGACAATCTGGTTACCCTCATCAATGAGCTGTTTTGCCAGCGCGGCGTAGTGATAATGCGGCCAACGTTTCGCCGGGCCAAATTCAGCGCCGGGACAAAAGCCGATCATCGGACGTTCACTGGAAAGCGAGAATGCGTTACAGGCCAGGGATTTCTCCCCTTCGTTAACCTGCAACTGCGGCCATAGCAGAGGCTGCGGCAGATCTTTGGCGCAGCGCATCACGCCTTTGTCATAAGCCAGCGCGACGTAACGCTCGACCATCAGCGGCCAGGCGTCTTTATCCAGCACGCGCGCATCATTCAGCAGGCCGTAGCGCATTTCTCCACGCCAGCCGGTTCGCAGCGGAATACCCGCAAAGAACGGCACAAGGGCCGATTTAAACGAGTTAGGCAGGACGTACGCGCGGTCATAGCGCTTTTCACGCAGGCTATGACCGAGCTTGCGCCGTTCGCCAATTTCCAGTGCGCCATGCCCAAGCGGCATAGCGATCGCTTCATTGACTTCCGGCATCCGCGATAACAGCGGACGGCACCACGCGGGTGCCATCACGTCGATTATCGCCTGGGGATAGCGCGCCTTGAGCGTGCGATAGAGACTTTGCGACATCATCATGTCGCCCACCCATGACGGGCCGATCACCAGTATTTTCATGCTAACTTCTTACGCGTCGCGGTTCAGCCAAGCCATATATTCCGTTACGCCTTCGGCGACGGTCTTGAACGGCTTATCGTAGCCTGCAGCGCGCAGGTTAGTCAGATCGGCCTGAGTAAACGCCTGATAACGGCCTTTCAGTTTGTCCGGGAACGGAATGTATTCGATGCTGCCTTTCTTGTGGTACGCCAGGGTGGCATCTGCAACGGCCTGGAAGGATTCTGCGCGACCGGTACCCAGGTTAAAGATGCCGGATTTACCGTTTTCCCAGAACCACAGGTTCACCGCGGCAACGTCGCCAACGTAGACGAAGTCACGCTTGAAGCCATCGCTACCTTCGAACAGTTTCGGGCTTTCGCCATTGTTCAACTGGGTATTCAGGTGGAACGCAACGCTCGCCATGCTGCCTTTATGGCCTTCACGTGGACCATAGACGTTGAAGTAACGGAAACCGACGATTGGGGAATCCACTTCCGGCATGATGCGACGCACGTATTCGTCGAACAGGAATTTGGAGTAGCCGTAAACGTTCAGCGGTTTTTCGAATTCGCGGGACTCGATGAAGTCGCTGGTGCGGCCGCCGTAGGTGGCTGCGGAAGAGGCGTACAGGAACGGAATTTCACGCTCCAGGCAGTAGTGCAGCAGCTCTTTGGAGTACTGATAGTTGTTATCCATCACGTACTTACCGTCCCACTCGGTGGTGGAAGAGCAGGCGCCTTCGTGGAAGACCGCTTCAATTTCGCCAAACTCTTCACCGGCCATCACCTGGATCAGAAAGTCTTCTTTATCCATGTAGTCAGTGATGTCCAGATCGACCAGGTTCACAAACTTGGTACCATCTTTCAGGTTATCCACCACCAGAATGTCGGTGATGCCTTTGTCATTGAGCGCTTTCACGATGTTGCTGCCAATAAAGCCAGCGCCGCCGGTAACGATAATCATAACTGTAACCTTTGAAATGAATAGGCCCTGGACAATCCCGGGCACGAATACCCTTTATCATATCATCACATTGCTAAGCCTTCAGCCTTTCGCCGTATCGTGAACATCAGGCCACGTGATTTATGCTGCAAATAATTCATTCAGAAATGCATCATCTCGTATCTGCGTATAGCTTTGGGTAATATGTGCCAAATTTTACCGGATCTGGAGAGTTGCAATGCGTGGTGATTTCTACAAACAGTTAACGAACGACCTGGACACCGCTCGTGCGGAAGGGTTGTTTAAAGAAGAACGTATTATCACCTCCGCTCAGCAAGCGGACATCACCGTGGGTGACGGCAGCCACGTCATCAACTTCTGTGCCAACAACTACCTTGGCCTGGCGAACCATCCTGAACTGATTAACGCTGCGAAAGCAGGTATGGACAGCCACGGTTTCGGTATGGCTTCCGTTCGTTTCATCTGCGGCACCCAGGACAGCCACAAGGTGCTGGAGCAGAAACTGGCGAGCTTCCTGGGTATGGAAGATGCGATTCTGTACTCCTCCTGCTTCGACGCCAACGGCGGCCTGTTTGAGACGCTGCTGGGCGCAGAAGACGCCATTATCTCCGATGCCCTGAACCATGCCTCAATCATCGACGGCGTGCGTCTGTGCAAAGCGAAGCGCTTCCGTTATGCCAACAACGATATGGTTGAGTTGGAAGAGCGTCTGAAAGAGGCGCGTGCTGCCGGTGCGCGTCATGTGCTGATTGCCACCGATGGCGTGTTCTCCATGGACGGCGTGATTGCCAACCTGAAAGGCGTGTGCGACCTGGCAGACAAATATGATGCGCTGGTGATGGTCGATGACTCCCACGCCGTCGGTTTTGTGGGCGAAAATGGTCGTGGCTCCCATGAATACTGCGATGTGATGGGCCGTGTGGACATCATTACCGGTACGCTGGGCAAAGCGCTCGGCGGCGCGTCTGGTGGTTATACCGCAGCGCGCAAAGAGGTGGTGGAGTGGCTGCGTCAGCGTTCTCGTCCGTACCTGTTCTCCAACTCTCTGGCGCCAGCCATTGTCGCCGCGTCGATTAAAGTGCTCGAAATGGTCGAGTCCGGCGCTGAACTGCGTGACCACCTGTGGGCGAACGCGCGTCTGTTCCGCGAAAAAATGACCGCGGCAGGCTTCACCCTGGCGGGTGCCGATCATGCCATTATTCCGGTGATGCTGGGTGATGCCGTTATCGCGCAGAACTTCGCCCGTGAGCTGCAAAAAGAAGGGATCTACGTGACCGGCTTCTTCTTCCCGGTCGTACCAAAAGGTCAGGCGCGTATTCGCACCCAGATGTCGGCGGCGCATACGACGGAACAAATTGAACGTGCGGTGGAAGCCTTTACCCGCATCGGTAAACAACTGGGCGTCATTGCCTAAGGGTGTGAGATGAAAGCGTTATCCAAACTGAAAGCGGAAGAAGGGATCTGGATGACCGATGTTCCTGAACCGGAACTCGGCCATAACGACCTGCTGATTAAAATTCGCAAAACCGCTATCTGCGGTACCGATGTGCATATCTACAACTGGGATGAATGGTCACAGAAGACCATTCCGGTACCAATGGTTGTTGGCCACGAGTACGTGGGTGAAGTGGTCGGTATTGGTCAGGAAGTGCGTGGCTTTAAAATCGGTGACCGCGTCTCCGGCGAAGGCCATATCACCTGCGGCCACTGCCGTAACTGCCGCGCGGGTCGTACACACCTGTGCCGCAACACCATCGGCGTGGGCGTAAACCGCCCGGGCTGTTTCGCAGAATATCTGGTGATCCCGGTGTTTAACGCCTTCAAAATCCCGGACAATATCTCTGACGATTTGGCCTCTATCTTCGACCCATTTGGCAACGCGGTGCACACGGCGCTCTCCTTCGACCTGGTGGGTGAAGATGTGCTGGTCTCCGGTGCTGGCCCGATTGGCGTGATGGCGGCAGCCGTGGCGAAGCATGTAGGTGCGCGTAACGTGGTGATCACCGACGTGAACGAATACCGTCTGGATCTGGCCCGCAAAATGGGCGTTACCCGTGCAGTTAACGTTTCCAAAGAGAATCTGAACGATGTGATGGCTGAGCTTGGCATGACCGAAGGGTTCGACGTGGGCCTGGAGATGTCCGGCGCACCGCCAGCATTCCGTTCTATGCTCGATACCATGAACCACGGTGGACGTATCGCGATGCTGGGGATCCCGCCGTCAGATATGTCTATCGACTGGACGAAAGTTATCTTTAAGGGTCTGTTTATTAAGGGTATCTACGGTCGTGAAATGTTTGAAACATGGTACAAGATGGCGGCACTGATTCAGTCTGGTCTGGATCTGTCACCAATGATTACCCACCGTTTCGGCATTGACGACTTCCAGAAAGGTTTTGACGCCATGCGTTCCGGTCAGTCGGGCAAAGTGGTACTGAGCTGGGATTA
>CP070603.1:317631-325468 GCA_016939855.1 Kluyvera ascorbata
TACTGCCACCCCTGCCACTGCAACTGCATATACTGCACCAGCGTGCTGTGGGTGATGCTCTCGCTTAACACGTTGAAGAAACGGCTGGCGTAAACAGGCTCCAGCGGTTTCTTTGGCTTGCAGAGCTTCACGCCGCGGAACGGATTGCGCGGTGCGGTTGGCTGACTTTGGGTTGGCAGACTGTTGTTTGGTCTTGAAGTATCAACCTGCGGTTCGTTAAGCAGGCTGCTTGGGCGAACCAGCGTAATGTCCGGTGGCAGGTTGTAGACCATCTGCTGCAGTACACGGACGGTGGTTGGGTGCGGGTGACCAATGGCGATGGCCGAACCGTTGCGGCGCGCTAAATCGATAGCACGATTAAATTGCACGCGGATATCCGCTTCGTTCTGCGTATCGTCGAGGAAGACCCGACGCTTAATCACCTTCACGCCGGTACCGTTCGCGGCGCGCATGGCCTGGCTGTTGCCGATGGTCATGCTGTCGAGGAAGTAAAGGTTATAGCGGCTGAGCGCCTGCATTACCTTTTGCATCCCAAACAGGCTAGAGGTCATCGCGCTGCCCATATGGTTGTTCAGCCCGACGGCGTACGGCACCTTGTCCACAGCTTCGCGAATAATCCGTTCGATTTCATCGCTGCTCATGTCCGGGCGAAGGGTGTCTTTTTCCAGCGGCTGCTTGCTGAGCGGCGCCATCGGCAGGTGAATCAGCACCTCATGCCCGCTGTTATGGGCTTTGGTGGCCATTTCACGCGCATGGGGTGCATTGGGTAATACCGCGACGGAAATGGTGGAGGGCATCGCCAGTACCTGGTTTTCCGTCTGTGGACGATAACCAAAGTCATCGATAACGATTGATAATTTACCGGCGTAGCTCGGTGCGGCTAATGCCAGCGCACTGAGTAAAACTATCCTGCGAAATTGAAGCAAAACTTATCTTCCCAACCACGGCAGTGGATTGACCGCCTGACCCTGACGGCGAATTTCGAAATAGAGCGACGGTCTGCCTTGACCGCCACTGTTGCCCACCAGAGCGATAGGCTGACCGGCGCGGACCTGTGTGCCAACGCTGACCAGCGCGCTTTGGTTATAACCGTACAGGCTCATATCGCCTTTACCGTGCTCGACCACGACCACCAGGCCATAGCCTTGAAGCCAGTCGGCAAGGATGACGCGCCCATCGGCGATAGCTTTCACCTCGGTGCCTTCCGCTGCGCTTATCACCATCCCCTTCCAACGTAGTTCACCTTGCAGCTGTTCGCCATATCGATGAAGCGTTGTTCCGCGAACGGGCCAGAAAGCCTGGCCGCGTGGCGCGCCAAGGCCGCCGGTACGGGCCATCAGCGAGCGTTCACTTTCGGAAGGTTTGTAGGTGGTGCCTTTACGAGTGGCTTCCTGTTGACGGTTGCGCACGGCTTGGGCTTCACGCGCTTCGCGTTCGGCGCGGGCTTTAGCCGCGGCTTCCGCGCGGGCAATGCTGCTACGCAGACGGGATTCGTTCGCGCGCATTTCACCGAGCTGCTGCTGACCCGCCTGAATGGAGGATTCGAGCCCGGAAATGGTTTTCTGACGTTCATTACGCGCCGCTTCGAGTTTGGCCTGCTGGGCCTTCTGCTCGTACAGCAGCGTTTGCTGTTCGCTCTGTTTTTCTTCCAGCTCGGTTTTCTGCGCAGCGACTTCTTCGCGCGTTTGCTTAAGCTCGGCGATGGTTTCCTGACGTGCCTGGTTCAGGTAGCCAAAGTAAGCCTGCAGGCGTTGGCCGCGCTGGCTCTCTTCACCGCTGAGGATGAGCTGAATGCCGGTGTGCTCTCCCTGCCGGAATGCGGCATCAAGCTGTGCCGCCAGATTCCGCTCCTGCGCCGCACGCTGTTTTTCCAGCCTAGCGATGGAGGCGTTCATCTCGGCAATCTGTGCGTTGAGCTGCGCCAGTGAGTTTTGCGTTTCACGAAGCTGTCGCGCGGCGGCGGCAATGGCCTGTTCCTGCGCTTTAAGCTGTGCGAGAAGGGTGGAGCGTTGTTGTTGCTGTTGGCGTACCGCACGCTCTTTGGCGGCGATATCGGCCTGAATCGACTGGAGCTGTGAGCGGTCGTCCGCATGGGCGGGCGCGGCGCACAGCAATACGCCAGCGCTGAGCGCGCTGGCGTAGAACGTGGACCGAAGCGTCGCCTCGGCCCATTTAATGGAATAAATCGCCTTTCCCCTCATGGGGAGGGATTATTCCACGATGAACAGCGGCTTACCAGTCATCTGTTGCGGGATTTCCATCCCCATCAGCGACAGCATGGTTGGCGCGATATCGGAAAGCTTGCCGCCTTCCACCGCTTTCACGGATTTATCACCCACGTAGATCAGCGGAACCGGCAGGCTGGTGTGCGCGGTGTGTGCCTGGCCGGTAGCCGGGTCACGCATCTGCTCAGCGTTGCCGTGGTCAGCGGTAACCAGCAGCTGGCCGCCTACTTTCTCAACGGCGTGAGTCACTTCATCCAGGCAGTGATCCAGCGCTTCAACCGCTTTCACCGCCGCTTCCATTACGCCGGTATGGCCAACCATATCGCCGTTCGGGTAGTTACAGATGATGGTGTCGTACTTACCGCTTTCGATAGCGGCAACCAGCTTCTCGGTCAGCTCAGCGGAGCTCATTTCCGGCTGCAGGTCGTAGGTCGCGACTTTCGGGGAGTTGATCAGGATGCGATCTTCGCCTTTGAACGGGTCTTCTACGCCGCCGTTGAAGAAGAAGGTAACGTGCGCATATTTTTCAGTTTCGGAGATGCGCAGCTGCGTTTTGTCATGCTTCGCCATCCACTCACCAAAGGTGTTTTCCAGGGAGGCTGGTGGGTAAGCGCAAGGGGCTTTGATGTCTGCTGCGTACTCGGTCAGCATGATGAAGTCGCCCAGCTTCACTTCTTTGTGGCGTTTGAAGCCGTCGAAGTCGGCGTTAACGAACGCGCGGGTGATTTCACGCGCACGGTCAGCACGGAAGTTCATGAAGATCAGCGCGTCGCCGTCTTCCATAGCGGCATCGGCCTGGCCGGCGGCACGGATAACGGTCGCTTTCACGAATTCGTCGTTTTCATCGCGAGCGTAGGCTGCTTCCAGCGCGGCAACCGCGGTATCAGCCTGGAATTCGCCTTTGGCTTCAACCAGCAGGTTGTAAGCTTGTTCAACGCGATCCCAACGGTTGTCACGGTCCATTGCATAGTAACGGCCAATGATGGACGCTACGCGGCCTTTGCCCAGCGCGGCAAATTTCTCTTCAAATTTCTGCAGGGAGCCATTGGCGCTGCGCGGTGGGGTGTCGCGACCGTCGAGGAACGCGTGCAGGTAGATTTTTTCTGCGCCACGTTCAGCGGCCAGCTCTACCATTGCCATGATGTGGTCTTCATGGCTGTGTACGCCACCGGCGGACAGCAGGCCCATGATGTGTACCGCTTTACCCGCAGCGACCGCTTTGTCTACCGCGCCGGACAGCACCGGGTTAGCGAAGAAAGTGCGCTCTTTGATTTCGACGTCAAGACGAGTCAGGTCCTGATACACGATGCGACCCGCGCCCAGGTTCACGTGACCGACTTCAGAGTTACCCATCTGACCGTCTGGCAGACCGACTTCCAGGCCAGAAGCGTGGATCAGGGTATGCGGACGTTTTGCCCACAGCGCGTCCATAACCGGAGTTTTAGCGCTGTAAATAGCGTTATCCTGATGCTCTTCGCGGTAGCCGTAGCCATCCAGAATCACCAGTACCATAGGTTTTTTAGTAACCGACATTGCGACAACCTCATGCTCTAAAGACAGAAAATTTGCGTAATTTTACTACAGCTGAATCGATAAAATAACAACGAGAGATCAAAGAAAGCGGGGAGATGGGCGCTGAAAAACGCACAAAACCTCCGTTTTTTCCGTAGCACTCCGCAGAAAACGCATTACATCGCGCGCGCTGGCTGTATTTGCGCCACGCCGCAGGTATACTCCTTCCCTGGTTTTTAAACATTACACGTCGGGAGCTGTTACCCCCCATGCAAGAGATTATGCAATTTGTTGGTCGTCACCCTGTCCTGAGCATCGCGTGGATCGCGCTGTTGGCGGCCGTGCTGTTCACCACCTTTAAAGGGCTGATGTCTAAAGTTAAGGTCATCAACCGCGGTGAAGCGACCCGTCTGATTAACAAAGAAGACGCGATTGTCGTCGATCTGCGCCAGCGTGACGATTTCCGTAAAGGCCACATTGCCGGTTCTGTGAACCTGCTGCCGGCTGAAATCAAAGCCAACAACGTCGGCGAGCTGGAAAAACACAAAGACAAACCGGTTATCGTCACCGACGGCTCCGGCATGCAGGCGACTGAATCTGCTAGCGCGCTGCTGAAAGCTGGCTTTGAAAAAGTCTTCGTACTGAAAGAAGGTATCGCAGGCTGGAGCGGTGAAAACCTGCCTCTGGTTCGCGGCAAATAATACCGGCTTGTAGATCGGGTAAAGTCAGGAGAGCTGTAATGGCCAAGATTGAAATCTATACCAAAGCAACGTGTCCATATTGCCATCGTGCAAAAGCGCTGCTGGCTGAAAAAGGCGTCACCTTCGAAGAACTGCCAATCGACGGCAACGCCGAAAAGCGTGAAGAGATGATTCAGCGCAGTGGTCGTACGACGGTTCCGCAGATTTTTATTGATGCACAGCACATTGGCGGCTGCGACGACTTGTATGCGCTTGATGCACGTGGTGGACTCGATCCCCTGCTGCGCTAATGCTTTGCGAAGCGTTCACGCCTGACCTGGGCGGGCGTGAGGCATTCCGCTTTTTTTAAGGACAACACGAAAGGGTTTTTACACATGTCAGAACAAAACAACGCAGAAATGGCTTTCCAGATTCAGCGCATTTACACCAAAGATGTTTCTTTCGAAGCACCAAATGCGCCACACGTTTTCCAGAAAGATTGGCAGCCAGAGGTTAAACTTGATCTTGATACGGCTTCCAACCAACTGGCTGAAGGCGTGTATGAAGTGGTGCTGCGTGTCACCGTAACGGCGAGCCTTGGCGAAGAAACTGCGTTCCTGTGCGAAACTCAGCAGGCGGGTATCTTCTCCATCGAAGGTATTGAAGGGACTCAGATGGCACATTGCCTGGGTGCATACTGCCCGAACATCCTGTTCCCGTATGCGCGTGAATGCATCACCAGCCTGGTTTCCCGTGGGACTTTCCCACAGCTGAACCTTGCGCCGGTTAACTTTGATGCGCTGTTCATGAACTATCTGCAACAGCAGGCTGGCGAAGGTGCAGAACAACATCAGGATGCCTGATGAACGCACTTAATGCTTCAATGACTGTGATCGGTGCCGGCTCGTACGGCACCGCTCTTGCCATTACCGTGGCAAGAAATGGCCATCCAGTTGTACTCTGGGGCCACGATCCCAACCATGTCGCGATGCTACAGCACGATCGCTGCAACGCGGCATTCCTTCCTGACGTTCCGTTCCCCGATACGCTCCACCTCGAAAGCGACTTAGCGACCGCGCTGGCCGCCAGCCGCGATATTCTGGTGGTGGTGCCAAGCCACGTGTTTGGCGACGTATTACGTCAGATGAAGCCGCTGCTGCGTCCTGATGCTCGTCTGGTCTGGGCGACAAAAGGGCTGGAGGCTGAAACCGGCCGCCTGCTGCAGGACGTGGCGCGTGAAGCGCTGGGCCCGGATATCCCGCTTGCGGTGATTTCAGGACCGACGTTTGCCAAAGAGCTGGCCGCAGGTTTGCCAACGGCGATCTCGCTGGCGGCGACGGACCCGGTTTTTGCCGACGATTTGCAGCAGCTGCTGCACTGCGGTAAGAGCTTCCGCGTGTACAGCAATCCAGATTTTATCGGCGTCCAGTTGGGCGGCGCGGTGAAAAACGTGATTGCGATTGGCGCAGGCATCTCTGACGGCATCGGCTTTGGCGCGAACGCGCGTACGGCGCTTATCACCCGTGGGCTAACCGAAATGTCACGCCTTGGCGTAGCGCTGGGTGCAGACCCAGTGACCTTTATGGGCATGGCGGGGCTTGGTGATTTAGTGCTGACCTGTACCGACAACCAGTCGCGCAACCGTCGTTTCGGTATGGCGCTCGGGAAAGGGGCACAGGTTCAGGAAGCGCAAGACAGTATTGGCCAGGTGGTCGAAGGTTACCGTAATACCAAAGAAGTCCGCGAGTTGGCGCACCGTGTAGGTGTCGAAATGCCAATAACCGAGGAAATTTATCAGGTATTATATTGCGGAAAAAACGCGCGCGAGGCAGCATTGACCTTATTAGGTCGTGCACGCAAGGATGAGCATAGCGGCAACTAATCGCAGGAAACCTTTGTCATCCCGACGATCCGGCAAGCGCAGACTTGCCGATCGTTCCAATATGTCTGGAGTAAGCAATGTCGTGTGAAGAACTGGAAATTGTCTGGAACAATATTAAAGCGGAAGCCAGGGCTCTGGCGGACTGTGAGCCTATGCTCGCCAGCTTCTATCATGCGACGCTACTCAAGCACGAAAACCTCGGCAGCGCCTTAAGCTACATGCTCGCCAACAAACTGGCTTCACCGATTATGCCCGCCATCGCCATTCGCGAAGTGGTGGAGGAAGCCTACGCCGCAGACCCGGAAATGATTGCCGCTGCCGCCTGTGATATCCAGGCCGTGCGCACCCGTGACCCGGCGGTCGACAAATATTCTACGCCGCTGCTGTACCTGAAGGGCTTCCACGCTTTACAGGCTTACCGTATCGGTCATTGGCTATGGGCGCAGGGGCGACGCGCACTGGCCATTTTCCTGCAAAATCAGGTATCGGTGTCGTTCCAGGTGGATATTCACCCGGCGGCGAAGATTGGCCGTGGCATCATGCTCGACCACGCCACCGGTATTGTGGTGGGTGAAACCGCCGTGATTGAAAACGACGTCTCTATCCTGCAGTCCGTTACTCTTGGCGGTACCGGTAAAACCAGCGGCGACCGTCACCCGAAAATCCGCGAAGGCGTGATGATTGGCGCCGGGGCGAAGATCCTCGGCAATATCGAAGTGGGTCGCGGGGCGAAGATTGGCGCGGGCTCGGTGGTTCTCCAGCCAGTTCCACCACACACCACCGCGGCGGGCGTACCGGCGCGTATCGTCGGCAAGCCGGAGTCGGATAAACCGGCGATGGATATGGATCAGCACTTCAACGGCATCAACCACGGATTTGAGTACGGCGACGGGATTTGATTCCTTGCCCGGTGGCGCTGCGCTTACCGGGCCTACCAAACCGTAGGCCGGATAAGGCGTAGCCGCCATCCGGCAAATATCAACTGCGCAATACCGCGCCCGGATATCCCAGCTGGCGCCACGCCTCATACACCACCACCGACACCGCATTCGACAGGTTCATGCTACGGCTGTCCGGCATCATTGGAATACGAATTTTTTGCTCAGGCGGCAGCGCGTCCAGAATGGTCGCAGGCAGCCCGCGCGTTTCCGGGCCAAACATCAGATAGTCACCGTCCTGATAGCTCACCGCGCTGTGCGCGGGCGTGCCTTTGGTGGTCAGGGCAAACAGGCGCTGCGGGTTTTCACTTTCCACAAACGCGGCGTAATCAGCATAGCGCGTGACGGCGGTGAACTCATGGTAGTCCAGCCCGGCGCGGCGTAGGCGCTTGTCGTCCCAGGCGAAGCCCATCGGTTCGATGATATGCAGGCGAAAGCCGGTGTTGGCGCAAAGACGGATGATGTTCCCGGTATTGGGCGGGATTTCAGGTTCGAATAAAACGATGTTAAGCATACTGCCCCCTTGGATTGCGGGGGGCAGGATAGCAGAATTTGGGGAAACCCTCACCCCGRCCCTCTCCCTGRAAGGGAGAGGGAGGA
>CP070603.1:325542-328085 GCA_016939855.1 Kluyvera ascorbata
GACCTACGCCGCGCTCCCCTGCTTAATCGCCCCAAACGCCTGCGCCACTTCCGCACTCTGCACCAGCGAATCACGGCTAATCTCTTTAATCGATTTCGCTCCGGTCAGCGTCATCGCCACCTTCATCTCTTTCTCAACCAGATTCAGCAGGTTAGCCACACCCGCCTGGCCGTGAGTCGCCAGCGCATACAGATACGCACGGCCCAGCAGCACGCTATCCGCGCCCAGCGCAATCATGCGCACCACGTCCAGGCCGTTGCGAATACCGCTGTCGGCCAGGATCGTAATATCACCTTTTACCGCATCGGCAATCGCCGGCAGCGCACGGGCGGAGGAGAGCACGCCGTCAAGCTGGCGGCCGCCGTGGTTGGAGACGACGATCCCGTCGGCGCCAAAGCGTACCGCATCGCGGGCATCTTCCGGGTCGAGGATCCCTTTGATCACCATCGGGCCATCCCAGAATTCGCGGATCCACTCCAGGTCTTTCCACGAAATGGATGGATCGAAGTTATTCGCCAGCCAGCCGATGTAATCCTCCAGCCCGGTTGGCTTGCCGAGGTAAGCGGAGATATTGCCCAGGTCGTGCGGACGCCCGTTCAGGCCGACGTCCCACGCCCATTGTGGATGGGTGGCGGCCTGCCAGTAGCGGCGCATGGCGGCGTTCGGGCCACTCATCCCGGAGTGCGCATCGCGGTAGCGCGCGCCGGGGGTTGGCATATCGACGGTAAAGACCAGCGTTGAACAGCCTGCCGCTTTGGCGCGCTCCAGCGCGTTGCGCATAAAGCCGCGATCGCGCAGTACGTACAGTTGGAACCACATCGGGCGCTTGATGGTCGGGGCGACCTCTTCAATCGGGCAGACCGACACGGTGGAAAGAGTAAACGGAATTCCTTTGGCATCGGCGGCAGCGGCGGCCTGAACCTCACCGCGACGGGCGTACATGCCGCACAGGCCGACCGGCGCCAGCGCCACCGGCATCGAGAGCTGCTCTTTGAACAGCGTAGTCTCGAGGCTCAGGTCGGACATATTTCTCAGGATGCGCTGACGCAGCGCCACATCTGACAGGTCTTCCACGTTGCGGCGCAGGGTATGTTCCGCGTACGCGCCTCCGTCAATGTAGTGGAACAAGAACGGCGGCAGAATGCGCTGGGCAGCGGCACGGTAGTCACTCGCGGCGGAAATAATCATGCTTTTTTCTCCCTGGAAAGTTCTGTGTGGTCGTCGGGCAGGCGGGTACTCCGCGCCTGGCGGGCCAGGTCTTCATCGAAACGTTTAATGGTGGTGTGGACAAAACCGAGGTGCGCCATCATCGCCTGACGAGCGCCTTCGGCATCGCCAGCGGTAATGGCGTCGAGGACGGCCAGGTGCTGCTCGGTGAGCTTCGCAAAGACCGGCGGCACCAGATACATGCGCTCGCGACTCTGAATCACCGAAGATTGCAGCAGGTCGAAAAAGCCGCGCATGGTTTGCAGCAGTACCACGTTGTGAGATGCCTCGGCGATGGCCAGATGGAAGCGAACGTCGGCCTGTGAGGCGAGGTCCGGATCGTCGCTCTGGGTGGCTTCAAAGCAGAGGCGGATTTTTTCTTTGTCGGCATCGGTCGCGCGCATTGCGGCGTACCATGCGGTGCTGGCTTCGATGGCGTGGCGGGCTTCGAGGATGTCGAAGCTGTAGTCCGGGTCGTCGGCCAGCAGGGTTTTCAGCGGCTGCACAATATTCTGTTCAGACCAGCCCTCATGCTGCCAGCGCACAAAGGTGCCGCCGCCGCGACGGCTGAGCAGCAATCCTTCGCTCACCAGCTTCGCCAGCGCTTCGCGCAGCGAGTTGCGCGAGACGCCAAGCTGGGCCGCCAGCTTCCTTTCGGCGGGTAATCGCATACCCGCCTCCAGCTGCTGTTCTTCAATCAGCGCCCGCACGCGGCAGGCGACATCGTCTGACAGACGTTTGGGCAGTATTATCACGGAATCATCCAGGTTAAGACGTAAGCCTGCAGCGTCGTTATCACGCCCACCATGCAGGTGAAAATCAGGCTATGTTTCACGGTAAAGCGGAATAGGTCGGACTCTTTGCCCACCAGACCCACCGCCGCACAGGCAATGGCGATGGACTGCGGTGAAATCATCTTCCCGGTCACGCCGCCGGTGGTGTTAGCGGCAACCAGCAGCACGTCCGACACGCCAATCTGCTGCGCGGCGGTCGCCTGAAGCGCGGCGAACAGGGCGTTGGAGGAGGTGTCTGAACCGGTCAGGAACACGCCGAGCCAACCGAGGAACGGTGAGAAGAAGGTGAACGCATGGCCGGTATGCGCCAGCGCCAGTGCCAGCGTTGACGACAGGCCGGAGTAGTTCGAGATAAAGGCGAACGCCAGCACCATGCCGATGGAGTAAATCGGTAACGCCAGCTCTTTCAGCGTAGAGCCGAACGTGCTGATGGCATCTTTTGGCTTCATGCGCAGCCAGACGATAGAAAGCAGGGCGGCAAACAGGATCGCGGTGCCGGTCGCCGACAGCCAGTCAAACTTATACACCGCCGCGTAGGCCGTC
>CP070603.1:328142-330167 GCA_016939855.1 Kluyvera ascorbata
ATGTTAATCACCAGGTCATACAGCGCGCCGCCCGGCGCGAACAGCGCCTTAAAGGGTGGAATACTCCACAGGGTCACGGTGGCGGTCAGGAACAGGAACGGTGACCAGGCGCGAACCACTTGTCCCGCGGTGTAACGGGTACGCGACAGATCCATATCGACCTGCGAAGCGCCCATGTCGCCAAAGCGGAAAATACGCACCGGCTGCCAGCGCTTGAGGAACAGCGTCAGGCAAACCAGCGAGACCAGTGAAGAGATGATGTCCGGCAATTCCGGCCCGAGGAAGTTAGAGCTGAGGTACTGGGCGATAGCAAACGAGCCGCCCGCCACCATTACCGCAGGCCAGGTCTCTTTGATGCCGCGCCAGCCGTCCATAATCGCCATGATCCAGAACAGCACGATAATGGTCAGGAACGGCAGCTGACGACCAACCATCTGGCCGATTTCAAAGCTGTCCAGGCCGGTGACTTGCCCGGCCACCAGGATTGGAATACCCATCGCGCCGAACGCTACCGGCGCGGTGTTGACGATAAGACACAGACCCGCGGCGTACAGCGGGTTAAAGCCGAGGCCAACCAGCAGCGCGGCGGTAATCGCCACCGGCGCGCCAAAGCCCGCCGCCCCTTCGAGGAATGCGCCGAAGGAGAAGCCGACAATCAGCATTTGCAGACGCTGGTCCGGGGTTATCGAGAGGATCGACGAACGGATAATGTCGAACTGCCCGGTCTTCACCGAGATTTTGTAGACGAAGACGGCGGCGATAATAATCCAGGCGATCGGCCACAGGCCGTAGAAGAAGCCGTAAACCACCGACGCCAATGCACGGTCGACCGGCATCTTATAGAACAGCAGCGCCACGGCCAGCGCGATAAATACCGTCCAGCTTGCCGCAACATAGCCTTTCAGCTTGAGCTTAATCAGCGCGAAGAAGAAGAACAGGATTGGGAGTGAGGCTATCAGGCTTGATAACCAGATATTCCCAGCCGGGTCGTAGTTTTGTTGCCAGAGGCTCATGCAGGTCTCCAGGGGGCCACACCAGCCGGTTGCGGTGAGTCTATGCTCAGCTCTGCGTCACGGTTTGTGTAAAATTGGCCCTGCCAATATGGTGATGTAGGGATAATGCCAATGAATGGTTAACTAATTGTTATGTTCTAGCAATCGCTTTGTGAGTAAAGATTATGGAAGTGTGAACCAATAGAGATTTGGTTGTGAAATTGGTTGGGCCAATTGGTTTGGGGGATTTCAGCGGAAAACAAAACCTTCCCCCGGGCGGGAGAAGGTTTAGGGGAGGGGAATCAGAACTCGCTCTTGGCGAACCCTGTCATCTCTTGCAGACCCATTTCGCGGCCAAGCGCACTCATTGGGTGCACAACGACCAGACCACGGACGCTTTTCTTCAGCTTACCCATGTCGGCCTGTTCTTTTTTGGTAATCGCACGGCTGAACGGTAGTTTGGTCAGCTGCTGCGCTTCTTTGCTGAGTTTTTGAGTACGGACTTCACGCAGACGCGCGATTTCCGTTTCAAGTTTGGTTTTTTCTGCCTCAAGTTCGGCGTACTTCTCGGCACCTTCAACCAGAGACAGCGCGGCCTGCTGGTGGCGGAGAGCATCAAGCAGGTCGCTCAGGCGTTTAATTTCGTTCTTTTCGATTTCTTTCATGTTGCTGGTATCTGATAACAAAATAGACGTAATAACCTCTAGTATGCGCGTTGTCGCTCATTTCTGGTAGTTAATTATACAAAATGGAGAAGTTTCTACGCGTGATAATAAGGATGTTATTTATCTAACTCGATGAATTTAAATGTAATATCAAGAATGAGTTAACACGATCGCTTTTTTGAAAATAAGCGACAAAAATCCGCACATTTTCCTCAACAGGCTGGCGTCTTATTATCCATCCTTAAAGTAAGGCTAATCGATTGGGAGGACGTGCGATGAGCAATAAAATGGGTGAAAACATTCCGCGGATTATCGACAAAGCGGTCGATTTTATGGCCTCCAGCCAGGCGTTTGTGGAGTACCTGCAT
>CP070603.1:330200-330272 GCA_016939855.1 Kluyvera ascorbata
ATACCGGAAGATAAAGCCGGGATGTACCTTGAACGTCTGGCCTACTATCGCAACCTGTACCGTCCGGTAGAT
>CP070603.1:330335-335797 GCA_016939855.1 Kluyvera ascorbata
CATGCTGCGCATGACCGCTGGATGCATTATCTCTATCTGGATCACTAGGCGGGAAAAAACCAGAAGGCGAATGAAGCTGCCTGAGCCATACTGAAGACTTTGTTGGCGCAAAGGAGATGAAGATGAAACTGGTCGGCAGCTACACCAGCCCATTTGTACGTAAAATATCGATCCTCTTACTGGAAAAGGGGATTGCCTTTGAGTTTGTGAATGAACAGCCTTACAACGCGGAAAATGGCGTGGCGCAGTACAACCCATTGGGCAAAGTACCCGCGCTGGTCACGGACGAGGGTGAGTGCTGGTTCGACTCGCCGATTATCGCCGAGTACATTGAGCTTTTGGGCGTGGCGCCTGAGATGGTGCCGCGAGACCCGCTTGCCGCGCTGAAAGTGCGCCAGATGGAGTCTCTGGCTGACGGCATTATGGACGCTGGCCTGGCTTCCGTACGTGAACAGGCTCGCCCAGCCGCGCAGCAATCAGAAGCTGAAGTGCTGCGCCAGCGCGAGAAGATAAGCCGCAGTCTGGATGCGCTGGAAGGCTATCTGGCCGACGGTACGCTGAAGACCGACACCCTCAATCTCGCGACCATCGCCATTGCCTGTGCCATTGGCTATCTGAACTTCCGCCGCATTGCGCCGGGCTGGTGCGTGGAGAGACCGCACCTCGTGAAATTGGCGGAAACGCTCTTCCTGCGTGAGAGTTTTGCGCGCACCGAACCGCCAAAGGCTTGATTGAACGCTATAACGCGGAGCCGCTGTACATTGTACAATCCCTCCCTTATGACTCCCTCTCCCGTCGGGAGGGGTAACATTTAACCGTCAGGCCGACTCATGACTACCGATACCCGTTCGCTCTACAGCCAGCTTCCCGCGACCGATCGCCTGCTTCGCGATCCCGCTTTCGCCCGTTTACTTGATGCCCACGGCCACTCGCAGGTGGTGGAACAGCTTCGCCAGATGCAGGACGAGGCGCGCCTTTGCATTCGTGAGCAGCAGACGCTCCCGGTCTGGAGTGCGGATTGGGCGCAGGAGACGCTGCGCCGTTTGAGCCGTGATGCGCAAAGCGCATTACGCCCGGTCATCAACCTGACGGGTACCGTGTTGCATACCAACCTTGGGCGCGCGCAGCAGGCGCAGGCAGCGATTGATGCCGTCACCCAGGCGATGCGCGACCCGGTGACGCTGGAATATGATTTAGACGGCGCAGGGCGCGGCCATCGCGACCGTGCGCTGGCGGACCTGTTGTGCCGGATAACCGGCGCGGAAGATGCCTGTATTGTCAATAACAACGCCGCGGCGGTGCTGCTGATGCTGGCCGCGACGGCGGCGGGAAAAGAAGTTGTGGTTTCACGCGGTGAGCTGGTCGAAATTGGCGGCGCGTTTCGCATTCCCGACGTGATGCGTCAGGCCGGCTGCGTACTGCATGAAGTAGGCACCACCAACCGCACGCATGCGAAAGATTACCGTCAGGCCTTCAACGACAACACCGGGCTGCTGATGAAGGTGCATACCAGCAACTACAGCATTGAAGGCTTTACCAAATCGGTAGAAGAAGCGGAACTGGCGGAGATTGGCCGCGAGCTTGGCGTGCCGGTTGTCGCGGATCTCGGCAGCGGTTCGCTTATCGACCTCAGCTGCTTTGGCCTGCCGAAAGAGCCGATGCCGCAGGAGATGATTGCCGCAGGGGTGAGCCTGGTCAGTTTTTCCGGCGACAAACTGCTCGGCGGCCCGCAGGCCGGGATTATCGTCGGCAAAAAGGCATTGATAGCCCAGCTACAGCAGCACCCGCTCAAGCGCGCGCTGCGTGCCGATAAAATGACGCTGGCTGCGCTGGAAGCGACGTTACGCTTGTATTTACACCCGGAAAAGCTGGCGGCTGAACTCCCGACGCTACGCCTGTTAAGCCGCACGGCGGAAGAGATTCACCAGCAGGCGTTGCGCCTGCGTGAACCGCTGGCCCAGCGCTATGGCGATGAGTTTGCGGTGCAGGTGATGCCGTGCGCGTCGCAGATTGGCAGCGGTTCCCTGCCGTCCGAAAGCCTGCCGAGCGCCGCGATTGCGCTGACCCCGCTGGACGGTAAAGGGAGCCGACTTGAAGCGCTCTCTACCGCCTGGCGCAGCCTGCCCGTCCCGGTCATTGGCCGAATTTATGATGGGCGCCTGTGGCTTGATTTACGCTGCCTTGAAGATGAACCCCGTTTCCTGGAGATGTTGTTGAAATGATTATTGCCACCGCCGGTCACGTTGACCACGGCAAAACCACCCTGCTGCAGGCGATCACCGGAATTAACGCCGACCGCCTGCCGGAAGAGAAATCCCGCGGTATGACGATTGACCTCGGCTACGCCTACTGGCCGCAGCCGGACGGCCGCGTGCTGGGCTTTATCGACGTGCCCGGGCATGAAAAATTCCTCTCCAATATGCTGGCTGGCGTTGGCGGCATTGACCACGCTCTGCTGGTGGTGGCATGCGATGACGGCGTGATGGCGCAAACGCGTGAACATCTGGCGATCCTCCAGCTAACGGGCAACCCGACGCTGACCGTGGCGTTAACGAAGGTGGACCGCGTTGATGCCGCACGTATCGACGATGTTCGTCGCGAAGTCGCCGATGTTCTGCGTGAGTATGGCTTTGAGCAGGCGACGCTGTTTGAAACCGCTGCGACAGAAAACCGCGGCATCGACGAACTGCGCGACCATTTACGCCAGCTAACCGCTCGCGCACATCCGGAGAATCAGCGCTTTCGCCTGGCGATTGACCGCGCGTTCACCGTTAAGGGCGCGGGGCTGGTGGTCACCGGTACGGCGCTGTCGGGCGATGTGCGCGTGGGCGACACGTTATGGCTGACCGGCATGGACACGCCGATGCGCGTGCGCGGCCTGCATGCGCAGAACCAGCCGGTGGATCAGGCCCACGGCGGGCAGCGTATTGCCTTGAATATCGCCGGGGCGGCGCAAAAAGAAGATCTTAACCGCGGTGACTGGCTGCTGAGCGAAGCGCCGCCAGCGCCGTCTGAACGCGTGATTGTCGAGCTGCAAAGCCACGTGCCGCTGACCCAGTGGCAGCCGCTGCATATTCACCACGCGGCGAGCCATATCACCGGTCGCGTGTCGCTGCTGGAAGATAATCTGGCCGAACTGGTGCTTGATGCGCCGCTGTGGCTGGCGGATAACGACCGGCTGGTGCTGCGTGATATCTCGGCAAAAGTGACGCTCGCCGGGGCGCGCGTGGTGACGCTCAACTCGCCGCGCCGTGGTAAGCGCAAGCCCGAGTATCTGGCGTGGATTGCCGCGCTGGCGCTGGCCACAGAAGATGCACAGGCGCTGGCGGTGCATCTCACTCGTGATGCGGTGAACCTGCGTGATTTCGCCTGGGCGCGTCAGTTGAGTCCTCAGGGGCTTGAGAAGCTGATTGCTCAGCCGGGCTTTATCCTCGCGGGCGACAGCCTGCTGGATGCGCCGCTGGCGGCTCGCTGGCAGCGTAAGCTGATGGACGCGCTGGCGCTCTATCATGAGCAGCATAAAGATGAACCGGGCCCTGGGCGCGAGCGTTTGCGCCGCATTGCGCTGCCGATGGAAGACGAAGCGCTGGTGCTGACGCTTATCGAGCAGATGCGTGAAAGCGGCGTGATTGCCAGCCATCACGGCTGGTTGCATCTGCCGGATCACAAAGCCGGATTTACCGACGAGCAGCAGGCGGTGTGGCAGAAAGCCGCGCCGCTGTTTGGCGACGAACCCTGGTGGGTGCGTGACCTGGCAACGCAAACCGGCACCGATGAGAACACCATGCGTAGCGTGTTACGCCTGGCGGCGCAGCAGGGGATGATCACCGCGATTGTGAAAGACCGCTATTACCGTAACGACCGGATAGTGACTTTTGCGAGCATGATCCGCGAGCTCGATCAGGAAAAAGGTTCAACCTGCGCGGCGGACTTCCGCGACAAGCTTAACGTGGGCCGTAAGCTGGCGATTCAGATTCTCGAATATTTTAACCGCATTGGTTTTACCCGCCGTCGCGGGAATGACCATTTATTACGCGATGCGCTACTGTTCCCGGATAATAAAAATTAACAAAACAATGCGAAAAGATATCAAATAAAATACATAGATATATAAAACTCCAAAAAGCACGCCATAAACAATAACATGGTGTGCTTTTTATTTTATCCATAGATAAAAATGCTAACCTGATCGGGTTTTCTCGATAAATATTGCTATAGCCTCGACAGCCTGCTTATTAAATAAAGGAACTATCATGGCTGCATCGACTTTTTTCATTCCATCTGTGAATGTCATCGGTAATGGCGCGTTAAATGACGCAATGAACACAATGAAAGAGTACGGCTACCGCCGTGCGCTGATTGTCACCGATGCAGTGCTGAACAAGCTGGGCGTAGCGGGCAATATCCAGAAACGCCTACAGGAATTCGACATCCTGAGCGTGGTGTTTGATGGCACCCATCCAAACCCTACAACGGTCAACGTTGAAGAGGGTCTGGAAATGCTGCGTGCCAATGATTGTGATTGCGTCATTTCCCTGGGCGGCGGCTCTCCGCACGACTGCGCGAAAGGGATCGCGCTGGTGGCCTCGAACGGTGGCGATATTCGTGATTACGAAGGCGTTGACCGCTCAGCGAAGCCACAGCTGCCAATGATCGCGATTAACACCACGGCGGGTACGGCGTCTGAAATGACCCGTTTCTGCATCATCACCGACGTGACCCGTCATATCAAAATGGCGATTGTCGACAAACACGTCACCCCAGTGCTGTCCGTTAACGACTCTTCCCTGATGGAAGGCATGCCGAAAGGGCTAACCGCTGCCACGGGTATGGATGCGCTGACCCACGCGATTGAAGCCTACGTTTCTATCGCCGCCACGCCGATTACCGACGCCTGTGCGCTGAAAGCGATCACCATGATTGTTGAAAACCTGCCGACCGCCGTTGAACACGGTAGCAACAGCGAAGCGCGTGAAGCGATGGCCTACGCGCAGTTCCTGGCGGGCATGGCGTTCAACAATGCTTCCCTGGGCTACGTTCACGCGATGGCGCACCAGTTGGGCGGTTTCTACGACCTGCCGCACGGTGTCTGCAATGCGGTGCTGCTGCCGCACGTTCAGGTGTTCAACAGCAAAGTGGCTGCGGCACGTCTGCGTGATTGTGCGAAGGCGATGAATATCGATGTGAGCGCGATGAACGACGAACAGGGCGCGGCGGCATGTGTTGACGCCATTCGCAAACTGGCGCGTCAGGTGAATATTCCAGCCGGTCTGCGTGAGCTGAACGTGAAAGAAGAGGATATCCCGGTACTGGCCACCAACGCGCTGAAAGATGCGTGTGGCTTCACCAACCCTATCCAGGCAACCCACGACGAGATCATGGCGATTTTCCGCGCGGCGATGTAATTCGGGCTCGGTAATAAAAAAAGCAGAACGTTCGCGTTCTGCTTTTTTTGTGCCTGG
>CP070603.1:335838-339664 GCA_016939855.1 Kluyvera ascorbata
TCCGTAGGCCTGATAAGCRYAGCGCYATCAGGCAACATACCGCACAATCATCCAGCCAGTTTCTCTTCGTTAACCCAGATACGCATCTCCCCCTCGCCACGGTTGGCCCAGCTAAACCACGGAATAAAGGTCAGCGTTTGCGTCTGACGCTCGGCGGGCGCCGTATCGTAATGCCACAGCGATTGTTGTTCTGGATGGCGCGCGGTGTACTTCACGCCCTGCGCCTGCAACAGCACCTTGTGGGCGAAAATGCCTTTGCCTTCCAGTTCGGTAAACGTTGCGTTATCCGGCAGCCACAGGTTATGCAGCTCCTCACCGTTATCGGCCTGCTCCAGGCAGTAGACCAGCGGCCCGCGCTGCACGGCGACTTTCCCGGCGACGTGGCGCACCAGCGGGTTGCCGTAAACGCGACGCACCGGCATCGGTATCGTCAGAGTGAGCGTATCGCCTTCAACCCAGGTACGGGTGATATGCAGATAGCCTTTTTTCACCGTTCCCGCGACGTCACGACCGTTCAGCGCCACCTGCGGCGTGCTGCACCAGTCCGGCAGACGCAGCGCCAGCGAGTGATTTACCGGATCCGGCGAATCAATAGCGATCTTTACCTGATCCTGCCACGGATAGTTGCCGCTGATGCGCAGGCGCAGCGTCTGGTCGCCCACCGGCACTTCCATGCTGTTGCCGATGTAGAGGTTTACGTACAGGGCATCTTCACGCGGCGTGTAAATATAGTGGCCGATAGAGGTCAGCACACGGGCGATATTCGGYGGGCAGCAGGCGCAGCCGAACCAGCGCTGRCGMACCGGCTTCACGTGGTCGTAAATGTGGTTAAATTGCAGCGTTTTCGGGTGCACTTCTAGCGGGTTAACGTAGAAGAAGTGCTTGCCGTCCAGCGCCATCCCGCCGAGAACGGTGTTGTACAGGGCACGCTCCATCACGTCGGCGTACTGGCTGTCACCTTCCATTTCTAGCATGCGGCGAGCAAACATCATCAGGCCGATGGAGGCGCAGCTTTCGGCGTAGACCGTGTCGTTAGGCAGGTCGTAATCGCTGCTGAAGGCTTCGCCGCTGCTCTGTGAGCCGATACCGCCGGTAATGTACAGCTGCCGCTGCGCCATGTTGTTCCACAGGCGCAGGCAGTCCTGACGCTTACTTTCATCGTTGCTCAGCCGCGCAAGATGCGCCACGCCGGTCATCAGGTAGACAAAACGCACCGCGTGGCCGATGGCGGTTTGCTGCTCGGCAAGCGGTTGGTGCGCCTGGCTATACGCTTTGTCTTTCACCATCCACGCCGGGCCGTAGGTATTCCAGTAGGACGTTTTACCGCGCTTCTCGTACTCATCGTCATAGAAGTGCGGCTGTTTACCGCGTTCTTCGACGAAGTAGTTCACCAGCGCCATGTAGCGCGGTTCTTGCGTCACKTCATACAGRCGCATCARCGCCAGYTCAATTTCCGGATGTCCCGGATAGCCRTGGATCTGTTTGTCACCGGTACCGAAGACCTGGTCGATATGGTCAGCCAGACGGCATACCACCTCCAGCAGGCGGCGTTTGCCGGTGGCCTGGAAGAAGGCCACGCCCGCTTCAATCATATGGCCAGCACAATACAGCTCGTGGCATTCGGCCAGATTGGTCCAGCGTTCGCCAGGCGCCTTCGCCGTGAAGTAGGTATTGAGATAGCCATCTTCACACTGGGCCGCGGCAACCAGCTCAATGACTTCATCAGCGGTACGTTCGAGCTCTGCATCCGGCTTCTGACACAGCGACCAGGCGACGGCTTCCAGCCACTTCGCCACGTCGCTGTCCTGGAAGACCATGCCGTAAAATTCTCCCTCCTGTTGCCCGGCGGCGATGCGGAAGTTCTCTATCGCATGGCTCGGCTCAGCGTCGTCTATCCGGTCGTTCAGCGCATCCCACTGATAGGGGATCACCACATCACGCACCAGCTGTTGATACTGCGCGAAAAACGGATCGTTCACTTTCAACGTATGTAAATCGACTTCCATAACGGACATGACAAACTCCTCAGGACGAAACGTGACGTGCGCGAAGATCGGTAGCGATGCGCGCCATCATAGGATTATTGAGCTTGCAGGCGCGGATTGAGAACGCCAGCAGCAGATGGAACAGGGCCGGCAGCAGGGTTTCCATCGAGGAGATCCCCGCCAGCGATGACGCGGTTTGGTTGGCGGCACCTGGCTGATAAGCCACATAAATAAAGACAAGGCTGATGATGCCTGCGCTGGACGCCCAGGCGAGCTTGATGAAAAACAGATTAAAGGCGAAGTTCATGCCGGAAGAACGAACCCCGGTTTTCCACTCGCCGTAGTCGTCGGAGAAGGCCATCAAGGAGAAGTGCAGCGGCAGCGTGAAGCCCAGAATAATGCCGTTGCCGAGGATCACCGCGAGCCATAGGGTCTGGTAGGCCGGACCGGTAGGCAAGAACCACATTCCCGCCGCGATCGCGGCCAGCACCAGGTTGGTGTAGTAGTACAGTTTGACGGTATCAAAGCGGCGCGATAGCAGGTTGATAATCACCGAACCGAAAATAGAGGCAAACGTCACCATGGTGAAAAACAGCGAGGTGTAGCCCGTTGAACCGCCCAGCACGTAGGTGATGAAATACATGTAACCGCCGCCGCGGATATTGAACACGTTAATCAGCAGGAACGACATCAGCAGCATCAGCAGAAGCTGGTCGTTTTTGCGCAGCCCGGCGATGTGTTCACGCAGGGTGAACTTGCCCATCATATCCAGCGATACGCGTTCGCGAACCCAGAAGAAGCAGCACAGGAACATCACCGCCGCAATGGCGCACAGCACGCCGACGCCATATTGGTATCCCTGCGCGGTATTGCCTTGCCCCAACGCTTTCACCAGCCACGGTAAGCCAACGGAGACCAAAAAGCCCGCCACGCCGCACAGCACAAAGCGCCAGGCCTGGCAGGAGATCACTTCGCTGTGGCGCGTGGTCATGGTGTTGATAAGCGCGCAGTAGGGCACGTTGATCGCGGTATAGCTGACGGAGAGCAGCAGATAGGTGCCGAAGGCCCAGGCAATCTTCACGCCCATGCTGGCGTCGGGTACGGTAAAGGTAAGTACGCCGATGATGGCGATGGGAAGCGCAATCCACATCTGCCACGGACGAAAGCGCCCCCAGCGGCTCTGTGTGCGGTCGGCCAGCACGCCCATAATCGGGTCGGAAATCGCGTCAAATACGCGGAGTGCCAGGAATAGCGTGCCGACCAGTGCAGGCGTCAGGCCAAAGACATCGGTATAGAAGAACGTCAGGAAATTCATGATCAGGCAGGTAATAACGGTACCGCCTGCATCGCCGAGACCATAGCCGATTTTCTCGCGGACGGATAACTTATCGTCCTGTAAACCCGGCACAACCTCGCTGGTGGAAATAGGTGTAGCGGTCATGGAATGCTCCTCGCAATGTGGAGATGTCTGCTTCAGTAGGGATATTGTTGTAATGTCACGACCTGTTTAATTTTGCCTGGAAAGCGGGGAGCAACAAGGTCGTAAAGAAGTATAAAAAGAGGGTAATTCCGACCTTATTATAAAAATGTGAAGACGATCGGGCGAAAGCCAATTTAATGGTTAATAATCAAATGGAAAGGGTGTTTATTTTTGACGGTTAAGCGGGATCATTCATATTTATGCTCAATCTATCCATAGCGCTTCCGATTAAGGTGCAAAACGGTGGGTTATTTATTTCCCGCGGTGTCGGACGGCATCCGGCGCGCAGGCTGAGTTCCTGGGAGCTGATTTTTGTTGAAAAGGGGACATTAACGATTCAGGAAGAGGAGCGTGTCTTTCA
>CP070603.1:339962-366092 GCA_016939855.1 Kluyvera ascorbata
GAGCCGAAAGATGAGGGCGGCGCGGCGCTGGCATGGAAAGCGCAGCAGGTGATCCACACGCGCTACCATTTACCCCTGTCCACCTCGATGCTTGCGCGCGAGCTGCACTGTAATGCGGATTACCTTGGGCGCGTGTATCGACGCGTTTTCCACCTGACAATCACCGAAGCGATTCACCGCCAGCGGGTGCGGGCGGCTGAAAAACTGCTGAGCAATTATGCGTCTTCACTGAAAGAGGTTGCCGAGCAGTGCGGTTTTGCTGACGTGGGGTATTTCCGGGAAATTTTCCGCAAGCATACCGGGCTGACGCCCGCCGCGTGGAAGCGGCGGTACTGTAAGGAACACGTGAATTCACACTAATCGTTACTGGCCGTAGTAGGCTTTGGCGCCGTGCTTGCGCAGATAGTGTTTATCCAACAGCTCGGGCTGCATGTCGGGCAACTGCGGCGCTAATTGGCGCGAGAACAGCCCCATGTAGGCGCACTCTTCCAGCACCACCGCGTTGTGGACGGCATCGGCGGCATCTTTACCCCAGGCAAAAGGGCCATGAGAGTGCACCAGCACGGCGGGAAGCTGCATCGGGTTGAGGTCGCGCTTTTCAAACGTCTCAATGATGACTTCACCGGTCTGGTATTCATATTCACCGTTAATTTCGTCACGCGTCATCAGTCGGGTACAGGGAATCGCACCGTAGAAATAGTCCGCGTGCGTCGTTCCCCATGCCGGGAGATCCTGCCCCGCCTGTGACCAGATGGTGGCGTGGCGAGAATGGGTATGCACGATGCCGCCAATCTCAGGGTAGCGGCGGTACAGCGCCAGATGCGTAGGCGTATCGGATGATGGTTTCTTCTTGCCTTCGATAACACGCCCGGTCGCGATATCGACCACCACCATATCTTCCGCCTGCATCACGTCATATTCCACGCCGGAAGGTTTAATCACCATCAGGCCGCGTTCGCTGTCGACGGCGCTGACGTTGCCCCAGGTAAACGTCACCAGTTTATGGGTCGGGAGCGCCAGGTTTGCCGCCAGCACCTCGGCTTTGAGTTGTTCTAACATACGAATCCTCCTTCCTGCATACGGGCTTCAATCCAACGGCGAGCCTGGATAATCTCCAGCACCGGTTCTTTGGATTTCTCGGTCCACATCTCAATGAGAAATGCGCCGCGATAGTTCAGTTTTTTCAGTTCGTTAAAGATGCCGACGAAATCGACGCAGCCTTCGCCGAACGGCACGTCACGGAACTGCCCCGGACACTCTTTGGTGACGGCTAGCGTGTCTTTCAGGTGAATGGCGGCGATGCGATCGATGCCCAGTGCTAACTCTGCTGGCACATCGTTGCCCCAGGCGCTCAGGTTGCCGACATCGGGATAGACGCTGAACCACGGTGAGGCGAGCAGTTCATCCCACTTTTTCCATTTGCTGATGGAGTTCATAAAGGCGGTATCCATGATCTCGACGGCCAGCATCACCTGGGAGGCGGCGGCCTGCTCAACGGCCCAGGCAAGGCCTTCGGCAAAGCGCTGCTGCGTGCCCTCGTCATGCTCTTCGTAATAGACGTCGTAGCCCGCAAGCTGGATGGTGCGAATACCGAGGTCGCGGGCGAGTCTGATGGCTTTCTGCATAATTTCGCGGGCGCGATCGCGGACCTGCTCATCACGGCTGCCGAAAGGAAAGCGACGATGCGCCGACAGGCACATGGACGGGATCGAAACCCCGGTTTCCAGCATCGTTTCTACCAGCGAGGCGCGCTGCGTGGTGCTCCACTCGAGGCGCGATAAACGCTCGTCGGTTTCGTCCACGGACATTTCCACAAAGTCGAAGCCGCAGCTTTTTGCCAGTACCAGGCGTTCCGGCCAGCTCAGGTCTTTAGCCAGCGCTTTTTCATAAATGCCTAACGGATGCGTGCGCATTATTGACCTCCCCAGATAGCATCGATCTGCCCATGAAACTCTCGGGCGACCTGAACAGGGTCGGCCGCTCCCGCGAGTGCGCGTCCGGCAATGAATGCCTTCACGTTGATCTCTTTGAAGAGCGGTAAATCGGCGGGAGTGATGCCACCGGTAATGGAGAGTTCAAGGCCAATGTCGGAGAGCGTTTTCATGCGGGCCAGATCGGCCTCTCCCCACTGCTGACCGCTGGCCTGTGCGTCACGTCCGCGGTGGTAAATCGCCTGGCGAACGCCGATGCGGCGCCAGGCGCTGGCGTCATCAAACGTCCAGTTGCCGAAGAGCTCCATCTGAATTTCGGCCCCTAGCTGCTGGGCGACGGCGTGGCCTTTTTCCACCGTGGCGAGCGGCGCGGCGCAGATGATGGTCATCCAGTTCGCGCCAGCGCCAAAGGCTTGCTGCGCCAGCGTTTCTCCGGCGTCGGCAACCTTCCAGTCGGCGACGATAATTTTATCCGGACACTGCTGGCGCAGCGCGCGAACGGCATGAAGCCCTTCATTCAGGCACAGAATGGTACCTGCTTCGACGATATCAACGTGGTCGCACAGCAGGGCGACATCTTTCTGAGCGGCCTGAAGCGTGCTGTGGTCGAGGGCGAGCTGCAATAGTGGGCGATTCATGCGGAGTACTCCTTAATTCGGCTATGGAAGCCTTGAAGTGATTCAATCAGTAATTGGTAGCCACGGTATTTGCGCTGGTAGGCGGCATGCGCCTGCGGGTCTGGTGTTATCACGCGGATATCGTGAGTCAGCGCGCGTTGTGCCGTGTGGAAATCGGGGTAGATGCCGGTGCCGACGAGGGCGGCGAGGGCGGCGCCAAAGCAGCCGGTCTCTTCGACCTGCGGCAGCTCGACGGTCAGGCCGCTGACGTCCGCCAGCATTTGCATCCAGACCTCAGAGTGCGCCGGGCCGCCCGTCACGCGCAGCGTGTGGACATCGGTGAAACGTTCTCGCATACGGTTGAGGTGCGTCATGTGGCAAAAGACCACGCCTTCGTACACCGCTTGTAAAAGATGGGCCCGGGTATGCAGCGCCTGCATGCCGTAAAAACCGCTGGTCATCTCCAGCCCGGCATTGCTGCCATACAAAAACGGCAGAAAGAACACGCTGCTGCTGGCTTTCGGCAGGCTGGCAACGGCCTGATTAATCTCGTCAAAAGAGATATCGCCCCACTGTGAGGTGAGCCACTCCAGATTGCCGGAAGAGGTAGGGCTCGCTTCGTGGACGATAAATTCGTCATGCTGGACATAGCGGCCGTAGACGTAGGGGTGTTTTTCGTGGCTTTTCAGGCCGTGCGTAATCCCGCTGGTGACCGCCCAGGTGCCCATAACGGCATTGAGCGTCTGCTCGTCTTTCAATCCTGCGCAGAGTGCGGTGGAAACCACATCAAACAGTCCGCCGACAACGGGCGTACCCGCTGCCAGACCGGTGATGGCGGCTGCCTGAGGTGTGATTTCCCCGCAAATTTCAGCTGAGCCTACAATCGGCGGTAGCGCGGCGTTAATGTCGCTAATCCCCAGCCAATGTGTGAGCTGAGGGTCATAGCGCCCGTCGTTCATGTTGTAGAGATTGGATTCGGAGATGTTGCTTTCTTCGCAACTTTTGACGCCGGTGAGGCACCAGCGCAGATAGTCGTGGCCCATCATCACGCAGCCAATCTGGGCGTAACGCTGGGGCGAATTTTCTTTCAGCCAGCGGAGTAGCGAGGCGGGATGCCCGGTCCATAGCGTCTGGCGGGTGAGCGGGTAGAGCTTTTCGGGGATGCCATCCTGTTGCCAGCGCTGGACGATGGCCATCGCCCGACGATCGGAGGAGAGGATGGCGTGGCCCAGCGGCCTGTCCTGCTTATCCAGCAAAAATAGCCCTTTGCCCTGCGCCGAGATGCCCACCCCGTTGATCTGGCTTCCCTGAATATGATTGCGTTGCAGTAACCGCGCGATGGTGCTGGCGCAGACATCCCACAGTTGCGTCATATCGCGCTCAGCATAGCCGGGGAGTGGGCTAAGCGTGTGTAGCGCCTGACGTTCAATACAGTGTTCTTTACCCTGGCTGTTGTACAAACCGGCTTTCAGATAAGTACCGCCACAATCGATACCCAACCAGAAGGTCTCTTTTTCACTCATCTCTTTATCTCTGTTTTGCCGGGGGTGCCGGAATACGCTTTCTCTTCAGCCCGATAGCCGTGGCTATCGGGCTGGGGATACCTCTACGCGATACGTTTACGAGCAGGAACGTGGGGATCGGTGGATGCGCCGGAGGCGAGATCGCATTTCGCCGGGAGCAGTAGCGCCATGAACGCCGCCAGTGCCAGAGAGATAGCGAGGCAATACACGCCAGCATCTTTGCTGTAGAGGGTGATTAAGACGCCGACGGCGTAGGGGCCGCAGAAGCCGCCCAGGTTGCCAAGGGCATTGATAACGCCGCGCGCGCCGCCCGCCATTTCAGCGCTAAACAGCTTGGCTGGAATGGTCCAGAACACGCCTGCGGCGGATTGCAGGAAGAAGCCACAGCCAACCAGCGCGGTGTAGGCGAGCCAGACGTTGTCTTTCAACGCCACCGACAGGAACATGCACAGGGCAAACCCGGCGAGTGGCAGGCAGACAAAGACCTTACGCTTGCCCGTTTTGTCTGAGAGCCAGGAGAAGAGGAACATCCCGGCAATCGCCCCAACGTAGGGCAGAATGGCGAGCATGCCGACCTGGCCCATACTGGAATGCGTCAGCTCTTTCAGAATGGTTGGCAGCCACAGGGTGTAGCCGTAAATCCCGGTTTGATAGAAGAAGTTCAGCGCGATCAGTTGCCACATGATTTTGTCGGACAACACGGCTTTGAGCGAGGCGTTGCGCACCTCTTTTCCGGCAATCGCCAGCTGTTCGGCTTTTAGCGTTTCGACGAGCCAGTTTTTCTCCGCGTCACTAATCCAGCGCGCCTCCTGCGGGCGGTCGTAAACGGTCAGCGACCACAGCACCAGCACGACAACGGACAACATACCTTCAAGAATAAACAGCCAGCGCCAGTCGAGAGCGGTAATGAGCCAGCCGGAGAGAGGTGCGGTGATGATCCCGGCAATCGGCACAAACATGATAACTATCGCGTTAGCGCGGCCACGCTCTGCGTCAGGGAACCAGTTACAGATCATCGTCAGCACCACCGGCAGCATCCCGCCTTCAGCGACGCCCAGTAAGAAACGCAGCACTAACAGTTGCCATTGGTTGGTAATCAAACCAGTAAGCACGGAAATGACGGCCCAGGCGACCAGCGACCAGCCGATGAATTTTTTACCGCTGCCATGCACAGCGATTTTCCCGCCAGGAACCTGCAGGAACATATAACCAATAAAGAAAATACCGCCCGCAAGGCCCGCCATGGTGGCGGAAATACCCAGTTCGGCATCCATTCCACCCGGCATGGCAAAAGCAATATTTACCCGGTCCATATAAGAAATGATACAAGCAATCAGAATCGGTGGGATGATTCTCAACCAGCGCTGGCGTGGTATTTCCACAGGTGTAGATAATAGAGAGGAAGTGTTCATGTTTATATTCTCTGTTAAATAATAAAGGATGTTTTTATTCTTTAATGAGCTGCTTTATTTAAAACACGAATGCCATCGCGCAAAATATCTATGCGATGCTGCACATCTGCCTGTGCATCAATTTCTAATAATTTAATGCCGGAAAATTGTAAGGTGGAGGATGGTGCGGCCTGGAATAATTCATGGGCGCGCTCGGCGGTTAATAAACTCTCGGGACAGAACGGCGCAAACGGGGCGTGAAGATCCTGCCATTCGCCGTAAGGGCCTTGCTCCGTGGTGCCCGAAAACATGAGCGCACCGAGTTTACCCGCCCGCTGGGCGGCCAGCGTATGGGCCAGCGGTAGCGCCGTATTACGGCCTTCAATGGCGGAACGCGCCCAGTTGATGCAGACGCTGATATCGTATCCCGACAACGTGTCCAGTACGGAGTCGAGCGGTAAAAATCCCTTACGCGGTGCGTTTTGGGTCATGGCATCACAGTGTTCCAGCACCAGATTGCATGACCAGTCCCAGGCGGCGATCTCTTTGATTGAGCGAGCAAACGCTTCAGTGGCTTGCGCCACGCTGGTATTGCCCGCCTGCGGCGCCGCCTGGAGTTCGAGGGCGATAATTTTGCCAGGGTGCGACGTATTAATACGGTTAATTTTGTTCAGCAGATGGCGATAGTAGTCCACGCACGCCAGACGCTGTGGTTCATCCGCAGAGGCTAGGCCAAAATCACCGTTGCCGCCGCCACGACGGCGCATTGTCTCCATGACGGCAGTAACGACAATCTGCCACTCAGCAGGCGTATGGCGGAATAGCCACTCGTCGCCGTAAGGGTGAAGGTGTTCGAGACACGGTTGTTCAATGCCCCGAATATCGGGCGTATCAGCAAGCAATCGCCAGAATTCCTTCTCCTGCTGCTCCCCTTGTTGGTGGAATGAGGGCGCACACGGATACGCACCGATAATATAACCGGTATTATTCGTTTTCATTTGCTACTCCTGACAATATATCTTGTTAATTCAATACAGCCAGCGCCACTTTTACGACAATCTTCCTAATTGGCGTTGTTTTTGTTTTATTGCATCCTGGACGGTGAACGTCCTGCGGGAAAAACATGGCATAGCTGCCAGGAACCATTTCGATAAACGATTCATTTTCACTGTGGTGATAAAAAATAATGTCTCGTTGTTCCAGCAATGATTCGCGAATTTCATTATTTCCGGTATCGATGGCAATACCTATTTTTTCTTCACCCCAGGCTAAAAATTGAATATCAAGATAGCGGCGGTGAACTTCCGGATAATTTTCCTCTACGGGCCGGGTCGTCATATCGATTATCTGAGCAAAAATATTCCGACCTTCTATTTCAATCTCGCCCGGTTCGCATTGATGGAAATCGGTGGTGCGCAAGAAGTTGAGCGCTTTTTCAATCGCTGCCGGTAACGGGCAGGGATTGGGTTGTGAAACATGGCCAAATATCATGATTCATCTCCTACAGCGCCTGAATTTTGGCCCATACGCTGTCGTCAACGGTGATACCGTTGCGGCGATTTTCTGCCAGCAGTCGGGTAAATTCATGGCCTGGCAGGCGGATAGCCACCTCTTCATCTGCGCGCTCTGCCGTGGTGATGTAATCCATAATGCGCTGCAATTTTTCGTCCCGGGTCGCGCCATCAATGAGCTTATCGACTTCGATCGCCATGAAGATTTGCGAAATACCGTACTCATCGCTGTTGTCTTCAGTCACTTCCGCAACCGAGGCACCATTGGAGAGCAGGGTGGCAATCATATCCAGCACGATAGATAAGCCGGAGCCTTTCCAGTAACCCATTGGCAGGATGCGACGGTTTTTCTCAATCACGCCGGGCTCTTTGGTGAGCTGACCTTCATCATCAAAACCACCGTCTACCGGTAACTGGCGGCCTGCCAGGCGATTCACTTCCAGCATGCCGTAAGAGAACATCGACATCGACATGTCGATCATGGTGATAGGGTTTGACGGCACCGCCACAATCAATGGGTTGGTACCAATACGGCACTCTTTTGCCCCCCACGGCGGCATAACGGCGATGGAGTTGGTCCAGCAGATACCAATGTAGCCCTTCTCAGCCGCTTGCCAGCCGTAGCTGCCGCCGCGCATCCAGTGATTGGCATTGCGTACTGCAACCAGGCCAATACCGTGATCGGAAGCCAGAGAAATGGCGCGATCCATCATCTTTTTCGCCGTCAGGTTGCCGATTGAACGTTGGGCATCCCACTGTTCAATGGCGCCAAGCGTGGTGATGCGCTTTGGCTGGGCATCCGGAATGATGTCGCCATTTTCGAGCTGTTGGATGAAGCGAGGAAAACGGTTTACGCCGTGAGAATAGACGCCGGATTCGGTGGTGCTGGCGAACATTTCGGCGCAGGCATCGGCGGTTTCAGCGGCAACGCCGCGGGCTAAGAGCACGCGGGTAAACTCGTTTTTAAGGTCTGCGAAGCTTAATAACATACATCGTCTCCGTTAAATCAGGCGTTTTAGCCATTCGGTGAACGCGGCTCAAAGGCCGTTTTGTTCCTTCTTTTCTGCGTTCCTGATGGTCTAAAGAAACAACAAAAAGATCGTTTGTTAATCTCAATATTCCACATTGCGAAATCTGATTTCAAATATAGCGATCGTTTTTTAACAAAGCAATCTGTTTCATAATTTCTAAAATGCTATAAAATCAAACAATTACAAATTATCTGCCAAGATCGTGAACTGAAACACACTTTGCGCTACCATCAGGTCGCGACAGAGACGAGGAGTGGAGCATGAGCAATAAAGCGAGTGATGTGGCGTCGGATAAGGAGAAGCCTGCGGGTAGCCAGAGTCTATTCCGGGGGTTGATGCTGATAGAAATCCTGAGTAACTATCCCAATGGGTGTCCGTTGGCGCATCTATCTGAATTAGCGGGGCTGAATAAAAGCACCGTGCACCGGTTGTTACAGGGACTTCAGTCCTGTGGTTACGTCACACCGGCCCCGGCGGCGGGAAGCTATCGGCTTACCACCAAGTTTATCTCGGTGGGGCAAAAGGCACTGTCGTCCCTCAATATTATCCATGTCGCTGCGCCGCATCTGGAAACGCTGAACCTCGCGACCGGAGAAACGGTCAACTTTTCCAGCCGCGAAGACGATCACGCGATCCTGATTTATAAACTGGAGCCGACAACCGGTATGCTGCGCACTCGCGCCTATATTGGTCAGCATATGCCGCTGTATTGTTCTGCGATGGGTAAGCTCTACATGGCTTTTGGTCAGGAAGATTATGTGCAGCATTATTGGGATAATCATCAGGATGAGATTCGCCCATTGACCTGCAATACCATCACCGGGCTTCCTGCCATGTATGACGAGCTGGCGAAAATTCGCGAATGCAAAATGGCGATGGATCGCGAAGAAAACGAGCTTGGCGTGTCGTGCGTGGCGGTACCCGTTTTTGATATTCATGGGCGCGTGCCGTACGCGATTTCGATTTCGCTTTCGACCTCCCGACTCAAGCAGGTGGGTGAGCAAAATCTCCTGAAGCCGCTGCGTGAAACCGCGCTGGCTATTTCCAATGAGCTCGGATTTAGCGTGCGTAGCTGAGATTTCTGGCAGCCGGACAGATTGACCTGGGCATTTATCAAAAAATGCCCATTCCCCCCGTTGGATCAAAGCATATCGCCCCTCAGCTCTGGCACTCTTGGGGTTTATCTCTCGCATCGGAGTGGGGAATGAACCCGTTTATTGTCGCTGATTCCTTAAAGTGCATTGGCTGTCGAACCTGTGAAGTGGCCTGCGTGGTGGCGCATCAGGATGAGCAGGCGTGCGCGAGCGTGTCGCGTGAGGTTTTTCATCCCCGCATTCGGGTGGTGAAGGGCGGGGCGTTTTCCACGGCGGTGGCTTGCCATCAGTGCGAAGATGCCCCGTGCAGTAACGTGTGTCCTACCGGTGCTATCCTGCGTGAAAACGGCGTGGTTGCGGTTGAGCAGGCGCGATGCATCGGCTGTAAGAGCTGTATGCTGGCGTGTCCTTTTGGGGCGATGAACGTCAGCGTGCAGGCGCGACGGCCTCAGGCGATAAAGTGCGATTTATGCCGCCACCGTGAAGACGGCCCCGCCTGCGTGGCGGCTTGCCCGACGGGAGCGCTGGCCTGTGTGGACGTCAGCCAGCGCCCGGTATCGGGATTAATGTAGGTTGTTGAAGTTCCAACTAAACGTCAGGCTGTAGCGCCAGTCACGACTGTGGCTGTCGGTGGGCACATCGCCGACCGGGCGCGCGGCTTCGACCGTCACGCTGTAGTGTTTGTTATCAGCAAGCATCACCCCGGCGGCCACAGACGCTAGCCGCTGATGCGGCAGCCCCGGTGAGTTGAACCAGGTCTGGGCGGTGTCGGTCAGTACGTACGGCTGTACGGTGGCGACCCAGCTGCTCTCTTTGATCGAATGTATATAGCGAAGCTCAATCTGCCCGCCGTAGCCGTAGTCACCGCTGGCCTCTCCGTCCTGATAGCCGCGCCCAAAGCGCTGGGCACCGAAGCTGACGCGCTCGGGCTCAGGCAAATCGTTATCTGACCAGTCGCCTTCCATCGAGGTGGAGAGCCGCCATTTATCGGTGATCATCCAGGCCGCATCAAGGTTGCTTTTCCACAGCGTGAAAGAGAGATCGTTGCCGTAGGGCGGCGCGGCATCGGCCATGGATGAAATATCCACGCCCTGGCGCAGCGTTAACTTGCCGTTAATGCTGGCGCGGTCAAACGCCTGTAGACCATTGATGCCGAACTCAAATGCCGGGTAGCGAACGTGGCTTTTGAGTTCGATGCTATCGACCGTTTGCGTGTTCTCAATCTGGCGGATGTGGTTGTTGTTACGTCGGTCGGTGTAGTCCACGCCTCCGTTGACGTTGAGCTGCTGCTTGCCGGTTAGGATAATCGGATAGCTGAACATCGCGCCGCCATTATACTGCGTGGTTTCCTGCCGGGAATCTAAGGAACCGCCCGGGTAGTACAGTAACGGCGTATAGTCCCGTGGGTTGTCACGGTAGAAGCTGCCCTTGAGCTGCATCATCAGCCCGTCGTCGGTCAGGAACTGTTGATAGTTCAGCCCTAAGTACGATTTTCGCGTCGAGCTATCGAGGGGAATCAATGTCGCCAGCCCGAGCTGATCGCCATAGCTGGTTAAGTTGCTCAGCGACCCGGTGACGAACGCCATATTCTGGCTACGACGAGTATCAATGGTCGATGAAATATCCCAGATATGCGGCTGGATGCTTTTGGCCTGCATGGCCGCGGCGCCATAGATGTTCTGCGGTAGCTGCGCGCTGGCATCGACGGTAACGCCGGGGGTGCGGGTCATTAATTGGGTATAGCGGTCGAAGGTGGCCTGCGTTAGTGGCTTCTCGGCCATGATTTTGGCGGCCAGTCGCTTTAAGCGCTCGGCCAGATTAGGGTTATTCGTTTGAATGTCACTGTGCGCTACGTAGCCCTCCACCAGAACGATTTTGATCGTGCCGTCATGAAAGTTGTCATCAGGAAGCCAGGCGTAGGAGAGCGGATAGCCGTCGGCACGGTAGCGCAGCGTAATATTATTAATGAGCCCGACCAGCGTTTTCAACGGAACCTGTTTGTGTGCGTAGGGAACAAAAGGCTGTAATAACTCTTTTAATGGATATACGGTGCCGCCAATAAACTGAATATGATCGACTTTAATAAGTGTTTCTGGCGTTAATTTATTTTTGGGAACGCTTACAGTTAAACTTGGGGCTGCTGCAGGGAGGGCTTGCGGCGTACTGTTATGTTCCGCTTTGGCCGGGTTATTTGGGTCAATCAATGCGGGTAAAGTGTCTGCTCTGGCTATATTAAGCAGAACAACCCCCGATAGCGCATAAGCCAGGGTCGTTTTCATGACGCGTTCCTTGTGTATTTTATTGTGCAAGGATGATTATTGTTATTCTGCTGAAAAACGTGCCCCCATTGCGGGGGCACGGAAAGCATTAATAAATATATAGCTTATTTTTTTAACGTTAACCCGCCGAGCAGACCACCTAAAGGATTGCTGGTGGTTGTTGTCGTTGAAGAGCTGCTGCTGGCGCTGGCGTTAGCCGAGGTGCTGACGTTAAGGGTATTCGTTAATGAACTGACTGTGCCGCCCAGCGAAGCGCTTGCCAGCAGGCCGCCGCTACCGGTCTGGGTGCTGGTCGGTTTCACTAAGCCACCGGTATCCGTCACGATATTCCCGACGCTAGTGACGACCTGTCCGACGCCGCCCAGTGCGGGCGTTGAGGTGCTGACGTTGTTACCAATCCCGCTCACGGTGGTGCCTACCTGGGTGAGCAGACCGTTAACCGGCGTACCTAAACCGGTCGTTGTCCCGACGCCCTGGGTGACGCCCTGGACTCCAGACAGTGTGTTATTGACGACGGAGGTGACACCGGTTGTGGCTGCTACCGCCCCCGGGCTTTGCAAGGTGCTGGTTAAGCCCGTACCGGTGCTGCTAACAATCTGACCCGCGCTATTCACCACGTTGCCGACAAGGCCGGTCACGCCCGCAACTGGGGTACCAGAAGTGCTGGTCGAGAGATTATTACCCACGCCGGATACCGTATTCCCCAGTACGGTAACGGTACTGGTGGTGCCTTGCAGCGTCGTGCCCACGCCGTTAGCGTTTGATGAGTTCCCGACACCGTTGGTGACGCCCGTCCCTAAGGTATCAACCGCGTTACCCACACCGCTGACGGTGGTTGAAATGGTGGAAGTGACCGGGTTGTTGCCCGCCGTACTGGTCAACTGACTGCCCAGACCGCCCAAGGTATCGCCCACACCGGACACTGCTTTCCCGGTTTCACCCAGGATGCTGCTGCCAGCCGTTTGGCCACTACCAGAGCCATTTCCGTTGCCGCTACCATCACCGCCGCCGCTACCATCGCCGCCACCGGAGCCGTCGCCGCCGCCAGAACCACTACCTGTCGTGGTACCGTTTTTGGCCGTTGAATGAGAACCTCCGCCGCTTCCGCTACAGGCAGAGAGTGAGAATGCAAGAAGCACCGCCATCGCAATTATGCTTAATTGGCTAATTTTTTTAGAGGCCATGATCTTATCTCCACCAGTTAAAAACGCCGAGTGCGTATTAGTCAGTGTATGGCGGAAATTAAGCCTTGCATGGGGCGTTTTTTTTCATACGAAAGTATGGATAAGTCCGATTTAACTTAAGCGTAAACAAAGGCTGCTATGTAAATTAATATGCGCTTATGAAACATATTCTTACTTTGAATTTAACAAATTAAGCAGCGTTGAATAATGGGTTCAACTGTTAAGCGTTAATTAAATTGCGGTGGGAAATTGAGAGTAATCCGAGTGAATTAAAGAGCATGATTTTCTGTTTTTTATTCTTTAAATAACTATCAAGATCACAGAAAAATATCAGCCTCTGATTTTCAGAGGCTGATATATCGTATATTACTGGTTTTCTTTCCAGGCTAATTCTATCTCTTCAGCGAGGATTTTAACGCCCGCTTCGATCTTTTCTGGATCTGGTACATAGTTCATGCGCATGCACTGGTGAGTATGGTCCCAGGGTTTATCCAGCCCCGGGAAGAAGAAATCACCAGGCACCATCAGGACACCGCGTTTTTTCAGCCGCTGGTAGAGCAGCTCGGTGGTAATCGGCAGGTCCTTGAACCATAACCACAGGAAAATTGCGCCCTCGGGTTTATGGATGAGACAGCGGTCTTCCGGCAAATAGCGGCGGATAGTGGCGATGGTTTCCTGCACGCGCTGGTAGTAGAAAGGCTTAATCACCGTTTCTGACAGGCGCAACAGATCGTGCCGTTTAATCATTTCACACATGATTGCTGGCCCAATACCGCCAGGCGCCAGGCTGATAATCCCGTTCATGTTGCTGATTGCGGTAATGACTTTCTCGTTGGCGATAATGATGCCGCAACGGCTACCCGGCAGACCGAGCTTAGACAGGCTCATGCACAGCACGGTATTCGGGTTCCACAGCGGCGTCGCTTCGCTGAAGATAATGCCCGGGAACGGGACGCCATAGGCATTGTCGATAACCAACGGTATCTCGTGCTGATTCGCCAGAGCGTCGAGCTGTTTGAGCTCTTCATCGGTAATGACGTTACCCGTTGGGTTTGTCGGGCGCGAAACGCAGATCATTCCGATGTCTTTGCCAATTGGCAAATTATCGAAATCAACATGATATTTAAACTGCCCTTCCGGGAGCAGCTCAATATGCGGGCGGGTTGAGACGAACAGATCGTCTTCCAGACCGGAATCCGCGTAACCGATGTATTCGGGAGTCAGCGGAAACAGTACCTTGCGGGTAGAACCATCCGCGCATCGACCTGCGAAAAGATTGAACAAGTAGAAAAACGCGCTTTGGCTGCCGTTTGTTAGTGCAATATTCTGTGGACCAATATCCCAACCTAATTCATTACGCAGCATATCGGCCAGGGCGGTAAGCAGTTCATTCTTGCCCTGAGGACCATCGTAATTGCACAGTGCTTCAGAGACTTTGCCGCTTTCCAGCATCTCCGCCAGCAGGTTATTGAAGTAGGCGTTCATCTCAGGGATCTGCGCCGGGTTACCGCCGCCTAGCATGATAGCCCCTGGAGTGCGTAAACCGTCGTTGAGGTCTTCCATCAGGCGGGTAATGCCTGAATGGCGGGTGAACTTGTCGCCAAAAAGTGAAAATGTCATAGCTGAATTTCTATTGCTTGTTCTGTGATGTAGGTAACGATAACGCCACTCACGATAGGGTGCAAATGAGCTTGATGAACGAGTTTTAGAGAATAAATCGATGAATTTGTATTTAAGTGGTCTTTTATTCTAAAGAGGCCCGTATGGATGATACGGGCCGTGATAAGAAAAAATTATGGTTTGCCGGACCACACGACCATCACTTTATCGTGGTCTGTTTCACGGACAAAACCGTAGCCCTGGTCGAGCGTGAGCGTGGTTTGTTTACCAGCGCCGATGGCAGGGTGACGCGCGCGGAACTGGCCCAGCGTCTGCCAGTGTGCGACCTCGGCAGCAGATTTACCGGTGACATCCTGCCAGTTCATCTGCGAGCGTGTGCCCTGTAGCGGATCTGAACCGGTGGGGCCGAATGGACGACTGGACTCATCGCCGTAGAAAATCTGCACCGCGCCCGGGGCCAGCAGCAGAAGTTCAGCGGCGTTATTGCCTTTCTCCCGGAACAGGCGGGTATCGTGAGAGGAGAGGTAGCTCAGCACGTTGAAGCGTTGGAGTTTGTCGGCCATTTGTTGCCAGGTCATGTCGATACTGGAGAGACAGTCGGTCGCTTTCGCGGCCTGCTCCTGGTAATCGAAATTGATCATGGCGTCAAAGCCGTGACGGTAGTAATCGCTCTCCATCACGCCGTGTCCCCAGGCTTCGCCGGTCATCCAGAACGGCGCATCGTCGAGCGCTTTCTGCGGGTTGGCTTTTTTCCACTCGGCCAATGCGGCGACCGATTGTGTCTTAAGCTGCTGCCAGGCCGCCATCTCAACGTGTTTCGCCGTATCGACGCGGAAGCCGTCAATACCATAATCGCGTACCCATTGGCTTAGCCAGTGGGTGAGATAATCGCGCGGGGTGAAGCCATCGATGGCTTTCGCGTGGGTATCTGGCTTGTTGCGGTAGAAATTTGGCAGTCCGCTCGGCGTGGTGGATTCGGTTTTCAGATCCGGCAGAAACGCCAGCGACATCGTCAAATCGTCAAAGCCGGGATTGTCGTAATCGCCAATATCCGTACGGACCCACGCTTTGCCCCACCATTTTTCCCATGCGGCCTTATCGCTGAAGTTGATGTAATCGTTAAAGCTGTGCCAGGTCTGGCCTGGGCCGGGCTGCCAGTCTGTCCAGTGTTCGCCGAGCGTTTTGGTGATGTCATTACCTTTGAGGTAGAGTGCGCCAAACTGGAACTGCTGCATGTCGGCCAGAGTAGCGTAGCCGGTGTGGTTCATCACGACGTCAAACAGGATGCGGATGCCTCGCTGGTGTGCGCCATCAACCAGCGCGCGCAGATCCTCTTCGTTGCCCATATTGGCGTCCAGCCGCGTCCAGTCCTGAGTGTAATAGCCGTGATAGGCGTAGTGCGGGAAGTCGCCTTTTGTTCCGCCGCCCACCCAGCCGTGGATTTGCTCAAGCGGGGAGCTAATCCAAAGCGCGTTAACGCCCAGTTTCTTCAGGTAGTCGAGCTTGCTGGTTAAGCCTTTGAGGTCGCCGCCGTGGAAGGTGCCAATTTCCGCCATGCCGTCTTTGTGTCGCCCGTAGCTATTGTCGTTGCTCGGGTCTCCATTCACGTAGCGGTCGGTCAGTACAAAATAAACCGTGGCGTTATGCCAGCTAAACGGCGCGGCGTTAGCGATGTCAGCGCGTTCAAGCAGTAATAATCCATTGCTGTTGTCAGCAGGGCGTAGCGTGATTTTTCCCTGCTTCACCGTCGCCGTCTGGCCGCTATAAAAGTCACGAACGAGGCTGCCTTCCGGGAAGGTTCTGGCGACGTCCAGCGTCAGCGGTTTGCCGTCCCAGCGCGGGCACTGGCGTACGTTGGCCTGTTCTGCGGTGTTCTGTGTGTCACTTTGCACGGCGATAGTGAGCGTAGGTGTGCCGGAGCGGGTATCGACCTCCAGCGTGTAGCGGCCGTCGCGGAAAAGACGCCACTGCGGCGCATCCCCCTGACACGGTTCCAGAGAGAGCATCTGGTTAAGACGAATCCCCGATGTGGGCTGCCAGCACTGTTGGTCAAAATTCAATCTTAATGGTCGGGTACCCTTCACGAGCGTTTTTTGGCTACTGAACTTCCCCGTGCCGTCCGCTGAAAAAGCGGGAAAGCCCTCACTGGACCAGTTTGCAGCACCGACGAAAGTGGGAATCAGTAGCGGTATCAGGGCAGCGAATTTCATTTCAGGATCCTTGTGCCATCGGGTTTTACCCAGTTTGCCAGTCTCTTATCGTGCTGTACTCCTCCTGGTGAAAGGAGGAGATAAAGGGCTGAGTGATGGCGGTCAAAAAATGAACTAAAATGAGAGGTGGCTGACATTTTGCGTATGCAATTTGTCCTATGCTGAATCGCGTCCACGCGTCGTTTCGGAATCGGACTATTTCCTGAGCGTGCGTTGGCGGGGTATTTTTGGTACAATTTGAGATTCAGCTCTCAATTTTTTGAAATAATAAGGCGTTGGAATGATTAAATCCGACCAGGAGACCTAATGATATCGACTCCCATTCGACGATATGGGGCCGCGATACTTATGTTACTCATCTGGACTTTTTCAGGTGGGGTGTTTGCAACAACACACACGGTAACGAAGCATCCGAAAGCCTCGGTAACAAAACATACGAAGGCGACGGCACCAAAAGTAACAAAGGCAAGTTATAGCAAGGCAAGCAGTAAACAAGAGTATTCTCGCAATAGTGTAAAGAGCAGTTCACTTCCTGATTTGCGAAAATACCCTTCCGGAACCCCAAGGAAAAGAGCGTTTCTCCGGACGGTAATGCCTTATATCACAAGCCAAAATGCGGCTATTACTGCCGATCGTAACTGGCTGGTTTCTAAGCAGTACGAAGGCCGTTGGTCGCCGTCTGAACGTGCGCGTCTGAAAGATATTGCCGCACGCTATAAAGTCAGCTGGAACGGTAACACCCGCAAGGTGCCGTGGAATTCGCTGCTTGAGCGTGTCGACATTATTCCAGGCAGCATGGTCGCTACGATGGCTGCTGCAGAGAGCGGCTGGGGTACCTCTAAGCTGGCGCGCGCCAATAACAACCTGTTCGGCATGAAATGCGGTAAGGGTTGTAAAAATGGTGCCGGTTCAGTGAACGGCTACACAAAGTTTGATTCCGTAAAGGCGTCCGTTCAGGCCTACGCAGCTAACCTGAATACGCACCCGGCTTATGCCTCGTTCCGTAAATCTCGCGCCCAGATGCGCAAGTCGGACCAGGAACTCACCGCAACGGCGATGATCCATAAGCTGAAAGGCTATTCGACCAAGGGTTCAAGCTACAACGACTACCTGTTCGCGATGTACCAGGACAACCAGCGCCTGATCGCCGCACACATGTAATCCGCGCTACATTTAAAAAGGCCTTCCAATGGAAGGCCTTTTTTTATTCCGTCGTCAGTAAAGGAATCAGGTCTGAATCAACAACTCACTGTGCTGTTCACGGTACTCTTTCGGCGTCGTGTCGTACTCTTTCTTAAACACCGAGTAGAAATATTGCAGTGAGGGATACCCGCACATCTGCGAGATTTCGTTAATCGACAGTGAAGTCGACACCAGCAAGCTGCGCGCTTTCTCAAGTTTCTCGCTGTGGATCACCGCGTGGATCGTTTCTCCCACCTCTTCCTTAAAGCGTTTCTCAAGGTTTGAACGGGAAATCCCGACAGAGTCCAACACCTGCTCCACCTTGATACCTTTGCAGGCGTTATTGCGGATATAGTGCATGGCCTGAATGACGGCCGGATCGTTCAAGGAGCGGTAATCGGTAGAACGTCGTTCCATCACGCGCATCGGCGGCACCAGCACGCGCTGAAGCGGCAGTACCTCGTTGTCGAGCAAGCGCTGCATCAGTTTTGCCGCCTGGTACCCCATTTGCCGCGCGCCTTGTGCAACCGACGAGAGTGCAACGCGTGAGAGATAACGGGTCAGCTCTTCGTTATCGATGCCAATGACGCACAGTTTTTCCGGCACGGGGATGTGCAGATGCTCGCAGGCCTGCAAAATATGACGGGCTCGGGAATCGGTGACGGCGATAATACCGGTTTGCGGCGGCAGCGTTTGTAGCCAGTCGGCCAGCCGATTTTGCGCATGTTGCCAGTTTTCCGGTGCGGTTTCCTGGCCCTGGTAAATGACGCCGCGATACTTCTCTTTGGCGACGATCTGGCTAAACGCATATTCGCGCTCTTCGGCCCAGCGTTTGCCGCTAGCAGAAGGAAGGCCGTAAAACGCGAAGCGATGCACCCCTTTCTCTTTCAAATGCAAAAAAGCGCTTTCAACCAGCGCATAGTTATCGGTCGCAATATAGTGAACGGGAGGATACTGCTCCTGGCGATGATAGGAACCACCAACGCCGACAATGGGCACGTTGACATCGGTGAGCAGGGCTTCGATGGTCGGGTCGTCATAATCGGCAATAACGCCGTCGCCCAGCCACTCTTTAATGTTTTCGATACGCGCGCGGAAATCTTCCTCTATGAAGATATCCCACTCGGATTGCGACGCCTGTAAGTATTCGCCCACGCCTTCAACCACCTGCCGGTCAAAAGCTTTGTTGGCATTGAATAACAGCGTCACGCGGTGACGTTTTCCAAACATGGTTCAGGGTTCCTCGTGAATCATGAGGGGTGTTGCCGTTATGAAGAACGGCAACACCACGGCTGGGCAATTAAGCGCGCCGTTTGGTGGCGGAGTCCATCCAGACGGCGAGTAATAAAATTGCACCTTTGACGATATATTGCCAGAAAGTGGGGACGTCCATCATACTCATTCCGTTGTCGAGCGAGGCCATAATAAATGCCCCCATCACCGCGCCAGCAACGCTACCCACACCGCCCGCGAGGCTGGTGCCGCCGATAACGCAGGCGGCAATGGCATCCAGTTCGGCAATGTTACCCGCCGACGGAGAACCCGCCCCCAGACGTGAGCTAAGAATAAGCCCGGCAATGGCGACCATCAGGCCGTTGATGGCAAATACCGCCAGCTTGTTACGCTCAACGTTAATACCGGAAAGGCGTGCGGCTTCGATGTTGCCGCCGATAGCATATATGCGTCGACCAAAGGCGGTGCGCGTGGCCATAAACATTCCCGCCAGCAGCAGCAGCGTGAGCAGCAGAACCGGCGTTGGCACGCCGCGATAATCATTGAGCAGCCAGATAGCGCCGAGGACGATTACCGCCGTCAGCGCCTGACGACCCACCACGCCGCTGGAAGCCGGAGTGCCCAGTCCCAGCGACTGACGCCGCATTCGCCCGCGCCACTGCCAGGCGATAAACGCCATCAGCCCAATCGCGCCAAAGGTGAAGCCAATACCGTCTGGTAGGTAGCTTTGGCCAATTTGCGACATCGCCGCACTGGTGGGAGAAACGGTCGTACCGTTGGTTATCCCAATCAGAATGCCGCGGAAGGCAAGCATCCCGGCGAGCGTTACGATAAACGACGGTACTTTCCGATAGGCGACCCACCATCCGTTCCAGGCGCCCAGCACCAGGCCCATCGCCAGCGTGACGATAATGGTCAGCGGCAGCGGCCAGCCGAGCCAGACATCAAAAATGGCGGCAGCACCGCCTAGCAGGCCCATCATTGAACCGACGGAAAGGTCGATTTCGGCGGAAATAATCACGAATACCATACCGACGGCGAGAATGCCGGTGATGGCGGTCTGGCGCAGCAGGTTGGAAACGTTACGTGCGCTGAGGTAGGCGCCGTCAGTGGTCCAGGTAAAGAACAGCATAATCACCACAATGGCCGCGATCATGACGAAGACCTGCAGGTTGAGCGATTTTAGCCGCAGCGCAGGGGCGGGAGCAGAGGCCGCCAGCTTGATTTCAGACGGGTTGTTTTTCGACATGACGTTCACTCCTTAAGGCGGCTTCCATCACTTGTTCCTGAGTCAGACCGTTATTGACCAGGTCGGCTTTTAATTTCCCCTCGTGCATGACCAGCACCCGGTCGCTCAGACCCAGCACTTCCGGTAGTTCAGAGGAGATAACGATGACGGCAATGCCTTGCTGCACCAGTTGATTAATCAGCTTGTAGATTTCGTACTTTGCACCGATATCGATACCGCGCGTGGGTTCATCAAGAATGAGAATGCGGGGATTAAGCAGCAGGCAGCGCGCCAGAATGGCTTTTTGCTGATTGCCGCCGCTGAGTCGACCGACAGCAAGATCCGGTGACGACGTTTTCACCTTCAGCCGCTGGATGGACTGTAAAATGCACTGCTGTTCTTTGGCATCATCCAGGCTGCTAAATGCACCGCTGAAGTCGTTGAGCGCGGCAAGCGTGATATTTTTTCCAACCGCCATGACCGGCACTATGCCGTCTTTTTTGCGGTCTTCCGGCACCATCGCTATACCGTGGGCGATGGCCTGCTGGCAGTTGCGGATGTCCACCTGCTTGCCATCAATAAAGACTTTGCCTTCCCAGCGCCCGCGCCAAACGCCAAACAGGCACTGGACGGCTTCGGTACGTCCGGCACCCACCAGGCCCGCGATGCCCAGAATCTCCCCGCGCTTGAGGCTAAAGGAGATGTCGTTCACGCGTGTAATATGCCGGTTCACGGGGTGCCAGGCGGTAAGGTGCTCCACGCGCAGAATTTCATCGCCAGCCGTATGCGGCTCGCTCGGATAGAGCGCGGTGAGTTCGCGACCAACCATCATGGTGATAATGTCGTCTTCAGTCATGTTCGTGGCATCACGAGTACCGATATGCTGGCCGTCGCGGATCACGCAGATGGTGTCAGAGATCGCTTTCACTTCGTTGAGTTTGTGGGAGATATAAATACAGGCGATGCCATGGTTTTGCAGATCGCGAATGATCCCCAGCAGCACGGCAGTTTCTTGTTCAGTGAGCGAGGCGGTGGGTTCGTCCAGAATAAGCAGTCGTACCTGCTTGTTCAGCGCCTTGGCAATTTCAACCAACTGCTGCTGCCCTAGACCTAAATCGCCCACGCGCGTATCGGGTGAAATAGCGAGATTCACCTGTGCCAGTAATTTCTCGCAGCGCAGCGTCATGGTGTCGTAATCCAACACGCCGTGGCGGCTAATCTCCGTGCCGAGGAAAATATTTTCCAGCACGGTCAGATGTTTAACCAATGCCAGTTCCTGATGAATAATAGCAATGCCTTTGCGCTCGGTATCGCGAATATGCGTGGGCTGTAGCGTCTCGCCGGCAAAGGTAATTTCCCCCTCGTAGCTGCCATGTGGGTAAATACCGCATAGCACCTTCATTAACGTGGATTTTCCTGAGCCGTTTTCGCCACACAGGGAAACCACTTCGCCAGGGTTTAATCGCAGGCTGACATTATCAATCGCCTTCACCACCCCGAAGGTCTTGGTGATGCTTTTCATTTCGAGTAAATATGGCATAAGTGCTTGTGCTCCGCGTAAGCCAGGCTGCCCCAGCGTGAGGCTGGGGCGGGCCGTTTAGAGTTCGCTCTTCTTATGGAAACCATCTTTTACAACGGTGTCGTCAATATTGGTTTTATTGACTTCAATTGGGGTGAGCAGGCGGGATGGCACATCTTTCAGACCATTATTCAGCGTGGCATCGGCTTTCGGCTGCTTGCCGTTACCGAGCTCAACGGCGATTTCTGCTGCGCTATTGGCCAGTAAGGTGATCGGTTTATATACGGTCATGGTTTGCGTGCCGTTGATAATCCGTTTCACCCCCGCCAGATCGGCATCCTGACCAGAGATAGCCACTTTGCCAGCCAGACCCTGAGCGCTGAGTGCCTGAATGGCGCCGCCTGCGGTGGCATCGTTTGACGCTACAACCGCATCGATTTTGTTATTGTTAGCGGTGAGGGCGTTTTCCATAATTTTCAGCGCATTTTCCGGCAACCAACCGTCAACCCATTGATCGCCGACAACTTTAATTTTGCCATCATCAATATAAGGTTTTAATACTTTCATCTGTCCGGCGCGGAAAAGTTTAGCGTTATTATCAACCGGCGAACCACCCATCAGGAAATAATTTCCCTGAGGTACCTGATTAACCAGACTTTGCGCCTGCATTTCACCGACTTTTTCGTTGTCGAAAGAAATATAAAAATCAATATCCGCATTATTGATCATGCGGTCGTAAGCTAATACTTTAATGCCTTCTTGTTTCGCTTCTTTAATTACGTTGCTAAGTACTTGCCCGTTATACGGAATAATAACAAGGACATCTACACCACGGTTGATCATATTCTCGATCTGCGACATTTGTGTCTCTTCATTGCCGTTAGCGGATTGCACAAAAACCTGTGCCCCCAGCTGTTCAGCCTTATTCACAAAGATGTCGCGGTCTTTTTGCCAGCGCTCAAGGCGAAGGTCATCAATAGCCATACCGATTTTTACTTCTTTGGCGCTACTCACCATGCTGGTGAGCAGTAGCGATGCGCAGAGTGTGAGGCAAAGGTTCTTTATCTTCATAATCGTAATGCCTTCTGTAGGGATAGGTGATGAGATCGGCGATAAAAGAAACGGAGATGACTTAACACGCAGCAAATTTTTAACATGTAAATGCTGTCTGGCAATTACAGATTTTTATCTTCCTATTACGATATTTCGTTTAATTGTCAAATTATGACCGCGATCTGATTTTAAAATCATCGTATGCAAAATTTACTCACATAAATCGAGGCTGATTCCTATTTATTTTGCGAGCTAGCGCACATTTGTGGATTCTCTTAATAGCAGTGTGAAATAACGTAATTGAGCAAGTGCAAATCAGAATTCAGTATTACAAAACGAATTATTCCTCGCCGCCTGTCAGATTATGGAGTTCATTATGCAAGCTTATTTCGACCAACTGGATCGTGTTCGTTTTGAAGGCCCAAAAACTGAGAACCCGCTGGCTTTCCGCCACTACAACCCGGACGAATTAGTGCTGGGCAAACGTATGGAAGACCATCTTCGCTTCGCCGCTTGCTACTGGCATACCTTCTGCTGGAACGGTGCAGATATGTTTGGTGTTGGCTCATTTGACCGCCCATGGCAGCAGCCTGGCGAAGCGATTGAGCGCGCAAAACGTAAAGCTGACGTGGCGTTTGAATTCTTCCACAAACTGAATGTGCCTTACTACTGCTTCCACGACGTGGATGTTTCCCCGGAAGGCGCGAACCTGAAAGAGTATCTGAACAACTTTGCGCAGATGGTTGACGTGCTGGCTGAGAAACAGCAGCAGAGCGGCGTGAAGCTGCTGTGGGGTACCGCAAACTGCTTCACTAACCCACGCTATGGCGCAGGCGCGGCAACGAACCCAGATCCAGAAGTCTTTAGCTGGGCTGCGACTCAGGTCTTCACCGCGATGAATGCTACCCATAAGCTGGGCGGTGAAAACTACGTCCTGTGGGGCGGTCGCGAAGGTTACGAAACGCTGCTGAATACCGACCTGCGCCAGGAGCGCGAGCAGATTGGCCGCTTCATGCAGATGGTGGTTGAGCACAAACACAAAATCGGTTTCCAGGGTACGCTGCTGATTGAGCCGAAGCCTCAGGAACCAACCAAACACCAGTACGACTACGATGCTTCCACCGTTTATGGCTTCCTGAAGCAGTTCGGTCTGGAAAAAGAAATTAAGCTCAACATCGAAGCAAACCATGCGACGCTGGCTGGTCACTCATTCCATCACGAAATTGCGACGGCGATTGCGCTGGGCCTGTTTGGCTCTGTGGATGCCAACCGCGGTGATCCGCAGCTGGGCTGGGATACCGACCAGTTCCCGAACAGCGTGGAAGAAAACTCGCTGGTGATGTATGAGATTCTGAAAGCGGGCGGTTTCACTACCGGTGGCCTGAACTTCGATGCGAAGGTTCGTCGCCAGAGCACCGACAAATATGACCTGTTCTACGGCCACATCAGCGGAATGGATACCATGGCACTGTCGCTGAAAGTCGCTGCCCGTATGATTGAAGGCGGTGAGCTGGATAAACGTGTGGCAAAACGCTATGCGGGCTGGAATGGCGAACTGGGTCAGCAGATCCTGAAAGGCCAGATGTCCCTGCAGGAACTGGCCAAATATGCCGAGCAGCATCAGTTGGCACCACAGCACCAGAGCGGCCATCAGGAGTTGCTGGAAGGGCTGGTAAACCACTACCTGTTCGACAAGTAAGTTAACCACCGCATTTCGCAGTATAACGTGCCCGGGAGCGTGAGCTTGCCGGGCATCGTACCACCTAAAGGAGCAGTCGCGATGTATATCGGCATAGATCTAGGCACGTCTGGCGTTAAGGCGATTCTGCTTGATGAACAGGGAAGCGTCCTGGCGTCACATACGGAAAAACTGACGGTTTCCCGTCCGCACCCGCTATGGTCTGAGCAGGACCCAGAGCAGTGGTGGCAGGCAACGGATCGTGCCATCAAAGGACTCAGCCAACTGCACAGCCTTCAGGGCGTAAAGTCTCTGGGGATTGCAGGGCAAATGCACGGTGCAACGCTGCTGGACAAACACCAGCGCGTGCTGCGCCCGGCTATTCTGTGGAACGATGGACGCTGTGCTGAAGAGTGCGAGCTTCTGGAAGCGAAGGTGAAAACGTCGCGGCAGATAACCGGCAACCTGATGATGCCTGGTTTTACTGCACCGAAGCTGCTGTGGGTACAGCGCCACGAACCTGAGATCTTCAGCCAGATTGATAAGGTGCTATTACCAAAAGATTATTTGCGTCTGCGTATGACCGGTGATTTTGCCAGTGATATGTCCGACGCAGCAGGCACCATGTGGGTGGATGTCGCGAAGCGTGACTGGAGCGATGAGATGCTCGCCGCTTGCCATCTGACCCGTGACAACATGCCGGCGCTGTATGAAGGCTGTGACATCACCGGGAAATTGCTGCCATCGGTTGCCAGCGCATGGAATATGCCAGCGGTGCCGGTAGTGGCGGGTGGCGGTGATAACGCGGCTGGTGCCGTCGGTGTGGGTATGGCGGATGCTGGCCAGGCGATGCTGTCGCTGGGCACTTCGGGTGTCTACTTTGCGGTGAGCGAAGGGTTCCTGAGCAAGCCGGAAAGCGCCGTACACAGTTTCTGCCATGCGCTGCCGGGCCGCTGGCATTTGATGTCGGTGATGCTGAGCGCCGCGTCTTGTCTGGATTGGGCGGCAAGGTTGACCGGCCTGACGACCGTGCCTGCGCTGATTAGCGCGGCGGAAAATGCGGATGCCAGCGCTGACCCAATTTGGTTCTTACCGTATCTTTCCGGTGAACGCACGCCGCACAATAACCCGCAAGCGAAAGGCGTTTTCTTTGGCCTGACGCACCAGCATGGTCCTGCCGAACTGGCGAAAGCGGTGCTGGAAGGGGTGGGCTATGCGTTGGCTGATGGGATGGATGTGGTTCATGCCTGCGGCGTGACGCCGGAAAGCATCACGCTTATCGGCGGCGGCGCGCGAAGCCCATGGTGGCGGCAGATGCTGGCAGATATTAGCGGGTTACAGCTGGACTATCGCACCGGGGGCGATGTTGGCCCAGCGCTAGGTGCAGCGCGGCTGGCGCAAATTGCCGTGAATCCGGATAAGCCGCTGTCAGACTTACTGCCGCAGCTCCAGCTGGAACAAACACATTATCCGGATGCTGATCTTCATGCTGTTTACCTGCAGCGCCGTGAGACCTTCCGCAAACTGTATCAGCAGTTGCTGCCGCTGATGTCCTGATGATAAATCCCTCCTGCAAGCAGGAGGGATTTACTCCCGCAATTAAATCGAAGCAAATAATAAAATAATTATATGATTTTATTCTGAAATGCTCCCCTGAGTCGCTTTTTCGGTGTTGCCAGCCTCCCGTTTCCCATAATGTGCATTTGATGGATAAGGAGATCCCAATGAAACGTTCTGTGCTTATTTCATGGCTAATCATGCTTGTTGGCGCTCTGATTTATCTCATTGGTTTATGGCAGGCCTGTCCGTTATTAAGCGGCAAAGGCTATTTCCTGGGCGTGCTGAT
>CP070603.1:366153-367338 GCA_016939855.1 Kluyvera ascorbata
GGTTTTGCCTCTGTCTGCCAGATGGTGGCGCTGATGACTTGCGGGCTGTTGCTGGTGGGGTTGTGGAATGCGCCGCTCTCGCTGGTCGAAAGAGGCGCATATCTCGCGGCATTCTGTCTTTGTATATCGGGTCAGTATCTTCTGATGCGGGCTACGGAATTAACTGACCAGCCTACGGGTATCGACACGCTGTAGCAGCATAGAAAGCAGCAGGCTTGCGGCAAGCGTTGCGCTGAATATCCAGAGAATATCCAGTGCAGGCCAGCGTTTTAATTCCAGACCGCCGGTACGTAAGGCGTAAATAATCAGCGCATGAAAGCCATAAATACCCAGCGAATGCTTTGAAATAAACCCGAGCCCCGGAAGCACTCGCGCGTTCAGGGTATTTTTAATCAGCGTCAACAGCGACACGGCGCAGATAAAGACCATCGGGCCGCAGTAGACGTACCAGGTATCGGCGAAGTTGCCGCGCCATTGCAGCTCGTGCAGCGTACCCCGTGAGATAATCCATACGGAGGCTGCAAATAGCAGCGCGCAGCACCAGGAGAGACCTTTTTTATCGGTTTCCATCATGCCGATTGCACGCCCTAGTAGTCCGTAAATAACGTAATAGAACGTATCGCCGTTGATGTACAAGTTAACCGGCAGCCATTCGACGCCGTGAGTGCTGAGCGAAACGGTATTGGGGTTCGCCGCCAGGCCAATCACTACCATTAACGCCAGCAACATTTTGCCGCTGATGGTTTTAACCTCAATCAACGGTGATACCAGGTAAATGACGATGATGGCGAAGAAAAACCACAGGTGATAGAACACCGGTTTTTGCAGTATATGCTTCAACGAGGCTTCAACGCTGATATGGGTAAAAGAGGCGATAAACAGCAGCGCGACGGCGCTATAGAACAGCAGGCAGAGCGCAATACGGAGAAAATGGCGCGGCTGGGCGCTACGCGGGCCGAAAAACAGGTAGCCGGAAATCATAAAAAAGAGCGGCACGCTGACGCGGGAAGCGGAGTTTAAGACGTTAGCAAAGTCCCAACTTAGCGGACTCACGTCGTGCGGGTGGGTGATATACCAGGTCGTGGTATGGATCATCACCACCATCAGGCAGGCAATTCCGCGTAAGTTCTCAATCCAGTTAATCTTTGCTTGCATCAGATACCTATTTTTCCGCTATAAATAAGA
>CP070603.1:367479-371317 GCA_016939855.1 Kluyvera ascorbata
CTAAGGTCAGACTCGCCCCAGTGCTTGCTATCTCACTGGATAATTCCGAGTTTCTCGCCCCGCGCTTGTGATGGTGAAGCAATCTTCGCACAATGCGGCGGTAAGAAGGGGTAAAGCCTAAAATAACAGCCCGGTAAGATAAATAATGATGATGAAACCTCTCCCTGCTTTGCTGACCATTATTCTGCTTGCAGGATGTTCTTCGGCGGAACCGCCGGTTGTACAAAAATCACAAAGTGCGCGCGTGAATTCCGAGCGTTCGCTTTCTATGGAGCAATTGTGCAAAGACAATGCTGCAGAACGCTATAACACCGCGACGAAGAAAATTGATGTCACCGGGTTTGAACGTTTCCAGGGAAGTTATGAACTCCGCGGCTATACGGCGCGAAATGAAAGTTTTGTCTGCTCTTTCGATGCCGATGGCCGATTTTTACATCTCTCCATGAGCTAAAACGGGTGGGTTCGTGGTAAAAACGGACCTGTTTTCCCAATTTAGTCTAAACAACCTCGTTTCATACTGTATATCTCGCAGCCAGCGGGTATACTGACTCCTTCCTTTAAATCCACACGTATCCAGCACGAAATCATATGCAAAAGTTTGATACCAGGACCTTCCAGGGCCTGATCCTGACCTTACAGGATTACTGGGCTCGTCAGGGCTGCACCATTGTTCAACCACTGGACATGGAAGTTGGCGCCGGCACCTCACACCCAATGACTAGCCTGCGTGCGTTGGGGCCAGAACCGATGGCGACTGCCTACGTGCAGCCTTCCCGTCGCCCAACCGATGGCCGCTATGGCGAAAACCCGAACCGTTTACAGCACTACTATCAGTTCCAGGTAGTGATTAAACCGTCTCCGGACAACATCCAGGAGCTGTACCTCGGATCGCTGAAAGAGCTGGGTATGGACCCAACCATCCACGACATTCGCTTCGTGGAAGATAACTGGGAAAACCCAACGCTGGGTGCCTGGGGTCTGGGTTGGGAAGTGTGGCTGAACGGTATGGAAGTGACGCAGTTCACCTACTTCCAGCAGGTTGGCGGTCTGGAATGTAAACCGATCACCGGTGAGATCACCTATGGTCTGGAACGTCTGGCCATGTACATTCAGGGCGTAGACAGCGTTTACGACCTGGTCTGGAGCGACGGCCCGCTGGGTAAAACCACCTACGGCGACGTGTTCCATCAGAACGAAGTGGAGCAGTCCACTTACAACTTCGAATACGCGGACGTGGACTTCCTGTTCACCTGCTTTGAGCAGTACGAGAAAGAAGCGCAGCAGCTGCTGGCGCTGGAAACTCCGCTGCCGCTGCCTGCTTACGAGCGTATTCTGAAGGCCGCCCATAGCTTTAACCTGCTGGATGCGCGTAAAGCCATCTCTGTCACTGAACGTCAGCGCTATATCCTGCGCATTCGTACCCTGACCAAAGCAGTGGCAGAAGCTTACTATGCTTCCCGTGAAGCCCTCGGCTTCCCGATGTGCAACAAGAATAAATAAGAGGCGGCCATGTCTGAGAATACTTTTCTGGTGGAAATCGGCACTGAAGAGCTGCCACCAAAAGCGCTGCGCAACCTGGCTGAATCCTTTGCCGCGAACGTCACGGCAGAGCTGGATAATGCCGGCTTAGCGCACGGTAACGTTGAATGGTTTGCCGCTCCTCGCCGCCTGGCGCTGAAAGTGGCAAATCTGGCGGCTGCACAGGCAGATCGCGAAGTTGAAAAACGCGGCCCGGCGATTGCCCAGGCGTTCGACGCGGAAGGTAAACCAAGCAAAGCGGCTGAAGGCTGGGCGCGTGGCTGCGGCATTACCGTCGATCAGGCTGAGCGTCTGACCACCGACAAAGGCGAATGGCTGCTGTATCGCGCGCACGTTAAAGGTGAAAGTACCGAAACGCTGCTGCCGAACATGATTGCCAACTCGCTGGCTAAACTGCCTATTCCTAAGCTGATGCGCTGGGGCGCGTCCGACGTACACTTCGTGCGTCCGGTTCACACCGTGACTCTGCTGCTGGGTGATAAAGTTGTTCCGGCGACCATCCTTGGCGTACAGTCCGATCGCATCATCCGCGGTCATCGCTTTATGGGCGAGCCTGAGTTCACCATCGACAATGCCGACCAGTACCCGCAGATCCTGCTGGAACGCGGCATGGTGATGGCTGACTACGAAATGCGTAAAGCCAAAATCAAAGCTGACGCTGAAGAAGCGGCGCGTAAGATTGGCGGCAACGCCGATCTCAGCGAAAGCCTGCTGGAAGAAGTCACCTCACTGGTGGAATGGCCGGTGGTGCTGACCGCGAAGTTCGAAGAGAAATTCCTCGCGGTGCCAGCTGAAGCGCTGGTTTACACCATGAAGGGCGACCAGAAGTACTTCCCGGTTTACGATAACGCGGGCAAACTGCTGCCAAACTTTATCTTCGTGGCGAACATCGAGTCGAAAGACCCGCAGCAGATTATCTCCGGTAACGAGAAAGTGGTTCGTCCACGTCTGGCCGATGCCGAGTTCTTCTTCAATTCCGACCGTAAAAAACGTCTGGAAGATCACCTGCCGCGTCTGCAAACCGTGCTGTTCCAACAGCAACTGGGTACGCTGCGCGACAAAACTGACCGTATTCAGGCGCTGGCCGGCTGGATCGCAGGTCAGATTGGCGCTGACGTTAACCACGCGACCCGTGCGGGCCTGCTGTCTAAGTGCGACCTGATGACCAACATGGTCTTCGAGTTCACCGACACTCAGGGCGTGATGGGCATGCACTACGCACGCCACGATGGCGAAGCGGAAGATGTTGCCGTTGCGCTGAACGAACAGTACCAGCCGCGCTTTGCTGGTGATGACCTGCCGTCTAACCCGGTTGCCTGCGCACTGGCGATTGCGGACAAGATGGACACCCTGGCGGGTATCTTCGGTATCGGTCAGCACCCGAAAGGCGACAAAGACCCGTTTGCGCTGCGTCGTGCTGCGCTGGGCGTGCTGCGTATTATCGTTGAGAAGAACCTGCCGCTGGATCTGCAGACCCTTACCGAAGAAGCGGTACGTCTGTACGGTGACAAGCTGACCAACGCGAAAGTGGTGGATGAAGTTATCGACTTCATGCTCGGTCGTTTCCGCGCCTGGTATCAGGACGAAGGCTACACCGTTGACACCATTCAGGCGGTACTGGCGCGTCGTCCGACCCGTCCGGCAGACTTCGATGCTCGTATGAAGGCGGTGTCCCACTTCCGCACGCTGGAAGAAGCCTCCGCGCTGGCTGCGGCCAACAAGCGTGTATCCAACATTCTGGCGAAATCTGACGAGACGCTGAACGATATCGTTCACGCTTCCGTGCTGAAAGAAGCGGCGGAAATCAAGCTGGCGGGCAACCTGGTTGTGTTGCGCGACAAGCTGCAGCCGTACTTTGCAGAAGGCCGTTATCAGGAAGCGTTGGTTGAGCTGGCATCCCTGCGTGAGCCAGTGGATGAGTTCTTCGAGAACGTGATGGTTAACGCTGAAGACCAGAATGTGCGTGTGAACCGTCTGACGCTGCTGTCCAAGCTGCGCGATCTTTTCCTGCAGGTAGCGGATATTTCCGTGCTGCAGTAATGGTTCCGCGATTAAATAAAAACCTGCTCTCGGGCAGGTTTTTTTATGCCCTGGATATAATTAATGGAACGCTTAATAATTTTCTGATTAATATAGATTGGTCTAATCATTGATAGGTGAGAAATATTTTAGGAATACATCAAAGAAAGGTCTTTTGATATTTAAGGTAGAATGATAGCGGGTACTTGAGACTGTCTGTCTCAGCTATTCACCCGATGGCAGACAGAGAAAAGCCCCACCTGACGATAAATCAAAGTGC
>CP070603.1:373287-375406 GCA_016939855.1 Kluyvera ascorbata
TCCAGCTTCTTCCGCAGCAAAGCGGCTGTAGGAGCGCTCTCTAACTGAGCCATATAGGATCAGAATCCGTGGTGGCTCGTGCAGGTGCAGGCGCTCGGCGATGTGTTGATCAAAGCATTCACTATTCAGGGCTGGAAATTGTTCCATTTCTGTACTCCGGAGGGATTAGATGATTTCAAATTTAACACATATGATTTATCATATGTATATTCTAAAGGGAACGGAGTGAAAAATGCTACAACCTGTTCAGCTTTTCAAAATCCTGTCGGATGAAACCCGGCTCGCCATCGTTATGATTCTCCGGGAGTCAGGAGAACTGTGCGTCTGTGATATCTGCGAAACCATTTCCGAATCGCAGCCCAAAGTCTCGCGACATATGGCTATTCTTCGCGAAGCTGGGCTGGTTCTGGATCGTCGTGAAGGAAAATGGATCCACTATCGTTTGTCACCCCACATACCGGCATGGGCAGCTGAGACAATCACGACGTCCTGGCAGTGTATGCGAGAGGATGTGCGTGAATGGCTGGATAAATCAGCCTGCACCTCCTGCTGAGAAAAGAAAACACATTTACATAATCATATATAACGGAGTCTAAGATGCTTTTGGCAGGGAGTATATTTATACTGACGCTGATACTGGTGATCTGGCAACCCAGAGGGCTGAGTATTGGCTGGAGTGCGAGTCTCGGGGCTGTGCTGGCGCTGGTAACCGGTGTCATCCATATCACTGATATTCCCATTGTCTGGAATATCGTCTGGAACGCGACAGCGGCATTTATTGCGGTCATTATCATCAGCCTGCTGCTCGATGAGTCCGGTTTCTTTGAGTGGACCGCACTGCACGTCTCCCGCTGGGGTAACGGACGTGGCCGCCTGCTGTTTACCTGGATAGTGTTGCTCGGTGCCGCTGTCGCTGCTTTGTTCGCCAATGACGGCGCCGCGCTGATCCTGACACCAATTGTGATTGCGATGCTGCTTGCAATGGGATTCAGCAAGGGCACAACACTGGCCTTTGTGATGGCCGCAGGATTTATAGCAGATACGGCCAGCCTACCGCTGATTGTCTCTAACCTGGTGAATATCGTCTCGGCAGATTTTTTCGGTCTGGGCTTTACGCAGTATGCCTCCGTTATGATCCCCGTAGATGTGGCAGCGATTGTGGCCACGCTGGTCATGTTGCATCTCTTCTTCCGCAGAGACATTCCGGCGACGTATGACGTTTCGCTGCTGAAGACTCCTGCCAGTGTGATAAAGGATCCGGCAACGTTCAGGGTGGGCTGGATTGTCCTGTTATTGCTGCTTGTCGGTTTCTTTGTTCTGGAGCCTATGGGGATCCCGGTCAGCGCGATAGCGGCTACTGGCGCAGCAGTACTGTTTATAGTGGCGAAAAGAGGTCATGCCATCAACACCGGAAAAGTCCTGCGCGGTGCGCCATGGCAGATCGTTATTTTTTCGCTGGGCATGTACCTGGTGGTCTATGGCCTCCGCAATGCAGGGTTAACGGAGTATCTGTCTGGCGTGCTAAACCTGCTGGCAGAAAAGGGATTATGGGCAGCAACGTTTGGCACCGGCTTCCTGACCGCGTTCCTGTCGTCGGTGATGAACAATATGCCGACAGTGCTGATTGGTGCGCTGTCGATTGATGGGAGTACGGCGACTGACGTCGTCAAAGAGGCAATGATTTATGCCAACGTGATCGGCTGCGATTTAGGCCCGAAAATCACCCCGATTGGCAGTCTGGCAACCCTGCTTTGGCTGCATGTGCTTGCCCAGAAAAATATAACGATTACCTGGGGATATTACTTCCGCACCGGCATTATCATGACTCTGCCCGTGCTGTTTGTCACTCTGGCCGCGCTGGCGTTGCGGCTCTCCATCGCTTTGTAATGAGATACATATATGAGCAACATTACCATCTATCACAACCCTGCCTGCGGTACTTCTCGCAACACGCTGGAGATGATCCGCAATAGCGGCAACGAACCGACGATAATTTATTATCTTGATACGCCACCGACCCGTGATGAGCTGATAAAACTTATTTCAGATATGGGAATTACGGTACGTGCATTACTGCGTAAGAATGTTGAGCCTTATGAACAGTTGGGTCTTGATGATG
>CP070603.1:375746-390762 GCA_016939855.1 Kluyvera ascorbata
GCAAAGTGAGGCCAACTCTATGCATGAACACCATAAGGTTAGCCTCTTACTTGTTGAAAATCAACACAGGAGGCAAAGGATGCCGCAAAAATCTATGTTGTATAGTTTGATAGTGATATGTCTCACTATTCTATTATTTACCTGGATGGTTCGTGATTCATTATGTGAATTGCATATTAAGCAAGGAAACAATGAATTAGCGGCATCTTTAGCCTGCAATATTAGACAGTAAGGGCGTACGGCGGGGAATATTCCCCGCCGCTATTGCGGTGTTATGCAGGCTCAATGCACCCTATTTTTTTACAAAATAATATGAAGGCTTCCCGTTGCCGGGAGGCTTTTTTTGTGGATGGAAAGGTTGCGCAAAAAAGAACCTTGAAATGGCTGGCGCAATGCGTTTATCCTTTGCCGCGACGAATCCCTCGTCTCACTGAGGCACACTGAAAATGGACAAACACACCTGCTGAATTCGAATCCTTGCTGGGCGCTTGCCGCAAGCAGGGGAACTATTGATTTCATTCAGGAGTGCTTATGGCCCATTGTGCGCAATCCCCTTCTTTTATTTTACATCAGGTTACCTGCCAGTTTACGACGGGTGATACTCTTTTCGGCCCGCTGAATTTATCGCTGGAACGTTCACTCTGTGGTCTTGTCGGGCGTAACGGCGTGGGCAAATCGCGGTTGCTGCGGCTATTGGCTGGCGTTGATGAACCCTCCACCGGACATATCGAATGTTTCGCGTCCCGTGCTTACGTCGCGCAGCAACATGAGGCCTCAGCGAAGACCACGCTGGCTGAGCTGTTGGGTTACGGGGCCGTTTTCGCCGCATTGCGGCGTCTTGAGCAAGGCCAGCCGTACGACGACGATATCGAAAGTCTGGATGGTTTCTGGGATCTGCCGGACCGGCTCCGCATCGCCTTTCAGGACGCGGGGCTGGGTGAGTTTAACCCATTGAGGCTGGCCGGTTCCTTAAGCGGCGGCGAACGGGTGAAAGCGCTGCTTTGCGCGGCATTTACCTCTGGCGCCAACTTCCTGTTGCTTGATGAACCGACCAATCATCTGGACCGCCCAGGACGCGAGTGGTTCTATCGACAGCTTGATGCCTGGCAGGGTGGGGCGCTTGTCGCGAGTCACGACCGGGAACTGCTGGCGCGGATGCCACGCATTCTTGAGTTGACCCCTGCGGCGCTTCGCCGCTATGGCGGTAGCTATGTGGAGTATCAACAGCAGCGTGATGCGGAGCAGCAGGCGGCGCGAGCCGCACTCGATCATGCTGCCACTGAACGTCGCCGCACGCGTGCTCGACAGCACAAAGAGCATGATGATTGCCAGAGACGCTCTGCAAAAACGCTGCGTACCGTTGATTCTCTCAATATCGCGTCATTTGAACGGGTGAAATACAAAGGGGCGGCGCGAGAGCGACCCGGCACTTTACTGCGCCAACATCGTGAGCAGCAGACTGCGCTGGATAATGCGGTAAAGCAGGCTCGGGAGCGGGTGGAAGAGGATACGCCTGTCATGTTTACGCTGCCCGGCAGTGAGGTGCCCAGCGGTAAGCAGGTTCTGGTTCTGGAGTCGCTACAGCTGGCACATCAGGCGCATTCTGTCCTCGACTGGCGCATGGACGGCCCGATGCGGGTGGCGCTGCGCGGACCCAATGGCTGCGGAAAAACGACGCTGCTCAAAACCCTGATGGGGCTTGAGGCACCGCTTGCCGGGCACAGCCAGCTTTCTGTCTCTGCCGCCTGGCTGGATCAGCATCTTAGCCAGTTCGATCTGTCGTTATCGGTAATGGCGCATCTACGGGCGGGCGACACGCCGCTGGAAGAGGGCGCGCTGCGTACTCGTCTTGCGCAGCTACAGCTTGGCGCGGACAAAGTGAACCTACCGTTATCGGCACTCAGTGGGGGAGAACGATTAAAAGCGGCGTTGGCCTGTGTGCTGTGGCGGCGAGAGGCGACGCAGCTGTTACTGCTGGATGAGCCGACGAATCACCTTGACCTGGCATCAATGCAGGCGATTGAGGTGGCGCTGGCTGATTTTCCAGGTGCGATGCTGGTGGTGTCTCATGATGAGGCGTTCTTGCAGGGGCTGAAACTGACGCATGCGCTGGAGTGGCATGAATCCGGGTGGCATTTTACCGCGCTGTAGATAAAAAAAATCCCCGCCATAAGGCAGGGATTTTCAATTCTTAGCGGCGTTAACTTACAGGGAAGTTACGTTGCCAGCTGCTGGGCCTTTAGCGCCGTTCTCGATGGTGAAGGAAACTTTCTGACCTTCGTCCAGAGATTTGTAGCCATCGTTCTGGATAGCAGAGAAGTGTACGAACACGTCTTTAGAACCATCGTCAGGAGTGATGAAGCCGAAACCTTTATCAGCGTTGAACCATTTTACGATACCAGTCATTTTACCGGACATAGAAATTACCTTTAAAAATTAATTGAGCCTTTCGGCGATATGGCATGCTTTACAGAATTTAAAGCGTAAAGGAATGTCGCTACGAGGGGTACCAATGGATAACCTTGAAGGGAACTGCTTTACTCAACTGCTTTGTGGTCTGTATGTCAAACCGTGGATGTATTAACGCATAACTCTTACCGCAAAAGCAAACGTTATCTGCACATAATTTACTATGTTCCTGGGGTGCAGATAGGGAAAATGCCGTTTAATAACTTGATAAATATGAACTATTATCATTTGTGAGTGCGTTGTAAAAAAATATCATTTAGCCCCGGCAGCGCACTGTCGGGGCTAAATATCAGACTTTTTGTGCCGATTCAGTCAACGCTGCCGCTGCGCTGTCGCCTTGATTCTGCTGATTTTTACCGGCGATGTACTTCACCATCAGCGCGATGGCTGACAGCACCGCGGGTATTGCCAGCAGAGCGAAAATCGTTTTGAAGGAAAGCTCTGCCTGCATTAAGAACGCACCGCTAAATGCGCCGAGGATACCCCCAAAGCGGCCCAGCCCCAGCATCCAGGCAACGCCCGTTGCGCGCCCCTGCGTTGGATAAAACCCGGCGGCTAGCGCTGGCATGGATGACTGTGCGCCGTTCATTATCGTCCCGGCGATAAACACCATGACGCCCATCAGCACCAGATTACTGGTTGAGAAACCGACCAGACAGACAAAGATCCCGGTTAACAGGTAGCCCACGGCGACGACTTTATTCGGGTTGATTTTGTCCATCAGCGCGCCTAATACCAGCACGCCAATCCCTCCGCCGAGCGGGAACAGTGCGGTAATCACGGAGGCCTGACTCAGCGTCGCACCGGTTTCACGAATTAACAGCGGCAGCCAGCTGGTCAGCAGGTAGAAGATAAGCAGCCCCATAAAGTAGGTCAGGCACAGCATGATGGTGCCCACCAGATAGCGTGGCGAGAAGATAACCCCCAGCGCCGACTGCTCCTTGACCTGCCCAGCCTCTTGCAGGACAAACCGGGTGTTCTCCGGCAGCGCGGCAATGTGGCGCAGAATATTGGCAATCTGCTGTTGAGAACGGTTTTTTACTGCCAGATAGCGGGCCGACTCTGGCAGCAGGAAAATTAACGCGACCGCCAGCGCTAACGGCATTACGCCGCCCAGCACCAGTACGCTCTGCCAGCCGTAGTGTGGGATCATCCATGCAGAGATGAACCCACCGAGTGAAGAACCAATTGGGAAACCAACGAACATCAGATTCACCAGCAGGGCGCGACGGCGCTCCGGCGCATACTCGCTCATGAGCGTTGCGGCGTTTGGCATGGCAGCACCGAGCCCCAGGCCGGTTAAGAAACGTAGAACGGTCAGTTGCGTCAGCGAAGTGGCGAAGGCGGTAATCAGGCTGAAGCCACCAAAGACCAGAATCGACAGCACCAGCACCTTTTTACGGCCGATACGGTCTGCCATCGGCCCAGCGGTCAGCGCGCCGACGGCAAGACCGACCAGCGCGGCGCTCATCACCGGGCCAAGGTCAGATTTTTGTACGCCCCACTCCTGAACCAAATCGGATGCGATAAACCCAATAATGGCGGTATCGAAGCCGTCCAGCGCGACGGTCACAAAGCACAGCACCAGAATCATCCACTGGTACTTTGAGAAGGGATTGCGATTGATAAAAGCCTGAATATCCGTTGTTGTCTGTGTTGTCATGCGGTAATTCCTGCTAAGCGGTGCGAGTAAGTGGTTTTTTCAACGCTTATCTTTCTCGCCGGTATTGAGGTAATTGGGCGATTATCGAACGTTTTGTCGTTAATCGTTCGTTAAATAAAATCACTTATGCAGCAGGACAACAATCCACCGTGGCCAGGAAGTGTGCGATTATCGTTCTCTCAAGGCGAGGTGGGTGCATTGGCGGGTGAAAAATAAAGCAATATCATCTTGTTATGCCCATTTATTTACCGTGGTTTCATCGTGATAAATGTGATGTGTGCAACAATCAATTAACAATGCGCGCGAACCGCCAGAGAACGTATGAAAAAGGTATCTTGCGGCGCGGCTCTGGACTATCCTTGTCACCGTTGGGCACGCGTGTGCCGGTTTGCGCTTTTTTTTGGCTGAAGGAGTATTAAAATGGCGTCAGGAAAGTCCTGCTCTCGCTGGTTTGCGCCTGTTGCGGCGATATTGATGGTTGTTAGCCTGAGTGGGTGTTTTGATAAGGAAGGCGATCAGCGTAAAGCATTCGTCGATTTCCTGCAGAATACGGTAATGCGTGGCGGTGAACGCCTGCCGACGCTGACCGCTGACCAGAAAAAACAGTTCGGACCGTTTGTTTCCGACTACGCCGTCATTTATGGCTACTCACAGCAGGTAAGCCAGGCGATGGATGCCGGTTTACGTCCGGTTGTCGATAGCGTTAACGCGATTCGCGTACCGCAAGATTACATGACCCAGCGCGAGCCGCTGCGTCAGGCCAATGGTTCACTGGGTGTTCTGAGCCAGCAGTTGCAGAATGCGAAAATGCAGGCTGATGCCGCGCATTCGGCGCTGAAACAGGCTGATGACCTTAAGCCTGTCTTTGATCAGGTATACAGTAAAGTCGTGACCGGCCCGTCCGAAGCGCTGCAACCGCTGATTCCTGCTGCTCAGGTGTTTACCCAGCAACTGGTACAGGTCGGTGATTTCGTCGCGCAGCAGGGCACTCAGGTGAGCTTTGTCGCCAACGGTATTCAGTTCCCGACGTCACAGCAGGCAAGTCAGTATAATTCACTGATTGGCCCACTGGCGGCACAGCACCAGGCGTTTAGCCAGGCGTGGACCGCAGCAGTCAACGCAACTAAATAAGCGTTATCGTTGCCCGGCATCGCGCCGGGCAGCGTCGTTTTACCCCGCAACCTGCGGGTTAACGCAGTTCTTCTCTACGTTCCCTTTCAGTGCGTCAATCAGGTTATCCACCGCACAGGCCGCCATGTTGTAGCGGGTTTCATGCGTCGCGGAACCGATATGCGGCAGCGCCACCACGTTAGGCAGCTTCAACAACGGAGACTCTACCGGCAGCGGCTCCTGCTCAAACACGTCCAGCCCCGCGGCGTGGATATCGCCGTTTTGCAGTGCGGCAATCAGCGCTTGCTCATCCACGACCGGACCACGACCGGCGTTAATGAAGATGGCGGATGACTTCATCCGTGCGAACTGCTCTGCGCCGAACAGATGGTGAGTCTCCTCGGTGAGCGGCAGGATCAGGCAGACAAAATCCGCCTCGGCCAGCAGGGTATTCAAATCACAATAGCGGGCGTTAAAGCGCTCTTCCGCCTGCGGATGGTGGCGTCGTGCATTGTAGAGAATTGGCATGTTGAAACCGAAATGCGCGCGCTGGGCGAGCGCCATGCCTATGCGGCCCATTCCGACAATCCCCAGCGTCTTGTGATGAACGTCGATGCCAAACCAGTCCGGGCCGATACCCTGCTTCCATTCGCCTGCTTTCACTCGTTCGGCAACCTCAACCACGCGACGAGCAGAGCTGAGTACCAGCGCCATCAGCGTATCGGCCACGGTTTCGGTCAGTACGGTCGGCGTGTGCATCAGCAGAACGCGACGGTTGTTCAGCGCATTCACATCGAAATTGTCATAGCCCACGGAAATGGTGGAAGCGGCGCGCAGCTTTGGCATTTTCTCAAGCAAAGCGGTGTCCACGTTTTCGCTGGAACCCAGCAGCCCAACGGCATTCGCGAAGGCATCAGCGTGCTGCTGCACGGTCTCTGGATGCAGGTTTGGCACGCGGGTGACGGTGAAGTTGTCGTTCAGGCGTTGTAACAAATCGTCAGGCAGGGCTTTGTAGAGAATAACGGACGGCTTCATGTGTATCTCCATGGATTGAAGAGGGAAGAGTTGATCGTTAGCAGGCTTAACAATCCCACAGCGAGGTGAAAAGTACCAGCCCAGAAAATAGGGAGTGATGAACGCCGGGCATGGGGCAAGCCCTACCCGGCGGAGGGGTTACAGCGGACTTAAGGTGATTTCTACGCGACGGTTCTGCGCTTTGCCTTCGGCAGTGCTGTTGCTGGCGATAGGGTTCGCCGGGCCCATGCCGGAGGTACGGATACGAGCAGCGGCCACGCCCTGGGTGATAAGCGAGCTGGCGACAGAATCGGCGCGCTGCTGAGACAGCGTCATGTTCAACTGCTGGCTGCCGGTGCTGTCGGTATAGCCGACCACGTTCACAGCGGTTTTTTCGTACTCTTTCAGTACCATTGCCACGCCGGTCAGGGTGTTAGCCCCTGCTGGTTTCAGCGTAGAAGAGGAGCTGTCGAAGGTGACGTTGTTTGGCATATTCAGCACGATGTTGTTGCCATTACGCGTCACGCTCACGCCGGTCCCCTGCATTTTCTGACGCAGCTTGGCTTCCTGGGCATCCATGTAGTAACCCACGCCACCGCCGACGGCTGCACCGGCGGCAGCGCCAATCAGTGCGCCTTTACCGCGGTCGTGTTTAGAGGATGCCAGTGCGCCGATGCCCGCGCCCACTAAGGTACCAAGGCCTGCGCCGATGCCGGTTTTGCTGGCTTCCTGTTCGCCAGTGTAGGGGTTGGTGGTACAGCCAGAAACCGCCAGTGCGCCGCTAACCAGGGCCGCAATCATGAGCATGCGTTTTTTCATCTTATTTCCTTAATCCTTTTTATTCTTTGCCACGGCAGGTGTGGCGGTTGATTATGACGTGCAAAACCGGGGAAAATTCCCGGGAGATTTTGTCATTTTGTAAAAAACATTGAGCGATGAACAAAACATCGACGAACCACCTGCAACCGCTATCCAGGAGCACGCTTTGCCACACTCACCGACCACGAAAACTATCCTGACCGCCGCTCATTGGGGCCCTATGTTGGTTGAAACCGATGGTGAGCGCGTGCTCTCTTCGCGCGGCGCGCTGAAAACGTCGTTCGAGAACTCGTTGCAGAGCGTGGTGCGCGATCAGGTACACAGTAAAACGCGGGTGCGTTATCCGATGGTGCGTAAAGGATTTCTGGCTTCACCGAGCCGCCCACAGGGGATTCGCGGGCAGGATGAATTCGTGCGGGTGAGTTGGGATGAGGCGCTGACGCTGATAGACCAGCAGCATCGTCGCATTCGCGAAAGCTATGGGCCGTCGTCGATTTTTGCGGGTTCCTACGGCTGGCGCTCTAACGGCGTGCTGCATAAGGCGGCGACGCTGCTCCAGCGTTACATGAGCCTGGCAGGCGGTTACACCGGGCATCTGGGCGATTACTCTACCGGCGCGGCGCAGGCAATCATGCCACACGTGGTGGGCAGCAACGAGGTCTACCAGCAGCAGACCAGCTGGCCGATGGTACTTGAGCATGCTGACGTGGTGGTGCTATGGAGCGCCAACCCGATGAATACGCTAAAGATTGCCTGGAACGCTTCCGATGAGCAGGGATTACCCTATTTTGAACAGCTGCGGAAAAGCGGCAAACGTCTGATCTGTATCGATCCGATGCGATCGGAAACCGTCGCATTCTTCGGTGAGTCGATGGAGTGGGTAGCCCCGCATATGGGCACGGATGTGGCGCTGATGCTGGGCATTGCCCATACGCTTTTCGTCAATAACTGGCACGATATCGACTTTTTATCGCGCTGCACCACCGGTTTCCCAACGTTTGCTGAATATCTGCTGGGTAAAAGCGACGGCGAGGTGAAATCCGCCGAATGGGCGGCAGCAATTTGTGGTATTAGTGCGGATAAAATCCGCGAACTGGCGGATATTTTCCATAAAAATACCACCATGCTGATGTCCGGCTGGGGGATGCAGCGCCAGCAGTTTGGCGAGCAGAAACACTGGATGTTGGTGACGCTCGCCGCCATGCTGGGGCAGATTGGTACGCCGGGCGGCGGGTTTGGCCTCTCTTATCACTTCGCGAACGGCGGGAACCCGACGCGTCGCGCGGCGGTGCTGGCCTCGATGCAGGGTACGGTGAAAGGCGGCGTTGATGCCGTTGATAAAATCCCGGTAGCGCGCATCGTCGAGGCGCTGGAAAACCCCGGCGCACCGTACCAGCATAACGGGCTGGACCGCCACTTCCCGGATATTCGCTTTGTCTGGTGGGCGGGCGGCGCTAACTTTACCCATCATCAGGATACCAACCGGCTGATTCGCGCCTGGCAAAAACCGGAGCTGGTGGTCATTTCCGAATGCAACTGGACGGCAGCGGCGCGTCACGCCGATATCGTGCTGCCAGCCACCACCTCGTTTGAACGCAACGACCTCACCATGACCGGTGATTACAGTAATCAGCATCTGGTGCCAATGAAGCGGGTGGTGATGCCGCGTGATGAAGCTCGCGATGATTTTGAGGTGTTTGCCGACCTCAGCGAACGCTGGGAAACCGGCGGGCGGGCGCGCTTTACGGAGGAGAAGAGCGAGCTCCAGTGGCTGGAAACCTTCTACCACATTGCCGGGCAGCGCGGCGCCAGCCAGCAGGTGACGCTGCCGCCGTTTGCCGAGTTCTGGCAGGCCAATGAACTGATTGAGATGCCGGAGAGCGAACAGAACGCCGCTTTTGTACGCTTTGGCGCGTTTCGCGCCGATCCCCAGGCGAACCCGCTGAGCACGCCGAGTGGCAAAATTGAGATTTATTCCGAGCGTATTGCCAGCTTCCAGTATCCCGACTGTCCGCCGCACCCGATGTGGCTGGAGCCTGATGAATGGCACGGTAATGCCGAGCCGGAACAGCTTCAACTGCTCTCTGCACATCCCGCGCATCGCCTGCACAGCCAGCTCAACCATACGACGCTGCGTGAGCGCTATGCGGTCGCCGGGCGTGAGCCGTTAACGCTGCATCCGCAGGATGCGAAGGCGCGGCAGATTCAGGATGGCGATGTGGTGCGTGTCTGGAACCATCGTGGGCAGGTGTTAGCGGGAGCGGTAGTGAGCGAAGACATTAAGCCCGGCGTTATCTGTCTGCACGAAGGGGCGTGGCCGGATTTAGACGTTGAGGCGGACGGTATCTGTAAAAATGGGGCGGTGAATGTCCTTACCAAAGATATCCCCAGCTCGCGGCTGGGGAATGGGTGCGCGGGAAACACGGCGCTGGCCTGGATTGAAAAATACACTGGCCCGACGCTTACGCTCACGGCGTTTAATCCGCCTGCCAACGCATAATCCAGGTAGGATGCCGGGTCTCGTCCTGCCACGCGCCGTCTTCAATACGAAACCCCTGCGCGTGGTAGAAATTCACCGCCCGGATGTTCTTCTGGTAGACCTCAAGGCTAAGGTCGGAAAAATGCTGCTTCGCCATGCTGAGCAGCGCACTGCCAATCCCTTGATGGAGCTGATTCGGGGCGACAAACAGCGCCCCAACGAAGCGCGAATCAATCACGCTGACAAAGCCCTGTAGCCGTTGTTCGTCCTCCCAGACCCAGGTTTCGGCCGCGGGGAGGTAGGTGTCGCGCACGATGGGCAGACTCTCTTGCCAGTATTGCTCGGCGATAAACGGATGCGCGTAGGTCGTGCTTTCCAGCCAGAGTCCCAGCAACGGCTCGAACTGGTTAGTGTTCCATTTTCTTATCATGCTGAACTCCTGGATGGCAGAAGCAGTGGGTGACGTGGTCATTGACCAGCCCACAAGCCTGCATGAAGGAATAACAAATTGTGGTGCCAACAAACTTAAAGCCGCGTTTTTTCAGCGCCTTAGACAATGCGTCAGACGCGGGCGTAGAGGTGGGAATTTCCCCGAGCGCGGCGGCCTGAGTGACAATGGGTACACCCTCGACGAACGACCAGACAAAATCGTTAAATGATTCGCCGTTGGCCTCCATTTCCAGAAATGCGCGAGCGTTACCGATAATGGCCTGAATTTTCCCACGATGACGGATGATACCGGCATCCAGCACCAGACGTTCAACGTCGGCTTCGCTCATTGCCGCGACCTTAACCGGGTCGAAATGATGAAAAGCCTGGCGATAATTTTCGCGTTTTTTCAGCACGGTTATCCAGGAAAGCCCCGCCTGCTGACCCTCCAGACAGATCATCTCAAACAACTCCTGGTTATTTCGTTGGGGCACGCCCCATTCAGTATCGTGATACGCGATGTAAAGTGGATCCTGACTTACCCAACCGCAGCGTTGCATTTGATTCTCCCTGTTTTTGTTGATGGGTCACGCCTGGCAATAAAAGCCTGCACTTCGCTTGACGCTGATAAGAAAACAGTAATAGTTAATACAGGGAATTTTTTCCCTAAAAACATAACAATAATTGCCGAATCTGGCTCTTTAGTGGAGTCAATTAATGAATAATAAGAAATGCACTGGCTTCTGGCGATGTGTCGTGCCGGCATCGTGTTGCGCGTGGATGTTACTTTCCCCACATGCGAATGCCTGGCAACAGGAATATATCGTGTCTGATGCGCAAAGTAATACTACCGAGCGCTATACATGGGATAGCGATCACCAACCGCGCTACGATGATATCCTTGCTGAGCGTATTGATGCGTTGCAAGCGGGCGCCGGGCTCAATACGAGTCTCCCGGATAACAGCCCGCTGGATACCACCAAAACCATGAGTATCGGCTGGAATTTTCCGTTGACGGAAAGTATGACCATGGGGCCGGTCGCCACCTGGCACTACGACGGCTCACCGGGCTTTATGTGGAACGAATTTGGCGATACGGTGAATAGCGTTTCGCAAAACGATGCGCTGTGGCATGCGAGCGTAAGTACGCTGGGTTGGCGCGTTGATTCACATCCGTGGCAGGGTATCCGTCCATGGGCGCAGTTGAGCTATAACCAGCAGTTTGGTGAGAACCAATGGAAGGCGCAGTCCGGGCTCAACCGTACGCCAACCTCGGCTCAGGACGGAAATTGGGTTGATGTGACGCTGGGTGCGGATATGTTACTTAATTCACATCTGGCTGCCTATGCCGCACTTTCTCAGGCCGACAACATGTCTGCCGGAACGAACTACTCCTACATGATGGGCGTGAGCGCGCGCTTCTGATCTACGATGTTTATCTGACAAAATCCAGCGGCGGCAGATGATTTGGCAATGCCATTCATGCCGCCGCTGATGCATTTCATTCCGTCCTGAATGCAGTTCATGCCTTTTAAAACCCGCGAAAATGCTAACTTCGTTATCGTTGGCAGCAGTTAATTTAAGAAGGCATCATCATCATGAACGCTGCAACTAAAAATCATACCCGCTGGCTGACATTGTTCGGCACCATCATTACTCAATTCGCATTAGGTTCTGTTTATACCTGGAGCCTGTTCAACAGCGCATTGTCCACCAAGCTGGATGCATCCGTTAGCCAGGTGGCGTTCTCCTTTGGTCTGTTAAGTCTGGGTCTGGCACTTTCTTCTTCCGTTGCCGGTAAATTGCAGGAACGTTTTGGCGTGAAACGCGTCACCATGGCGTCCGGCATTCTGCTGGGTATCGGCTTCTTCCTGACGGCTCATGCTAACAACCTGATGATGCTGTGGCTGAGCGCAGGCGTGATTGTTGGCCTGGCGGATGGTGCGGGTTATTTACTGACGCTTTCCAACTGCGTGAAGTGGTTCCCGGAGCGTAAAGGCCTGATTTCCGCTTTCTCCATCGGTTCATATGGTTTAGGTAGCCTTGGTTTCAAATTCATCGATAGCCAACTGCTGGCAACCGTGGGGCTGGAAAAAACCTTTATGATCTGGGGCGCTATCGTACTGGTGATGATTGTCTTCGGTTCTATGCTGATGAAAGACGCACCGAATCAGCCTGTGAGCACGACGAATGGGGTTGTGGCGAATGACTTCACCCTGGCAGAATCCATGCGCAAACCACAGTACTGGATGCTGGCAGTGATGTTCCTGACCGCCTGTATGAGCGGCCTGTACGTCATCGGTGTTGCAAAAGATATTGCGCAGGGCATGGTGCATCTGGATCTGGCCACTGCTGCGAACGCGGTGACAGTTATCTCTATCGCTAACCTTAGCGGTCGTCTGGTGCTGGGTATCCTGTCTGACAAAATTGCCCGTATCCGCGTTATCACGATTGGTCAGGTTATCTCGCTGGTGGGTATGGCAGCACTGCTGTTCGCGCCGCTGAATGAAGTGACCTTCTTTGCGGCCATTGCCTGCGTCGCCTTTAACTTCGGTGGGACTATCACCGTCTTCCCATCGCTGGTCAGCGAATTCTTCGGTCTGAACAATCTGGCGAAAAACTACGGCGTTATTTACCTTGGCTTCGGTATCGGCAGCATCTGTGGTTCCCTGATTGCTTCAGTGTTCGGTGGGTTCTACGTCACTTTCTGCGTCATCTTCGCCCTGCTGATTCTTTCTCTGGCACTGTCTACAACGATTCGTCAGCCAAAAACCGAAGTTATGCAGGAAGCTCACGCTTAATTATTACCTTTCCTCCTAAGTAGATTCTGACCAAATATATTGTAAATATTTGGTCAGATCACATTCTCTCCGCATACTTTTCCCCTTTCTTGTTGTCTACTTACCGCGCTTGCATGTGATGCCTGTAATGGCATGACGCTTATATTAATTGGTCCATAAAGAATGTGATTTGGCACCGGTTTTTCTTTTTCCCTTTTTCCAGGGTTTTTTTGAATGCGATATATAAAAGCGATGCGCCAGCAGACACTGAGTCTTCTGCTGGCGGTCTACATCGGCTGGTTTATGAATTTCTCCGTATTGTCCCGTCGGTTTGAGGGGTATTTACAGAATTTCAGTTTCGAGAAAGGTCTGTTCATCGTTATTGAGCTCGTCGGTACGCTGCTGGTGAGCTTCTTCTTATTCCGTGTGCTCTCTCTTGGGGGGCGTCGGTTGTGGAAGATACTGGCAACGCTGGTGGTGCTGATTTCCGCCGGTGCCAGCTATTACATGACCAACCTGAACGTTGTGATTGGCTATGGCATCGTGGCTTCGGTCATGACCACGGATGTCGATCTGTCGAAAGAGGTGGTGGGCTGGCACTTTATCAGCTGGCTGGTGCTAACCAGCATCGTACCGCTGGCTTTTATCTGGATTAACCAGGCGCGCGATACGCTGCTTTATCAACTGCGTACGCCGGGGCATCGTATTCGCGGCATCGCGGTGGTGCTGCTGTCGGCGCTGCTGGTCTGGGGACCGATTCGTCTGATGGAAGTCCATCTGAAGGAGACCGAGCGGCAGTCGCAGGTGGATCTACCGAGCTATGGTGGCGTCCTGGCGAACTCTTACCTCCCGAGTAACTGGGTGGCGGCGCTGGGGCTCTACGGCTGGACGCAGATTGATGAGTCTACCGATACTCGCGAACTGTTCGACCCGACGAAGAACTTCACCTACGTGGCGCCAAAGGATATTGATGATACCTATATGGTGTTTATCATCGGTGAAACCACCCGTTGGGATCACATGGGCCTGTTCGGCTACGCGCGTAATACCACGCCGGGGCTGGCAAAAGAGAAAAATCTGGTCGCGTTCCGCGGTTATTCCTGCGATACCGCCACCAAGCTTTCACTGCGCTGTATGTTTGTCCGTCAGGGCGGCGCGAGCGATAACCCGCAGCGTACGCTGAAAGAGCAGAACGTCTTTGCGGTGCTGCATCAGTTGGGCTTTACCGGCGACCTGCTGGCGATGCAAAGCGAGCTGTGGTTCTACAGCAACACGATGGCGAACAACATTGCCTATCGTGAGCAGATTGGCGCAGAGCCGCGTAACCGTGGTAAGAGCGTGGACGACATGCTGCTGGCCGATGAGCTGCAAAACGTGCTGGCGCGTCAGAGTGATACAGGGAAGCACCTTATTATCATCCATACCAAAGGTTCTCACTTTAACTACACCCAGCGCTACCCGCGTAACTTCGCGCAGTGGAAGCCTGAGTGCGTGAACGTGGACGATAAGTGTAGTAAGGCGGAGCTGATTAACTCCTACGACAACTCGATTACCTATATCGATCACTTCCTGGTGAACGTGTTCGATCAGCTGCGCGATAAGAAAGCGATAGTCTTCTTTGCCGCGGATCACGGCGAGTCGATTAACGAGCACGAACGTCTGCACGGTACGCCGCGCAAAATGGCGCCACCAGAGCAGTTCCGTGTGCCAATGATGGTCTGGATGTCGGATAAATATCTGCAAAATCCGGATCACGCGAAGTCGTTTGCCTACCTGCAACAGCAGGCGGCGATGAAGCAGCCAAAGCGTCACGTGGAGCTGTACGACACGATTATGGGTTGCCTGGGTTATACCTCGCCAGATGGCGGTATTAATGAATTCAACAACTGGTGCCATGTACCTGAAGGCAAGAAAACGGCGCAGTGACGAGTTCTTCACCGAACAAAAGGCATGGGTTTAATAAGGGATTGACGACCCAAAAACGCAGCAGTAAGATCTGCTGCGTACGGTGATTGGCGCAGCCTGGTAGCGCACTTCGTTCGGGACGAAGGGGTCGGAGGTTCAAATCCTCTATCACCGACCAGATTGGAAAGCCTGCTGAATAAGCAGGCTTTTTGCGTTTATAGCGTCTGGTAGCTTGGACAAGGTATTTACGTTGGCTCCGGGGAAGCCCCGGCGGCGCTTCGCTTGGCCGGGCTACACGTTCTGCGATTGTAGGCCGGATAAGGCGTTTACGCCGCCATCCGGCAACAC
>CP070603.1:390772-397330 GCA_016939855.1 Kluyvera ascorbata
CCTGCTTGTTCACAATTCTGTGACATATTCCATTGTATTTTCGTATGCATAGACGAATCTTTTTTTTCGCTGCTTATGACTAAGCTCAGCATTTTCCGCTGTGCGTTTTAACGTTCGCGGCATTAATCGCTCAGATTATCATCATATCGAAATAATTTTTTCACATAACGGCTAATTGTTAATCGCTGAATGTTGCAAATTATTAAGTGGATTACTCTGCCTTCTTGCCCATAGCATAAATTTCTCTGCTGAAAATAGTGCTTCGGGGTTTTTTTAATCTTTGCCCATCCATTCTCACCTTCAATACAAATCCCGGTTAACTGTATTGACGTTTTCACATTCTATTGACAGATTGTAGGGCATGAGGGGCATTTCATGGAGAATCCGCACTGCAACTCAGATGTTCCAGTGAAAGGAATCCCTCGCCTCTAAATGCATCGACCCAGCCGGTTCAAAAATAAATAAGGTCAGGCGGTGTAACCCAATGCAAAGGGTAAAAACAACACATAATCACATTGGAGCAGAATAATGAGTATTTCCTTGAAGAAGTCAGGGATGCTGAAGCTGGGTCTCAGCCTGGTCGCCATGACCGTTGCAGCCAGCGTACAGGCCAAAACCCTGGTTTATTGTTCAGAAGGCTCGCCGGAAGGCTTTAACCCACAGCTCTTTACGTCTGGTACCACCTACGATGCCAGCTCCGTACCTATCTATAACCGTCTTGTTGAATTCAAAACCGGCACCACGGAAGTGATTCCGGGTCTGGCTGAGAAATGGGACATCAGCCCGGACGGCAAAACCTATACCTTCCACCTGCGTCAGGGCGTGAAGTGGCAGGACAATAAAGATTTCAAACCAACGCGTGACGTGAACGCCGACGACATCGTCTTCTCCTTCGACCGTCAGAAAAACGCACAGAACCCGTACCATAAAGTCTCTGGCGGTAGCTATGAATACTTTGAAGGCATGGGCTTGCAAGACCTGATTAGCGAAGTGAAAAAAGTCGACGATCATACCGTTCAGTTCGTGCTGACTCGCCCAGAAGCGCCATTCCTGGCCGACCTGGCAATGGACTTCGCGTCCATTCTGTCAAAAGAATATGCTGACAACATGCTGAAGGCCGGCACGCCGGAGAAAGTCGACCTGAATCCAATCGGTACCGGTCCATTCCAGCTGGTTCAGTACCAGAAAGATTCCCGTATTCTGTACAAAGCCTTCCCGGGCTACTGGGGCACCAAGCCGCAGATTGATCGTCTGGTCTTCTCCATCACGCCTGACGCCTCTGTGCGCTATGCGAAGCTGCAGAAAAATGAGTGCCAGGTCATGCCGTATCCGAACCCGGCTGACATCGCGCGTATGAAAGAAGACAAGAACATCAACCTGATGGAACAGGCTGGCCTGAACGTCGGCTACCTTTCCTTCAACACCGAGAAAAAACCGTTTGATGACGTGAAAGTACGTCAGGCGCTGACCTACGCGGTGAACAAAGAAGCGATCATCAAAGCCGTTTATCAGGGTGCTGGCGTTGCGGCTAAGAACCTGATCCCGCCAACCATGTGGGGTTATAACGACGACGTCAAAGACTACAGCTACGATCCGGAAAAAGCCAAGGCGCTGCTGAAAGAAGCGGGCCAGGATAAAGGCTTCACCGTTGAGCTGTGGGCGATGCCGGTACAGCGTCCGTACAACCCGAACGCTCGCCGTATGGCTGAGATGATTCAGGCTGACTGGGCGAAGATCGGCGTACAGGCCAAAATTGTGACCTACGAGTGGGGCGAATACCTCAAGCGCGCGAAAGCAGGCGAGCACCAGGCGGTCATGATGGGCTGGACCGGCGACAATGGGGATCCGGATAACTTCTTCGCGACGCTGTTCAGCTGCGCGGCGGCGAAAGACGGTTCCAACTACTCTCGCTGGTGCTACAAGCCGTTTGAAGACTTGATTCAACCGGCACGTGCTACCGACGACCACAACAAACGCGTTGAGCTGTACAAACAGGCTCAGGTGGTGATGCACGATCAGGCTCCAGCGCTGATCATCGCTCACTCCACCGTATACGAGCCAGTGCGTAAAGAAGTCAAAGGCTATGTGGTTGATCCATTAGGCAAGCACCACTTCGACAACGTATCTATCGAATAATAAAGACGATGCCTTAACCGGCAGCGCAACGCTTCCTGCCCCCCTTGGGGTGGGAAGCTGCGCCGTATCTGCGCCTCTTGTGTTTAAGACTGGCGGTAGATTTGTGAGCAATACAGACGACCTGTGACCAGGCGGGCCGTCATCAGAGAGAATCAGGGTTATGTTGCAGTTCATCCTCAAACGCTTGGGTCTGGTGATCCCGACGTTTATCGGTATCACCCTCCTCACGTTTGCCTTCGTGCATATGATCCCCGGCGATCCGGTGATGATTATGGCGGGCGAGCGTGGTATTTCCCCTGAGCGCCATGCCCAGCTTCTGGCCGAACTCGGCCTGGATAAGCCAATGTGGCAACAGTACCTCCATTATATCTGGGGCGTACTGCACGGTGACTTAGGCATTTCATTGAAAAGCCGACTCCCGGTGTGGGACGAGTTCGTGCCGCGCTTTAAAGCGACGCTGGAGCTCGGTATCTGCGCCATGATTTTCGCCATCGCCGTGGGTATCCCGGTGGGCGTTCTAGCCGCCGTTAAGCGCGGTTCCATCTTCGATCACACTGCTGTTGGCCTGGCGCTGACCGGCTACTCCATGCCGATTTTCTGGTGGGGCATGATGCTGATTATGCTGGTGTCGGTGCACTGGAACCTGACGCCGGTCTCCGGACGCGTCAGCGACATGGTATTCCTTGACGACTCCAACCCGCTAACCGGTTTTATGCTGATTGATACCGCTATCTGGGGCGACCCGGGCAACTTTATCGATGCGCTGGCGCACATGGTGTTGCCGGCGATTGTGCTCGGCACTATTCCGCTGGCGGTGATCGTGCGTATGACCCGCTCCTCTATGTTGGAAGTGCTGGGTGAAGACTACATTCGTACCGCGCGCGCCAAGGGGTTAACCCGTATGCGCGTGATCATCGTTCACGCCCTGCGTAACGCCATGTTGCCGGTGGTGACCGTTATCGGCCTGCAGGTGGGGACGCTGCTGGCGGGTGCGATTCTGACGGAAACCATCTTCTCCTGGCCGGGTCTGGGCCGCTGGCTGATTGACGCGCTGCAACGCCGTGACTATCCGGTAGTGCAGGGTGGGGTGCTGCTGGTGGCGACGATGATTATCCTCGTCAACCTGCTGGTTGACCTGCTGTACGGCGTGGTGAACCCGCGTATTCGGCATAAGAAGTAAGGGGCCATCATGACACAAGTAACTGAAAACAAAACGGTGTCCGCACCGGTGCCAATGACCCCATTCCAGGAATTCTGGCACTATTTTAAGCGTAACAAGGGCGCGGTTGTCGGCCTGGTTTACGTGGTTATCGTATTGGTTATCGCTATCTTCGCTAACTGGCTCGCGCCGTATAACCCGGCAGACCAATTCCGCGATACGCTGCTGGCGCCACCGGCGTGGCAGGAAGGCGGTACGTGGGCGCATCTGTTTGGTACCGATGACGTGGGCCGCGACGTGCTGTCCCGCCTGATGTACGGAGCGCGTCTGTCGCTGCTGGTGGGCTGTCTGGTGGTGGTGCTGTCGTTGATTATGGGTGTGGTGTTGGGGCTGATTGCAGGCTACTTCGGCGGCCTCGTCGATAACATCATCATGCGCGTCGTCGACATCATGCTGGCACTGCCGAGCCTGCTGCTGGCGCTGGTGCTGGTGGCTATCTTCGGCCCATCTATTGGTAACGCCGCGCTGGCGCTGACCTTTGTCGCCTTACCGCACTACGTCCGTTTAACCCGCGCCGCCGTGCTGGTGGAGGTTAACCGCGACTACGTGACCGCGTCTCGCGTGGCGGGTGCCGGGGCGATGCGTCAGATGTTCGTCAATATTTTCCCAAACTGCCTTGCGCCGCTGATTGTTCAGGCATCGCTCGGTTTCTCTAACGCCATTCTCGATATGGCTGCCCTCGGCTTCCTGGGGATGGGCGCACAGCCGCCTACGCCGGAGTGGGGCACCATGCTCTCTGACGTACTGCAATTTGCACAAAGCGCCTGGTGGGTGGTGACCTTCCCAGGGCTGGCAATTTTGCTGACGGTACTGGCGTTTAACCTGATGGGTGACGGTCTGCGTGACGCGCTCGATCCCAAACTGAAGCAGTAAGGGGATCGAGATGGCGTTATTAAATGTAGATAAATTATCGGTGCACTTCGGCGACGAAGGCACACCGTTTAAAGCCGTAGACCGCGTGAGCTACAGCGTAAATCAGGGTGAGGTTGTCGGCATCGTTGGCGAATCCGGCTCGGGCAAATCCGTTAGCTCGCTGGCGATTATGGGGCTGATTGATTATCCCGGCCGCGTGATGGCCGAAAACCTGCTGTTCAACGGTCAAGATCTGAAGCGTATCTCTGAGAAAGAGCGTCGCAACGTGGTGGGCGCCGAAGTGGCGATGATCTTCCAGGACCCGATGACCAGCCTCAACCCGTGCTACACCGTGGGCTTCCAGATTATGGAAGCCATCAAGGTGCACCAGGGCGGTAATAAGAGTACGCGCCGTCAGCGTGCCATCGATCTGCTTAATCAGGTGGGTATCCCGGACCCGGCCTCGCGTCTCGACGTGTATCCGCACCAACTCTCCGGTGGGATGAGCCAGCGCGTGATGATCGCCATGGCGATTGCCTGTCGTCCGAAGCTGCTGATTGCCGATGAACCGACAACCGCGCTGGACGTGACCATTCAGGCGCAGATCATCGAGCTGCTGCTGGAGCTTCAGCAGAAAGAGAACATGGCGCTGATCCTGATCACTCACGATCTGGCGCTGGTGGCCGAAGCCGCGCACAAAATCATCGTGATGTACGCCGGTCAGGTTGTGGAGACGGGTGCTGCGGGTGATATCTTCCGCGCCCCGCGTCATCCTTACACCCAGGCGCTGCTGCGCGCTCTGCCGGAATTTGCGCAGGATAAAGCGCGCCTGGCATCGCTTCCGGGTGTGGTACCGGGCAAATACGATCGTCCGAATGGCTGTCTGCTGAACCCGCGTTGCCCGTATGCGACGGATAAATGTCGCAGCGTAGAGCCTGAGCTGAACACCGTTGACGGTGCTCGCCAGTCGAAATGTCACTACCCACTCGATGATGCCGGGAGGCCCACACTATGAGTACGCACGAGGCCACCTCGCAGCAGCCGCTGCTGCAGGCAATTGACCTGAAAAAACACTACCCGGTGAAGAAGGGGATGTTCGCCCCGGAACGCCTGGTGAAAGCGCTGGACGGCGTGTCATTCACCCTGGAGCGCGGCAAAACGCTGGCGGTCGTCGGGGAATCTGGCTGCGGTAAATCGACGCTGGGTCGTCTGCTGACGATGATTGAAACGCCGAGCGGCGGTGAGCTTTACTATCAGGGGCAGGATCTGCTCAAGCACGACCCGCACGCGCAGAAGCTGCGTCGGCAGAAAATCCAGATTGTGTTCCAGAACCCGTATGGCTCGCTGAACCCACGTAAAAAAGTGGGGCAGATTCTGGAGGAGCCGCTGCAGATTAACACTTCGCTCAGCAAAGAACAGCGCCGTGAAAAGGCACTGGCGATGATGGCGAAAGTGGGCCTGAAAACCGAGCACTACGACCGCTATCCGCATATGTTCTCCGGCGGCCAGCGTCAGCGTATTGCTATCGCCCGTGGTCTGATGCTTGACCCGGACGTGGTGATTGCCGATGAACCGGTCTCCGCGCTCGACGTATCCGTTCGTGCACAGGTGCTGAACCTGATGATGGATTTGCAGCAGGAACTGGGGTTGTCCTATGTCTTTATCTCCCACGACCTGTCGGTCGTAGAGCATATTGCCGATGAAGTGATGGTGATGTATCTGGGGCGCTGCGTGGAGAAGGGAACGAAGGACCAGATCTTCAATAACCCGCGTCACCCGTACACCCAGGCTTTGCTCTCAGCGACCCCGCGTCTGAATCCGGACGACCGCCGCGAGCGCATCAAACTGACCGGTGAGCTGCCAAGCCCGCTGAATCCACCGCCGGGCTGTGCGTTTAACGCCCGCTGCCGCCGCCGCTTTGGCCAGTGCACGCAGCTGCAGCCGCAGTTGAAAGAGTATGGCGGTCAGTTGGTCGCGTGTTTCGCGGTCGATCAGGATGAGAATCCAGAAAAAATCGCGTAACCGGATACTCATCAGCTATAACAGAGCCGCAGGGATAAAACCCTGCGGCTTTTTTTGTMCYTGTAGCCCGGGCAAGGCGTTTACGCCGACCCCGGGGCTGCTCGGTGCTTATCCCGGCGTCGCTGCGCTCGGCCAGGCTACGTGCGGGTCGGGCGCTATTCTGAAAATGGGGTGACGACGGCGAGTTGAAGGGCTGATTGCAGTAGTATCGTCGGCAAGCCGGGTTTCCCGGCGAGGCGCAATGTTGCGGGGGCTTGATCCCCGGCGGCATAAGTTGCTGGAAAGAGAAAACCCCCGCACGTTGTTTGGTATAAACCAGCAACAAAACG
>CP070603.1:397363-411160 GCA_016939855.1 Kluyvera ascorbata
GCCGCGAACTGTTGCTATTGCAACCAAGGCGGCTACATGACGCTCGCAGAGCTTGGCGTGCTTTTCTGGCACGATCTGGCAGCTCCGATTGCGGTGGGAATTATCACCAGCGCGATTCTGAACTGGTGGCGTAACCGGAAATAACGCTAACTGACGGGCGTCTTTCCGCCGCAGTGGCAGCATGCGCCCGAACCGGGCCGCAGGGGTAAAATCCTGCGGCCTTTTTCGTCCTGGTAGCCCGGGCGAGGCGTTTACGGCGACCCCGGGACTGCTCGGTGCTTATCCCGGCGTCGCTGCGCTCGGCCRGGCTACGTGCGGGTCGGGCGCTATTCTGAAAATGGGGTGGCGACGGCGAGTTGCGGGGCGGATTGCAGTAGTATCGTCGCCAAGCCGGGACTCCCGGTGAGGCGCAATGTTGCGGGGGCTTGATCCCCGGTGGCATAAGTTGCTGGAAAGAGAAAACCCCCGCACGTTGTTTGGTATAAACCAGCAACATAACGGGGGCCATTCTTTGACTCGCAAACAAAGGATAGCCGCGAACTGTTGCTATTGCAACCAAGGCGGCTACATGACGCTCGCAGAACTTGGCGTGCTTTTCTGGCACGATCTGGCAGCTCCGATWGCGGTGGGAATTATCACCMGCGCRATTCTGAACTGGTGGCGTAACCGGAAATAACGTCAGCTGACGGGCGTCTGCCCGCCGCAGTGGCAGCATGCGCCTGAACCGGGCCGCAGGGGTAAAATCCTGCGGCCTTTTTCGTTTTACTGCGGGTACGGCACCCAGGAACCGCCGTTCAGGCGAACGTATGGTTTACCCTGATACTGAACGACGACGGCGTTAGAATTCTCTGACACCGCGGCGGTCTGCGGCAGGTTGCCGGTAAAGGCCGACCAGTCGACGCTATCTTCGGTGAAGATTTTGCCGTCTACCGCACGGGCAACCAGTTCGGAAACTGCCAGGTAGCTGCTTGGTTGATTAATATCGATAGAGGCGCCCTGATGGGGGGCTTTCATACCGAAGAATTTAATCGCCGCCGGTACGTGGGTAATCGACGGGCTTGGGATGTCGCGCAGGCCAGAAACCTGCATTTTATCGCCCTGCAGCGCCGCGCCGTGTTCCGGCACCACGACGACCATCACTCTACGACCAGACTTCTCCAGTTCGGTAAAGAAGGCGTCCAGTTCATCAAACAATTTCTGTGCGCGGGTCTTATAGTCCGCGGTTTTGCTCTGTCCTGGGTAATGGTTACCGTCGTGCAGTGGGAGAATATTGTAGAAGGTCGCGGAGCGCCCACCGGCCGGCATATCCGGTGATTGCAGCCAGCGGTCGAGTACCGCCAGATCGTCATACACCGGTGAACCATCGAAGGAGAGCAGGTTGACCGGCAGTTTGCTCTGGTCCATCAGTGGACTCTGCATACCGCCATTTTCACGCACCTCTTTGAGGAAATCACCGAACACGCCGTTGTGGTCCAGCATCAGGTGCTGCGTGAAGCCCAGTTTAGACAGGTTATCAAACAGATAGCATTGGTTACCCGCAGGCTGATATAGGTTGGTGTGTGACGGTTGGCCGCAGCTAGCGCGCAGCAAGCGAATCGCTGCCGGGCCGCTGTATGAGGTCGCGGAGTTGAAGTTGCTAAAGCGAATATCAAAGTGTGACCACAGCGGATGCTGCATCAGACCTGCGGCTTCCACATCGGAATTAGCCAAAGAGCAGATGTTGATAACCAGCAGGTCAAACGGCTGAGCATCTTCCGGTAGCTGTGCCGGGAAGGTGGTAGTCCGTTTGCTTTCAGAGGCATAGAAGCTGTTCAGCCAGGCGTTCAGGTTATCTGACGTTGGCGCAGCGGTCTGCGCGGGCATGTCACCGTTTGCTGCTACGCTACCTGCCGCTGCGGCGGGTGCCGTGGTGGTAGCGGCGGTCGCATTCGTCGCTTGCCCCGTAGACCACAGGTTAAAGGAAGGGAGCAGCGGGCTGATGTTAACCCATACCATTGCGGCGACGACAAAAACGGTAATACGGATCCACTGATTTAAGAACAACCAGGCGACCACGAGCACAAAGAAGGCGCCGACCATCTGCCAGTTAATAAAGCGGGTGACGAGATCCCAGATGTAGTCAGCGCTAAAGCCTGCAATCTGCGACCCCTGGCTCATAATGCTTTCCGGGCCTGGCAGCCAGGTATCGTGCCAGAACAGCGCAAAGCCGAGTGGGATGGCTATCCAGTTACGCCAGCGGTGCAGTCGGCTGTTTGGCAGCGGGAAGATCAGAAACGCCATGAACACCAGGTTCATCATCGGATGGAAATTAAGGTATCCCGCCCACAGCAGGCCAAATTTGACCAGGAAATAGAGGTTCCAGCCAGACAGGCCCCGCCAATAGTGCCAAAGCGGTGAAGGGGTAGCGGCGTCTTTTTTCGTCGATTTAGTCATTTTTTGATTTTGCCCTGACGGCCAGATCCCGGCGCAATACGCCGACGGGTTTAACATAGCGAGGTTTTAGAAACATCAAGCGGAACGTGTTCTCAATACGACGCTGATAATGACGCGCCAGATAACCCAGCGGGAAAAAGATCAGCGCGCAGAGGATCACGAGTTGAATAATATCGCTTATCGACATCATGATGATGTTCCTTTGGCATCCGTAGACAGGCGGCACGGCTCGGGATAGCGGCGCCAGCTGTTATCTTCGTAGGTCGCATTAATCACGTTTTTTGGCTTCGGCGAGATCCGCAGCGGCGGCGTCCAGAGCTCCTGCTTCACGTCGCGCATATCAACCAGTTCTGCGGCAATCTGCTTATCTTCGAACCAAATCATTCGGTTAGAGAATATATCCCCGGTTGGCAGCGGGAAAATATGGTTCAGGGCTTTGTCGAGGTCGTTGACGCGACAGAAGGAGAGGAACAGCACCAGGCGGCGATCGGCAATGGTCACGATATCACCCATACGGTGCGGACGGCATAGCGTCAACGCCTGCTCAACACGCAATCCCGGTGTGGGCCTTAGCGCCACCATCACGCCTTTACTGTCCGCAGGCAGCAGCGTGTTGTTGATGACTTTTTGCACCGCGTCGCAGAATACGTCCCACTTCTGGTAGCCTTTGAGCTTCAGCGGCTCAGTGTTGGCCAGCAGCGTCGTTAAATCTTCCGGTACGTGACGACTGAACTGCTGCGACTGAACACTTTCAATTAAGGTCAAGCTACGTGAGAGGGGCGCGCTGGCGGAGATAACAATGTTAGCCCCGCAGCTTAACAGCAGGCGTTCATCGGTGGCGCGCAGGCTAGGAGTAGTCTCTCGGACAACAATTTTTAATGCGCTGCCGCGCTGTCGACGCAGCGTATGAATATATCGGGCAAGCTGCTCTATCTGACTATTCTGGTTAAGCGAAAATATGACGGTTGCAGCCTGAGCGGTACGTGCAGCATTAAAAACGGCATCGTTGGTGTCGAATAAAGTCCAGTGCTCAGAAAGCGCTGGTGCACCTTCAAGAATAACAATGTTGCTGAGCACTTCTTTTTCGTCGCTACGTGGCTGGACGTTTGCAACCTCTTCTTGCGCTAAATACCAGCCGTTGTCGTTCTGTTTAATTAAGAGCTGCTGGCGGGCGCTAACGCCTTTTTCATTAGACCAGTAAGATATATCAAATAGTTGGCTATCGCCCTGGTAACGTAAACTTGCCAGGCCAGAAAGGGCGCGATATTCGCCGAGTAAAACGGAAGTCTGGGCATCGGCATTGTTACCGGGGCTGAGTACCAGAAGCGTGCAGCCATAGTATTTCGCCCATTTTTGAGACTTGTTTACCCAATCGTGGATTTTATCCGCAGGAATATTTTCCCAGGCATTGTGGGCGCATAGCAGAATGACGAAATAACCGTTGGGTTCTAGCGTGCGCAGCAGGTCGCGGCGCATAAAGTATAAACTATCTGCGCTACCCGGCATGGTAAACAGTGATATTTTTTCAGGGCCGGAAATTCCCTTTAATTCTATAAGGTTATTGGGGTTTTGGCCCATGCACACCACCGCCACTTTCGCCGTATCTTGCTGCACGGAGAGCGTCTGGTTGAGCAGGCTTACGGCATCTTCATGACGGTCAGTATTAATCCACCACACGCCGCCCGCAGGCATATGGCTCACTTCATCCCAAAGTGACTGGATACCAATAGAAAATATGGGGTTCATCGCGTCCCTCTTATCGACGATAATCCTGCGTCTAAGTTTACTAGTGTAAGCGCTAGAATAAACCTAATATTGAAATTAAATAGCATCAGATTTAGCATGTATACTCTTCATTATTAGAGTTATCGTCAGGTGATAAGAGAATCAACCCCCTGAAATCTGCATAACTATGTAGTTGATATGAGTAAATGCGAGATCATTCACCTACAATCTGAAGTATGACGAGTATAAACGAATTTCATGGAAAGGTTGCCCTTCGCGTGATGGGGGCATTCGTACTTTGAATTCAGAGGGAGAAAAAAATGTCAGATAATGAACCGGTGACATCAGTTGATTCTCAACTTGGCTACACTTTCCAGAATGATTTTCTCGCACTAAGTCGAGCTTTCTCTCTACCCAATATAGATTACACTGATATTTCCCAGCGTGAAAAATTAGCCGCAGCGTTTAAGCGCTGGCCTTTGCTGGCAGAGTTTGCAGAACAAAAAGCCGAACAAAAATAAGGAAGCCATAATGGCTATTCTGGGATTACAGGGCGTACGTGGCGGCGTAGGTACAACGTCGATCACGGCGGCATTAGCGTGGTCATTACAGCTGCTCGGGGAGTCGGTGTTGGTCATCGATGCGTGCCCTGACAATATGCTGCGTCTGTCATTCAACGATGAGATTGGACGTCAAAGCGGCTGGGCGCGGGCGACACTGGACGGCCAGGACTGGCGCGACGCCGGTTTGCGTTACACCTCTCTGATTGATGTTCTGCCATTTGGTCAGCTTCAGCCGGGCGAGCTGGAACATACCGGAGCGCTGGGCGACACCCTATCGGTGATAGCGTCTGTGGTTCAGACCCTGGAGCGTGAAGGCCACTACCAGTGGATTCTGCTGGATCTTCCCCACGGTTTTTATCCCTGGACCGCACCGCTTGTCGAGGCCTGCCACTTTACGCTCACGATTCTTAAACCGGATGCGAACTGCCATATTCGCCTGCATCAACAACCTCAGCCTGCGAATACCCATCTTTTGATCAATGGGCTACGAATGAGTAGTCCGTTGCAGGAAGATCTTTACCAGGTCTGGCTGCAAACCCAGCGACGTCTTCTACCGGTGGTCATCCACCTCGATGAAGCGATGGCTGAAAGTCTGGCCAGCAAGCAACCACTGGGCGAATACCGCCATGATTCCCTCGCCGCCGAAGAGATGATCACCCTCGCGAACTGGTGTCTGATGCACTACGCAGGTCAGCATCCGGTATCGGAGCGCGAAGCATGATTCGCCTCGGCAGCTGGATTTTCGTTCCACCGGTGTATGCGCGATTACGCGCACGTTATCTTGGCTATCGACAGGCGGGGTCATCCTGGCTTTCCGCAACGTTGACCTGCCTGTGGGTGGGGCTGGCGTGGCTCTTTCTGCCGTTGGAGAACCCTCGCTGGCAGGCGCTAAGTGCCCGCCAGGATGAACTGTTCCCGCACATTAATTTTTCCCGACCGCGTCCGCTTGACCCGCTGCGCTTTGCGCTGCAGGCGGTCTGGCTCATCGCCACAAAACCGGCAGAACAGCGCAGCACGCGCCCGTGGAAACCGTTGGCCGGCATTGACTGGATACGCGAGCGTTACAATCGCTGGGCAGACGAACTGCCAAGCCGCATGAACGCGCAAACCGGCCATCTCGATGCGAAAAAAGAGCTCGCGCACATCAACCCGCACCTCCGCCGCCTGATTCTCGGCGTGGTGGTCACGCTGTCGCTCATTCTGGCGCTGGTCTGTATTACTCAACCGTTTAACCCGCTCTCACAGTTTGTGTTCTTGATGCTGCTCTGGGGCGTGGCGCTGCTGGTGCGGCGCATTCCTGGGCGCTTCTCGGCGTTGATGCTTATCGTGCTCTCGCTGACGGTCTCCTGCCGCTACATCTGGTGGCGCTACACCTCAACGCTCAACTGGAATGATCCGGTCAGCCTGGTGTGTGGTCTGATCCTGCTGTTTGCCGAAACCTACGCCTGGATTGTCCTGGTGCTGGGCTACTTCCAGGTCGTCTGGCCGCTGAATCGACATCCGGTGCCGCTGCCGAAGGACATGAGCGAATGGCCTTCGGTCGATATCTTCGTACCGACCTATAACGAAGACCTGAATGTTGTCAAAAACACCGTTTACGCTTCGCTCGGCATCGACTGGCCAAAAGATAAGATAGAAATCTGGATCCTCGATGACGGCGGCCGCGAAGAGTTTAAGCAGTTTGCCAAAGACGTGGGTGTTCACTACGTGGCGCGTACTACGCATGAACATGCAAAAGCGGGGAACATCAACAACGCGCTGAAGTATGCCAAAGGCGAGTTCGTGTCGATCTTCGACTGCGACCACGTGCCGACGCGCTCGTTCCTGCAGATGACCATGGGCTGGTTCCTGAAGGACAAGAAGCTGGCGATGATGCAGACGCCGCACCATTTCTTCTCGCCTGACCCGTTCGAACGTAACCTGGGCCGTTTTCGTAAAACGCCGAACGAAGGCACGTTGTTCTACGGGCTGGTGCAGGACGGTAACGACATGTGGGATGCGACCTTCTTCTGCGGCTCTTGCGCCGTGATCCGTCGTAAACCGCTGGATGAAATTGGCGGTATCGCCGTGGAAACCGTGACCGAAGATGCGCATACCTCGCTGCGTTTGCACCGTCGTGGCTACACCTCTGCTTACATGCGTTTGCCGCAGGCGGCGGGGCTGGCGACGGAGAGTCTGTCGGCACACATTGGCCAGCGTATCCGCTGGGCGCGCGGCATGGTGCAAATATTCCGTATGGATAACCCGTTGTTTGGTAAAGGACTGAAGCTACCGCAGCGACTGTGTTACCTCAACGCCATGTTCCACTTCTTGTCGGGCGTGCCGCGGCTTATCTTCCTTACTGCACCGCTGGCCTTCCTGCTGCTGCATGCCTACATCATCTATGCCCCGGCGCTGATGATTGCACTGTTCGTGCTGCCGCACATGATTCACGCCAGCCTGACCAACTCGAAAATTCAGGGTAAATACCGCCACTCCTTCTGGAGTGAAATCTATGAAACGGTGCTCGCCTGGTACATCGCGCCGCCGACGATGGTGGCGCTGTTTAACCCGCACAAAGGCAAATTCAACGTCACCGCGAAAGGCGGGCTGGTAGAAGAAGAGTACGTCGACTGGGTTATCTCGCGCCCGTACATCTTCCTCGTGCTGCTGAACCTGGTGGGCGTGGCGTTTGGTATCTGGCGCTATATGTACGGCCCGGCGGACGAAACGCTGACCGTCTGGATAAGCCTGGTGTGGGTGTTCTATAACCTGATTATCCTCGGCGGCGCGGTGGCGGTGTCGGTGGAAAGTAAACAGGTGCGTCGTTCGCACCGCGTTGAAATCAAAATGCCGGGGGCGATTTCCCGTGAAGACGGGCACCTCTTCTCTTGTACGGTGCATGACTTCTCTGACGGCGGCGTGGGTATTCGTATCAACGGTGACGCTCAGGTGCTGGAAGAGCAGAAGGTCAACCTGCTGCTCAAACGCGGCCAGCAGGAGTATGTCTTCCCAACGCAGGTGGTGCGCGTGCTGGGCAGCGAAGTGGGTCTCAAGCTGCTGCCGATGAGCACCCGTCAGCATATCGATTTTGTACAGTGTACGTTTGCGCGTGCGGATACGTGGGCGCTCTGGCAGGACAGCTTCCCGGAAGATAAACCACTGGAAAGCCTGATGGATATTCTGAAGCTGGGATTCCGTGGTTATCGCCACCTGGCCGAATTTGCGCCACCGGTGGCGAAAGAGATTTTCCGGTCGCTCACCTCGCTGGTGGCGTGGGTGGCTTCGTTCATTCCGCGCCGTCCAGAACGTGAGGCGGTAATCGAGCATCCGCTATCGGCTATGGCTCAACAATAATGATGATGAACCAATGAAAAGAAAACTTTCCTGGATTTGTGCAGTGGCGGTGGGCATGGGCAGTTTACTGCCGCTCACGACGTATTCAGAACCGACAACAGAGGTGGCGGTAACGCCGGCTGTTCAGGACAACGCAGCGGCGCCTGCTCCTGCCGATGCGGCAACCACGTCGCCAGTGGTGGTGGAAGACGCGCCATCTCGCGACGTAAAGCTTTCTTTTGCCCAGATTGCGCCGCCGCCGGGTAGCATGGTCCTGCGTGGAGCGAATCCTGACGGTGGCATTGAGTTTGGCATGCGCAGCGACGAAGTGGTGTCGAAGGCGCTGCTGAATCTGACCTACACGCCGTCTCCATCATTACTGCCGACCGTCTCTCAGCTGAAGGTTTATCTTAACGATGAGCTGATGGGCGTGCTGCCGGTTACCAAAGAGCAGTTGGGTAAAAAGGTCTCGACGCAGATCCCAATCGATCCGCTCTATATCACCGATTTTAACCGCGTGCGCCTGGAGTTTATTGGCCACTACCGCGACGTCTGTGAAAACCCGGCGAACACCACCGTCTGGCTGGATGTGGCGCGCAACAGCTCGCTGGATTTAACCTACCAGTCGCTGAAGGTGCGTAACGACCTGTCGCATTTCCCGGTGCCGTTCTTTGACGCTCGCGATAACCGCGCGCTGAATCTGCCGATGGTCTTTGCTGGTTCTCCGGATCTGCCACAGCAGCAGGCGGCCGGTATTGTTGCTTCATGGTTTGGCGCGAAGGCCGGCTGGCGCGGTCAGACCTTCCCGGTAATGTTTAACACCCTGCCGGAAAGTAACGCGATCGTCTTTGCTACTAACGATCATCGCCCAGACTTCCTGCGCGATCATCCGGCGGTGAAAGCACCGACGATCGAAATGATCGACCATCCGAATAACCCGTACATGAAGCTGCTGGTGGTCTTTGGTCGTGACGATAACGACCTGCTGAAAGCCGCTCAGGGCATTGCGGCCGGTAATATTCTGTTCCGTGGCGACAGCGTGACGGTGGATGAAGTTAAACCGCTGCTGGCTCGCGCGCCGTACGACGCGCCAAACTGGGTGCGTACCGACCGTCCGGTCACCTTCGGTGAGCTGAAAACCTACGAGCAACAGCTACAGTCCACCGGGCTGGAGCCGGCCTCTATCAACCTGTCGCTGAACCTGCCGCCGGATCTCTATCTGCTTCGCAGCACCGGTATCGACATGGATCTGAAATACCGTTACACCATGCCGTCGGTGAAAGACAGCTCGCGGATGGATATCAGTCTGAATAACCAGTTCCTGCAGTCGTTTAGCCTGAACAGCACGCAGGATGTGAATAAGCTGATGATGCGTCTGCCGGTGCTGCAAGGTCTACTGGACGGTAAGAATGACGTCAGCATCCCGGCACTGCGTCTGGGTGCGATGAACCAGTTGCGCTTCGACTTCCAGTATATGAACCCGATGCCTGGTGGCTCGGTGGATAACTGTGTGACCTTCCAGCCGGTACAGAACCATGTGGTGATTGGCGACGATTCCACTATCGACTTCTCGCACTACTATCACTTCCTGCCGATGCCGGACCTGCGTACGTTCGCCAATGCAGGCTTCCCGTTCACCCGAATGGCAGACCTCTCTGACACCGTTATCGTTATGCCGAAGCAGCCGTCTGAAGCACAGGTGAGCACGCTGCTGAATACCGTGGGCGTGATTGGCGGCCAGACCGGTCTGGCTGGGTCGAACATGACCATCGTCGATGACGGTAGCAAGATTCAGGACAAAGACGCCGATCTACTGTTGATTGGCTCTATCCCGCAACAGCTCAAGAACGACAAGCAAATTGACCTGCTGGTGGATGCGACCCAGAGCTGGGTGAAAACGCCGATGCGCCATAACGATCTGCCGAGTATCTATCTGGATACCGACGATCGTCAGGCTAGCGTCCAGGCCGGGATCACCTCTTCTGGCCCGATGGCTGCCGTGGTTGGCTTTGAATCACCGTATTTTAAACAGCGTAGCGTCGTGGCGCTGCTTGCCGATAGCGCCAGCGGATATGACCTGCTGAACAACGCGCTGAACGATAGCGGTAAACGTGCGGCGATGTTTGGCTCGGTGTCGGTGATCCGTGAGTCCGGTGTGAACAGCCTGCGTGTAGGCGACATTTACTATGTTGGTCACCTGCCGTGGTTCGAGCGCGTGTGGTTCGCACTCTCTAACCACCCGGTGTTACTGGCTATCTTTGCGGCGATTAGCATCGTGCTGCTGGCCTGGGTACTGTGGCGTCTGCTGCGTATCATCAGCCGTCGTCGTCTGAACCCAGAAGACGAGTAAGCCGCGATGAAAATGCTTCGCTGGATAGTTCTGCTATGCGCCCTCGGCGGTCAGGTACAGGCCGCCTGTCACTGGCCTGCCTGGGAGCAGTTCAAGCAAGATTTCGTGAGCGCGGAAGGCCGCGTTATCGATCCCAGCGATGCCCGTAAAATAACCACCTCGGAAGGGCAAAGCTATGCGCTGTTCTTTGCCCTTGCCGCGAACGACCAGCAAACTTTCGCTACGCTGCTGGGCTGGACGCAAAACAACCTCGCGCAGGGTTCGCTGCGCGAGCACCTTCCGGCGTGGCTGTGGGGCAAAAAGAGCGATGACGAGTGGACGGTGCTGGACAGCAACTCGGCCTCTGATTCCGATATCTGGATTGCCTGGACGCTGCTGGAAGCCGGTCGGCTGTGGAAAAACGAAGATTACACGGCAACGGGTAAGGCGCTGCTGGCGAAGATTGTCGATGGTGAAGTGGTGAAAGTCCCGGGTTTGGGGCTGATGCTGCTGCCCGGCCGAGTTGGCTTTGCCGAAGAAACGCGCTGGCGCTTCAACCCAAGCTATTTCCCTCCGCAGGTGGCGCAGTATTTCAGCCGCTTTGGCGCGCCGTGGACGACGCTTCGCGATACCAACCTGAAAATGCTGTTGGATACCGCCCCGAAAGGCTTTTCGCCGGACTGGGTGAGTTATGACAAAAAAAATGGCTGGCTGCTGAAAGAGGCAAGTCTGGTCGGCAGCTACGATGCTATTCGTGTCTATTTATGGGTGGGCATGATGCACGATGCCGACCCGCAAAAAGCGCGTCTGCTTAAACGCTTTAACGCGATGGCGGCACAGACCGTGAAGCAGGGCGTTCCCCCCGAAAAAGTGGCGACGGCTACCGGGGCGGTGACCGGCGATGGTCCGGTCGGTTTTTCAGCTTCGCTGATTCCATTCCTACAAAATCGCGACGCGCAGGCCGTTTTGCGCCAGCGCGTGGCTGACCATTTTCCCGGCGCGGATGCTTATTATAATTTTGTTCTGACCCTCTTTGGTCAGGGCTGGGATCAACACCGTTTTCGCTTTAGCGCCCGCGGCGAATTACTACCTGACTGGGGCCAGGAATGCGCAAGTTCACATTAAGTTTAATCACCCTCTCTCTGGGGCTGACGCTGGTACAGCCGGGCTATGCAGACACCTCGGCAGAAGAACAGCTGCTCAACCAGGTGCGCCTTGGAGAAGCCAGCAAACGGGATGATTTGGTACAGCAATCGCTGTATCGGCTGGAGCTGATTAATCCCAACAATCCACAGGTGCTTGCAGCGCGTCTGCGTTACCTGCTGCGCCAGGGCGATACCGCTGGCGCGCAAAAGCAGCTGCAAAAACTGGCGCAGGTGGCACCAAATTCAACGGAATACAACACCGCTCGCGTGGAGATTGGCCTGAACACTGATGCCGGTCGTCAGGCGCTTCAGCAGGCACGTTTGCTGGCGACAACCGGGCATGTTCCAGAAGCGCTGGCTGACTATGAAAAAGCCTTTAACGGTGCGCCGCCGGACGGTGACTATGCGGTAGAGTACTGGACTACGGTCGCCAAAATTCCGGCGCGACGCGATGAAGCGCTTAAACACCTGCAAACGCTGAACAAACAGAACCCCGGTAACGTTGGCCTGCAAATGACGCTCGCCAATATGCTGCTTGCCGCTAACCAGCGTGATGACGCGTTTAACGTGCTGGAACAAATGGCAAAATCGTCAAGCGGGCGCGGACCGGCGAGTGACCTGTGGTTTAAGTCTATCAAAGACCAGGCCGTCAGCCCGTCCAGTGTACAGGCCCTGCAGCGCTATCTGATGATTTTCAGCAGCGGTGAATCGGCGGACAGCGCCCGGGCGATGCTGGCCGAACAGCAAAAACAGATGGCGGACCCGGTTCTGCGCGCTAAAGCGGTAGAACAGGAAAAAGTGGCGCAGGCCGCAGACAATACGCCGCAGACCTGGCAGCTCTACTGGCCGCTGATTCGCAAAGGCGACGCGGCGCTCAAGGCCAACAATCTGGCTCAGGCTGAAGGTTTCTACCAGCAGGCACGTAAGCTTGATGCAACGGACAGTTATGCAGTGCTGGGGCTGGGCGATGTGGCGATGGCGCGTAAAGATAGCGCCTCGGCAGAACGTTTCTATCAGCAGGCGCTGCGTCTCGACCGTGGCAACAGCAGCGCGGTGCGCGGGCTGGCGAACATCTACCGCGCCGAGTCGCCGGAAAAAGCCACTGCCTTTATCAACGGTCTTTCTGCGAGCCAGCGTCGTAGCATTGACGATATCGAGCGCAGCCTGACCAATGATCGTCTCTCTCAGCAGGCTGAAGCGCTGGAGAATAAGGGCAATTGGGCGCAAGCGGCTGAAATTCAACGCCGTCGACTGGCGCTCTCGCCGGATGACGTGTGGATAACTTATCGCCTTTCCCGTGACCTGGTGAGCGCCGGGCAGCGTGGTGAAGCCGACAATTTGATGCTTAATCTGGCGCGTAAAAAGCCAGCCGATGCCGATCAGGTCTACGCCAACGGGCTTTATCTTTCTGGCAATGGCCAGGACCAGGCTGCACTGGCGCATCTGGCGGCGCTGCCGCAGGCGCAGTGGAGCGATAACATTCGTGAGCTTGACCAGCGTCTGCGCAGCGACCAGTTGATTGCTCAGGCCAACCGTCTACGCGATGGCGGCCAGGAAGCGCAGGCGATTGCGCTGTTAAAACAACAGCCTGAATCCGCTCGTATTCACTCAACGCTCGCCGACTGGGCGCAGCAGCGGGGCGATAATGCCGCTGCGCTTACGGAATATAACGCCGTGCTGGCGAAAGACCCGCATAACGAAGATGCGCATCTGGGCATGGCGGAAGTCTATGCTGGCGAGGGCAATACCCTGGCCGCACGCCAGCAGTTGGCACAACTGCCTGCCGAGGGCGAACGTTCACTCAATACTCAGCGCCGTATCGCGCTGGTTAGCGCAAAACTAGGTGATACCGCCGCGGCTCAGCAAATGATGACCGCCCTGATCCCGCAGGCAAAATCGCAGCCACCGTCAATGGATACCGCGATGGTGCTGCGTGATGCCGCCCGTTATCAGGCGCAGGATGGCAACCCGAAACAGGCGCTGGAAACCTACAAAGAGGCGATGGTGGCCGCGCAGGTTACGCCAACGCGGCCGGTGGATAACGACACCTTTACCCGTCTGATGCGTAACGACGAGAAAGACGACTGGCTCAAGCGCGGCGTGCGCAGCGATGCGGCGGATTTATACCGTCAGCAGGACCTGAACGTCACCTTGCAGCATGACTTCTGGGGTTCAAGCGGTACGGGCGGTTACTCCGACCTGAAAGCGCATACCACCATGTTCCAGGTCGATGCACCGCTGGCCGATGGCCGGATGTTCTTCCGCTCGGATCTGGTGAATATGGACG
>CP070603.1:411201-411893 GCA_016939855.1 Kluyvera ascorbata
CAGTGGGGGACCTGTAACTTATCCGCCTGTCATGGTTCAACGCACCAGAGCGACAGCGGCGCCAGCGTGGCAATTGGCTGGAAAAATGACACCTGGAATGCGGACATTGGTACCACCCCGATGGGCTTCAACGTGGTGGACGTTGTTGGTGGCCTGAGCTACAGCAGCGACGTCGGCCCGCTGGGTTACACGGTTAACGCGCATCGTCGCCCGATCTCTAGCTCGCTGCTGGCATTTGGTGGGCAAAAGGATAACGACAATGGCGCGCATCCTGGCACCACTTGGGGCGGCGTGCGGGCGAACGGCGGCGGCATCAGCCTGAGCTACGATAAAGGTGAAGCTAACGGCGTGTGGGCGTCGCTGGGCGGCGACCAATTGACCGGTAAAAACGNNNNCGACAACTGGCGCGTACGCTGGATGACCGGTTATTACTATAAGGTTATTAACGAGAATAACCGCCGGGTGACCGTTGGCCTGAACAATATGATTTGGCACTATCAGAAGGATCTTAGCGGCTACACCCTGGGTCAGGGGGGCTACTACAGCCCGCAGGAGTATCTGTCATTTGCCATCCCGGTTAACTGGCGTCAGCGTACGGAAAACTGGTCGTGGGAGTTGGGCGGCTCTGTTTCCTGGTCGCATTCACGCTCCAGTACGGAACAGCGTTACCCACTGATGAACCTGATTCCGCA
>CP070603.1:411950-424324 GCA_016939855.1 Kluyvera ascorbata
CGGCTACACCGCGAGAGCCATCATCGAACGGCGCGTGACCTCCAACTGGTTCGTGGGCGCAGGTGTCGATATCCAGCAGGCGAAGGATTACACCCCGAGCCACGCGCTGCTTTATGTGCGTTACTCTGCCGCCGGCTGGCAGGGCGACCTCGATATGCCGCCGCAGCCGCTCACGCCTTACGCAGACTGGTAATCCTGCCGTTCCGAATATAGGTATTCGTCTTATATAACCCGGTACTACACCGGGTTATAATTATTGCGGCGGAGTCTATTTTGACTTTGCCGCCAGCCTCGTTATTCTCGATGCCTGAGCAATACGTTCGTATCAGTGGAGAGCTCTTTTGCGCGTTAGCCGTTCCCTTACAATAAAACAAATGGCCATGGTGGCGGTTGTTACCATGTTGTTTTTGTTCGTCTTTTGCTTCATCTTATTGTTCCACTTTGTCCAGCAGGATCGCTATAACACCGCGACGCAATTAGAGAGTATCGCCCGCTCGGTACGCCAGCCGCTGTCAGCGGCCATCCTTAAAGCCGATATTCCCGAGGCAGAGTCCATTCTCGGACGCATTCAACCCTCGGGCATCGTGAGCCGTGCCGACGTGGTACTGCCAAACCAGTTTCAGGCGCTGCGGATGAGCTTTATTCCAGAGCGCCCGGTTCCGGTTAACATCACGCGCATTTTTGAACTTCCGGTACAGATTTCACTGCCGCTGTATTCGCTGGAGCGTCCGGCAAACCCGCAGCCGCTGGCCTATCTGGTGCTCCAGGCCGACCCTTATCGTATGTACAAGTTCGTGATGAGCGCGCTGGCAACGATAGTGACCGCTTACTTTTTGCTCGTTTTGATGCTGACCGTGGCGCTGACCTGGTGTATCAATCGGCTGATTGTCAGGCCGCTGCGCAGCATTGCCTATGAGATTCACGACCTGCCGGGGGCCGATCGCATTGGCCATCAGCTCTCGCTACCGCGTCTTCATCACGACGATGAAATCGGTACGCTGGTGCGAAGCTACAACCGTAACCAGCAGGCGCTGCTGCGCCAGTATGACGAACTGAGCGGTCAGTCGACCCGTTTCCCGGTGTCAGACCTGCCGAATAAGGCTTTCCTGTTAGGGCTGTTGGAGCAGAGCCTGGTGCGTAAAACGCCGGTGGCATTGCTGACCATTGCCTGTGAAACCTTGCAGGACACCGCGGGCGTACTGAAAGAAGAGCAGCGAGAAATGCTGCTGCTGACGCTGGCTGAGAAGATTAAACAGGTGATTTCGCCGCGGATGGTGCTGGCGCAGGTGAGCGGCTACGACTTTGTGATTCTGGCCTACGACGTCAAAGAGCCGTGGCATGCGATCACATTAGGTCAGCAAGTACTCACTATCATTAATGAACGTTTGCCGTTGCAGGGTATTCAGCTACGCCCGAGCGCCAGCGTGGGTATTGCGATGTACAACGACGGGTTAACGGCAGAACAGTTCTATCGTCGTTCGCTCTCAGCGGCTTTCACTGCCCGCCGTAAAGGGAAAAACCAGATTGAGTTTTTCGACCCGGAGCAGATGGTAAAAGCGCAGAAGCGCCTGACCGAAGAGAGCGATATTCTGACCGCGCTCGATAATCAGCAGTTCTCTATCTGGCTGCAGCCGCAGGTGGCGACCACCACGGGCAAGGTGTGCAGCGCGGAAGTCCTGCTGCGTCAGCGCCAGCCGGACGGAAGCTGGGCGCTGCCCAACGATCTTATCGATAGCATTGAGTCCTGTGGTCTGATGGTGACGGTCGGGCACTGGGTGCTTGAAGAATCCTGCCGCCAGCTTGCTGTCTGGCAGTCGCACGGCATTATGCTGCCGATTTCAGTCAACATTTCTGCGCTACAGCTTCTGCATCACGATATGGTTTCTGACATGCTGGCGCTGCTCAACCGATACCGCATCGCACCGGGTACGTTGATTCTGGAAGTGACGGAAAGCCGACGTATCGACGACCCGAAAGCCGCGGTGGCGATTTTACGTCCGCTGCGTAACGCTGGGGTCAGAATTGCGTTGGATGATTTCGGCATGGGCTACGCGGGTCTGCGTCAGCTACAGCATATGAAATCGGTCCCCGTGGACATTCTCAAAATTGACAAAATCTTTATCGACAGCCTGCCGGAAGATACCAGCATGGTGGCGGCTATCATTCAGCTTGGGCGGAGCCTTAACCTGAAAATGGTTGCGGAAGGCGTTGAAAGTAAAGAACAATATGCGTGGCTGCGTGCGGCGGATGTCGATATCCTGCAGGGCTTTTTGTTTGCGCGCGCCGTACCAATCGACGTTTTTGAACAAGATTATCTGGGTAAGGACAATTCACTGCTTCCGGGAGATCAGAGTTAGCGATTGTGCGTGTCAGCTCAAAGTTTTAACAATTAAGTATCAAATTAACGTACAAATATTTCGATTATGTTTCTTGGATGTTATTTTGTGCCAACAGGTAAAAATAATCCCTACATTTCCTGTGGCTATAGCTTAAGGACATCCTATGAAAACCTCTTTCTTCAAAAGCCTCTATTTCCAGGTGCTGACGGCGATAGTGATCGGTGTGTTGCTCGGTCACTATTACCCGGAATTGGGTGCGCAAATGAAACCGCTTGGCGATGCCTTCGTTAAACTGATTAAAATGGTGATTGCGCCGGTTATCTTTTGTACGGTAGTCACCGGTATTGCGGGCATGGAAAGCATGAAAGCGGTAGGGCGCACTGGCGCCGTGGCGCTGCTCTACTTTGAAGTGGTCAGCACCATCGCGCTGATTATTGGCCTGGTCATTGTTAACGTGGTTCAGCCTGGCGCGGGCATGAACGTTGACCCGGCTACGCTTGATGCCAAGGCGGTGGCGATGTACGCCGAGCAAGCCAAAGACCAGGGCATCATTGCCTTCCTGATGGATATTATTCCTTCCAGCGTTATCGGTGCCTTTGCCAGCGGCAACATTCTGCAGGTGCTGCTGTTTGCGGTGATGTTTGGCTTCGCGCTGCACCGCCTGGGCAGCAAAGGCCAGCTTATCTTCAACGTCATTGAAAGCTTCTCGCAGGTTATCTTCGGTATCATCAACATGATCATGCGCCTGGCACCGATTGGTGCGTTCGGGGCGATGGCCTTCACCATTGGTAAATATGGCGTCGGCACCCTGGTGCAGCTTGGTCAGCTGATTATCTGCTTCTATATCACCTGTATTCTGTTCGTGGTGGTGGTGCTGGGCTCGATTGCCCGCGCGACCGGCTTCAGCATTTTCAAATTCATCCGCTATATCCGCGAAGAGCTGCTGATTGTGCTGGGAACCTCCTCTTCCGAGTCGGCGCTGCCGCGTATGCTTGATAAGATGGAAAAACTGGGATGTCGGAAGTCGGTGGTGGGGTTGGTTATCCCGACCGGTTACTCGTTTAACCTCGACGGCACCTCGATTTACCTGACGATGGCGGCGGTATTTATCGCCCAGGCCACCAACAGCCACATGGATATTTTCCATCAGGTGACGCTGCTGGTGGTGCTGTTGCTCTCCTCGAAAGGGGCCGCGGGAGTAACCGGTAGTGGGTTTATCGTGCTGGCGGCAACCATCTCTGCGGTCGGTCATCTGCCGGTTGCTGGTCTGGCGCTGATTCTGGGGATTGACCGCTTTATGTCAGAAGCGCGTGCATTAACCAACCTGATTGGTAACGGCGTGGCGACCATTGTGGTGGCAAAACGCGTGAAACAGCTGGACGCTCAACAGTTGGACGACGTGCTCAATAACCGTCCGACTGCTAAAAAACCGCACGAATTATCCTCTTAATCTCCTCACTTAAGCCCGTACTCCCTTGCTGGAGTGCGGGCTCCTGCGCATAATTAGGCGGCGTCATTATTTGGCTGCTTATAGCCTGTATTTTATTTTACTTAGCCATGTGACGTTTTTGCGATTGTGTGGTCTAACTGACGTATTTGCTTCATTATTTTAGGTAATCGCCCGCGGCGGTTGTCTTTTATACCCTAAAGAGCCCGCGCTCAAGCAGCTCGGACTCTGGCGGGGATAACCAGGAACGTTCATCAGGGGTTCACATGCAGGGCACAACAATTCGACTTTTAGCCGGTGGTTTGCTGATGATGGCAGCAGCCAGCTATGTGCAGGCAGAAGCGCTCCAGCCGGACCCGGCCTGGCAACAGGGTACGTTGTCTAATGGCTTTCAGTGGCAGGTCCTAGCCACTCCGCAGCGCCCGAGTGACCGTGTAGAAATCCGGCTCTCGATTGATATTGGTTCATTAGATGAAAGCGCCCAGCAAACGGGCTATAGCCACCTTATTCCTCGTATCGCGCTAACCCAAAGCGGCGGCTTGCAGACGATGCAGGCACGCTCGATGTGGCAGCAGAGCATCGATCCAAAACGCCCGCTGCCGCCCGCGATCGTCTCATATGATTACACCCGATTTAACCTGAGCCTGCCAAACAACCGCAGCGACCTGCAAAAAGAGGCGTTGAACTGGCTGGCTACCTCGATTGGCAAATTGAGCATCACGCCGGACACCGTTAACTACGCGCTGGGCGTGCAGGATATGGTGGCAACCTGGCCGCAGGATACCAAAGAGGGCTGGTGGCGCTATCGCCTGAAGGGTTCTACCATGCTGGGTCACGACCCGGCAGAGCCGCTGAAGCTGCCGGTAGATGCGAAGCATGTGGCCGAGTTCTATCAAAAATGGTACACCCCGGATGCCATGACGCTGATTGTCGTTGGCAACGTGGATAGCCGTTCTACCATTGAACAGATCAGCAAGATTTTCGGTGAGCTGAAGGGCAAACGTGAAACACCTGCCGCGGTGCCAACGCTGTCGCCGCTGCACCCGGAAGCGGTGAGCATCATGACCAACGCGGTGCGCCAGGATCGTCTCTCCATTATGTGGGATACCCCGTGGCAGCCGATTCGTGAGTCCGCCGCGCTGCAGCGCTACTGGCGTGCCGACCTGGCGCGTGAAGCGCTGTTCTGGCATATCCAGCAGAAGCTGAGTCGTACTAACGTGAAGGATATTGGCCTGGGCTTTGACTGTCGCGTGCTGTATCTGCGCGCCCAGTGCGGCATTAACCTGGAATCTCCGGGCGAGAAGCTGGAGAGCAACCTGGGGCTGGTAGCCCGCGAGCTGGCAACCATTCGTGAGAAAGGTCTGCCGGAAGATGAGTTTGATTCGCTGATTGCGCAGAAGAAGCTGGAGCTGCAAAAACTGTTCGCCACCTACGCGCGGATGGATACCGACATGCTGATTAGCCAGCGTATGCGTTCATTGCAAAACCAGGTGGTGGATATTGCGCCGGAGCAGTACCAGAAGCTGCGTCAGAGCTTCCTCGAATCGCTGACCCCGGACATGCTTAACCAGGATCTGCGCCAGCAGCTGTCTCAGGATATGGCGCTAATTCTTCAGCAGCCGACCGGTGAGCCGGAGTACAACATGAAAGATCTGCAAGAGGTGTGGGGCAAGATTATGCTGACACCGACGGCGGAAGCGGCGACGGCGACGGAAGATAGCCATCAGGATGTGACGGATATTCCGCCAGCGCAGTAGCGGGTTACCCCTAACCCTCTCCCCTATGGGGAGGGGGGTAACCCAAAGACGAAAAAAAACCTCTCCCAGCCGGAAGAGGTTTTTTTATACCCGCAAMCTTATGCCGGCATCGCATCGCGTGGAATAATCGCCCCGCGGTGCTGAATTACGGTGCTTGCCGTCTGGTGACCACGCTTCGCCGCCGCCGCCGCATCGCCGCCGGTCAGGCGGACGGAAAGATAGCCTGCGCTGAAGGAATCGCCTGCCGCGGTGGTATCCACCACTTTCTCTTTTGGCAGCTTAACCGCCGGTACGTCAACCAGCGCTTCGCCGGTAATCGCCACCAGGCAAGAATCTGCGCCGCGTTTCACGACCACTTCGCTGACGCCAGCGGCCTGAGTACGAGCGATAACTTCTTCAACCGGCTTTTCGCCCCACAGCGCGTCTTCATCGTCCAGGGTCAGGAAGGCAATATCGGTGCACTGCAACATTTGTTGGTAGACCTGCTGAGTCTCTTCTTTGCTGGCCCACAGGCGTGGACGGTAGTTATTGTCGAAGATGACCTTACCGCCGTTAGCGCGGCACTGTTTCAGCAGCGCAATCAGCTTCTCACGGCTTGCCGGGCTGAGAATCGCCAGGCTGATACCGCTCAGGTAGAGGTAGTCAAAGCCCGCCAACTGTTCGCAGATGGCGGCAGACTGCTCGCTCTCCAGCCAGAACTTCGCCGCGGCTTCGTTACGCCAGTAGTAGAACGTACGCTCGCCGGTGTCATCGGTTTCGATGTAGTACAGGCCAGGCATACGGTCGCTCATGCGCTGAATCAGGTCGGTTTTGACGTTCTCTGCCTGCCAGGCATCCATCATCTGCTGGCTGAAGGTGTCGGTGCCGAGCGCGGTGACGTAATTGACGCTGAGTTCAGCAGGAGAAACCTGGCGAGCAATATAGACGGACGTGTTTAAGGTGTCGCCGCCAAAGCCGCGGTTAACTTGTGCGCCCTTCTCGGACAGCTCAATCATGCATTCGCCAATCACGGCAATTTTTTTGGACATAATCATCAACCTGATTCGGTAAATTTTTCGTAGTGTGCGCTGTGGCTAATCGTTGGTCAACTATATTAAAACAACGTTCCATTATTTTTTTTGAGCTAGCGCGTGTTACGACTGATTTCTTCATTTTAGCGGAAATAAAATGGCTAAAACTGAACATAAAGTTCTCACTTACCCCGCCGATAACTTTATCACTAGACCCTCTGACCCTCTCTTCACAGGAAGCTTAAATGACGTTAAAGCAGGTGAACCAGCGGGCGAGAGTACCTGATGCGGAGCTGGAAAGCCTAAAGCAGCTGCGATACTGGCAAGAGTGTGAGCGTGTCTATACCTACCAGCCTATCTACACTATTCAGGGCCGCTTGATGGCGATTGAAGTGTTAACGATAGTGACCCATCCCTCTCAACCACAAAAGCGTATTGCTCCGGATCGTTACTTCGCTGCGGTTTCTATTGGCCAGCGCATTCATGTCATCAAAGAACAGGTGACGATGCTGGCAAAAAGAAAGCCTTTCTTTGAGCAGAATAAGGTGCTGGCATCGGTGAACGTTGATGCGCTGACGCTGCTGGAAATGCGCCAGGACCGTATCCTGAAAACGATGATTGAAACGCTTCCCTGGCTGCGCTTCGAACTGGTGGAGCACATGGCCCTGCCGCAAGATTCTACGGTGGCCTCGCTGTGTGAGTTTGGCCCGCTATGGCTGGATGATTTCGGCACCGGCATGGCCAACTTCTCGGCGCTGAACGAAGTACGCTACGACTACATCAAAGTCGCCCGCGACCTGTTCATTATGCTGCGCAAAACCCCTGAAGGCCGCAAACTGTTTATCCTGCTGATTGAGCTGATGAACCGCTATTGTAAAGGGGTCATTGTGGAGGGTGTCGAAACGCTGGAGGAGTGGCGCGAAATCCAAAACTCACCTGCCGCCGCCGCGCAGGGCTATTTTCTTTCCCGACCGGTGCCGATGGATACCCTCGAAAATGTGTTAACGATATTGTGAACTGCCCGCATCCCTATGCCTGGACTATAGTTTTATAGGCAAGGTCATCAGGAAAGGGGATAACAATGTCAAAAACAGCCAGGGCGATATCCTGGACAGCAGGGATTATTGTGCTGTTGATTGTAGCCATCGCCATCTTTATTGCTACATTCGACTGGAACCGTCTTAAGCCAACCATCAACCAAAAGGTCTCAGCCGAGCTGAACCGACCGTTCGCGATACGCGGCGATTTGGGCGTGGTATGGGAACGTCAAAAAGAGGAGACCGGCTGGCGGAGTTGGGTACCCTGGCCGCACGTCCATGCCGACGATATTATTCTCGGCAACCCGCCGGATATTCCTGAAGTGACGATGGTCCACCTACCGCGCATTGAGGCCACGCTGGCGCCGCTGGCGCTGCTCACGAAAACGGTCTATCTGCCGTGGATCAAGCTTCAGCAGCCCGATGCGCGCCTTATCCGCCTGTCGGAGAAAACGAATAACTGGACCTTTAACCTCGCCAGCAGCGACGAGAAAGAGGCCAATGCGCAGCCCTCCTCGTGGTCTTTCCGCCTCGACAATATTCTCTTCGACCGTGGTCGAATTGCGATTGATGACAAGATCAGCAAGGCTGATGTCGAGATCCTGGTCGATCCGCTGGGTAAGCCGTTGCCGTTAAGCGAAGTCACCGGTAGCAAAGCCAAAGGGGATAACGCCAAAGCTGGCGATTATGTTTTCGGCCTGACGGCGAAGGGGCGCTACAACGGCCAGCCGCTAACCGGAACCGGTAAAATTGGCGGCATGCTGGCTCTGCGCAGCGGGGGTACGCCGTTCCCGGTACAGGCGGATTTCCGCTCCGGGAATACGCGGGTCGCTTTCACCGGGACGGTTAACGATCCCATGAAAATGGGCGGCGTCGATTTGCGGTTGAAGTTTGCCGGTGATTCTCTGGGGGCGCTGTATGCGCTGACCGGCGTATTGCTGCCGGACACCCCGCCGTTTGAAACCGATGGGCATCTGGTGGCGAAAATCGATGCGCAGAAATCCTCGGTCTTTGATTATCGCGATTTCAATGGCCGCATTGGCGACAGCGATATTCACGGATCGCTAACCTATACCACGGGCAAACCGCGACCTAAGCTGGAAGGCGATGTCGAGTCGCGCCAGCTACGCCTCGCTGACCTGGGGCCGCTTATTGGTGTCGATTCGGGTAAAGGCACGAAATCGAAAGAGGTGAAAAAGGACATTCAGCCTGCGGGTAAAGTATTGCCTTATGACCGCTTTGAAACCGATAAATGGGGCGTGATGGATGCCGATGTGCGGTTTAAGGGCGGAAAAATCGAGCACGGCAGTACGCTGCCAATCAGCAATCTCTCCACCCATATCATCCTCAAAAATGCCGACCTGCGTCTGCAACCGCTGAAATTTGGCCTGGCGGGAGGGACTATCTCGTCAAACATTCACCTGGAAGGCGATAAAAAACCGATGCAGGGACGAGCGGATATTCAGGCGCGCAGGCTGAAACTCAAAGCGCTGATGCCCAACGTTGAGCTGATGCAAAAGACCCTCGGCGAAATGAACGGTGACGCGGATATTCGCGGGGTGGGCAACTCGGTGGCGGCGCTGCTGGGTACCAGCAACGGTAATCTTAAGCTGCTGATGAATGACGGGCTGGTCAGCCGTAATTTGATGGAGATCCTTGGGCTTAACGTCGGTAATTTTATCGTTGGGCAAATCTTCGGCGATGATGAGGTGCGGGTGAACTGCGCGGCCGCAAATCTGGATTTGGTTAACGGCGTGGCGCGGCCGCAAATTTTCGCCTTCGACACGGAGAACGCGGTGATCAACGTGACCGGTACCGCCAGCATGGCTTCTGAGCAGCTTGATTTGACCATCGACCCGGAGAGTAAGGGGCTGCGTGTTATTACCCTGCGTTCGCCGCTTTACGTAAAGGGGTCGTTCAAAAACCCGCAGGCGGGGGTTAAAGTCGGGCCCCTGATTGCGCGTGGTGCGGTGGCGGCCGCTCTCGCGACGCTAGTAACGCCCGCTGCGGCGCTGCTAGCGTTGATTTCGCCTTCAGAAGGCGATGCTAATCAGTGCCGGAACATCTTGTCCCAGATGAAGAAGTAATGAGGGGTTAGCGGGAGGGAACGGTAGGCCGGATAGCGGTGTAAATACCTTATCCGGCCTGCCGTATCATTATGCTTTTATAACGAGTGATGTTTGGTTTCGTGGGTCAGCAGCAACGCAATCAGCGTCAGTGCCGCCATGGCTGCCAGATAGACACCCACGTAGAACAACCCATAGCTACTCTGCAACCACGCCGCGATATACGGTGCAACGGACGCGCCCAGAATCGACGACACGTTGTAGGAGAACGACGCCCCGGTATAACGCACTTCCGTGGGGAACAGCTCCGGCAGCAGCGCGCCCATTGGGCCAAAGGTCAGACCCATCAGGCTCAGACCAACCAGCAGATACAGCATAATCAGCGCCGGATTACCGGAGCCCAGCAGCGGCTGGAAGAAGAACAGCGCGAAGATAATAATCAGGCTGGTGATCACAATCATGCTTGGGCGACGGCCGAACCGGTCAGCCAGCAGGCCAGCAATCGGCACCATCACGCCAAACCCAATCACCGCTAGCATTAACATCCACAGCACTTCGTTACGCGGCAGCCCCAGGCCATTCGGCGCGGCGGCGGTGCTGTAGGTCATTGAGTAGACGGTCATGATATAGAACAGCGTATAGGTCGCCAGCATGATGAAGGTGCCGAGCACCGTCACGCGGACGTGCTTGCTGAGCAGGGTGCCCATGGGCACTTTCACCTGTTTCTTCGCGGCAGCGACTTTGGCGAACACCGGCGTTTCGTGCAGCGAGACGCGCACGTACAGGCCGATGATAACCAGCACCGCAGAGAAGATAAACGGTACGCGCCAGCCCCAGGTCATGAACTGCTCGTCGGTCAGCAGCCAGGAGAGCAGCAGGAAGGTGCCGTTAGCAAAGAAGAAGCCAATCGGTGCGCCCAGCTGAGGGAAAGAGCCGTACAGTGCGCGTTTGCGCGGCGGGGCGTTTTCCGTCGCCAGCAGCGCTGCGCCGCCCCATTCACCGCCCAGACCCAGACCCTGACCAAAGCGCGCCAGCGCCAGCAGGACCGGCGCCATAATGCCGATGGAGGCATAGCTTGGCAGCAGGCCGATAACCACGGTGGAGATCCCCATGGTCAGCAGCGAAGCGACCAGCGTGACCTTGCGCCCGACGCGATCACCGAAGTGGCCGAAGAGCGCGGAACCGATAGGACGAGCGACGAAGGCGATAGCGAACGTTGCCAGCGATTGCAGCGTGGCCGCTGTCGGATCGCCCTGTGGGAAGAAGATGTGCGGGAACACGATGACCGCGGCGGTAGCGTAAATATAGAAGTCGAAGAACTCAATGGCGGTGCCAATGAGTGAGGCCACGACGACTTTGTTACGCGAGTTAACCGGAGCGGAAGCCTGTTCGGTATCGAGTGTTGTGCTGGTCATAGTCTTTTCTAATATGTATAGCGAACGAAAGGCCATATTAGACATAGCAAAAGCGACATTTCAATCTGTAACAGGATTGTAAAATGGCGCAAAGAGCGGCAAAAAGTGGATAATTTCTATACCAGTAAATTATCAAACATGAAATGCTTCACATTTTTTGTAGATTAGATGATAAAACTGGTTTTTGGTTAAATAAAAGTTACAGGCTGGATTTATATGCTAATTCGTTGGGTTGGGCTGAAATTTTCAGCCCAACATGGCGTTTAGCGGTGGGTTTTTCCTGGCATTCTCGGGTCATCTTTGTACTCCGCCGTGGCAATCCACGCGGCGCAGAACAGCGTCAGGCGTGCGAAGAAGTAGAAGAATGCCATCAGGCCAAGCACCGAGCCAAATGCGGCACCGGAAGGGGATTTCACCAGCGTCGGCAACGTCCAGGTCATGATGATTTTGATCACCTCAAAACCGATGGCCGCGATAAAGGTGCCGCGAATTAACGCTTTTTTACGCGGGCGATGGCGAGGTAAGCGCCAGAAAATCCAGAAGAACAGCAGGTAGTTGGCGAAAATTGAAATTGCCAGGCCAATCAATCGCCAGGCGGGCTTCAGCCACTCAATGCTGTCGAGATACAGCGCCGAGATAATCAATTGCTGTGCGGAACCTGCCACCGACGTAATCGAGAGAGTGACAATCAGCGCAATCAGCAGGCCAATCAACGATACGAAGTCACGCAGGTACTTAATCCAGATGGCTTCCTGGTCCTGCGGCGTACGCTCCCAGACGTCACGCGACTGGGCGCGAATCGCCTCGCGCAGGTTGCCCATCCAGTTTATCCCGGAGTAGAGCGCGATACACAAACCGACAAGGCCAACGGTGGTACGCTGCTGGACGGCGGTGTTGATGGTGCTTTTGAGCGTGGCGGCGAGCGTGGGGTCGCTGACGTTGGCCAGGATCTTATTGAAGATGTCCTGCAGCAGCGTTGGGTGCGAGGCAAGAATAAACCCGGCGGCGGCGAATGACACCATCAGAATGGGGATCATCGACAAGAATGAAAAATAGGTAATCGCCGCGCCGAACTGATTTCCCAGCCGATCGTTGAAGCGCTCGGCGGCGCGAATCAGGTGGGCGATAATCGGCTGGCGCTGAATCTTCTGCGCCGTGGTGGTGACGCTATCCAGCGCCTTGCTAGCCTTTTGCTGTAGACGTTTATCGTTGTTTTCCGACGTCATCAGGTTAATTTTCCTTTTAATTGCTTTTACTTAAGTATAGAAGGTTCCCGGAGTCGGTGCGTTGCATCTCGTCCGGG
>CP070603.1:424367-433780 GCA_016939855.1 Kluyvera ascorbata
GGCTCAATCCACATATCCCTGCAACACCCCGGTTAACCACTCCATAAACAGGTGCACCCGTCGCGAAAGATTTCGGCGATGCGGATAAATCAGCGACACCGGCATCGGTTCTGCTCGGTACTGCGGGAGAATTTCAACCAGCTCGCCGCTATGCAGCGCCTCGCGCACGCCCACCCGTGGCACCTGAATAATCCCCAGCCCTGCCAGACAGGCGGCGTGGTAAGTTTCGGTGCTGTTCACCGTCAGCACTCCGCCGGTTTTGACCCATTGGGTGCCGTTCTCTTTGGCCACTTCAAACCCCTGCGGCCGTACGCCGAGATTGGCGGCGTAGTGGACCAACGCGTGGTTGCTGAGGTCGTCCAGCGACTCCGGGTAGCCAAAGCGCGACAAATAGCCTGGGCTGGCGCAGTTGATGACGGTCAGCTTGCCGAGCGGGCGGGCAATCAACCCAGAATCTTTCAGCGAACCCACGCGCACCACGCAGTCGAAGCCTTCCCGAATAACGTCCACCAGGCGATCGCTGCTGCTGAGTTCGATCTCAATACCGGGATAGTGCTGCAAAAAAGCGGGCAGTTTTGGGATCACGATTTTGCGCGCTACGCTGACCGGCATGTCCACGCGCAGCCGCCCGCTGACGCTGCTGGGGTCGCTCTGAAACATGCTGTCCAGCTCGTCGAGGTTGCTGAGCAGATCCTTCGCCCGCTCGTAATACACCATACCATCCTGAGTCAGCAGCACCCGCCGGGTGGTGCGATGTAGCAGGCGGCAGCCCAGATGGTTTTCCAGCGCCTGAATTTGTCGCGATACGCTACCTTTAGGAAGGCCCAGGGTATCCGCCGCGCGCGAAAAACTCTCCAGTTCAGCGACGCGGATGAACAGTTGCATTGCGTGAATTTTATCCATCAGAATGCCCTATTGTTGTTCCAGATGAGACAGTGAAGCGTAATCAGGGATATTTATTGTTCTTTTATCACCTAATAAGCTTGTTCTCAACGAACACACCCACTGAAATGAGGTTTCCCATGACTCAACCTATTGCGTTAGTAACCGGCGGTAGCCGCGGACTCGGCAAAAATGCGGTGCTGAAGCTTGCCGCGCAGGGAACGGATATTATCTTCACCTACAATAGTCAGCGTGATGCCGCACTGGACGTTGTGGCCGAAATTGAGCAAAAAGGGGCGAAAGCAGTGGCATTGCAGCTGAACGTCAGCGATGTTGCGAGCTTTGTTACTTTCACCCAACAGGTGAAAGAGGCACTGAACCAGGTCTGGGGTCGCGCGACGTTTGATTATTTAGTGAACAATGCCGGAATTGGGCTCTACGCCTCCTTTGCCGAGACGTCAGAGGCGTTATTTGATGAGCTGATGAATATCCACTTCAAGGGGCCATTCTTCCTGACCCAGGGGCTGCTGCCGCTGATGGCTGAAGGGGGGCGTATTCTGAACGTCTCGACCGGGCTGGCGCGTTTTGCCCTGCCGGGTTACGCCGCTTACGCTTCAATGAAAGGGGCGATGGAAGTGCTGACCCGCTATCAGGCCAAAGAGCTGGGCGCGCGCGGTATTTCGGTTAACAGCATTGCGCCAGGGGCGATTGAAACGGATTTCGGCGGCGGGCGCGTTCGTGATAATGACGACCTGAACAAGTATGTCGCTTCGCAGACTGCGCTGGGCCGTGTAGGCCTGCCGGATGACATTGGCGATGCGATTGCCGCACTGCTCAGTGACAACCTGCGCTGGATGACCGCGCAGCGTATTGAGGTCTCGGGCGGTATGTTCCTGTAAGCCACCGGATAACGCCTTTGGTCCGCAAAGGCGTTATTTACACATCGTGCTAAATAATGTCCTATTCAGGACTCGCTACTTCCTATTCTCCCGCGAATAATCTATATTTCGCCAATTAATATTATCTTATCGACAGCCATATCATCCTTTTCTTAATTAAAATGTGATAACTTATTTGAATGCGTAATCGCATTGAGAGGGTTGTAAACATTCATAATTGTGATGTTTAGATTGCCAGATATCTACGTAAAATGACCCAGGCCAAACGACGGGTTCTTATTTCATGTCGTGGGGATTACTCTTCACGCCATTAGAATCCGTTTTACATTTTTATGGGGAATCCATTATGCAGGTAGTGATGTTTGACAGGCAGTCAATATTTATTCATGGAATGAAAATAAGCCTACAGGAACATATTCCAGGAATTGATATTTCTGCTGTTAGTCAGGCCGATGACCTGTGGCGGCAGCTGTTACAGCACCCAGATGCGATACTGATTCTGGATGGCGGTCTGGATCACGATTTCTGCCAATGGCTATTGCAGGAAAAACATCAGCAGTTCCCGGAGTCAAAAGGTATCATTATTGTGAATGATTATAACCGCACCTGGCTGAATGATATGATGGCCTATAACGTACAGGCTATTATTCCACGAGATGCCAGCGTTGAAATATTTGTGCATACCATCAAAAGCGTGATGCGAGGGCTTATTTGCCTGCCGGGCGACTGGCGTATGGATTATGAGCATGATAAGCAGGGTTTGGATAATCTCAGCCAGCGTCAGCGTGAAATATTATTGCTGTTGGCAAACGGTGAATCGAATAAAGAGATCAGCCGGGCGCTGGATATTAGCGCCGGAACGGTGAAGGCGCACCTGGAGTCGTTGTACCGCCGGCTTGGCGTTAAAAACCGCACGCAGGCGGCCATGCTGCTGAATAATCGGAAAGCTTCAGGCAATATCTGCCTGGAATAGTTCGGCTTCAGCCTGGCGCTCTGCCGCCAGGCTGCTCCGCCGTTTTCCTTCCCGTTGCCAGCCAGCAACGGCGTGAGCGAACTGACCTTGATTAATGCTATGCAAGATAGGGGATTGTTGTAACGCCTCGGGCCCAAGACTGAACGCCAGCGACAACAGGGCATCAAACTGGCGTTGGCTGACTGGCACCTGTAAACATTGATGGAGCAGATGCTGGTATTCTGCGACATCTTGCTGAAAGAGCATTTCGGCTTGGTAGAGGGTTATTGCGGTCTCGAAGCGCTCATGGCCGCGTATCAGATGCCCGTAGCCTATCACCCACAGACCCTCTTCATCCTGGTATTGTTCCAGCGACAACCCTTGATAACGCTTAATAAACTCTAGGCCTGACAGGCTCGGTGTAGCGGTATTTAACATTTTTGCCCCTCATTTAACAGGATGAGGAGTGTAAAAGAGTCGTTCTGACGCCGCTATTAGCCAGATGCCTGAGAATGATTATATTCATGACTCAATAGGCCGAAAAGCCAGTCATTTTGCCACTCTCCTGCCAGGAAGTAGCTTTCTCTTAGCTCGCCTTCAAGCACAAATCCCATTTTTTCAAGCGTACGCCGTGAGGCGATATTGCCCGCGGTGACCGTTGCCGTCAGGCGGCGTATACCGCCGTGTTGAAAGGCGTAGTCACATACCGCGCGAAGCGACTCGCTGCCATAACCTTTCCCCTGTGCCTCGGGGGCAAATAAAAAACCCACTTCCGCACTGTCGCTGTCACGGTGGATATAGCCGGTCACGCCCAGCGGCGTTTGCTGGCTATCGCGCACTACCAGGCATAGCCAGTGCTCCGCGCCGGGTGACCAGGGGGCAAGGCGGGTGTCAAAAGCGGCCCTGATATCCTCTTCGTGTCGGTTATCAGCCACATAGCGCATGACCTGTGGATTCTGCTGTAGCGATAAGAAAAAAGACCAGTCGCCTTCGACGATTGGTGTACAGGCTAAACGTTCTGTGGTGAGCGCGATCATAATTTCACATTCTGGAGGGGGGCCGGGACTGTTAATTTGCCTGAATTGATCTATGGTGTAACGACAAAAATAACAAATAAGTAACCTATTAATCCTAAGGCGAAAAACCTTGCTGTTGATTAAGGAATGGGAAGATGTCGACGTTATCGCGACAGGTTGGCCAGCAGTATGAGCATTGCCTGAGCGTGATACGTCAGGCTTCGTTAGAAATCCTCACGCTGCTAAAGCTGCGCGTGACGGAAGGTAAAGATCCTCGTTGGTTTCTGGAGCAGCTTGATCAAGCGCGACTTAACCTCGGCGGCTGGGGCGCCGTGGCCAAGCGGCTTAATATCAACGACAGCCAGTTGAGTGAATTTATGCTCCAGCTGAGGCATCTCCAGCAGGGGATCCCCTCCTATGAGCATGGCATCACGGCAACGGAAAATCAGCTGATTGCCGCCGAGCGGTTTGTGGTGACGCTGGAGCAAATCAAGCAGCAGCAACCGTTGCTGATGTTTAATACCGGCTATGCTGGTGATGCCGAGCAGTTGCAGGAACAGGCCGAACGGCAGATTCGCACCATTCAACTCATGCTGCGCGGGCTGGTGATGCAGGTCTGGCCGGATATTCCCCATCTCCACCAGTATCTGAGCGTTCAGTTTGGTTCGCACGATGTGATGCGCTGGCGTTCACGTAGCCCGACGGAAAACGTCCTTGATGGCATGACGTTTAGCGAGCTGGCGCTGTTGATTGTGGATAAAAAGGCGTTCACCCGTTACTACTCTTCGCTATTTAACCATTCTGCCTCGCTGACTTTTCTCGCTGAGCAGCGTCTGACTCTGCATACCTTCCTCGAGGATGTGCGCCGGATGCGCAATACGATGCTGGCACACCATCCGTTGACGGAAATAGAGTGCCAGCTGTTAGATCTCTATACCGAGCAAATCACCACCCCGGTCCAACACGCCTACGAGCAGGGGCGCACGCGGGTTAACCCTGCCAGCCTGATGGCGGCGGACGGCAGTGAAGTTCAGCGCTACTGGACGCTTGCGCGGGACTATGCCCATGCCTGGGGTGTTGATGGAAAACCGATTGCCGACAGCATTGAGCGTCTTTCGCATAAAGCACGTGAACGCGCTGACACCCGCGAGCGGATTGCCGCAGCGGTACTGTGGGGAGCGGTTGCGGTATCGGTGTTAGGGATGGCGCTTGGCGGTATCAGTCTGCTGACATCATCGCCAGAGCCGCGGCCCTACGTTGAACCTCCGCAGCCGGTTGTCGTTACCGAAGCCGAAAGCCCTTCACCGGCATCGCCTCGTGAGATGTTGGCTCGTCGTGGGATCCTGTGGGATCGCAATGCGCTGCGCTCAGCCATTGACCGTAATGATACTGAAGTGACCACGCTGTTTTTACGCGCCGGTATGACCTGGCAGCTGGCGTGGACGGATGCCGCGATGGCGGCCCAGCATGAGGACGTGTTGAATCTGTTGCTGCGCTACCATTTGCAGATGGATGAGCCGAAGCCCTGTCGGCGGTTTATCAACACGCTGACGCACGAGCTTTCGCAGGGTGCGCAGCTTACCACGATTCGTAAATCTTACCTTCAGTCTTTCTGTACCACGCCTGCGGTGGTGGCGCGTCAGCGTCTGGCTGTGGATAGCGCCCAGCGGCGCAGTAAAGCGACGGGGGATGCCGATAGCAAAAAATGGTTGGCGATTCAGAAGTCGGTCTACGATGTCATCCGCTAAAGACTGGTGCTGTGTCGTTCTCTCCCCCATAAGGAGAGAGAACAGCACAACCGCAACTCAAATCAGCCGGAAGTTCGCGTCAGGCGTCAGTTTTGCCGGTACCAGGCTGTCTTTCACCATTTCCCTCAGGTCTATCTCAATGGCGTTGCAAATGGCATTGAGCGGCAGGTCGTTATCCTCGGTACCGAAGGGGTCCTCGAGCTCGGTGGCGATAGCGTCTAGCGCCAGCAGCGCATAGGTGGTGAAAATAGAAAACAGCAGCGTCATAAAGCCAAAATCATGAATCAGCAGCAGCGGATAGACGGCGCAAAAAATACCGACCGTCCGGTGAAGCAGCAACGAATAGGCATAGGGAATGGGCGTATTGCTGATACGCTCGCAGCCCCCCTGAATGGTGCTCATCTGGTTCAAATAATCATTGAAATTACGGTACACAAACTCGTTCGGCCGATGCTGATAAAGCCACTGCCCGATATTTTGCAGCAGGGCGTTGCAGGGCGTCGTGAGGTGCTGGTAGTCCAGCGCGCGTGAAACCGGGACTGGCCCATGACGCAGCTTGGCTTTTAACGTTGCGCAGTAGGTGACAATCAGATCCAGTATCACCATTTTCTCTTCCGGGCTGGCCTTGGTGGTGTTGATCACTTCCCGCATGAGCGACCGGCTTGCGATGAGCAGGTCCCCCCACAGTTTGCGCGCCTCCCAGTAGCGCAGCCACGCGGTGTTGTTGCGAAACCCGATAAAGACCGAGATTGAAATCGACACGCCGATAAAATAAAACGAGCTCTCTTTGGCAATGATACCGTGCAGATGTATAAGCGGCAGCAAATACAAATACGCAATATTTAGCATGATAAAGAAACAGAGCTGGGGAGAAATTTTTCTCATGATCGACCCGCGCCATGAGAATAACTTACGCAACCAGGTTTGCTGCGGCCTGACTATCATGGTTTACGCCTTCTCTGGAGACAACGCTAAGATTGAGTCGTAAACCATCTGCAGGCGATCCAGGTAATGGGCAAACACGCGGGTTTTGTCATTAAGGGGAATATGGCGGTCCAGATTACCCTGCATGTCGATGCAGGCGGACGGTAGCTCAATACGACCAAGCTCGGCGGATTCCACTGCGAAGTGGATCTCTATTTCACCAAAAATACGTGAACGAATAATATTGATGTAGACCCCATCGAATACGCACACGCAGAGACGGCCTTTTTCACTTGGTTGAATATAGTGATGGTACAAACGACCCGTTGTGGTGATTTGGGTGATCAGTTCCATGGAATAGAGATTCCAGTATTTATCCATTTTATTTTTCTGATTGAAAATCAGAAGCGATTTTTCTTCCGCAGAAATAGAGCGAGTGGTCATCTTATTTACTTATCGATATTGGTGGTTTAGGGATATGTAATGCGGCGACGCGACATTACATGGCATTAGGGATAACGTCGTACTGGGTCACAAAATTGATATAGTCACGAAGTACCGCAGGGTTATGCGTTTTGCTTTGATAAATCATCCAGAGATCTATTTTCTGTACTTCCCATTGCGGTAGTAACGCCGTGAGCTGGCCATTTTGCAGATAGGGTTTAACGATATATCCGGGCAGAATCGCGACGCCGGTTCCCTGTAGCGTTTGCTGCAGGATATAGGTCAGATTGTCGCTGGTATGGCGCAGCGGCATCGTCAATTCATAGGACTCATCGCGCTGGAAGAGCGTAATACTTTTCCAGGTGCGATGGGTTATCAACTCGCAGGTCTTCAGCGCGTCGGGGTGCTGGATATCATGCTGTGACTGGTACCCTGGCGTGCAGACGACAAAACGGTTAAACGTCCCAAGAAAGCGACCAATGCAGGTATCATCTGAGGGTTTACCGATGCGGTAGGCTACATCAAACTCACTGCCTACCGAGCCATAAAAGGAGTCGGCGGTTAACAGCTCAAGCTCAATATCCGAATGCGTCTGCAAAAACTGATGGTGTACCGCGGGAAGAATACTCGCCATAAAACCCGGTGGGGCGATGATTTTCAGCTTTCCACCAGTCTTACTATGCAGCGCCTGTACCGTTTTGTCTCCGCGAACGCTGGCGTCCACTATCTCATGGCAGTAGGCGAGGTAGCGCTCTCCGTCCGCCGTCAGCGATATTTTGCGCGTCGTACGATTCAGTAATCTGAGGTTAAGATACTCCTCAAGCGCGCTAATTCTCTGGCTGATACGAGATTTTGTCATACCCAGTTCAGCGGCGGTTTTTGTAAATGAACCGTTTTCAACCAGTAGCGCAAAAAGCGCCATATCCTGAACGTGCTTGAGCATAACGTAACCTTAATATATGACAGCGCGAAATTATACGGAGGGGTAATTACCCTGTATATACCGGATTGTTTAATTTCGCGTGGCGAATTGTTTAATTAACCGCACTTACAAAATAACATACTTCCGATATGAAGAACGTGGCAATAAGCGTAAATAATAAAGTAGTTGTTGAATGCCTCTTACTGGTTATAAATATAATCAATGATGATTATATTTGCTGATTATTATCTTCGCCGTGACAGCCAGGTTAAAAAACGGTACGAAAGGAAGTGAATAATAAATACATGTTTCTAAAGCGTAAATAAGGTAGGGCGGATAAGCGAAGCACCATCCGGCGCGATGTTGCACCGTGCCGGATGTGCCACTCTGACAGGTTAGTTCAGCGTAATACGCGCGACGCTATCCGGCCCTTTGGTGGAGTTATCTTTGTTGAAGTCCTGCTTCAGCGTCACGTATAACGTGTTGCCATCATCAGACAGCAGCAGGCTGTTTGGGCGCGTGCTGAAGTCCCAGCTCTGCTTCACAGCGTAGCTGGTGGCATCAAGACGCAGGACTTTTTTCGACTCGCGCTGGCTGATGAAGATCTCATTACGCTTCGCGTCAAACTTAATGCCCAGCGCATCGCCGTCAATGCGTTTAATCACTTTGCCGGTGTGTTCATCAAAGACCAGCGTGGTTTTGGCCTTAGAGTCATCGGTGACAAACAGACGGCCGGTTTTTGGGTCTTCCGCCATGTTCAGCAGCAGATATTCTTTGCCGTCGCCCGGCGTCCAGCGCTGCTCAATTTTGTAGCTTTGTGGGTTGATGACCAGCACTTCACCGCCGCCGTTGGTCGCATAGATGCGTTTGGTCACCGGTGAGTAGATGATGCCGGTAACCCATTTTCCTGCGTTATCAATACGTGCCTTCACGGTCATGGTTTTAGCATCGACCACCGAGATATAGCCCGGCTCGGCGACGCGGCCGATAAACAGCAGACCCTCGTGGAACAGCACTTCACGTGCGCCCGCTGGGTCACCGTCCTTGTCTTTGCCGTCGAGCATCAAACGCTGCAACACCTTGCCGCTTTTCGCGTCCACTTTTGATACCCCGCCGTCCAGCGAGTTGGTGACGTAGAACGTTTTGCCGTCGCTATCCACCGCCATGCCAAAGTTTTTCAGATCGGTATGGGTGATACCGGTGACGGCAAGCGAAGTCGGGTCCACGCGATAAATCACGCCGCCGTTCACATCTTTAAAGCTTTGTGCGCTGGCGACAAACAGTGATTTCTCGCCGGAGAACAGGGCCATTTCATACAGACCATCGCCCAGCGCGTTTTGCGTGACGCCAGCAGCGGTCTTCAGCGCCGCGGCGCTCTCGGCAGGCTGCGCATTTTCGGCAAGGGCAGGCAGCGAGTGGAGGGTAAAAGCGGCGACGAGTGCGGCGCAGAGCGCCGTTTTGCGCGGGCTGAATAACGATACCATTCGAAACTCCATCATTGGATAAGCGGTTCCCGGCAGAGGCGGTGCGGTGACGGGATATTTTAATAAGAATGAGAATCATAATTATTTATCACAAATGCGCAAATTCGCCGATCCCATTTTTCGGTGGTAGCGCACCCACATC
>CP070603.1:433819-446536 GCA_016939855.1 Kluyvera ascorbata
ACACTTTGATAATAAATATGTATACATTTGCTTACATTTAACTGACAAAACAGACTGCGTCATTTAAAGCGAGTGATTATCATTGGCGTTCTCATTTGTGGTCATTATCGCTTTTTATGCAGCTCAAAAGCTTATGGAAAAGCGCGTCATATCCTGGCGCTGCGAGCGGAACGGCCTCACTCACAACAACAAGATCTGATGGGACCCAATATGTTTTTTAACGGCAGGGAAATCAGCGGGAAACCGCTCACCGTTTCGCTTCTTGCGCTAGCGATCCACGGCTTCGTTCACCAGGCTCAGGCCGCAGAAACCAGTCAGGAGATGGTGGTCTATGGTAGCGGAGAAAGTACGACCGATGCGCAACAAGACTACGCGGTAAAAACCACGCACGCGGGCACCAAGATGAATCTGGCGCCGCGCGATATTCCGCAGTCCGTCAGCGTCGTCACTCGCCAGCGTATGCAGGACCAGGACCTGCAAACGGTAGATGAGGTTCTGACCAACGCGACCGGCGTCTCATCGCAGCAGATTGACTCTGAGCGCAGCTATTACTACTCGCGCGGTTTTGAAATCACCAATTTCTCCTACGACGACATTCCTACCTCGCTGGGCGATGCCTGGAACTATGGCGATGCGGCGGAAGATACCGCCATCTATGACCGTATTGAGGTGGTGCGCGGCGCTAACGGGCTGATGACCGGCGCGGGCGACCCGGGCGCGACGGTGAACATGGTGCGCAAGCGGGCGGACAGCAAGGTGGCAACCGGTAATATCAGCGCCAGCTACGGCAGCTGGAATAAGCAGCGCTATGTCGCCGACCTCTCTACGCCGCTGAACTCAGACGGCAGCCTGCGTGGCCGCATCGTCACCGGCTATCAGGATCAGGACAGCTGGCTCGACCGATATCATAAAACCAAGAAATTCTTCTACGGCGTGGTGGATGCGGATCTTACCGACAGCACCACCGTGTCGCTGGGCTGGGACTACCAGAAATCGAACACCGGCAATCCTACCTGGGGCGGGCTGCCGAGTCTTTACAGTAACGGCTCGCGCACGCACTACGACCGCAGCACCAACACGGCGGCAGACTGGACGCGCTATCAGGTTGAGTCTCGCAAGGTGTTTGTCGACCTGACTCACGAATGGGATAACGGCTGGTCATATCGCTTCAACGGGACCCACGGCGAGCAGACCTTCAACGACACGCTGCTGTACGTGATGGGCAACCCCGATGCCGATACCGGCGACGGTGCCACCGGGTGGGGCAGTAAAGATAAAGGCAAGCGTACCGTCGACTCCTTCGATACCTACGCCAACGGGCCATTCAAGCTATTGGGACGTCAGCATCAGTTGATGGCCGGCGCGAGCTACAGCCGTCAGCACAATGCCACCTTCAGCCAGGATGGGCCGATGGATGCCAGCCAGATTGGCATCTTTGATAACAACTGGAACGGCAGCGTGGCGCAGCCGGAGTGGGGCGACTGGTATCAAAATGCTGACGACATTGTGCGGCAGAAATCCGCCTATACGGCGGCTCGCCTGTCGCTTGCCGACCCGCTATCGCTGATTATCGGCGCGCGCTATACCCAGTACAGCACTGACGGCAGCAGCGGTGATATGCGTAAATACAACATCACGCCGTACGGCGGGCTGGTCTATGATCTGACCGAAAGTCTGTCGGCTTATGCCAGCTATACCTCGATTTTCGCGCCGCAGACCAAACGTTCCTCCGATGGATCATGGCTGTCGCCGGTGACCGGCAAGAACTATGAAACGGGTCTCAAGGCTGACTGGGCGGACGGGCGTTTAACCACCAACTTCGCGGTGTTCCGTATTGAGCAGGATAACGCGCCAGAAGCGGTGAGCGGTGAGTTCGTCAACGGCTCCAGTGAACAAGCGTATCGTTCGACCAGCGGCGCGGTGAGCAAAGGAGCGGAATTTGAGGTTAACGGTGCGGTCACTGACAACCTGCAACTGACCTTCAGCGCCACGCGCTACGTTGCCACCGATAGCGATGGTCGCTACAACAGCTTTGCGCCGCAGACGCAGCTCAAACTGTTCACCCGCTACCGCGTGCCGGTGATGCCTGAGCTGACCGTCGGCGGCGGTGCGACCTGGCAAAACCGGGTCTATCAAGACGTGACTGGGCCGGACGGCGAAACTCAGCGCCTCTACCAGAGCAGCTACCCGCTGGTGAGCCTGTTCGCGCAGTATCAGGTCACCAAACAGCTGGCGGTACAGGCAAACGTCAACAACCTGTTTGACCGTGAATACTACTCGTATCTGGATGATTCCGCGGTCTACGGCGAGCCGCGTAACGTCTCGGTCAGCATGACCTACGCTTTCTAAAATCACGCCCCGGCTTCGTGCCGGGGTTAATCTTCTCGCGGCTGCGCCACCTGGCGGCGAAGCTCCTCCAGAACTTCATCAAGAATAAACTGCACTCGCCATGGCTGATATTCACGTTTGCGGTAGATAGCCACGAGATCGAGCCACCATTCGTACTGTTCGGCGAAACAAGGCGCGAGCCCCCCGGATTGAACATCGGCCAGTACGCTACTTTTAGGCGCAAAAACAATCCCAAGCCCGTTGCGCGCCAGTTCCAGCGCCGACTGCGTGTTATCGCAGATATAGTTGCCGGTGACGCGAAAGTCGCGAATCTCCTGACTTCCGGCGAGGCTAAAACGCCAGATATTGGCGTCATTGATCAGCATCGAATCCATCAGAATGCAGGAGTGTTTGTCGAGATCGTCCGGCGAGTTGATAGGGTGCTCGGCAAGATACTCGGTGCTGGCATAGGCGCTGACCGCATATTTTGCGATAAAACTCGCCACTAAGGATTCATTTTTTGGCTGAACGCAGGAAATTAAAATATCGCAGTCGTCGGGAAATTCGGAACCTTCATAAAATGATTTTCGTTCCAGATTAAATGTTTTCAGATATAAGCTGATGTTGCCAATATCTTTTATGGTATTTACCACGTTACGTGCCAGATAGGCATTAATCATTGTCGGCGAGTAAATCGTGACGCGGCCATTTTTTTCATGCTTATAGTCAGCCACGAAATTATTAAGCTGGTTCTCTTTTTCCAGCAGGTCGTTAACGTAGGGAAGCAGCGACTCACCAAAGCGGGTTAGCGTGAGCTTACGCGAGCTGCGCTCAAAGATTTTAAGCCCGACTTTTGCTTCAACGTCAGAGAGGTAGCGGCTAACGTTGGCCTGCGCCATGCCTAGCACGGTGGCGGCATGGCTGATATTTTCGCTAGCGGCCACCACCGATATTATTTTTAATTCCTGAGGCTTAATCTGAAGTTTCTTCATTGCCCGGCTCTATATATAAATTGATATAGATCTATATAAATATTGAGATTGCAACAATCTTAATACGAATATTATCATATTTGACATCAGGATATTATATTAGGTTGGAATATCGGGAATGTCAATTAAGCGTAATGCTACGCTGCTTTTAATCCTATCTTTTATTTCAGGGGCATCATCGGCAGCACTATCGGTTGGGGCGGGGGCGGTATTTAATGAATCTATTTATCGCGGATATAATGAAAATACTCACGCGGTGCCTATCGTTAATTATGAAGGCGATTCATTTTATATTCGTCAAACCACGTTAGGTTACGCCTTATTTAAAAATCAGCGTGATGAAGTCAGCCTGACGGCCTCCTGGCTGCCGCTGACCTTCGACCCGTCGGATAACGACGATAGCGCTATGAAGCAGTTGGATAAACGCAACAGCACGGCAATGGCGGGTGCCGCGTGGTATCACCATGAAAAGTGGGGCAGCCTGAAGGTTTCAGCGGCGGCGGATATTCTGGATAACAGCAACGGCTGGGTCGGTGAGCTCTCTTATTTCCGCGTACTGCCCATGGGCAGGCTGGCGATTATTCCCGCGCTGGGAATTTATTACTATGACGATAGCTTCAACCGCTATTACTACGGCGCATCGGGGGCGGAATCTCGCCGCAGTGGATTAGCGCAGTGGTCGCCGGGCAGTAGCTGGATGCCGTACGTTGGGCTGACGATGAAGTACCCGCTGACCAACAACCTGATGCTGACGGCCAACGCGAGCTACAGCGTGCTGCCGGATGAGATTAAAAATAGTCCGATGGTCGATCGTGATGGGAGTTTTACCGTGCTGACTGGGGTGAGTTGGCGGTTTTAGTGCTCGGTGCAGTCCCGGCGGCGCTTCGCTTGGCCGGGCTACACGCTCATGTAGCCCGGGCGAGGCGTTTACGCCGACCCCGGGGAAGCCCGCATAAAAAAAGCCAGACATGTGTCTGGCTTTTTGTCGTTCAGGCAATGCGCCTTAGCGCATGGTGACGAACTCTTCCGCCGCCGTAGGGTGAATTGCCACGGTGTTGTCGAAGTCTTTCTTGGTCGCGCCCATTTTCAGCGCCACGGCGAAGCCCTGCAGGATTTCATCCATGCCGAAGCCAATACCGTGAATACCGACGATCTTCTCTTCCGGGCCAACGCACACCAGCTTCATGCGGCACGGCTGACGGTGTGAAGTCACGGCGGTGTACATGGCGGTGAAGGAGGATTTATAAACCTTCACGGCGTCGTCGCCGTACTGCTCACGCGCCTGTGGCTCGGTTAAGCCCACGGTGCCGATTGGCGGGTGGCTAAAGACCACGGTCGGGATATTGCTGTAGTCCAGATGCTCGTCTGGCTTGTTGTTAAACAGACGCTCGGAGAGACGACGGCCTGCGGCTACCGCTACCGGAGTCAGCTCTACCGCACCGGTGTTATCGCCCACGGCATAAATGCCCGGAACGTTGGTGTTCTGGAACTTATCAACGACGATGTAGCCTTTATCGTTGGTTTTCACGCCGGTTGCTGCCAGGTTGAAGTTATCGTTCGCCGGTTCGCGACCAATCGCCCAAATCAGGCAGTCGACGGTCTGGCTGCGGCCATCTTCCAGCTCCAGGGTCAGGCTGCCATCGGCATTCTTGACCACCGCTTTTGGAATCGCGTTGGTGTGCAGCTGCGGGCCTTCGGCGTTCATCACCTCAAGGAGTGTCTCGACGATTAACGGGTCGAAGCTGCGCAGCGGCGCGTGTTTACGCACGAACAGGTGGGTTTCAGAACCCAGCCCGTTGATAACGCCCGCTAATTCTACGGCGATATAACCTGCGCCCACCACGGCAACGCGCTTCGGCAGCGCTGGCAGCTCGAAGAAACCGTCGGAGTCGATACCGTATTCCACGCCCGGAATATTCGGATGGCTTGGACGGCCGCCTGTCGCGATCAGGATATGATCGGCAGTGATCGTCTCACCGTTCACTTCGATGGTTTTGGCATCAACAAAGCGCGCAAAGCCCTTGATCACGTCAACCTTGTTCTTACCCAGCACGTTATCGTAAGAGGTATGAATACGGTCGATGTAGGCGGTGCGGCTGGCAACCAGCTTGTCCCAATCGAAGTTGTTGATGGTGGTGTCGAAACCGTAGTCCGGGCCATACATGTGAATCGCTTCGCGGATCTGCGCGGCATGCCACATCACTTTTTTCGGTACGCAGCCGACGTTCACGCAGGTGCCGCCGAGATCTTTGGCTTCGATTAACGCGCACTTCTGGCCATACATGGCCGCGCGGTTAATGGAGGCGATACCGCCGCTGCCGCCGCCAATGGCGATGTAGTCGTAATGTTTGGTCATGGCCGCTCCTCAACGTTCAATGTTGAGCGGGTGAGCCTCATGCTCCCCGCCAAAATACTCGCGATTGTATACCTGAAACTGATAGGTTCCACCGATGCCTGCAATTACTCCGGCACGATCCAGTTTACCAGCGTATGACCGGTACCTGTCGGAACCAGCTTGCTGTGCAGCCACGGCAGCACGTTGTTCATCTGCGCTTCCAGCTTCCACGGCGGGTTGATAACAATCATGCCGGAGGCGGTCATACCGCGCTGATCGCTGTCCGGACGTACCGCCAGCTCAATTTGCAGGATTTTGCGAATGCCGGTCTCTTCAAGGTCGCGGATCATGCGCTTGATTTGCTGGCGCAGCACCACCGGATACCACAGGGCGTAGGTGCCGGTGGCAAAACGCTTGTAGCCATCGTTGATGCCGCTCACGACCGCCTGGTAGTCGGTTTTAATTTCGTACGGCGGGTCGATAAGGATCAGGCCGCGGCGAGAAGCCGGTGGCAGCTTGGCTTTCAACTGCTGGTAGCCGTCGGCACGGTCAACGCGGGCGCGGTTATCTTTCTGGAATTCAGCGCGCAGCAGCGGGAAATCGCTTGGGTGCAGCTCGGTCATCTGCAGGCTGTCCTGCTCACGCAGCAGCTGACGGGCAATCAGCGGGGAGCCTGGGTAGTAGCGCAGCTGGCCGGTGCGGTTGAAGTGTTCCACCACCGAGATATACGGCACCAGTTCTTCCGGCAGGTCGTCCTGCTGCCAGATGCGGGCGATCCCTTCCAGGTATTCCCCGGTTTTTTCGGCGTGCTCGCCACTCAGCTGATAGCGGCCAGCCCCGGCGTGGGTGTCCAGATAGAGAAACGGTTTTTCTTTCTCTTTCAGCGATTCGATGATCAGACTCTGAACGGTGTGTTTTAAAACGTCGGCGTGGTTGCCTGCGTGAAAGCTGTGGCGATAACTGAGCATGGATGCGGATATTCCGGGAATTAAACAAGATAGCTGACAGTTTACCGCAGATCCGGGCAGATTACCGCTGTAGCGCTGCGTCGTTTCCATCTGTGGCAATAATGTTGCAAAACGTGAACGTGTCATAAAAACGTCAAGCGACAGGTTTAGCGTCAACGGTAGGCAAGGTAATTGTTTGAATAAAAGGAAAATAATGAAACTGCAAATCACACTGCTGGCCGCTGCGATGGCGCTGGCATTGCCGGTACTGGCAAAAGACGTTTCCGTGAATCAGGCGGCGGCTATCGCCAACACCGTTACCCCAACGGCGGTCAGCCCGGCGTTTGACGCGCTGGAAGGGCAATCGTTGACGGCGCTACGTGCGGCGCTGAAAGGGGATGCGCCGACGCTCACCCGCGACCAGCTAGAAAAAGCGAAACAGAACAAAACGCAGGCCGACAAAGCCTGGCTGAAGGCCAGCGGCTATGACTTCCAGACCAAAGCCAATCAACAGGCCGGTATCGAACTGCTCTCGGCGTTCAGTACTCTGCCGGAGACGGTAGTGAAGCAGAACCTGGCGACGGTGACCGATATTAACCGTGATGCGACCCAAACCGCCCGCCACCAGGCGCTGGCGGATGCGGAAGGTATCAACTACCTCTACTTCCTGAGCGATGCGATGGGGCCCCGTTTAGGCAAAGCGTTTATCGCGGCCTACGACAAGGGTGAGCTGAGTAAAGCGGCGGCGCTGATTAAAGCCTCCGAAGTGAGTACCAGCGCGGCGAAAAAACACTTTAATAACCCGCGCCCGTTCCTGATTCAGGGCAACACCATTCACCTGGTGCCGGACGACGTGGTGATTAAAGATAACCATCCGTATACCGCCGACGGCGGCTCGTTCCCAAGCGGTCACACCAATACCGGCTACACCGACGCGCTGCTGATGGCGGAGATGATCCCGGAGCGTTTTGACGCGCTGGTCACCCGCGGCGCGCGCTATGGCTACTCGCGTATTGTGCTTGGCGTGCACTACCCGCTGGACGTGATGGGCTCCCGCATGGTGGCGCAGCGTAACGTCGCCCACTACCTGAACGATGCGAAGTACCGCACGCTGTTTAACGAAGCTCGCGACCAATTGCGTGCGGCGTTGGAGCAAGAGTGCGGCACAACGCTTGCCGAATGCGCAAAAACGGCAGGTAAAGATGACCCGTACCGCGACCCGGCGATGCGCGACTTCTACCGCTTCACCATGACCTACGACCTGCCGCAGCAGAAGGGTGAGAAACAGAGCATTACGGTGCCGCAGGGTGCTGAAGTGCTGCTGGAAGCGGCGCTGCCGAATCTTTCCGCCGCACAGCGTCGTGCGTTGATGGTGAAAAGCGCGCTGCCGGCGGGTTATCCGCTGTCAGGCACCACCGCTGACCAGCAGTTCTGGCAGCGTCTGAATCTGCCTGCCGCCTATGAAATGGCGAAAAAACCGCACTAATTAGCGCAGCATTGTGAGGGAAGGCGGTACCGGCTGCGGTATCGCCTTTTTTAAATGCTCATGTAGCTTCTCAATCTCCGGCGATTGCGCCGAAGCCTGCGGCCACACCAGCCAGTAACCATCCCCGGTGGCGACGGCGTCGTTAAACGGCAGCGTCAGCAGCCCGCTGGCGAGCGCTTCCTGGCTCAACAGTAAATCTCCTATGGCGACCCCATGCCCGCCAATCGCCGCCAGATAGCCGTGCTCAAGGGTATCGAACACCTTACCGCGTGCGGTATTCAGCGTCGGGAATTGCCCGGTTCGTTTTAGCCAGCGCCGCCAGTCGCGACGGTCCGGTGAGGGGTGAATCAGCTCGCAGCGCTCGAGATTTTCCCTGGCCTGTGCGTTGAGTTGGGGGGCGCAGATAGGTACCAGCCACTCTTCAAACAGCAGCTGACTTTGCGTTCCGGGGCCAAATTGACCGTCGCCCAGTAAAATCGCGCAGTCATAGGGTTCCCGGCTGAAATCAACCGTATCGGTATCCATCCATACGCTGGAGAGCGCAATTTGCGGTGAGGTGAGTGGTTGCAGTGCGGCCAGCAGCCAGCGCATGGTCAGCGTCGACGGCGCTTTCAGGCGAAGCTCGCGACGACGACGGCCAAACGCCTCGCAGGCACGCTCCAGACTTTGAAAACCTTCACCAAGCTGCGCCGCCAGCGTTTGCCCGGCATCAGTCACGGTGACACGCGGCCCGTGGCGCTGAAAGAGCGCACAGTCGAACCATTGCTCTAGCGTACGGACATGGCGACTCACCGCGCCGGGCGTAACGTTGAGTAATTCAGCGGCTTTGCTGAAGGAGCCTAAGCGAGCAGCGGCTTCAAAGGCGCGCAGAGCGTACAGCGGCGGTAGCGACATGGTGATTTTCTATGGTGAGTTTAACTCACATTGAAGCGTAGTTTTTTCCGTTTTTCAACGCGCGTGTCCCACCCAATAATGGGCATYACGTTGTAGGCCGGATAAGCGAAGCGCCATCCGGCATGCTGTCGCCGATTGCCGGATGGCGGCGTAAACGCCTTATCCGRCCTACCTAAGGAAAAAACCATGAATCTAACGTTACTTGCCGCCTATATGCTGGCGGTACTCTTGCTGCTGGCTACGCCCGGCCCGGTGGTAGCGCTGGTCACGGGAACCGCCGCACGTGAAGGCAGTCGCCGGGCGTTTATCACGGTGATAGGCACTAACGCCGCATCGCTGGTGCTGATTGTGCTGGCAACCTTGATGCTGCTCGGCGTGGTGGCACTGTCGCCGGCCATGCTATCGCTGCTGGGGATAGCGGGGTCGCTCTATATCGGCTGGAGCGCCATCAGCAGCTTGATGCGCAAAGTACAGGAGGCGCAGATTACCCCCGCGCGCGGCGGCCTGCTGAAGGGCTTTCTGATGGGAATTTCAAACCCGAAGGACATTCTGTTTTTTGTCGCCTTCTTCCCGCAGTTTATTGCCGTCACGCAGGACTTCACGCTGAGCATGCTGACGCTCTCGCTGGTGTGGGTGGTATTTGATATTACCGTTCTGTCGCTCTATATCCTGACGGTTCAACGCCTGCTGTCGGGAAAGTATGCGCTCCGCCTCGAACGCCTCTCCGCGCTGTTTTTACTGGCGGTGGCGCTGTTCGGCATTGTTTACAACGTCGGTGAAATGAGTACCCACTATCATTGAAATTCCCCCAACTATCCCCCATTCTAGATCTATCGCTAAAGCGCCGATGAGCGCTTCATTTCTTTCTTAGACCAGGACTGCGTATATGACCAATCCATTACTGACCCCCTTCGAACTACCGCCGTTTTCCCAGATTCAGCCCGAACATGTTGTCCCTGCCGTGACCAAAGCACTGAACGACTGTCGTGAGAATGTGGAACGCGTAGTGGCGCAGGGCGGGCCGTATAGCTGGGAAAACCTCTGCCAGCCGCTGGCGGAAGTGGACGACGTGCTGGGGCGTATCTTCTCGCCGGTGAGCCACCTGAACTCGGTGCAGAACAGCCCGGAACTGCGTGAAGCCTATGAGCAGACGCTGCCGCTGCTGTCGGAATACAGCACCTGGGTCGGTCAAAACGAAGGGCTGTACAACGCCTACCGCGACCTGCGCGACGGCGATAACTACGCCACGCTGAACACCGCGCAGAAAAAAGCGGTCGATAACGCGCTGCGTGATTTTGAATTGTCCGGCATCGGCCTGCCGAAAGAGAAACAGCAGCGCTACGGCGAAATTGCGACCCGTCTGTCCGAGTTGGGCAACCAGTACAGCAACAACGTGCTCGATGCCACCATGGGCTGGAGCAAACTGGTTACCGATGAATCTGAACTCTCTGGCATGCCGGAAAGCGCGCTGGCCGCGGCGAAAGCCCAGGCTGAAGCCAAAGAGCAGGACGGTTACCTGCTGACGCTGGATATCCCGAGCTACCTGCCGGTGATGACCTACTGCGACAACCAGTCACTACGCGAAGAACTGTACCGCGCCTACTCCACTCGCGCCTCCGACCAGGGGCCGAACGCCGGTAAGTGGGATAACACCCCGGTGATGGAAGAAATTCTGGCGCTGCGCCACGAGCTGGCTCAGCTGCTGGGCTTTGAAAGCTACGCCTTTAAATCGCTCGCCACTAAAATGGCAGAAAACCCACGGCAGGTGCTCGACTTCCTGACGGATCTGGCCAAACGTGCCCGTCCGCAGGGTGAGAAAGAGCTGGCTCAGCTGCGCGCCTTCGCCAAAGCCGAATTCGGTGTAGACGAGCTGCAGCCGTGGGATATCGCCTACTACAGCGAAAAACAGAAACAGCATCTCTACAGCATCAGCGACGAACAGCTGCGCCCATATTTCCCGGAAAACAAAGCCGTTAACGGCCTGTTCGAAGTGGTTAAGCGCATTTACGGCATCACCGCTAAAGAGCGTACCGACGTTGACGTCTGGAACCCGGAAGTGCGCTTCTTCGAGCTGTATGACGAAAGCAACGAACTGCGCGGCAGCTTCTACCTCGACCTGTACGCTCGCGAGCACAAACGCGGCGGGGCGTGGATGGATGACTGTGTCGGCCAGATGCGTAAACTCGATGGCACGCTGCAAAAGCCGGTCGCCTACCTGACCTGTAACTTTAACCGCCCGGTGAACGGCAAGCCTGCGCTGTTTACCCATGATGAAGTGATCACCCTGTTCCACGAGTTCGGTCATGGCCTGCACCACATGCTGACCCGCATTGAAACTGCCGGTGTGTCCGGTATCAGCGGGGTGCCGTGGGATGCGGTCGAGCTGCCGAGCCAGTTTATGGAGAACTGGTGCTGGGAGCCGGAAGCGCTGGCGTTTATCTCCGGTCACTTTGAAACCGGCGAACCGCTGCCGAAGGAACTGCTGGATAAAATGCTGGCGGCGAAAAACTACCAGGCGGCGCTGTTTATCCTGCGTCAGCTGGAATTCGGTCTGTTCGACTTCCGCCTGCACGCCCAGTACGACCCGCAGCAGGGCGCGAAAGTGCTCGAGACGCTGGCCGAAATCAAGAAACAGGTCGCCGTGGTACCAGGCCCAACCTGGGGTCGCTTCCCGCACGCTTTCAGCCACATCTTTGCCGGTGGCTACGCGGCAGGCTACTACAGCTACCTGTGGGCCGACGTGCTGGCGGCGGATGCCTTCTCTCGCTTTGAGGAAGAGGGGATCTTCAACCGTCAGACCGGACAGTCGTTCCTCGACAACATCCTGACCCGCGGTGGTTCTGAAGAGCCAATGGCGCTGTTCAAACGCTTCCGTGGCCGTGAACCTCAGCTGGACGCGATGCTTGAGCATTACGGGATCAAAGGCTGACTTGTTCGTGAAAATCTGCTTACTTGATGAAACGGGCGCCGGAGACGGCGCCTTATCTGTTCTTGCCGCCCGCTGGGGACTGGAACAGGACGACGACAACCTGATGGCGCTGGTGATGACCCCGGAGCATCTGGAACTGCGTAAACGCGATGAACCAAAGCTTGGCGGCATCTTCGTTGATTTTGTTGGCGGGGCGATGGCGCACCGACGCAAATTTGGCGGCGGTCGCGGTGAAGCGGTGGCAAAAGCCGTGGGCGTGAAAGGCGGTTATCTGCCGGACGTGGTGGATGCGACGGCGGGGCTGGGGCGCGATGCATTCGTGCTGGCCGCCGTTGGCTGCCGTGTGCGGATGCTGGAGCGTAACCCGGTGGTTGCCGCGCTGCTCGACGACGGTCTGGCGCGCGGTTACGCGGACCCGGAGATCGGTCCGTGGTTACAGGAGCGGTTACAGCTGATTCATGCATCCAGCCTGACGGCGTTAACCGATATCAGCCCGCGCCCGCAGGTGGTGTACCTTGATCCAATGTTCCCGCATAAGCAGAAAAGCGCGCTGGTGAAAAAAGAGATGCGCGTGTTTCAGTCGCTGGTGGGGCCGGATCTGGATGCGGATGGTCTGTTGGAACCGGCGCGTCAGTTGGCAACCAAACGCGTGGTGGTGAAACGCCCGGATTACGCGCCGCCGTTGGCGGACGTGGCGACACCGAACGCGGTGGTCACCAAAGGGCATCGGTTTGATATTTATGCGGGGACGGCGGCGTAATTTCGCCTACCCAATGTAGCCCGGCCGAGCAAAGCGACGCCGGGGA
>CP070603.1:446549-448562 GCA_016939855.1 Kluyvera ascorbata
AGCTCCGAGCCGCCCCGGGGTCGGCATAAATGCCTCGCCCGGGCTACACGCGTAAGGCGTTAGCCGCCATCCGGCATTACCGACTAAACAAACGGCGCCAGCGGGTCCGCAATTTCAAACGCCACTGCACGATCCGCTTTCGGCGGGTAAATCAGCTCGCTAACAATCGACACCTTCAGCTTTTTCGCTTCTTCGCGCTTCAGCTTCACCTGCTGATCCCAACCTTCGCTGTACACCGCACCCCACGCGCCCAGATCCAGACAGGTGACGTACATCTCCTGACGGTACGGCAGAGGAGCGACTTCCAGCACGCTTGCCGCGGCGTTGTTCCCGGCGAACTTGCCCAGCAGAATGGCATGCTGGCAGGTCATCAGCGCGTGGTTGCCTTTGTCATCGGTCGCGGCGTAGGCCACATCGCCGGTGGCGTAGATATCATCGTGCCCTTCAACCTGCAGATTACCGTTCACGTGCAGACGCCCCTGACGGTCACGCGGCGCATCAATCTGCGCGGTCAGCCCATTGGCCTGAACGCCGACGGTCCAGATAACGGTCTGAGAGGCGATAACCTGGCCATCTTTCAGCGTGACGCCGGAGGCATCCACGCTCTCCACTTCCGCATTCACCAGCCACTCCACGCCCAGCTCGGCAGACGCTTCGATAATCACGTCGCGTAATTCCTGGCTCCAGCGGCCGCCCGGCTGCGCGCCGCGCTCAACTACGACAACTCTGGTCTTAGCATCTTGACCCAGGATTTCACGCAGACGGCCCGGAAGCTCCAGCGCCATCTCAATCCCGGTGAAGCCGCCGCCGCACACCACTACGGTATTACGTGCTTCGCTCTCAGGCTGCCCGGCCAGATCTTTCAGATGCTGCTCCAGCACCGTCGCGCTTTCCAGTTGGTCGAGGTCGAACGCATGCTCGGCGGCACCCGCAACGATATCGCGGTTAACGTGGCTGCCGCTAGCAAGCACCAGACGGTCGTAGCGGCGCAGACGCACTTCACCGTTCTCGTCCTTCCAGCTCACCTCTTTCGAGGCTGGAAGGATCTGCTCAACGGTGCCGCGCAGGAACTTAACGCCGGTGACGTCGAACAGCGGCATCAGCGGGGAAACCAGCGTCTGAACGTGGCTTTCATAAAAACGCGGACGAACGCGCAGCTCTGGCTGTGGCGCAATCACCGTAATATCAACGCCCTGCTGGTGTTTGTCAGCCAGACGCGCGGCGCTCAGCGCTGCCCACATACCGGCAAAACCGGCACCGACGATCAGAATTTGTTTACGCATTAGGTTTGTCTCACTGTTCACTACGATTAATTGACTCGGATTTTATTGGTCGTAGTTAAGGATTGCAACGTGATTCGCCTCAGCAAGCGCACTGGAAGCTACATTTTGATTTTATCTATTTGATATTTAATTGTTTAAATTTTTACTCTATCAGTATTCATGCTTGCTATCTGGAATGCGTCAGGCGAAAAAGCTACAATAACTCAGATTAATTTTGGCTGAGATAAGAGCGCATGGCATTCTACAGTTCTGGGGTTGAGTACGGCATACATAGTCTGATGTGCATGGTGGACGGCAAAGGTGACGCCCGCGATATGAGCGTGCGCGAAATTGCTGAACTGCAAAGCGTGCCCTATGACTATCTGGCCAAAATCTTTACCCGCCTGTCTAAGGCCGGGCTGGTGCGCAGCATCGAAGGGAAGGGCGGCGGTTTTCAGCTGGCGAAACCGGCTGAGGATATTACGGTGCTGGACGTGGTCAACGCGATTGACGGCGATAAGCGTATTTTTGAGTGCCGGGAAATTCGTCAGCGGCTGGCGGTCTTTGATGAACAGCCGCCGGAGTGGGCCTGCGAAGGTATCTGTGGCGTGCGTTCGGTGATGGACATGGCGCAGCAGCGCATGGAAGAGGCGTTAGGCCAGCATACGATTCTGGACCTGACGCGTAAGATGTACCGCAAAGCGCCGGACACCTTCGTGGTGGAAGTGCAAGAGTGGATTGCCGGGCGCAA
>CP070603.1:448620-465225 GCA_016939855.1 Kluyvera ascorbata
TTACTCTTCTTCGTCGTCGCGCAGCGGAACAATCAGCATATCAACGTGAACGGTGTTGATAAGCTGACGAGCAGAAGACATCAGTTTGCTCCAGAAGTCCTGGTGATGACCGCAGACCACCAGGTCCATATCGTATTTCTTGATAGCATCAACCAGCACCTGGCCCAGGTCGCCGCTACCACTCAGGGTTTCGGTGATTGGGTAGCCCGCACCGGTAGAGAGTTCACTCAGCGCGTGGTGAGTCTCCTCGGAAATTCGTTTCTGCATATCGCCCAGATTGACGTCAATCAGCCCGGTGTAGAGATCGGAATAGTTCACGTCTACGTGAATCAGAGAGACTTTCGCATTGTAAGGGCGAGCCATTGATACCGCTTTCTCTACCAGAACTTTGCTTTCTGGTGAAAGGTCGACGGCGATAAGAATGTGTTTGTAAGCCATAGTGTTACTCCTTCCATAAAGTTGTCGATGACTGTTGGACCAGACAGCCCATGCGCTGTCCCTTGCCCGCGTCCTGCGTGCTATCTGCGCGGGGTTTGCCCTTAAAGACCTAATTGTAGAAGATATTTCTACCTTATAGTGGCCTTGGGGCGCCGTCAATGCATCCGGTTCGCCAATTAGTTAAACAAATTTTTCCATCTTACGTATTGATAACGATTAACCTTGTGGTAAAAAATTTAACTGATCTCCTACACTATTTAATGAGCCGATCGAATAAATAAACGTGATCGGAATCGCACTCTTTTACTGAGGTGTTGGTGGGAAATTGGGGAGCGGTATGCCCTGGGGGATATCTCTGAGGGCTGGTCGCCGGGGAGGAGTTATGATCAGCACAATTGCGCTGTTTTGGGCCCTGTGTGTCGTTTGTGTGGTGAATATGGCACGTTACTTCTCATCGTTACGTGCGTTATTGGTTGTACTACGAGGTTGCGATCCCTTGCTCTATCAGTATGTCGATGGCGGTGGCTTTTTCACCTCTCACGGCCAGCCGGGCAAGCAGATGCGTCTGGTCTGGTACATTTACGGGCAGCGTTACCGCGATCATCACGACGATGAGTTTATTCGTCGCTGCGAGCGGGTTCGCCGTCAGTTTATTTTGACCAGTTCGCTCTGTGGATTGGTGGTCATTAGCTTAATTGCTTTGATGATTTGGCACTGAGTAAAAAAAATCGGGCCAGTTTCCTGACCCGTTTTTATGTTTTTATCGCCGCGAGCTTAGATAAGCTTCAGCGAGATCCAGTACAGCACGCCGGACAGAATGATAGAGGCCGGCAGGGTGAAGACCCAGGCCATCAGGATGTTGGTCACGGTTTTACGCTGTAACCCGCCGCCATCAACCAGCATGGTACCCGCCACGGAAGAGGAGAGTACGTGCGTTGTGGAAACTGGCATCCCGGTATAGCTTGCCAGACCGATGGACACCGCAGAGGTCATCTGTGCGGACATACCCTGAGCGTAGGTCATGCCTTTCTTACCGATTTTTTCACCGATAGTCGTGGCAACGCGACGCCAGCCGATCATGGTACCAATGCCCAGCGCCAGTGCGACCGCCATAATAATCCAGATTGGCGCGTACTCAATGGTACTCAGCATGTCGGTTTTCAGTTTCTTCAACAGACGCTGATCGTCGGCATTCACTTCCGGCATCTTGGCCACTTTATCGGTGGTATCAGAGATGCAGAGCATGATGCGACGAAGCTGACCACGCTGCTCTACCGAGAGTTTATCGTAGCTCTCGATTCCCGACAGCATCGTCTTCGTGCGGTCAAGCGCATTCATGGTGTTAGCCGGATGACAATGGAACTCGGTGGCTTCCAGTGCCGCAGGGGTTAACGGGTCAGCGCTGTTTTGCACTTTCAGCAGCAGTTCAGGACGTTGCTGGAAGAAGGTTTCAACGTTGTTGACTGCATCGCGGGTACGGGTGATTTCGTAGCCGGAAGCGTTCATGTTAACCACGAAGCCTGCCGGAGCAACGCCAATCAGCACCAGCATGACCAGACCAATGCCTTTCTGACCGTCGTTCGCGCCGTGGGAGAATGCCACGCCAATTGCGGAGAGGATCAGCGCAATACGGGTCCAGAACGGCGGCTTTTTCTTACCGTCTTTCTTTTCACGTTCAGCAGGCGTCAGGTGGATACGGGCGCGCTTTTTGGTGCCGCTCCAGAAACGACGCAGCAGGAAAATCAGACCGCCAGCAAACACCAGACCCACAATTGGCGACACGATCAACGACGCGAAAATGTTAATCACTTTCGGGATGTTGAGTGCATCAACCACAGACGTTCCGGTCATCATCGCATTGGTTAAACCAATACCGATAATGGCGCCGATAAGCGTGTGGGAGCTGGACGCAGGCAGACCAAAATACCAGGTGCCGAGGTTCCAGATAATAGCCGCCAGCAGCATGGAAAAGACCATGGCGAGGCCGTGAGCGGAGCCCATATTGAGCAACAGATCCGTCGGCAGCATATGCACGATGGCATAAGCTACACTCAGGCCGCCCAACAGAACGCCGAAGAAGTTAAAGATCGCAGCCATCGCAACAGCAAGCTGCGAACGCATGGCGCGGGTATAAATTACGGTAGCCACTGCGTTAGCCGTATCATGGAAGCCGTTAATCGCTTCGTAGAAAAGAACAAACAACAGTGCCAGTACTAATAACAGCCCGGTATGTAAATCCAGACCAGCAAACAAATGTAACATAGGACGTTACGCCATTTTGAGGACATGAACGCGCGGCATTATCAGGGACATTGGCGGCGCGGGCAAAGTGAAATCTCTATTTTTTTTGATATTTATCCATGTAATTTTAAAGGTCGAAAAGAATTATTTATTTTGTATCAATCGGATAAGTCGGGTTTGTGGATATTTCACTGGTACGACTTCGGTGAAAAATTTACAATTCCCGACAATACCTAAGTTGAGGATAGTGCGTGGAAAGGTTTGATGCCATTGTAGTCGGTGCCGGAGCGGCAGGAATGTTTTGTGCCGCTATGGCTGGGCAGGCGGGGCGCCGCGTTTTACTGCTGGATAACGGCAAGAAACCGGGGCGTAAAATCCTCATGTCCGGCGGCGGTCGCTGCAATTTTACTAACCTTTATGTCGAACCCGCGGCATATCTGAGCCAGAACCCGCATTTCTGCAAATCTGCGCTGGCGCGCTATACCCAGTGGGACTTTATCGACATGGTCGGTAAACACGGCATTGCCTGGCATGAAAAGACCCTCGGGCAGCTTTTCTGCGATGACTCCGCCGATCAGATCGTGGCGATGCTGGTTGCCGAGTGCGAAAAGGGCAATGTCACCACGCGCCTGAGAAGTGAAATCCTCAGCGTTACCCGTGATGACGAGGGCTACACGCTTCAACTTAACGGCGATGACGTGTCGGCCGATAAGCTGGTGATTGCCAGCGGTGGCCTGTCGATGCCGGGACTTGGGGCGACACCTTTCGGCTATAAGGTGGCCGAGCAGTTTGGTCTGAAGGTACTGCCAACCCGCGCAGGCCTGGTGCCATTCACTTTGCATAAACCGATGCTCGAACAGCTACAGGTATTGTCTGGCGTGTCGGTGCCGTCGGTCATCACCGCGCAGGACGGTACGGTATTCCGCGAAAGCCTGCTTTTCACCCACCGCGGCCTGTCTGGTCCGGCAGTGCTGCAAATTTCAAGCTATTGGCAAGCGGGTGAGTTTGTGAGCATCAATTTACTGCCGGATATCGACCTGGCGGACTTCCTCGACGTGCAGCGCGCCGAGCACCCGAACCAAAGCCTGAAAAATACGCTGGCGATGCAGCTGCCGAAACGTCTTGTTGAATGCCTGCAACAGCTTGGGCAAATCCCTGACGTCACGCTCAAGCAGCTTAACATCCGCGATCAGCAAACGCTGGTCGATACGCTGACCGACTGGCGCGTGCGGCCTAACGGCACCGAGGGCTATCGCACGGCGGAAGTGACGCTGGGCGGCGTCGACACCAACGAACTCTCGTCGCGTACCATGGAAGCGAAGAAAGCGCCGGGGCTGTACTTTATCGGCGAAGTCATGGACGTGACCGGCTGGCTGGGCGGTTATAACTTCCAGTGGGCGTGGTCCAGCGCCTGGGCCTGCGCGCAGGCGCTGGCGGAATAAGCGATTAATTCTGCTGGCTAAAGAGCCGCAGCAGCATCTCCACCTGTTCGTCGAGCGGGGCTAAATCCCGTTTGACGATCAAATGCAGCGGCGTGGCGCGGCGTACGCCGTGGCTGAGCGGCAGTGTCTTTAAAATCCCCTGGGCCAGTTCGTTCTGAATTCTCTCCTCCGGCAGCCAGCCGTATCCCACCTGATACATCACCGCATCGATGGCTGCATCAATGGTCGAAAAGGTCCACGCATCGCGTTCGGCCTGTTGGTCAGCGTTGTTATCGGCAATGCGGATTAGCGGCCAGGCGCGAAGCTGCTCATCGTTGAGTGCGCCTTCGCTCTCGAAGAGAGGATGGTCACGATGGGCAACAGCGACAAAATCAATGTTCATCAACCATTCGCCGCGCCCGGTGATGTCCTGACGGCGGGTCAGCACCATCACATCTGCTTCAGCCTGAATGACATCGTTGCCGCTGGCATTCTCCAGCACTTCGGTTAAGCGCACCTGCGTTTGCGGATAGCGCTGCTGAAACTGGCGCAAAATAGCGAACAGCCGCTCGCGCGGGAAAATACTGTCGACCACTAAATCCAGCCGGGTGCGCATGCCCTCACGCAGCGTAGCGGCGCGCGTCTCGACCCAGGCGAAGGCCTTCAGTAGCGGTTTAACCTGAGCCAGCAGCAGTTCACCGGCGGGCGTTAATACCGCGCGGCGGCCTTCCGGAATGAGTAATGCCACCCCCAGACGTTCCTGCAGCAGCGCCAGGTTGTAGCTGACGGATGATTGGCTGCGATGGGTCTCTTCCGCCGCTTTGGCAAAGCTGCCGAGCTCAACTACCTTTTCCAGAAGTGCCCATTGTTCCAGCGTCGTTTTATGCATGATTAATTCAAAAATTAGATGATTTTCATTAAAACATAGCGTTATTCATTTATTTTTTAAAGCATTACTATTTCTGCATCAACACGAGGAGATTTAATCATGAGCAACTTTGATAAACACGATTTGAGCGGTTTCGTTGGCAAACATCTGGTCTATACCTATGACAACGGCTGGAACTACGAAATTTACGTTAAAAATGACAACACCCTGGATTATCGTATTCACAGCGGCATCGTGGCGAATCGTTGGGTGAAAGACCAGCAGGCGTACATTGTCCGCGTAGGTGAAAACATCTACAAAATATCCTGGACCGAGCCAACCGGTACCGACGTGAGCCTGATTGCGAATCTGGGCGACAAACTGTTCCACGGCACTATCTTCTTCCCACGTTGGGTGATGAACAACCCGGAAAAAACCGTCTGCTTCCAGAATGATCACATTCCGCTGATGAATAGCTACCGTGATGCAGGCCCGGCGTACCCAACAGAAGTCATTGATGAATTCGCGACAATTACCTTTGTTCGCGACTGCGGGGCGAATAATGACAGCGTAATTAACTGCGCTGCGAGCGAATTACCAAAAGATTTCCCTGCTAATTTACGCTGAGGTTTATCACCTTTATAAGTATTATTTATTACACTAATATTCAACGAATACTAAAATGAGCCAGAAATAAAGGCTTTGTTTAGAAAGTGTTGAATTATGTGAGCCAAAGCCCAGTTGCAATGCAAACTGGGCTTTTTTTTTACAAAAATCCAGTGAGAACAATGACCTTTATAAAGTATTGATTTTGTTTATTAATCATTTATTGTGTCAATGCACATTTCTTTCTTAATCTTATCCTAAGATAACACTGATACTTTTACTGCAATTCAATGTTGTAGGTTTAATTATTACGTCTATCTATTCCTGATTTTAACAACACCGCGATAAGCACCGTTTTATTCTCGAATCAGGCGTACTCATTTGCGTTATAGGGTAAGGAACATTCATGAGTGATTTTCTGCCGTTTTCACGTCCCTCGATGGGCGAGGCGGAGTTCGCAGCGCTGAAAGAGGTGCTGCAATCGGGTTGGATCACCACCGGACCAAAAAACCAGGCGCTGGAAGAGGCGTTTTGCGCCCTGACGGGAAACCGTTTTTCAATTGCCGTGAGTTCCGCAACCGGCGGTATGCACGTGACGTTGATGGCACTCGGCATTGGTCCTGGCGATGAAGTGATCACCCCTTCGCAAACCTGGGTTTCCACCCTCAATATGATCGTTCTACTGGGCGCCACCCCGGTGATGATCGACGTCGATCGCGACAATCTGATGATCACCCCAGAAGCGGTCGAAGCGGCGATTACGCCGCGCACCAAAGCGATTATTCCTGTGCATTATGCCGGCGCTCCGGCGGATATCGACGGGCTGCGCGCGGTGGCTGAACGCCATGGCATTCCACTGATTGAAGACGCGGCGCATGCGGCAGGCACTTACTACAAAGGCCATCATGTTGGCTGGCAGGGAACGGCGATTTTCTCCTTCCACGCCATCAAGAACATGACCAGCGCGGAAGGCGGGCTGATTGTCACCGACGACGAACAGCTGGCAAACCGCATTCGCAGCCTGAAATTCCACGGTCTTGGCGTTGATGCCTACGATCGCCAGACCCACGGCCGCGCGCCGCAGGCGGAAGTGATTAGCCCCGGCTTTAAGTACAACCTGGCCGATATCAACGCCGCGCTGGCGTTGGTGCAGTTGGGCAAGCTGGGTCAGGCCAATCAGCGTCGTCACGATATCGCGCAGCGCTACGTGCAGGAACTGGCGGACACGCCTTTCCAACCGCTGGCCGTACCGAGCTGGCCGCACCTGCACGCCTGGCATCTGTTTATTATTCGCGTAGATGAGCAGCGCTGCGGTATCAGCCGTGATGCACTGATGGAACAGCTTAAGGCACAGGGGATCGGCACCGGGCTGCACTTCCGTGCGGCGCATACGCAGAAGTATTACCGCGAGCGTTTCCCGGAACTCTCCTTGCCCAATACCGAATGGAACAGCGCGCGTATCTGTTCGCTCCCTCTTTTCCCGGATATGACCGATGACGACACCACCCGCGTCATTACGGCGCTCCATCAGTTAGCAGGCCGTTGATATGTTTGAGTACCCGTTAGTGAAGAAAGTCTCCGTCGTAATACCGGTCTACAACGAGCAGGATAGTCTGCCGGAGTTGATCCGCCGTACCGACGCCGCCTGCGCGACGCTAAATCGTGACTATGAAATTTTGCTGGTTGATGACGGCAGCAGCGATGACTCTGCGCGCATGCTGGTGGAAGCGGCAGAAGCTCCGGACAGCCATATCGTGGCGGTGCTGCTAAACCGTAACTACGGCCAGCACTCGGCGATTATGGCGGGCTTCAGCCACGTCACCGGCGACCTTATCATCACCCTCGATGCTGACCTGCAAAACCCACCGGAAGAGATTCCGCGTCTGGTCGAAAAGGCAGATGAGGGCTATGACGTGGTCGGCACCGTACGCCAGAACCGTCAGGACAGCATCTTCCGTAAAACGGCGTCGAAGATGATTAACCGTCTGATCCAACGGACCACCGGTAAAGCGATGGGCGACTACGGCTGCATGCTGCGCGCCTATCGCCGCCACATCATCGACGCGATGCTCAACTGCCACGAACGCAGCACCTTTATCCCGATTCTGGCGAACACCTTTGCTCGCCGCGCCGTGGAGATCCCGGTGATGCACGCCGAGCGCGAATTCGGCGACTCGAAATATAGCTTTATGCGCTTGATCAACCTGATGTACGACCTGGTGACCTGTTTGACCACCACGCCGCTGCGTCTTCTGAGCGTGGTCGGCAGCGTCATCGCCGTGCTCGGCTTTGCTTTCTCCATTCTGTTAGTGGTGCTGCGCCTGGCGCTGGGCCCGGAATGGGCGGGTGACGGGGTGTTCATGCTGTTCGCCATTCTGTTCATGTTTATCGGGGCCCAGTTTATCGGCATGGGCCTGCTCGGGGAGTATATCGGCCGCATCTACAACGACGTGCGCGCCCGTCCTCGTTACTTTATTCAACGTGTTGTTCGCCAGGAAAATCTGGAATCTGAAGAGGAAAATCGTTAATGAAAGCTGTTGTATTTGCCTACCACGACATGGGTTGCACCGGTATTCAGGCTCTGCTGGACGCCGGATACGACATTGAGGCGATCTTCACTCACCCGGATAACGTCGGTGAAAACCATTTCTTTGGCTCCGTTGCCCGTCTGGCGGCCGAGCAGGGTATTACCGTCTATGCGCCGGAAGATGTGAACCACCCGCTGTGGGTTGACCGTATTCGTGCGATGGCGCCGGACGTGATTTTCTCCTTCTACTATCGCAACCTGCTGAGCGACGAAATCCTCAATCTGGCGCCGCAGGGGGCTTTCAACTTGCACGGTTCCCTGCTGCCAAAATACCGTGGCCGTGCGCCGCTGAACTGGGTGCTGGTCAACGGTGAGAAAGAGACCGGCGTTACCCTGCACCGCATGACCCATCGCGCTGATGCGGGTGATATTGTGGCGCAGCAGACCGTGGCTATTGCCGACTCTGACGTGGCGCTGTCGCTGCATCGTAAACTGTGTGCGGCTTCTCAGACGCTGCTGGGCGATGCGCTGCCGAAAATTCGCAGTGGTCAGACGCAGGAACGTGCGCAGGACGATACTCAGGCCACCTATGTCGGTCGTCGTACCCCAGAAGATGGTCGCCTGACCTGGGAAAAACCGGCGCAGGAGCTGCATAACCTGGTGCGTGCGGTGAGCGATCCGTGGCCGGGCGCGTTTGGCTATGTTGGCACCAATAAATTCATCGTCTGGAAATCTCGCGTGCGCACTGATATGGCCGCCGCGCAGCCGGGCACCGTACTGTCCGTTGCGCCGCTGGTGGTTGCCTGCGGTGAAGGCGCGCTGGAAATCGTCACCGGTCAGAGCGCCAACGGCGTTTACATGCAGGGCACTCAGCTGGCGCCAGCGATGGGTCTGGTCGCTGGTGCGCTGCTCTCCAGCCGTCCGTTTGTGGCGGTGAAGCGTCGTACCCGCGTGCTGATTCTGGGCGTGAACGGCTTTATCGGTAACCACCTGACCGAACGCCTGCTTGAGGACGATAACTACGAGATTTACGGTCTGGATATTGGCTCTGACGCCATCAGCCGTTTCCTCGACTGCCCACGTTTCCACTTTGTGGAAGGCGACATCAGCATCCACTCCGAGTGGATTGAGTACCACATTAAGAAATGTGACGTGGTGCTGCCGCTGGTGGCGATTGCGACGCCTATCGAATACACCCGTAACCCGCTGCGCGTGTTCGAGCTGGACTTCGAAGAGAACCTGAAGATTATTCGTGACTGCGTGAAGTACAACAAGCGCATCATCTTCCCGTCGACTTCCGAAGTGTACGGCATGTGTACCGACGCGAACTTCGACGAAGACACCTCCAATCTGGTGGTGGGGCCAATCAGCAAACAGCGCTGGATCTACTCGGTTTCCAAACAACTGCTGGACCGCGTGATTTGGGCCTACGGTGATAAAACCGGTCTCAAGTTTACCCTGTTCCGTCCGTTTAACTGGATGGGCCCGCGTCTGGATAACCTGAACGCCGCACGTATCGGTAGCTCGCGAGCGATCACCCAGCTGATCCTCAACCTGGTGGAAGGTTCGCCGATCAAACTAATCGAAGGCGGCAAACAGAAACGTTGCTTCACCGATATCAGTGACGGTATCGAAGCGCTGTTCCGTATCATCGAAAACAAAGATGGCCGCTGCGATGGGCAGATCATCAACATCGGTAACCCGGAGAACGAAGCGAGCATCAAAGAGCTGGCAGAAATGCTGCTCGACTGCTTCGAGCGTCACCCGCTGCGCGACCGTTTCCCGCCGTTTGCTGGCTTCCGTGAAGTGGAAAGCAGCGACTACTACGGTAAAGGCTATCAGGACGTGGAGCACCGTAAGCCAAGCATCCGTAACGCCAAACGTTGCCTTGACTGGCAGCCAACGGTAGAAATGCAGCAGACTGTTGAAGAGACGCTGGACTTCTTCCTGCGCACGGTTGAACTGACGGATGAAAAATCATCATGAAAAAAGTAGGTTTGCGCGTTGATGTGGACACCTTTCGCGGTACTCGCGAAGGCGTGCCACGGCTGATGGCGGTGCTCAAAAAGCACCGCGTACAGGCCAGTTTTTTCTTCAGCGTCGGGCCGGATAACATGGGGCGCCACCTGTGGCGCCTGGTAAAACCGAAGTTCTTGTGGAAGATGCTGCGCTCACGCGCGGCATCGCTGTATGGCTGGGATATTCTTCTCGCCGGTACGGCCTGGCCTGGACGACGCATTGGTGCGGCGAACGCGGACATCATCCGCAGCGTTGCGCAGGTACATGAAGTCGGTCTGCACGCCTGGGATCATCACCGCTGGCAGCAGTGGAGCGGCGTGTGGAAAGAGGAGCAGTTGGTCGCGGAAATCGGTCGAGGTCTACGGGAGCTGGAAGCGATTCTTGGTCGCCCGGTCACCTGCTCTGCGGTGGCGGGCTGGCGTGCGGATCAGCGCGTGGTGAAGGCTAAAGAGTCGTTCGATTTTCTCTACAACAGCGATTGTCGCGGCACGCAGCCGTTTCTTCCACAGCTGAGTAATGGGGATACGGCTACCGTGCAGATCCCCGTCACGCTGCCAACCTGGGATGAAGCGGTGGGCACCGTGGTTAGCGCGGAAGGCTATAACCGCTGGTTGCTGGAGCAGATCCGCAAAGATACTGGTACGCCGGTGTATACCATCCATGCAGAAGTTGAAGGCGGTGTCTGCGCCGAACAGTTCGATTATCTGCTGACCCTGGCGGCGCAACAGGAAATTCTGTTTTGCCCGCTGAGCCAGCTTCTTCCGGATGACTTCCGTCAGCTCCCGGTCGGGAAGGTGGTACGGGGAGAATTGGCCGGCCGTGAAGGCTGGCTTGGTCGCCAACAACTATTGAGCCCCGATGTATGAAATCCCTTCGCTACGGTATTTCGCTAGTTGCATTGTTCGTTCTTTACTATCTTTTGCCCCTCAATTTCCGGTTGCTGTGGCAGCCGGATGAAACCCGCTATGCGGAGATAAGCCGCGAAATGCTGGCCACCGGCGACTGGATTGTGCCGCATTTCCTCGGCCTGCGTTATTTTGAAAAGCCGATTGCGGGCTACTGGATCAACAGCATTGGTCAGTGGCTCTTTGGGCATAACAACTTTGGCGTGCGCTTTGGCGCCGTGTTTTCCATCACCGTATCAGCGCTGCTGGTGGCCTGGCTTGCCTGGCGTATCTGGCGCGACAAAAAAGTGGCGGTGCTGTCCGGGGTTATCTTCTTAACGGCGTTCCTGGTTTACGGTATCGGCACCTACGCGGTGCTTGATCCGATGATCACCCTGTGGATGACCCTGGCGATGTTCAGCTTCTGGCTGGCGGCATCGGCGAAAACCACCGGTGAACGCTTCTGGGGCTACGTACTGCTCGGCATTGCCTGCGGAATGGGGGTGATGACCAAAGGATTCCTGGCGCTGGCCGTGCCGGTGATTGGCGTACTGCCGTGGGTTATCGTACAGAAACGCTGGCGGGAAGTGCTTATCTGGGGCTGGCTGGCGGTACTGGTATGCGTACTGACCGTGTTGCCTTGGGGGCTGGCGATTGCGCAGCGTGAAGGCGACTTCTGGCGTTATTTCTTCTGGGTTGAGCATATTCAGCGCTTTGCGCAGAGCGACGCCCAGCATAAAGCGCCGTTCTGGTACTATCTGCCGTTCCTGATTGCCGGGAGCCTGCCTTGGCTTGCGCTGCTGCCGGGCGCGTTAAAGCTCGGCTGGCGCGATCGTCGAGGGCAGGGCAGCGCGTTCTATCTGTTGGGCTGGATAGTGATGCCGTTCCTGTTCTTCAGTATCGCCAAAGGCAAGCTGCCAACCTATATTCTGCCGTGCTTTGCACCGCTGTCGATGCTGATGGCGCGCTATGCGCTGGATGCGGCAAAAGTGGGGACGAAGGCGCTGCGGATAAACGGCATCATCAACATCGTATTCGGCGTAATTGGCCTGGTAGCGGTGTTTGTTGTGTCGCCATGGGGGCCGATGAAGCATCCGGTGTGGATGCAGATTGAGCTGTATAAGTGCGTGCTGGCAGCGGTGGCGTTCTTTGTCTGGGCGCTGATGGGGTGGCTGTCAATCAAATCGGATGCGCAGCGTTGGACGTTGGCGGCACTCTGCCCGATAGGGTTAGCGCTGCTGGTAGGCTTTGCCATTCCAGACCGCGTGACCGACAGTAAGCAGCCGCAGTTCCTGGTGGATATCGTGAGTGAATCGCTGACGCCGAGCCGCTACGTGCTGAGCAACAGCGTCGGTATTGCCGCAGGGCTTGCCTGGGAGCTGAATCGCAGCGATATCATCATGTATGGGCAGACGGGTGAACTGAAATACGGTCTCTCCTATCCGGATGCTAAAGGGCGCTTCATCGCTGATAGCGATTTCCCACAGTGGCTGGAAGCACATCGCCAGGAAGGGCCTATCTCCCTGGTGCTGCAGTTGCCGCGCAATGCTAAAGTCGTGGATTTGCCGTTGCCAAAACCTGATGAGGTGTATGTGATGGGTCGTACTGCGTTTATTCAGTATCGTCCACAATGATAACCTGGGCCTGTTTGCTGCTTGCCAGCTTATTGAGCTGTGCCGGGCAGCTGTGCCAGAAACAGGCCACGCGCCCGGCGCCTGCCGGGCGGCGTGGGCGTCATCTGCTGACCTGGCTTGGGCTCGCGCTAGCGATGCTCGGGCTGGGGATGCTGCTGTGGCTGCTGGTTTTGCAGCAAATTCCGGTCAGCGTGGCCTATCCGATGCTGAGCCTTAACTTTGTCTGGGTGACGCTGGCGGCACGCACCATCTGGCGCGAGCCAGTGAGCCGTCGACACTGGGCGGGAGTGGCGCTGATTATTGTCGGTATTATGTTGCTAGGGAGCAGCGCCTGATGGGGCTTATCTGGGCATTAATGAGCGTGGCGCTGGTGAGTGTCGCTCAGTTGACGCTGCGGGTGGCGATGACCACGTTGCCTTCGGCGGAGCAGCCGCTGGTATTCCTGCTGCACCTGCTGCATTTCGGCGACGGTACGCTGGCGCTTTTCCTCGGGCTGCTGGGCTATGTGGCGTCGATGGCCTGCTGGTTCTTCGCGCTGAAGCGGCTGCCGCTGGCAAGAGCCTACGCGTTATTGAGCCTGAGCTACATGGTGGTGTGGTGCGCGGCTATCTGGCTACCTGGCTGGCACGAACCTTTTTCCTGGCGCGGCCTGCTGGGCGTCGTCGTCATTATCTCGGGTGTTATCACCATCTTCTGGCCAAACAAACCTTCCCATACCKCGTAGGCCGGATAAGGCAACGCCGCCATCCGGCAAYCTGCGCCGWWYYGCCTGATGGCGCTRCGCTTATCAGGCCTACAAKSYGTAGCCCGGCCAAGCGMAGCGCCGCCGGGAATAACTCCGAGCCTTCCGGGGTCGGCGTAAACGCCTCGCCCGGGTTATAAAATGTGCAATAATGCCTTTTTCGTTGCATCTATAAGGGATTATCTATGCCTGCGGTCGACGCAGAGGGGCAGCTTAGCGGTCTGCGCCTCAACCTGCGTATTGTCTCCATCGTTATCTTCAACTTCGCCAGTTACCTCACCATTGGCCTGCCGCTGGCGGTGCTGCCCGGCTATGTCCACGACGTGATGGGGTTCAGCGCCTTTTGGGCGGGGCTGGTGATAAGCCTGCAATACTTCGCCACTCTGCTCAGTCGCCCGCACGCCGGGCGTTATGCCGACCTGCTGGGGCCAAAGCGTATCGTGGTGATGGGACTGTGCGGCTGCTTTCTCAGCGGGTTGAGCTATCTGCTGGCGGCAACGAGCAGCGACTGGCCGCTAGTGAGTCTGGTCCTGCTGTGCCTGGGGCGCGTGATCCTCGGCATCGGTCAAAGTTTTGCCGGGACAGGCTCCACGCTCTGGGGCGTTGGTGTGGTGGGCTCGCCGCATATTGGCCGGGTGATCTCATGGAACGGGATTGTCACCTACGGCGCGATGGCGATGGGCGCACCGCTCGGCGTGGTGTGTTACCGCTATGTGGGTCTGCAAGGGCTGGCATTGGCGATTATGGCCGTGGCCGCCGTCGCTATCCTGTGCGCGCTGCCGCGCGCAGAAGTGAAAGCCCAAAAGGGCAAGCCGATGTCCTTCCGTGCGGTGCTGGGGCGCGTTTGGCCTTACGGCATGGCGCTGGCATTGGCTTCCGCTGGCTTTGGGGTGATCGCCACCTTTATCACCCTATTCTATGACGCAAAAGGCTGGGACGGCGCGGCGTTTGCGCTCACCCTCTTTAGCTGCGCATTTGTAGGCACTCGTCTGCTGTTCCCGAACGGCATTAACCGCCTGGGCGGTCTGAACGTGGCGATGATCTGCTTTTCGGTGGAGATTGTTGGCCTGCTGCTGGTGGGCGTGGCGGATACGCCGCTGATGGCAAAAATCGGTACCTTCTTTGCGGGGGCGGGATTCTCGCTGGTGTTCCCGGCGCTGGGCGTGGTGGCGGTGAAGGCCGTACCGCAACAAAACCAAGGGTCGGCGTTGGCTACCTACACCGTGTTTATGGATTTATCACTGGGTATTACCGGGCCGCTCGCCGGGCTGATGATGGCGTGGATGGGGATTTCGACGATTTACATTGCCGCTGCAGGGCTGGTGGCGGTGGCGCTGCTGTTGGGATGGCAGTTAAAAAAACGGCCCCTGGCGTAAGCACGCGAGAGGCCGTTTAGCGGTCAGCAAAACTTAGTTGATGACCAGCGTATTGATGATTTTCTCAGCGTCAGATTGCGCCTGCTGCTGGTTGTCCGCTGGCAGCGTAACCTGCATCGTCAGCAGCTTGCCATCGATTTTACCCAGTACGACGGAAGAGTACGCGGTCTGCCCTTTTGCAGAGATGATGCTGTCGAGCTGTTGCAGCGTGTGGCCTTTCACCTCGATGGATTTATTAGTCACCACCTGCAGCTGAGGATCGCGGCTGCGCTGCTGATCTTCAAGACGTTTTGCCAACACCGCTAAATCTTCGCTGGTGTCGTCGCCAACGATGACGATGACCGCTTTCATGCCGGTGGCGTCAGAGTAGACGTGCATGTTATTGCTCTGGGTGCCCAGCTTACCGCTCTGGTCGGTCATCCCGGCCGGCAGCGTAAAGCTCAGCTTACCGTCTAACAGATTGATTGCCTGACCTGCGGCATCGCTTGCGGCAGCAGAACCTTGTGCAGGGGTGCTGGTGTCGCTGTTGTCACAGGCAGCAAGGCCCATCACTAGCAGGCCAATACCAGCATATTTCACCAATTTGCGCATTGACATCTTCCTTTCGATAAATAGCCACTAACGGCTCATCTGCGTATCTTATCACAACCCGTGTAATGAACTCTCAACCTGGCTGCATCGCTGACAAATCAGATTTATCTGCCAGCTTTTTCAATAGCATATTCAGCAGCACGCCGTACATCGGCAGGAAGAAAACAATGCTGATCAGCACTTTAAAGCAGTAGTCGACGAGGGCGATTTCCACCCAGTGCGTGGCCATAAACGGGTCGGTGCTGCGCCAGAAGGCGATAAAGAAGAACGCCAGCGTGTCGCTGATGTTGCCGAACAACGTGGAGGCCGTGGGGGCGAGCCACCAGTGGCGACTCTGACGCAGGCGGTTGAACACGTGCACGTCAAGGATCTGCCCCAGGGCATAGGCCATAAAGCTGGCGGCGGCGATACGGGCCACGAACAGGTTAAAGTGCGCCAACGCGCCGAAACCCTGCCATTCGCCCATATAGAACAGTGACGAAATGACGTAGGAGATCATCAGCGCCGGGGCCATTACCGCGAAAACGATACGGCGAGCCAGCGGTGCGCCAAAGATCCGCACGGTCAGGTCGGTTGCGAGGAAGATAAACGGAAAGCTAAACGCGCCCCAGGTGGTGTGGAAGCCGAAAATAGAGACCGGCAGCTGCACCAGATAGTTACTGGAGGTGATCACCAGCAGGTGAAATAGCGATAGCCAAACCAGCGCATGTCGGCGCTGTATGGATGTAAAGGGAGTCATATTGTACCTTTTTAGTGGTTGGGGTGAGGGAACCCAATAAGTCTGCAAACCCATTGCAGGGGCGGAATGATACTGCTTTCGCGTTTCATTGCAATGGTTGTTTTTCGCGCAATCGTTAACCTGGTTGCGTTGAGGCAAGGTCAGCGTAAACTAAGCGCGTTTTTTCTGATGATGAGATTCTCATGACCGATTTGTTTTCCAGCCCCGACCATACCTTAGACGCGCAAGGGCTGCGCTGCCCGGAACCGGTAATGATGGTGCGTAAAACCGTGCGGACGATGCCCGTGGGGGAAACGCTGCTGGTGATTGCCGACGATCCCGCCACCACGCGCGATATCCCCGGCTTTTGCCGTTTTATGGAACATGAGCTGATTGCTCAGCAAACCGAGTCTTTGCCGTACCAGTATTTGCTGCGTAAGAGTCATTAGTCGGCATCGAGCCAACCCGGGGTCGGCGTAAACGCCTCGCCCGGGCTACAGANNTAGCACCGTAGCCCGGCCAAGCGGAGCGCCGCCGGGG
>CP070603.1:465245-477059 GCA_016939855.1 Kluyvera ascorbata
ATTACGCGCTAAACTTCCCGCGCAGCAGTCGCAGCGCGTTCAGCGTCACCAGCACCGTCGCACCGGTATCCGCCAGCACCGCCAGCCACAGTCCGGTCATACCGAGCAGCGTGGTGATAAGGAAAATCCCCTTCAACCCCAGCGCAATGGCGATGTTTTGTCGGACGTTGGCATGAGTCGCGCGCGCCAGACGAATCATCTGCACCAGCCCGGTCAGGCGGTTATGCGTCAGCGCGGCATCGGCGGTTTCCAGCGCCACGTCGGTGCCACTGCCCATCGCGATACCCATCGCCGCAGCCTTCATTGCCGGTGCGTCGTTAATCCCGTCGCCTACCATCGCCAGCGGGCCTTTGGCATTCAGCGCTGTTACTTCAGTGACCTTATCGGCAGGCAGCAGGTTGGCGCGATAGGCCATGCCTAACTCATCGGCAATGGCGGCGGCAGCGCGCGGGTTATCCCCGGTCAGAATGATGCCCTGAATGCCTAACTCACGCAGGCCATCGACCGCCTGACGCGCCTCCTGACGTACCGTATCGCGCAGCGCCACAATCCCCAGTAATGTCTCGCCGCGAGTCACCAGCACCACGGTGTTACCCTGGCTTTCCAGTTGCTGGATCTCAGCCTGATGATCGGGTGCCGGGAACTTGCCTGCTGCGCAGATAACTATGCGCTGCCCGTCGACGCTGGCTTCAATACCCGAACCCACAAGCGTACGTTGCTCAGTGGCTTGAGGAATGGTCAACCCACGCTGCTGGGCTTCGCGTACCACGGCTTGCGCCAGCGGGTGGGTCGAACCTTGTTCCACCGCGGCGGCCAGCGCCAGCAGGGTCTCTTCACTCAGCTCAGCCGTTGGGATAACTGTGGTTACCTGCGGTTTGCCGAGCGTCAGGGTGCCTGTTTTATCAAACGCCATCTGGGTAATGCGACCCAGTTGCTCCAGCGCCGCACCGCCTTTAACCAGCGCACCGTGGCGCGCAGCGGTGGCAAGACCTGAGGTAATGGCTGCTGGCGTCGAGATAACCAGCGCGCACGGACAGCCAATCAACAGCAGCGTCAGCCCTTTGTAGATCCACTCCCCCCACGAGGCGGCAAACAGCAGCGGCGGCACCAGCGTCACCAGCAGCGCGACGGCCATAATCGCCGGGGTATAGATGCGGCTGAAACGGTCAATAAAGCGCTCGATAGGCGCGCGACGTTCCTCGGCCTCTTCAATCAGGCGCAGAATGCGGTCGATGGCGCTATCGCCAGGCTTTGAAATAACGCTCAGCTGCACCAGGCGGTCGGCGCTGGTAGCGCCTGCAGGCACGCTCTCGCCCGCGCTGCGCTCAACCGGAATGGATTCGCCGGTTAAGGCGCTCTCGTCAAAGCTGGCGAACGGGGTGATGAGCTTGCCATCGGCAGGCAAGCGCCCACCGGGGGCTACTTCAATCACATCGCCCGGCTGAAGATCCTTCTGGGCGACGATTTCTCGCTGGCCATCACGCACGCGCACGGCGGTGTCTGGCTTCAGCGCCATTAATGCACTCACGCCCTGACGCGCGCGGTTAGCTGCCCAGCCTTCAAGGCGTTCGCCGATTAAGAACAGCAGCAGCACCATCGCGGCTTCCGCTGTCGCGCCGATAAACAGCGCGCCGATGGCCGCGACGCTCATCAGCGTTTCAATGGCGAACCAGCTACCGCTTTTCATCAGGCGCAGCGCCTGGCGGGCGATAGGGTAGAGCCCGACCAGCGTGGTGGCGATAAACGCCAGGTTGCCCAGCGGATGGTTGAACTGCTCCAGACCCCAGCTAATCGCCATCATCACGGCGAGTGCGATAAGCGGTAGGTTTTCCCGCCAGCGCGAAGTGCTCTCCTCGGCCTTTGGTTCGCTGTCGCTACGTAGCGTATAGCCCGCGGCGCTCACGGCTTTCTCCACCTGGGTACGAATGTCGTCATCGGCATCAACCAGCAGTTTTTCAGTGGCGAACAGGACTTTAACCTGCTTCACGCCAGCCACCTGGCTTACTGCGGTTTCGACTTTTCGGGCGCAGGCGGCGCAGTCCATGCCGTTGACGACCCAGCTATAGCGGGCGTCCAGCGTTGGTTCTACCACGGGCTCGGCCATTGCACATTGGCTGTCGCAGCAGCAGTCGTCCTGCGGCTGTGGCGCAGGCGCGAGCTTAAAGGATGAGAATTGGGGGGCTTTATTGTGACGAGTCTCTGGAGTCGACATCGTATCCTCCGATTAATGATCGTTGCTTCATTAAACGCAGCATACACTCTGGAGTCGACTCCAGAGTCAAGCGGGAAATTACAGGTAAAGCGCGCGAACGATAAAGAAATGCCCGGCAAAATAGCAGGCGGCATAGATTGCCGTATCTGTCCGGAAGCGGCAGCGATATTTGCTCACCAGCCAGACGATATTGCCTAACAGCAGTAAACCTGCGCCGAAGAAGCCCGAAAGTGCCGTATCCGTCGGGCGCAGGAACCAAAGTTCACCCGCGACCCAGACCATCACCAGCGTCATGCCGATAAAGGCCAGCACCGGTAAACGCATCTCTTCGAGGCGCGTCCAGATAACGGCCAGCCACAGCGCGCCGATAACCAGCAGAATGACTGGTAGCGGCCAGAAGAAGGTGAAGGTCAGCTGTCCGGCAAACCAAATGGTGTACAACAAGTGCGAGAGGAAAAACGCGCCCACGGCGTACAGCATGCGCTGGCGCGGTAATAGCGTTAACGCATCGCCTATCAACGACGCACACAGACCCGCGAGTACGAGGTAGCTGATGGCGTTAAACATTGGCGCTTGCCAGGCGAGAAACAGCAGTAAGATTAGGGTGATAGGTTTGAATGCCCAGCGCTGCCAGGCGGGCCCACGATAGGCGGCATCAACGTAGAGCCAGCCTGAGAAGAATACTGCGATAAACGACCAAAGCATAATAAGTCCCTGTATCTGTTATCTTAATGGGTACTGTACCGCCCGTCTTGAATGTCCAGTGTAGTAGCCACAGCCGTCAGATGACAATGGCAGACCGCACCGTTTACTATGATTTGCGTAAATTCTTAAGAGAACCTGAAATGAGCAAGATGCCGCTTTTTTTCATTATAGTCGTCGCCGTTATTGTGGTGGCGGCTTCGTTCCGCTTTGTGCAGCAGCGCCGGGAGAAAATGGACAACGACGCCGCCCCGCTGATGCAAAAACGGGTGGTGGTGAGTAACAAACGCGAGAAGGTGCTGAACGATCGCCGTTCGCGTCAGCAGACGGTGACGCCAGCCGGTAGCGAGATGCGTTATGACGTAAGCTTTAAGCCGGAGCAGGGCGGGCTGGAGGTGAGTTTCCGCGTAGAAGCAGAGCAGTATCATCAACTGACGGTGGGCGATAGGGGGACGCTGAGCTACAAAGGTTCGCGCTTTGTCGATTTTAAAGTAGAGCCCTAAAACGTGGCCTGGCGGTGAGCCAGGCCGGGAAACGATTACTTCTTCTTCAGGCTCGCGCCAATTTTCTTCTGCCACACCAGCAGTTCAAACACGCCAAAGAGGAAGATACGCACTTTCTCGCCGCGGCTCATTTGCGGGCCATCTTTTGGCATCGTCGATTGCAGCAGCGCCATCTGCATGCCGTGCATCAGCACCATAAAAATCAGCGCAACGTTAACGAAAATGTTCAGCGGGCGCGGGAACGGGTGAACCAGGTTCAGCACCAGAAAGGCCCATACGCACAGCATCAGCGCGCGTCCAAGATTAATCAGCATCACTTTCTCCCTGCACTTCACGATGATAGAGACGGTAGGCAACCTGACCGGCGATTTTTTCCCGATGCAGGTCCCAGTTGACCGGCACCGGAGGAAGACCGTTTTCGACTTCGCTTTCTACATAGATGAGTGCGTTATCGGCCAGCCAACCGTGGGTTTCCAGTAAGTTTAACGTCTCTTCCAGTAATCCCTTCCGGAATGGCGGATCGACAAAAATAATATCATGCGGCGTACCCGGTTGAGCGAGGAATGCGAGGGTGTTCGTATTCACCACTTTGCCCTGCGCGGCGTTTAGCGTCGCGAGGTTTTTTTGTAGCTGCTGCGCAACGGAACGCTCCATCTCCAGCAGCGTTGTGCTGGCAGCATAGCGGGAGAGCGCTTCCAGCCCTAACGCGCCGCTTCCGGCGAAGCAGTCCAGGCAGCGGGCATCCACCATGGAGGGAGCCAGCCAGTTGAAGAGGGTCTCACGCACGCGATCGGTGGTGGGTCTGAGGCCTGGGCTATCAGGAACGGGGAGTTTACGGCCGCGCCACTGACCGCCAATAATGCGGATCTGGCCCATGCCGCCGGAAGTTGGTTTTTTCATTTGCTTGCTCTGGTCGCTCTTTCGGCCTGCTATTCTAGCTTTCTGCCCTGCCGGGTGAAAGCGGTGAAGCCAGGGAAGTTAAGTGGTAGACTAACCGACTAATTTCATCATTATTTTAGCCTTCGCGTCGATTATGGCGAAGTGGCGCCATCAAAAACAGCGGGGAGTGTGGTTGCAAATGGCAAAAGAAAAAAAACGTGGCTTTTTTTCCTGGCTGGGCTTTGGGCAGAAAGAACAGGATCAGGTTGTTGAATCAGAAGAAAAAATTGAAGAGCAGCCGGTAGCTGAAACACCGACTGCTGAGCCTGAAACGGTCGCAGAAGGGACGCCGCGCGTCGAAGAAGCGCAAGCACCTGCTGAAGAAACCACTGAACCACACACCATCGCGGAAAGCGAAGCGTTTGCCGAGGAAGTGGTTGAAGTCACTGAACAGGTTGCTGAACGCGAAATCGCACAGACCGAAGCGGTTGAAGAAATTCAGCCAGAAGTCGTTGAGGTCGTTGAGCCGGTTGYCGAAGTACAGCCAGAAGTGGTTGAAACCGTTGAGCCGGTTGTCGAAGTACAGCCAGAAGTGGTTGAAACCGTTGAGCCGGTTGTCGAAGYRCAGCCAGAAGTGGTTCAAGAGATTGAACCTGAGGCCGTAGACGAGTTAACCGACGAAGAACTGGAAGCGCAGGCGCTGGCCGCTGAGTCGGAAAATGAAGTGGTTGAAGAAGAGGCGGCCGTTGAAGAATCCGCGGACGATGTGCAGCAGGAGCAGGAAAAACCGACCAAAGAAGGTTTCTTCGCGCGCCTGAAACGCAGCCTGTTAAAAACCAAAGAAAATCTCGGTTCCGGATTTATCAGTCTGTTCCGCGGCAAGAAAATCGACGACGATCTGTTTGAAGAGCTGGAAGAGCAGTTGCTGATTGCCGACGTTGGCGTAGAAACCACCCGTAAAATCATCAATAACCTGACCGAAACCGCCAGCCGTAAACAGCTGCGCGACGCTGAAGCGCTGTACGGTCTGTTAAAAGACGAAATGGGTGAAATTCTCGCAAAAGTGGATGAGCCGCTTAATATTGAAGGCAAAACGCCATTCGTTATTTTGATGGTCGGTGTAAACGGCGTGGGCAAAACCACCACCATCGGCAAGCTGGCGCGTCAGTTCGAGCAGCAGGGCAAAACGGTGATGCTGGCGGCGGGCGATACCTTCCGTGCGGCCGCGGTTGAGCAGTTGCAGGTTTGGGGTCAGCGCAACAACATTCCGGTTATCGCGCAGCATACCGGCGCGGATTCCGCATCGGTCATTTTCGATGCCATCCAGGCGGCGAAAGCGCGTAACGTTGACGTACTGATTGCCGATACCGCAGGGCGCTTGCAGAACAAATCGCACCTGATGGAAGAGCTGAAGAAAATTGTCCGCGTGATGAAAAAGCTCGATGTCGACGCGCCGCATGAAGTCATGCTGACTATCGACGCCAGCACCGGGCAGAACGCCATCAGCCAGGCCAAACTGTTCCATGAGGCCGTTGGCCTGACCGGTATCACGTTGACTAAACTCGACGGTACGGCGAAAGGCGGGGTGATATTCTCCGTGGCGGACCAGTTTGGTATTCCGATTCGTTACATCGGCGTCGGTGAACGCATAGAGGACTTACGTCCGTTTAAAGCGGGCGATTTTATTGAGGCACTTTTTGCCCGAGAGGATTAATCATGATTCGCTTTGAACACGTCAGCAAAGCCTATCTCGGCGGGAGACAAGCGCTGCAGGGGGTCACCTTCCACCTGCAGCCGGGCGAGATGGCATTCCTGACCGGCCATTCCGGCGCAGGTAAAAGTACCCTGCTGAAGCTTATCTGTGGGATTGAACGGCCGAGCGCGGGGAAAATTTACTTCGGCGGGCATGACATCAGCCGTCTGAAGAACCGAGAAGTGCCGTTCTTACGTCGCCAGATCGGTATGATTTTCCAGGATCACCATCTGCTGATGGACAGAACCGTGTTTGATAACGTGGCGATCCCACTGATCATCGCGGGCGCCAGCGCGGACGATATTCGTCGTCGCGTCTCGGCTGCGTTGGACAAAGTCGGGCTGCTCGATAAGGCGAAGAACTTCCCGATTCAGCTCTCCGGCGGTGAACAACAGCGTGTGGGCATTGCCCGTGCAGTGGTGAATAAGCCTGCGGTACTGCTGGCGGATGAACCGACGGGTAACCTGGATAACGCGCTGTCGGAAGGCATCTTACGACTGTTTGAAGAGTTTAACCGCGTTGGGGTGACGGTGCTGATGGCGACGCACGACATCGGGCTGATTTCCAGCCGTTCTTACCGCATGCTGACGCTGAGTGAAGGTCACTTGCATGGAGGCCTGACGAGTGAATAAGCGCGACGCAATCAACCAAATTCGCCAGTTTGGCGGGCGGCTCGACCGCTTGCGTAAATCGGTCACCCCGGCGGGTGACGGCGGACGCAATGCGCCGAAGCGCAACAAACCGGCGCCAAAACCGAACTCGCGTAAAACCAACGTTTTCAATGAGCAGGTGCGCTATGCCTGGCAGGGCGCGCTGCAGGATCTGAAAAGCAAACCGCTGGCAACGTTCCTGACGGTGATGGTTATCGCCATCTCCTTGACGCTGCCGAGCGTCTGTTACATGGTCTACAAGAACGTGAATACGGCGGCTTCGCAGTACTATCCGTCCCCGCAGATCACCGTTTATCTGGAAAAAACGCTGGATGACGATGCGGCGGCGAAAGTGGTCGGTCAGCTACAGGCCGAGCAGGGCGTGGATAAGGTGAACTACCTTTCCCGTGACGAAGCGCTGGGCGAGTTCCGCAACTGGTCGGGCTTTGGCGGCGCGCTGGATATGCTGGAAGAAAACCCGCTGCCCGCAGTGGCGGTGGTTATTCCGAAAATCGATTTCCAGACCACGGATGCGCTGAATACGCTGCGTGACCGCGTGGCGCAGATTCAGGGCGTCAACGAAGTGCGCATGGACGATAGCTGGTTTGCGCGTCTGGCCTCGATTACCGGGCTGGTAGGCCGCGTGTCGGCGATGATCGGCGTGCTGATGGTGGCGGCGGTCTTCCTCGTCATTGGTAACAGCGTGCGTCTGAGTATCTTCGCACGCCGTGATACCATCAACGTGCAAAAGCTGATTGGTGCGACCGATGGGTTTATCCTGCGTCCGTTCCTCTACGGCGGTGCGCTGCTCGGTTTCTCCGGCGCGTTTTTGTCGCTGATCCTGTCGGAAATTCTGGTGATGCGACTGTCGTCGGCGGTCACCGAAGTGGCCCGCGTATTCGGTACTCAGTTTGAGCTGAGCGGCCTGTCATTTGACGAGTGCCTGCTGCTGCTGCTGGTGTGCTCGATGATTGGCTGGGTGGCAGCCTGGCTTGCCACGGTACAACATTTACGCCACTTTACTCCCGATTAAAAAAGTTCTGTTATACTCTTCCCCTGCGACGACTTCCGTCCGCAGGGGATGCCGTTGTAAACCCCATCTTTCTGCCCTCGCGGCTATCGCGTGTCACAATTTGTGCGTAATTTATTCACACTGTTGCATTGAACTTGTGGATAAACTCACTGTCTGATAAAAGAGCGGATGATATTCTCGTTGCTCATAGAGCCTGGCATGTTTGTTGCCTCCGGGGACAAGCCACCGCCAGTATGAAGTGAATTGAGAGGATTTGAATGACCAAAGAAATGCAAAATTTAGCGTTAGCCCCTGTCGGTAACCTGGAATCTTATATCCGGGCTGCGAACACATGGCCGATGTTGACGGCTGATGAAGAAAAGGCGCTTGCTGAACGGCTGCATTACCAGGGCGATCTGGAAGCAGCTAAAACGCTGATCCTGTCTCACCTGCGCTTTGTTGTTCATATTGCTCGTAATTACTCGGGCTATGGCCTGCCGCAGGCGGACTTGATTCAGGAAGGCAACATTGGCCTGATGAAAGCCGTACGCCGTTTCAACCCAGAAGTGGGTGTCCGTCTGGTGTCCTTTGCGGTGCATTGGATCAAAGCGGAAATTCACGAATACGTGCTGCGTAACTGGCGTATCGTGAAAGTGGCGACCACCAAAGCACAGCGTAAGCTGTTCTTCAACCTGCGTAAAACCAAGCAGCGTCTGGGCTGGTTCAATCAGGACGAAGTGGAAATGGTTGCCCGCGAGCTGGGCGTTTCCAGCAAAGACGTTCGCGAGATGGAATCCCGTATGGCGGCGCAGGACATGGCGTTTGATATGTCCTCAGACGATGACTCTGAAAGCCACGCGGTTGCTCCGGTGCTCTATCTGCAGGATAAATCGTCCAACTTTGCCGATGGCATTGAAGACGACAACTGGGAAGAGCAGGCCGCGAATAAGCTGACCGACGCAATGCAGGGCCTGGACGAACGTAGCCAGGACATCATTCGCGCCCGCTGGCTGGACGAAGACAACAAGTCCACGCTGCAGGAACTGGCCGACCGTTACGGCGTATCCGCCGAACGTGTACGTCAGCTTGAAAAGAACGCGATGAAAAAACTGCGCGCGGCTATCGAAGCCTGATTTTTGGCGTCGTACCCAATGAACCCTCGAATGTGAATTCGGGGGTTTTTGTTTTGTAGGCAGGATAAGGCGCAGCCGCCATCCGGCAATCTGCGTTGGTCCGCCCGATGGCGCTACGCTTATCGGGCCTACAAGTTCGTCCCTCTGATAATCCCTCCGTCATCACGCTTTCCTCTGCTTATTTGTCGTTTGTCGCTGGCGTTAATTCAGCCGATGGCAAAAACTGAATAGGCGCTACGTATTTTTCCGTCTTTCAACGGCAGGGGGTTTACCGTGAGTAACGAGTCACTGAATCATCGGCGTTTACAGGCCACGCCGCGCGGCGTGGGCGTGATGTGCGGTTTCTACGCAGAACGCGCAGAGAACGCCACGCTGTGGGATATTGAAGGGAATGAGTACATCGATTTTGCCGCCGGCATTGCGGTGCTGAACACTGGGCATCGTCATCCACAGGTGATTGCCGCCGTTGAGAGTCAGCTTAAGGCCTTCACCCATACCGCTTACCAGATTGTTCCCTATGAAAGCTACGTATCATTAGCAGAACGTATTAATAGCGTGGCGCCGATTACCGGGAATGCCAAGACGGCATTTTTCAGCACCGGGGCTGAAGCGGTCGAAAATGCGGTGAAAATAGCTCGCGCTTATACCAAACGTCCGGGACTGATTACCTTCGGCGGCGGCTTCCACGGCCGCACCTTTATGACCATGGCGCTGACCGGTAAAGTTGCGCCGTACAAAATCGGCTTCGGCCCGTTCCCCGGCTCGGTCTATCACGCTCTTTATCCGAACGCGGCGCACGGCGTCACGACCGATATGGCGCTCAAAAGCCTGAACCATATTTTCAAAGCTGATATCGCACCGGATCAAGTGGCGGCAATTATCCTCGAACCCGTACAGGGGGAGGGTGGTTTCAACGTCGCGCCGCCTGATTTTATGCAGGGGCTGCGCCAGCTTTGCGATACCCACGGTATCCTGCTGATTGCCGACGAAGTGCAGACCGGATTTGCCCGTACCGGCAAGCTGTTCGCGATGGAGCATTACAGCGTGAAACCTGACCTTATCACCATGGCGAAGAGCCTGGCGGGGGGCTTCCCGCTCTCTGGCGTCGTGGGGCGTGCTGAGGTGATGGATGCACCGGCCCCTGGCGGCCTGGGGGGGACCTATGCGGGTAACCCGCTGGCGATTGCGGCTGCGCATGCGGTGCTGGATGTCATTGAAGAAGAGGCGCTCTGTACTCGTGCCAATCATCTGGGTCAGCATCTGATTGAAGTGCTGAACAAAGCGCGTGAGAGCTGCCCGGCGATTGCAGACGTGCGCGGCGTAGGGTCGATGGTCGCGGTGGAGTTTGTCGATCCGCAGACGCGCGAACCCTCGCCGGAGTTTACCAAATTAGTCCAGGAACGCGCGCTGGCTGAAGGCGTACTGCTGCTGAGCTGCGGGGTGTATGGCAACGTCATTCGCTTCTTGTACCCGCTCACCATCCCTGAGAAGCAGTTCCAGCAGGCGCTGGAGGTGATTCGTCGGGCGTTAACTGAATAGACCTGAGCTCTTCCCGGCGGCGCTTCGCTTGGCCGGGCTACAGGACATCGTAGCCCGGCCAAGCGAAGCGCCGCCGGGGGCACACCCAATGCCCAAGCCACTCCGATGAGTGGCTTTTTTTTGTCATTTTTGCGTTACAAATCCGTCAAAATTAACGTTTCAAATCCATAAAAATGGGGTATGTTTTAGCAGAGTATGCTGCAAAAGCACAGGCAGTGTCCCTTAATATTAATATCTTATACTTACCACGCGAGTGATATAAGAATAATGTGCTAAATAACAACATCACAACAAATGCAACAACCATAACAATGGGGAACCTCAGGATGAAAATGAAGGGTAAAGCGTTACTGGCAGGATGTATTGCGCTGGCATTCAGCAATATGGCATTAGCAGAAAATATTAAAGTTGCTGTCGTTGGTGCGATGTCCGGCCCGGTTGCGCAGTACGGTGACCAGGAGTTCAGCGGTGCGACTCAGGCGGTTGCCGACATTAACGCCAAGGGTGGTATCAAAGGCAATAAGCTGGAAATCGTAAAATACGATGATGCCTGTGACCCGAAACAAGCGGTTGCAGTGGCGAACAAAGTGGTGAATGACGGGATTAAATACGTCATTGGTCACCTCTGCTCCTCCTCTACGCAGCCTGCGTCTGATATCTATGAAGACGAAGGCATTCTGATGATCACCCCAGCAGCAACTGCGCCGGAACTGACCGCGCGTGGCTACAAGCTGATTCTGCGTACCACCGGCCTGGACTCCGACCAGGGCCCAACCGCGGCGAAATACATTCTCGAGAAAGTGAAGCCACAGCGTATTGCCGTTGTTCATGATAAGCAGCAGTACGGTGAAGGTCTGGCGCGTGCGGTACAGGATGGCCTGAAGAAAGGCGGCGCGAACGTGGTCTTCTTCGACGGGATTACCGCCGGTGAGAAAGACTTCTCCACGCTGGTTGCGCGTCTGAAGAAAGAGAACATCGACTTCGTTTACTTCGGCGGCTACCACCCTGAAATGGGCCAGATCCTGCGTCAGGCTCGTGCTGCTGGCCTGAAAACCCAGTTCATGGGGCCGGAAGGCGTAGCGAACGTGTCGCTGTCTAACATCGCGGGCGATTCTGCGGAAGGTCTGCTGGTGACGAAACCTAAGAACTACGACCAGGTTCCAGCGAACAAACCTATCGTAGATGCTATCAAGGCGAAGAAACAGGATCCAAGCGGTGCGTTCGTATGGACTACCTATGCAGCACTGCAGTCCCTGCAGGCGGGTCTGAACCACTCTGACGATCCGGCTGAGATTGCCAAATACCTGAAAGCCAACACCGTGGATACCGTTATGGGTCCGCTGTCGTGGGATGAAAAAGGTGACCTGAAAGGCTTCGAATTCGGCATCTTTAACTGGCACGCTAACGGTACGGCGACCGACGCGAAGTAAT
>CP070603.1:477144-482825 GCA_016939855.1 Kluyvera ascorbata
GCTCTACCCTCGAACCCAGCCCTCTGCATGCATCGTAAAGCCCAGCGCTTTGGCAAATGCGGCCATTTCCAGGCTCTCTTCCACGCCAGCTTTGCTCAACGTCCAGCGGCCGATCTGTGGGTTATCGCGCATCACTTCTTCAACCAGATACTGTCCCACGCCGCGACGGCGGGTCACTTCGCGTACGCACAAACCGTTAAGCACGCCCTGGCTATTGCCTAGCGTGACTTCTACCGCTGCTAGCAGTCGATCGTTAAAACGGGCGGCGTACAGGCGGTGAGTCTCATCAAGGCGCTGCTCGTCGGGGGACTGCGCAGGCCAGATTTTACCGAGGCAGATGTGGTCCTGGTCGCTCAGGGTTTCTAAACGAATGATGGTCAGCTTCATGGGCAGTTTGCTCAAATCTCGAAAATGGTGGTCAGTGTACTCAATTTATTCTGCCGGAAGCTTTCTCTTTTTTGGCTTGTTCAGTAGGGGATTAATTTTTCGTTATCTATGCAGACAGTCTGAAACATCATGGATCGAAAAATAGTCAGAACTTTAACCTGAAAACTAGCATTTTATTCGGCTTATTGTGTCGTTATTTTATGCTGCTGTGCGGGCTTTTTTTTGTTTATCTATGGCAAAAATCAGAATATTATCTTTTCTTAATAGACTGAAAAATAGAGAATTTAGTCTGTATTTCGCCAAAAAGCTGCGCTAACTCATTAAAGATAATGGCAAAAGTAGCGTTGTATATTAAAAGTACAGAGTGCTTTTTAACCATCAAACAACAAAATATATACACGCCACGACGTGTAAACACGACATCACGAATGGGGATCCCGAAGTATGAAAAGGAATACAAAAACAGTAATCGCAGGGATGATCGCGCTGGCTATGTCACACGCGGCGATGGCTGATGATATTAAGGTTGCCGTTGTCGGCGCCATGTCTGGCCCAGTCGCCCAATGGGGCGACATGGAGTTCAACGGTGCGCGTCAGGCTATTAAAGACATCAACGCCAAAGGTGGCATCAAGGGCGACAAACTGGTGGGCGTGGAGTACGACGACGCCTGTGACCCGAAACAAGCGGTGGCGGTCGCCAACAAAATCGTTAACGACGGCATCAAATATGTGATTGGCCATCTCTGCTCTTCCTCCACGCAGCCAGCTTCTGACATCTATGAAGATGAAGGCATTCTGATGATCTCTCCGGGCGCGACCAACCCAGAGCTGACCCAGCGTGGCTACCACTACATCATGCGTACCGCCGGTCTGGACTCCTCTCAGGGCCCAACCGCCGCGAACTACATCCTGAATAAAGTGAAGCCGCAGCGCATCGCCATCATTCACGACAAGCAGCAGTACGGTGAAGGTCTGGCGCGTTCCGTGCAAGAAGGTCTGAAGGCGGGCAAAGCCAATATCGTCTTCTTCGACGGCATTACTGCCGGTGAAAAAGACTTCTCCGCGCTGATTGCCCGTCTGCAAAAAGAGAACATCGACTTCGTTTACTACGGCGGCTACTACCCGGAAATGGGGCAGATGCTGCGCCAGGCGCGCGCTGTCGGCCTGAAAACCCAGTTTATGGGGCCGGAAGGCGTGGGCAACGCTTCGCTGTCGAACATCGCGGGTAACGCTGCGGAAGGCATGCTGGTGACCATGCCAAAACGCTATGACCAGGATCCGACAAATAGCGCTATCGTCGATGCCCTGAAAGCGCAGAAGAAAGATCCAACCGGGCCATACGTCTGGATCACCTACGCCGCCGTACAGTCTCTGGCGACCGCCATGGAGCGTACCGGTAGCGATGACCCGCAAGCGCTGATTAAAGACTTGAAAGCAAACGGTGCGAAAACCGTGATTGGGCCGCTCTCCTGGGATGACAAAGGCGATCTGAAAGGATTTGAGTTCGGGGTCTTCCAGTGGCATGCCGACGGCTCATCCACCGCGGTGAAGTAACCTTCATTTCCCCCTGGCGGGCGTAGATTCGCAGGGGTAGCAAAAGGCTAATATATGTCAGAGCAGGTTCTCTACTTTGTGCAGCAGATGTTTAACGGCGTAACGCTGGGAAGCACCTATGCACTGATCGCCATCGGTTACACCATGGTGTACGGGATTATCGGCATGATCAACTTCGCCCACGGCGAGGTGTACATGATCGGTAGTTATGTCTCCTTTATGATCATCGCCGCGCTGATGATGATGGGCATCGATACCGGCTGGCTGCTGGTCGCTGCTGGCTTCATCGGGGCGATTGTGATTGCCAGCGCCTACGGTTGGAGCATCGAACGGGTGGCCTACCGCCCAGTGCGTAGCTCCAAGCGCCTGATTGCGCTGATCTCCGCCATCGGGATGTCCATCTTCCTGCAGAACTACGTCAGCCTGACCGAAGGTTCGCGCGATATCGCGTTGCCGAGCCTGTTTAACGGTCAGTGGATTGTCGGCAGCAGCGAAAACTTCTCCGCGTCTATCACCACCATGCAACTGGTTATCTGGATTGTGACCTTCGTGGCCATGCTGGCGCTGACGCTGTTTATCCGCTACTCCCGCATGGGCCGTGCCTGTCGCGCCTGCGCGGAAGACCTGAAGATGGCGAGTCTGCTCGGCATTAACACCGACCGCGTGATTGCGCTGACGTTTGTCATCGGCGCGGCGATGGCGGCGGTGGCGGGCGTGCTGCTGGGTCAGTTCTACGGCGTTATCAACCCGTACATTGGCTTTATGGCCGGGATGAAAGCCTTCACCGCCGCGGTTCTCGGCGGTATCGGCAGTATTCCAGGGGCGATGATTGGCGGGCTTATCCTCGGTATCGCCGAAGCGCTCTCCTCTGCTTATCTCAGTACCGAATATAAAGACGTTGTGTCGTTCGCGCTGCTGATTGTGGTGCTGCTGGTGATGCCGACCGGTATCCTGGGCCGCCCGGAGGTAGAGAAAGTATGAAACCGATGCAATTTGCGATGGCGCTGCTGTCGGCGGCGATGTTCTTTGTCCTGGCTGGCGTCTTTATGGGCGTTCAGTTACAGCTCGACGGCACCAAGCTGGTGGTGGGCAGCGCGGCGGATATCCGCTGGCAGTGGATCTTTATCGGCACCGCGGTGGTCTTTTTCTTCCAACTGCTGCGACCGCTGTTCCAGAAGGGGCTGAAAAGCGTCTCCGGGCCGAAGTTTATTCTGCCCGCGATTGATGGCTCGACGGTTAAGCAGAAGCTGTTCCTGGTGGCGCTGCTGGTTATTGCCGTGGCGTGGCCGTTTATGGTCTCGCGCGGCACGGTCGATATCGCCACGCTGACCATGATTTACATCATCCTCGGCCTCGGCCTGAACGTGGTGGTGGGGCTTTCCGGCCTGCTGGTGCTGGGCTACGGCGGTTTTTATGCCATCGGCGCTTACACCTTCGCGCTGCTGAACCACTACTACGGTCTCGGCTTCTGGACCTGTCTGCCCATTGCGGGTCTGGTCTCGGCGGCAGCAGGCTTCCTGCTCGGCTTCCCGGTACTGCGCCTGCGCGGTGACTATCTGGCGATTGTAACCTTAGGCTTCGGCGAAATTGTCCGTATCCTGCTGCTGAACAATACCGAGATTACCGGCGGCCCGAACGGTATCAGCCAGATCCCGAAACCGACCTTCTTCGGCCTGGAGTTCAGCCGCAGCGCCCGTGAAGGCGGCTGGGATACCTTCAGCAACTTCTTTAACGTTAAGTACGACCCGTCTGACCGCGTTATCTTCCTTTATCTGGTGGCGCTGCTGCTGGTGGTGCTGAGCCTGTTTGTTATCAACCGTCTGCTGCGTATGCCGCTGGGGCGTGCGTGGGAAGCGCTGCGTGAAGATGAAATCGCCTGTCGCTCGCTGGGCCTGAGCCCAACGCGCATCAAGCTGACCGCCTTTACCATCAGCGCCGCGTTTGCCGGTTTTGCCGGTACGCTGTTTGCCGCGCGCCAGGGCTTTGTTAGCCCGGAATCCTTCACCTTTGCCGAGTCGGCCTTCGTGCTGGCGATTGTGGTACTGGGCGGGATGGGCTCGCAGTTTGCGGTTATTCTTGCTGCCGTCCTGCTGGTGGTGTCGCGCGAACTGATGCGTGACTTCAACGAATACAGCATGCTGATGTTGGGTGGTTTGATGGTTCTGATGATGATCTGGCGTCCGCAGGGGCTTCTGCCGATGACCCGTCCGCAGCTCAAGCTGAAAAGCGGGAAAGCGAAAGAAGGAGAGCAGGCATGAGTCAGCCATTATTATCCGTTAACGGCCTGATGATGCGTTTTGGCGGCCTGCTGGCGGTCAACAACGTGGCGCTGGAGCTGCATCCTCAGGAAATCGTCTCCCTGATTGGCCCGAACGGCGCGGGGAAAACCACGGTCTTTAACTGCCTGACCGGCTTCTACAAGCCGACCGGCGGCACCATTATGCTGCGCGACCAGCACCTGGAAGGGCTGCCGGGTCAGCAGATTGCCCGCATGGGCGTGGTGCGTACCTTCCAGCACGTGCGTCTGTTCCGCGAAATGACGGTGATTGAAAACCTGCTGGTGGCACAGCATCAGCAGCTGAAGACCGGGGTCTTCTCCGGCCTGCTGAAAACCCCGTCGTTCCGTCGCGCGCAAAGCGAAGCGCTGGACCGCGCCGCCACCTGGCTTGAGCGTATCGGCCTGTTAGAGCACGCCAACCGTCAGGCCAGTAACCTGGCCTACGGTGACCAGCGTCGTCTGGAGATTGCCCGCTGCATGGTGACGCAGCCAGAAATTCTGATGCTCGACGAACCGGCGGCGGGCCTTAACCCGAAAGAAACCAAAGAGCTGGACGAACTGATTGCTGAGCTGCGTAACCATCACAACACCACTATCCTGCTGATTGAGCACGATATGAAGCTGGTGATGGGCATTTCCGACCGCATCTACGTGGTGAATCAGGGTACGCCGCTGGCGAACGGTACGCCGGAAGAGATCCGCAATAACCCGGACGTGATCCGCGCCTATCTGGGTGAGGCATAAAATGGATAAAGTGATGTTATCGTTTGATAAAGTCAGCGCCCACTACGGCAAGATTCAGGCGCTGCACGACGTTAGCCTGCATATCAATCAGGGCGAAATTGTGACCCTGATTGGCGCGAACGGCGCGGGAAAAACCACGCTGCTCGGCACCTTATGTGGCGACCCGCGCGCCACCAGCGGACGCATTGTCTTTGATGATAAAGACATTACCGACTGGCAAACGGCGAAAATCATGCGTGAAGCGGTAGCGATCGTGCCGGAAGGGCGCCGCGTCTTCTCGCGCATGACGGTGGAAGAGAACCTGGCGATGGGCGGCTTCTTTGCCGACCGCGATCAGTTCCAGGAGCGTATCAAGTGGGTGTATGACCTGTTCCCACGTCTGCTTGAACGCCGTATCCAGCGTGCGGGCACTATGTCCGGCGGTGAGCAGCAAATGCTGGCGATTGGCCGCGCGCTGATGAGTCAGCCGCGCCTGCTGCTGTTGGATGAGCCTTCTCTGGGGCTGGCCCCGATTATTATCCAGCAGATTTTCGACACCATCGAACAGCTGCGTAAGCAGGGCATGACCATCTTCCTCGTCGAGCAGAACGCCAACCAGGCGCTGAAGCTCGCCGACCGCGGCTACGTGCTGGAAAACGGCCACGTGGTGCTGGAAGACACTGGTGATGCGCTGCTGGCGAACGAAGCGGTGCGCAGCGCGTACCTCGGCGGTTAATTT
>CP070603.1:483613-485204 GCA_016939855.1 Kluyvera ascorbata
CTTTCTCTATACGTGTCACAGCTCCCACTTTCCCTTCTTAGAACCGTCACCGCCTTGCCATCCCTTTGTCGCCTTACTATCTTTTTTTTGTAATAAAAAAGTTATTTTTCTGTCATTCGAGCATGTCATGTTACCCCCGCGAACATAAAACGCGTGATATCGCGCATCCCGGCACAAAAAGAGAGATAACCGATGATATCGTTACGACATACAGCTTTAGGATTGGCAATGAGTCTGGCATTCGCAGGTCAGGCTATGGCGGTGACCACTATTCCATTCTGGCATTCCATGGAAGGTGAGCTGGGTAAAGAAGTTGACTCTCTGGCGCAGCGCTTCAACGCCGCCAACCCGGATTACAAAATCCAGCCGGTGTACAAAGGCAACTATGAGCAGAGCCTGAGCGCCGGTATCGCCGCGTTCCGTACCGGCAACGCCCCGGCAATTTTGCAGGTGTATGAAGTCGGCACTGCCACCATGATGGCGTCAAAAGCGATTAAGCCGGTATACCAGGTGTTTGACGATGCTGGTATCAAGTTCGATGAATCTCAGTTTGTGCCGACCGTTTCCGGTTACTACACCGACTCCAAAACCGGGCACCTGCTGTCCCAGCCGTTTAACAGCTCCACCCCGGTGCTGTACTACAACAAAGACGCCTTCAAGAAAGCCGGTTTAGACCCGAACCAACCGCCGAAAACCTGGCAGGATCTGGCGGCCTACACCGCGAAGCTGAAAGCAGCCGGTATGAAGTGCGGCTACGCCAGCGGCTGGCAGGGCTGGATCCAGATTGAAAACTTCAGCGCCTGGCACGGTCTGCCGGTTGCGACCAAAAACAATGGTTTCGACGGCACCGATGCGGTACTGGAGTTCAACAAGCCAGAGCAGGTGAAACACATCGCGCTGCTGGAAGAGTTGAACAAGAAGGGTGACTTCAGCTACTTCGGCCGTAAAGACGAGTCTACCGAGAAGTTCTACAACGGTGACTGCGCCATTACCACCGCCTCTTCTGGCTCGCTGGCGGACATTCGTCAGTACGCCAAATTCAACTACGGCGTGGGCATGATGCCTTACGATGCCGACGTGAAGGGCGCGCCGCAGAACGCCATTATCGGCGGGGCGAGCCTGTGGGTGATGCAGGGTAAAGACAAAGAAACCTACACCGGCGTCGCGAAATTCCTCGAGTTCCTGGCGAAGCCTGAAATTGCGGCCGAATGGCACCAGAAAACCGGCTACCTGCCAATCACCACCGCCGCGTATGACCTGACTCGTCAGCAGGGCTTCTATGATAAGAACCCAGGTGCCGATATCGCCACGCGTCAGATGCTGAACAAACCACCGTTGCCGTTCACCAAAGGGCTGCGTCTGGGCAACATGCCGCAGATTCGTACCATTGTGGATGAAGAACTGGAAAGCGTCTGGACCGGTAAGAAAACGCCTCAGCAGGCGCTGGACTCTGCGGTAGAGCGCGGGAATCAGCTGCTGCGCCGCTTCGAGCAATCGACCAAGTCTTAATGTGAAATGCCGGGTGGCGGCTTCGCCTTACCCGGCCTACATNNNNGCGTAGGCCGGATAAGCGTAGCGCCATCCGGCACTG
>CP070603.1:485221-491767 GCA_016939855.1 Kluyvera ascorbata
CATGTCATCATCCCGTCCGGTGTTTAAATCGCGCTGGCTGCCTTACGCATTGGTCGCTCCGCAGCTGATTATCACCGTTATCTTCTTTATCTGGCCCGCTGGCGAAGCGCTGTGGTATTCACTGCAAAGCGTTGACCCGTTTGGCCTCTCCAGCCAGTTCGTTGGCCTGGACAACTTCGTCACGCTGTTCCACGACAGCTACTACCTCGACGCCTTCTGGACGACGATCAAGTTCAGCGGCCTGGTAACGATAAGCGGCCTGCTGGTCTCGCTGTTCTTCGCCGCCCTGGTGGACTACGTGGTGCGCGGCAGCCGTCTTTACCAGACGCTGATGCTGCTGCCTTATGCCGTCGCTCCCGCCGTTGCCGCCGTACTGTGGATCTTCCTGTTTAACCCCGGACGCGGGCTGATTACCCATTTCCTCGGCGAGTTCGGCTATGACTGGAACCACGCGCAGAACAGCGGTCAGGCCATGTTCCTGGTGGTCTTCGCTTCGGTCTGGAAGCAGATAAGCTACAACTTCCTGTTCTTCTTCGCCGCGCTGCAATCTATTCCGCGCTCGCTGGTCGAGGCTGCCGCCATCGACGGCGCAGGGCCGATTCGCCGCTTCTTCAAGCTGGCGCTGCCGCTGATTGCGCCGGTGAGCTTCTTCCTGCTGGTGGTCAATCTGGTGTACGCCTTCTTCGACACCTTCCCGGTGATCGACGCCGCGACGGCGGGCGGCCCGGTACAGGCCACCACCACGCTGATTTATAAGATTTACCGCGAAGGGTTTGCCGGGCTGGATCTCTCGGCCTCTGCGGCACAGTCGGTGGTGCTGATGTTCCTCGTCATCATCCTGACCGTGGTGCAGTTCCGCTACGTGGAAAGTAAGGTGCGCTACCAATGATTGAGAACCGTCGCGGGCTGACGATATTCAGCCACACCATGCTGATCCTCGGGATTATTGTGATCCTGTTTCCGCTGTACGTCGCCTTTACGGCGGCGACGCTGGACAACAAAGCGGTGTTTGAAACGCCGATGACGCTGATTCCCGGCGGCCATCTGTTCGAGAACATGAAGGCGATTTGGGTCAACGGCGTCGGGGCCAACAGCGCGCCGTTCTGGCTGATGATGCTTAACAGCTTCATCATGGCCTTTGCCATTACCGTCGGCAAAATCGCGGTGTCGATGCTTTCCGCCTTCGCCATCGTCTGGTTCCGCTTTCCGCTGCGTAACCTGTTCTTCTGGATGATCTTTATCACCCTGATGCTGCCGGTGGAAGTGCGTATCTTCCCGACGGTTGAGGTCATTGCCAACCTGAAGATGCTCGACAGCTATGCCGGTTTGACGCTGCCGTTAATGGCGTCGGCGACCGCCACCTTCCTGTTCCGCCAGTTCTTTATGACCCTGCCGGACGAGCTGATTGAAGCGGCGCGTATCGACGGCGCTTCGCCGATGCGCTTTTTCCGCGACATCGTGCTGCCGCTGTCGAAAACCAACCTCGCGGCGCTGTTCGTCATCACCTTTATCTACGGCTGGAACCAGTATCTCTGGCCGCTGCTGATTATTACCGACGTGAACCTCGGCACTGCCGTGGCGGGCATCAAAGGGATGATCGCTACCGGTGAAGGCACCACGCAGTGGAACCAGGTGATGGCGGCGATGCTGCTCACCCTTATTCCCCCCGTTGTTATCGTTTTAGCCATGCAGCGTGCCTTTGTGCGTGGTTTAGTGGACAGTGAGAAATAAAAATGGCTGGTTTAAAACTACAGGCAGTAACCAAAAGCTGGGACGGTAAAACCCAGGTCATTCAACCGCTGACGCTGGACGTGGCAGACGGGGAATTTATTGTGATGGTCGGCCCATCGGGCTGCGGAAAATCGACCCTGCTGCGCATGGTGGCGGGGCTTGAGCGCGTGACCAGCGGTGACATCTGGATTGACCGCAAGCGCGTGACCGAAATGGAGCCGAAGGATCGCGGCATTGCGATGGTGTTCCAGAACTATGCGCTCTATCCGCACATGAGCGTGGAAGAGAACATGGCCTGGGGGCTGAAAATTCGTGGCATGGGCAAAGCGCACATTGCCGAAAAAGTGCAGGAAGCGGCACGTATTCTTGAGCTGGATGGCCTGCTGAAGCGCCGCCCGCGCGAGCTCTCTGGCGGCCAGCGCCAGCGCGTGGCGATGGGGCGTGCGATTGTGCGCGACCCGGCGGTATTCCTGTTTGATGAACCGCTCTCCAACCTTGACGCCAAGCTGCGCGTGCAGATGCGACTTGAGCTGCAGCAGCTGCATCGTCGTCTGAAAACCACTTCTCTCTACGTCACCCACGATCAGGTCGAAGCGATGACCCTCGCCCAGCGGGTGATGGTGATGAACAAAGGTATTGCCGAGCAGATTGGTACGCCGGTGGAAGTGTATGAGAAGCCGGCCAGCCGCTTTGTGGCGAGCTTTATCGGCAGCCCGGCGATGAACCTGCTGGACGGTCAGATTGATGAGTCCGGCTCGCGCTTCGTGCTGGAAAACGGCATGCAGTTGCCGCTGCCAGTTTCCCAGCGCGAATATGCCGGTCGCCGCATGACGCTGGGTATCCGCCCGGAACATATTGCGCTAAGCTCGCAGGCCGAAGGCGGCGTGCCGCTGGTGATGGATACGCTCGAAATTCTGGGCGCTGATAACCTAGCCCACGGCCGCTTTGGTGAACAGAAAATGGTGGTGCGCTTGCCGCACCAGCAGCGTCCACCCGCGGGCACCACGCTGTGGCTGCATCTGCCGGACGATCATTTGCACCTCTTTGAAGGTGAGACAGGATTACGCGTATGAGCAATTGGCCTTACCCCCACATCGTCGCCCACCGTGGCGGCGGTAAGTTAGCCCCGGAAAACACCCTGGCGGCGATTGACGTTGGCGCACGCTACGGTCATACCATGATTGAGTTTGATGCCAAGCTGTCGAAGGACGGGCAGATTTTCCTGCTACATGACGACAACCTTGAACGCACCAGCAACGGCTGGGGGATCGCGGGTGAACTGAGCTGGCAGGATCTGCTGCGCGTGGATGCCGGAAGCTGGTTTAACAGCAGCTTTAAGGACGAGCCGCTGCCGCTGCTGTCGCAGGTGGCGGAACGCTGCCGTCAGCACGGCATGATGGCGAATATCGAAATTAAACCGACTACCGGCAGCGGGCCGCTGACCGGCAAAGCCGTGGCGCTGGCTGCCCGAGAACTGTGGGCCGACATGACCCCACCGCTGCTGTCGTCGTTTGAAATTGATGCGCTGGAAGCCGCCCAGCAAGCTGTGCCGGAACTGCCGCGCGGATTACTGCTGGATGAGTGGCGGGAGGACTGGCGTGAGCTGACGACGCGTCTGGGCTGCGTCTCGATTCACCTCAACCATCGTCTGCTGGATGAAGCGCGGGTGGATGCGCTGCGTGAAGCGGGGCTGCGGATTCTGGTCTATACCGTGAATAACCCCCAGCGCGCCGCCGAACTGCTGCGCTGGGGGGTTGACTGCATCTGTACCGATACGATTGATATTATCGGCCCTGATTTCCAGCCTTAATACGGCTTCAGCATGCCGCCGTTGCTATTGGGCAGCGGCTGCTGCTGTTGATTTAACATGCCCGGCTGCGACTGCTGCACGCGCTGCTGGTTGGTTTTGAGCTGGTTTTGCAGATGCTGCTGTTGCTGCTGCGTCTGCACCTGGCGCTGCTGGTTCAGCATGCCTTTTTGCTGCTGCTGTTGGTTGAGCATACGGCTCTGCATCCGCTGCTGGCTTGGGATCTCATAGCCCGGCTTATTCGGGTTGTTGTCGACGTTCAGCGGCGCGGCCAGCGCGGTGAACGGCAGCAACGCCGCCAGAATCAGTAATCGTTTCATCGTCTTTCCTCCTTGTAGGGGATTTCTTAAGTTTACTCCTTTCCTGCCGTAACGAGGATTATTTCAGCATTATGAACCAGGCTTAGTGGGGACCTCACCGCACGCTCTGGAGAATGATGATGATAATAATGCCGACGTTTTTACGCCGGGTAGCCCTTGCTGCTCTGCTGTCAGGAAGCTGTTTTAGCGCGATTTCTGCGCCTCCACCGCCGCCGGTTTCTTACGGCGTCGAGGAAGATGTCTTCCATCCCGTACGTGCCCAACATGGCATGGTGGCCTCTGTTGATGCGGCCGCCACGCGCGTGGGCGTAGAGATCCTGCGCGAGGGCGGTAACGCCGTGGATGCGGCGGTGGCCGTGGGCTACGCGCTGGCGGTCACGCACCCGCAGGCGGGGAATATCGGTGGCGGCGGGTTTATGATGCTGCGTACCAAAGACGGTAAAACCACGGCGATTGATTTCCGTGAGATGGCGCCTGAGCAGGCGACTCGCGACATGTTCCTCGACGATCAGGGCAACCCAGACAGTAAAAAGTCGCTGACCTCGCACCTGGCATCCGGTACGCCGGGTACCGTAGCGGGCTTCTCGCTGGCGCTGGAGAAGTACGGCACGATGCCGCTCAATAAAGTGATTCACCCGGCGATTAAGCTCGCCAGAGACGGCTTTGTGGTTAACGACGCGCTGGCCGACGATCTCAAAACCTACGGTAGCGAAGTGCTGCCGAATCACGCCAACAGCAAAGCCATTTTCTGGAAAGACGGTGAGCCGCTGAAAAAAGGCGACAAGCTGGTGCAGACGAATCTAGCGAAAAGCCTGGAACTGATCGCTGAAAATGGGCCGGATGCCTTCTACAAAGGGGCGATTGCCGACCAGATTGCCGAAGAGATGCATAAAAACGGCGGCCTGATGAGCAAAGCGGATCTGGCAAACTATAAGGCGGTTGAGCGTACGCCGATTAGCGGCGAGTACCGCGGCTACGAAGTCTTTTCAATGCCGCCGCCGTCTTCCGGCGGAATTCATATTGTGCAGATCCTCAATATTCTTGAAAACTTCGACCTGCATAAATACGGCTTCGGCAGCGCCGACGCAATGCAGCTGATGGCCGAAGCCGAAAAGCACGCCTACGCCGACCGCTCTGAATACCTCGGCGACCCGGACTTCGTGAAGGTGCCGTGGCAGGCGCTGACCAATAAAGCCTACGCCAAATCGATTGCCGACCAGATTGATATCAACAAGGCCAAGCCGTCCAGCCAGATTAAACCGGGCAAACTGGCACCGTATGAAAGTAACCAGACCACGCATTTCTCGGTGGTGGATAAAGACGGTAACGCGGTGGCGGTGACCTACACCCTCAACACCACCTTTGGTACCGGCATCGTGGCGGGCAATACCGGCATTCTGATGAATAACGAGATGGATGACTTCTCCGCCAAGCCGGGCGTGCCAAACGTCTACGGACTGGTGGGCGGCGATGCCAATGCGGTCGGGCCGAAGAAACGCCCGCTGTCGTCGATGTCGCCAACCATTGTGGTGAAAGATGGTAAAACCTGGCTGGTCACCGGCAGCCCGGGCGGCAGCCGGATTATTACTACAGTGCTACAAATGGTGGTCAACTCCATCGACTTCGGTATGAACGTGGCGGAAGCCACCAACGCGCCGCGCTTCCACCACCAGTGGCTGCCGGACGAGCTGCGGGTAGAGAAAGGGTTTAGCCCAGATACGCTGAAGCTGCTGGAAGCGAAGGGACAGAAGGTGGCGGTGAAAGAGGCGATGGGCAGCACGCAGAGCATTATGGTGGACCCGGATGGGACGCTGTACGGCGCGTCGGACCCGCGTTCGCCGGATGATTTGACGGCGGGGTACTAGTTTACCCTCACCCCGGCCCTCTCCCTGGAAGGGAGAAAGGCAGGGAGGATGACTTACTTAAAAGCCGCACWAWACGGTCCCCTCTCCCTCWGGGAGAGGGTTAGGGTGAGGGCCTACCCCTTCACCCGCGCCATAAAATACGCATCCACATATTCCCCGTTGCGCAGCCCATATTTCCGCCCCGTACCTTCAATCTCAAACCCATGCTTCTGGTAAACCGCCACCGCCGGTGCGTTATCGACAAACACCGTCAGCTCAATGCGGTCGACGCGCAGCCAGTTATCGCACATATCAATCATGGTACGCATCAGCGCGCTGGCGACGCCGCGGTTCTGCCAGCGGGCGTCGACGCAGATACCGAAATCGGCGACGTGGCTGCGGCGAGGGCGCTGGGCAACGGCGATGCACAGGTGCCCGACCACCTGCTTATCAATACAGGCGACAAGCTGTTTAATACCGGGCTGGTCGGCTAGCCGCTCTTGCCACATATGGTTGGAAGGATGAGGGACCTGTAGCGTGTTGTGATACACCTCTGGCTGGGCGTGGATCTGACGGATTGCGTCGTAATCTTCAGGTTCAGCGTGGCGAATCACGATGTCACTCATTCTCTTTTCCTTTGTGGTTTAAAAGTCCCTTTTAACATCATTGATTTTGAAATGTGCGTCAATTGGCTTTTTTTGCAAAAAACGTTGGACAAGTGCGAATGAGAATGATTATTATTGTCCTGCATTCAGGGCGTCCTTGCGGAGAACCTGAAAGCACGACATTGCTCACATTGCTTCCAGTATTACTTTAGCCAGCTATTAGCTGGCTTTTTTTTGTC
>CP070603.1:492632-497666 GCA_016939855.1 Kluyvera ascorbata
CTGCAAGGTGCGCTATGGTGTTCAGCAACCATTTCAAAAGGACTGAACCATGACTCTGCACTGCGCCTTTATCGGCTTTGGCAAAAGCGCCACCCGCTACCATCTTCCTTATGTCCTCGAACGTAAAGCCGACTGGCACGTCGCCCATATCTATCGCCGCAGCCCGAAGCCGGATGAGCAGGCGCCGCAGTACGCGCATATCCATTTCACCAGCGAGCTGGACGACATTCTGAACGATCCGCAGGTGAAGCTGGTGGTGGTGTGTACCCACGCCGATAGCCACTTCGAGTACGCGAAAAAGGCGCTGGAAGCGGGCAAGAACGTGCTGGTGGAAAAGCCGTTCACCCCCACGCTTGCCGAGGCTAAAACGCTGTTCGCGCTGGCGAAAAGTAAGGGGCTGACGGTGTCGCCGTACCAGAACCGTCGCTTTGACTCCTGCTTCCTGACTGCCAAAAAAGCGATTGAGAGCGGCAAGCTGGGCGAGATTGTGGAAGTGGAGAGCCACTTCGATTACTACCGTCCGGAATCGCCAACCCAACCGGGTCGCCCGCAGGACGGCGCGTTTTACGGTCTGGGCGTGCATACCATGGACCAGATTATCTCCTTGTTTGGCCGCCCGGATCACGCCTCCTACGATATCCGCAGCCTGCGTAACCCGGCCAACCCGGACGATACCTTTGAAGCGCAGCTTTACTACGGCAATCTGAAGGCTATCGTCAAAACCAGCCACCTGGTGAAAATCGACTACCCGAAATTTATCGTTCACGGCACCAAAGGGTCGTTTGTGAAGTACGGTATCGACCAGCAGGAAACCAGCCTGAAGGCGGGCATTATGCCGGGTGAGGCGAACTTCGCGGCGGACGACTCCGTCTCTTATCTGGAATACGTCAACGATGCGGGCGATACGGTGAAAGAGCAGTGGCAGGCGGAACGCGGTGACTACGGTCGCGTGTACGATGCGCTGTACCAGACGCTGACAAACGGCGCGCCGAATTTCGTCAAGGAAACTGAGGCTCTGACCAATATGGAACTGCTGGAACGGGCCTTTGAGCAGCCTGCTCCTGCCACGATAAGCCTCACCAAATAAGCAAACCTGGCTCCTCCGTTCTTGTTCATATTTTTTGAACAGAGGAGTCAATTTTCACCCACTATCATCCTGACCGGTTTACGTCCAAACTTGTTTCATCGAAAACATGAGGGGGTAAAAAATGATTTTCTTACGCAAAGCAAATGAACGTGGTCATGCGAATCATGGTTGGCTGGATTCCTGGCATACCTTCTCGTTTGCCGATTACTATGACCCGAATTACATGGGCTTCTCGGCACTGCGCGTGATTAACGATGACGTAATTGACGCAGGCCAGGGCTTCGGTACTCACCCGCACAAAGACATGGAAATCCTGACCTATGTTCTGGAAGGCGCCGTTGAGCACCAGGACAGCATGGGTAACAAAGAGCAGGTTCCGGCGGGCGAGTTCCAGATTATGAGTGCGGGTACCGGTATTCGTCACTCTGAGTACAACCCAAGTGCCACTGATAAACTGCATCTGTACCAGATCTGGATCATTCCAGAAAAAACCGGCATCACGCCGCGCTACGAACAGCGCCGCTTCGACGCTCTGCAGGGCAAACAGCTGGTACTGTCACCGGATGCCCGTGAAGGCTCGCTGAAGGTGTACCAGGATATGGAGCTGTACCGTTGGGCGCTGGCGAAAGGCGAACAGTCGGTGCATCAGATTGCCGCTGACCGCCGCGTGTGGATTCAGGTAGTAAAAGGCGAAGTGAGCATCAACGGCACGAAAGCCACTACCAGCGATGGTCTGGCCATCTGGGACGAGCAGGCGATTTCTGTTCATGCAGATAGCGAAAGTGAAATTTTACTCTTCGATCTGCCGCCAGTTTGATCCGGCTTAAATAAATCGCGCAACCTCCCTAATCTTGCGGGGAGGTTGCGCCATCTCCGTGGTAAACTTCAGCAATATTTCACCTTTGCTTACCTTCGGACGATGAAAAAGAAAAGACCCGTACTTCAGGATGTTGCCGATCGCGTTGGCGTAACCAAAATGACGGTTAGCCGTTTTCTCCGTAACCCGGAACAGGTTTCCGTAGCGTTGCGCGGTAAAATTGCGGCGGCTCTTGATGATTTGGGTTATATCCCCAACCGGGCGCCCGATATTCTCTCTAACGCCACCAGTCGCGCCATTGGCGTGCTGCTGCCGTCGTTAACCAACCAGGTCTTTGCTGAGGTGCTGCGCGGCGTGGAAAGCGTCACCGATGCCCACGGCTACCAGACCATGCTGGCCCACTACGGCTACAAGCCGGAAATGGAGCAGGAGCGTCTGGAATCGATGCTCTCCTGGAATATTGACGGTCTGATTCTCACCGAACGTAACCACACTCCCCGCACCCTGAAAATGATTGAAGTCGCCGGTATCCCGGTGGTGGAGCTGATGGACAGCCAGTCACCGTGCCTCGATATCGCCGTGGGCTTTGATAACTTTGAAGCCGCGCGCCAGATGACGGCGGCGATTATTGCCCGCGGCCATCGGCATATCGCCTATTTAGGCGCACGCCTCGACGAACGTACTATCATCAAACAGAAGGGCTACGAGCAGGCGATGCTTGACGCCGGCCTGACGCCGTACAGCGTGATGGTAGAACAGTCGTCTTCTTATACTTCCGGTATTGAACTGATGCGCCAGGCGCGACGTGAGTTTTCGAATCTGGACGGTATCTTCTGTACCAACGATGACCTGGCGGTCGGCGCGGCGTTTGAATGCCAGCGCTTGGGGCTGAGAATTCCGGACGATATCGCGATTGCCGGTTTCCACGGCCATGACATTGGCCAGGTGATGGAGCCGCGTCTTGCCAGCGTGCTGACCCCGCGTGAACGCATGGGGCGCATCGGCGCAGAGCGCCTGCTGGCGCGTATTCGCGGTGAAGTCGTTACGCCAAAAATGTTAGATTTAGGTTTCACTTTGTCACCGGGCGGATCTATTTAGCCCTAACAAGTTTGAACTAGATCACACATATTCACTTAGAATTCACTTCAGGCACGAATGGTTATTGCTTATCCACTTGCCCAGCAGGACAATGTTACCGATAACTGTTACCCGTAACAATTAACCCAAATAAATTGCCAGTGCCCAACAGGAGGACGCCTTGAGCACGACTAACCACGATCACCACGTCTATGTACTGATGGGCGTATCCGGCAGCGGTAAATCCGCCGTCGCCAGCGAAGTCGCACACCGTCTGAACGCCGCGTTCCTTGACGGCGACTTCCTGCATCCGCGTAGCAATATCGTCAAAATGTCCTCCGGCGAACCGCTGAACGACGACGATCGCAAACCGTGGCTGCAAGCGCTGAACGACGCCGCTTTCGCCATGCAGCGTACTAACAAAGTTTCCCTGATTGTCTGCTCTGCGCTGAAAAAAGCGTACCGCGATATCCTGCGTGAAGGTAACCCGAATCTCTCCTTCGTCTACCTGAAAGGGGACTTTGAGGTGATTGAGAGCCGCCTGAAGGCGCGTAAAGGTCACTTCTTTAAAACGCAGATGCTGGTCACTCAGTTCGAAACCCTGCAAGAGCCAGGCGCTGACGAACGCGATGTCCTGGTGGTTGATATCGATCAGCCGCTGGAAGGCGTTATCGACAGCACGATTGACGTGATCAACAAAGGCCGTACCGCGTGACAACTTTAACGCTCGTTTTAACTGCAGTTGGCTCCGTTCTGCTGCTGCTGTTTTTAGTCATGAAGGCGCGTATGCACGCCTTCCTGGCTTTGATGGTGGTTTCTATTGGTGCAGGGCTTTTCTCCGGTATGCCGTTGATTAAAATCGCGGAAACCATGGAGAAAGGGATGGGCGGTACGCTGGGCTTCCTGGCTATCGTGGTCGCGCTGGGCGCGATGTTCGGCAAAATTCTGCATGAGACCGGCGCGGTCGATCAGATTGCCGTCAAGATGCTGAAATCGTTCGGTCACAGCCGTGCGCACTACGCGATTGGTATTGCCGGCCTTATCTGCGCGCTGCCGCTGTTCTTTGAAGTGGCGATCGTGCTGCTGATTAGCGTTGCGTTCTCAATGGCGCGCCACACCGGGACGAACCTGGTGAAGCTGGTGATCCCACTGTTTGCGGGCGTTGCCGCCGCTGCGGCGTTTCTGCTGCCGGGGCCTGCGCCGATGCTGCTGGCCTCCCAGATGCACGCTGACTTTGGCTGGATGATTCTGATTGGCCTGTGTGCGGCGATCCCGGGGATGATTATCGCCGGTCCGCTGTGGGGCAATTTTATCAGCCGCTACGTTGAGCTGAACATTCCTGATGACATCACCGAGCCGCACCTTGGCGAAGGCAAAATGCCGTCCTTCGGCTTTAGCCTGGCGCTGATCCTGCTGCCGCTGGTGCTGGTCGGTCTGAAAACCGTCGCTGCGCGCTTCGTGCCGGTGGGGTCAGAAACCTATCAGTGGTTTGAATTTATCGGCCACCCGTTCACTGCGATCCTGATTGCCTGCCTGGTGGCTATCTATGGTCTGGCGTTCCGTCAGGGCATGGAAAAAGACAAAGTGATGGCGATTTGCGGCGCGGCGCTGCAGCCTGCGGGGATTATCCTGCTGGTGATTGGTGCCGGTGGCGTGTTCAAACAGGTGCTGGTGGATTCCGGCGTTGGCCCAGCATTGGGTGAAGCCCTGACCGGGATGGGCCTGCCGATTGCGCTGACCTGCTTCATCCTGGCAGCGGCGGTACGTATTATTCAGGGTTCCGCCACGGTTGCCTGTCTGACCGCGGTTGGCCTGGTGATGCCGGTGATTGAACAGTTGCACTACAGTGGCGCACAGTTAGCCGCGCTTTCTATCTGTATCGGCGGCGGTTCTATCGTGGTGAGCCACGTGAACGACGCGGGCTTCTGGCTGTTCGGTAAATTTACCGGCGCCACCGAAGCGCAGACGCTGAAAACCTGGACCATGATGGAAACCATCCTCGGAACGGTCGGCGCCATTATCGGTATGATTGCGTTTACGCTGTTAAGTTAAT
>CP070603.1:497678-509332 GCA_016939855.1 Kluyvera ascorbata
GGCCGGGCAACTGCCCGGCCAAATTATTTTATCCCTTCATCCACATCCGAATACCGTCCAGGAACATCTGGGTGGCCATCATCACCAGAATTAACCCCATCAGACGCTCCAGCGCGTTGACCCCTTTCTCACCCAGCAGACGCAGGAACAGCGACGACTGCAGCAAAATCACCACCGTACCGCCCCAGGCAATCAGCAGGGCAATCACCAGATGCGACAAATTATTCGGATACTGATGCGAAAGCAGCATTAAGGTCGCCAGCAATGTTGGCCCGGCGACTAATGGAATGGCGAGCGGTACAATAAATGGCTCTTCACCCGCTGGCAGCCCAGAACTATTTCCGGTGGCGCTAGGGAAAATCATCTTGATGGCAATCAGGAATAAAATGATGCCGCCGGAGATGGAAACCGTCTCAGCGCGCAGGTTTAAAAACGCCAGAATCTTCTCGCCAGCGAAGAGAAAAATCAGCATGAGTAGAAGTGCGATTAAAAGCTCACGTATCATGATCGCCTTGCGGCGCTTGGGTTCGGTGTGTTTTAGCACCGACATAAAAATGGGCAAATTTCCCAGTGGATCCATAATCAGGATCAATAAAACTGCGGCGGAAAAGATTTCACTCATCACTCAAATTCCCTGATAATTATTACGGACTTTCTGCTCTACGCATCACTCTGACCGCGTACTGTGGTAGGAGGAAATGCGTCCCCTATGGATGAGGGGATAAGTTGCACTTCTGATTGCTAAGCAATCATTGATTAATTTTGCTTGCGACTTTAGCTGCATTTTGTAATGTGAGGGGATGCCAGGGGCACTTATTCACATATACAGCACATATATCTGCAGGAAAACACGCTATGAAAAATGTTGGTTTTATCGGTTGGCGCGGAATGGTCGGCTCAGTACTCATGCAACGCATGGTAGAAGAGCGCGATTTTGACGCCATTCGCCCCGTCTTCTTCTCCACTTCCCAGTTAGGGCAAGCTGCGCCAACCTTCGGCGGCAGCGCAGGTGGTAAGCTTCAGGATGCTTTCGATCTTGAAGCGCTGAAGGCGCTCGACATTATTGTCACCTGTCAGGGCGGCGATTATACCAACGAAATCTATCCTAAGCTGCGTGAAAGCGGTTGGCAGGGTTACTGGATTGACGCCGCCTCTTCGCTGCGTATGGAAAATGATGCCATCATCATTCTCGACCCGGTAAACCAGCAGGTCATTACCGATGGCCTGAACAACGGCGTGAAAACCTTCGTTGGCGGTAACTGTACCGTCAGCCTGATGCTGATGTCGCTGGGCGGTCTGTTTGCCAACGACCTGGTAGAGTGGGCCTCTGTGGCAACCTATCAAGCGGCTTCCGGCGGCGGCGCGCGCCATATGCGCGAACTGCTGACCCAGATGGGCCAACTGCATCATCACGTTGCCAACGAACTGGCTGACCCGGCTTCCGCCATCCTCGAGATCGAACGTAAGGTCACCACCCTGACCCGCAGCGGCGACCTGGCGGTAGATAACTTCGGCGTTCCGCTGGCGGGCAGCCTGATTCCGTGGATCGACAAACAGCTGGATAACGGCCAGAGCCGCGAAGAGTGGAAAGGCCAGGCTGAGACCAACAAAATCCTCGCCACCTCTTCCGTGATCCCGGTTGATGGCCTTTGCGTGCGCGTCGGTGCGCTGCGTTGCCACAGCCAGGCATTCACGCTGAAATTGAAAAAAGATATTTCCATAAGTTCTGTAGAGGAATTACTGGCCGCGCACAACCCGTGGGCGAAAGTTGTTCCTAACGACCGTGAAATTACCATGCGCGAACTGACGCCGGCGGCGGTCACCGGTACGCTGACCACGCCTGTTGGACGTTTGCGCAAACTGAACATGGGGCCGGAGTATTTGTCAGCGTTTACCGTTGGCGACCAGCTTCTGTGGGGCGCAGCGGAGCCGCTGCGTCGTATGCTACGCCAATTGGCATAAACATTTGTTAATTGATGAGGGGTGGCGAACCACCCCTTTTTTTTGCGTAATACAAGGAGTAAACGCAGTGATGTTAATTTTTCTCTCAGGAGTCAGGTAAAGCGTTGGCTATGCTTTAATCAAGGTCTATTACCTTGACTGAAGGTTGAACGGAGCCGAGAGAGCACACGACTTTGTGCTGCGCCGTTCAGGTCACAAAATGTCGCCATTTACAGTGGATTGAGGCGATACAAAAACTAAGGATGATGAAGCATGTCTGATCGTGTTGATAGAGACGTGATTAATGCGTTGATCGCAGGCCATTTTGCGGATCCCTTTTCCGTACTGGGTATGCACCAAACGGAAGCGGGACTGGAAGTCCGAGCATTGCTGCCCGACGCGACCGATGTTTGGGTGATTGAACCTAAAACCGGACGTAAAGTCGGTAAGCTTGATTGCGTGGACTCACGTGGTTTCTTTTGTGGCGTACTGCCGCGTCGTAAAAATTTCTTCCGTTACCAGTTGGCTGTCGTCTGGCATGGCCAACAGAACCTCATTGACGATCCTTACCGTTTTGGCCCACTGCTTCCAGAAATGGACGCATGGTTGCTGTCTGAGGGTACCCACTTACGCCCCTATGAAAAGCTGGGCGCGCATGCGGATACCGTGGACGGCGTTATCGGCACGCGCTTTGCTATTTGGGCACCTAACGCCCGCCGCGTGTCTGTAGTCGGTCAGTTCAACTACTGGGACGGCCGCCGTCACCCGATGCGCCTGCGTCAGGAGACGGGGATTTGGGAGCTGTTCATTCCGGGAGCGCACAACGGTCAGCTGTATAAATTCGAGATGATCGATGCCCGCGGCGCGCTGCGGATTAAAGCCGACCCCTATGCGTTCGAAGCCCAGATGCGTCCGGAAACGGCCTCGCTGATTTGTGGCTTACCGCCAAAGGTTGAACAGAGTGAAGCGCGCAAAAAGGCCAACCAGTTTGATGCCCCTATCTCTATCTATGAGGTGCATCTCGGTTCCTGGCGTCGTCATACCGACAACAACTACTGGCTGAGCTATCGCGAACTGGCAGAACAGTTAGTGCCGTACGCCAAATGGATGGGCTTCACTCACTTGGAGCTGCTGCCGGTCAACGAGCACCCGTTCGACGGTAGCTGGGGCTATCAGCCAACCGGGCTTTACGCGCCAACCCGCCGTTTCGGTACCCGCGAAGATTTCCGCTACTTTATCAATGCCGCACACGCTGCGGGCCTGAACGTGATCCTGGACTGGGTGCCTGGGCACTTCCCGTCGGATGATTTTGCGCTGGCCGAGTTTGACGGCACCAACCTGTATGAGCATAGCGACCCGCGCGAAGGCTACCATCAGGACTGGAATACCCTTATCTACAACTATGGCCGCCGTGAAGTCACCAACTTCCTGGTGGGCAATGCCCTGTACTGGGTGGAACGCTTCGGCATTGATGCGCTGCGCGTCGATGCGGTGGCGTCAATGATTTACCGCGACTACAGTCGTAAAGAGGGCGAATGGATCCCGAACGAATTCGGCGGCCGCGAAAACCTCGAAGCGATTGAGTTCCTGCGTCAGACCAACCGCGTGTTGGGTGAGCAGGTTCCCGGTGCGGTGAGCATGGCGGAAGAGTCGACCGACTTTGCGGGCGTATCTCGTCCGTCCGATATGGGCGGCCTCGGCTTCTGGTTTAAGTGGAACCTGGGCTGGATGCACGACACCCTGGACTACATGAAGCTCGACCCGGTTCACCGCCAGTACCATCACGACAAAATGACCTTCGGCATGCTCTACAACTACACGGAAAACTTCGTGTTGCCGTTGTCGCATGACGAAGTGGTTCACGGTAAGAAATCTATCCTGGACCGTATGCCGGGCGACGCGTGGCAGAAATTTGCCAACCTGCGCGCCTACTACGGCTGGATGTTCGCCTTCCCGGGCAAAAAGCTGCTGTTTATGGGCGACGAGTTTGCTCAGGGCCGCGAATGGAACTTTGACGGTAGCCTCGACTGGCATCTGCTGGAAGGCGAAGACAACTGGCATAACGGGGTACAGCGCTTGGTGCGCGACCTCAACCATACCTATCGTCACCACAAAGCGATGCACGAACTAGACTTTGACCCGTACGGCTTTGAGTGGCTGGTGGTCGATGACCATGCTCGCTCGGTGTTTGCTTTTGTCCGTCGTGACAAAGCGGGCAACGAAGTCATTGTGGTCAGCAACTTTACGCCGGTACCGCGTCATGATTATCGCTTCGGCATTAATCAGCCGGGCCGCTGGCGTGAAGTGCTCAACACCGACTCCGCCCACTACCACGGCAGCAACGCCGGGAACGGCGGGCTGGTGCAGAGCGATGCGATTGAAAGCCACGGCCGCCCGCAGTCGCTGAGTCTGACGCTACCGCCGTTGTCGACCATCTGGTTAGTTCGGGAAGGGGATTAAACATGAGCCAACTCGCAGCAGGGAAGCCCGCGCCGCTCGGCGCAAGCTATGACGGTGAAGGCGTAAACTTTACGCTCTTCTCGGCACATGCGGAGCGGGTAGAACTGTGCGTGTTTGACGCCCAGGGCACGGAGACACGCTATGACTTACCCGCGCGCAGCGGCGACGTCTGGCATGGCTACATGCCCCATGCGCGTCCTGGCTTACGTTACGGTTATCGGGTGCATGGCCCGTGGAACCCGCAGCAGGGGCACCGGTTTAACCCGGCTAAGCTGCTGCTGGACCCGTGCTGCTTCAGCGCCGAAGGTGAACCGGATGACGACCCGCATTTTCACGGCGGTTATGACGAGCCGGACGACCACGATACCGCGGCGATGGCACCGAAATCGGTCGTCGTCGACCTAACCTACGACTGGCAAGACGATACTGCCCCGCGCACCGCGTGGGGCAAAACGGTCATCTACGAAGCGCACGTCAAAGGGCTGACTTACCGTCACCCTGGACTGCCGGAATCGATTCGCGGCACCTATAAGGCGCTCGGTCACCCGGTGATGATTGCCTACCTCAAGCGCCTTGGCATCACCGCGCTGGAGCTGATGCCGGTGGCGCATTTTGGCAACGAGCAGCGGCTGCAACGTATGGGGCTGAGGAACTATTGGGGTTACAACCCACTGGCGATGTTTGCGCTGTCTCCGCGTTACGCCAGCGCGCCTGAGCATGCGTTGGATGAGTTTCGTGATGCGGTAAAAGCGCTGCACCAAGCAGGTATTGAAGTGATCCTTGATGTGGTGTTGAACCACAGCGCCGAGCTGGATCTGCATTGCCAGACCTTCTCGCTGCGGGGGATTGATAACCGTAGCTATTATTGGTTACGGGACGACGGCGATTATCACAACTGGACGGGCTGCGGTAACACCCTGAATCTCAGCCACCCTGGCGTCGTGGAATACGCGCGTCAGTGCCTGCGTTTCTGGGTCGACGTCTGTCACGTTGACGGTTTTCGTTTTGATTTAGCGTCGGTGATGGGTCGTACGCCGGGCTATCGACAGGATGCGCCGCTGTTCAACGCGCTTCATGACGACCCGGTGCTCTCTGCGGTGAAGCTGATTGCCGAACCGTGGGACATCGGTGAAGGTGGCTATCAGGTGGGGAATTTCCCGCCAGCCTTCAGCGAGTGGAACGACCATTTCCGGGATGCCATGCGTCGCTTCTGGCTTGAAGAGTCGCTGTCGCTGGGGGATTTCGCCCAGCGCTTCGCCGCTTCTAGCGACGTGTATGCGCATCAGGAGCGCCGCCCTCGCGCGACGATAAATCTGGTGACCGCCCACGACGGATTCACCCTGCGCGACTGTGTCAGCTTTAACGGCAAGCACAACCTCGCCAATGGTGAAGAGAATCGTGACGGCACGAGCAATAACCATAGCAATAATCATGGTATCGAAGGATTGGAAGCAAACCTGGAAGTAATGGCACGTCGGCAGAAAAGCGTTCAGGCGCTGCTGACAACGCTGCTGTTATCGCAGGGAACGCCAATGTTGCTGGCCGGTGATGAACACGGTCACAGCCAGCAAGGTAACAACAATGCCTACTGCCAGGACAATACGTTGACCTGGCTCGATTGGGAAAACGCAGATGATGCGCTGACGGACTTCACCGCCGCCCTGATTCACCTGCGCCAGCAGATCCCCGCGTTGACGGACGACCGCTGGTGGCAGGAAGGGGATGGCAACGTCCAGTGGCTCAATCAGGATGCGCAACCGCTGTCTGCCGAGGAATGGCAGCACGGCGCACGCCGGATGCAGATTCTGCTTTCCGATCGTTGGCTCATTACGCTCAATGCGACGCAAGACGCGACAAACTTGACGTTACCCGTGGGGGAATGGCGCGCCGTTCCTCCTTTTACCGACGCTGGCACGTCGGTCGTCGTGGCTGTCTGGCATGGGCCCGCGCACGGAGTGTGCGTATTTCAAAGGTCATAGTCTCTGAATTACCCGGAACCCCGCGTTATCGCGCGAGGACACCTCATAACCCGGAAGGACGAGCAACAAAAGGAGTTAATCATGGTTAGGCTAGAAAAAAACGATCCCTTAATGCTGGCTCGCCAGTTACCAATCAAATCCGTCGCCCTGATTCTGGCAGGCGGTCGCGGTACGCGACTCAAGGATCTGACCAACAAGCGGGCAAAACCCGCAGTACATTTTGGCGGTAAATTCCGCATTATCGACTTTGCGTTATCTAACTGCTTGAACTCCGGGATCCGCCGTATCGGCGTTATCACCCAATACCAGTCCCACACGCTGGTACAGCACATCCAGCGTGGATGGTCCTTCTTCAGTGAACAGATGAACGAATTTGTGGATCTGCTGCCCGCTCAGCAGCGGATGCACGGTGAAAACTGGTATCGCGGTACCGCGGATGCGGTGACCCAGAACCTCGACATTATTCGCCGCTATAAGGCGGAGTATGTGGTTATCCTGGCCGGTGATCACATCTACAAACAAGACTACTCGCGCATGCTTATCGACCACGTCGAAAAAGGCGCGCGCTGCACCGTAGCGTGCATTCCGGTGCCCATTGAAGAGGCAACGGCGTTCGGCGTGATGGCGGTTGACGAAAACGACAAGATTATCGATTTCGTGGAAAAACCGGCGAACCCACCGGCCATGCCAACCGACCCGACCAAGGCGCTGGCGAGCATGGGGATCTATGTCTTTGATGCTGATTACCTTTATGAGTTGCTGGAACGCGACGACGTAAACGAAAACTCCAGCCACGACTTTGGCAAAGATTTAATTCCGCTGATCACTAAAGCTGGCGCGGCTTATGCACATCCATTCCCACTGTCCTGCGTGCAGTCCGACCCGCAAGCGGAACCGTACTGGCGCGATGTGGGCACGCTCGAAGCCTACTGGAAAGCGAACCTTGACCTGGCATCGGTGACGCCTGAGCTGGATATGTATGACCAGAACTGGCCTATCCGCACGCACATGGAGTCTCTGCCGCCGGCGAAGTTCGTCCAGGACCGCTCTGGCAGTCACGGGATGACCCTGAACTCGCTGGTTTCCGGTGGCTGTATTATTTCCGGCTCTGTGGTGGTGCAGTCAGTGCTGTTCCCACGGGTGCGCGTAAATTCATTCTGTAACATTGATTCGGCAGTCTTACTGCCAGATGTCTGGGTTGGTCGTTCCTCACGCCTGCGTCGCTGCGTTATTGATAGGGCCTGTGTGATCCCAGAAGGGATGGTGATCGGTGAAGATGCGGAAGAGGATGCACGCCGCTTTTACCGCTCGGAAGAAGGGATCGTGCTGGTGACGCGCGAAATGCTGCGTCAGCTTGGGTACAAACAGGAGCGATAATGCAGGTTTTACATGTTTGTTCTGAGATGTTCCCGTTATTAAAAACGGGCGGTCTGGCGGATGTGATCGGCGCGCTGCCAGCAGCACAGATTGCGGAAGGAACGGATGCACGCGTGCTGCTACCAGCATTTCCGGATATCCGTCGCGGTATCCCGGATGCCAAAGTGGTCAGCCGTCGCGATACCTTTGCCGGGCGCATGACGTTGCTGTTCGGCCACTATAACGGTGTGGGCATCTACCTGATTGATGCGCCTCACCTTTACGACCGTCCGGGGAGCCCGTATCACGACACTAACCTGAACGCCTACGCGGATAACGTGAAGCGCTTTGCGCTGTTGGGCTGGGTCGGCAGTGAAATGGCCTGCGGGCTGGACCCGTTCTGGCGACCTGATGTGGTGCACGCCCACGACTGGCATGCGGGGCTGGCTCCTGCCTACCTGGCGGCGCGCGGGCGTCCGGCCAAGTCGGTGTTTACCGTACACAACCTGGCCTATCAGGGGCTGTTCTACGCTCACCACATGGCAGAGATTCAGCTGCCCGGTGAGTTCTTTAATATGCATGGTCTGGAGTTCCACGGGCAGATTTCGTTCCTGAAAGCGGGGCTTTACTACGCCGACCACATTACGGCGGTGAGCCCGACCTATGCGCGGGAAATTACCGAACCGCAGTTCGCCTACGGGATGGAAGGGCTGCTGCGTCAGCGCCATCAGGAAGGGCGTCTGTCGGGGATCCTCAACGGCGTTGATGACAACGTCTGGAGCCCGGAAAAAGACCTGCTGCTGCCGGCAAGCTACAGCCGCGACACGCTGGAGCGGAAAGCGGAAAACAAACGACAGCTCCAGACAGCAATGGGGCTGAAGGTGGATGACTCCGCGCCGCTGTTTGCGGTGGTGAGCCGACTGACCAGCCAGAAAGGGCTGGACCTGGTGCTCGAAGCGCTGCCGGGCCTGCTGGAGCAGGGTGGTCAGCTGGCGCTGCTGGGCGCGGGCGACCCGGTATTGCAGGAAGGTTTCCTCGCCGCCGCCGCGGAACATCCGGGGCAGGTGGGCGTACAGATTGGTTACCATGAAGCGTTCTCGCACCGCATTATCGGCGGCGCGGACGTGATTCTGGTGCCGAGCCGCTTTGAGCCGTGCGGCTTAACGCAGCTTTATGGGTTGAAGTACGGCACGTTGCCGCTGGTTCGCCGTACCGGCGGCCTGGCCGACACCGTTGCGGATAGTTCGCTCGAGAACCTTGCCGATGGCATCGCCAGCGGCTTTGTGTTCGAAGACAGCAACGCCTGGTCGCTGCTCCGCGCTATCCGCCGTGCTTTCGTATTATGGTCTCGTCCGTCTCTCTGGCGCTACGTGCAGCGTCAGGCGATGAACATGGATTTTAGCTGGCAGGTTGCTGCGCACGCCTATCGTGAGCTTTATCAACGCCTGATCTAACTACGGGGATCTTAGTTATGAATGCACCTTTTTCGTATGCATCACCGACACTCAGCGTTGAGGCACTGAAGCACTCTATTGCCTATAAGCTGATGTTTACCATCGGGAAAGATCCGGCTATCGCCAATAAACACGAATGGCTGAACGCCACGCTGTTTGCCGTGCGCGATCGCCTGGTTGAACGCTGGCTGCGCTCTAACCGCGCGCAGCTTTCCCAGGAAACGCGCCAGGTTTACTACCTGTCGATGGAATTTTTGATAGGCCGCACGCTTTCCAATGCGCTGTTATCGTTAGGTCTGTATGACGACGTGAAAAACGCGCTGGAAGGAATGGGGTTAGACCTGGAAGAACTGATCGACGAAGAGAATGACCCAGGGCTTGGCAACGGCGGCTTAGGTCGTCTGGCAGCCTGCTTCCTCGACTCATTGGCAACCCTGGCGCTGCCGGGCCGCGGCTACGGCATTCGCTATGACTACGGCATGTTCAAGCAGAACATCGTCGACGGTCGTCAGAAAGAGTCGCCGGACTACTGGCTGGAATACGGTAACCCGTGGGAGTTCCCGCGCCACAACACGCGCTATAAGGTTCGCTTCGGCGGCCGCGTGCAGATGGAAGGCAAAACCAGCCACTGGCTGGAAACCGAAGAGATTCTGGCGGTAGCTTACGACCAGATAATTCCAGGCTACGATACTGACGCGACCAACACGCTGCGCTTGTGGAACGCCCAGGCCAGTAGCGAAATCAACCTCGGTAAGTTTAACCAGGGTGACTATTTCGCGGCGGTGGAAGATAAAAACCACTCCGAGAACGTATCCCGCGTGCTCTACCCGGATGACTCGACTTACTCTGGTCGCGAACTGCGTCTGCGTCAGGAGTACTTCCTGGTGTCGGCCACGGTGCAGGATATTTTAAGCCGCCACTACATGTTGCATAAAACCTATGACAACCTGGCGGATAAAATTGCTATTCACCTCAACGACACCCACCCGGTGCTGTCGATTCCTGAGCTGATGCGCCTGCTGATTGACGAGCATAAGTTTAGTTGGGATGAGGCGTTTACCGTCACCTGTCAGGTCTTCTCATACACCAACCACACGCTGATGAGCGAGGCGCTGGAAACCTGGCCGGTCGATATGCTCGGCAAGATTCTGCCGCGTCACCTGCAGATTATCTTCGAGATTAACGATTACTTCCTGAAAACGCTGCAGGAGCAGTACCCGAACGATACCGGGCTGCTGAGCCGCACGTCGATTATCGATGAGTCCAACGGTCGCCGCGTGCGTATGGCGTGGCTGGCGGTGGTGGTGAGCAAGAAGGTCAACGGTGTTTCCGAGCTGCACTCGAACCTGATGGTGCAGTCACTGTTTGCCGACTTCGCCGCCATCTTCCCGATGCGCTTTACCAACGTGACCAACGGCGTGACCCCGCGCCGCTGGCTGGCGCTGGCGAACCCGGCGCTCTCCGACGTGCTGGATGAGAATATCGGGCAGACCTGGCGTTCTGATCTGAGCCAGTTGAAAGAGTTAGAACAGCATATTGACTATCCGAAGGTGAATCAGGCGGTGCATCACGCCAAGCTTGAGAACAAAAAGCGCCTCGCAGTCTTTATCGCCCAGAACCTGAACGTGGTGGTGAACCCGCACGCGCTGTTCGACGTGCAGATTAAGCGTATTCACGAGTACAAACGCCAGTTGATGAACGTGCTGCACGTGATCACCCGCTACAACCGCATCAAGGCCGACCCGGATGCGAAGTGGGTACCGCGTGTGAACATCTTCGCCGGGAAAGCGGCTTCCGCCTACTACATGGCGAAGCACATCATTCACTTGATCAACGATGTGGCGAATGTGATCAACAACGATCCGCAGATTGGCGACAAGCTGAAGGTGGTCTTTATCCCGAACTACAGCGTGAGCCTGGCGCAGATGATCATCCCGGCGGCGGATCTCTCCGAGCAGATCTCGCTCGCGGGCACCGAGGCATCCGGCACCAGTAACATGAAGTTCGCGCTCAACGGGGCGTTGACGATTGGTACGCTGGACGGGGCCAACGTTGAGATGCAGGAGCACGTCGGGGCAGATAACTTCTTTATCTTCGGTAACACCGCCGAAGAGGTGGAAGCGCTGCGTCGTAAGGGCTACAGCCCGCGCGACTACTACGAGCAGGATGAAGAGCTGCACCAGGTGCTGACGCAAATCGGCAGCGGCGTCTTCAGCCCGAGCGAACCGGGACGCTACCGTGACCTGGTGGATTCGCTGATTAACTTTGGCGACCACTACCAGGTGCTGGCGGATTTCCGCAGCTACGTAGACTGCCAGGATAAAGTTGATGACCTGTACCGTGAGCCGGAAGAGTGGACCAATAAAGCGATGCTTAACATCGCCAACATGGGCTACTTCTCATCTGACCGCACGATTCAGGAGTATGCGGACAATATCTGGCACATTGAGCCGGTGAGGCTGTA
>CP070603.1:512329-516106 GCA_016939855.1 Kluyvera ascorbata
CACGATGCCAGCGACATCTCAGACTTTCCCAGCGTTTTCACCAACCATTCGCTGATACGTGACTGCTGCTCGGCGTTCAGCCACATCCCCTGTTTGGTTCGACGCCAGATAGCATCGTCGAGGCGACGCACCCACTCGTGTTCAACCAGGTAGCGCAGCTCAGCTTCGTAAAACTCATGGCCGAAATCTTCACCCAGCCCGGCAACATCCTTCGCTTCGCCAATAATCAGTTCACTGTTGCTGCCGTAGGTACGGGCAAAGTGGCGGGCCAGCGATTCGGTAATGAACGGATAGCGACGGCGCAGCTTCGCCGCGTAGTCATCGCGGTCGTTGCCAATCTCACCGCCGGGCAGCACGGCACCTTTGGTCCACGCAGGGCCAATGCCGCTGTAGTACGGCGCCAGTTTCTCCAGCGCGTGCTCGGCGAGCTTACGATAGGTGGTGAGCTTGCCGCCAAAGACCGACAGCAGCGGGGCTTTACCGTGGTCATCGTGAATATCCAGCGTGTAATCGCGGGTGATGGCCTGCGGCGAATCGGACTCGTCATCGCACAGCGGGCGCACGCCGGAGTAGGTCCAGACGATATCTTCACGGGCGAGCTGCTTTTTGAAGTGGCCGTTGTAGACCTTCAGCAGATAGCTAATTTCGCTCTCGTCGATCTCAACGTTTTTCGGATCGCCCTGGTACTCCACGTCGGTGGTGCCGATGATCGAGAATTCATCCATCCACGGGATCACAAAGACGATACGCTTATCTTCGTTTTGCAGAATGTACGCTTGCTTCTGGGTGTGCACGCGCGGCACCACGATATGGCTGCCTTTAATCAGGCGGATACCGTACGGCGATGGCAGGTGCATCCCGTCGTCAAAGAACTGTTTCACCCATGGACCGGTCGCGTTCACCAGGCCACGAGCCTGCCAGCGGAATTTCTCACCGCTGTCGATATCTTCTGCTTCGACGATCCACAGGCCGTTTTCACGTTTTGCCGAGATAGCGCGGGTGCGGGTACGGACTTCACCGCCTTTCTTGACCACCATCTGCGCGTTGGCGAGCACCAGGCGCGCATCGTCGACCCAGCAGTCGGAATATTCGAAACCGCGCACGATTTCCGGCTTCAGCACGGATTCTGCGCCAAAACGCAAACCGGTAGAGGCTGGTAGACTGGTCCGTTTGCCCAGATGATCGTACATAAACAGACCGGTACGGATCATCCATGCCGGGCGCAGATGCGGGCGGTGGGGCAGGCGGAAGCGCATCGGGATAGCGATATGCGGGGCCATTTTCAGCAGCACTTCACGCTCGGCCAGCGCTTCGCTCACCAGGCGAAATTCGTAGTGTTCAAGGTAGCGTAGACCGCCGTGGATCAGTTTTGAGCTCGCGCTGGAGGTGGCGCAAGCCAGGTCTCTGGCTTCCAGCATCAGTACGGATAACCCGCGTCCTGCTGCATCTGCCGCAATGCCTGCGCCGTTAATGCCGCCACCTATCACAATCAGATCTTTGGTTTCCATTATTGCTACCTCTGGGACTTTCGTTATAGCTCACTAATGTTCGTTATCGATCATAATAGCAAGTAAACGCGCTTTTGGTAACATAGAAAAAACATTTTAGAGTGATGTGCATAACATATTGGCGTTTACGTACCGTGAAGACGTACACTTGGCGGTAAAATGTCGTCAGCAAGACACCTGCCATAACGATAAGAGAGCACCATGGATCAGTTTGAATGTATTAACGTAGAACAGGCGCACCAGAAGCTTCAGCAGAATAATGCGGTGCTGGTGGATATTCGCGACCCGCAGAGCTTTGCCATGGGTCACACTCCAGGCGCATTCCATCTGACCAACGACACGCTTGGCGCGTTTATGCGCGATAACGATTTTGAAACCCCGGTGATGGTGATGTGCTATCACGGCAATAGCAGTAAAGGTGCGGCGCAGTACCTGCTGCAACAGGGCTACGACCAGGTTTACAGCGTTGACGGTGGCTTTGATGCCTGGCATCGTCACTTCCCTGCTGAAGTGGTTCACGCCGGTTTCTAAGACGGCGCTCGTTTTTCCCTTCCAGATGCCGCCTTCCGTCGGGCGGCCTTTGCACGCCGCTGCAACGCATCCGTAAGGGTTTGGGTATATACTGTCCCCTTTTGTGTGGAATAGAAGCGACCTGCTGATGTTGATGATCACCTCTTTTACCAACCCTCGTGTTGCCCAGGCTTTTGTTGACTATATGGCAACGCAGGGCGTTATTCTGACTATCCAGCAGCATGCGCGAAGCGATGTCTGGCTTTCCGATGAATCGCAGGAAACGCGCGTGCGCGAAGAGTTGGAACGTTTTCTGGCGAATCCGGCTGACCCGCGCTACCTGGCGGCAAGCTGGCAATCCGGGCAGACCAACAGCGGTCTGCACTATCGTCGTTTCCCTTTCCTGGCCGCGCTAAAGGCGGGAGCGGGTCCGGTGACGATGACCATTATGGCCGCCTGTATTCTGGTGTTTATCCTGATGAGCGTGGTGGGCGATCAGCCGGTGATGCTCTGGCTCGCCTGGCCGTACGACGATTCGCTGAAATTTGAGCTCTGGCGCTACTTTACCCACGCGTTAATGCATTTCTCATTCGTCCATATCCTCTTCAACCTGCTATGGTGGTGGTACCTCGGCGGCGCGGTTGAAAAGCGCATTGGCAGCGGCAAACTGGTGGTGATTACCGTGATCAGCGCCTTGCTGAGCGGCTTTATTCAGCACCAGTTCAGCGGCCCGTGGTTTGGTGGCCTCTCCGGCGTAGTGTATGCCTTAATGGGCTATGCCTGGCTGCGCGGCGAGCGCGACCCGCAGAGCGGTATTTTCCTGCCGCGCGGGCTGATTATGTTTTCACTCATCTGGCTGGTGGCTGGATGGTTTAACGTTTTTGGGATGTCTATTGCGAACGGCGCGCACGTCACCGGGCTGGTGATTGGCCTGGCTATGGCCTTCGTCGATACGATTAATGTGCGCAAGCGAGCATAATTTTCCAGGGATTCATCATGAAACAAACACAACGTCATGACGCGATAATCGAGCTGGTAAAACTTCAGGGATATGTGAGTACCGAAGAGCTGGTGGAGCATTTTTCCGTCAGCCCCCAGACTATTCGTCGTGATTTGAATGACCTTGCGGAGCAGAAAAAGATCCTGCGTCACCACGGTGGCGCGGCGCTGCCGTCCAGCTCGGTGAACGCCTCCTGGCATGACCGTAAGGCGACCCTGGCGATAGAAAAAGAGCGCATTGCCCAGAAGGTGGCAAGCCAGATCCCGAACGGCTCCGCGCTGTTTATCGATATTGGCACCACGCCGGAAGCGGTGGCTCACGCGCTGCTCAATCACAGCGATCTGCGCATTGTGACCAACAACCTGAACGTGGCTAACACGCTGATGGTGAAAGAAGATTTCCGCATTATCCTGGCCGGCGGTGAACTGCGCAGCCGGGACGGTGGGATTATCGGGGAAGCGACGCTCGACTTTATCTCCCAGTTCCGTCTGGATTTCGGCATTCTGGGGATTAGCGGCATCGACAGCGATGGTTCGCTGCTGGAGTTTGACTACCACGAGGTGCGCACCAAGCGCGCGATCATCGACAACTCCCGCCATGTGATTCTGGTCGTCGACCATTCAAAATTTGGTCGTAATGCGATGGTGAACATGGGTAGCATCAGCCTGGTGGATGCGGTCTTTACCGACGTTCTGCCGCCGCCGGGCGTGATGCAGGTGATTGCGGAAAATGATGTGCAGCTTGAGCTGTGCTGAATCT
>CP070603.1:516141-517649 GCA_016939855.1 Kluyvera ascorbata
TTTTAAGACATCTGCTGCTGGAATTTACCTTCGCTGAGATCGGTGACGATATGGTTCATGCGATCTTCCGTCAGGCGATAATAGCGGATGGAAATGGCGGTAATCAGGTAGAAGATGGCCGGCAGTACCGTAAACAGGATTAATACCCCGCGGATAGCTTCCGCTGATTGCTGCTCAACTCCCGCCTGATAGCCATAGAACGCCAGGCCCCAGCCGGTCAGCGCACCGCCGATGGCGACGCCCAGTTTGATAATAAAGATATTGGCTGCCACATTCATACCGGTAATACGGCGCTGGGTTTTCCATTCGCCATAGTTATTTGCATCGGTAATCATGGACCACTGCAGCGGGGCGTTAATACCCTGAAGGATATTAAGGACAACGTGAACGATAAACGCTGGCATCCAATATTCGGTAGGCAGAACCAGGAATAGTAAGCCGAATAAAGCGCTGAGCACGTTTATCCACACCGAGGCGCGAATTTTACACATCCACGAGCCAATATATTTTGCCATCAGGCTACCAATGACGGCGGCAATGGTTGTCGCCAGCATAAAGATGGAAATAACGCTGCTGCCCTGATGCAGAATATATTGTACGAAATAAACCAGCAGCCCACCGCGCACCACCACGCCGCAGAGCATCGCCAGATTATATACCGACAGAACACACCACTGATCGTTTTTCATTAGAATGCGTACATCGCGCAGAATGTTCAGGTTCTCTTCTTTTACCGGCGTAATACGCTCGCGGGTGGTCATAAAGCAGATCAGGAACATGATGCAGCCGATAACGCCGAAAATCCCCATCGCCCATTGCATGCCGCTGGCTCTGTCGCCGGGAGCAATCAGGTCTGCCAGCGGCAGGATCAGCGCGGTACCCATTGCGCCGCCAATTGGCGCAACGGCAAAGCGCCAGGATTGCAGGGAGAGGTTTTCTCGTGGGTCTGCGGTAATAGCCGCGCCCAGCGAGCAGTAAGGGATATTGATTGCCGTATACATCAGCGTCATAAATATATAGGCGACGACGGCGTAGACTATTTTCCCGGTTTGTTCGAAGTTTGGTGTGGAATATACCAGCACGCAGCTCACGGCAAACGGAACGCAAATAATCAGCAACCAAGGGCGGAAACGGCCCCAGCGACTTTTGGTTTGGTCAGCAATTGCGCCCATAATCGGGTCGGTAATGGCGTCCAATACCCTGACAACTAAAAATAACGTCCCCATTACCGCCGGGGGTAATCCATAGATGTTCGTATAGAAATAAGCAAGAATAGCAACAGAAGAGTCGAATACGATATGGCTAGCAGCATCGCCCAGGCCAAATCCAAACTTCTCTTTATTGCTGACTTTTTCGGTTAATGCCGACATAGGGTCACCTTTTATTATTACGTGCCAACATACGACACTATTTATAAAAGGTGACTCTCAGCCTGAGTATTCTAATTTTTCACTTTGGGCTTATGTTAATTCTCTAATGTGACGCAGCTATCTCTTTGCTATTTGATG
>CP070603.1:517669-525527 GCA_016939855.1 Kluyvera ascorbata
CTACAACGTATGTAGGCCTGATAAGTACCGCACCATCAGGCACAATTTACACGCCGTAGCCCATCATCTTCAGCAGGTTCTGCGCGTGCAGTACCGCGTCCTGACGGTGCGCCACGCCGAGCTTCTGATAGAGGTTACGGATATGCGTTTTGATGGTGGTTGCTGCGACGTCCAGCTCGCCGGCAATCTGCTCGTTGCTGTAGCCCGAGTAGATAAGCCCCAGAACCTGCCACTCACGCTGGGTGAGCGGGCTGGTGCGGATAAGCTCCGGCACTTCCGGGTGATTCAACAGGCGCTCGACGAAGCTTTCATCGAAGTGGGCAAACTTGTGGCGGTGGTGCTGGTTAATCTCACGCAGAATGCGCTGAGCGCGGTGCTGGTCGAGCTCCGGCAGCGTATTGAGCTGAATTAACTGACGCAGCTGCTGCGCCATCGCTTCACCTTCAATAACGAAGTGACTGATAAACCCGGTGCGGTTAGCAAGCTGCAACGCTTCCAGCAGTACGCGCTGGGCTTCATTCTTGTTACCCGCCTGCCAGTGCAGTTGGTTGAGCAGCAGCAGGTTGCGGTTGAGATCGCTCATTAAGCGCAGCGCGCGTGCGTTTTCGTTTAACTCCTCCAGCACCATCTCGGCGGAGTCGAACTCGCCAAGCAGGATCTGCGCGCGGGCGATGTTGCGCCACTGGCCTTGCAGGAAGTGGTTATTGGCAAACTCCGGCTTTGGCGTATGGCGCAGCCAGTTGGCCGCCGCTTTTTTGTCGCCAACCATCTGCCAGTAAATGACCCGCACTTTATCGGCGTTGGAGACCCAATCGCTGTGGTACGCGCCGTTACCGAGCAGGTTTTCAAGGCGGTTCAGGTGGTTGCGGGCGTTATCCAGATCGCCGCGCGCCAGCGAGCACTGTACCTGTAGCGTCAGGCACTGGAGCTGCTGCTGCGGCTGGAAGCCGCTCAATACTTCAATACCGGTGCGTGCGGCGGTTTCGGCTTCATCAAGACGCGCCCAAGCCCACAGCAGCTGCGCGCGGATGCGCAGCAGGAATTCGTGCATCGGTAGCTGTTCAAGATGCTGCTCGTGGATCAGTTGGAAGCCTTTTTCCTGGCACTCCCAGGCGGCCTGCAGGAAGCCCTGAGCAAACAGGATTTCGCTTTGCTGGATAAGACTCCACAGCGCGTAATGCCAGATATCATGGCGGCGCGCCATCTGTTCGGTTTGCTGCATCACGGCAATAGACTGGCTGAGCAGCCCTTTGCAGTGCAGTACCTCACCGTGTACCGAGGTGGCAACGATGCGGCTATAGAAGTTCGCCAGCGGCAGCTCCTCGAGCGCGACTGTAGACAGGCGTTCCGCTTCGTCCTGGTCACCGTCGTTAATCGCCACCTGGGCGCGCAGGGCGTTGAAATCGCCGTGCAAAGAGGTGTCCATTTCGAAGGTCATCTCCTGCTCGGCGCGCGCCAGCAGGGTGTTCACTTCGCTGTAGCGGTGTTGGCTCTGCATCAGCCAGGCTTGCAGCAGCACCAGGCGCGGGTTCTCCAGCAGGCTTTCCCACGGCAGGGCCGAGAGTGACTCTTCCAGCAGGGCCAGTTCGCTATGGTGGAACAGACCCCAGGCGTGGTTGAGCAAAATATCGCGCAGCATGGTTGGGTCGCCCGCTGCCAGTGCGTGATGAATGGCCTCGCTTGGGAAGCCTTGCGCCATCCAGCTTTCCGCCGCTGCGCGATGAATATCCGGCAGCTCGGTGGCCAGTTCCCACTGGCAGCGTTGGCGCAGGAAGCTACAAAACAGCGGGTGGTAGCTGAACCACTCGCCGGAATTATCCATGCGCTGCACAAAAAGCCCCTGACGCTCAATTTCTTCCAGACGCATTTGACCATTCTCTTCACCGGTTACCCGGGCGATCAGCGCGTCGTTCATTGAACGTAGCAGCGAGCTTTTCAGCAGGAAGTTGCGGGTCTCAGGGTCAACGTTATCCAGCACTTCATCCACCAGATAATCGGACAGGTGGCTGGCGTTAATGCCCGCCAGACGACGCGCGGAGTGCTGTGTGGCGTTGTTGCGCTGACGTGCGGAGAGCGCAATCAGTTGAAGCGCGGTGGCCCAACCGGCAACGTCATCGCACAGACGGCTGCTTTCTGCGGCCTCAATCGGCGCGGCTAAGCGGCAGTCGAAGAACTGTTTGGTTTCTGCATGGGTAAACGACAGCTGTTGGCTGCCAATCTCCAGCAGTTGGTCACGCACGCGCAGGTTGGCGATACCCAACTGCGGCAGGTTACGCGACAGCACCACCAGTGTCAGATTTTCTGGCTGATGGCGCAGGAAAAAGCGCATTGCGTCGTGGATGACAGGGTTCGTTATCAGGTGGTAGTCATCAATGACCAGGTATAGCGGGCGCTGCCATTCGCTTAATTCAATGAATAGCTGAGAGAATAGGGAGCTCAGGCTAGCGTACTGGCGCTTTTGCACCATATTTTCGCTGGCCTCGCAGTGTCCTCCGGTTGCCTGCTGGATAGCGGCAATGAGGTAACTGGCAAAACGTTCCTGCTGGTTATCGCCTTCATCGAGGGAGTACCAGCCCAGGTCGCTCATCCCTGCAGCCCATTGTGAAATAAGCGTTGTCTTTCCATAGCCAGCCGGACTGGTAATCAGCGCCAGACGATAATTGTTCGCGCCGGAAAGTTTCGCCAACAGCCTGTCGCGAACCACGGTGTGATCGAGACGGACGGGTCGACTGAGTTTTGACGGAATCAACATAGCTAATCACTTCACTGTGAGGATTGGAAAACGAGATTTTTTTTGCGCTTCGTAATTAATCCATACAAAGGTCGGTCAAATGACTATGTATTGCAAGTTATGTCCTGATTTGATGTCTTCTAATTTGCTATATGTCACAATTTTTTCTATTTAATGCCATCCTCGTAGAATGCCGCTCAGGGTGCGTAAACCTTGGGTTACATAACTCGTTGTAGTTACGGATGAAATAATGTTTGAGTAAGATCTTAAATAAATAGCGTTAAAAAAGTTTCACTTCACGTAAATTTCCGTAGAAATAATGCGTATTAATTTGTTGCTTATTTAGTGATGAAATCATTTCCTTATTTACATATTTATCGCAAAACGCCATTTCATTTTATGACTCGGCCCGAAGATATCTTCGACGCGATCCGCGACACTGGCCTTCTGAACAAGGATGCTTCTTGCTGTATGAAAGTTGAGCGAGATTACCGTTAACGGCTAACGTTATAGTGGCGGCGATCACACTTTTCGCTCATCCCTGCGACTCCTCCCTGTCTAATCCTGGACGGGAGGAGGAAGTCCCTCATTCAGCCAGGCACACTAACGCCAATGTCTATGTAAAAGGATTCGAATTCGCTATGTCACAGCCTACTTTCAATCACGATTCATTCCAGGCTGCCCTGACGCGTCAGTGGCAGCGATTTGGCTTGCAGGCCGCTACCGAAATGACATCCCACCAGTGGTGGCAGGCTGTGAGCGGCGCGCTGGCAGAACAGCTCTCTGCACAGCCGGTAGCGGAACCGGCAAAAGATCAGCGCCACGTGAACTACATCTCAATGGAGTTCCTGATTGGCCGCCTGACCGGCAACAACCTGCTTAACCTCGGCTGGTACGAAGGGGTTGGCGAGGCGCTGAAAGCCTACAACATCAACCTGACTGACCTGCTGGAAGAAGAGACTGACCCGGCGCTGGGTAACGGTGGTCTGGGCCGTCTGGCAGCCTGCTTCCTTGACTCGATGGCGACCGTTGGCCAGTCGGCGACCGGCTATGGTCTGAATTATCAGTACGGTCTGTTCCGCCAGTCCTTCGACGATGGTCATCAGATGGAAGCACCGGACGACTGGCAGCGCGGCAGCTACCCGTGGTTCCGTCACAATGCGGCGCTGGATGTACAGGTGGGCATTGGCGGTAAAGTCGTCAAAGGGGAATGGCAGCCGGCGTTCACCATCACCGGTGAAGCCTGGGATCTGCCGGTGCTGGGCTACCGTAACGGCGTAGCACAACCGCTGCGTCTGTGGCAGGCCAAGCACGCGCATCCGTTTAACCTGACCAAATTCAACGACGGTGATTTCCTGCGCGCAGAGCAGCAGGGCATCGACGCCGAAAAGCTGACCAAAGTGCTCTACCCGAACGACAACCACACTGCGGGTAAAAAGCTGCGCCTGATGCAGCAGTACTTCCAGTGCGCCTGCTCCGTGGCTGACATTCTGCGTCGTCACCATCTGGCGGGCCGTAAGCTGCATGAACTGGCTGACTTTGAAGTTATCCAGCTTAACGATACTCACCCAACCATCGCCATTCCTGAGCTGCTGCGCGTGCTGATTGATGAGCACCAGATGAGCTGGGACGATGCCTGGGCCATTACCAGCAAAACCTTCGCTTACACCAACCACACCCTGATGCCAGAAGCGCTGGAGTGCTGGGATGAGAAGCTGGTGAAAGCGCTACTGCCGCGTCATATGCAGATTATCAAAGAGATTAACGACCGCTTTAAGACGTTGGTTGATTCTACCTGGCCGGGCGATGAAGCCGTCTGGGCGAAGCTTGCGGTAGTGCACAACAAGCAGGTACGCATGGCGAACATGTGCGTCGTCAGCGGTTTTGCCGTCAACGGCGTAGCCGCGCTGCACTCTGACCTGGTGGTGAAAGATCTGTTCCCGGAATATCACCAGCTGTGGCCAAACCGTTTCCACAACGTCACCAACGGCATTACCCCGCGTCGCTGGATCAAACAGTGCAACCCGGCCCTTGCCGCACTGCTGGATAAATCGCTGAAAAAAGAGTGGGCGAACGACCTCGATCAACTGATCAATCTGGAAAAATACGCGGACGATGCGAAGTTCCGTAAGCAGTATCGCGACATTAAGCTGGCGAACAAAGAGCGTCTGGTGAAGTTTGTCAAAGCGCGCACCGGCATTGAGATCTCCAGCAACGCCATTTTTGATATCCAAATCAAACGTCTGCACGAGTACAAACGTCAGCACCTGAACCTGCTGCACATTCTGGCGCTGTACAAAGAAATTCGCGAAAACCCAGAGGCTGACCGCGTACCGCGCGTGTTCCTGTTCGGGGCGAAGGCGGCACCGGGTTACTATCTGGCGAAGAATATTATCTTTGCTATCAACAAGGTGGCTGAAGCGGTCAACAACGACCCGAAAGTGGGTGATAAGCTGAAAGTGGTCTTCCTGCCGGATTACTGTGTATCCGCGGCGGAGATGCTGATCCCGGCGGCGGATGTCTCTGAACAGATTTCTACGGCGGGTAAAGAAGCCTCCGGTACCGGCAACATGAAGCTGGCGCTCAACGGTGCGCTGACCGTGGGGACGCTGGATGGTGCGAACGTGGAGATCGCTGAGCAGGTGGGCTCTGAGAACATCTTCATCTTCGGCCATACCGTCGAGCAGGTGAAAGCACTCAAAGCCAAAGGCTACGATCCGCTGAAATGGCGTAAAGCCGACAAGCTGCTGGACGCGGTGCTCAAAGAGCTGGAAAGCGGCAAATACAGCAACGGCGACAAGCACGCTTTCGACCAGATGCTGCACAGCATCGGTAAGCAGGGCGGTGACCCGTACCTGGTGATGGCAGACTTTGCGGCTTATGTTGAAGCGCAGAAACAGGTGGATGTGCTCTACCGCGACCAGGAAGCGTGGACCCGTGCGGCAATCCTGAACACCGCTCGCTGCGGCATGTTCAGCTCTGACCGTTCTATCCGCGATTATCAGAAACGTATCTGGCAGGCAAAACGCTAAGGACAGGCCATGGAGAGCAAACGCCTCGATAATGCCGCGCTAGCGGCGGGTATTAGCCCAAATTACATCAATGCCCACGGCAAGCCGCAGTCTATTGGTGCCGACACCAAACGGCGTTTGCTTGACGCAATGCATCATATCGCCGCCGCGGATGTGGCGGCCACGCCGATACCCAACGTGATGGTCTGGACGTATGGTAAGAAGATGACGCTGGCGGTGGAGGGGAAGGGCGAGTTTAGCTGGATCCTCACCACCGAAGAAGGCAAGCAGTATCACGGCCAGGCGACGGGCGGTAAAACGCTCAGCCTGCCAACCCGGCTGCCGGAAGGGTATCACTCGTTAACCTTGACCCAGGGCGATCAGCGCTGGCACTGCCGGACGATTATTGCTCCTGAGCGCTGCTACGAACCGCAGCCGCTGAAAGAGGCGAAAAAGCTGTGGGGTGCCTGCGTGCAGCTCTATACCCTGCGTTCGGAGAAGAACTGGGGTATCGGCGACTTCGGCGACCTGAAGGCGATGCTGCCAGAAGTGGCGAAGCGCGGCGGGTCGTTTATCGGCCTCAACCCGATTCATGCGCTCTATCCGGCCAACCCGGAAAGCGCCAGCCCGTACAGCCCGTCTTCACGCCGCTGGATGAACGTTATCTATATCGACGTGAACGCCGTGGAAGACTTCGCGCTGAGCGAAGAGGCGCAGGCGTGGTGGACGCTGCCGGCAACCCAGAAAAAGCTGCAAGCGGCACGCGACGTGGAGCAGGTGGACTACACCGCGGTGACCGAGCTGAAAATGACGGCGCTGCGTATGGCGTGGAAACGCTTTGCCAAACGTCACGATGAGCAGATGGCGACCTTCCGCTATTTTGTCGATAAAGAAGGGGAGAGCCTCTACTGGCAGGCGGCGTATGACGCGCTGCACGCCCATCAGGTGAAAGAAGATAAACTCCGCTGGGGCTGGCCGGCCTGGCCGAAGGCGTATCAGACGATTGAAAGCCCGGAAGTGCAGGCGTTCTGCAAAAAGCACGCCGACGACGTGGATTTCTACCTGTGGCTACAGTGGCTAGCCTATACCCAGTTTGCCGACTGCTGGGAGACCAGCCAGCGCGATGCCATGCCGATTGGCCTCTACCGCGACCTGGCGGTGGGTGTGGCTGAAGGTGGCGCGGAAACCTGGTGCGACCGCGAGCTGTATTGCCTTAAAGCCTCCGTAGGCGCGCCGCCGGATATCCTCGGCCCGCTGGGACAGAACTGGGGCCTGCCGCCGATGGATCCGCATATCATCGCCGCACGCGCCTATGAGCCGTTTATTGAACTGCTGCGCGCTAACATGAAGAACTGCGGCGCGCTGCGTATCGACCACGTGATGTCGGTGCTGCGTTTGTGGTGGATCCCGTACGGTGAAACCGCCGATCACGGCGCTTACGTGCAGTATCCGGTCGATGCATTGCTGTCGATTCTGGCGCTGGAGAGTAAACGTCATCGTTGTATGGTGATTGGTGAAGACCTCGGCACCGTGCCGGTGGAGATTGTGGGTAAACTGCGTAAGAGCGGGGTTTACTCGTACAAGGTGCTCTATTTCGAAAACGACAGCGAGAAGAATTTCCGCGCACCAAAAGCCTATCCGGAGCAGTCGATGGCCGTGGCAACCACCCACGACCTGCCAACGCTGCGCGGTTATTGGGAAAGCGGCGACCTGACGCTCGGCAATCAGCTTGGGCTTTACCCTGACGCTGACGTGCTGCGCGGGCTGTACCTGGATCGTGAACTGGCGAAGCAGGGGCTGCTGGACGCATTGCACAAGTACGGCACGCTGCCGAAACGTGCGGGGCATAAAGCGTCACTGATGGCGATGACGGCAACGCTGAGCCGCGGGATGCAGCGCTATATTGCGGACAGCAATAGCGCGCTGCTGGGGCTTCAGCCGGAAGACTGGCTGCAGATGTCCAGCCCGGTCAACATCCCCGGTACCAGCTCCGAATACCCGAACTGGCGGCGCAAGCTCACCACGTCGCTGGAAGCGATGTTCGCCGATGACGGGGTGAACAAGCTGATTAAAGATTTGGACAAGCGCCGGAAGGCGGCGAGTAAGAAGAAGTAAA
>CP070603.1:525663-527287 GCA_016939855.1 Kluyvera ascorbata
GCGTTACACCACCATCCCCAGCAGCAAACAACCCACCAGACCGCAAACCGAGATAATGGTTTCCAGCATCGACCAGGACTTGATGGTCTCGCCAATAGTCAGGTTGAAGTACTCTTTGAACAGCCAGAAACCTGGATCGTTCACGTGAGAGAAGATAACGGAGCCAGAACCGACGGCGATAACCATCAGCTCAGGGCTAACCCCGGTGGTGGCAATCAGTGGCGCGGCGATACCGCCAGCGGTGATGGCTGCAACGGTGGCTGAACCCAGCGCAATACGCAGTACGGCGGCAATAGACCAGGCCATAAACAGCGGAGAAACGTTGGACTCGTGCATGATAGACGCGATGTACTTATCCACGCCGGAGTCGACCAGTACCTGCTTAAAGGCACCGCCACCGCCGATGATCAGCAGCATCATGGCGATAATTTTAATGGAGGAGATCAGCGTGTCATTGATGTCATCCATTGAACGGCCACGGTTCAGGCCGAAGGTGAAGATAGCAATCAGCACCGCAATCAGGGTCGCTATTACCGGGTCGCCGAAGAATTCAGCGGCAGGCAGCAGGGCGTGGCCTTTTGGCAGCACCATCTCAGCGATAGCGCGCAGCGCCATCAGGATGACCGGCACCAAAGAGGTCCAGACGCTCACGCCGAAGGATGGCATCTCTGCATCGGTGAAGGTTTTCGGGTTGTGCAGACCTTCCGGGATGGGTTTGTCGATGCTTTTCAGGCAGCGCGCGTAGACCGGGCCCGCCAGGATAACGGTCGGGATAGCCAGCAGCGTACCGTACAGCAGGGTTTTACCCATATCCGCGTGGAAGATGGTGGCGATAGCAGTTGGGCCCGGGTGCGGCGGCAGGAAGCCGTGGGTTACGGAGAGCGCAGCGGCCATTGGCACACCCACGTACAGCAGCGGAATGCGCGCGTTTGCGGCGATGGTGAACACCAGCGGCAGCAGCAGCACGAAGCCCACTTCATAGAACAGCGCGAAGCCGACGGTGAAGCCAGTCAGTACGACGGCCCACTGAATGTGCTTACGACCAAATTTGTCGATAAGGGTAGTGGCGATACGCTGCGCGCCGCCGCAGTCTGCCAGCATCTTACCGAGCATGGCGCCGAAGCCCATAATCAGCGCCAGGCTGCCGAGGGTGCCGCCGACGCCGTTTTTGATGGAGACGATAACTTTGTCCAGGGGCATACCCTGCATTAATCCGACGGCCAGAGCCACCAGAACCAGAGCGATAAACCCGTTCATTTTGAAACGGATCATCAGCAGTAATAAGAGGATAACCCCGATAGCTACGATGATTAATGGCATAATTTATCCAGCCTTTAATTTGTTATGGGTAACGTCACTGGTGTTGCGACAATGTCCAATTGCCCCTACAGAGGGAATAGGTACTGACTTCTCCACGCCACCTTGATGTTGTATGACTCAGCAAAGAATAGCTGGCTATTTATTTAACGCGGTGGTGTGTGTTGCGATGATACGGGTAACATGTAGAGGTTGAGAATAACCCCATGCATGGAAATGTGAAATCTGCGACGGTAGTCAAATTATTGGTAGGGTTATTGCACTGCTTCGAGCGGAAATTTGCGAGGAATGTTGCACGGTAACATGA
>CP070603.1:527313-529025 GCA_016939855.1 Kluyvera ascorbata
GGGTCGGCGTAAACGCCTCGTCCGGGCTACCAACATAGGTAGCCCGGCCAAGCGAAGCGCCGCCGGGGACGAGCACAAAGCTAACTTAGTAGTAAGAGTGCTCGCCGCGCTGGTGCTCGGTCAGATCGCGCACGCCTTTCAGTTCCGGGAATTCGGCCAGCAGCTGCTTTTCGATACCGTCTTTCAGGGTGACATCAATCATTGAACAACCGTTACAGCCGCCGCCGAATTGCAGAATGGCGTAGCCGTCGTCGGTGATTTCCATCAGCGACACGCGGCCACCGTGGCCAGCCAACTGAGGGTTAACCTGCGACTGCAGCATGTATTCAACGCGCTCCATCAGCGGGGCGTCGTCGGACACTTTACGCATTTTCGCGTTTGGCGCTTTCAGGGTCAGCTGAGAACCCAACTGATCGGTGACGAAATCAATTTCCGCATCTTCCAGATACGGAGCGCTCAGCTCGTCGACATAGGCGGTGAGCTGTTCAAATTTCAGGGCAGTATCACTTGCTTCCACCGCATCCGGCGGGCAATAAGAAACGCCGCATTCTGCGTTAGGCGTACCAGGGTTAATCACAAATACACGGATTTGTGTCCCTTCTTCCTGATTTTGCAGAAGTTTGGCAAAGTGCGCTTGCGCAGTATCGGAAATACGGATCATAGCTTTGACCTAATAGTTGACTACTTTAGTTGGTTATAATACGCCCATCGATGGGGGTCTACAAGGTGCGACACAGACACCATACCTGAACGCTCGCCGCGCCATTTCGCAAAAGAAGCCGGGAAATCTCGGCAACGGTGCTGCCCGTAGTGACCACATCATCCACAACAACCATATGGCGACCTTGAACCGGTAATTCAAGCTGGAACGCATTTTTCAGGTTCTGCTTGCGCAGCCGTGCGTTGAGCTGATGCTGCGTGGCCGTCGGGCGGGTACGGGTCAGCGCTCGCGAGTTGAATTCACAAGGCAGCCATTTTGCCAGCGCCTGGCAGAGTAGCTCGCTCTGGTTATACCCCCGCCGCCAGTGACGGCGCTGCCACAGCGGCACGCTGATAAGCTGTTGCGGCATAGGCCGCATGGCGTTTTGCCGCACAACCAGCAGCAGCAGGCGCGCCAGTGCAGGAGCCAGCTCTGGTTGGCCGCTAAATTTGAAGTGATGAATCAACGTGCTGAGCGGAGGTTGATAGTCGTTAATCGCGATCAGGCGTTGCCAGGGCGGTGGTTTTTGCAGGCAGCGCCCGCAGGGGACGTTGCTGTCAGCCGAAGGTAAACCGCACTGTGGGCAGAGACAAATGTGGAGCGTGACCGCGCGGGTACAGCGGGAGCAGATACCCCACGCTGGTAGCGCCAGCGGCATTTTGCATAGCCAGCACGAGCCGTGGACTGTTAGCATAATCGCCTCCTGAACTGATAAAACGAGAACGATAGCTGATGAACGACATCTGGTGGCAAACCACGGGCGAAGGAAATTGTCATCTTGTGCTGCTGCACGGATGGGGGCTGAATGCCCAGGTCTGGGATTGCATCACGGCGGAATTAGGCGCGCATTTTACGCTGCATCTGGTCGACCTACCGGGCTACGGTCGCAGCGAAGGTTTTGGGGCGTTATCGCTTGCCGAAATGGCCGATCGCGTGCTGGAAAAAGCCCCTGAACAGGCTATCTGGCTTGGCTGGAGTCTGGGCGGGCTGGTGGCAAGCCAGGTGGCATTAC
>CP070603.1:529147-529377 GCA_016939855.1 Kluyvera ascorbata
GATTTCCAACGTACCGTTGAGCGTTTCCTGGCGTTGCAAACGATGGGAACCGAAAGCGCGCGTCAGGATGCTCGTGCGCTGAAGCAGGCGGTGCTGTCGTTGCCTATGCCGTCGCCAGAGGTCCTGAACGGCGGGCTGGAGATCCTGAAAACGGCAGACCTACGCCAGCCGTTAGCCGGGCTGACGATGCCGTTCCTGCGTCTTTACGGCAGGCTCGATGGCTTGGTGCC
>CP070603.1:529635-529907 GCA_016939855.1 Kluyvera ascorbata
CTATGAAACTCGTTACAGGTATTGTTGCATCTCTGGTTATCGGTTCGCTTTCATTTGGTGCATTTGCGGCCAAGGAAATCACTAAAGAAGACGTTGCTAAGATGAACCTGACGAAAATCGGCAACATCACCACCTCGCGTACGACGTCGCCAATGGATGCCAAGCAGGATCTGTCGAAAAAAGCCGATGAAATGGGCGGGAAGTACTACGTTATCATCGCCGGTGAGAAAAACGAGAAAACCGTTCACGGTAACGCGGACGTCTACAAGTAA
>CP070603.1:529958-533083 GCA_016939855.1 Kluyvera ascorbata
AGCGTAGCGCCCACCACTGACGTAGGCAGGCTTTTCCTTCCGGGCAGCTTTTACAACTGCCGGTCAGACATCCATCAGGTTCTTCGTCAATTTTCATGACTTTCCCCATGGCTTCCAGGCGGCTCAACATGGCATCGATCAGCGCCTGCGGCGTATGCAGTTGGGCGCTGAGCTGTGAGGCTTCCATGCGTCCCTGCAATGCCAGCATATCGCGTACTTCAATCAATGATGCCATGTTGACTCCTAGTGACAATCGCCTGCTGGGCTAGAGCAGCAGGATGTCGGGGTTTTACGCGTGGCCAGCAGGGAGACATCCACCCGGCTACGGGCACGGCGCAGCAGACCAATCACCACGACGTTAAACAGAATCACTACCAGGATGCATACCAGGCTGTAGCGTGGGTGCTGGCTGAAGCTTACCGTCTGGTAGTACAGCGTAGAAAGCGAGTAGGCGATATTCAGGCCCCACAGAATGGAGAAGGACATCCAGCCACGGCTCGACTCACGGGCAATGGCTCCCATTACCGAGATGCACGGAATATAGAGCAGAACGAAAATCAGGTAGCTGTAGGCGGCCGCCGCGCTGCCGAATTTGCTGCTCATCACGCCCATCGCCCCGGTTTCCATCTCACCGTCGCCCTTGCTGGCTTCGATTGGGTTGGCCAGTACGCTCAGGCTGAAGGTGTCTTTCAGGCCCTGCCAGGTTTCATCAGCCGCAGCCAGCAGCTCTTCACCGAGGCTAAATTCCTGCGGATTAAACTCTTCGTTCTGGATGTTTTCGGCGGTGTAGAGGGTGTTCAGCGTACCGACCACCACTTCTTTCGCCATCGCCCCGGTAAACAGACCCACGGTGGCCTGCCAGTTATCGTCATGCACGCCAATCGGTTTAAACACCGGGGTGATCGCCCGGCTGACGGAGGCCAGCGCGGAGTCATTGATGTTGTCGACGATTTTGCCGCTGAAGGAGAAACTGTTCAGCGCGCTCAGGAAGATACTGACGATAACGATAACTTTACCGGCACGAAGTACGAAGCCTTTAAGGCGCTGCCAGGTCTGGATAATCAGGCTCTTAATATGCGGTACGTGGTACACCGGCAGCTCCATCACAAACGGTGACGCTTCACCGCGCATAATGGTGTATTTGAGCATCAGGCCGGTCAGGATAGCGATAACGATCCCCAGCACGTACAGGGAGAAGACCACCAGCGCGCCGCCCTGGCCGAAGAAGGCGGCGGCGAAGACGGCGAAGATAGCCAGACGCGCGCCGCAGGACATAAACGGCGCCATCATGATGGTCATCAGACGCTCACGCGGGGCGTCCAGCGTACGTGCGCCCATCACCGACGGTACGTTACAGCCGAAGCCGACGATCAGCGGCACAAAGGATTTACCCGGCAGACCCAGAGACTGCATCAGGCGGTCCATGACGAACGCGGCGCGCGCCATGTATCCGGAGTCTTCAAGGAAGGAGAGGAACAGGTACATCATGCCGATTTGCGGCACGAGCGGCAGCACGGTGTTGATACCGCCACCGATACCCTGCGCCAGGAAAACGGTCAGCCAGTCCGGGAAGTGAAGCTGGTAGCCAATCCACTGAATGCCGTGAATAAAGATAGCGACGGAACCGCCGTCAAAGATCGGCTGCAGCGCGCCACCGATGTTGATAGCGAGTAAGAACATCAGATACATGACGAACAGGAAAATCGGCAGACCCAACACGCGGTTGAGGACGATTTTGTCCAGCGCGGCGGTGAAGCGGCTTGGCTCAGCGGTCAGGGTATTGCTGACGGCGTCGCAAATCGCGGCGATGCTTTGGTAGCGAGCATCGGCGATATGCAGCGCCGGGTCGTCCATCTCTTCGCTCAGATGCGCCAGGGAGACGTCCAGCTTGTGCGCAGCATCGCCAGCGTAGGCACTGCTATAGATATCGCCTTCGAGCATCTGCATGCCCAGCCAGTGGCGCTGGCGTTCAGGGATCTCCTGCGCCATCTCTTTCGCCAGGTTATCGGCTTCGCGCAGCAGCGGCTGCGGGTAGTGCACTAGCTCAATTTGTTGGTTGCCCTGATGGCGGTCAATGGCCATTTTCAGTGCTTCGATTCCGCGGGCGCGGGTAGAGACCAGCGGCACAACCGGACAGCCGAGGCGCGCCGAGAGCGCATCCACGTCGATACGGATTTGCTGTTTCTCGGCAATGTCGAGCATGTTCAACGCGACCACGCACGGAATGCCCAGTTCAAGCAGCTGTAGCGTCAGGTAGAGGTTACGTTCCAGGTTGGAGGCATCGACCACGTTAATCAGCAGGTCGGCGTCGCCACTCAGAATATAGTGGCAGGCGATCTGTTCATCCAGCGAGGTTTGCGACGAAATGGTGGTCAGCGAGTAGGTGCCAGGCAGGTCGACGAGGGTGACCTGGTGATCGGTGGTGGCGAACGCGCCTTCTTTACGCTCAACCGTAACCCCGGCCCAGTTGCCCACGCGCTGGCGCGCGCCGGTAAGCTGGTTAAATAAGGTTGTCTTGCCGGAATTAGGATTACCAATTAAACCAATGGTTAATTTTTTCATATTTCAGACTCTTAGTACCGGGCTGGGGTTATTGCGCGACGGCTTCTAATTCAATAAGCGCGAGATCTTTTTTACGCAATACCAGGCTAACGCGACGGGTTTCAATATGAATAGGGTCGCCGAGTGGCGCAACGCGAACCACATTAAATGACGATCCCGGCAGCATACCCAGTGACAGCAGTTTCTGACGATAGGCTGGGCTAATTTCGCGGGAGAAACCGACAATCTTCCACGCAGTATCAGGTGTAAATTGCATAGAACCTACTTGTATATCGCTAGCTGAACGAGAGGGAACCCGCGCGCTGCCTGGCGGCAACTGGGGCATCGTCACAGAATAAAGGAATAAAGCTTACTGAATATGATGATAATGAGAATGGTTTTTATCATCAATACATATTATGCGATCGGCGAGAAATTCGAGCGGAATTTGCACTTTTTTTGATATGACGCAAGCAACGTATTGTAGCTATGAATGAATTAAATATTACTTTCTTCGCTTAATGTTTAATTAAGGTTTCATTGGTTAATAAAATAAAACATGATGAGGCTTATTATTAAAAGCT
>CP070603.1:533120-538504 GCA_016939855.1 Kluyvera ascorbata
GCGGTAGCCCGGGCGAGGCGTTTTAACGCCGACGTCCGGGAGGCTCTGGAGCCTTTCCCGGCGTCGCTATGCTCGGCCGGGCTACCTGTTACTATTAGCGTTTTTTGCCCATGGCGGCTGCCAGCGCGTCCATCATGGCGCTGTTGCCTGCCGGTTGCGCTTCGCGACCGCGCGGTTTTGCCGCTTTCGCGGCCGGGCGGTTGTTGCCCTGGCTGCGATCGTTACCGCCGCCGCGACGGGCGTTGGTTTCGCCCGGTTGTTCGTCAAGACGCATGGTCAGCGCAATACGCTTACGCTGCAAATCAACTTCCAGCACCTTCACTTTGACGATATCGCCCGCTTTCACCACGGTGTGTGGGTCTTCGACGAATTTATCCGCCAGCGAAGAGATATGCACCAGACCATCCTGATGCACGCCAATATCCACGAACGCGCCAAAGTTGGTGACGTTGGTGACGGCGCCTTCGAGGATCATCCCCGGCAGCAGGTCGTTCATGGTTTCCACACCGTCGGCGAACTTCGCGGTTTTGAACTCAGGACGTGGATCGCGGCCCGGTTTCTCCAGCTCTTTGATGATGTCGGTAACGGTTGGCACACCGAAACGCTCGTCGGTGAACTCGGAGGCTTTCAGACTTTTGAGCTCGTTGCTATTGCCCATTAAATCCTTCAGCGCCTGCTGCGTGGCGGCCAGAATTCGCTCGACAACTGGATAGGCTTCCGGGTGAACGGTTGAGGCATCCAGCGGGTTGTCGCCGTGGTTAATACGCAGGAAGCCCGCGCACTGCTCAAACGCTTTTGGCCCCAGACGGCTCACCTTCAGCAGCTGCTGGCGGTTCTGGAACTGACCGTTCTCATCACGCCAGGCGACGATGTTCTGTGCCATCATGCGCGTCAGGCCCGCCACGCGGGTCAGCAGCGGCACGGAGGCGGTGTTCAGGTCTACGCCGACGGCGTTTACGCAGTCTTCCACCACCGCATCGAGCTTACGCGCCAGCTGGGTCTGGCTCACGTCGTGCTGATACTGACCGACCCCGATGGATTTTGGGTCGATTTTCACCAGCTCTGCCAGCGGATCTTGTAAACGACGGGCGATAGATACCGCGCCGCGCAGGGAAACGTCGAGGTCCGGGAACTCCAGCGCCGCCAGTTCGGAGGCCGAGTAGACGGATGCGCCCGCTTCGCTGACGATCACCTTCTGGGCGGTGACTTTCGGGAACTGCTGCTGTACGTCGAGGAAGAAGCGCTCGGTTTCGCGAGACGCCGTTCCGTTACCGATAGCCACCAGCTCGACGTTGTGTTTTTCGCACAGTGCGGCGACGACAACCGCTGCTTTTGCGGCCTGACCGGTATGCGGATAAATGGTGTCGGTAGCGACCAGTTTACCGGTACCGTCGACCACCGCGACTTTAACGCCGGTACGCAGGCCGGGATCGAGGCCCATAGTCGCACGCAGGCCAGCCGGTGCGGCCATCAGCAGGTCGTGCAGGTTGCGGGCGAAGACGTTAATGGCTTCATCTTCCGCGCGCTCGCGCACGGTGCCCATCAGTTCGGTTTCGAGGTGCATCAGCACCTTGATACGCCAGGTCCAGCTCACCACGCCTTTACGCCAGCTGTCCGCCGGGGCGTTGTTCAGGCGCAGGCCGAGGTGGTCGATAATAATTTGTTCGCAGTAGCTCTCTTTCGGCGGCTCGTCGAACTGCGGGTCGGCGTTGAGAGAGAGTTGCAGCACGCCTTCGTTACGCCCGCGGAACATCGCCAGCGCGCGGTGGGAAGGGGTGGTTGAAATCGGTTCGTGGTGGTCGAAGTAGTCGCGGAACTTGGCGCCTTCCTCTTCTTTGCCGCTGACCACTTTGGCGACCAGGTGGGCGTTCTTCCACAGATAGTCACGTACTTTTGCCAGCAGGCCCGCGTCTTCCGCGAAGCGCTCCATCAGAATATAGCGCGCGCCGTCGAGGGCGGCTTTGGTGTCCGCAATGCCCTTATCGGCATCGACAAATTTGGCGGCTTCGGTTTCCGGGTCGTGGGACGGTTCGCTCCACAGCAGGTCGGCCAGCGGCTCAAGGCCCGCTTCAATGGCAATCTGCCCGCGGGTGCGGCGCTTCTGTTTATACGGTAAGTAAAGGTCTTCGAGCTCGGTTTTGTTGAGCGTGCCGTTGATGGCTTTTTCCAGCGCCTCGGTCAGCTTACCTTGCTCACCGATGGATTTCAGAATGACCTGACGGCGGTCTTCCAGCTCACGCAGATACCCGAGGCGGGTTTCCAGATTACGCAGCTGCGTATCATCCAGTCCGCCGGTGATTTCCTTACGATAACGTGCAATAAACGGCACGGTGTTCCCTTCATCAAGCAGGCGAACGGCGGCTTCCACCTGTTCGGCTCTGGCCTGAAGTTCACCCGCAATAATGCGGCAGAGCGAATCATTCATCATGGCTTGGTTTCACTGTTAGGTCATAAAATCAGGGGACAGTTATACGGATTGACTGGCAAAAATGCCAGTCATCAACAGGGGCTTCGGATTGTTCCGGACTTATTTTACGTATTCGATCTCATTCACATACCAGCTCGCTTCGCCAGCCGGGGTGTTGACCACCGCCAGATCGCCGACCTCTTTTTTCAGCAGCGCGCGGGCCATTGGCGAATCGATGGAGATATAGTCCTTACGACCAAAAATCTCATCGTAGCCGACGATGCGAAAACGCTTGGTGTCGCCGTCGTCGTTTTCTATCTCAACCCAGGCGCCGAAAAAGACTTTGCCTTCCTGCTGCGGTGAATAATCGACAATGCGCAGATTCTCCAGGCATTTGGTCAAATAACGAACGCGCCGGTCAATCTCTCTTAAGCGTTTCTTATTATACTGGTAGTCAGCATTCTCACTGCGATCGCCAAGGCTTGCGGCCCAGGTCACCTTCTTTGTGACCTCCGGGCGCTCTTCGCGCCAGAGATAATCCATCTCTTTTTTGAGCTTTTCGTACCCTTCACGGGTGATCAACTGTGTTTTCATGTTCCGTGCTTACCTGCTGCCGAGGAAAGAATACGCACAATACGTATTACGCGAGTATGCCGACAGAATAAATAATGTGTATTAAGATTCATTGTATACTTAACTCGCTGTTAAATATGCTTTGTAACAATTTAGCCTGGAATTTATACCAGATTTAGCTGGTCGGAAGCGCAGGCTTTTTTGAGAATACATGCTGAATAATTGTTGCGAACCTTTGGGAGTAAAAACAATGCAAGAGAATTATAAGATTCTTGTTGTGGATGACGATATGCGCCTGCGTGCGCTGCTGGAACGTTATCTGACCGAGCAGGGTTTCCAGGTTCGAAGCGTAGCTAACGCCGAACAGATGGACCGATTACTGACTCGTGAATCATTCCATCTGATGGTTCTGGATTTAATGCTGCCTGGCGAAGATGGCCTGTCTATCTGCCGTCGTCTGCGTAGCCAGAGCAACCCGATGCCGATCATCATGGTGACGGCGAAAGGGGAAGAAGTTGACCGTATCGTGGGCCTGGAAATCGGCGCCGACGATTACATTCCGAAACCGTTCAACCCGCGTGAACTGCTGGCCCGTATTCGTGCGGTGCTGCGTCGTCAGGCGAATGAACTGCCGGGCGCGCCTTCTCAGGAAGAAGCGGTTATCGCCTTCGGTAAGTTTAAGCTGAACCTCGGTACTCGCGAAATGTTCCGCGAAGATGAGCCTATGCCACTCACCAGCGGTGAGTTCGCGGTACTGAAAGCGCTGGTCAGCCACCCGCGTGAGCCGCTGTCTCGTGATAAGCTGATGAACCTGGCCCGTGGTCGCGAATACTCGGCAATGGAACGTTCCATCGACGTGCAGATTTCTCGCCTGCGCCGCATGGTGGAAGAAGATCCGGCTCACCCACGCTACATTCAGACCGTTTGGGGTCTGGGCTACGTGTTCGTCCCGGACGGTTCTAAAGCATGAGGCGACTTCGCTTCTCGCCTCGAAGTTCGTTTGCCCGCACGTTACTGTTGATTGTCACCCTGCTGTTCGTCAGCCTGGTGACAACCTATCTTGTGGTGCTGAACTTCGCGATTTTGCCAAGCCTGCAGCAGTTTAATAAAGTCTTAGCCTACGAAGTGCGTATGCTGATGACCGATAAACTGCAGCTGGAAGACGGCACGCAGCTTGTCGTGCCGCCGGCATTTCGCCGCGAGATCTATCGTGAACTGGGTATCTCACTCTATTCCGATGAAGCCGCTGAAGAGGCCGGTTTACGCTGGGCTCAACACTACGAGTTCTTAAGTCAGCAGATGGCCCAGCAGCTGGGCGGGCCGACTGAAGTTCGGGTTGAAGTTAATAAAAGCTCCCCGGTGGTCTGGTTGAAGACCTGGCTGTCGCCCAATATCTGGGTGCGCGTGCCGTTAACTGAAATCCATCAGGGAGACTTCTCTCCGCTCTTCCGCTATACCCTGGCGATTATGCTGTTGGCGATAGGCGGCGCATGGCTGTTTATCCGCATCCAGAACCGACCCCTGGTCGACCTGGAGCACGCCGCGCTTCAGGTCGGGAAAGGCATTATTCCTCCGCCGCTGCGTGAATACGGCGCGTCTGAGGTACGTTCGGTCACCCGAGCCTTTAACCATATGGCCGCGGGCGTGAAGCAGCTTTCTGACGACCGTACGTTGCTGATGGCCGGTGTTAGCCACGACCTTCGCACGCCGCTAACGCGTATTCGTCTGGCGACGGAGATGATGGGCGAAGAAGATGGTTATCTTGCCGAATCTATCAATAAAGATATTGAAGAGTGCAACGCCATCATCGAGCAGTTTATTGACTATCTGCGTACCGGTCAGGAGATGCCGCTGGAGTCTATCGACCTCAACACGGTGCTGGGTGAAGTGATCGCCGCGGAAAGCGGCTACGAGCGCGAAATTGATACTGCATTGTTCGACGATGAGATCCCGGTTAGGGTGCATCCGCTGTCTATCAAGCGTGCGCTGGCCAATATGGTGGTGAACGCCGCGCGTTACGGCAACGGCTGGATTAAAGTCAGCAGCGGTCGTGAAGCGCATCGCGCCTGGTTCCAGGTGGAAGACGATGGCCCAGGGATTAAACCCGAGCAGCGTAAGCACCTGTTCCAGCCGTTTGTCCGTGGCGATAGCGCCCGTACCATCAGCGGAACGGGTCTGGGGCTGGCCATCGTGCAGCGTATTATCGATAACCACAACGGGATACTGGAGCTTGATACCAGCGAACGCGGCGGGTTGCTGATACGCGCCTGGCTGCCGGTGCCGGGAAGTCGCCCAAAAACGCCGACGAAAGAGAGCTAAAAAAAACCGCTGGGGGAGACCCCGGCGGTTTTTGTTTGTATGGTGCGGCGTGCTGTCCCGGCGGCGCTTCGCTTGGCCGGGCTAT
>CP070603.1:539254-548104 GCA_016939855.1 Kluyvera ascorbata
GTTACAGCTTCGGCCCTGCGCTCACCAGCGCGGCGCCTGCCGGGGTGTCGGTGTACTTCTCGAAGTTCTCAATAAACAGCTTCGCCAGCGCTTGGGCTTTTTCCTGCCACTGCTCCGGCGAACCGTAGGTGCTGCGCGGGTCGAGGATGTGGGTGTCTACGCCCGGCAGTGCCGTTGGGATCTGCAGGTCGAACATTGGCAGGGTGAAGGTTTCTGCGTTGTCCAGAGAGCCGTCGAGGATGGCATCGATAATCGCGCGCGTATTCTGGATAGAGATACGTTTGCCAGTGCCGTTCCAGCCGGTATTCACCAGGTAAGCCTGTGCGCCTGCAGCCTGCATGCGTTTTACCAGCACTTCTGCGTACTGCGTCGGGTGCAGCGACAGGAAGGCTGCGCCGAAGCAGGCGGAGAAGGTTGGGGTCGGCTCAGTGACGCCGCGCTCGGTACCCGCCAGCTTCGCGGTGAAGCCAGACAGGAAATGGTACTGCGTCTGATCGGCGGTGAGGCGCGATACCGGCGGCAGAACCCCGAATGCATCGGCGGTCAGGAAGATAACCTTGGTGGCATGGCCCGCTTTCGACACCGGCTTCACGATATTGTCGATGTGGTAAATCGGGTAAGAGACGCGGGTGTTTTCCGTTTTGGAACCGTCGTTAAAGTCGATAGTACCATCGGCCAGCACCACCACGTTTTCTAGCAGCGCATCGCGGCGGATCGCGTGATAGATATCGGGCTCAGCGGCTTCGGAGAGTTTGATGGTCTTCGCGTAGCAGCCGCCTTCAAAGTTAAACACGCCGTCGTCGTCCCAGCCGTGTTCGTCATCGCCAATCAGACGACGTTTCGGATCGGTGGAGAGGGTGGTTTTACCGGTACCGGACAGGCCAAAGAAGACCGCCACGTCGCCTTTCTCGCCGACGTTCGCCGAGCAGTGCATGGAAGCGATACCCTGCAGCGGCAGCAGGTAGTTCATGATAGAGAACATCCCTTTTTTCATTTCGCCGCCGTACCAGGTCCCGCCAATCAGCTGGATGCGCTCTGTCAGGTTAAACGCGACAAAGTTTTCCGAGTTGAGACCCTGCTCTTTCCACTGTGGGTTAGTGCATTTTGCGCCGTTCATCACGATGAAGTCTGGTTTGAACGTCTTCAGTTCTTCATCGGTTGGGCGGATAAACATGTTCTTCACGAAGTGCGCCTGCCAGGCGACTTCGGTAATAAAGCGGACGGACAGGCGGGTGTCTTCGTTCGCGCCGCAGTAGGCGTCGACGATAAACAGGCGCTTGCCGGAAAGCTGCTGGGAGACCAGGCCTTTAAGATGTTGCCAGATTTCAGGTGACAGAGGCTTGTTGTCATTTTTTCCGTTACCCTTATCAGACCACCATACCGTGTCGCGCGTGGTGTCGTCGCGAACGATATATTTGTCCTTCGGAGAACGGCCGGTAAAGATACCGGTGTCGACAGAAATTGCGCCCAGATTCGTTAAGACACCGCGCTCATAACCTTCCAGGTTAGGATCGAGTTCTTCTTGATACAATGTATCGTAATCGGGGTTGTAGACGATATCCTGTGCGTCGTTAATACCATAAGCCTTGAGGTCCTGCGGGGTTATACCGTTGCGCATTTCACTGCTCCTTAGCCAATATGTACTGCTATAAATTCTATGGGTATTTTAGGGGTGTTGACCGCGACCAGGCTCATAGATTTACGTATCCCGACAAACGTCTTACTTACGAAAACATTGTGACTCCTGTCACGAAGCGCCTCGGATTATGACAGGAAAAGCCATAAAATTGGCACGAATGTTCTTAAATGGTTACAAAATGGTTTAATGGACAGCATAAATGTGAAATTAATCGCATTTATGAAAGAAAATTACGTAATGCTTTCAGATAAAAAATCGATTCACCACGCTGAGCAAAATCTACATTTAACGTTCTAATTGGTGCGCAAAACGCGTTTTTTCTTCACTTCTGGGATGGGAATATCGAAATGGATGCTGCGACTCCTCTTTCACCGACAACGCGCTGGGGTATGGCGCTAACCGGCATAGTACAAGGGCTGGTGTGCTATTTGCTGACCCTTTATCTGATCCCGAAAGACAGCGGCTGGATGTTTTACGCTTTGCCGGGAAGCCTGGCATTTTCCTCTGTGCTGCTTTTCACCGTAGTCTCTTTTAAACAGCGTGCACTGTGGTGCTGGTTGGCGGTGGTACTGGTTGTCGTACTGGGAATGGGGGGCTGGCTAAAATTCAACCTTAATGAGGAAGACCATTGGCGGCAGTATGACGCGCTATGGACCTACGGCTGGTGCCTGCTGCTGATGGCATTGCTGGCGTTACCGTGGCTGCAATACCGTATTCAGTCCGCGACGGGTCTCTCGAGATATGCGCACTTTTATGCCCAGCAGTGGCAAAACGTACTGACGTTGCTGCTGATTGGCGTTGCCAACGGCCTGGTCTGGCTGGTTCTGCTGCTCTGGAGCGGACTGTTTGAGCTGGCTAATATCACCTTCTTCTCGCGGTTGTTCTTCGATACGCAGTGGTTTGTCTTTGTCTGCATCGGCCTGGTGACGGCACTGACGGTGATCCTGGCACGCCAGAACGAACGGCTGATTACCGCTATCCACAAGCTGCTGGCGCTGATTGCCACCGGCTTGCTGCCGTTGGTCTCGCTGCTGGCGCTGCTGTTCCTGGTGACGCTGCCGTTTGCAGGCGTGACGGCCATCTCCCAGCGCTTCTCTGCGGCGGCATTGCTCTCGGCGCTGGCGTTTGTGCAGTTGCTGCTTACCGCAATGGTCTGGGAACCTACTGCCACGCGTCTCGGGTACCCGCGTCCGCTGCGGCTGTTGATTCAGGCGGCAGTGATGCTGACGCCGGTCTACGTGCTGATTGCCGGCTGGGCGCTATGGGTTCGTATTGGGCAGTATGGCTGGACGCCGGATCGCCTGCACGGCGTGCTGGTGGTGGTCGTGCTGTTGGTCTGGTCGGTTGGCTATCTGATTGGCCTGCTACGCCACCGTGATGATCCCTCACCTCATTTAGGGCAGGTCAATCTGGCGGTCTCGTTACTGGGTCTCGTGCTGTTTTTCCTGCTTTATACCCCGGTGCTGGATAGCTGGCGTATCAGCGTGAACAGCCATATGAGTCGTTACCATAGTGGTAAAATCACTGCCGACCAGGTGAGTCTGTATATGTTGTCGCACAGCGGCAAGCCCGGTCGCGCGGCGCTACTTGAGCTACAGCAAGATAAAGCGTTCACCCAGGATGCGAAGCGTCAGCAGCAGCTTAAGCGGTTGCTGAGTGGCGATCTCAGTCCGACGGTAAAATTGACCGCCGAGATACTGGCAAAAAACGTGACGATCCTTGCGGGCAGCACGCCGCCTGATAATGCGCTCTGGGCGGCGGTGATTGAGCAACGCTATCGGGTAGAGTCGTGCAGCGAAGCCGATAGCTGCGTGCTGGTAAGTCAGGATCTGAACGGTGATGGCAAAGTAGAGCAGGTGCTGTATGCCTTTGGCGATCGTACCGTGCTGGTCTTTGCTCAGGGCGAAAAGGGCTGGGAATATAAGGCAAGTGCGCCACTGCCGCGCGGCGTGAGCAAGACGAAGCTGCTTCAGGCGGCGAAGGATGGGGCGTTAGGGGCAAAACCGAAGGCGTGGCAGGATATTACGCTGGGGGACGAGACGGTGGTGCTGGAGTATCGGCGCTGATTTTCCCCGGCGGCGCTGCGCCGGGCTACGATCGTTTGTAGCCCGGCCAAACAAAGTGACGCCGGGAAAGGCTCAGAACTTAATGAACCTGCGGGTCAGACGGTGCCGCGTTATTGCGAATCTCTGCAATATCCATGGCATTGAACACATAGTGGCTACCGCAGTAATCACAATGCATATCAATTTCGCCTTCTTCTTCGAGGATGCTGTTAATTTCCTCGTCCGGCAGGGTTTTCAGCGCGCCAGCGCAGCGTTCGCGTGAGCAGGTGCACTTGAACTCTACGTCCTGAGGATCGTACAGGGTGACTTCCTCTTCGTGATACAGACGCCACAGCACATCGTTGGCCGGCAGCGTGAACAGCTCTTCGGCTTTGATGGTGTCGGTCAGCGCCGCCAGGTGCTCAAAATCTTCTGGCTGCGCGTTCTGCGCTGGCATCACCTGCAGCAACATGCCGCCTGCCGCTGGCTTGCCGTCGGATTCGCCGGTACGGATAATCAGACGGGTTGGCAGCTGTTCGGAGCGCTGGAAGTAATCTTCCAGGCAGGCCGCCAACGTATCGCCTTCCAGACCGACGACACCCTGATAGCGCTCGCCTTCGGCCGGGCTGATGGTAATCACCAGATAACCGTTACCGATAAGCGTCTTCAGGTCAGCGTCGGCCGGAATATCACCCTGCACGCGAGCGACGCCGCGCAGCTGCTGGTGGTTGTTGCCGTTGATTACCGCCAGTGTCATCGGGCCATCACCCTGTAGCTGAACGGTGATATCGCCTTCAAACTTCAGCGTTGCGGTCAGCAGGCTGGTGGCGACCAGCAGTTCGGACAGCACGTTTTTTACCGGCTGCGGATAGTTATGGCCTGCCAGGATCTGTTCGAGCGTTTCGGATACGGTGACCAGTTCGCCACGCACGGCGTAGTTTTCAAACAAATAGCGATGTAATTGATCGTGTTGAGTCATAATTTTCTCTCTTGGGGTGGCAGTTATTCACTGTCGCCGTATTTAAATCTCATCAGGTCGCGCCGCTCTTTTTTATCCGGACGTCTGTCCGGGTGCGGCATGGTCAGCACATTCAGTTTGCGCGCCAGGGCGACTTTTTCGCGCTTCTCGATGCTTTCCGTCGTCTCTTCATAGAGCGTAACGGCCTCCGTGGCCGGACGTCGCTGCTCCGTGATGCCTTTCACCACCACGGTGCGCTCGTCGTTTCCCTGGCGAAGCGTCAGCAGGGCGTTCAGTTCAACCACTTTACTGGGCTTACTGCGCTGCCCGTTATAGTGAACTTTGCCGCCTTCAATCATCTCTCGGGCGACGGCACGCGTTTTATAAAAACGCGCCGCCCAGAGCCATTTATCCAGCCTGACGCCTTCGGTAGGCTTCTCTTTCATGGTCGCTCCTTCACTGAAGTGAGGGGATCAGACGACGGTAATCGTTAAGCGCGGGATGACGCAGGTACTGCTTTTCCGCAAGGCCGGAGTCGGGGTTGGTCACACCGAGGCAATAGCGGATCCCAAAGTGGGCGGCGGCATCCAGAATGGGCTCGCTATCGTCGATAAATAACGTGCGCTCGGCATCCAGACCCGTATGTTTCTCAACTGCCCGCCATAACCGCTGATCCTCTTTCGGATAACCAAATGTATGGGTGGAAAGTAATAAATCAAGGTGCTCGCCAAGACCGGTGTGTTCCAGCTTCACCGCCAGGTTATGCGGATGCGCGTTGGTCAGCAGAATACGTCGCTTCCCACTCGCTTTAAGCGCGTTGAGAAAAGGGATGGTGTCATCACGCAGCACGGCGCGCGGGCCCTGCTCGCTGGTCATCGAACGGATATCCAGACTCAAACGTTCGCTCCAGTAATCCAGACAGTACCAGTTTAGCGTATGTTGTACCGCATGGTACTCCTGACGAATGGCTTCCTGCGCCGCCTGAGGTGTGATACCCAGCTTTGCGCCATAGGTTTCTGGCACCAGTTTTTGCCAGAAGTAGTTATCAAAAGCGAGGTCGAGCAGCGTGCCATCCATGTCCAGAAGAACGGTGTCTACCTCGCGCCAGGCGATATCAAAATGCATGGTGAGTCTCCAGACGGAAGAAATGCGCGACAGATTAACATAACCTGTCGCGAACGACGCAGTGGGCTTATTTTGTCGGAAAGTCAGACTTGAACTCTTCCGGGGCGGAAAGCAGCACCGGGTTAATGCAGCTCTCATAGTATTTCTGAATCTCGACCAGTCGTTCACGATGGCGATGATAGCGACGCAGCGCCTGCACGCCGTTGTAAACCGCACAGACGAGCATGGCCAGCATCAGCAGCGTGGTTGCCAGATAGTGCCACAGCCCGCTGCTGTCCGGCATACGGTGCAGGTTGATATGCTGTGTCCCGTTGGCGTCGGTATAGAGATTGGTCACGATGCCTTCCGCGTGGAACGGCGTGTGCATCAGCATGTCAGCCAGCCGCTGGAACTCATTCCACTGCTCGCTGGCAGGGTAGTCATACAGCGTCGTGCTTGGGTAAGGCTGGCTGACAAAATCGCTGCCTTCATCGCTGGTTATCAGGAAACCACCCGGCGCTGGGCTGTTGAGCGCCTGTGCCGCGCGCGCGGTTTCACGCAGGATAAACGGCGCGGTAGAGGTATCGACAAGGTTATCCAGTGACTCGGCGCTGACCGGCCGGAGCAGAACGTTTACGCCGTCCAGCTTGCCGGAGTTCGCGCGCTTAACCAGCGCATCCCAGTCACGGGTATTGCCAAGGTTCACCAACGCATTTTTCAGGCGTACGCAGTCATCGGCCGCTGAGCAAAGATCTTTCGTTTTCAGCACGATATCGGCAAAGTCATCCAGCAGCACCATGCCCGATTTCTGAATCGCCGAGCGCAGGGCCGGGCTGACGCGGGAATCATCGTCCGCCGTTGGATGCAGTTGGCGGTTTACGGCCTGAACCAGCGCGGTCGCCTTATTGACGGTTTCTGATTCCGGCAGCGGCAGGCGAGGGGCATCGTTCCAGAGGATTTGCGAGCAGTCGAATGGCAGGAATGGCGAGCTTTCCTGCGCAGTCCAGGTGCCAGGTGAGTGGATATTACACATCCCGGTTCCGCTGATGTGGAGGGTATCACCCACGCGAACGCCTGCCTGCTCTAGCTGGCGAACGTCTTTGGCCTCAATGGTTTGCGCCCCCTTGAGCCAGGAGAGTGTAAATTTGAATGGCATATTCAGCGGTACGCTGACCCACATCATGATAGCGATCAGCAGCGCGCCGCCGCCGATGACAGCGCTGCGTAACCAGTGCTGAAGCGGGAAGTTTTTCACTTCATCATGCAGTGAGAGGAAACGCCCCTGGCGCACGACGTGCCTATCAAGGTAGATATCGATATCTGTTTTTTGTCCCAGGTCCTGGGCGACAAACGGTTGCCAGTGGCGAGGGTAGATTAAATCGATGATCCCAAGAGAGATGTTGTTGACCTGCTCCTGATCGTTTTCACCGAACAACCCCCAGCGTTTTGGCGTGCCGCGCAGACAGTGGATCTCTCGTAGAGACGACTTCGTTGGTGGTGCAAATATCCCCCACAGCCCGCCGCACAGCAACAGGAATGCGCTGGCGAAAATCCAAGGTGTAAAGACCGCGGGGGCGATAAGCCCGCAGTAAAACAGCACAAAGGCGGCGACGATCAGCAGCGCTTCACGCAGGCCATCGGGGCGGCTAAGTGCGTGTTCCTCATGGGTTTCCTGGCGGATGTTGAGCAGCTCGATTTGCTCGCTCTCCTCACCACGGATAGAAGCCTGCGTCGACGACGTAGACTCCAGCGCAAAGCTTTTATTTTCAGGTGAATAGGTCTTCAGCGAATGGCCGTTGAGACCAATAACCAGCGGCACATCATCAGTTTCGATAAGCTCAATACTGTTCTCATCGGTAATATGCTGTTCCCAGAACGGGGGGAGATGCACTTCCACGGAGTCGAGGAAGTAACGCCACTTGTTGGGTTCATCTGTGGTGATGCCGTAGCGGGTAATCGCGCGCGTCAGCGTAAAAACGGTGTTGCTCTGTGGCGTGAGCGTCAGCACCGCAGGGGCAATGGTCGCGCCGGACGCCGGCACGCGCTGATCCTGATTAAGATAATCGAGGTAGTTTTCAATGCCCTGACGCTCTTCATTGGTCAGTTTTCGGGTGGTTGCTCCCGAAAACTGATGGAGCCACGGCAGGTGAAGACGTTTTGTCCGTTTACGCAAAAGCCAACCGGCCAGCACGGCGCAGATCAGTATCGCTACGGTAAAGATCATCAGTGTGCCCATGCTTTTCCCATCATACTTATCTTAGAGGTCTCTTCGTTGCCTGCTTTTCGTATAAACCATTGGCACGTATTACGCATTCATAAAAAGAGTCTATAGACTCTCGCAAAACGTAAGCATAACAAACCCATCGGCTCGCGAGTATCAGTAAATTCCCAATTGTAATTCAACCTCTTGACATTTATCCATAAATGAGAGATGAAAGGCTAAAAGTTGCAACAATGTAAATAAAGCGCTTTATGCATTGCTGGAACCTCATCGCTATCGCACAATAATAAAAGTCATTACAGCAAAGACCCCAGCCCAATGAGCAAATCATTACAGAAACCTACTATTCTCCATGTTGAAACCGTCGCGCAATCACGCCTTTTTAACGTGGAAAGCGTTGATTTAGAGTTCAGCAATGGCGTTCGTCGCGTTTATGAACGTATGAAACCGTCCTCGCGCGAAGCGGTGATGATTGTGGCTATTGTTGATGACCACCTGATTTTAATCCGCGAATATGCAGTGGGGACCGAGTCCTATGAACTCGGTTTCTCAAAAGGGCTTATTGATCCAGGTGAAACGGTGATGGAAGCGGCGAATCGCGAGCTGAAAGAAGAGGTCGGCTTTGGCGCTCGTCAACTGACGTTCCTGAAAAAGCTGGGTATGGCGCCGTCCTATTTTTCCAGCAAAATGAATATCGTCGTGGCAGAAGACCTCTATCCGGAATCGCTGCCAGGAGATGAACCAGAGCCGTTGCCTCAGGTCCGCTGGCCGCTGGCAAACCTGATGGCGCTGTTGGATGAACCTGACTTCAATGAAGCCCGCAACGTAAGTGCGCTGTTCCTGTTGCGCGAATGGCTAAAAGAGCAGGGCAGATTGCCATAAA
>CP070603.1:548216-560961 GCA_016939855.1 Kluyvera ascorbata
AGAAAAAAGGCGCCRTTGGCGCCTTTTTTCTTAGAACAACTCGTGGGTTTCCCCGTTATCAATTATCTCAGTCCCCACCTCGTGAACCGCCTGCTGCGTAGGCTGTGTCCCGTCGATGAAGTACTCCTCACGGCTGCTGCCACCGTTGGCTAACTGCCCGGTGCTGCGGTCGATATTGACCGTCACCACGCCCGGCGGCGGCGTCAGCGGTTGCTCCGGAACCCCGGCCAGAACCTGTTTCATGAAGGCATCCCACGCCGGTTGCGCGCTCTTCGCGCCGCCTTCGTAGCCGGAGATTTGATCCTTAATGGCGCCAGACGCCGTCGTACGTCCCAGATCGCGACGGTGATCGTCAAAGCCAATCCACACAGAGGTCACTACGCCTGGGCCGTAGCCGGAGAACCAGGCATCTTTCGAACTGTTGGTGGTCCCGGTTTTTCCGCCAATATCACGGCGACCCAGATCGCGCCCAGCGCGCCAGCCGGTACCCTGCCAGCCCGGTTCGCCAAAGATGTTGGTGTTCAGCGCGCTTTTAATCAGGAACGACAGCGGAGTGTTAATCACATGTGGTGCGTACTCCTGGGCACCGGTCTGAGCGACCAACTGCTGGTTAGCCTGTTCAAGCGCTGGCATCGGTACGGTAGCGTTCTGCGGCATCTGAGAAACGGCAACGTCTTCCACGTCGTTGTTTTCCAGCACGTTAGACTTCTGCGTATCGCCATAGATAACGGGGATATTGCAATCAGGACAGGCGATTTTCGGCTTCGCTTCAAACAGCACGCCGCCCTGATCGTTTTCAATCTTACTGATGTAGTACGGGTCAACCAGGAAGCCGCCGTTGGCCATCACCGCATAACCGCGAGCGACCTGCAGCGGGGTAAACGAGGCTGAACCCAGCGCCAGCGATTCGGTATGCACGATGTTTTCCGCCGGGAAGCCAAAGCGTTGCAGATATTCCGCGGCGTAATCAACGCCCATCGCACGCATCGCGCGCACCATTACCACGTTCTTCGACTGTCCAAGACCCTGACGCAGACGAATTGGGCCGGCATACTGCGCTGGGGAGTTCTTCGGCTGCCAGTCAGAACCCGCGCCGGCATCCCAGCGGGAGATAGGCACGTCGTTGAGCATACTGGCGAGCGTTAAGCCCTTATCCATTGCAGCGGTGTACAGGAATGGTTTGATGTTAGAACCCACCTGGCGCAGCGCCTGGGTCGCACGGTTAAACTTGCTCTGGTTGAAATCAAACCCGCCTACCAGCGCAATAATGGCGCCGTTTTGTGGGTTGATGGAAACCAGCGCGGAGTTAACGTCCGGCACCTGAGCCAGCCACCAGCTATCGCCGTTCTGACGCACCCAGATCTGCTGCCCCGCGGCGACGACATCGGTCACCTTACGCGGCGTTGGGCCTTGTGCCGTGTCCGAACGGTATGGTCGCGCCCAGCGCATGCCTTCCATGCCTAATGACACTGAAGTGCCATCGGCCAGTTCGACGGTCGCTTCCTGCGGGTTCGCCGCGGTGACGACAGCCGGTACTAACGGGCCATAGGATGGCAGCGGGCGTAACGAAGCGCGAATCTTCTTGCTATCCCACGCGGCTTCACCGGCTTTCCACAGTACGTTGGACGGGCCACGGTAGCCGTGGCGCATGTCGTAGTCCATCACGTTATTGCGCAGCGCCTGTTGAGCCGCCTGCTGATTTTTGCGGGTAATGGTGGTGTACACGCGATAGCCGTCTTCATAGGCCTGTTCGCCGTACTGCTTGACCATATCCTGACGTACCATTTCCGTTAAGTACGGTGCAGAGAAGGCAATCTCTGGGGCATGGTAGTTGGCATCAATCGCTTCGTTACGCGCCTGATCGTACTGCGCCTGGGTGATATAGCCTTCGCTCAGCATACGTGACAGCACCACGTTGCGACGGGCGGTGGCGCGATCTAACGAGTAGAGCGGATTGAAGGTCGACGGGGCTTTCGGCAGACCGGCAATCACCGCCATTTCGCTTAAGCTGAGCTGGTCGACGGGTTTACCGAAATAGACCTGCGCGGCTGCGCCGACGCCATAGGCGCGGTAGCCGAGGTAAATCTTGTTCAGATACAGCTCAAGGATCTCGTCCTTACTCAGCAGTTGCTCAATGCGAATGGCAAGGAACGCTTCCTTTACTTTACGCATCAGCGTTTTTTCAGGGCTGAGGAAGAAGTTACGCGCAAGCTGTTGGGTAATGGTACTTGCCCCCTGCGAGGCGTGGCCAGAGAACATCGCCACGCTTGCCGCACGGAAAATACCAATCGGGTCAATCCCGTGGTGCTCGTAGAAACGGCTGTCCTCGGTCGCAATAAACGCTTTCACCATTTCTGGTGGGATCTGGTTGAGGGTCATTGGAATACGGCGTTTTTCACCGTACTGCGCAATAAGCTCGCCGTCCGCGCTATAAACCTGCATTGGCACCTGCAGGCGCACGTCTTTGAGCGTCGCCACGTCGGGCAACTGGGGCTCAATATATTTGTAGAGGCCGTAGATCGAGCCTGCTCCCAGCAGAATGCAACAGACTGCAAGGATGAATAAATACTTTACGAACTTCACCGGAGATTTCCCATTAAGTGTCATTTGGGCAGTTTATAAACAAACGCGCGGTAGTATAAAGGCAAGCCTGATGCATTGATATAGCCGTCACTGTGATGGTGACGTAAGGATAATCGTGAAATGGCTTTCAGATGCTGGCAAATGGGTCTTCATATTCAGCAGGATAACGTCTTTATCGTCGCCCTTCAGCGAACGCGCAGCGGCTGGGGGCTACGCCGCTGGTGGCAATTACCGCTACCGCCGTCAGCGCAACAGGATGATGCGGCGCTGCTGGAGTTGCTCAAACCGTGGCGGCGTGAGTTACCCTGGCAGCATGCGGTCCGCGTTGCCTTTCCCGCCAATAGAACGTTACAAAAAAACCTCCCTCTGGCGTCAATGACGCTGCGTGACGCCGAGCAAATGCAGTGGATTGCTAGCGCGATGTCACAGCAGCTTGAAATGAACGCCGACGCGCTCTGCTTTGACTATCATCTGGCGGAATCCGCAGCGTGCTGGAATGTGACTGCCGCGCAGCAAGGTGATGTCGCTCGCTTGCAGCACCTGGCAAAGACGTTGCGTCTACAGGTGACAAGCATTACACCGGATGCCTGCGCGTTACAGGCGTTGGTCACACAGTCAGAGGTACAGGATGCGGTTTTGGTTTGGCCTGACCACCAACAGTGGCTCTGGGCGAGCCGGGAAGGCTGGGGGCACTGTGCATTTCAAGACGCCCGGTCGCTGACGCAACTGGCTGATTGGCTGAGTATCAACCCGCAGCGCCTGGTGCGTTGCTCAGCACTCGCCGCTGGAGAACGATGCTTCGACCCCTGGAGCGCGGTCGTGCAGAAACATCCCCCACTTCCTGTTAATGGCGATGATTTTGCCGTGGCGCTTGCGCTGGCAATGGGGGGCCCGGCATGAAGGCGTCTCTGGTGAACTTCCTTCCCTGGCGGCGGATGCACTTTCAGAAGCAGCTACGCGGCTGGAGCCTGATGGTAGGCGGGCTCTGGCTGGTATCCTTTGCGCTAACGCTAATCATGCGCGAGGGCTGGTCTTCTGCTGGGGCGATAAGCGACCTACATACGTCTGCTGAGCAGCAAATAGCACAGCAACTGGCGCGAAAAGAGCAGTCTTTGGAGATGGAAATGCAACGGCAGTCTGTTCTCAGGAAGCGTCAGCTTTCCCGGCGGGCGACGGAGGCCTGGGCATTGCGGTTGCAGGCGCTGGCAGAACATCTCCCTGCTTCGGCCTGGCTGAGAGAGCTCAGCTATCGTGACGGTACGCTGTCGCTCTCGGGCGTTTTAACGCAGTTTTCTGCGCTGGGAGAGGTGGAAAAGACGCTTCGCGCCATTCCCGGATTCCACCTTAAGCCAATAGAAAAAATCGAGCGGGAGAACACTGGACGCTGGTTATTCCAGTATTCCTTGCGTGAGGAGGCTGACTATGTCCTCCCTTGAGTGCATCAAACGGTTATCCCCGGTAATTAAAGTGAGGATGGGGGCTTTTCTGGCTATTCTGCTCGCCGCATATGGGGGATACCTGGCGGGGCATCAGGCTTATCGTGATGCTGAGCAACGTCGTAGCGCGCAGTTGGCTCAGCACCAAAAATATCTAGCTATTTTACAGCGTGTTATGCGTACCAGAGCGGAGATGTTGTCAACGCCAGTGCTGGGTGAGAAAAACACGTTACCGTTCACCCCGGCTGATTTTCAGCGTGCGGGAGCCCATCTCACGGGGTGGCAACCTACAGATGCAGGCGGTGAAATGTCGCTGGAAACCCCCTGGCAATCTGTTCCCTCAACCTTTCCTCTGCTCACCGAACGCGGTATGCAGGTCACGGCCTTCGTGCTAATGGCGCATAACGATGCGCTGCGTTTTACGTTACAGCTGGTGCGTAACGATGAATCCTGAACGCGCGCTTCTTTTATTACTTATCGTCCCGCTGCTTTGCGGCATGCGGGATCCGTTTACCCCTGCAATAGACACCTGCCAGACCGCGCAGCTTGCCAACTGGCACTATCGGGGCGGAACGCAATCCGCGCGGCGTTTGATAGGCTTGATGCAGGATAGCGACGGTCGCTGGCAGCGGGTTGAAGCAGAGCAGACGCTTAGCGCGGGCTGGCGAATTAAAGCACTAACATTAGATAGCCTGACCGTGGAGACGGGAGCGGGGTGTGAGCCTCAGCGTTGGCAATGGAAAAGAGAAGGAACGACGAATGATAAAAAGGATAAGCCTGTTCGTACTGACGCTGCTGCTGCCAGCGTTGAGCCCAGCGAAAAACATCACGCTGGTAGTGGACGACGTACCAGTCGTACAGCTGCTTCAGAGTCTCGCTGACCTGGAGCAGAAAAATATGGTGATTTCCCCCGACGTACAGGGAACGCTCTCTCTCCAGCTACGTAACCTGCCGTGGCAGCAGGCGCTACAAACGGTCATCAATAGTATGGCGCTGGCGCTAAGCCAGGAGAATGGCGTCTATTACGTCCACTCACAGCGCTGGCGTGAAGAAAAGCAGGCGCAGGTGCAGCAGGAAAAAGAGAAACGCCAGTTGGCGCTGCCGCTGATGAATCGCAGCCTGGTACTGCGCTATGCTGATGCCAGTGAGCTGGCGAAAGCGGGCGATAAATTGCTGAGCTCGCGCGGCGCGATCACCGTTGATAAGCGTACTAACCGCTTGATTGTCCGCGATGACCGAGAGCATCTTCCGGTATTGGAAGCGTGGGTGAAGGAGATGGACATCCCTGTGGGGCAGGTCGAACTGGCGGCGCATATTGTGACCATCAACGAAACCAGCCTACGAGAATTAGGGGTGAAGTGGAATCTTGCTGATGCTGCGGGTTCTTCTGGTTCCGGACAAATCACGACCTTAAGCAGCGCGCTCTCCGTCCCCGATGCGACGGCGCGTACCGGTTTCAATATCGGAAAAATCAATGGACGCCTGCTTGAGCTTGAACTCTCGGCGCTGGAGCAAAAACAGAAGGTGGATATTATCGCGAGCCCGAGATTGCTGGCCTCGCACCTGCAACCTGCCAGTATCAAACAAGGTAGCGAGATCCCCTACCAGGTCTCCAGCGGTGAAAGCGGGGCGACTTCGGTGGAGTTTAAAGAGGCCGTGCTTGGCATGGAAGTTACCCCCACTGTGCTGCAAAATAATCGCGTTCGCCTGAAGCTGCGCATCAGTGAAAACATGCCAGGCCAGGTGTTACAGCAGGCGGACGGCGAAGTGCTGGCGATTGACAAGCAGGAGATTGAAACCCAGGTTGAGGTCAAAAGCGGTGACACGCTGGCGCTGGGCGGTATTTTTTCGCAGAAGAATAAGAACGCCAGCGATAGCGTCCCGTTGCTGGGTGATATCCCCTTGTTGGGCCATCTTTTTCGTCATGATGGGAAGGACAATGAGCGCCGCGAGCTGGTGGTGTTTATCACCCCGCGTATTATTTCTGTGCAGTAGCGACGGGTAAACGTGCTGATTTGGTGAATAAGGTGTTTCCCAAGTTTGACGTGGGGCCGGATTTAGCATACAAGGAGTACCGATTTGAGCGTCAGTGAATAACATTCCTTCCTCCTGAAGTCTGCTGATTTAATCTGTTGCCAAACCAGCCGGAGTATTGAGATAATTTTCAGTCTGACTCTCGCTCTATTGCATAAGAGGTTTCAGTTCATGTCCAGCGACGCGCGAACGACTGCGGCGCGGATTTATCATTAACGAATAGTCTTAGTAGTACCAAAAAAATGGCAGAGAAACGCAATATCTTTCTGGTTGGGCCTATGGGTGCCGGCAAAAGCACCATTGGGCGCCAGCTGGCTCAACAGCTCAATATGGAATTTTACGATTCTGATCAAGAGATTGAGAAACGAACAGGCGCTGACGTGGGCTGGGTCTTTGATGTCGAAGGCGAAGAAGGTTTCCGTGACCGCGAAGAAAAAATCATCAATGAGTTAACGGAAAAGCAGGGTATTGTTCTGGCAACAGGCGGTGGCTCTGTAAAATCACGTGAAACGCGCAATCGTCTCTCCGCTCGTGGCGTCGTCGTCTATCTGGAAACGACCATTGAAAAGCAGCTAGCACGTACTCAGCGTGATAAAAAGCGCCCGCTGCTGCAGGTCGAAACGCCTCCGCGTGAAGTGCTTGAAGCGCTGGCTGACGAACGTAACCCGCTGTACGAAGAGATTGCGGATGTCACTATCCGTACTGACGATCAGAGCGCAAAAGTTGTCGCTAACCAGATTATCCATATGCTGGAAAGCAACTAATACTGGCCCAGAATAGAACGCCAGCGAATAAAAGTAACTAAGGTGGACGTCGCGTTATGGAGAGGCTTACTGTAACTCTCGGGGAACGTAGTTACCCGATAACCATCGCGGCTGGTTTGTTTAACGATCCAGCTTCCTTCTTACCGCTCAAGTCTGGCGATCAGGTTATGCTGGTCACCAACGAAACGCTGGCACCGCTCTATCTGGACCAGGTCCGGTCTGTGCTTGAACAGGCGGGCGTGAAGGTTGATAGCGTCATTCTGCCAGACGGCGAACAGTATAAAAGCCTGGCCGTCATGGACACCGTCTTTACTGCGCTTTTGCAAAAACCGCACGGTCGCGATACGACTCTCGTTGCTTTAGGCGGCGGCGTTATTGGCGACTTGACCGGTTTTGCTGCGGCTAGCTATCAGCGTGGCGTGCGTTTTATTCAGGTTCCTACCACCTTGCTGTCTCAGGTGGATTCTTCGGTTGGCGGCAAAACCGCGGTCAACCACCCTCTCGGCAAAAACATGATCGGCGCATTCTGGCAGCCAGCCTCCGTGGTGGTTGACCTGAATTGCCTGAAAACGTTGCCGAAACGCGAACTCTCCTCCGGTCTTGCTGAAGTGATCAAATACGGCATCATTCTTGATGCGCCGTTCTTTGACTGGCTGGAAGAAAACATCGATGCGCTGATGGCGCTGGATGAAAAAGCGATGGCGTACTGTATTCGTCGTTGTTGTGAGCTGAAAGCGGATGTTGTGGCAGCCGACGAGCGCGAAACCGGGTTACGTGCTTTACTCAATCTTGGGCATACGTTCGGTCATGCGATCGAAGCCGAGATGGGTTACGGCAACTGGCTGCACGGTGAAGCCGTTGCGGCAGGTATGGTGATGGCTGCGCATGCATCAGAACGTCTGGGGCAGTTTGCTGCCGAAGACACGCAGCGTATTATTACGTTGCTCAAGCGTGCAGGCCTGCCGGTTACCGGTCCGCAGGAAATGTCGGCAGAGGCATATCTACCGCACATGATGCGAGATAAAAAGGTTCTCGCTGGTGAAATGCGGTTAGTGCTGCCGCTGGCCATCGGGAAGAGTGAAGTACGCGGTGGCGTATCTCACGATGTGGTTCTTGGCGCTATTGCTGATACTCAGCAAGCGCAACTATAAGAAAGGTCAAGCCGCGTTCGCGCGGTGTTTTAACTTCAGGTGATATGCAATTGTCGTGGCATAAGCCTTTTAGTGGGGTGTTAAATGGATGAATTTAAACCAGAAGACGAGCTGAAACCCGATCCCAGCGATCGTCGTACTGGTCGCTCTCGTCAGTCTTCCGATCGTGACAGCGAGCCACAGATCAATTTTGATGATGTGGATCTCGATGCTGATGAGCGTCGTCCGTCCCGTAGTCGCAAAGCGCGTGAAGAAGCTGAGCCGGAAGACGAATACTATGAATCTGATGAAGCCGATGAAGGCGATGCAGAGGAAGTGGTAGAGCGCCGCCCGCGTAAACGTAAAGCCGCTGCACCGCGCAAACCTGCTTCCCGTCAGTACATCATGATGGGTCTGGGGGTTGTGGTATTACTGGTGCTGATTGTGGGTATCGGTTCGGCACTGAAAGCGCCGTCTCCTGCTGACCAGAGCGCCTCTTCTGAGAAGAGCATTTCGCTTTCTGGTGATACCAATACCGATCAGGCCAACACGACTCAGCCTGCGCAGGAAAACAACCCGCAGCAGCAACAGGATGTCTCTCTGCCGCCGATTTCCTCTACCCCAACTCAGGGCCAGGAAACGACTGCACCGGACGGACAGCAGCGCGTTGAAGTTCAGGGCGACTTGAATAATGCGCTGACACAGCAGCAGGGCCAGATTGACAACGCCGTTGTTAACTCCACGCTGCCAACTGAACCGGCAACCGTCGCGCCAATCCGCAATGGTTCTCGCCCGGCCGTCACCGCACCGGAAGCGCCTCGCCAGACGGCGACCACACCGCGTCCGGAACGTAAACATGCGGTTATCGAAGCGAAGCCACAGCCAGTGGCAACGGCGAAAACGACCGCGCCGGCGACGCAAACCAAACCTGCTACTGAAGCGAAGCCTGTCGTTACCACGCCGAAGCACACTGAAACTGCAGCGACTGCAGCACCGGTGAAAACGCCTGTAGCAGCTACCGAAACCGCGAAACCGGCAGCGACCACGACTGCGCCAGCGGCTACGGCTGCCACGGCAGCAGCGGCAGCTACGGGCAAATCTGCGGGCGACGTAAACTCGCTGAAAACGGCTTCAGGCTCACATTACACGCTGCAGCTCAGCTCTTCATCTAACTACAACAACCTGAACGGTTGGGCGAAGAAAGAGAATCTGAAAAACTACGTGGTGTATGAAACCTCACGCAACGGTCAGCCGTGGTACGTGCTGGTTAGCGGCATCTACGCATCAAAAGATGATGCGAAGCGTGCTGTCACCTCGCTGCCAGCTGACGTCCAGGCGAAAAACCCATGGGCGAAACCGCTGCATCAGGTACAGACTGACCTGAAATAATCGTTATCAAGATAACCCGAGCCGTACCGTCGTGTGCGGTTCGGGGATAGAAGCGCAGGATGCTGTCGGAGCTTTCTCCACAGCCGGAGAAAGTGTAATTAGTCAGGCCGCATGAAAAAAAATCGCGCTTTTCTGAAATGGGCGGGAGGCAAGTATCCTCTGCTCGACGATATTCGAGATCATCTGCCTGCTGGCGATTGTCTGGTTGAACCCTTTGTTGGTGCTGGATCGGTATTCCTGAATACCGATTTTTCGCGTTATATTCTTGCTGACATTAACAGCGACCTCATCGAACTCTACAAAATAGTCAAAACCCGTTCCGATGAGTACATCGACCGGGCGCGCGCTATGTTTGTGCCTGAGAACAATGACGCTGACCGCTATTACCAACTGCGTGAAGAGTTCAACCGCAGTACCGATCTGTTCCAGCGCGCAGTGCTGTTTTTATATCTCAACCGCCACGGTTATAACGGCCTGTGCCGCTACAATTTGCGCGGCGAGTTTAACGTCCCGTTTGGTCGTTATAAGAAACCTTATTTTCCGGAAGCGGAACTGCGTCACTTCGCCGAGAAGGCGCAGAATGCCGAGTTCTACTGCGAGTCGTATGAAACCTGCATGACGCGTGCGGATGCACGCTCTGTTGTGTATTGCGACCCGCCGTATGCACCGCTCTCGGCGACGGCGAACTTCACGGCGTATCACACCAACAGCTTTAGCCTCGAACAACAGGCGTTTCTGGCGAACAAAGCCGAAGAGCTGGTGGCGAAGCGAATTCCCGTGCTGATTTCAAATCACCGTACGCCGCTGACGCTGGAGTGGTACAAAAATGCGGCGGAAACGTATACCGTAAAGGTTCGACGCAGCATTAGCCGCAACGGCGGCACACGTAAAAAGGTGGACGAACTGCTGGCCCTATACCGCCCGCCTGGAAAAAAACAACGTTAAAAGACCCTAATGGATAGGCTCTGAGGAGATGCGGATGAAACAGTACCTGATTGCCCCTTCAATTTTGTCGGCCGATTTTGCCCGTTTAGGCGAAGATACTGCCCGCGCACTGGCTGCCGGGGCGGATGTGGTTCATTTCGATGTTATGGATAACCATTACGTACCGAACCTGACCATCGGCCCGATGGTGCTGAAAGCGCTACGTAATTACGGTATCACCGCACCCATTGATGTTCACCTGATGGTGAAACCGGTCGACCGTCTGGTGCCTGATTTTGCCGCTGCAGGTGCCAGCATTATCACTTTCCACCCTGAAGCTTCTGAACACGTAGACCGCACGCTGCAGCTGATTAAAGAGCACGGCTGTAAAGCGGGCCTGGTGTTCAACCCGGCAACTCCGCTGACCTACCTTGACTACGTAATGGATAAGCTCGACGTCATTCTGCTGATGTCAGTTAACCCAGGCTTCGGCGGCCAATCCTTTATTCCTCATACCCTCGATAAACTGCGCGAAGTGCGCCGTCGCATCGATGAGTCCGGCTATGACATCCGTCTGGAAGTGGACGGTGGTGTGAAGGTAAACAACATTAGTGAAATCGCCGCGGCTGGGGCTGACATGTTTGTTGCCGGCTCGGCGATTTTTGACCAACCAGACTACAAAAAAGTCATTGATGAAATGCGCAGTGAACTGGCAAAGGTAAGTCATGGATAAATTGCAGACCATTCGCGGCGTCGCGTTTGACCTCGATGGCACGCTGGTAGACAGCGCGCCGGGGCTCACCGCCGCCGTTGATAGCGCACTTTACGCGCTTGAGCTTCCAGTTGCAGGTGAAGACAGGGTTGTCACCTGGATTGGTAACGGTGCTGATGTTCTGATGGAACGCGCGCTCAACTGGGCTCGTCAGGAACGGGCGAGCCAGCGTGCCGCTCAGGGTAAACCTTCGGTGGATAGCCACGATATCCCCCAGGACGAGCAGCTTCGCGTGCTGCGTCGCCTGTTCGATCGCTACTACGCCGAGTTCGCCGAAGAGGGCAGCTTCCTGTTCCCTCACGTGGCTGATACCCTGGCTACGCTGCATGCTAACGGCCTGCCGCTAGCGCTGGTGACCAACAAACCGACGCCGTTTGTGGCCCCGATTCTCGAATCTTTAGGCATCGCCAGCTACTTCACCGTGGTGATTGGCGGCGATGATGTGCAGAACAAGAAGCCGCATCCGGAACCGCTGCTGAAAGTCGCGGAGAAGCTGGCTCAGGCACCGGAAACGCTGCTGTTCGTTGGCGACTCCCGTAACGATATTCAGGCAGCTAAGGCGGCGGGTTTTGTCTCCGTCGGCCTGACCTACGGCTATAACTATGGCGAAGCCATCGCGCTCAGCGAGCCGGATGTTATCTTCGACCACTTTAATGAACTGCTGCCCGCTCTCGGGTTTGCGCACAGTGAACATCAGGAATCAGAACATGACTAAGCCCATCGTATTTAGCGGCGCACAGCCGTCAGGTGAACTGACCATCGGTAACTACATGGGTGCGTTGCGTCAGTGGGTCAACATGCAGGACGACTACCACTGCATCTACTGCATCGTGGATCAGCATGCGATTACCGTCCGCCAGGACCCACAGGCGCTGCGTAAAGCGACGCTGGACACGTTGGCGCTGTATCTGGCCTGCGGTATTGACCCGGAAAAAAGCACCATCTTTGTACAGTCTCACGTGCCGGAACATGCACAGCTGGGCTGGGCGCTGAACTGCTACACCTATTTCGGTGAGCTGAGCCGTATGACCCAGTTCAAAGATAAATCCGCTCGCTACGCGGAAAACATCAACGCCGGTCTGTTTGACTACCCGGTGCTGATGGCGGCAGATATCCTGCTGTATCAAACTAACCAGGTGCCGGTTGGTGAAGACCAGAAGCAGCATTTAGAGCTGAGCCGCGATATCGCCCAGCGCTTTAACGCCATTTATGGTGATGTGTTCAAAGTACCTGAGCCGTTTATTCCTAAGTCCGGCGCGCGCGTGATGTCACTGCTTGAGCCGACGAAGAAGATGTCCAAGTCTGACGATAACCGCAACAACGTGATTGGCCTGCTGGAAGACCCGAAATCCGTGGTTAAGAAGATCAAACGCGCGATGACCGACTCCGAAGAGCCGCCTGTTATTCGTTACGACCTGAAAGAGAAAGCGGGCGTTTCTAACTTGCTGGATATCCTTTCCGGCGTCACCGGCCAGAGCATTCCTGAGCTGGAAAAACACTTTGAAGGCAAGATGTATGGCCACCTGAAGGGTGAAGTGGCAGAAGCCGTTTCCGGTATGCTGACTGAGCTGCAGGAGCGTTATAATCGCTTCCGCAATGACGAAGCATTCCTGCAGAAAATCATGAAAGACGGTGCTGATAAAGCCAGCGCACGTGCTTCACAAACGCTGAAAGCGGTATATGAAGCGATTGGTTTCGTGGCTAAGCCGTAAA
>CP070603.1:561054-565624 GCA_016939855.1 Kluyvera ascorbata
CGAGAACCAGTTCAGCTTATTACGTAACCCTACCACGCGGCCAACGATAATCAGCGCCGGGCTTGCCATCTGCTCAGCCAGTTCACCAAGCTGCGACAGCTCTCCATCCACCACACGTTGGTTAATGGCGGTACCGTTTTCGACAATAGCTACCGGCATATCAGCCTGCATACCGTGTTCAATCAGCTTTTGCTGGATGGTGGCGGCCTGGTTCAGACCCATATAAAACACCAGCGTCTGTTTTTCTGCCGCCAGGTTTTCCCAGTCCAGCTCACCGCCGGTTTTCAGGTGTCCGGTGACCAGACGCACGCTCTGGGCGTAGTCGCGGTGGGTCAACGGAATACCCGAGTAGGCAGAACAGCCGGAAGCGGCGGTAATACCGGGTACAACGGAGAAGGGAATACCTGCATGGCACAGGGTTTCCAGCTCTTCACCACCGCGGCCAAAGATAAACGGATCACCGCCTTTCAGACGCACCACGCGTTTACCCTGCTGAGCTTCGCGCAGCAGGATCTGGTTAATTTCTTCCTGCGGTACGCAGTGGTAGCCAGCACGTTTACCCACGAACACGCGGTCGGCGTCGCGGCGAACCAGATTCATAATGTCGTCGGAGACCAGGCGGTCGTAAACCACCACGTCTGCCTGTTGGATCTGCTGTAGGCCTTTCAGGGTCAGCAGCCCGGCATCACCTGGACCAGCGCCAACCAGCACCACTTCACCGCGATGATCCAGCGGCGCGTTCAGCAGTTGTTCTGTGGTGTCCTCAATGGCCTGCTGATCCTGGTTGGCCAGCGATTGCGCCAGACGATCGTTTTCAAACAGCTTTTCCCAGAAACGGCGACGCTCACCCATGGTGGCGAACTGTTTTTTCACCCGTGAACGTAGCTTTCCTGCATAGGCGGCAACTTGTCCAAGATGCTGCGGCAGCAGCGCTTCTAGCTTCTCGCGCAGCAGGCGTGCCAGTACCGGTGAAGTCCCGCCGGAGGAGACGGCGACCATCAGCGGAGAGCGGTCGATAATTGACGGCATGATAAAGCTCGCCGCTTTTGGTGCGTCGACCACGTTGCAGAAGATACGTCGAGATTCCGCGGCGTCGCTGACCTGCTGGTTCACTGCGTCATCATCGGTCGCGGCAATTGCCAGCCAGCAAGGGTCGAGCAGCGTAGGCTGAAAATCGCCTTGCACCAGCGTCAACATGCCCGCCTCGGCCCAAACGTGGAACTGTGGAACGTAATCCCGCGCGTTTACCGTCAGACGAGCGCCCGCATCCAGCAGCAAACGTGCTTTACGCTCGGCGACATCGCCACCGCCGACCAGCAAACAGTCACGATCGCGCAGTTGGCAAAAGATAGGTAAGTGATCCAAGGGGCAACCTCACGGAATAGATAAATGCGGGGGATGAATAATGCGGGTAAGGATAACAGCAGTCATCGTATGGAATATACGAATTTTCCCGCTGTTACCCCTTTAAGGTCATAAGTTTTTGGTATTACTTATGCCTAAAACGATCAGGCTTTCAGCTGCACCTGGCCATCTTTAACGCGAACTTCATAATGTGGGATGGAGTGACTTTCGTCCTCCATGCACAGGCCGTCACGTAGGCGGAAGCGCTGTTTTTTCAGCGGGCTTGCTACCCACAGTTCGCCTTGATGTTCGGCAATCAGGCCGCGAGACAGCACGCTCGACTCGAAAAAGGGGTCGATGTTGCTGATGGCGAAGACCTGGTTGTCGGCATACGGACGGAACACGGCAACCTGCTGGTTGCCCAGCAGCGCGCAGACGCCTGTTGCTGGCAGAATAGCGTCAATCTTGCAGATATTTACCCACTGGCTCATGCGTTTTCCTCCACCAGAGTGACCGGAATACGTTCATACGGTGTAGCAGGGCGGTGCTGGGCACGTTCTGCCACGACCTGGACGTTCGGGTCACGTTGTTCGCTGTTGATAAAGTGTTTGAAGCGTACCTGGGCGGCCGGGTCGTTTACGGTCTCGGTCCATTCGCAGGCGAATGCTTCGCGCAGGCGGGCGATCTCTTCTTCCAGGTGCTGGTTCAGCCCCAGTTTGTCGTCGATGATAACGGAACGCAGGTAGTCGATACCGCCTTCCAGGTTATCCAGCCACGGCGCGGTACGCGTCAGCTTATCGGCGGTGCGGATGTAGAACATCATGAAGCGGTCGAGGTATTTCACCAGGGTATCGCGGTCGAGGTCAGCGGCCAGCAGGTCTGCGTGGCGTGGCTTCATCCCGCCGTTACCGCAGACGTACAGGTTCCAGCCTTTCTCGGTGGCGATGATACCGACGTCTTTGCCCTGAGCTTCCGCGCATTCACGGGTACAGCCAGAGACGCCAAACTTCATCTTATGCGGCGTACGAATGCCCTTGTAGCGGTTTTCCAGCTCTACGCCGAAGCCTACGCTGTCGCCCACGCCATAACGGCACCAGGTGCTGCCTACGCAGGTTTTCGCCATACGCAAGGCTTTGGCATAGGCATGACCGGTTTCGAAGCCGGCTTCAATCAGCTGACGCCAGATTTCTGGCAGGTCATCTTTTTGCGCACCAAACAGGCCGATACGCTGGGAACCGGTAATTTTGGTGTACAGGTTGAATTCACGCGCGATACGGCCAACGGCTACCAGACCTTCCGGGGTGATTTCACCGCCCGCAGAACGTGGAATTACCGAGTAGGTACCGTCTTTCTGGATGTTCGCCAGGAAGTTGTCGTTAGTGTCCTGCAGCGGCGTGTGCTGTGGCTTCAGGATGTATTCGTTCCAGCAGGAGGCCAGCAGGGAACCGACGGTTGGCTTACAGACTTCGCAGCCGTAACCCTTGCCGTATTTCGCCAGCAGCTCGTCGAAGGTTTTAATGCCTTCTACACGAATCAGGTGATACAGCTCCTGACGGGTAAAGGCGAAGTGTTCGCACAGGCTGTGGTTGACTTCGATACCCTGCTTCGCCAGCTCGGCGTTCAGCACCTGAGTCACCAGCGGGATACAGCCACCGCAGCCGGTACCGGCTTTGGTTTCGGCTTTCAGTGCGGCAACGGTGTGGCAGCCTTTGTTGATAGCGGCAATCAGGTCGCCTTTAGAGACGTCAAAGCAGGAACAAATCTGCGCGCTGTCCGGCAGTTTATCGACGCCGATAGACGGTTTACCGCTGCTGGCGTGCGCTGGCAGAATCAGTGAATCCGGGTTTTCTGGCAGTTCGATAGCGTTCAACGCCAGCTGCAGCAGGTTGCCGTAGTCGCTGGTATCACCAACCAATACCGCACCGAGCAGGGTTTTGTTGTCTTCGCTTACGATAAGACGTTTGTAGACTTCTTTGCTTTCGTCGAGATAGACGTAGCTGCGCGCGCCCGGCGTACGGCCGTGCGCATCGCCGATACCGCCGACGTCTACGCCCAGCAGCTTCAGCTTGGCGCTCATATCCGCGCCCTGGAAGGCGTTTGGCGTACCGAGGATATGATCAACGGCGACCTGCGCCATTTTATAACCCGGTGCGACCAGGCCGTAGACGCGGTTTTTCCAGCTGGCGCATTCGCCGATAGCGTAGATATCCGGGTCAGAGGTCTGGCAGCTGTCGTTAATCAGGATACCGCCGCGCTGGCCGACTTCCAGGCCGCACTGGGTGGCCAGCTTGTCGCGTGGGCGAATACCGGTAGAGAAGACGATGAAGTCGATTTCCAGCTGGCTACCGTCGGCAAAACGCATAGTTTTGCGACCGTTTTCGCCTTCCTGAACAATCTCTTTGGTGTTTTTGCTGGTGTGAACTTTCACACCCATGCTTTCAATTTTACGCTTGAGCTGTTCGCCGCCCATCTGATCAAGCTGTTCAGCCATCAGCATTGGAGCGAACTCAATGACGTGGGTTTCCACGCCGAGGTTTTTCAGCGCGCCGGCTGCTTCGAGGCCGAGCAGGCCGCCGCCGACTACCGCGCCGCGCTTACTACGGCGGGCACAGGCTTCAATGGCGTTCAGATCTTCAATCGTACGGTAAACGAAGCAGTCCTGAGTTTCAGACCCTTTGATTGGCGGGATCCACGGATAGGAGCCGGTCGCCATGATCAGCTTGTCATAAAAAACGGTACGGCCTGCGCTGGAGTGAATCACCTTCTCTTTACGGTTGATGGTGATGGCGCGTTCACCGACCAGCACCTTCACGCCGTGCTTCTCATAGTAACCTTCACGCACAAGCGACAGCTCTTCTGCCGTGTGGTGGGAGAAGTAGGAGGAGAGGTGTACGCGGTCGTAGGCGATGCGGGGTTCTTCACAGAAGACGGTGATATCGAACTGGCTGGCGTCGGACTTATCGAGAAGATCCTCGATAAAGCGGTGGCCGACCATGCCGTTACCGATAATTGCGAGTCTGACTTTGCTCATTTTTGCCTCGATTTCTATTCTAATACTGCCTACCTTAACGATTCAGCTATTGGGATTATTGATACAAATCAATTTAGCCTTTACCTACCCCTTAATGAGTAGCGTGATGATTTTTAAGTGGTTTTGTAAGTTGCGGAAAATACTCAACTTTATGGTCTGTGTGTTTTTTGAGCAAAAAGAGTGAAAAACCGGCGG
>CP070603.1:565735-575408 GCA_016939855.1 Kluyvera ascorbata
TATTAGTGAGAAGCGCTCACCGCATGCTGGCGATGGCGGCTTACAAAGCCCAGAACCAGACACATCACGAACACCACAGCGTACAGACCGTTGGCGGTGGTCAGCGCTGCCAGTGGGCCGCTGTGGGCAACGATAGGCCCGGTGACCACGAAGGTCAGCATGGTGCCAATGGTGCCGCAGGTCAGAACAAAGTTAACCAGTTTTGGTGAGGCGATTTTAGTCTGCAGCGAACCCAGCGTAATGATGGAGGTATAGATAGCGCTGGAGAAGAAGCCCAGAGTCAGAATGAACCAGGCCAGGTGCTGCGGCTCGCCGTGGTTGAACAGGTACATCATCACGGTCGCGATACCGGCCAGAACGGTCAGGATACGCTGCAGGTCGAAGAAGCGCAGAATAAAGCTGAAGGCCCACATACCGAACATATAGGACATCCAGAAATCACTCACCAACTGGCCCGCGTCGTTCAGGCTCATGCCCAGACCTTTGGCGTATTCCGGTACCCAGGAGATGAAGCCCAGCTGACCCAGGATGTAGCACAGCGCAGCGATGGACAGGAACAGCACGCCGATGCCCCATTTCTCTTTCACTACCGGCTGGTCGCTGGTTTGTGCTTTCTTGCCCAGAACCGGGAATTCGCAGCCCAGGGTCAGCACGAAGATAGCGACATAGATGAGGCCGATGCAGGCGTAAACCCAGTACCACTCAATCGTACGCGCCAGCAGCCAGGCGGCGAGCATTGGGAAGATCATCCCGGCCATGCTGAAGAAGGAGTCGGTAAACAGCAGACGCGCGCCGCGCTGACGACCTTCATACATATGGGTGATCAGGAAAGTACCAATGGACATGGTGATACCGCTGACCAGGCCCAGCACGAACATCGCCGCAGAGAATAGCGCCAGGCTATGGCTGGTCATCAGCCCGATAACCGCTAATACCATCAAAATGAAGCCGAAACGCAGCTGAGTTTTCAGCGGGACGATTTCCATCAGCCAGGCATTGAGGAAAATAGAGATCAGGATCCCAGCGTTCAGGAAGGTAAAGGTGTTACTCATGCTGGAAACGGGCAGATTAAAGTAATCGGCGATATTTCCCATCACCATCCCGGTGACGATAACCAACGCACCGGTAAGGGCGTAGGAGAAGAAGCTGATCCATGTGAGCTTGGTACGATTGCTGTTAGTCATGACTGGCCTGTGAATAGTTGTGTAAAGCGCGTTGACTCTGCGCTGAGCGAGCAGATTTTAGACATAGGAGTGATGCATTCATAGTTTTATTACGCAAAACTTTCTTTATTACATTTTTGAGTGTGATCTTGATCACATAATGAAATCTGCACTTTATTACCCTGATCATTATTAACCGTTTCAGTCACGTAAACTTTAGTAAAGCACTGGCCTGAGGGACTATCCCTCTTTAGAATCAAGCCACTTGCTTTCTCTACTGCACCGTTAAAGGAATTCTCATGCTCAAATCAACTCTGGCGGCCATGGCGGCTGTGTTTGCACTCTCTGCGGTTGCGCCTGTGGCTTTAGCAGCAACCAATAATCCCCACGTGCTGCTGACGACTTCGGCGGGCAACATTGAGCTGCAGCTCGACAGCCAGAAAGCGCCGGTCTCCGTTGAAAACTTCCTGAACTACGTTAATAGCGGCTTTTATAACAACACCACGTTCCACCGCGTGATCCCGGGCTTTATGGTTCAGGGCGGCGGCTTTAACGAACAGATGCAGCAGAAGCAGCCGAATCCACCGATCAAAAACGAAGCTGATAACGGCCTGCGTAATACCCGTGGCACTATCGCTATGGCGCGTACTGCTGATAAAGATAGCGCAACCAGCCAGTTCTTTATCAACGTGGCGGACAACGCTTTCCTGGACCACGGCCAGCGTGACTTTGGCTACGCGGTATTTGGTAAAGTTGTGAAGGGGATGGATGTGGCAGACAAAATTGCCCAGGTGCCGACCCACAACGTTGGTCCGTACCAGAACGTCCCTTCCAAACCGATTGTGATCCTGTCGGCGAAAGTCCTGCCGTAATCAGTACGGGGCGGCATCTGGCATGAGGCTGCCGTCCCGTCACTAAAGTTGGTAGAATGGCGGCAGATTGAATGACCGGAGCCGCCATGATCCTGCTGATTGATAACTACGATTCCTTTACCTGGAACCTCTACCAGTATTTCTGTGAGCTCGGTGCCAGCGTGACGGTTAAACGTAATGATGACATCACCCTTGATGACATCGACGCGCTCTCCCCAGACAAAATCGTGATTTCCCCGGGCCCCTGCACACCGGATGAAGCCGGTATCTCCCTTGATGTTATTCGCCGCTATGCGGGTAAAACACCGCTGCTTGGCGTCTGCTTAGGCCATCAGGCTATTGCTCAGGCATTCGGTGCGCGAATTGTTCGTGCCGAAAAAGTGATGCACGGCAAAACCTCGCCGATTACCCATCAGCAGCAGGGCGTGTTCCGCGGCCTGAATAATCCACTTACCGTGACGCGCTACCATTCACTGCTGATCGATCCCGCAACGTTGCCCGACTGCTTTGAAGTGACGGCCCGCAGCGAAACGGGTGAAATTATGGGTATCCGCCACCGTGAATGGGATCTGGAAGGGGTGCAGTTCCACCCGGAAAGCATTCTCAGCGAGCAGGGCCACGCGCTACTGGCAAACTTCCTCACGCGATAGTAGTTGCCATGACGTGATTTTTTATGCATATTTTGTGGATAAATTCTCACAATCATTGCTTCATCGTTTGCAGAAGGGCATGACATGGAAACCAAACAACCTGCTATTACCCGCGCGACCTTCGATCAGGTCATTTTGCCAATCTATGCACCAGCGGAATTTATCCCGGTGAAGGGCAAGGGGAGCCGCGTGTGGGATCAGCAAGGCAAAGAGTACGTTGATTTCGCGGGCGGCATTGCGGTGACCGCGCTGGGCCACTGTCATCCTGCGCTGGTTGATGCGCTGAAAACTCAGGGTGAAACGCTGTGGCACACCAGCAACGTCTTTACCAACGAACCGGCGCTGCGTCTGGGCCAGAAGCTGGTGGACGCGACCTTCGCCGAGCGCGTGGTGTTCATGAACTCCGGGACGGAAGCCAACGAAACCGCCTTTAAGCTGGCGCGCTACTACGCCTCTACCCGTCATAGCCCGTACAAAAGCAAAATCATCGCTTTCCATAATGCCTTCCACGGTCGTTCGCTGTTTACTGTCTCCGTTGGCGGGCAGCCGAAGTACTCCGACGGCTTTGGCCCGAAACCTGCCGATATCGTCCACGTGCCGTTTAACGACCTGCACGCGGTGGAAGCGGTGATTGACGACCATACCTGCGCGATCGTGGTTGAGCCGATTCAGGGCGAAGGCGGCGTACTGGCAGCGACCCCTGAGTTCTTACAGGGCCTGCGCGCGCTGTGCGATAAGCATCAGGCGCTGTTGGTGTTTGATGAAGTGCAAAGCGGCATGGGGCGTACCGGTTCGTTATTTGCCTACATGCACTATGGCGTGACGCCGGACATTCTCACCAGTGCTAAAGCGCTGGGCGGCGGTTTCCCGGTGAGCGCGATGCTGACCACCAATGAGATTGCCAGCGCGTTCCACGTTGGTTCGCACGGTTCTACCTACGGCGGTAACCCGCTGGCCTGCGCCGTTGCGGGCGCTGCGTTCGATATTATCAACACCCCGGAAGTCCTGAACGGCGTGAACGCCAAGCGCGAGCGCTTTGTGCAGCACCTTCAGCATATCAACGCCAAGTACGACGTCTTTAGCGACGTGCGCGGTATGGGCCTGCTGATTGGCGCGGCGCTGAACGAGAAATACAAAGGCCGGGCGCGTGATTTCCTCTATGCCGCGGCGGACGTTGGCGTGATGGTCCTGAATGCCGGGCCGGACGTGATGCGTTTTGCGCCATCGCTGGTGGTGGAAGAAGTGGATATCGACGAAGGGATGCAGCGCTTCGCTCAGGCGGTCGCTAAAATCGTTAGCTAGCCCGCCGTTTTAACCAGCCTCCATGACGGGGGCGCTGTCGCCAGGCCACCGACGAGATGGTGTGCATAGTGCTCAGATGCCCCAGAATACGCTGAAGATGCTGTTCCATGGTGCTTAACGGACCATGGGACAGCGTGTCCGGCGATTCCATAATATTCACCTCACCGCTGCTTCCCGCCTCATCGTACTCCAGACGCTGCTGACAGCGCTGAAGAGCAACTTCGCAGGATTCCAGATACTGCTGCGCGAGATCCGGCGTCAGCATGTTGTGCTCGCGCGCTAGCGTGGTCATGGCGTTGATGTGCTCGACGATAAACTGACTATGGGTGACCCACAGCTTCATATCTTCCAGATAACGCGAGTTAAAGCCAGGCTCCTGCATGGCCTGATTGAGCGTATTGTAGAGCGTGTTGTGCGCCTGGTTCACGCGCATCCGCTGATAGGCCAGCTTCGGTGCCTGCGGGTCGGGGCTCAGGATAAGACGAATAGCCTCCTGGTCGGCTTCCAGCGCCGCCTGGGCGTTTTGTCGAAGTTGACCGCTCTGCCACTGTGGCCACAGCCAGATCATCCCGCCAAAGGCAATCAGGCAGCCGATGATGGTGTCGATAAAGCGCGCGACGATAAACTGCTCGCCGTTCAGCGTCAGAATTTGCAGGGTATATACCGCGGTGATGGTAAAGCCGACGGTGGCCCAGCCGTAGTGACGACGGATAATCAGGTAGCTCCCCAACGTGACGATCAGCATGCCCGATAACGCTAGCCCTTCTGAGGTGTGGAAGTGCAGGACGACGGCGGCAATCACTAACCCCGCCAGCGTGCCCGCCGCACGATGGAAAATACGCACGCGGGTCGCGCCATAGCCGTTTTGCGTGACCAGCAGCACCGTCATCAGGATCCAGTAAGGCTTCGGCAGATGCAGCGCGGCACCCATCAGGCTGGCGATGCTGAGCATTACGCTGAGTCGGGCGGCATTACGCAGCGCTGGGGATTTCAGCGACAGATAGCTTTTAAGCGCTGCGAATAGCGGTAGACGTCGCTGTTTATCGGCCATCAGGTTGCGCGGGTAGAGCGGTCGCTGAGAGCGCAGCACGCGGGCGATGCGGCTGAAGTGCCAGGCGCAAAACTGGCCGACCGGGTTGTCTGGATGCTGGTCGGCGATTTTCTCCAGCGCGCCTATTTGTTTATCCATATTGAAGCGGGTGGGGTAGCGGTGATAGAGAATATCGTCCGCCAGTACCCTCAGGCGCGCCGCAACGGTCTGGGCGTTCCAGCGGATCACCGCTTCGGCGTGGCTGCGTTCAACCAGCTTTTGTACCTCTTCGGGCTGGTGCAGGCTGACAGAGATATGTTCCTGTAAATCGAGCCCCACCTGGAAGGCGCGCAGCAGGCGCTTGTAATCGTTATGCTGGTTAGCCGCAAGCATGTGCAGCTGCTGGTAGCATTGGGAAATCAGATCCACCACTTTCTGCTGGCGAGTCAGCAACGGCGGTAGCGCGGTGCTCGGGTCGGTATGCTGCGTTAGCAGGCTATATTTCGCTTCACAGTATTCGGCGAGCTGGCGGTAAAGCAGGCTCAGTGATTCCCGCAGCGGCTGTTCGCGCCACATCCAGAACCACCACCAGTTAAATACTCCGTACCACAGCGTACCCAGCGCGTAGAGCAGCAAGGGCTCCCAGATGGGCATATTTCCCGCAAGGCTTAGGGTAAAGATAGACGCGATGAGCGAGGCGGGTAGTAGCCGCCCGTGCAGCGCGCTGATTTCCGCCGTAACGCCCAGCAGCAGCGCCAGCCCGGTGAGAATCAACGGCAAGGGGATGTCGCGCGCCAACAACAGCTGAACGGCAAGACTGCATCCGGCGAACAGACAGCCACCGATAATCAGGCGTTTAAAGAAGCGCTTATGCGGAGTGTCGAGACCGGCGATATTGCAGCAGGCGGGCACCAATGAAAACAGCAAGCCCTGCTGGAGATGGCCGAGCAGAAGTCCGATAGCAACCGGCAGACATAACACCAGCGTTTGCCGCAGTGCATAGTTGACTTCCGGGTGGTAAATCAGCCTGCGCCACATAGGGGGAAAAACAAAAATGGCGTATTGCTTTTACAATACGCCATTTTGGGCCGGATTAGCGGGTACCGTAAACGACAATGGTTTTGCCGTGTGCGGAGATCAGGTTCTGATCTTCCAGCATTTTCAGAATACGGCCCACGGTTTCACGGGAGCAGCCAACGATCTGACCAATTTCCTGACGGGTGATTTTGATCTGCATACCGTCTGGGTGGGTCATGGCATCAGGCTGTTTAGCCAGGTTCAGCAGGGTCTGAGCGATACGACCGGTTACGTCCAGGAAGGCCAGGTTACCCACTTTTTCAGAGGTGACCTGCAGACGACGCGCCATCTGAGAAGAGAGACGCATCAGAATGTCCGGGTTAACCTGGATCAGCTGACGGAATTTTTTATAAGAGATTTCAGCAACTTCACAAGCGGTTTTTGCTCGTACCCATGCGCTGCGTTCCTGGCCTTCTTCGAACAGGCCCAGCTCGCCGATAAAATCGCCCTGGTTGAGGTAAGAGAGGATCATCTCTTTGCCTTCTTCGTCCTTGATGAGTACAGCCACGGAGCCTTTTACGATGTAATACAGCGTCTCTGCTTTTTCACCCTGGTGAATCAGCGTGCTCTTCGATGGGTACTTATGAATATGGCAATGAGACAAGAACCATTCGAGAGTAGGGTCTGTTTGCGGTTTGCCAAGCACCATGCGCGGTTATCCTCTGTTATAAGCTCTTCCCAGCGGCAAAAACATTGCAGCCACTGGTTGCAATAGTATCCTTCCCGTTACCTGGGAAGTCGGCTGTCGAATAGGGTCGCAGCCTGTAATGTGATGTCCTCTGCATACATGCAGTACGTTTATGTATTACCGTAGCATCCCGACTGTTTTAGCATAGCTTTAGCCGTGTGTCTCCTGGTGTCTCGCTTCAGCATGACGGCGATCGCCTTCCATTGCGAGAATTGTTATGTGCGCGTAATCTGAGAAGAAAATTGCAACCTGGGAGTTAAATATTATGCAAGCACGTGTGAAATGGGTTGAAGGGTTAACCTTCCTCGGTGAGTCTGCTTCTGGTCACCAAATTTTGATGGACGGTAACTCTGGCGATAAAGCGCCGAGCCCGATGGAAGTCGTGCTGATGGCCGCCGGTGGTTGCAGTGCGATTGACGTTGTTTCTATCCTGCAAAAAGGTCGCAATGACGTGACCGACTGCGAAGTGAAGCTCACCTCTGAGCGCCGTGAAGAAGCGCCTCGTCTGTTTACGCACATTAACCTGCACTTTATCGTCACCGGTAAAGATCTGAAGGATGCGGCGGTATCGCGTGCGGTGGATCTGTCTGCTGAGAAATACTGCTCGGTGGCGCTGATGCTCGAAAAAGCGGTGAATATCACTCACTCTTACGAAGTGATCGAAGGCTGATTACATGCCAGACGTAGCCCGGCCGAACGCAGTGACGCCGGGGTCATTCCCGGAGTCGGTACTAGCGCACCTCGTCCGGGCTACCTGGTCTTGATGCTATTTCCTGCCTTCCATCAGCCGCTGCACCAGCGGCGTCATGATTAATTCCATTGCCAGCACCATTTTCCCACCGGGAACGACCAGCGTATTCATATGTGAGATGAATGACCCCTGCAACATAGCCAGTAGCCATGGGAAGTCGATGTGGTCGAGATTACGGAAGTGAATCACCACGAAACTCTCGTCCAGTGACGGAATGCTTTTGGCTGCAAACGGATTAGAGGTATCGACCGTTGGCACGCGCTGGAAGTTGATGTGGGTGCGTGAGAACTGTGGGGTGATGAAGTTGATATAGTCTTCCATCGAACGCACCACGGAATCCATCACCGCTTCGCGAGAGTGGCCGCGCTCGCTGGTGTCGCGGATCATCTTCTGGATCCACTCCAGGTTAACAATCGGTACTACGCCAACCAGCAGATCGACATGCCGTGCGACGTCGTGCTGCGGGGTGACGACGCCGCCGTGCAGCCCTTCATAAAACAGCACATCGGTCGGTTCCGGCAGCGGCTGCCACGGCGTAAATGTGCCTGGCACCTGGTTCCACGGCACCGCTTCATCATAGGTATGCAGGTATTTGCGTGACTTCCCCTGTCCGTTCAGGCCGTAGTCGCGGAAAGTCTGTTCCAGCAGACCAAAGTCGTTGGCATCCGGGCCGAAATAGCTGATGTGGCGGCCAAGGTCTCGGGCCTTACGGATAGCCATATCCATTTCCGGACGGGTATAGCGGTGAAAGCTGTCGCCTTCAACTTCCGCCGCGCGCAGGTTGAGCTGAGCAAAAATTTTACGAAACGCGAGGCTGGTGGTGGTGGTTCCTGCTCCGCTGGAGCCGGTGACGGCAATGACCGGATGTTTGGCAGACATGCGAATAACTCCCTGAACAGACGACAACGGAAGCAGGGTAAATGCTTCCTGTCGTTAGAGTATAGTTAACCGCGAAATTGGTTACGGGGCATGATGTTGACGGTCTCGTGAAGCTCAGACCAGACCAGCACCGCTTCGCCTGTTTGTAGCTGGTGTTTGACGTCGGCGACCTTTTGCGCAAGTGAACGTTCATATTCACCATAATCAGTGCCTTCGCGCAAGACAAAGCTTTCAATCAGGTTATCCAGCGTCTCCGGGTCGATATCCTGCCAGGGAATGATCATGCTTTCGCTCCTAGCCACGGCATCAGCCAGGCGGGGATGCGTTTTTCCAGCCACATTTCCGGGTGGCGCAGCGTACCGCCAATAAACCCGACGTGGCCGCCGTACTCGGTGAGTTGATAGACGACGTTATCCGGCAGCTCTTCCTGGGCCGGAATAGAGTGGTGGTCCATAAACGGATCGTCTTTCGAGTGGATGATCAGCGTTGGTTTGGTAATTTTGCTTAAGATAGGCATCGCGCTACATTGACGGTAATAATCAATAGCGTCGGCGAAGCCGTGGATCTTCGAGGTGATCGAATCATCAAACTCGCGGATGCGACGCATACTTTTCAACTGACGTAGATCCACCGGCAGCGAGCCGGGATAGGCTTTGAGCTTACGCGCGGCGTTGCCTTTCAACAGGTTCAACAGATAGCGCTGATAGACCCGCGAGAAGCCCTTATCCATATGGTAGCTGCAGGCTTCCAGCATAAACGGCGCGGAGACAATCACCGCCGCATCGATCGGCACGTCATCACCTTCTTTGGCCAGCAGGCAGGCCAGCATATTGCCGCCAAGCGAATAGCCAACCGCCGCCGTTGGCGCTTTGCCGTATTCGCGTTGTAACCAGTTCAGGAACCAGGTGCCGTCTTCCGTTTCACCTGAGTGATAAATACGGTTCAGACGGTTCGGCTCGCCGCTGCAGCCGCGAAAATGCATGACCACGCCCAGCCAGCCTTGCTCTTTGGCTGCGTTAATCAGGCCATGCGCGTACGGGCTGTGCAGGCTACCCTCCAGACCATGAAACACCACCAGACGAGGCTTATGCAGCGCGCCAGCCGGGTCTTCACTCCACGCTAAATCGACGAAGTCGCCGTCCGGCAGCTCAAGGCGTTGCCAGTGTGGAGTGAATTGCAGCTTGCGACGAAGCAGGCGCGGCAGCATGGTTTGTAGATGGCGGTTACTAATGCCGCGCATTGGCACAAACTCGGCGCTGCT
>CP070603.1:575471-577724 GCA_016939855.1 Kluyvera ascorbata
AATCTGCGCCTACTATACCGTCACTTTGCCATTGTGTTTATGAAAATGAGGGATCGGTAGTCGTTTTTCTCCCATCAGGATCTGATCCTAATCACAATTTGTTACTTCAATTATTACTCTCAAGCTAATGATTCTCTCCTACGCTTAATTGATGACTTTCTCGCCAGGGTGCACAATCTTTTCAGTGTTAAGCAATCAAAATGATTAGCTGAATCAGGAGGTTAATAATGTTATCTGGGCAAACACCAGCACGCGTCTGGAACACACGTCGCACCGAAAAACAGCGACGTCTGGCTTCCGTACCGGTGCAGGGCAAGGTTCTGCCGACCGCAGACCTGACCGCAATGCTGGAAAAACTGATCGCGCCGGGTGACCGCGTGGTATTAGAAGGGAATAACCAAAAGCAGGCAGATTTCTTATCCCGCATGCTGGCTGAGGTTAACCCGCAGATTGTGCACGACCTGCACATGATCATGCCGAGCGTCGGCCGCAGCGAGCATCTGGACATCTTCGAAAAAGGGATCGCCCGCAAGCTGGACTTCTCCTTCTCCGGGACCCAGAGCCTGCGTATTTCGCAGCTGCTGGAAGATGGTCTGTTGGAAATCGGCGCCATCCACACTTACATCGAACTCTATTCCCGTCTGTACGTTGACCTGTCGCCTAACGTTGCGCTGATTGCCGGTTTTAAAGCCGACCGCAAAGGTAACCTCTATACCGGGGCGAGCACCGAAGATACCCCAGCGCTGGTTGAAGCTGCCGCGTTCCACGACGGTATCGTCATCGCACAGGTGAACGAGTTGGTAGACGACGAATGTGACCTACCGCGTGTGGATATCCCTGGCTCCTGGGTTGACTTCGTAGTGGTTGCCGACAAGCCGTTCTTTATCGAACCACTGTTTACCCGCGACCCGCGTCTCATCAAACAGGAACACATCCTGATGGCGATGATGGCGATTAAAGGCATCTACGCGGAACACCAGGTCCAGTCGCTGAACCACGGTATCGGCTTTAACACCGCGGCTATCGAACTGCTGCTGCCAACCTACGGCGAACAGCTCGGCCTGAAAGGCAAAATCTGTAAACACTGGACGCTGAACCCGCACCCAACGTTGATTCCAGCGATTGAGAGCGGCTGGGTAGAAAGCGTGCACTGCTTCGGCGGCGAGCTGGGGATGGAAGAGTACATCCGCGCCCGTCCTGACATCTTCTTTACCGGTTCCGACGGCTCGATGCGTTCTAACCGCGCCTTCTGCCAGCTGGCAGGTCAGTACGCGGTGGATATGTTCATCGGCTCTACCCTACAGGTTGATGGCTACGCCAACTCCTCTACCGTGACCCGTGGTCGTCTTTCCGGCTTCGGTGGTGCGCCAAACATGGGCCATGACCCACACGGTCGCCGTCATGCAACGCCAGCATGGCTGAACATGATCACCGAGCCAGACCCAATGCAGCGCGGTAAAAAACTGGTAGTGCAGATGGTCGAAACCTTCCAGGCCGGCGTGAAACCAACCTTCGTCGAAAAACTCGATGCTGTGGAAGTGGCTAAATCTTCAGGGATGCCGCTGGCTCCGGTAATGATCTATGGCGACGACGTGACCCACGTGCTGACTGAAGAAGGTATCGCCTACCTCTACCGCGCGAAAGATCTTGAAGAGCGTCGTGCGATGGTAGCTGCGGTCGCGGGTATCACCGATATCGGCCTGGGCGTTGACGCTAAACGCGTTGCCGAACTGCGTCAGAGCGGCAAGGTGGTTTATCCGGAAGATATGGGTATTCGTCGTACCGATGCTACCCGTTCACTGCTGGCGGCCGGTAGCGTTGCTGACCTGGTGGAATGGTCCGGCGGTCTTTACAACCCACCTGCGAAATTCCGGAGCTGGTAATGAAACTTCTGCCCCAGATTCAGGTTGAAGGCGGTGCCGAATGGCTGGCGCGAACCGCCACGCAGTGTCTGATTGACGAAGCACGATTAAGCCCGAAACCCGGTCTGGTGGACAGTCGGGGGAACGGCGCGCACCACGATTTATCGTTGGCGCTGATGGAGCGCTCCGCGCACAGCCTGACCTCCACGTTTCAGGCGCTGGCGCAACAAAGCTGGCAGCGTCCGGCGGATATTGCGCTCAGACAAACCATAGGGCGACTCGGCCGTGAGGGCGAGCAACAGATGATGGCCGCGACCAACGGCGTGAATACCCACCGCGGCGCGATTTGGGCGCTGGGGTTGCTGGTGAGCGCCGTCGCGATGCACGGCGG
>CP070603.1:577849-580178 GCA_016939855.1 Kluyvera ascorbata
GTGAAGAAGCTCAGCAGGCGTTTCCGCATGTGATGCAGCGAGCGCTGCCGCAGCTGCGTTTAAGCCGCTTGAGCGGCAGTAGCGAAACGTACGCGAGGCTGGATGCGCTGATGGCCATCATGACTTCGCTGACCGATACCTGCGTGCTGTCTCGCGCAGGGCTGGAAGGGCTTGATGCCATGCAGGACGGTGCCCGTGCGGTGCTGAATGCTGGCGGTAGCGCTCATCCGGCGGGTCAGGCGGCATTAGCGGAGCTCGATAGCCAGATGCTGGCGCTGAATGCCTCGCCGGGCGGTGCCGCTGACCTGCTCGCCGCCACGCTGTTTCTTGATCGCGTCGAATCGCCGTATTTAAAGCATTAAGAGGATGTTATGGAACACATTACGTTAACCGTACCGGCCAGCCGCACCTTAAGCGGCAAAGCGCTGGCAGGCGTTGTGGGCTCCGGGGATATGGAGGTGTTATTCACCGCCGACCAGAGCCAGACGTTAACCATTGATATCACCACTTCTGTCGATAACAGCACCAGCCGTTGGGAAGCGCTGTTCAACCGTCTGCAAACGGTCAGCAGCCTGCCGGCGGGCAAACTGACTATCCACGACTTCGGCGCGACGCCGGGCGTGGCGCGCATTCGTATCGAACAGGTTTTTGAAGAGGTGAGCTATGCGTGATGACCGCAGTTTTATCGAATTAAAAGCACGCCAGCGTGCGCATGCGCTGCTGGATGAAGGCAGCTACCGTGAACTGCTCGACCCGTTTGAAGGCGTGATGTCTCCATGGCTGGGCGCGCAGGGCATTGTCCCGCAGGCCGATGACGGCATGGTGGTAGCCAAAGGCACCATTAATGGCAAACCAGCCGTTGTGGTGGCGATTGAAGGCGCATTCCAGGGCGGCAGCATGGGCGAAGTGTCCGGTGCCAAAATGGCGGCGGCGTTGGAGCTGGCAGCGGAAGATAACCGCAACGGCATTCCTACCCAGGCGGTACTGAGCCTGGAAACCGGCGGTGTGCGTTTACAGGAAGCCAACCTCGGTCTGGCGGCGATTGCCGACATTCACGCGGCGATTGTTGACCTGCGTCGTTATACCCCGGTGGTCGGCATTGTGGCGGGTACCGTGGGCTGCTTCGGTGGGATGTCCATCGCGGCGGCGCTGTGCAGCTATCTGATTGTGACCCGCGAAGCGCGTCTCGGCCTGAACGGCCCGCAGGTCATCGAACAGGAAGCCGGGATTGAAGAGTACGACTCCCGCGACCGTCCGTTTATCTGGAGCATGACCGGCGGTGAAGTTCGTTACCAAAGCGGGCTGGTTGAAGCGTTGGTTAACGACGGTGTGAACGCGGTGAAAGCCGCCATGAACGACGCGCTGGCGAAAGGCGTGCCGGCAAAACATCGCACCGATAACTACGACTGGTATCTCGATCGCCTGAGCCATTTCGACACCCGCAAACAGGCCGATTCAGAACAGATTAAAGCACTCTTCGCCCGGGAGGTGAAATGATGAGTAACGTAATTAGCCGTGGCGAATTATGGCTGGAAACGCTGGTTCCAGGTGCCAAACGTATTGCAGGGCTGTGCCCGTCCGTACAGGCCGCTGATGGCGAACTGAACGGTGAAACCGTGCGTTTTATTGCCGTCGTTCCGGATGCCCATAACCACTACCCGCGCGCCACCAAAGGCGAAGTGGGTCTGCTGGAAGGCTGGACGCTGGCGAAAGTGGTGAGCGAAACCATCGCCGCCGATGCCAACAGCGCCGTGAAGCGCCCGATTGTGGCGGTGATTGATGTTGCCAGCCAGGCCTATGGCCGTCGTGAAGAAGGTTTTGGTATTCACCAGGCGCTGGCTGGTGCCGCAGCGGCGTATGCCAATGCGCGTCTGGCAGGTCACCCGGTGATTGGCCTTATCGTCGGTAAAGCGATGTCCGGTGCGTTTCTGGCGCACGGCTACCAGGCAAACCGCCTGATCGCTTTTAACGACAAAGGCGTACTGATCCACGCGATGGGCAAAGAGTCCGCGGCGCGCATTACCCTGCGTACCGTTGAAGCGCTGGAAAAACTGGCGGCAACCATTCCGCCGATGGCGTATGACATCAGTAACTACGCCACCCTTGGGCTGCTGGAAAACCTGCTGGATATCAGCAACCCGGATGCCCCATCTGCACAAGATCTGGCGCTGGTGAAAAACACCCTGCAACAGGCCATCAACGACGCTCGTCAAGACCCGACGCTGAAAAGCCGTCTGGGTGCCGACAATCGCCGCAGCTCTGCCCTCGTACGCGAACGCATGCGAGCAAGCTGGTAAGAAAAAAGAGACCTGCCGGATGTACGGCTCCA
>CP070603.1:580207-589131 GCA_016939855.1 Kluyvera ascorbata
TTGCATCTGAAAAATAATAATCATCGCGTCAGTGCTAACTTTTTTTCATTACAGGTGAAATATGACTTACGTAATTGTTCATGCTCTTGCTCCGATTTTCGTCATCATGCTGCTGGGATTCTGGGCCGGTAAGGCCAAAATGGTCGACAATAAAAACGTCTCCCTGCTCAATATCTTCGTGATGGACTTCGCTTTACCCGCTGCGCTGTTTAGCGCGACGGTACAAACCCCATGGGCCGGTATTGTGGCTCAGTCGCCGCTGATTGTGGTGCTGACCCTGGCGATGTGGATTACCTACGCCGCTATCTACTTTATGGCGACCAAGCTATTCAATAAATCGCCGCAGGATGCCGCCGTACTGACGCTGACCGTCGCGCTGCCAAACTACGCCGCGCTGGGCCTGCCGATTCTGGGTAGCGTGCTGGGTGAAACGTCTTCTACTTCACTGTCCGTTGCCGTTTCTATCGCCTGCGGTTCCGTACTGATGACACCGTTCTGCCTGCTGATCCTCGAACGCGAAAAAGCGCGCGCAGAAGGCGGTAACTCCGGTTCTACGCTCTCCATGCTGCCGGTGCTGATGTGGCGCTCGATTAAAAAACCTATCGTAATGGGCCCGCTGCTGGGGGTTATCCTCTCCGCGATTGGCATCAAAATGCCGGAACTGGTGCTGGCGGCGATCAAACCGCTGGGTCTGTCTGCAACCGCGGCGGCGCTGTTCCTGACCGGTGTGATCCTCTCTGCGCGTAAACTGCAGATCAACACCGTGGTGATTACCTCGACCATCGCCAAGCTGCTGATTCAACCGGCTATTGCCTGGGGTATCGTACTGATTTTCGGTCTGCATGGTTCCGTGGCGATTACCGCTATCCTGATGATTGCGCTGTCCGCTGGCTTCTTCGGTGTGGTATTCGGTAACCGCTTTGGCGTGCAGTCGCCGGATGCAGAAGCCGTGCTGCTGTTGAGCTCCGTACTGTGTATCCTGTCGCTGCCGCTGTTTATCTCGCTGACTTCAGGAATCTAAATCATGAGCACAACATTACGTCCCCACGACCTTATCTGGCTGAATGCGCGTGACGCGCTGGAAGATGTCACGGAATCCTGGGTGGATACCGTCTGGCATAGCGGTCTGCCGGTGGTGGTGCGACGTGATGTTGATGCGCAGGGGCGTATTCCCGTGGGTGTCCGCGGGATGAAACGCGACCAGCGCGCTGCCGGTTGGGTGAACGCGGAAGCGGTTGTTCGCGTCTGCTCGCCGGAATCGCTGGTGGACCCGCTGTCGCTGCTGCGCTCGCCCTTTATTTCTCAGCCACCGCTCCAGGTGGCTTTGTTATTGGCGCAGCAGGCGTGGCCGTGGACGTGGGGCATTATCGGCAGTACCGGCTATGCGCTGGCGACCGGGATCCCGGTTATTCACTCGGCAAGTGATTTGGACTTGCTTATCCGCGCGCCGCAGCCGCTCTCCCGAGAAGCGCTGGAGAAGTGGCAGCAGCAGCTGGCGGGCGGGTTGTGCCGGGCGGATACCCAGGTGGATACCCCGCGCGGCGGCTTTGCCCTCAATGAATGGCTGCGCGATGGAAAAGCGCTGTTAAAAACCTCACAGGGACCGCAGTTGGTTGGCGATCCGTGGGGCAGGGAGGAGTCATGAAAATTCTGTTTACCTTCCCGGGGCAGGGGACGCAGCACGAAGGTATGCTGCAAAACCTTCCGGGGACGGAGTTCGCTCAGGCGCGTGACGTGCTGGGCGCTGAGGTTGATACGCTGGATACTCCTGAGGCGCTCAAACATACCCGAGCCGTTCAGCTGTCTCTGCTGATTGCTGGCGTTGCCTGGGCGCGCGAGCTGGAACGTCGCGGCGTGGCGCCTGATATCGTTAGTGGACTTTCCATTGGCGCGTACCCGGCGGCGGTGGTTGCCGGCGCGCTCGAGTTTGCCGACGCGCTAACGCTGGTGGCGCTGCGCGGTGATTTAATGGAGCAGGCCTATCCGAACGGCTATGGCCTGACGGCGATTATGGGGCTGACGCTCGCTCAGGTGGAAAGTCTGGTGGCAGGCAGCGGGACGTATATCGCTAACCTGAATGCCGAAACGCAGATTGTGATTGCCGGGCCCGATGACGCGATGGCCGAGGTGGCGAAGCGCGCGATGGCCAAAGGCGCCAGTAAAGCGCCTCGGCTGGCGGTGAGCGTACCATCGCACTGTGAATTGCTCGCCGAGCCCGCGCAAAAGCTGGTTGAGGCGTTCAGCCATGTAACGCTCTCCCGTCCGCGCTACGCTTACCTGAGCGGCAGCACCGGACGTGTGCTGTGGCAGCCGGAACGGATTGCTGACGATCTGGCGATGAATATGGCGCGCACGGTGCGCTGGCAGGAGGCGGTTATCTCCGCTAACGAACGTGAAGCGCGGCTGGCGATTGAAATGCCGCCCGGCGGCATCCTGACCTGCTTAACGCGGCAGGCAGCGTGGGAAGGGGAGTCTATCTCGCTGGAGCGCAGCGGCGTGGATGTGGCCGTGCACCTGGCGAAACGCCTGCGTGTGTGATGTGATTGCCCGATGGCGCTTCGCTTATCGGGCCTACAACTCGCACCTGATGTAGGCCGGATAAGACGCGTAGCGTCGCCATCCGGCAATCAGGCGTTCTGCTTCAGCGTTCTGGCGTACATGCGCCCTTCGGCGGCCAGCGCCAGCAGGCTTGGGTCGCGCTCGCGGTTGCGGGCAAAGACAATCGCGATAAGCTGCTGCATCTGATAAGGCTCAGCGAGCTTTTGCAGCTTCACGGTATTCTCATACATCTTCTTCATTCGCCCCGGCATCAAACAGAATCCTACCCCAGCCTGTACCAGACTGAGCATCGAGAAGATGTCGTTGACGCGGGTCACGATTTCCGGCTCAAACCCGGCGATATGAAACGCTTCCTGAAAACCGGCGTAGGTGGCAAACCCTTCTGCCAGCGAGACAAACTTCTCATTGCGATAGTGGCGTAGGTCCGCCTTCTTGGTGGCGTCCAGCGTCGCGGACATCGGTGCGGCGAGGTAGATATCGTCGTGGAACAGGGGGAGGACTTCGAGGCTGTTGCGGTCGATTTCGCTTTCAGAAATGGAGATGAGGATCGCGTCCAGCGTGCCGTCTTCCAGCATTTTCAGCAGCGCTTCGTTGGAGCCCATGGTGAGATCCAGCTCCAGGTCCGGGCGGCGCAGCTTCATGCCCATAATCAGGTGCGGCACCGTCTCCAGCGTCAGCGAGTAAAGCGTACCCACGCGTAACCGACCCTGGCCGACGCCCGCCGTTTTGCGCGTCTCTTCCAGACCGCGCTCCATCAACTGGGTGACTTCCTGGCAATACTCCAGCAGTGTCCACGCCGCGGGCTGGGCGATAAGATTACGCCCTTTATGGACGAACAGCGGACACCGAACGTTCTCTTCCAGCGTGTGCAGCGCCCGGTGTACGCTGACGCCGCTGATGTTCAACGCCTCGGCGGTACGGGCGATGTTGCCCTTCTCCATAAAGGTCATGAAGATGGTCAGCTTGCGGAAGGTAATATCGTCGGTGATTGACAGGTTCATCGCCCGCTCCCATGGCTTAGTCGTTTTGCATCATCTGCTCAAGCTGTTCCTGCGCCTCGAGCCACGCCATCTCGCATTCTTCCAGCCCGGACTTGGCGCTGGCCTGAAGCTGCAAGCATTCGGTCATTTCGGCTTTGCGGCCTGGTTCATATAGGCTGCTGTCGCCGAGCTTCTCTTCTGCTTTTGCCAGTTGGGCGTTGAGCTTCTCCATCTCTTTTTCCAGACGGGTAATCTCTTTACGCAGCGGCTGCGTTAGGGTGCGCAGCTCCGCTTCGCGGCGCTTTTGATCTTTACGCGACTGCGCGCTGTTGGCGTTGTTCTCTTTCGGCGTGTCGTCGGCCTGGTTTTCCAGCTTCTGCACGTCGCTCAGCCACTGCTGATAATCTTCCAGGTCGCCGTCGAACGGCTCGACCTTTTTATCGTGCACCAGGTAGAGATCGTCGGTGGTAGAGCGAATCAGGTGACGGTCGTGCGAGACCACAACCAGCGCGCCTTCGAAATCGATTAATGCTTCGGTCAGCGCCTGACGCATGTCGAGGTCAAGGTGGTTGGTCGGTTCATCGAGCAGCAGCAGGTTCGGACGTTGCCAGACGATCAACGCCAGCACCAGACGCGCTTTCTCGCCGCCGGAGAAGCGAGCGGTCTGCTCGGTGACTTTATCGCCCTGGAAGCCGAAGCCGCCGAGGTAGTCACGCAGCTTCTGCTCGAGCTCCTGCGGCGCCATACGCGCCAGATGCTGCAACGGGGATTCATCCGCGCGCAGGAACTCTAGCTGATGCTGGGCGAAGTAACCGAGCTTGATGCCTTTGGCGAGGCCGATTTCACCATGCAGCGGTTCGAGTTCGCCCGCCAGCAGTTTAATCAGCGTCGATTTACCCGCGCCGTTGCGGCCGAGCAGACCGATGCGCGAGCCCGGTACCAGGTTCAGCTTGATGGATTCAAGGATCGTGCGGTCGCCGTAGCCCGCGCTGACTTTTTCCATCTTCAGCAGCGGGTTCGGCAGGCTTTCTGGCGCGCGGAAGCTGAAGTGGAACGGGTTATCGACGTGGGCGGGGGCAATCAGCTCCATGCGCTCAAGCATCTTGATACGGCTCTGCGCCTGCTTGGCCTTGGTGGCCTTGGCGCGGAAACGGTCGATATAGCTTTGCAGATGCGCCACGCGCTCCTGCTGGCTTTCGTACATTGCCTGCTGCTGAGCCAGACGGGTGGCACGCTGCACCTCAAACGAGCTGTAGTTGCCGGTGTACTCGAACATCGTTTCCTGTTCGATATGAATAATTTTGTCGATAACCGGGTCAAGGAAGTCGCGGTCGTGGGAAATCAGGATCAGCGTGCCCTGATAGCTTTTGAGCCATCTTTCCAGCCAGATAACCGCATCGAGGTCGAGGTGGTTGGTCGGTTCATCGAGCAGCAGCAGGTCGGAGCGGCAAATCAGCGCCTGTGCCAGGTTGAGGCGCATACGCCAGCCGCCCGAGAAGTCGCTGACCGGGCGGTCGAGCTGTTCATTGCTGAAGCCGAGGCCGTGCAGCAGGCTGGAGGCGCGAGAGCGGATGGTCCACGCGTCAATCGCGTCCAGCTTGCCGTGAACGGTGGCAATGGCGTGGCCATCATCGCGTTCGTTGGCGTCGTTAAGCTGGGCTTCGAGCTGGCGGTATTCACGGTCGCCGTCAATGACATAGTCCAGAGCAGGCTGAGGCAGCGCAGGGGTTTCCTGGTTTACCCATGCCAGCTGCCAGCTGCTCGGATAGGTAAAGTTGCCGCCATCGGCGCTTATCTCGTTTTTCAGCAGCGCGAGCAGCGTGGATTTGCCGCAGCCGTTTTTGCCCACCAGGCCGACTTTCTGCCCGGGGTTGATGGTGGCCGATGCGTTATCCAGCAGGACACGCACGCCGCGACGAATTTGTAACGAGGAGAAAACAATCATAAGGCGCCGTATGTTCTGAATATGTTAAATTGTCATTGTGGTAATGTAGTGTGGTAAGCGAATCGCTAGACCGGGCCGCAATGGTAGCCCAAAACGATGACTATACACAAAATCATTCAGGTTGCGTCCCGCTACCAGAAAGAGGATGTGATTGACGCCCGGGAGGGGAATGATGTCACAGACGGCGAAAGTCCTGCTTGTCTATGCCCATCCGGAATCACAGGACTCGGTGGCTAACCGGGTTTTGCTTAAACCGGCTTCGCAGTTAAGCAACGTAACCGTGCACGATCTCTACGCGCACTATCCTGATTTTTTTATTGATATCCCTCGCGAGCAGGCGCTGCTGCGTGAGCACGATGTCATCGTGTTTCAGCACCCTCTCTATACCTACAGCTGCCCATCCTTGATGAAAGAGTGGCTGGATCGCGTGCTAAGCCGCGGTTTCGCTAGCGGTATTGGTGGTAACCAGCTGGCGGGAAAGTACTGGCGTAGCGTAATTACCACCGGTGAACCGGAAAGCGCCTATCGCCACGACGGGCTCAATCGCTACCCGATGAGCGACATTTTGCGCCCGTTCGAGCTGACGGCTGCCATGTGCCATATGCACTGGCTGAGCCCAATCATCATCTATTGGGCGCGACGTCAGCCGCCCAATGAATTAGCAAACCACGCGAAAGCCTATGCCGACTGGCTAGCAGCGCCGATAACGGCAGGGGGGCGATGATGGAAGGTTCTGATTTATTACTGGCCGGAGTGCTGTTTCTCTTCGCGGCGGTGGCCGCGGTGCCACTGGCAGCGCGGTTAGGTATCGGTGCGGTATTAGGTTATCTGCTGGCGGGTATCGCCATCGGCCCGTGGGGACTTGGCTTTATCAGCGACGTGGATGAAATTCTCCACTTCTCCGAGCTGGGCGTGGTGTTCCTGATGTTTATCATCGGCCTGGAGCTGAATCCGGCCAAACTGTGGCAGCTACGGCGTCCTATCTTTGGTATCGGCGCGGCGCAGGTGATTTTCAGCGCGGCGATCCTCGGCGGGCTGTTGATGCTCACCCACTTCTCCTGGCAGGCAGCGGTGATCGGCGGTATTGGCCTTGCGATGTCGTCAACCGCGATGGCGCTGCAATTGATGCGTGAAAAAGGGATGAACCGCAGCGAGTCCGGGCAGCTCGGTTTCTCGGTGCTGCTATTCCAGGATCTGGCGGTCATTCCCGCGTTAGCGCTGGTACCGCTGCTAGCCGGTGCGGGCGATGATCATTTTGATTGGCAAACCGTTGGCGTAAAAGTCCTGGCCTTTGGCGGCATGCTGATCGGCGGGCGCTATCTGCTGCGCCCGGTATTCCGTTTTATTGCCAGCTCTGGCGTGCGTGAAGTGTTTACTGCCGCGACGCTGCTGCTGGTGCTGGGGTCGGCGCTGTTTATGGACGCGCTGGGTCTTTCAATGGCGCTGGGGACTTTCATTGCAGGCGTGCTGCTGGCAGAAAGTGAATATCGCCACGAGCTGGAAATTGCTATCGAGCCGTTTAAAGGGCTGCTGCTGGGGCTGTTCTTTATCTCGGTGGGGATGTCGCTCAACCTTGGCGTGCTCTACACCCATCTACTGGTGGTGATTGTTGGCGTGGCGCTGCTGGTGGCGGTGAAAACGCTGGTGCTGTATCTGCTGGCGCATCTTCACGGTATGCGCAGCTCGGAGCGGATGCAGTTTGCCGGCGTGCTGAGCCAGGGCGGTGAGTTTGCCTTTGTGCTCTTCTCGGCGGCATCGTCATTTAAGGTCTTTAAGGGCGACCAGATGTCGCTCCTGCTGGTGGTCGTGACGCTGTCGATGATGACCACGCCGCTGCTGATGAAGCTTGTCGATCTCACGCTGTCGCGCCGCTTTAATGGGCCGGAAGAGGAAGATGAAGCGCCGTGGGTGGACGATGATAAGCCGCAGGTTATTGTGGTGGGCTTTGGGCGCTTCGGGCAGGTGATTGGTCGCCTGCTGATGGCCAACAAGCTACGAATCACCGTTCTGGAGCGCGACATCAGCGCGGTTAACCTGATGCGCAAATATGGCTATAAGGTTTATTACGGCGATGCGACCCAGGTTGAACTGTTGCGTTCGGCAGGCGCTGAGCAGGCGCAGTCAATCGTGATCACCTGCAACGAGCCGGAAGATACCATGAAGCTGGTGGAAATCTGCCAGCAGCATTTCCCGCACTTGAAGATTATGGCCCGTGCGCGAGGACGTGTGGAGGCGCACGAACTGCTGCAGGCGGGCGTGGTACAGTTTTCTCGTGAGACCTTTTCCAGCGCGCTGGAACTGGGGCGCAAAGCGCTTATCTCCACCGGTATGCACCCGCATCAGGCGCAGCGCGCACAGCTGCACTTTAAGCGCCTGGATATGCGCATGCTGCGCGAGCTGATGCCGGTACACAGCGATACCCAACAAATTTCTCGCGTGCGGGAAGCGCGACGAGAGCTGGAGGAAATTTTCCAGCGCGAGATGCAACAAGAGCGGCGGCAGTTGGACGGCTGGGACGAATTTGAATAGAAGGTGAGTATGGCGGTACGTAAACGTTTTATCGCGGGCGCGAAATGCCCGTCGTGTCAGGCGCAAGACTCTATGGCGATGTGGCGCGAGAATAATATCGATGTGGTTGAGTGTGTTAAGTGCGGACACCAGATGCGAGAGGCGGATAAAGAAGCCCGCGAACACGTTCGTAAAGAGGAACAAGTGATCGGTATTTTTCATCCGGAGTAGCGATCCGTGCTGTCTTTTTTTAAGCTTATGGGTACACGGGTGTAGAATTCCGCTACAATCTGCGCCACTAAAATATTCCCATGCTCAGGAGATATCATGAAAGTAGCAAAAGACCTGGTGGTCAGCCTGGCCTATCAGGTACGTACAGAAGACGGTGTATTGGTTGATGAGTCTCCGGTAAGTGCACCGCTTGACTACCTGCATGGTCACGGTTCCCTGATCTCCGGCCTGGAAAACGCGCTGGACGGTCACGAAGTTGGTGATAAATTCGACGTTGCTGTTCAAGCTAACGACGCTTACGGTCAGTACGACGAAAACCTGGTGCAGCGCGTTCCTAAAGACGTCTTCATGGGCGTTGACGAACTGCAGGTTGGCATGCGCTTCCTGGCTGAAACTGACCAGGGTCCAGTACCGGTTGAAATCACCGAAGTTGAAGACGACCACGTTGTGGTTGACGGCAACCACATGCTGGCTGGCCAGAACCTGAAGTTCAACGTTGAAGTTGTTGCTATCCGCGAAGCGACCGAAGAAGAGCTGGCTCACGGCCACGTTCACGGTGCGAACGGTCACGACCACGATCATGACCACGACCACGACGGTTGCTGCGGCGGTCACGGCCATGACCACGGTCACGACCACGGTGGCGAAGGCTGCTGCGGCGGTGGCGGTAAAGGCCACGGCGGTTGCGGTTGCCACTAATC
>CP070603.1:589156-615563 GCA_016939855.1 Kluyvera ascorbata
ACAAAAAAAGCGGGGAAACCCGCTTTTTTTACGCCTCAATAATGAGGTGGTGGTGTCTCTTCAGATTGTGACGCCATGTTTGACGGCTGGCTGGCCTTTAGCTTTTCAGTCAGTAAGCGCAGATGTTCGCGTAGCTTTGCCATCTCCATCTCGTGCGCTGTGACCGTCATGTTGAGGTCATCGATGGTGATTTCCTGAAAGGCCAGACGGCTTTCAAGCTCAGCCAGACGCGCTTCGATAGTCGTTTCCTGCATGATGTCCTCTCTACTGTTGTCACCGCAATCGCCGCGGATTCTACGCAACTTTTCCCAGCCGTGCAGCCTCTCTTTAATGAGGCTGGAAACTAATTTAAACAAAAAGAGTCTGAAAAGAGTCGATATGAGAAGCGTTCATATGTAGATTTCCTCTACAACGTTCTATAGTACGCTTCTCATTTAGTTAACATTGGGGCGAGAGGCCCCGGCCCTGGAGAGATGGATGAAATCACTGTTTAAAGTAACGCTTCTGGCAACCACAATGGCCGTTGCACTGAATGCCCCTCTGACCTATGCAGCTGACGCGGCTGCTAAAGCTGCACCAGCTGCGGACGCGAAAGCGGCTCCAGCAGCAGACAGCAAAGCTGCATTCAAAAATGACGACCAGAAATCTGCCTATGCGCTGGGCGCATCGCTGGGTCGTTACATGGAAAACTCTCTGAAAGAACAGGAAAAACTGGGTATCAAACTGGATAAAAACCAGCTGATCGCCGGTGTTCAGGATGCGTTTGCTGATAAGAGCAAGCTGTCCGATCAGGAGATCGAACAAACTCTGCAGGCGTTTGAAACTCGCGTGAAGACCTCCGCTCAGGCGAAGATGGAAAAAGACGCGGCTGATAACGAAGCAAAAGGTAAGGCTTTCCGCGACAAGTTCGCCAAAGAGAAAGGCGTGAAAACCGCTAAATCTGGCCTGCTGTACAAAGTAGAGAAAGAAGGTACTGGCGACGCGCCGAAAGACAGCGACACCGTTGTAGTTAACTACAAAGGTACGCTGATCGATGGTAAAGAGTTCGATAACTCTTACACCCGCGGTGAGCCTCTCTCCTTCCGTCTGGACGGCGTTATCCCAGGCTGGACCGAAGGTCTGAAAAATATTAAGAAGGGCGGTAAAATCCAGCTGGTTATCCCACCAGATCTGGCTTACGGCAAAACCGGCGTTCCGGGTATCCCGGCTAACTCCACCCTGGTCTTCGATGTTGAACTGTTAGACATCAAACCGGCACCGAAAGCCGATGCGCAGCCAGAAGCTGCGCCGGCTGATAAAGCGGCCGAAGCCAGCAAAAAATAAGATAGCGAAAGCCGCCGCCCAATGGGCGGCGGCTTTTTATTATCTACAGGATATAATTAATGCTGGAAAGCGCCTTATGCGCTGTATTACTTTAGATGCCCCTAATAGTGATGAGCCTGCCCTGACAACATAACGACAGGCTCCTGAAAAGGAGTGCTTTTTTTCATGTCCAGGTCGCTTTTAACCAACGAAACCAGTGAACTTGATTTACTGGATCAACGTCCTTTCGATCAAACTGACTTCGATATTCTAAAATCCTACGAAGCGGTTGTGGACGGGTTGGCGATGCTCATTGGTTCCCACTGCGAAATCGTGTTGCATTCACTTCAGGATTTAAAATGCTCGGCGATACGCATCGCGAATGGCGAACATACCGGGCGTAAAATCGGTTCTCCGATTACCGATCTCGCGCTACGCATGCTGCATGATATGACCGGGGCAGATAGCAGCGTTTCCAAATGCTATTTTACTCGCGCCAAAAGCGGTGTACTGATGAAGTCCGTCACCATCGCAATCCGTAACCGCGATCACCGGGTTATCGGCTTACTGTGCATCAACATGAACCTCGATGTACCGTTCTCCCAGATCATGAACACCTTTATTCCGCCGGAAACGCCGGAAGTCGGTTCTGCGGTTAACTTCGCTTCCTCCGTTGAGGACCTGGTGACCCAGACGCTGGAGTTCACTATCGAAGAGGTGAATGCCGATCGCAACGTTTCCAATAACGCCAAGAATCGCCAGATCGTGCTCAATCTTTATGAGAAAGGCATCTTTGACATCAAGGATGCGATTAACCAGGTAGCCGATCGTCTGAACATCTCCAAACACACCGTCTATCTCTACATTCGTCAGTTCAAGAGCGGTGATTTCCTGGGGCAAGATAAGTAATGCGTTTTGCTTTGATGGTGACCGGCCCCGCCTATGGTACTCAGCAGGCGAGCAGCGCGCTGCAGTTTGCGAAAGCTGCAATGGCGGAAGGTCACGAGATAGCCTGCGTGTTTTTCTATCGGGAAGGGGTCTATAACGCCAATCAGCTGACCTCGCCCGCCAGTGATGAATTCGATTTGGTCCGTGCCTGGCAATCATTGCATGACCAAAATGGCGTGGCGTTGCATATCTGCGTAGCCGCTGCGCTGCGCCGCGGCGTGACCGATGAAACCGAGGCCCGGCAGCTTGGTCTGCCGACGTTTAATCTCCAGCCCGGCTTTTCGCTGAGCGGATTAGGTTCGCTGGCCGAAGCCGCGCTAACCTGCGATCGAATGGTACAGTTCTGATGAAACGAGTTGCGTTTGTTTTTTCCTCCGCCCCGCACGGCAGTAGTGCCGGCAGGGAAGGGCTGGATGCGCTGCTGGCGACATCAGCCCTGAGTGAAGACCTTGGCGTGTTCTTTGTGGGTGACGGCGTGTTTCAGTTACTCACCCAGCAGCAGCCGGGGGTTATCCTTGCCCGTGACTACATTGCCACCTTCAAGCTGCTCTCGCTGTACGATATTGAAAATTGCTGGATCTGCGCGGCATCCCTGCGTGAGCGCGGACTGACTGCAGAGACGACGTTTGTCACCGACGTTGAACCGCTGGAAGCTGATGCGCTGCGCCAGCGCCTTAACGACTACGATGTGATCCTGCGCTTTTGAGGCCCTCATGCTGCATACGCTACGCACCTCTCCCTGGCACGCCGACATTAGCGGGATTACCCGCCTGATGGATGACGGCGACGACCTGCTGTTGATCGCCGATGGCGTGCTGGCTGCGGTTGAAAACAGCCGCATCCTTGAAATTCTCCGCGCTGCCCCCATATCCATCCACGTGTTGAATGAAGATGTGCAAGCGCGCGGTCTTTGTGCTCAAATTTCGAGCGATGTCATCATGGTCAGCTATACTGACTTCGTCAGGTTAACGGTAAAACACGCTTCCCAGATCGCCTGGTAACGTCTTTGCCGTTGTATATTTCTTGACACCCTTTCGGCATGGCCCTAAAATTTCGCGTCCTCATATTATATGAGGCGATTTATTACGTGTTTACGAAGCAAAAGCTAAAACCAGGAGCTATTTAATGGCAACAGTTAACCAGCTGGTTCGCAAACCACGTGCTCGCAAAGTTGCAAAAAGCAACGTGCCTGCACTGGAAGCCTGCCCGCAGAAACGTGGTGTATGTACCCGTGTATATACCACCACTCCTAAGAAACCAAACTCCGCACTGCGTAAAGTATGCCGTGTGCGTTTGACTAACGGTTTTGAAGTTACCTCCTACATCGGTGGTGAAGGTCACAACCTGCAGGAACACTCCGTGATCCTGATCCGTGGCGGTCGTGTAAAAGACCTTCCGGGTGTTCGTTACCACACCGTTCGTGGTGCGCTTGACTGCTCCGGCGTTAAAGACCGTAAGCAAGCTCGCTCCAAGTATGGCGTGAAGCGTCCTAAGGCTTAATGGTTCTCCGTTAAGTAAGGCCAAACGTTTTATATTAATGTCAAACTCTTTGAGTTTTGGACAATCCTGAATTAACAACGGAGTATTTCCATGCCACGTCGTCGCGTCATTGGTCAGCGTAAAATCCTGCCAGATCCTAAGTTCGGATCAGAACTGCTGGCTAAATTTGTCAACATTCTGATGGTAGATGGTAAAAAATCTACTGCAGAATCAATCGTATACAGCGCGCTGGAGACCCTGGCTCAGCGTTCTGGTAAAAATGAACTGGAAGCATTCGAAGTTGCGCTCGAAAACGTGCGCCCAACTGTCGAAGTTAAGTCCCGCCGCGTAGGTGGTTCTACTTATCAGGTTCCAGTTGAAGTTCGTCCGGTCCGTCGTAATGCTCTGGCAATGCGTTGGATCGTTGAAGCTGCTCGTAAACGCGGTGATAAATCCATGGCTCTGCGCCTGGCGAACGAACTTTCTGACGCTGCAGACAACAAAGGTACTGCAGTTAAGAAACGTGAAGACGTTCACCGTATGGCAGAAGCCAACAAGGCGTTCGCACACTACCGTTGGTAATCCCTTCGGAGTATTAGTCACCAGGCGGGCGCTTCAGCGAAGCAGCCCGCTTTGGGTTACTTAACTGAACGCCTAAAAAGATAAACGAGGAATCAAATGGCTCGTACAACACCCATCGCACGCTACCGTAACATCGGTATCAGTGCGCACATCGACGCCGGTAAAACCACTACTACCGAACGTATTCTGTTCTACACCGGTGTAAACCACAAAATCGGTGAAGTTCACGACGGCGCCGCTACCATGGACTGGATGGAGCAGGAGCAGGAACGTGGTATTACCATCACTTCCGCAGCGACTACTGCCTTCTGGTCTGGTATGGCTAAGCAGTATGAACCGCACCGCGTAAACATCATCGACACCCCGGGGCACGTTGACTTCACTATCGAAGTAGAACGTTCCATGCGTGTTCTTGACGGTGCGGTAATGGTTTACTGCGCAGTTGGTGGTGTTCAGCCACAGTCTGAAACCGTATGGCGTCAGGCTAACAAATATAAAGTTCCACGTATTGCGTTCGTTAACAAAATGGACCGTATGGGTGCGAACTTCCTGAAAGTTGTTGGTCAGATCAAAACCCGTCTGGGCGCGAACCCTGTTCCGCTGCAGCTGGCAATTGGTGCTGAAGAAGGTTTCACCGGTGTTGTTGACCTGGTGAAAATGAAAGCCATCAACTGGAATGAAGAAGATGCAGGCGTTACCTTCACTTATGAAGATATCCCAGCAGACATGCAGGACCTGGCTGACGAATGGCACCAGAACCTGATCGAGTCCGCTGCAGAAGCTTCAGAAGAGCTGATGGAGAAATACCTGGGTGGTGAAGAACTGACTGAAGAAGAGATCAAAAAAGCTCTGCGTCAGCGCGTTCTGAACAACGAAATCATCCTGGTAACCTGTGGTTCTGCGTTCAAGAACAAAGGTGTTCAGGCGATGCTGGATGCGGTAATTGATTACCTGCCATCCCCAATCGACGTACCTGCGATCAACGGTATCCTGGACGACGGTAAAGACACTCCGGCAGAACGTCACGCAAGCGACGATGAGCCGTTCTCTGCACTGGCGTTCAAAATTGCTACCGACCCGTTTGTTGGTAACTTGACCTTCTTCCGTGTGTATTCCGGTGTGGTTAACTCTGGTGATACCGTACTGAACTCCGTGAAAACTGCACGTGAGCGTTTCGGCCGTATCGTTCAGATGCACGCTAACAAACGTGAAGAGATCAAAGAAGTTCGCGCGGGCGACATCGCTGCTGCAATCGGTCTGAAAGACGTAACTACCGGTGACACTCTGTGTGACCCAGATGCGCCTATCATTCTGGAACGTATGGAATTCCCAGAGCCGGTAATCTCCATCGCAGTAGAACCAAAAACCAAAGCTGACCAGGAAAAAATGGGTCTGGCTCTGGGCCGTCTGGCTAAAGAAGACCCGTCATTCCGCGTATGGACTGATGAAGAATCTAACCAGACCATTATCGCCGGTATGGGTGAGCTGCACCTCGACATCATCGTTGACCGTATGAAACGTGAATTCAACGTTGAAGCGAACGTCGGTAAACCTCAGGTTGCTTACCGCGAAGCGATTCGCGCGAAAGTTACCGATATCGAAGGTAAGCACGCTAAGCAGTCTGGTGGTCGCGGTCAGTACGGTCATGTTGTTATCGACATGTACCCACTGGAGCCGGGTTCTAACCCGAAAGGCTACGAATTCATCAACGACATCAAGGGTGGTGTAATCCCTGGCGAATACATCCCTGCCGTTGATAAAGGTATCCAGGAACAGCTGAAATCTGGCCCGCTGGCTGGTTACCCGGTTGTTGACATGGGTGTTCGTCTGCACTTCGGTTCTTACCATGACGTTGACTCCTCTGAACTGGCGTTTAAACTGGCAGCTTCTCTGGCGTTTAAAGACGGCTTTAAGAAAGCGAAACCAGTTCTGCTTGAGCCTATCATGAAGGTTGAAGTAGAGACTCCTGAAGAGAACACTGGTGACGTTATCGGTGACTTGAGCCGCCGTCGTGGTATGCTCAAAGGTCAGGAATCCAACGTTACTGGCGTTGTGATCCACGCTGAAGTTCCGCTGTCCGAAATGTTCGGTTATGCAACTCAGCTGCGTTCACTGACCAAAGGCCGTGCTTCTTACTCCATGGAGTTCCTGAAGTACGACGATGCGCCGAACAACGTTGCTCAGGCCGTTATTGAAGCCCGTGGTAAATAATCCACAGGATTAAAACCTAAGTCCCGTGCTCTCTCCAAAGGGGAGAGCACTATAGTAAGGAATATAGCCGTGTCTAAAGAAAAATTTGAACGTACMAAACCGCACGTYAACGTCGGYACYATCGGCCACGTTGACCAYGGTAAAACTACCCTGACTGCTGCAATCACTACCGTACTGGCTAAAACCTACGGCGGTGCTGCTCGTGCTTTCGACCAGATCGATAACGCACCAGAAGAAAAAGCTCGTGGTATCACCATCAACACTTCCCACGTTGAATATGACACCCCGACTCGCCACTACGCACACGTAGACTGCCCAGGCCACGCCGACTATGTTAAAAACATGATCACCGGTGCTGCGCAGATGGACGGCGCGATCCTGGTTGTTGCTGCGACTGATGGCCCTATGCCACAGACTCGTGAGCACATCCTGCTGGGTCGTCAGGTAGGCGTTCCTTACATCATCGTGTTCCTGAACAAATGCGACATGGTTGATGACGAAGAGCTGCTGGAACTGGTTGAAATGGAAGTTCGTGAACTTCTGTCCCAGTACGACTTCCCAGGYGAYGAYACCCCAATCATCCGTGGTTCTGCTCTGAAAGCGCTGGAAGGCGAWGCAGAGTGGGAAGCGAAAATCATYGAACTGGCTGGCTTCCTGGATTCTTACATCCCAGAACCAGAACGTGCTATCGATAAGCCGTTCCTGCTGCCAATCGAAGACGTATTCTCCATCTCCGGTCGTGGTACCGTTGTTACCGGTCGTGTAGARCGCGGTATCATCAAAGTTGGYGAAGAAGTTGAAATCGTTGGTATCAAAGASACTGCTAAGTCTACCTGTACTGGCGTTGAAATGTTCCGCAAACTGCTGGACGAAGGCCGTGCTGGTGAGAACGTTGGTGTTCTGCTGCGTGGTATCAAACGTGAAGAAATCGAACGTGGTCAGGTTCTGGCTAAGCCAGGCTCTATCAAGCCGCACACCAAGTTCGAATCTGAAGTGTACATTCTGTCCAAAGACGAAGGCGGCCGTCATACTCCGTTCTTCAAAGGCTACCGTCCACAGTTCTACTTCCGTACTACTGACGTGACCGGTACCATCGAACTGCCAGAAGGCGTTGAGATGGTAATGCCAGGCGACAACATCAAGATGGTTGTGACTCTGATCCACCCAATCGCGATGGACGACGGTCTGCGTTTCGCAATCCGTGAAGGCGGCCGTACYGTWGGYGCGGGCGTTGTTGCYAAAGTAATGAGCTAATTATTTATTAATTAGTTTTGCACTTGAAAAGGGCACTTCGGTGCCCTTTTTGCATTTTGTTATTTGTCCCCGCAATATTTTCCGCACGATTTGATCCCTTATTTCACACGACTTCTCGCGTCTGGCTATTGTAATCATAATTATTCTCACTTACACTTTGTTCAGAAATTGAACGGGAGTGGTTATGTACGTTTGTTTGTGTAATGGCGTCAGCGATAAAAAAATTCGCCAGGCAGTACGCCAGTTTCATCCGCAGTCTTTCCAGCAATTAAGAAAATGCATTCCTATTGGAAATCAATGTGGTAAGTGCGTTCGCGCTGCGCGAGAGGTGATGGAAGACGAATTAATGCAAATGCCAGAGTTCAAAGAGATCGCCTAAGCTCGGATTTCTTTTTTGACATCCCTGTAGCCCGTTCTACGCTTCAATAAGTGGAAGCGGAGGGTCTATATAATGAAAGGTGATGTTAAGATAATAAATTATCTCAATAAATTATTGGGAAACGAGCTTGTCGCAATCAACCAATACTTTCTCCATGCGAGAATGTTCAAAAACTGGGGCCTGATGCGCCTCAACGATATTGAATATCACGAATCCATAGATGAAATGAAACACGCCGATCAGTACATCGAGCGTATTCTATTTCTTGAAGGGATCCCCAACCTGCAGGACCTCGGCAAGCTGCATATCGGCGAAGATGTCGAAGAAATGCTGCAATCAGATTTAAAGCTTGAGCTGGACGGTGCGAAGGATTTGCGCGAAGCCATTGCCTACGCCGATAGCGTTCATGACTATGTGAGCCGCGATATGCTGATTGCTATCCTCACTGAAGAGGAGCACCACATAGACTGGCTGGAAACCGAGCTGGATCTGATTAGCAAAATTGGTCTGCAAAACTATCTGCAATCACAAATTAAGGTTGAAGGCTAAACGCCGACATGCCCGCCATCGTGAAACCCGCGGCCCCCAGAAATGGACCAAACGGCAGCGGGTTTTTTATATCTGCCAAAGAGTGACGATAGCAGGCTACGCTGACAATGTAGACGCTGGCCATAGCACTTGCCACCAGAAGTAATCCCGGCAACTGATGCCAACCGTGCCATGCCCCGAGTGCCGCCAGGTACTTAACATCGCCATACCCTAACCCTTCGCGCTTGCGAATTCCTCTGTATACCCAATACAAAAAAGCCATAAAAGCGTAACCAGCAAGAGCGCCCCACAGGGCATTCACTACGTCCTCTGCGGGGTTCAGACAGAGCTGGAAAAGCAGCCCCGACCATAGCAAAGGACAGGTCAACCGATTAGGCAGCAGGCCGCTGCGTACGTCGTGCCAGCAAAGCGAGACGTTTAGCAGTAGATAAGTAAGAAAGAAGGGGAGGGCGGGTAAAGCCATGTTGTCAGCACCGTTGGAGGGAATGAAGCGGGTAGTGTGCGCAGGGAAGAGAAGACGAGCAAAAGGCATTTGCTGCATTCGCGAAGCACTATCCAGATAACCTCGCCAGATTGCATTCTTACACGCTCGGTTGGGAGCGGCAGCGCAAGATGCAGTGATTAATTTATAAACACGAGTTGCATCGCATGGGTATTTGTGTATAATGCGCGGGCTTGTCTAATATTGACAGCGGTTCGATATGAGCCACCGGTACTGCGAAAGCGATACCAGACAATGTTCCCAATTGGGGAACTCTGTAAGAACGGTTACACTCTCCCATCAATCGTAATGGGTTTGAGGAGTAACTATTTCGTCTATAAAATAATTGGAGCTCTGGTCTCATGCAGAACCAAAGAATCCGTATCCGCCTGAAAGCGTTTGATCATCGTCTGATCGATCAATCAACCGCGGAAATCGTCGAGACTGCTAAGCGCACTGGTGCGCAAGTCCGTGGTCCGATCCCGCTGCCGACCCGCAAAGAGCGTTTCACCGTTCTGATCTCTCCGCACGTCAACAAAGACGCGCGTGATCAGTACGAGATTCGTACTCACAAGCGTCTGGTTGACATCGTTGAGCCAACTGAAAAAACCGTTGATGCTCTGATGCGTCTGGACCTGGCTGCCGGTGTAGACGTGCAGATCAGCCTGGGTTAATCAGGTCATCGAGCGATTGAGAGGTTGATACAATGATTGGTTTAGTCGGTAAAAAAGTGGGTATGACCCGCATCTTCACTGAAGATGGCGTATCTATCCCAGTAACCGTTATCGAAGTTGAAGCAAACCGCGTTACTCAGATCAAAGATCTGGCTAACGATGGCTATCGCGCTGTTCAGGTTACCACTGGTGCTAAAAAAGCTAACCGTGTAACCAAGCCGGAAGCTGGTCACTTCGCTAAAGCTGGCGTAGAAGCTGGCCGCGGCCTGTGGGAGTTCCGTCTGGCAGATGGTGAAGAATACACCGTTGGTCAGGACATTAGCGTTGAACTGTTTGCTGACGTTAAAAAAGTTGACGTAACCGGTACCTCTAAAGGTAAAGGTTTCGCTGGTACCGTTAAGCGCTGGAACTTCCGTACCCAGGACGCTACTCACGGTAACTCCTTGTCTCACCGCGTTCCGGGTTCTATCGGTCAGAACCAGACTCCGGGCAAAGTGTTCAAAGGCAAGAAAATGGCAGGTCAGCTGGGCAACGAACGTGTCACTGTTCAGAGCCTGGACGTAGTACGTGTTGACGCTGAGCGCAACCTGCTGCTGGTTAAAGGTGGTGTTCCGGGTGCGACCGGTTGCGACCTGATCGTTAAACCAGCTGTGAAGGCGTAAGGGGATAGCAATGGAATTAGTATTGAAAGACGCGCAGAGCGCGCTGACTGTTTCCGAAACTACCTTCGGTCGTGATTTCAACGAAGCGCTGGTTCACCAGGTTGTTGTTGCTTATGCAGCTGGTGCTCGTCAGGGTACTCGTGCTCAGAAGACTCGTGCTGAAGTAACTGGTTCAGGCAAAAAGCCATGGCGCCAGAAAGGTACCGGCCGTGCGCGTTCAGGTTCTATCAAGAGCCCGATCTGGCGTTCAGGTGGCGTGACCTTCGCTGCTCGTCCACAGGACCACAGTCAAAAAGTTAACAAAAAGATGTACCGCGGCGCGCTGAAAAGCATCCTGTCCGAACTGGTACGTCAGGATCGTCTGATCGTTGTCGAATCATTCTCTGTAGAAGCGCCTAAAACTAAGCTGCTGGCACAGAAACTGAAAGACATGGCTCTGGAAGATGTGCTGATCATCACCGGTGAGCTGGACGAGAACCTGTTCCTGGCTGCGCGCAACCTGCACAAGGTTGACGTACGCGATGTAACTGGTATCGACCCGGTTAGCCTGATCGCCTTCGACAAAGTCGTAATGACTGCTGATGCTGTTAAGCAAGTTGAGGAGATGCTGGCATGATTCGTGAAGAACGTCTGCTGAAGGTGCTGCGTGCACCGCACGTTTCTGAAAAAGCGTCTGCTGCGATGGAAAAAAGCAATACCATCGTTCTCAAAGTTGCCAAAGACGCGACCAAAGCAGAAATCAAAGCTGCTGTGCAGAAACTGTTTGAAGTCGAAGTCGAAGTCGTTAACACCCTGGTAGTTAAAGGGAAAGTTAAACGTCACGGACAGCGTATCGGTCGTCGTAGCGACTGGAAAAAAGCTTACGTCACCCTGAAGGAAGGCCAGAATCTGGACTTCGTCGGCGGCGCTGAGTAAGTCGGAGGAGTAATACAATGGCAGTTGTTAAATGTAAACCGACATCTCCGGGTCGTCGCCACGTCGTTAAAGTGGTCAACCCAGAGCTGCACAAGGGCAAACCTTTTGCTCCGCTGGTTGAAAAAAACAGCAAATCCGGTGGTCGTAACAACAATGGCCGCATCACCACTCGTCACATCGGTGGTGGTCACAAGCAGGCTTACCGTATTGTTGACTTCAAACGCAACAAAGATGGTATCCCGGCAATTGTTGAACGTCTTGAGTACGATCCGAACCGCTCCGCGAACATCGCGCTGGTTCTGTACAAAGACGGCGAACGTCGTTACATCCTGGCCCCTAAAGGCCTGAAAGCTGGCGACCAGATTCAGTCTGGCGTTGATGCTGCAATCAAAGCAGGTAACACCCTGCCGATGCGCAATATCCCGGTTGGTTCTACCGTTCATAACGTAGAAATGAAACCAGGTAAAGGCGGTCAGCTGGCACGTTCCGCTGGTACTTACGTTCAGATCGTTGCTCGCGATGGTGCTTATGTCACCCTGCGTCTGCGTTCTGGTGAAATGCGTAAAGTCGAAGCAGAATGCCGTGCGACCCTGGGCGAAGTTGGCAATGCTGAGCATATGCTGCGCGTTCTGGGTAAAGCAGGTGCTGCACGCTGGCGTGGTGTTCGTCCTACCGTTCGCGGTACTGCGATGAACCCAGTCGACCACCCACATGGTGGTGGTGAAGGTCGTAACTTTGGTAAGCACCCGGTATCCCCGTGGGGCCTCCAGACCAAAGGTAAGAAGACCCGCAGCAACAAGCGTACTGATAAATTCATCGTACGTCGCCGTAGCAAATAATTTTAGAGGATAAGCCATGCCACGTTCTCTCAAGAAAGGTCCTTTTATTGACCTGCACTTGCTGAAGAAGGTAGAGAAAGCGGTGGAAAGCGGAGACAAGAAGCCCCTGCGCACTTGGTCCCGTCGTTCAACGATCTTTCCTAACATGATCGGTTTGACCATCGCTGTCCATAATGGTCGTCAGCACGTTCCGGTATTTGTAACCGACGAAATGGTTGGTCACAAACTGGGTGAATTCGCACCGACTCGTACTTATCGCGGCCACGCTGCTGATAAAAAAGCGAAGAAGAAATAAGGTAGGAGGAAGAGATGGAAACTTTAGCTCAACATCGCCATGCTCGTTCTTCTGCTCAGAAGGTTCGCCTTGTTGCTGACCTGATTCGCGGTAAGAAAGTGTCGCAGGCGCTGGAAATTCTGACCTACACCAATAAGAAAGCGGCTGTACTGGTCAAGAAAGTTCTGGAATCTGCCATTGCTAACGCTGAACACAACGATGGCGCTGACATTGATGATCTGAAAGTTACGAAAATTTTCGTAGACGAAGGCCCAAGCATGAAGCGCATTATGCCGCGTGCTAAAGGTCGTGCAGATCGCATCCTGAAGCGCACCAGCCACATCACTGTGGTTGTGTCCGATCGCTGAGACTCTGGAGACTAGCAATGGGTCAGAAAGTACATCCTAATGGTATTCGCCTGGGTATTGTAAAACCATGGAACTCTACTTGGTTTGCGAACACCAAAGAATTCGCTGACAACCTGGACAGCGATTTTAAAGTACGTCAGTACCTGACTAAGGAACTGGCTAAGGCGTCCGTATCTCGTATCGTTATCGAGCGTCCGGCTAAGAGCATCCGTGTGACCATTCACACCGCTCGCCCGGGCATCGTTATCGGTAAGAAAGGCGAAGACGTAGAAAAACTGCGCAAAGTTGTAGCTGATATTGCTGGCGTTCCTGCCCAGATCAATATCGCCGAAGTGCGCAAGCCTGAACTGGACGCAAAACTGGTTGCTGACAGCATCACTTCTCAGCTGGAACGTCGCGTTATGTTCCGTCGTGCTATGAAGCGTGCTGTACAGAACGCAATGCGTCTGGGCGCTAAAGGTATCAAAGTTGAAGTTAGCGGCCGTCTGGGCGGCGCGGAAATCGCACGTACCGAATGGTACCGCGAAGGTCGCGTACCTCTGCACACTCTGCGTGCTGACATCGACTACAACACCTCTGAAGCGCACACCACTTATGGTGTAATCGGCGTTAAGGTATGGATCTTCAAAGGTGAGATCCTGGGTGGTATGGCTGCTGTTGAACAACCGGAACCGGCTGCTCAACCTAAAAAGCAGCAGCGTAAAGGCCGTAAATAAGGAGCGTCGCTGATGTTACAACCAAAGCGTACAAAATTCCGTAAAGTGCACAAAGGCCGTAACCGCGGTCTGGCGCAGGGTACGGATGTTAGCTTCGGCAGCTTCGGCCTGAAAGCTGTTGGCCGTGGTCGTCTGACTGCACGTCAGATCGAAGCAGCACGTCGTGCAATGACCCGTGCAGTTAAGCGTCAAGGTAAGATCTGGATCCGTGTATTCCCGGACAAACCGATCACCGAGAAACCGCTGGCAGTGCGTATGGGTAAAGGTAAAGGTAACGTGGAGTATTGGGTTGCCTTGATCCAGCCGGGTAAAGTCCTGTATGAAATGGACGGTGTTCCGGAAGAGCTGGCCCGTGAAGCATTCGGCCTCGCTGCAGCGAAACTGCCGATCAAAACCACCTTTGTAACTAAGACGGTGATGTAATGAAAGCAAAAGAGCTGCGTGAAAAAAGCGTTGAAGAGCTGAACGCTGAGCTGCTGAACCTGCTGCGTGAGCAGTTCAACCTGCGCATGCAGGCTGCAAGTGGCCAGCTGCAACAGACTCACCTGCTGAAGCAGGTACGTCGTGATGTTGCACGCGTTAAGACTTTACTGACTCAGAAGGCGGGTGCGTAATGACCGATAAAATCCGTACTCTGCAAGGTCGCGTAGTTAGCGCAAAAATGGAGAAATCCATTGTTGTTGCTATCGAACGTATGGTGAAACACCCGGTATACGGCAAATTCATCAAACGTACGACCAAACTGCACGTACATGACGAGAACAACGAATGCGGTATGGGCGACGTGGTTGAAATCCGCGAATGCCGTCCGCTGTCCAAGACTAAGTCCTGGACGCTGGTTCGCGTTGTAGAGAAAGCGGTTCTGTAATACAGTACTCGTTCTCGATACGAATAAACGGCTCAGCGATGAGCCGTTTATTTTTTCTACCCTTATCGTTGAAGCGGTGTTATAATGCCGCGCCCTCGATATGGGGCTTTTTAACGACCTGAATTCGGGTCTCAGTAGTAGTTGACATTAGCGGAGCACTAAAATGATCCAAGAACAGACTATGCTGAACGTCGCCGACAACTCCGGTGCACGTCGCGTAATGTGTATCAAGGTTCTGGGTGGCTCGCACCGTCGCTACGCAGGCGTAGGCGACATCATCAAGATCACCATCAAGGAAGCAATTCCACGTGGTAAGGTCAAAAAAGGTGATGTGCTGAAGGCGGTAGTGGTGCGCACCAAGAAGGGTGTTCGTCGCCCGGACGGTTCTGTCATTCGCTTCGATGGTAATGCATGCGTTATTTTAAACAATAACAGCGAGCAACCTATCGGTACGCGTATTTTTGGGCCGGTAACTCGTGAACTTCGTAACGAGAAGTTCATGAAAATTATCTCTCTGGCACCAGAAGTACTCTAAGGAGCGAATCATGGCAGCGAAAATCCGTCGTGATGACGAAGTTATCGTGTTAACCGGTAAAGATAAAGGTAAACGCGGTAAAGTTAAGAATGTCTTGTCTTCCGGCAAGGTCATCGTTGAAGGTATCAACCTGGTTAAGAAACACCAGAAGCCGGTTCCGGCTCTGAACCAACCAGGCGGCATTGTAGAGAAAGAAGCAGCTATTCAGATCTCTAACATTGCACTGTTCAACGCGGCTACCGGCAAGGCTGACCGTGTAGGCTTTAGATTCGAAGACGGCAAAAAAGTCCGTTTCTTCAAGTCTAACAGCGAAACTATCAAGTAATTTGGAGTAGTACGATGGCGAAACTGCATGATTACTACAAAGACGAAGTAGTCGCTAAACTCGTTTCTGAGTTTAACTACAATTCTGTCATGCAAGTCCCTCGGGTCGAGAAGATCACCCTGAACATGGGTGTTGGTGAAGCGATCGCTGACAAGAAACTGCTGGATAACGCAGCAGCTGACCTGACAGCAATCTCCGGTCAAAAACCGCTGATCACCAAAGCACGCAAATCAGTTGCAGGCTTCAAAATCCGTCAGGGCTATCCGATCGGCTGTAAAGTAACTCTGCGTGGCGAACGCATGTGGGAGTTCTTAGAGCGCTTGATCACTATTGCTGTTCCACGTATCCGTGACTTCCGTGGCTTGTCCTCTAAGTCTTTCGACGGTCGTGGTAACTACAGCATGGGTGTCCGTGAGCAGATCATCTTCCCAGAAATCGACTACGATAAAGTCGACCGCGTACGTGGTTTGGATATTACCATCACCACTACTGCGAAATCTGATGAAGAAGGCCGTGCTCTGCTGGCTGCCTTTGACTTCCCGTTCCGCAAGTAAGGTAGGGTTACTGAATGGCTAAGCAATCAATGAAAGCACGCGAAGTAAAGCGCGTAGCTTTAGCTGATAAATTCTTCGCTAAACGCGCTGAACTCAAAGCTATCATCTCTGATGTGAACGCAACCGACGAAGATCGTTGGAATGCTGTTCTGAAGCTGCAGTCTCTGCCGCGTGATTCCAGCCCGTCTCGTCAGCGCAAGCGCTGCCGTCAAACTGGTCGTCCGCATGGCTATGTGGGCAAGTTCGGGTTGAGCCGTATCAAGCTTCGTGAAGCCGCTATGCGCGGTGAAGTACCAGGCTTGAAAAAGGCTAGCTGGTAATTACCAATTGAATCACGGGAGTAAAGACAGATGAGCATGCAAGATCCGATCGCGGATATGCTGACCCGTATCCGTAACGGTCAGGCCGCGAATAAAGCTGCGGTCACCATGCCTTCCTCCAAGCTGAAAGTGGCAATTGCCAACGTGCTGAAGGAAGAAGGTTTTATTGAAGATTTTAAAGTTGAAGGCGACACCAAGCCGGAACTGGAACTTACTCTTAAGTATTTCCAGGGTAAAGCTGTTGTAGAAAGCATTCAGCGTGTTAGTCGCCCAGGTCTGCGTATTTATAAGCGCAAAGACGAGCTGCCAAAAGTTATGGCTGGCATGGGTATCGCGGTTGTTTCTACCTCTAAAGGTGTTATGACTGATCGTGCAGCGCGCCAGGCTGGTCTTGGTGGCGAAATTATCTGCTACGTAGCCTAATCGGAGGAAAAAATGTCTCGTGTTGCTAAAGCACCGGTCGTTGTTCCTGCCGGCGTTGATGTAAAAATCAACGGTCAGGTTATTACGATCAAAGGTAAAAACGGCGAGCTGACTCGTACTCTCAACGATGCTGTTGAAGTTAAACATGCAGATAATGCTCTGACCTTCGGTCCGCGTGATGGTTACGTAGATGGTTGGGCTCAGGCTGGTACCGCGCGTGCCCTGCTGAACTCAATGGTTATCGGTGTTACCGAAGGCTTCACTAAAAAGCTTCAGCTGGTTGGTGTAGGTTATCGTGCAGCGATCAAAGGGAATGCAGTAAACCTGTCTTTAGGTTTCTCTCACCCTGTTGAACATCAGCTGCCTGCAGGTATTACTGCTGAATGTCCGACTCAAACTGAAATCGTGCTGAAAGGCGCTGATAAGCAGGTGATCGGCCAGGTAGCAGCTGATCTGCGCGCCTACCGTCGTCCTGAGCCTTACAAAGGCAAGGGTGTTCGTTACGCCGACGAAGTCGTGCGTACCAAAGAGGCTAAGAAGAAGTAAGGTAACACTATGGATAAGAAATCTGCTCGTATCCGTCGTGCGACCCGCGCACGCCGCAAGCTCCAGGAGCTGGGTGCAACTCGCCTGGTGGTACATCGTACCCCGCGTCATATTTACGCACAGGTAATTGCACCAAACGGTTCCGAAGTTCTGGTAGCTGCTTCTACTGTAGAAAAAGCTATCGCGGAACAACTGAAGTACACCGGTAACAAAGACGCTGCAGCAGCTGTGGGTAAAGCTGTCGCTGAACGCGCTCTGGAAAAAGGCATCAAAGATGTGTCCTTTGACCGTTCCGGGTTCCAATATCATGGTCGTGTCCAGGCACTGGCAGATGCTGCCCGTGAAGCTGGCCTTCAGTTCTAAGGTAGAGGTGTAAGATGGCTCACATCGAAAAACAAGCTGGCGAACTGCAGGAAAAGCTGATCGCGGTAAACCGCGTATCTAAAACCGTAAAAGGTGGTCGTATTTTCTCCTTCACAGCTCTGACTGTAGTTGGTGATGGTAACGGTCGCGTTGGTTTTGGTTACGGTAAAGCGCGTGAAGTTCCAGCAGCGATCCAGAAAGCGATGGAAAAAGCCCGTCGCAATATGATTAACGTCGCGCTGAATACCGGCACCCTGCAGCACCCAGTTAAGGGTACTCACACGGGTTCTCGTGTATTCATGCAGCCGGCTTCTGAAGGTACCGGTATCATCGCCGGTGGTGCAATGCGCGCCGTCCTGGAAGTCGCTGGGGTTCGTAACGTTCTGGCTAAAGCGTATGGTTCCACTAACCCAATTAACGTGGTTCGTGCAACTATCGATGGTCTGGAAAATATGAAATCTCCGGAAATGGTCGCTGCCAAGCGTGGTAAATCCGTTGAAGAAATTCTGGGGAAATAAACCATGGCAAAGACTATTAAAATTACTCAAACCCGCAGTGCAATCGGTCGTCTGCCGAAACACAAGGCAACGCTGCTTGGCCTGGGTCTGCGTCGTATTGGTCACACCGTAGAACGCGAGGATACTCCTGCTGTTCGTGGTATGGTCAACGCGGTTTACTTCATGGTTAAAGTTGAGGAGTAAGAGATGCGTTTAAATACTCTGTCTCCGGCCGAAGGCTCTAAAAAGGCGGGTCGCCGTCTGGGTCGTGGTATCGGTTCTGGCCTCGGTAAAACCGGCGGTCGTGGTCACAAAGGTCAGAAGTCTCGTTCTGGCGGTGGCGTACGTCGTGGTTTCGAGGGCGGCCAGATGCCACTGTACCGTCGTCTGCCGAAATTCGGCTTCACTTCTCGCAAATCAGCGATTACAGCGGAAGTTCGTCTGTCTGACCTGGCGAAAGTGGAAGGCGGTATTGTTGACCTGAACACGCTGAAAGCAGCTAACATTATCGGTATTCAGATCGAGTTCGCGAAAGTGATCCTGTCTGGTGAGGTTTCTACCCCGGTAACTGTTCGTGGCCTGCGTGTTACTAAAGGCGCTCGTGCTGCTATCGAAGCTGCTGGCGGTAAAATCGAGGAATAAGTAGCAGATGGCTAAACAACCGGGATTAGATTTTCAAAGTGCCAAAGGTGGCTTAGGCGAGCTGAAACGCAGACTGCTGTTTGTAATCGGTGCGCTTATTGTGTTCCGTATTGGCTCTTTTATTCCGATCCCTGGTATTGATGCCGCTGTACTTGCCAAACTGCTTGAGCAACAGCGAGGCACCATCATTGAAATGTTCAACATGTTCTCTGGTGGTGCTCTCAGCCGTGCTTCTATCTTTGCCCTGGGTATCATGCCGTATATTTCGGCATCGATTATTATCCAGCTGCTGACGGTGGTTCATCCAACGCTGGCAGAAATTAAGAAAGAAGGGGAGTCTGGTCGTCGTAAGATCAGCCAGTACACCCGCTACGGTACTCTGGTGCTGGCGATATTCCAGTCGATCGGTATTGCTACCGGTCTGCCGAATATGCCTGGTATGCAGGGCCTGGTAATCAATCCAGGCTTTGCATTCTATTTCACCGCTGTTGTAAGTCTGGTTACAGGGACTATGTTCCTGATGTGGCTCGGCGAACAGATTACTGAGCGTGGTATCGGTAACGGTATCTCAATCATTATCTTCGCTGGTATCGTTGCGGGACTCCCGCCAGCCATTGCCCATACTATCGAGCAAGCGCGTCAAGGCGACCTGCACTTCCTCCTGTTGCTGTTGGTTGCAGTATTAGTGTTTGCAGTGACGTTCTTTGTTGTATTTGTTGAACGTGGTCAACGCCGCATTGTGGTAAACTACGCGAAACGTCAGCAAGGTCGTCGTGTCTATGCTGCACAGAGCACACATTTACCGCTGAAAGTGAATATGGCAGGGGTAATCCCAGCAATCTTCGCTTCCAGTATTATTCTGTTCCCTGCGACCATCGCGTCATGGTTCGGGGGCGGTACCGGTTGGAACTGGCTGACAACAATTTCGCTGTATTTGCAGCCTGGGCAACCGCTTTATGTGTTACTCTATGCGTCTGCAATCATCTTCTTCTGTTTCTTCTACACGGCGTTGGTCTTCAACCCGCGTGAAACAGCAGATAACCTGAAGAAGTCCGGTGCATTTGTACCAGGAATTCGTCCGGGAGAGCAAACGGCGAAGTATATCGATAAAGTAATGACTCGCCTGACTCTCGTTGGTGCGTTGTATATTACTTTTATCTGCCTGATCCCGGAGTTCATGCGTGATGCAATGAAAGTGCCGTTCTACTTCGGTGGGACATCGCTACTGATCGTTGTTGTCGTGATTATGGACTTTATGGCTCAAGTGCAAACTCTGATGATGTCAAGTCAGTACGAGTCTGCATTGAAGAAGGCGAACCTCAAAGGCTATAGCCGCTAAAAGGTCGCCCGAGAAGTTACGGAGAGTAAAAATGAAAGTTCGTGCTTCCGTCAAGAAATTATGCCGTAACTGCAAAATCGTTAAGCGTGATGGTGTCATCCGTGTGATTTGCAGCGCCGAGCCAAAGCATAAACAGCGCCAAGGCTGATTTATTCGCATATTTTTCTTGCAAAGTTGGGTTGAGCTGGCTAGATTAGCCAGCCAATCTTTTGTATGTCTGTACGTTTCCATTTGAGTATCCTGAAAACGGGCTTTTCAGCATGGTGCGTACATATTAAATAGTAGGAGTGCATAGTGGCCCGTATAGCAGGCATTAACATTCCTGATCAGAAACATGCTGTGATCGCGTTAACCTCGATCTACGGCGTCGGCAAGACCCGTTCTAAAGCCATCCTGGCTGCCGCGGGTATCGCTGAAAATGTTAAGATCAGTGAGCTGTCTGAAGGACAAATCGACACGCTGCGTGACGAAGTTGCCAAATTTGTCGTTGAAGGTGATCTGCGCCGTGAAATTAGCATGAGCATCAAGCGCCTGATGGATCTTGGTTGCTATCGCGGTTTGCGTCATCGTCGTGGTCTCCCGGTTCGCGGCCAGCGTACCAAGACCAACGCACGTACCCGTAAGGGTCCGCGCAAACCGATCAAGAAATAATCGGGGTGATTGAATAATGGCAAAGGCACCAGTTCGTGCACGTAAACGTGTAAGAAAACAAGTCTCTGATGGCGTGGCTCATATCCATGCTTCTTTTAACAACACCATCGTAACTATTACCGATCGTCAGGGTAATGCGCTGGGTTGGGCAACAGCCGGTGGTTCCGGTTTCCGTGGTTCGCGTAAATCAACTCCGTTTGCAGCTCAGGTTGCAGCAGAGCGTTGCGCTGACGCCGTTAAAGAATACGGCATCAAGAATCTGGAAGTTATGGTTAAAGGTCCGGGTCCAGGCCGCGAATCTACTATTCGTGCTCTGAACGCCGCTGGTTTCCGCATCACTAATATTACTGATGTGACTCCGATCCCTCATAACGGTTGTCGTCCGCCGAAGAAACGTCGCGTATAACGCTTCGTTTTCCAGGTTTGTTGGAGAAAGAAAATGGCAAGATATTTGGGTCCTAAGCTCAAGCTGAGCCGTCGTGAGGGCACCGACTTATTCCTTAAGTCTGGCGTTCGCGCGATCGATACCAAGTGTAAAATTGAACAAGCTCCTGGCCAGCACGGTGCGCGTAAACCGCGTCTGTCTGACTATGGTGTGCAGTTGCGTGAAAAGCAAAAAGTTCGTCGTACTTACGGCGTGCTGGAGCGTCAGTTCCGTAACTATTACAAAGAAGCAGCACGTCTGAAAGGCAACACCGGTGAAAACCTGTTGGCTCTGCTGGAAGGTCGTCTGGACAACGTAGTTTACCGTATGGGCTTTGGCGCAACTCGTGCCGAGTCACGCCAGTTGGTTAGCCACAAAGCAATCATGGTAAACGGTCGTGTTGTTAACATCGCTTCTTATCAGGTTAAAGCGAATGACGTTGTTAGCATTCGTGAGAAAGCGAAAAAGCAATCTCGCGTTAAAGCCGCTCTGGAGCTGGCTGAACAGCGTGAAAAGCCAACCTGGCTGGAAGTTGATGCTGCTAAGATGGAAGGTACGTTCAAGCGTCAGCCTGAGCGTTCTGATCTGTCTGCGGACATTAACGAACACCTGATCGTCGAGCTTTACTCCAAGTAAAGCTTAGTACCAAAGAGAGGACACAATGCAGGGTTCTGTGACAGAGTTTCTAAAACCGCGCCTGGTAGATATCGAGCAAGTGAGTTCGACGCACGCCAAGGTGACCCTTGAGCCTTTAGAGCGTGGCTTTGGCCATACTCTGGGTAACGCACTGCGCCGTATTCTGCTCTCATCGATGCCGGGTTGCGCGGTGACCGAGGTTGAGATTGATGGTGTACTTCATGAGTACAGCACCAAAGAAGGCGTTCAGGAAGATATCCTTGAAATCCTGCTCAACCTGAAAGGGCTGGCGGTGAGAGTTCAGGGTAAAGATGAAGTTATTCTTACCTTGAATAAATCTGGCATTGGCCCTGTGACTGCAGCCGATATCACCCATGATGGTGATGTCGAAATCGTCAAGCCGCAGCACGTGATCTGCCACCTGACCGATGAGAACGCAGCTATCAGCATGCGTATCAAAGTTCAGCGCGGTCGTGGTTATGTGCCGGCTTCTGCCCGAATTCATTCGGAAGAAGATGAGCGCCCAATCGGCCGTCTGCTGGTCGACGCATGCTACAGCCCTGTAGAGCGTATTGCCTACAATGTTGAAGCAGCGCGTGTAGAACAGCGTACCGACCTGGACAAGCTGGTCATCGAAATGGAAACCAACGGCACAATCGATCCTGAAGAGGCGATTCGTCGTGCGGCAACCATCCTGGCAGAACAACTGGAAGCTTTCGTTGACTTACGTGATGTACGTCAGCCGGAAGTGAAAGAAGAGAAACCAGAATTCGATCCGATCCTGCTGCGCCCTGTTGACGATCTGGAATTGACTGTCCGCTCTGCTAACTGCCTCAAGGCAGAAGCTATCCACTATATCGGTGATCTGGTACAGCGTACCGAGGTTGAGCTTCTTAAGACGCCTAACCTGGGTAAAAAATCTCTTACTGAGATTAAAGACGTGCTGGCTTCACGTGGTCTGTCTCTGGGCATGCGCCTGGAAAACTGGCCACCAGCAAGCATTGCTGACGAGTAACCGGATCACAGGTTAAGGTTTTACTGAGAAGGATAAGGTCATGCGCCATCGTAAGAGTGGTCGTCAACTGAACCGCAACAGCAGCCATCGCCAGGCTATGTTCCGCAACATGGCAGGTTCACTGGTTCGTCATGAAATCATCAAGACGACCCTGCCTAAAGCGAAAGAACTGCGTCGCGTAGTTGAGCCGCTGATTACTCTTGCCAAGACTGATAGCGTTGCTAATCGTCGTCTGGCATTCGCCCGTACTCGTGATAACGAGATCGTGGCAAAACTGTTTAACGAACTGGGCCCGCGTTTCGCGAGCCGCACTGGTGGTTACACTCGCATTCTGAAGTGTGGCTTCCGTGCAGGCGACAACGCGCCGATGGCTTACATCGAGCTGGTTGATCGTTCAGAATCGAAAGCAGAAGCAGCTGCAGAGTAATCTGTAGTAAAATAAAAAAACCCGCCTCGGCGGGTTTTTTTATATCCTCGCTACCCCCATCCTTCTACAATAGTCGTATCTTTTCTGTTCATTTCTCCGGAGAGGTTGTATGTGGTTACTGGATCAATGGGCCGAACGTCATATTACCGATGCGCAGCGCAAAGGTGAGTTTGATAATTTGCCTGGCCAGGGTGAACCACTGGCGCTTGACGATGATTCCGCTGTCCCCGAAGCGTTACGATCTGGCTACCGATTGCTGAAGAATGCCGGATGCTTACCTCCAGAACTTGAGCAGCGTAAGCAGGCCGTTGAATTGGCGGACTTGCTGAAGGGTATTCGTCGGGAAGATGCACGCTACCAGGAATTGAGCCGTCGGCTAGCGCTGATGGAGCTGAAGTTGCAGCAGGCAGGATTAAGCACTGATTTTCTACGTGGTGACTATGCCGATAAGCTGATGAGTAAAATTAACGAGGAGTAGCTATGTACCGGATTGGTGAGTTGTCGAAACTGGCTGGCGTGACGCCGGACACCGTGCGTTATTATGAAAAACAGCAGATGATGAGCCATGATATTCGTACTGAAGGTGGCTTTCGTCTTTATACAGCGGACGATCTTCAGCGCCTGAAGTTTATCCGCTATGCCCGACAGCTGGGCTTCACTCTTGAATCGATCCGTGAACTGCTCTCGATCCGCGTGGATCCTGCACATCATACCTGCCAGGAGTCGAAAGGGATCGTGCAGGCCCGTTTAAGTGAAGTCGAGTCACGTATTGAAGAGCTGCAAGCGATGCAGCGTGCGCTCAAACAGCTAAATGATGCCTGCTGTGGAACTGCACATAGCAGCCAGCACTGTTCTATCCTTGGCATTCTTGAAGAGGGTGCGGGTGCATCGTAAAATGCGAGTTGAGTGTTTGCATAATTGGGACTACACTCGCCGCGTAATAAACACACAATCAGGAGATGTTATGAGCCGCTATCAACATACGAAGGGGCAGATTAAAGACAATGCCATCGAAGCCCTATTACATGACCCACTGTTTCGTCAGCGCGTAGAGAAAAATAAGAAAGGGAAAGGTAGCTATCTGCGGAAAGAAAAACACGGTAAGGGGTATGGACGGGAGGCCAGTGGCAAACAAGCGATGCGCTTTTTTACCACTGGCTTTCTGCTTTCTGCGGCTTGATTAAGAACGGTTGTTCTGTTCTTTCAGCAGGTCACGAATTTCAGACAGCAGCACTTCTTCTTTGCTTGGTGCAGGAGCGGCAGCTGGCTCCTCCTTCTTACGGTTAAGCTTGTTGATAAGCTTAATTGCCATAAAGATGGCGAAGGCAACAATTACAAAATCGAAAATGTTCTGAATGAATACGCCGTAGTGCATGACCACTGCCGGCACATCGCCCTGCGCGTCGCGCAGTGTTACCGCGAACTGTTTGAAATCAATGCCACCAATTAACAGCCCGAGTGGTGGCATGATGATGTCCGCAACTAAGGACGATACAATCTTGCCAAACGCTGCACCAATAATGACACCCACTGCCAAATCGACAACATTTCCTCGCATCGCGAATTCGCGAAACTCTTTAATAATGCTCATTTTATTCTCCCTTGTGCTAGCTAACGTTTATAAGTTTAACAAATGTTTATCTAATTTCCATTGGGGATAATAAATATGCTGGTATTAATTAACCCTTAAATAATAGAAGGTTAATAAAAAAGGCGCTCTGTTGAGCGCCTTTGATGAATTAGAGGAAGAAGGGGCTTGGCTGGAACAGACGTTCCACATCCGAAATATATTTTTTATCGGTCAGGAACATTATCACGTGATCGCCTTGTTCAATGCGTAAATTGTCATTAGCAATCATCACATCATTTCCACGAACGACCGCACCGATAATAGTGCCTGGCGGCAGCTTAATTTCATCAATAACACGGCCAACCACGCGTGAAGTGCTTTCATCACCGTGCGCCACGGCTTCAATGGCTTCGGCAACCCCGCGACGCAGAGATGATACGCCGACTATATCGGCTTTACGCACATGGCTCAGCAGGGCTGAGATCGTGGCCTGTTGAGGGGAGATCGCAATATCGATAACGCTGCCCTGAACAAGATCAACATAGGCTTTCCGCTGGATCAATACCATGACCTTTTTCGCACCCATCCGCTTGGCCAGCATCGCAGACATGATATTCGCTTCATCATCGTTGGTGACAGCAATAAACAGATCAACTTGATCAATGTGCTCTTCCGCCAGCAGCTCTTGATCCGACGCATCGCCAAAGAAAACGATCGTATTCTGCAGTTTCTCAGCAAGCTCTGCCGCACGTTGTTGATTACGTTCAATCAACTTCACGCTGTAATCTTTTTCCAGCTGGCGCGCCAGACCTGCACCGATGTTCCCGCCCCCGACCAGCATAATGCGCTTGTACGGTTTCTCCAGACGCTGAAGCTCGCTCATTACCGCCCGAATATGCTGTGATGCGGCAATAAAGAAGACCTCATCCCCAGCTTCAACGATCGTTGAGCCCTGCGGGCGGATTGGACGATCGTGGCGGAAAATGGCCGCAACGCGAGTATCGATATGTGGCATATGTTCACGCATGGTCGAGAGAGCATTACCAACCAGCGGCCCACCGTAATAGGCCTTAACCACCGCGAGACTCACTTTACCTTCGGCGAAGTTCACCACTTGCAGCGCGCCCGGATATTCAATCAGGCGGTAAATATTGTCGATAACCAGCTGCTCTGGCGCAATCAGGTGATCGATAGGCACGGCATCGCTGTGAAACAGTTTGTCCGCATCGCGCACGTAGTCTGGAGAACGGATACGGGCGATACGGTTTGGTGTGTTAAACAGTGAGTAGGCGACCTGGCAGGCCACCATGTTGGTTTCGTCCGAGCTGGTGACCGCGACGAGCATATCGGCATCATCGGCACCTGCTTCACGCAGCACGCGAGGATGGGAGGCATGGCCCTGGACAACGCGCAGATCAAACTTATCCTGCAGGCTGCGCAAACGCTCGCCGTTAGTATCGACAATCGTGATGTCGTTATTTTCCCCGACCAGGTTTTCCGCCAGCGTGCCACCAACCTGTCCGGCACCCAGAATGATAATTTTCATCAGTTGCGACCCGTTATCTCATCACTTCTTGATTAGCTTAGCGTAGAAGAAGCCATCGCCTTCTTCCGCACCCGGTAGATTTTGTTGGCCAGG
>CP070603.1:615607-626627 GCA_016939855.1 Kluyvera ascorbata
GCGCCAGGAATGCCGCAATCTGCTGCTGGTTCTCTTCCGGTAAAATAGAGCAGGTCGCATAAACCAGCGTACCGCCCGGCTTCAGGTGAGCCCAGGTGGCGTTGAGAATTTCAGCCTGCAGCTGAGCCAGCTCAGGGATATCGCGATCGCGGCGCAGCCACTTGATGTCAGGGTGGCGACGGATTACCCCGGTGGCAGAGCATGGCGCATCCAACAGGATGCGGTCGAACAACTGCTCGTCGCACCATTGCTCTGGATAACGGCCATCGCCCTGTTTAACGGTAGCTTTCATGCCAAGACGCTTGAGGTTGTCGTAAACGCGTGACAGACGCTTTTCATCAACATCAACGGCCAGCACGTCAGCCTGTGGTGCGACCTCCAGAATATGGGTGGTCTTGCCCCCAGGCGCGCAGCACAGGTCGAGGATCTGTTCACCGTTCTCCGGCTGTAGATAGCGCATGCAACCCTGAGCGGACGCATCCTGTACGGTAACCCAGCCCTGCTCGAAGCCTGGTAAAGCTAATACCGACGCAGGTGTTTCCAGCCGTACGGCATCCGGATAGTCCGGGTGCGGGAAACCGGTCATGCCGGCTTCGGTGAGTAATGCTAACCAAGCATCGCGGGTATGGTGATTACGGTTAACGCGCAGCCACATCGGTGGACGTTGGTTATTGGCCTCAAGAATGGCTTCCCACTGCTGCGGATAGGCATTCTTGATGCGTTTGACCAGCCAGGAAGGGTGCAGGAAGCGAAGTTCGCTTTGCGAAAACTCAGAAAGCAGCTCTTCCTGACGACGTTGAAACTGACGTAATACTCCGTTGATCAGTCCCTTAAGCTGCGGACGTTTGATAACCACGGCGCCTTCAACGGTTTCGGCCAGCGCAGCGTGCGGTGGAATACGGGTATGCAGTAACTGATAGAAGCCGACCATAATCAGGTAGTGAACGGTGCGCTGTTTGCCCGTCATTGGGCGTTCCATCAGTTGCTGGATCATCCACTCAAGCTGAGAGAGCGTACGAAGCACGCCGAAGCAAAGCTCCTGCAGCAGTGCTTTGTCTTTGTCGGCAACTTTCTGCTGCAATGCGGGCAGCACGTTGCTCAACGACTGTCCCTTTTCGACGACCTGTTCTACGGCCTGAGCCGCCATACTGCGTAAATTAAAATGTTTTTTCATAACCGCAAAAATAAAAATGCCCGGAGACTCCGGGCTTTAAAAGGTATGAACCGTCAGAGTAGACGGTTGCCGGGTACAAACCATTCCCGACGTGAGTTCAGCAGATCCTGCGCGCTCATCGCCTTCTTACCCGCAGGTTGCAGCGAGATAAGGTTTAGTATCCCATCGCCAGTCGCGACCTGAATCCCCTGGCGTGTGGCTTCGAGGATGGTGCCTGGCTCAGCTCCCGCCGGTTTATCAATCACCGTTGCTTGCCAGATTTTCACCGGCTGCTCATCAATGACGATGTAGCTCATTGGCCACGGGTTGAAGGCACGGATGCAGCGCTCGAGCTGCGCGGCGCTGAGCGTCCAGTCAACAAGTGCTTCTTCTTTGCTGAGTTTCTCGGCATAGCTGACCAGCGTTTCATCCTGAACTTCAGGCTTTGCAGTACCCGTCGCTAGTAGATGCAGCGTATGGAGTAATCCCTGAGGACCCAGTTCTGCCAGTTTGTTGTAAAGGCTCGCACTGGTATCTTCAGCAGTAATTGGGCAAGAGAGCTTATGCAGCATATCACCCGTATCCAGGCCAACATCCATCTGCATAATGGTCACACCGGTTTCCGTATCACCTGCCCACAGCGAACGCTGAATAGGCGCAGCGCCGCGCCAGCGTGGCAGCAGAGAACCGTGAACGTTGATGCAGCCAAGGCGCGGCATAGCCAGTACGGCTTTTGGCAGGATAAGCCCATAGGCGACCACGACCATCACGTCAGCTTGCAGGTCTGATACCAGCTTCTGGTTTTCTTCAGGGCGCAGCGAGACCGGCTGGAATACCGGAATGCCTTTCTCTTCGGCCAATACTTTAACCGGACTCGGCATCAGCTTCTTACCGCGACCGGCAGGGCGGTCTGGCTGGGTAAATACGCCAACGACCTGGTGCCCAGACGACAACAGCGCGTCAAGATGACGCGCTGCAAAGTCAGGGGTACCCGCAAAAATAATACGTAGTGAATCTGACACGTTAATCCTTATCCTTAGGCACGCGCGTTCAGGCGATCCAGTTTCTCAACTTTCTGACGAATACGTTGCTGTTTTAACGGAGAAAGATAATCGATAAACAGCTTACCGACCAGGTGGTCCATCTCGTGCTGAATACAGATAGCCAGCAGGCCGTCAGCCTCGAGCTCAAACGGGTTGCCATTGCGGTCGAGAGCGCGAATTTTTACGCGTTCGGCACGTGGCACCAGCGCACGCTGTTCTGGGATGGACAGGCAACCTTCTTCAATCCCGGTATCGCCATCTTTTTCCAACAGCTCAGGGTTGATTAGCACCAACTGTTCGTCACGATTTTCAGAAACATCGATAACGATGATGCGTTGATGGATATCCACCTGCGTTGCCGCGAGACCAATACCTTCCTCGGCGTACATTGTCTCGAACATATCGTCGACAATTCGCTGAATTTCTTCATTCACTTCTTTTACCGGAGCAGCGACTTTGCGAAGACGCTCGTCCGGGATATGTAACACTTGCAAAACTGCCATAAATATCCAGAGTTCTGTTCAGGAGTAGGAAAGATTATTACCTCTATTCTAGACAAAACCCCCTCTAATTGACAGCATCACTGACCAATCGCAAGGATTGCTGGTGCCGCATGTGGCAAGGGGGAAAGGATGTCGCCAGAAGAGATAGCCTTCCGGCTGGTGAAGGTAAATGATTTATACGGCGATGAGATGCTGCAGGTCATGTGTGCGCTTCGCCAGGCACGCGAAATTACCCGTCAGACGCTTCATCTGTTGGGGTTAAGTGTCAAACAGACTGAACGCTTTTTCTCTTTAACCTCAGCGGATATGACGTCAGCCGTCGCGTGGCTCGCAACGCCGGGCAACCATTTGCTGTTTGCGGATTCTCCCTATTATCCTGCTCCGCTTCGCGCTATCCGTGATTATCCTGCGGTACTGTGCGTGCGGGGGAGTCTGGCGCTGCTCAGCACACCCCAGCTTGCCGTCGTCGGCAGTCGTCAGCATTCGCATTATGGCGAACGGTGGGGGCGTTATTTTTGTGAGGCGTTGGCACATCTTGGGGTCACTATTACAAGTGGTCTTGCATTGGGTATCGACGGTGTTGCACATCGAAGTGCCTTACTAGCTGACGGTAAAACGGTCGCGGTCCTCGGGAGCGGACTGAATCACATCTACCCTCATCGACACAGGGCGCTTGCCGATAATATTGTTGAGCGTGGGGGTGCGCTGGTGTCAGAGTTCTCGCTGAACGCCACACCTGCTCCTTACAACTTCCCCCGTCGCAATCGGATTATTAGCGGGCTAAGCCGCGGCGTATTGGTGGTGGAAGCGGCGTTGCGCAGTGGTTCATTGGTTACCGCGCGATGCGCTCTGGAACAGGGGCGAGAGGTTTATGCGTTCCCTGGGCCGCTGGGTAATCCGGGCATGGAAGGGCCGCATTGGCTTATCAAGCAGGGCGCCATAGCGGTAACGGAACCTGAGGATTTTCTGGCGCTTTTTCCCGAATTAAACAGACATATGTCCGATAAGCCAGAAATGATAAATAATTGCACAGATAAGGAATGTGTAGCATTGCCATTTCCTGAGCTCCTGGCTAACGTAGGAGATGAGGTAACACCTGTTGACGTCGTCGCTGAACGTGCCGGCCAACCTGTGCCAGTAACCGTGGCTCAGCTACTTGAACTGGAGTTAGCAGGGTGGATCGCAGCTGTACCCGGCGGCTATGTCCGATTAAGGAGGGCAGGCCATGTTCGACGTACTAATGTATTTGTTTGAGACCTACATCCATACCGAAACAGACATGCGCGTAGATCAGGACAAACTCACTCGGGATCTCACCGATGCAGGGTTCGAACGTGAAGACATCTTCAACGCGCTGATATGGCTGGAAAAGCTCGCCGACTATCAGGAAGGCCTCGTAGAACCGATGCAGCTTGCGTCCGATCCTCTCTCCGTGCGTATTTTTACCGAGGAAGAGAGCCAACGACTGGATGCCAGCTGCCGGGGATTCCTGTTATTCCTTGAGCAGATTCAGGTGCTGAACCTCGAAACGCGGGAAATGGTTATTGAACGCGTCATGGCGTTAGATACAGCCGAATTTGAACTAGAAGAGCTGAAATGGGTCATTTTGATGGTCTTATTCAATCTTCCGGGCTGCGAAAACGCCTATCAACAAATGGAAGAATTACTCTTCGAGACGAATGAAGGTATGCTGCATTAATTCATTTTGTGGCATCAAGAGTTGTTATGGTCAAATCAGCACTGTTTACGGTGCCTAAACACGAGCCCTGCCCACAGTGCGGGGCCGAACTGGTCATACGGTCCGGTAAACACGGGCCGTTTCTTGGCTGTTCCCATTATCCGGAATGCGATTACGTTCGTCCCCTGAAAAGTCAGGCGGACGGACATATCGTCAAAATTCTGGAGGGGCAGTCTTGTCCTAAGTGTGGCGCCTTGCTGGTGTTGCGCCAGGGGCGTTTTGGCATGTTCATCGGGTGCAGTCAGTATCCTGAATGTGATCACACAGAGGTTATTGATAAGCCAGATGAAACGGCCATCGTCTGTCCCGCGTGCCAACAAGGTCACCTGGTGCAGCGCCGTTCTCGTTATGGCAAAAACTTCCATTCCTGCGATCGCTATCCGGATTGTCAGTTTGTCATTAACTTCACACCGGTAGCGGGGGAATGCCCCGAGTGCCATTACCCGCTGCTTATCGAAAAGAAAACGGCGCAGGGCGTAAAACGCTTTTGTGCCAGTAAACAATGTGGAAAGCCGGTACCGGCGAAACAAATCAGTGAATAAAAACCTGCCATCAGAGGCCGTACAGCGTGCGGTTGTAGCTCTGAATAATAAAGAAGTCATCGCTTATCCAACTGAAGCCGTATTTGGCGTCGGTTGCGATCCCGATAGTGAAGAAGCCGTCATGAGCCTGCTGGCGCTGAAACAGCGCCCGGTAGATAAAGGTCTCATCCTTATTGCTGCAAGCTTCGAACAACTTAAACCTTATATTGATGACAGCATGCTGACCGATGAGCAGCGCGCCACCGTGTTTGCGCGCTGGCCAGGTCCGGTGACCTTCGTTTTCCCAGCGAAATCAACCACGCCAGACTGGCTGACCGGTCGCTTTAGCTCGTTGGCCGTTCGCGTCACGGATCACCCGGTGGTGATTGCACTCTGCGAGGCTTACGGTAAACCGTTGGTTTCTACCAGCGCCAATCTGACGGGGCAGCCACCGTGCCGAACAACCGCAGAAGTGCTTGCGCAGTTTGGCGATAACTTCCCGGTGGTTGATGCGACAACGGGTGGCCGTCTCAATCCATCTGAAATCCTTGATGCCCTGACGGGCGAACGTTTCCGCCAGGGGTAAACCGTGGAAAGCTACGTTGTTTTTGGTAACCCGATAGCGCACAGCAAGTCGCCATTCATTCATCAGCAGTTTGCTGAACAGCTGAGCATTACTCACCCTTACGGGCGCATGTTGGCACCGCTGGATGGTTTCGTTGAAACCCTGGAAACCTTTTTCCAGCAGGGGGGAAAAGGGGCAAATGTCACCGTTCCTTTTAAAGAGGAGGCGTTTGCCCGCGCAGATGAATTGACGGAGCGTGCAGCGCTGGCGGGAGCGGTCAACACCCTTAAGCGTCTTGATGACGGGCGCATTCTTGGGGATAACACCGACGGGATTGGTCTGTTGAGCGACCTTGAACGACTGAGGCTGATTAAACCGGGCTATCGCGTGCTGCTTATTGGTGCTGGTGGTGCCGCCCGTGGCGTGTTGCTCCCATTACTCTCTTTAGACTGCAATGTGACCATTACCAACCGTACGCATGCCCGGGCGCAGACGCTAGCCGAGCTATTCTGCCATACGGGTAGCGTGAGCGCGCAGGCGATGTCTGAACTTTCAGGGCATGATTTTGACCTTATTATTAATGCCACCTCCAGCGGTATCGGTGGGGAGACGCCGCCCATCCCTGCTTCGCTGATTAATAGCCATGTTTGCTGTTATGACATGTTCTATCAGAAAGGAGATACAGCCTTTCTGGCATGGTGTGTTCAGCACGGTGCAAAACGCTATGCCGACGGGCTAGGCATGCTGGTGGGGCAAGCGGCGCATGCCGTTTTACTGTGGCACGGTATTTTGCCAAACGTTGAGCCGGTCATTGCTTCTCTTAAGCGCGAGTTGGGCGTATGAATCAGGCTATTCAGTTTCCCGAGCGAGAGGAATGGCGAGAGGATCTACAGGCGGTCTGCTTCCCGGCGCTGGTAAATGGTATGCAGCTCATGTGTGCACTCAGGGCCGATGCCCTGATGCACCGATTTGGTGGAGAGCAACCCCAACAGTGGTTATCGTTATTTCGTGAGAATCGCTGGGATCTGGAAGAAGAAGCCAGCGACCTTATTCGTGAGCAGCAGGAAGACAATCACGGCTGGGTTTGGTTGTCCTGATCCAGATAGTCGTTTTTCCACTTCACATAGTTATTGGCCGAATAGCGTAGCCCTTCGAGTTCGGCCTCTTTCAACGGACGGATCTGCTTAACTGGGCTTCCCAGATAAAGATAGCCACTCTCCAGGCGCTTATGCTGTGGAACCAGGCTACCGGCGCCAATCATCACATCGTCTTCTACTACTACACCATCAAGCAATATAGAACCCATTCCCACGAGTACGCGGTTACCGATAGTGCAGCCGTGTAGCATGACCTTATGTCCGACCGTGACATCCTCGCCAACGATCAGCGGGTTTCCTTCTGGGTTTTTCGCTGATTTATGCGTGACGTGAAGGACGCTGCCATCCTGGATATTGCTGCGCGCACCAATCTGAATGTAGTTAACGTCACCGCGTGCAGCTACCAGTGGCCAGATGCTGACATCATCGGCTAAACGAACGTCGCCAACGATAACGCTGGAATCGTCGATCATCACGCGATCGCCGATGACGGGGAATAAATCTTTATAGCGGCGTAAAACGGCAGACATGTTTACCTCTTTAAAACGGTGTCATGATGAGATTTCTTCCCATTATCGACCCAATCTGCGTGTTTCTCATCTCAAAATTTAAGCAAATTGCGCACTTACAGCGCAAAAAGTGTGAAAAAGCGACACTTAGAAAAAAAAGTGAGAAAAGGGGTTGTGTGAAAAACAAAGTTCCCTATAATGCGCACCCACTGAGACGGCAAACGTGAATYACTTCACACTAACTAGCCGGKTYRGTTGAAGAGAAAAACCTGAAAATGAGGGTTGACTCTGAAAGAGGAAAGCGTAATATACGCCACCTCGCAACAGTGAGCGAAAGCCGTGTTGCACTGCTCTTTAACAATTTATCAGACAATCTGTGTGGGCACTCGAAGATACGGATTCTTAACGTCGCAAGACGAAAAATGAATACCAAGTCTCTGAGTGAACACGTAATTCATTACGAAGTTTAATTCACGAGCATCAAACTTAAATTGAAGAGTTTGATCATGGCTCAGATTGAACGCTGGCGGCAGGCCTAACACATGCAAGTCGAACGGTAGCACAGAGAGCTTGCTCTTGGGTGACGAGTGGCGGACGGGTGAGTAATGTCTGGGAAACTGCCCGATGGAGGGGGATAACTACTGGAAACGGTAGCTAATACCGCATAACGTCGCAAGACCAAAGTGGGGGACCTTCGGGCCTCACACCATCGGATGTGCCCAGATGGGATTAGCTAGTTGGTGAGGTAATGGCTCACCAAGGCGACGATCCCTAGCTGGTCTGAGAGGATGACCAGCCACACTGGAACTGAGACACGGTCCAGACTCCTACGGGAGGCAGCAGTGGGGAATATTGCACAATGGGCGCAAGCCTGATGCAGCCATGCCGCGTGTATGAAGAAGGCCTTCGGGTTGTAAAGTACTTTCAGCGAGGAGGAAGGCATTGTGGTTAATAACCGCAGCGATTGACGTTACTCGCAGAAGAAGCACCGGCTAACTCCGTGCCAGCAGCCGCGGTAATACGGAGGGTGCAAGCGTTAATCGGAATTACTGGGCGTAAAGCGCACGCAGGCGGTTTGTTAAGTCAGATGTGAAATCCCCGGGCTCAACCTGGGAACTGCATTTGAAACTGGCAAGCTTGAGTCTCGTAGAGGGGGGTAGAATTCCAGGTGTAGCGGTGAAATGCGTAGAGATCTGGAGGAATACCGGTGGCGAAGGCGGCCCCCTGGACGAAGACTGACGCTCAGGTGCGAAAGCGTGGGGAGCAAACAGGATTAGATACCCTGGTAGTCCACGCCGTAAACGATGTCTATTTGGAGGTTGTTCCCTTGAGGAGTGGCTTCCGGAGCTAACGCGTTAAATAGACCGCCTGGGGAGTACGGCCGCAAGGTTAAAACTCAAATGAATTGACGGGGGCCCGCACAAGCGGTGGAGCATGTGGTTTAATTCGATGCAACGCGAAGAACCTTACCTACTCTTGACATCCAGAGAACTTAGCAGAGATGCTTTGGTGCCTTCGGGAACTCTGAGACAGGTGCTGCATGGCTGTCGTCAGCTCGTGTTGTGAAATGTTGGGTTAAGTCCCGCAACGAGCGCAACCCTTATCCTTTGTTGCCAGCGGTTCGGCCGGGAACTCAAAGGAGACTGCCAGTGATAAACTGGAGGAAGGTGGGGATGACGTCAAGTCATCATGGCCCTTACGAGTAGGGCTACACACGTGCTACAATGGCATATACAAAGAGAAGCGACCTCGCGAGAGCAAGCGGACCTCATAAAGTATGTCGTAGTCCGGATTGGAGTCTGCAACTCGACTCCATGAAGTCGGAATCGCTAGTAATCGTAGATCAGAATGCTACGGTGAATACGTTCCCGGGCCTTGTACACACCGCCCGTCACACCATGGGAGTGGGTTGCAAAAGAAGTAGGTAGCTTAACCTTCGGGAGGGCGCTTACCACTTTGTGATTCATGACTGGGGTGAAGTCGTAACAAGGTAACCGTAGGGGAACCTGCGGTTGGATCACCTCCTTACCTTAAAGAAACGTTCTTTGAAGTGCTCACACAGATTGTCTGATGAAAAGTAAATAGCAAGGCGTCTTGCGATTGAGACTTCAGTGTCCCCTTCGTCTAGAGGCCCAGGACACCGCCCTTTCACGGCGGTAACAGGGGTTCGAATCCCCTAGGGGACGCCACTTGCTGGTTTGTGTGAGTGAAAGTCGCCGACCTCAATATCTCAAAACTTACCTTCGGGTGACGTTTGAGATATTTGCTCTTTAAAAATCTGGATCAAGCTGAAAATTGAAACAGCACACTGAACTCTGTTCTCCGTAATAAGAACAGACTGAGGTGTGTTTGAGTCTCTCAAATTTTTGCAGCACGATGATGGATCGAAAGAAACATCTTCGGGTTGTGAGGTTAAGCGACTAAGCGTACACGGTGGATGCCCTGGCAGTCAGAGGCGATGAAGGACGTGCTAATCTGCGATAAGCGTCGGTAAGGTGATATGAACCGTTATAAYCGACGATTTCCGAATGGGGAAACCCAGTGTGTTTCGACACACTATCATTACGTGAATACATAGCGTAATGAAGCGAACCGGGGGAACTGAAACATCTAAGTACCCCGAGGAAAAGAAATCAACCGAGATTCCCCCAGTAGCGGCGAGCGAACGGGGAGCAGCCCAGAGCCTGAATCAGCATGTGTGATAGTGGAACGGTATGGAAAGGCCGGCGATACAGGGTGATAGCCCCGTACACAAAATTGCATATGTTGTGAGCTCGATGAGTAGGGCGGGACACGTGGTATCCTGTCTGAATATGGGGGGACCATCCTCCAAGGCTAAATACTCCTGACTGACCGATAGTGAACCAGTACCGTGAGGGAAAGGCGAAAAGAACCCCGGCGAGGGGAGTGAAAAAGAACCTGAAACCGTGTACGTACAAGCAGTGGGAGCATCCTTCGGGGTGTGACTGCGTACCTTTTGTATAATGGGTCAGCGACTTATATTCTGTAGCAAGGTTAACCGAATAGGGGAGCCGCAGGGAAACCGAGTCTTAACTGGGCGTTAAGTTGCAGGGTATAGACCCGAAACCCGGTGATCTAGCCATGGGCAGGTTGAAGGTTGGGTAACACTAACTGGAGGACCGAACCGACTAATGTTGAAAAATTAGCGGATGACTTGTGGCTGGGGGTGAAAGGCCAATCAAACCGGGAGATAGCTGGTTCTCCCCGAAAGCTATTTAGGTAGCGCCTCGTGAATTCATCTTCGGGGGTAGAGCACTGTTTCGGCTAGGGGGTCATCCCGACTTACCAACCCGATGCAAACTACGAATACCGAAGAATGTTATCACGGGAGACACACGGCGGGTGCTAACGTCCGTCGTGAAGAGGGAAACAACCCAGACCGCCAGCTAAGGTCCCAAAGTCACAGTTAAGTGGGAAACGATGTGGGAAGGCTCAGACAGCCAGGATGTTGGCTTAGAAGCAGCCATCATTTAAAGAAAGCGTAATAGCTCACTGGTCGAGTCGGCCTGCGCGGAAGATGTAACGGGGCTAAACTGTGCACCGAAGCTGCGGCAGCGACACTATGTGTTGTTGGGTAGGGGAGCGTTCTGTAAGCCTGTGAAGGTGTCCTGTGAGGGGTGCTGGAGGTATCAGAAGTGCGAATGCTGACATAAGTAACGATAATGCGGGTGAAAAACCCGCACGCCGGAAGACCAAGGGTTCCTGTCCAACGTTAATCGGGGCAGGGTGAGTCGACCCCTAAGGCGAGGCCGAAAGGCGTAGTCGATGGGAAACAGGTTAATATTCCTGTACTTGGTGTTACTGCGAAGGGGGGACGGAGAAGGCTATGTTAGCCGGGCGACGGTTGTCCCGGTTTAAGCATGTAGGCGG
>CP070603.1:626654-628116 GCA_016939855.1 Kluyvera ascorbata
TAACGCTGAGGTGTGATGACGAGGCACTACGGTGCTGAAGTAACAAATGCCCTGCTTCCAGGAAAAGCCTCTAAGCATCAGGTAACATCAAATCGTACCCCAAACCGACACAGGTGGTCAGGTAGAGAATACCAAGGCGCTTGAGAGAACTCGGGTGAAGGAACTAGGCAAAATGGTGCCGTAACTTCGGGAGAAGGCACGCTGATATGTAGGTGAAGTGGTTTACCCATGGAGCTGAAATCAGTCGAAGATACCAGCTGGCTGCAACTGTTTATTAAAAACACAGCACTGTGCAAACACGAAAGTGGACGTATACGGTGTGACGCCTGCCCGGTGCCGGAAGGTTAATTGATGGGGTTAGCGGCAACGCGAAGCTCTTGATCGAAGCCCCGGTAAACGGCGGCCGTAACTATAACGGTCCTAAGGTAGCGAAATTCCTTGTCGGGTAAGTTCCGACCTGCACGAATGGCGTAATGATGGCCAGGCTGTCTCCACCCGAGACTCAGTGAAATTGAACTCGCTGTGAAGATGCAGTGTACCCGCGGCAAGACGGAAAGACCCCGTGAACCTTTACTATAGCTTGACACTGAACACTGGTCCTTGATGTGTAGGATAGGTGGGAGGCTTTGAAGTGTGGACGCCAGTTCGCATGGAGCCAACCTTGAAATACCACCCTTTAATGGCTGGTGTTCTAACGTAGACCCGTAATCCGGGTTGCGGACAGTGTCTGGTGGGTAGTTTGACTGGGGCGGTCTCCTCCTAAAGAGTAACGGAGGAGCACGAAGGTTAGCTAATCCTGGTCGGACATCAGGAGGTTAGTGCAAAGGCATAAGCTAGCTTGACTGCGAGAGTGACGGCTCGAGCAGGTGCGAAAGCAGGTCTTAGTGATCCGGTGGTTCTGTATGGAAGGGCCATCGCTCAACGGATAAAAGGTACTCCGGGGATAACAGGCTGATACCGCCCAAGAGTTCATATCGACGGCGGTGTTTGGCACCTCGATGTCGGCTCATCACATCCTGGGGCTGAAGTAGGTCCCAAGGGTATGGCTGTTCGCCATTTAAAGTGGTACGCGAGCTGGGTTTAGAACGTCGTGAGACAGTTCGGTCCCTATCTGCCGTGGGCGCTGGAGAATTGAGGGGGGCTGCTCCTAGTACGAGAGGACCGGAGTGGACGCATCACTGGTGTTCGGGTTGTCATGCCAATGGCATTGCCCGGTAGCTAAATGCGGAAAAGATAAGTGCTGAAAGCATCTAAGCACGAAACTTGCCCCAAGATGAGTTCTCCCTGACTCCTTGAGAGTCCTGAAGGAACGTTGAAGACGACGACGTTGATAGGCTGGGTGTGTAAGTGTAGCGATACATTGAGCTAACCAGTACTAATGAACCGTGAGGCTTAACCTTACAACGCCGAAGATGTTTTGGCGAAAGAGACATCGATTTCAGCTTGATTACAGATTACATCA
>CP070603.1:628132-628615 GCA_016939855.1 Kluyvera ascorbata
TGATAACAGAATTTGCCTGGCGGCTGTAGCGCGGTGGTCCCACCTGACCCCATGCCGAACTCAGAAGTGAAACGCCGTAGCGCCGATGGTAGTGTGGGGTCTCCCCATGCGAGAGTAGGGAACTGCCAGGCATCAAATTTAGTGTGCTGATATGGCTCAGTTGGTAGAGCGCACCCTTGGTAAGGGTGAGGTCCCCAGTTCGACTCTGGGTATCAGCACCAGTTTTTCGGGTTAAAGTTTGGCACTTAGTAAAGAATTTGTCTGGCGGCTGTAGCGCGGTGGTCCCACCTGACCCCATGCCGAACTCAGAAGTGAAACGCCGTAGCGCCGATGGTAGTGTGGGGTCTCCCCATGCGAGAGTAGGGAACTGCCAGACATCAATTAAGTAAAAAAGCCCATCCKKMMGGATGGGCTTTTTTRCGTCTGTGGGAAAGGAAAGTGCGGTGAAATCCCGGGGTCGCTGCGCTCGCCCGGGCTACAGAC
>CP070603.1:628706-628829 GCA_016939855.1 Kluyvera ascorbata
GTTAACGCCTTATCCGATCTACAACGACGAGCCATCACCTGTCTCAACAATATATTCCATTCTAAGCAAATACAGTGCTGAAAATAAGACTGCGCTCGCTATCTCTTTATTATGATGCGCTAT
>CP070603.1:628862-637537 GCA_016939855.1 Kluyvera ascorbata
TTTATTGATAATAAAATTAACGGTGATGTCATTCTGACGATGACAACAAGCGCAGAGAAGGCCAGAAAGCATGCGCATTCTGGCCGTTGTGTTATTTGGTCAGTGCAACGATACCCAGCGTCAGGCCTGCCAGGGCAGCAGCACCACCGGCGATAGCGCCTGCGGTTTCCCAGTTGTCCTGTGTGGTCCCTTTCATGCAGGTGTTGGTGTGAACCAGACGGCCCTGATCGTCATAAACGGGTACACAAGGTGAGTCATGCGCGCAGCCAGCAAGCAGCGTTGCCAGCAGCGTCACCAGAATAAATTTTTTCATGATGTAGCCTCTAAATAATCCGTTTCATTACGCCAGAAATATGTCGTATTACGGAATGGCTTATTTTATCACCTGCGCTATAGCCCATTGGTAGGGGAAATAATCTCAATTTATGTGGTTCGTAAATATCGTGGAGAAGGGAGTCCGAAAACGGTGGGATTATGTAGAAATAATGAAGAAGAAAATAACGAAATGGTGCGCTATGAAGCGTAACTGATGGTGGCATAGCCTAACGTATTGAGCTTGCTCCACTAATCTTCCTGACTATTGAACAAAAAGAAAGGCGCCCGCAGGCGCCTTCTATCATGAGTGATAGCGTCACTCGGAGTGTTTGGTAAAGCGACGTCTCACGACAACGAAGAATACCGGTACGAAGAAGATAGCCAGCAGCGTCGCGGTCAGCATCCCRCCCATKACGCCGGTACCRACKGCGTTCTGYGCACCRSWRCCTGCRCCRSRRCTGATAACCAGAGGCATAACGCCGAGGATRAASGCCARWGAGGTCATCAGRATWGGRCGCAGACGCATRCGTGATGCCTCGAGCGTTGCTTCAATGATCCCTTTACCTTCTTTATCCATAAGATCTTTAGCAAACTCAACGATCAGAATGGCGTTCTTCGCCGATAGACCAATGGTTGTTAGCAGACCTACCTGGAAGTACACGTCGTTATTCAGGCCTCGTAATGAGGCGGCCAGAAGCGCCCCCACAACACCTAATGGCACCACTAACATAACGGAGAACGGAATAGACCAGCTCTCRTASAGYGCTGCCAGACACAGGAAGACGACAATCARYGAGATKGCGTACAGSGCAGGTGCCTGGTTRCCGGACARRCGTTCCTGRTAGGACATKCCCGTCCAGTCAAAGCCAATACCTGAAGGCAGCTTGCTGGCCAGTTGTTCCATCAGGGTCATCGCCTCACCGGTACTCTTACCCGGAGCTGCTTCACCGAGGATCTCCATGGATGGCAGGCCATTATAACGTTCCAGACGTGGAGAGCCGTATACCCAACGTGAAGTCACGAAGGCGGAGAATGGCACCATCTCACCGTTTGAACTGCGTACGTACATGTTGTTGACATCGCTTGGCAACATGCGGAACTTAGCGTCAGCCTGAACGTAAACCTTCTTCACGCGACCGTGGTCAATAAAGTCGTTGACGTAGTAGCCGCCCAGCGCTGCAGAAATGGTCTCATTGATATCGGACAGTGAAACGCCTAATGCCTGYGCTTTTTCCTGRTCGAYATCRASTTTGAACTGCGSAGTATCTTCCAGRCCGTTWGGACGCACGCGAACCAGCTGATCGGAATGCTGCTGCACCATGCCAAGAAGCTGATTACGGGCTTGGGTCAATGCCGTATGACCGAGGTTACCTTGGTCAATCAGCTCGAAGTCGAAACCGGTCGCTGTACCGAGCTCGATAATCGCCGGCATGTTGAACGGGAACACCATCGCATCTTTAATCTGGCTGAAGGCCATGGTGGCACGCTTGATGACGGATTCAGCGCTATTTTCTTCCCCGCTACGCTCATCCCACGGTTTCAGGCTCACAAACGCCATACCGGAGTTCTGACCCTGGCCGCTAAAGCTGAAGCCGTTAACGGTAAAGACGCTCTCAACGTTTGCCTTCTCGTTATTAAGGTAGTAATGCGTGACGGTATCCAATACTTTCTGCGTACGCTCCTGCGTCGCGCCAGCAGGAAGCTGAACCATGGTCAGGAATACCCCCTGGTCCTCATCCGGCAGGAAGGACGTTGGCAGGCGCACAAACAGCACCGCCATACCGACAACAATCAGCACATAGATAAGCAGGTAACGCCCGGTGGAACGCAAGATACCGCTGACGCTATTGGTATAGTGGTTAACGCTCTGGTCAAACTTATTGTTAAACCAGCCGAAGAACCCTTTCTTCTCGTAGTGATCTGCAGAAGCGGGTTTCAGTAGCGTGGCGCACAGCGCTGGGGTCAGGATCAGGGCTACCAGAACTGATAGCGCCATTGCGGAAACAATGGTTATCGAGAACTGGCGATAGATAGCCCCGGTTGAGCCGCCAAAGAAGGCCATCGGTACGAATACCGCCGACAGTACCATCGCGATCCCGACCAGCGCACCCTGAATCTGCTCCATCGACTTCTCGGTGGCCTCGACGGGCGAGAGTTTCTCCTCAACCATCACACGCTCGACGTTTTCCACCACCACGATGGCGTCATCGACGAGCAGGCCTATCGCGAGCACCATCCCGAACATSGTTAGGGTGTTTATCGAGTAGCCAAACATCGATAGTACGGCGAAGGTCCCGAGCAGCACCACCGGCACGGCGATAGTTGGGATAAGCGTCGCACGGATATTCTGCAAGAACAGGTACATGACGAGGAAGACGAGGATAATCGCCTCAAACAGCGTCTTAATGACTTCGTGAATCGAGATGGTTACGAACGGCGTAGTGTCATACGGATAGACCACCTTCATCCCCTGAGGGAAGAATGGTTGCAGCTCCGCGAGCTTAGCTTTGATGGCGTTGGCGGTATCCAGCGCGTTCGCGCCGGTCGCCAGCTTGATCCCAAGCCCCGATGCCGGTTTACCGTTAATACGTGCTACAACGTTGTAGTTCTCACCGCCGAGTTCAATACGCGCGACGTCGCTCAGATGCACCACCGAACCATCGGCGTTCACGCGGAGGGTCACTTTACCGAACTCAACCGGATCTTTCAGACGCGTCTGCGCAATAATCGAGGCGTTCAACTGCTGGCCTTTCACCGCTGGCGTACCGCCCAACTGGCCTGCCGCAATCTGGTCGTTCTGCACCTTTAACTGGTTAATAACATCAACCGGTGTCAGGCTGTATTTGTTCAGCAGGTTGCCGTCAAGCCAGATACGCATCGCATACTGCGCACCAAAGAGCTGGACGTCACCCACGCCGTTCAGACGGCTGATAGGGTCTTTAACGTTAGAGGCGATGTAGTCAGAAATATCGTCCTGTACGGTCGTTGGGTTATCAGAGATAAACCCCGCTACCATCAGGAAGCTGCTGCTCGACTTCTCWACGCTGATACCCTGCTGCTGCACTTCCTGYGGCARMAGMGGCGTYGCYAGAGMGAGCTTGTTCTGWACCTGWACCTGRGCGATRTCCGGATCGGTACCTGACTTAAAGGTCAGGGTGATGGTCACGGAACCCGCGGAGTCACTGGTTGAGGACATGTACATCAGGTKATCGATACCRTTCATRTTCTGTTCGATAACCTGGGTGACGGTATCCTGCACGGTTTGCGCATCAGCACCTGGATAGGTTGCTGAAACCGCCACTGCAGGTGGAGCAATCGTTGGGTACTGAGCGATTGGCAACTGCAGGATGGCCAGGCCACCTGCAATCATCATGATGATGGCCAGAACCCAGGCAAACACCGGTCGATGGATAAAAAACTTAGACATGTGGTCGGTACCTTATTTCGCAGCAGGTGCTGCGGTATCCTCTTCAGCCTTCACGGTTGCGCCTGGGCGTACTTTCTGCAGCCCGCTGACAATCACCTTATCGCCCGCTTTCAGGCCACTGGTAATCAGCCACTGGTCGCCAACGGCCTGAGCCGCAACCACGTTGCGCGTTTCCACCTGATTCTTATCGTTCACCAGCAGAACCGTTGCATCGCCGCGTGGGGTACGAGTCACACCCTGCTGCGGAACCAGCATAGCGTTTGGATTTACGCCTTCATCAATGCGAGCGCGAACGAACATCCCTGGCAGCAGTACATGCTGCGGGTTAGGGAAAATAGCGCGAAGGGTGATAGAGCCGGTGCTTTCATCCACGGTAACGTCTGAGAACTGCAGCGAACCTTTCAGCGCGTAAGGCTGACCGTTTTCCATCAACAACTGAACTCTTTTGGCGTCGCCACCTTGCTGCAAGCTTTCTTGCTTGAGGCGCATAAAATCACTGCTGGACTGGGTGACATCGACGTAGATGGGATCCAACTGCTGTACCGTTGCCAATGCATCTGACTGCCCGTTGGTCACCAGGGCACCTTCAGTCACGCTAGATTTACCAATGCGGCCGGTGATTGGTGAGGTCACTTTGGTGTAGGCGAGGTTAATACGCGCTGTCTCAACGGCAGCTTTCGCAGCCATGACGTCAGCATCGGCCTGACGTGCTGTCGCTACCGCCTGGTCATAGTCTTGTTGGCTGATGTATTTGGTGCCTAGCAGAGGGACATAGCGCTTCACGGTCAAGTGAGCGATGACCGCTGCGGCTTCGGCTTTCGTCTGATCGCCTTTCGCGCTGTCATAGGCCGCCCGGTAGGTGGCTGGGTCTATCTGATAAAGAGACTGACCGGCCTCAACATCACTACCTTCCACAAAGTTGCGTTTCAGAATAATGCCGCTGACCTGTGGACGAACTTCAGCGACGCGAAACGCAGAGGTACGGCCTGGTAATTCGGTAGTGATGGACAATGGCGCGTTGTTCACGGTGTGAACGGTAACCTGAGGCATTGGCGCATGCGCTTGTTGGCTTCCAGAATTATCACAGCCGCTAAGTAATGCCGCAGAGATAATTAAGCTGGATAAAAGTGTAACCCTGGCGTGACTCGTCATTGCTGTTCCTTATAGATTGATAGCCAGGTTTGACTAAAAATCTGTGAAAGAAAGGGTGAATAAAAAATGCAGTTCGTTATCCTACAAATAAACATCGGTGGATGTAAGAGATAGTTATTTTTGGACAATCACCAAAGGCACGGAAACGCAAAAATAGCAGGATTAGAGAATTTATGGAGAGGTGTAATGAAATCATGCATTCATAATATGAATGTTAGTTAGTGAAATATATATTCAATGGATTTATTGATTTTCAGTACTCATCATACTTTTTGCTAAATATTGCGGTTAGTCTCAATGGTAAATTAAATTGATTTTCTATTCACCGCATATTTTGCGGTAAGTGACGCAGGCTATGGCCAGAAAAACGAAAGAAGAGGCGCTCAAGACGCGCCAGTTGCTGCTTGACTCAGCCATTGAGCAGTTTGCGCAGCGGGGCGTGAGTAACACCACGCTGACCGACATTGCTGATGCTGCAGGGGTAACCCGCGGTGCGGTTTACTGGCATTTTTCCAGCAAAAGTGAATTATTTAACGCGATGTGGGAAGAACAACTGCCGCTACGTGATTTAATTCATCATAAATTGATACAAATAGACAGCGCGAATCCACTATTAAACTTAAGAAATAAATTTGTCGTTGGTTTGCAATATATCGCTGAAACGCCGCGGCAGCGTGCACTGATGCAGATTCTGTATCATAAGTGTGAATTTAGTAGCGATATGATGCCGGAGTATGAAATCAGAAAGAAAATAGGCTTCAGCTATGATTCCATGCGGGATATATTGCAGGCTTGCGTGCGTAACAGAATATTACCTGATGATACAAACATTGAGATTATATTGATTGTATTACATAGCGCATTTAGCGGTATTATCAAAAATTGGCTGATGGACCCACTGCAGTTCGATCTCTATCAACAGGCTCCGCTGCTTGTCGACAATATTATGGCGACCGTTTGTGCTCAACGTCTGTGGGCTACCCGGCCTACACTGGTTGTTAACCAGTAACTGCTGATCCTATCAGGCAGGGAAGCCTGAAGATTATTCATCTGACTCTGCTTCTGCTGTCCTCTGCTTTCGGCTTCTGTCATCTTATTCTTCTACTCATCATCCCCGTAACGAGGTGTTTATGAACGCGATTTCCCGTCAGATTGGCGACTTTCTGGTGACGCCGCTCAGCGACGGTAATATGGCAGCGAGTCTCGAACTCCTGTCCGGTATTAGCACGACAGAGGCCGGGGAGATCCAGAAGCAGGCAGGGATTACCGAGCCTGGAAATCTGCATATCTATGGTTATCTTATCCGTGGGCGCGGGCGAACGATTCTGGTGGACTCAGGAACAGGCGGCGTCAATAACGTAGGCGGGCAGCTGAAAGCCAATTTACAGGGGGCTGGTGTCCAGCCTGAAGCGGTGGATACGGTATTGCTGACTCACGCTCATCCTGACCATCTGGGGGGCTTGCTGGATGAGGAAGGCATGGCGGTTTACCCAAATGCCGAGCTCTATCTGCATCCGCTTGAGAAGGCGTTCTGGCTGGACGATGCGCGGTTTGCGCAGGCTAACGAACGTCAGCGGCGTAATTTTATCCGCGCGCGCCAGACGCTAGCCACCTACGGCGAGCGCGTTCACTTGCTCAGCGAAGCGCCGATTGCCGAGGGCATTCATCCCGTCCCTCTGCCTGGGCACACGCCGGGGCATACGGGGTTCAGAATTGATACTCCGGAAGCTAGCCTGATTATCTGGGGTGACATCGTTCACTTTCCCCATATTCAGACCGCACACCCTGGGGTGAGCATCGCTTTTGATATCGATAGCGAACAGGCGGAAGCATCGCGTAAGCGTATTCTGGCGCAGGCGGTTGCAGAAAAGCTGCTGGTGGCGGGGATGCACTTTGGTGGGTCGGGCTTTGCGCGGGTTATTCCTGAAGATCAGGGCTATCGCATCGTCTACGCTGAGGCGTAAAACAGGCAATAAAAAAGGCGCTTCCCCATGCCGAGTAGCGCCTTCAAAATCAAGCAATTAACTGATTAGTATCAGTTCATGCCGTATTTTTTCAGTTTCTTACGCAGAGTACCACGGTTGATGCCCATCATCAGGGCTGCGCGGGTCTGGTTACCACGGGTGTATTGCATCACCATGTCCAACAGGGGCTGTTCTACTTCAGCCAGTACCAGCTCATACAGGTCATTAACATCCTGACCGTTCAGTTGAGCAAAATAGTTCTTCAGTGCCTGTTTAACCGAGTCACGCAGGGGTTTTTGAGTTACCTGATCCTGAGAGTTAACGGTAGAAACGGTCAGTACGTCAGAATTTACGCGTTGTTCGAACATAGTTCTGTCAGCTCTTTATTTCATTACGCAAGATTTTCGAAGTATGCCTCCAACGCCTCCAGCTGTACGCTGGCATCCTCTATGGCGTTGAATGTGCGCCGAAACTGGTCATTTGGAGCGTGTTCCTGGAGATACCAGGATACGTGTTTACGCGCGATTCGGTACCCTTTTGCCTGACCATAAAAGTCATGCAGTTCCCGAACGTGCGCACAAAGCAAGCGCTTAATCTCTGCCAGTGGCAGTGGAGCAAGCAACTCCCCAGTGTCCAGATAATGCTGGATTTCCCGAAAGATCCAGGGTCTTCCCTGAGCGGCACGTCCTATCATCAGGGCATCAGCCCCCGTATAGTCGAGTACAGCTCTGGCTTTAAGCGGGTCAGTAATGTCACCATTCGCGATAACCGGAATGGAAACTTTCTGCTTAACTGCCCGAATGCTGTCGTATTCAGCTTCACCATTGAACAAACAGGCGCGTGTGCGTCCATGAATGGTCAGGGCCTGAATGCCACAGTCTTCGGCCAGTTGGGCAATCTCTACACAGTTACGGTGTTCCGGCGACCAACCCGTGCGAATCTTTAACGTAACAGGAACGTCCACTGCGCTGACAACCGCCGTCAGGATTGACTTCACCTGGTCGGGGTATTGCAGAAGGGCTGAACCTGCAAGCTTGCGATTCACTTTTTTGGCCGGGCAACCCATATTGATATCAATAATTTGGGCGCCACTTCCCACGTTGATACGCGCGGCATCTGCCATCTCTTCAGGCACGCTTCCGGCAATTTGCACGGTACGAATACCTGGTTCATCAATGTGCACCATCCGAAGGCGGGACTTATCGCTTTCCCAGACCTGCGGGTTAGACGACATCATCTCGGAAACGGTTAAACCTGCTCCCATCTCATAGCACAGCGTCCTGAACGGCCGGTCGGTAATACCTGCCATAGGTGCTGCGATCAGTCGATTTCTGAGCTGGTGTTGTCCGATACGCATGAGTTAAGAAATGACCATACTGTGACTGCAAGGCGGCGTATATTACGCATTTTTTGCACGAGATGAAAGGCCAAACTTTAACCAATCCTCTGAGGTGGATCAAAGAATCGCAGTAAGCGCGATCGCTACTAAAGAATTAATTATATAAATCATCTAATTAGAAAATTATGGCGATTTTATCTACATCTATATTTTTGAGTAACTTCTCACTTTTTCTTCGACTGAGGAAGATCTGGCAAGATAATCTGCTGATTTAATCAGCAGATTATTGTGACATAGTGTGACAATGCTCCCATTTCAGGACATGATCCCGACACTATTCTGCGGCTTATTCGACAACAACACGGCCATTGAGCGGCTGTGCTGGTCGGTTGTTGTCATGGTGCATCGTGTGGGTGAATTTTTTCAGCAGCGTTTCTGAAAGGGTCATTGGGTGCTTAAGGACAATCCAGGTCACACC
>CP070603.1:637811-659078 GCA_016939855.1 Kluyvera ascorbata
TGTGGCCTCCAGAGAGGCCACAAGAAGGGACTATTTTTTGCGGCCGGTAATGCGGCACCACTCTTCTTTCTCCACGACGGCGTCGAGGTCAAAGAGATCGGCATAGGCTTCACAGACACTTTCCGCCTGGCTTGCCAGGATACCGGAAAGCCCCAGCAGACCGCCTGTAACCGGCAGCACGCTGATTAACGGTGCCAGCTCGCGTAATGGGCCAGCCAGGATGTTTGCGACCACGACATCGGCTTTCATGGCTTCTGGCTGATCCTGCGGTAGGTACAATTCCAGACGCTCAGAGACGCCGTTACGCTGGGCGTTATCGCGGCTAGCTTGAATAGCCTGCGGATCGATGTCGATCCCGATCGCTTTTGCGGCACCTAACTTCAGCGCGGCGATCGCGAGGATCCCGGAACCACAACCAAAGTCGATGACCGTTTTGCCGGCTAAATCCAGCCCGTCCAGCCACTGCAAACACAGGGAGGTAGTTGGGTGCGTACCGGTGCCGAAGGCCAGGCCTGGATCGAGCATCACGTTAACGGCGTTAACGTCCGGCACATCGCGCCAGCTTGGGCAGATCCATAGGCGCTCGCCAAAGCGCATTGGATGGAAGTTATCCATCCACTCGCGTTCCCAGTCTTTATCTTCTAACTGTTCAATTTTGTGGGCGAAGCCTTCACCCAACAGCGGATGCTGTTCCAGGATGGCAACCACCTCTTTCATGTCGGTTTCTGCATCGAACAGGCCGATAACGTCGGTATCGCCCCACAGACGCGTTTCACCCGGCAGCGGCTCAAAGACCGGCGTGTCATGCGTATCCTGGAAGGTGATGGAGACCGAGCCGGCTTCCATCAGCGCATCGCTAAGATCTTCGGCATTGGCGCCGGTTGTGTTCAGTTTTAGTTGGATCCACGGCATGGCAAAACTCTTTATTTATCAGAAGAAATTACGGCAGCTTGTGGGACGGGTTGACCAAAACGGTTCCCAACCATAAACGCCAGCAAACTTAGCAGTAACGAGGGCACAATCGGATGGAAGCCCAGATACTGAATATTAAACGTGGCCAGCACGGCATACAGTACGCCGCCGACAATCATCGCACTCAGCGCCCCGGCAGCGTTCGCCCGCTCCCAGTACAGACCGAGCACTAATGGCCACAGGAACACCGCTTCCAGCCCGCCAAAGGCGAGCAGATTTAGCCAGATAATCATCTCCGGCGGACGCCAGGCGGCGAGCATCATCAGAATACCGAGCACCAGCGTCGTCCATGTGGAGATGCGCTTAATGCGGTGCTCATTACGAATTTTAGTCGGGCTCGCGCTGAGCCACAGATCTTTAATGATGGTCGCCGACGCTTGCAGCAGGTGGGCGTTCACGTTCGACATAATAGCGGCCATCGGCGCGGCAAGGAACAGACCGGCTGCCCACGGCGGTAATACCTGCACCATCAGCGTCGGAATAACCAGATCTGGTACGGTCAGATGCGGCAGCACGGCGCGGCCCAGCGCACCCGCCAGGTGCATCCCCAGCATCAGTATAGCCACTACGATAGTGCCGATGATAATCCCGCGATGCACCGCCTTGCTGTCTTTATAAGAGATGCAGCGAACGGCGGTATGCGGCAGGCCAATCACCCCGAAACAGACCAGCACCCAGAAGGAGGTCATAAAGGTTGGCGTCAGGATATCGTCCGCACCGTGCGGCGAGACCAGCTGCGGGTTAATCTGCTCCAGCGTATCGACGGCATTGTGTAGCCCACCTGCGGCGTGCACCACGCCTACCAGCAGCACAATAGTGCCAATCAACATCACCATGCCTTGCATGGTGTCGTTAAGCACGCTGGCGCGGAAGCCGCCAAAGGCGGTGTACAGCGCAATCGTGATGCCGAAAATCAGCAGGCCGTTCTCATACTTAATGCCCGCCGCCGTCTCCAGCAGGCGTGCGCCGCCGATAAACTGCACCGCAATCGCGCCGACGAAAGCAACCAACAGGCTGATACTGGCAATCCACACTACTGCGCGGTTCTGGTAGCGCGCCTGCAGCATGTCGTTGAGAGTAATGGCGTTATAGCGTCGCGCCAGAATGGCGAACTTTTTACCGAGTACCCCCAGCGACAGCCAGATAGTCGGCACCTGGATCAGCGCCAGCAGCACCCAGCCCAGCCCGTATTTATAGGCGGCACCCGGCCCGCCGATAAACGAGCTGGCGCTGATATAGGTGGTGGTCAACGTCATCGCCAGCACAAAACCGCCCATCGAACGGCTGCCGAGGAAATATTCGCTGAGGAAGGAGCCGGTGCTGCGTTTACGCATGGCATACAGCGACAGGCCGAACACCACGAACAGGTAAAGCACGAGAACGACGATAATCTCAGTTTGCATCTTTATCCTCCAGCGGGATGTCGCGGAAGACAAAGCGGACCATCAGCCAGCACAGCAAAATAAAAATCAGCGGCATCAGCAGGCAGGCCATTTCAAACCAGTGTGGTAGACCTGTGATACCCTGCGTGGAGTCAGGTAAGTAAGCACACGCTAACCACGCAGCAAGATAGAGAAGGGTTAGCCAAAGCGCCCAGCGCGCCTCTTTATGGGCCTGAACAAAACGCTTGTCCATTTTTTGTCCCTTGTGGATGAAGAAAGCGGGGATTGTACCGCAAGGAAAAGATGAGGGGAGAGAAAAAGAAAAAAGGCCGGGAAATCCGGCCTTTTGCTGCGATAACAGGATTATTTTTCCTGTAATCCGAGTTTTTTCTCCAGGTAGTGGATGTTGGTACCACCATGCTGGAAGTTCTCGTCGGCCATGATACGCATCTGCAGATCAACGTTGGTTTTGATACCGTCGATGATCAGTTCCTGCAGCGCGTTCTTCATGCGAGCAATTGCCACGTCACGGGTCTCACCGTAACAGATGAGTTTGCCGATCATTGAGTCATAGTACGGTGGTACGGTGTAGCCAGCGTAAATATGAGATTCCCAACGAACGCCAAAGCCGCCCGGCGCGTGGAAGCGGGTAATTTTACCTGGGCTTGGCAGGAAGGTGTCTGGGTCTTCGGCGTTGATACGGCATTCTACCGCATGGCCACGGACATGGACTTCTTCTTGCTTGATGGACAGCGGCTGACCGGCAGCGATACGCAGCTGCTCTTTGATAAGGTCAACGCCGGTGATCATCTCGGTAACCGGGTGCTCTACCTGGATACGGGTGTTCATTTCGATGAAATAGAACTCGCCGTTTTCGAACAGGAACTCGAAAGTACCTGCGCCACGGTAGCCGATATCCACGCACGCTTTCGCGCAGCGTTCGCCGATGTAGCGACGCAGTTCCGGGGTAATACCCGGCGCTGGTGCTTCTTCGACAACTTTCTGGTGACGACGCTGCATGGAGCAGTCACGTTCAGCCAGATAGATAGCGTTGCCCTGACCGTCAGCCAGCACCTGAATCTCGACGTGGCGAGGATTTTCCAGGTATTTTTCCATGTAAACCATGTCGTTGCTGAAAGCCGCTTTGGCTTCCGCTTTGGTCATGGCAATAGACTGCGCCAGGTCTGCGTCGTTGCGCACAACGCGCATACCGCGACCGCCGCCGCCGCCGGAGGCTTTGATGATAACCGGGTAGCCGATGCGTTTAGCATGCGCGCGGTTAACGTCCATATCTTCGCCCAGCGGGCCGTCAGAGCCAGGAACGGTTGGTACGCCCGCTTTCTTCATGGCGGTGATCGCGGACACTTTGTCGCCCATCAGGCGAATGGTGTCGGCTTTCGGGCCGATGAAGATAAAGCCGGAACGTTCAACCTGCTCGGCAAAGTTGGCGTTCTCAGAGAGGAAGCCATAGCCTGGGTGAATCGCAACAGCCCCGGTGATCTCAGCAGCGCTGATAATAGCCGGGATGTTCAGATAGCTTTTTACGGACTGAGCCGGGCCAATACAGACCGTTTCATCCGCCAGCAGTACGTGTTTTAAATCGCGGTCCGCAGTGGAGTGCACAGCCACGGTCTTGATGCCCAGTTCTTTACAGGCACGAAGAATACGCAGTGCAATCTCGCCGCGGTTGGCGATGACAATTTTATCCAGCATCTTCGCCTCGTTACTCGATGACGACCAGAGGCTCGTCAAATTCAACTGGCTGACCGCTTTCTACCAGGATTGCTTTCACAGTCCCTGCTTTGTCAGCTTCGATCTGGTTCATCATTTTCATCGCTTCAACGATGCACAGGGTATCGCCTACGTTTACTTTCTGACCAACTTCCACGAATGCTTTCGCGTCCGGGCCTGGGGTGCGATAGAAAGTACCAACCATCGGGGAACGTACGATGTGACCACTGATTTCAGCTTTAGCCGGAGCTTCAGCTGCAGCTGGTGCTGCTGCAACAGGTGCTTGCGCTTGCATGACAGGCGCTGCGTAGGCCTGTTGCATCACTGGCATACCGGTGTTTGGAGCAGAGCGGCTGATGCGCACTGACTCTTCACCTTCAGAAATTTCCAGTTCGTTGATGCCAGACTCTTCGACCAGCTCGATCAGTTTTTTAATCTTACGAATATCCATGAGTGGGTTCCGTACTCTTTGTTTAGTTTGATTGTGACAGGCGTTTTACCGCCGTCTGTAAAGCGTATGAATAGCCGTCAGCCCCGAGTCCGCAGATAACGCCAGAAGCGATATCAGACAGATACGAGTGATGGCGGAATGGTTCGCGCGCATGGACGTTGCTCAGGTGGATCTCGATAAACGGGATACTCACCGCCAGCAACGCATCGCGAAGGGCAACGCTCGTGTGCGTGAACGCGGCCGGATTAATCAGGATATAGTCAATATTGTCTTTAGCCTGATGAATACGGTCGATGAGGACGTACTCGGCGTTGGATTGCAGGCTGTCGAGCGTGACGTTCAGGGTTTCAGCTTCCGCAGTTAAGCGGCTTACGATCTGGGAAAGCGTCAGCGTGCCGTACTTCTCTGGCTCACGGGTGCCTAACATATTCAGGTTCGGACCGTTCAAAAGCAAAATGCGAAACTTGTCAGTCATTGTGCTGCTATCTCCTGCAATTCTCGGGTAAAAAACAAAATATACCTTCGATGCGCGATTGTCACCCTTTCGGGGGGGTAAAAACCCGGTCGGGAAAACCAAGGTCGCACATTATAACTATTTCGTAGCATTTGGCAGCTAAATACTGGTCTTATCAGGGAAGATTATCAACTGCTATCGTGTAAAGAACGTCTGACTATAAGAGAATTGCGGTAAACCGCACATCTCACGAAACTAGCGCCACCACTGGCGAAACTTCTTATAACGGCAGGCTAAAAGCACGATCGCGATGGCTGCGTAGATAACCGGTTGTGGTGAGATAATCTTTACCGACCACAGGAAATGTATCGGTGCGAGGATCGCGACAAGATAGACGAAGTTATGCAAAAGCTGCCAGCGTCGGCCCAATTTTCGCTGCATTGCCTGGGTAGATGTCACCGCCAGGGCCAATAAAATCAGCCAGCAGGCAAATCCCAGCAGAAGATAAGGACGTGTGGCGATCTCCTGCCCTAATAGCGACAAATTCCGGATACCCAGCTCCAGAACGCTGTAGCTGGTGAGATGGATGGTGGCCCATGCAAAGCACCATAATCCCAGCAGGCGACGGGTGCGAATCAGCAGCGGTTGTTTAGCGTAGCGCGCTAGCGGGGCGACCAACAAGGTCGCCAGCAGTAATTTCAGAGCCATCCTACCGGTAAAATGTTGAATATCCTTCACCGGGTCGGCGCTGAGTAGCCCCTGAGAAACGGCCCAGAACAGCCAGACAAACGGCAAAAAGGCCGCAAGATGCAGGAAAACCTTCAGCCAGGTGACCTGTTTAGCCGTTAAACGCATTAAAAATTCTCCCGCAAATTCATTCCACGATAAAGCGAAGCCACTTCATCGGCGTAGCCGTTAAACAGCAGCGTCGGTTGGCGCTGCACGTCGAGAATACCGCCGGAACCGATAAAACGCTCCGTCGCCTGAGACCAGCGCGGATGATCGACATGCGGGTTCACGTTGGCAAAAAAACCATATTCGTCCGGTGCGGCCAGGTTCCATGTGGAGTCTGGGCGCTCGCGGGTCAGCATAATGCTGACGATGGATTTTATCCCCTTAAAGCCGTATTTCCACGGCACCGTCAGGCGGATCGGCGCGCCGTTTTGCGGCGGTAACGCTTTACCATAAACGCCGACGGTGAGTAGCGTGAGCGGATTCATGGCTTCGTCCAGGCGCAATCCTTCTATATAAGGATAAGCAAGACCACCGCCGATAAACCGGTCTTTCTGCCCAGGCATGTGCTCAGGGGAGTAGAGCGTTTTAAATGCTACATACTTCGCGTTGCTGGTGGGCTCAACGGCGGCCAGCAGTTTATGCAGTGGGAAACCAATCCACGGCACCACCATCGACCAGGCCTCAACGCAGCGCATACGATAGATACGCTGTTCCAGCGGGAAGCGTTTGGTTAAATCGTCATGATCGAGCGTTAGCGGTTTTGCGACTTCACCGCCAATGGTGAGCTTCCATGGATCTATGGGGAGGCTCCCGGCGTTAGCGGCGGGGTCGGCTTTATCGAGGCCGAATTCATAGAAGTTGTTATAGCCGGTGACTTTATTTTCTGGTGTCAGCGTCAGTGTGCTCTGCCATTCATCTGGCTTGCTGAACGTCAACGGTTTTCCTGCCGGGGCTGGCGGGCGGTCGTTACCTTTGAACCAGTCCGTCAGACTGGAGGCGTGCAGTGGAAGTGAGGCGGCAGCGGTGCTGATACCAAGCATCTTCAGCACCTGGCGGCGCTGAAGCATAAAAACAGACTCGGCGGTGACGTCTGCTTCAGTTAATTTACGGGATTTCATGACTTCCTCCGGCAGGCTTTTGTTAAGCATGGCGGAGGAGTCAAATTAACGCGAGTGCGCCTTGAAAAATAAGTGCTTAGTCGATTTTCACCAGGGTGCGACCCTGAATCTGATTGCTGATAATTTTATCTGCAAATTCAGGAGCTTGAGAAAGGTTTATCTCCGTTGCGCTCTGCGCGAAGAAGGATTCTGGTAAATCGGTAACCAGACGTTTCCATGCTTGTGCGCGGCGTGCCGCCGGGGTCATCACTGAATCCACGCCTTGTAGACGAACGTTACGCAGGATGAACGGCATCACGGTGGTAGGCAGCGCAAAGCCACCGGCCAGGCCACAGGCCGCGACACAACCGCCGTAGTTCATCTGCGCCAGCACTTTGGCCAGCACTTTATCGCCAACGGTATCGACCGCACCGGCCCAGATCTGTTTTTCCAGCGGACGGGTTTCCGCGAACTCATCGCGACCCAGAATACGGTTTGCCCCCAGCGCGCGAAGATAGCTATGGGTGCTTTCGCGACCGGACACCGCCGCTACCTGATAGCCCAGCTTATGCAGCAGGGCGATAGCGGTACTGCCGACGCCGCCGCTGGCGCCCGTCACCACGATTTCACCCTCTTCAGGGCGCACGCCCGCATCTTCCAATGCCATCACGCACAGCATCGCGGTGAAGCCCGCGGTGCCGATGATCATCGCTTTGCGTCCATCCAGGCCTGCGGGCAGCGGTACCAGCCAGTCGCCGTTGACGCGCGCGCGCTCGGACAGGCCGCCCCAATGGTTTTCGCCCACGCCCCAGCCGGTCAGCAGCACCTGCTGGCCCGGCGCAAAGCGCGCGTCATCGCTGGCGTGAACCGTCCCGGCAAAGTCGATGCCTGGCACCATCGGGAAGTTACGGATGATTTTCCCTTTTCCGGTGATAGCGAGTGCGTCTTTATAGTTCAGGCTGGACCACTGGATATCGACAGTGACGTTACCTTGCGGCAGCAGACTGTCGTCAACGGCCTTCACTGCGGCGATAGTTTTACCATCCTGCTGTTCTAAGATGAGTGCCTGCATAACCCTTCCTTACATGGACTGATAGTGAAAAAATTTACCGGGGACTATACTCGTTTATCATTATTTGTTGGCGATTTGGCGCAATAAATTGCCAGATCCGCCAGGTTTGGTAGTATGCCGACCTGGTTTGATATGTTAGTGCTTACTTCTGATAGTAATGTACGGACACAGGCGCCCGGCTCTCTGTCGGGGATGATTAACCCACGGAGTTAACACAGGGATGCGATTAACGACGAAGTTCTCAGCCTTTTTTACGCTCTTAACCGGGCTTACCATCTTTGTGACGTTAATTGGCTCCTCATTGAGTTTTTATAACGGCATACAGTACAAGATAGCCAGTCGTGTGCAGGCCGTGGCAACGGTATTGGATAACCGCCTGGTTAACACGCCGTTCGACAAGCTCGACGATCAGCTTGATGAAATCATGGTGCCGCTTGATATCGTCCGTATCGATTTCACGCAGAATGGAAAAACGCTGCTCCAGCATAGCCGTACCAGCAGCTATCTGCCGGTAGGTAGCCACTACCAGTACCGCGAGATGGAAGTCTCGTCACTGAAACATCCCGGCATGAAGATTCATCTGGTCTATCAGGACCCGATGGCTAACTATTTCCGCTCATTGATGACCACCGCGCCGCTGACCATTACCATTGCCTTTATGGTGCTGGTGGTGTTTATCGCCGTGCGCTGGCTGCGTCGACAGCTGGCGGGGGAAGAACTGCTGGAGCTGCGCTCTATTCGTATTCTTAACGGCGAGCGCGGGCCGAAAGCCAAAGGTAATATCCATGAATGGCCCGCCCGCACCAGTTCGGCGCTGGATATGTTGCTCTCTGAGATCCAGTTTGCCGGAGAACAGCGTAGCCGACTGGATACGCTGATTCGCTCCTACGCGGCTCAGGACTCGAAAACCGGACTGAGTAACCGACTGTTCTTTGATAACCAGCTTGCGACGCTGCTCGACGATCAGGAAAATGTGGGGTCGCACGGCATTGTGATGATGATCCGCCTGCCGGACTTTGACTTCCTGCGCGACAACTGGGGCCGGGCCGCGGCGGAAGAACATGTCTTTACGCTCATCAATCTGCTTTCCACCTTTATTATGCGTTACCCCGGAGCGTTGCTGGCGCGCTATCGCCGCAGCGACTTTACCGTCCTGCTACCGCACCGCACCTTAAAAGAAGCCGACAGCATCGCCGGGCAACTGCTCAAAGCCATTGATGGACTCCCGCTGGCGAAAATCCTCGACCGTGATGACATGATGCACATCGGCATTTGCGCCTGGCGCGGCGGGCAGACCACCGAGCAGGTCATGGAGCACGCTGAGGCGGCGGTGCGTAATGCGGTGCTACAGGGCAGCAACAGTTGGGCGATTTACGATGACTCGCTGCCGGAGAAAGGGCGCGGGAACGTCCGCTGGCGCACCCTGATTGAGCAGATGCTCAGCCGTGGCGGCCCGCGGCTATACCAAAAACCGGCGGTCAACCTCGACGGCAGCGTTCATCACCGTGAACTGATGTGCCGTATTTTTGACGGTAAAGAAGAGGTTATCGCCGCGGAATATATGCCGATGGTGCTGGAGTTTGGCCTTGGCGAAGAATATGACCGCCAGCAGATTACTCGCCTGATCCCATTCCTTGGTTTCTGGCCAGAGGAAAACCTAGCGATTCAGGTGACGGTTGAGTCGCTTATTCGCCCGCGATTCCAGCGCTGGCTGCGTGATACATTGATGCAGTGCGAAAAATCTCAACGTCGACGGATTATTTTTGAACTTGCAGAGGTAGATGTCTGTCAACATATGACGCGTTTACAGCCAGTCGTTCGTTTAATTCATGCATTAGGCGTTCGGGTTGCGGTAACGCAGGCAGGTTTAGCCTTAGTCAGTACCACCTGGATTAAGCAGCTTGAGGTTGAGCTGATTAAGCTCGATCCGGTACTGGTGCGCAATATTGAAAAACGCAGTCAGAATCAGCTGTTGGTGCAAAGTCTGGTTGAAGCCTGTAAGGGTACGTCGATTCAGGTTTTCGCCGCCGGAGTCCGCAGCCGGGGCGAGTGGCAAGAGTTGACCAAATGCGGAGTTTTCGGCGGTCAGGGTGATTTTTTTGCTGCTTCCCAGCCACTTGACTCAAATGTGAAAAAATATTCGCAAAGATATTCGGTTTGACCTGCTGTTTAACGTGTTTATCACGTAGAATAACGCGCGCGGTTTTTTTCGGGAGTGTGCATGTCTGCTCGCCGGGAAAAAAGACGCACACATGCATGTGTCGACCTTTGACAGGGACAAATCCAGGATGGAGCGGCAGTGAGTATTCCTGCACTGAAGGACTCAGGTTGGATTTGTAACAGAGGTAACGAACTGCACTAATTTTCACCGTTGCAGATGATTTTTGCGCCTTGTCGCTGCTGCGTGTGGTTGGTAAAGTAAGCGGATTTTATTTTTCCGCCCCAGCTTTCAGGATTATCCCTTAGTATGTTGAAAAAATTTCGTGGCATGTTTTCCAATGACCTGTCCATTGACCTGGGTACCGCGAATACCCTGATTTACGTAAAAGGACAAGGCATCGTATTGAATGAGCCTTCCGTGGTCGCCATTCGTCAGGATCGTGCCGGTTCACCGAAAAGTGTGGCCGCTGTAGGTCATGACGCAAAACAGATGCTGGGCCGTACGCCAGGTAACATCGCGGCGATTCGCCCGATGAAAGATGGCGTAATCGCTGACTTCTTCGTCACCGAAAAAATGCTCCAGCACTTCATCAAACAGGTTCACAGCAACAGCTTTATGCGCCCAAGCCCGCGCGTACTGGTGTGTGTACCGGTTGGCGCAACTCAGGTTGAACGCCGTGCGATCCGTGAATCTGCTCAGGGCGCTGGCGCCCGTGAAGTGTTCCTGATTGAAGAGCCAATGGCTGCTGCAATTGGTGCCGGCCTGCCGGTTTCTGAAGCAACAGGCTCCATGGTTGTGGATATCGGCGGTGGTACCACTGAAGTGGCCGTTATCTCCCTGAACGGTGTGGTTTACTCCTCTTCCGTACGTATCGGCGGCGACCGCTTCGATGAAGCGATTATCAATTATGTTCGCCGTAACTACGGTTCTCTGATTGGTGAAGCAACCGCAGAACGTATCAAGCACGAAATCGGCTCCGCTTACCCGGGCGACGAAGTGCGTGAAATCGAAGTGCGTGGCCGTAACCTGGCAGAAGGTGTTCCGCGTGGCTTTACGCTGAACTCTAACGAAATTCTCGAAGCGCTGCAGGAGCCTCTGACGGGCATCGTGAGCGCAGTGATGGTTGCACTGGAACAGTGCCCGCCAGAACTGGCTTCCGACATCTCCGAGCGCGGTATGGTTCTGACCGGTGGTGGCGCGCTGCTGCGCAACCTTGACCGCCTGTTAATGGAAGAAACCGGTATTCCAGTTGTCGTTGCTGAAGATCCGCTGACCTGCGTAGCGCGTGGCGGCGGCAAGGCGCTGGAAATGATCGACATGCACGGCGGCGACTTGTTTAGCGAAGAGTAGTCAGCATGAGGTTCAGGGTAGCCAGAAGGCTACCCTCAATTTCACTGACACGAGAATACGCATAGCCTATGAAGCCCATTTTTAGCCGTGGCCCGTCGCTGCAGATTCGCCTTATTCTGGCGGTGCTGGTGGCGCTGGGTGTCATTATCGCCGATAGCCGTCTCGGTATGTTCAGTCAAATCCGAACGTACATGGATACTGCCGTCAGTCCTTTCTACTTTGTTTCCAATGGTCCTCGTGAACTGCTTGATAGCGTTTCGCAAACGCTGGCTTCACGCGATCAGCTTGAACTCGAAAACCGTGCGCTGCGTCAGGAACTGCTGCTGAAAAACAGTGACCTGCTGATGCTCGGTCAGTACAAACAAGAAAATGCCCGTTTACGTGAGCTGTTAGGTTCACCACTGCGCCAGGACGAACAAAAAATGGTGACGCAGGTGATCTCAACGGTTAACGATCCCTACAGCGACCAGGTGGTTATCGACAAAGGCAGCGTGAACGGTGTTTACGAAGGCCAGCCGGTGATCAGCGATAAAGGCGTTGTCGGTCAGGTTGTGGCCGTCGCCAAGCTCACCAGCCGCGTGCTGCTGATTTGCGATGCCACCCACGCACTGCCTATTCAGGTTCTGCGTAACGATATTCGTGTGATTGCCGCCGGTAACGGCTGTACTGACGATCTCCAACTGGAGCATCTGCCAGCCAATACCGACATTCGCGTCGGCGATGTGCTGGTGACATCCGGTCTGGGTGGTCGTTTCCCGGAAGGTTATCCGGTTGGCGTGGTATCGTCCGTTAAGCTGGACACGCAGCGCGCGTATACGGTGATTCAGGCGCGTCCAACGGCGGGTCTGCAGCGTTTGCGCTATCTGCTGCTGCTGTGGGGCGCAGATCGTAACGGCACCAACCCGATGACGCCGGAAGAGGTGCATCGCGTCGCCAACGAACGTCTGATGCAGATGATGCCTCAGGTACTGCCGTCTCCTGAGACTATGGGGCCGCAGCTTCCCGCGCCGGCAACCGGGTTAGCCACACCGCCTGCGGGGACGCCGCCACCACAACCCTCTGCAGGAGGGCAATAGTGGCAAGCTACCGTAGCCAGGGACGCTGGGTAATCTGGCTCTCGTTTCTTATCGCACTGCTGCTACAGGTTATGCCCTGGCCGGACGACCTTATCGTCTTCCGGCCAAACTGGGTGCTGCTCATTCTGCTCTACTGGTCACTGGCGCTGCCGCACCGTGTGAATGTTGGTACGGGTCTGGTGATGGGTGCCATACTTGATCTCATTAGTGGATCAACGCTTGGCGTGCGCGCGCTGTCGTTGAGCATTGTGGCGTATCTGGTGGCGCTGAAATATCAATTGTTCCGCAACCTGGCGCTCTGGCAACAGGCGCTGGTGGTTATGCTGCTCTCACTCGCGACGGATATTATTGTTTTCTGGGCAGAGTTTTTAGTGATCAACGTCTCTTTCCGACCTGAAGTGTTCTGGAGTAGTGTAGTAAACGGCGTGCTCTGGCCGTGGATATTTCTTCTGATGCGTAAAGTTCGCCAGCAATTTGCCGTTCAATAAGGTCGTTATGGTATCTCTCTATCTTGCTTCAGGTTCCCCGCGTCGCCAGGAACTTCTCACTCAGCTAGGCATGACGTTTGAGAAAGTGGTTCCCGGTATCGAAGAGCTGCGTCGCCCACAGGAGCCGGCGCAGCAATATGTGGCGCGCCTGGCGCGAGAGAAAGCGCAGGCGGGCGTTGCGTTAACCCGCCACGATCTCCCTGTTCTGGGTGCCGATACGATAGTGGTGCTTAACGGTGAAGTGCTGGAGAAGCCTCGCGATGAAGCGCATGCAGCCGCGATGCTGCGTAAGCTATCAGGGAATACCCATCAGGTGATGACCGCCGTTGCGCTGGCAGATAGCCAGCACACGCTCGACTGTCTGGTCGTAACGGAAGTGACCTTCCGGATGCTTTCCGAGAAAGACATTGCAGACTATGTTGCGAGCGGCGAACCTTTAGATAAAGCAGGTGCATACGGTATTCAAGGGCTGGGTGGCTGTTTCGTCAGGAAGATAAATGGCAGCTATCACGCCGTAGTCGGCTTACCGCTGGTGGAAACGTATGAGTTGCTGAGTAACTTTAACTCGCTACGTGAAAAAAGGGATACACATGACGGCTGAACTATTAGTAAACGTGACGCCATCGGAGACGCGAGTGGCGTATATCGATGGCGGCATTTTGCAGGAAATTCATATTGAGCGTGAAGCGCGACGCGGAATAGTAGGCAATATCTACAAAGGTCGTGTTAGTCGTGTTTTACCAGGTATGCAGGCGGCTTTTGTAGATATTGGTCTCGATAAGGCCGCGTTCCTCCACGCTTCCGATATCATGCCGCATACCGAATGCGTGGCGGGTGAAGAGCAAAAGCAGTTCACCGTCCGCGATATTTCTGAACTGGTGCGTCAGGGCCAGGACCTGATGGTACAGGTGGTGAAAGATCCCCTGGGGACCAAAGGCGCGCGTCTGACCACCGACATCACGTTACCTTCCCGTTATCTCGTCTTTATGCCCGGCGCTTCGCACGTCGGCGTGTCGCAACGTATCGAAAGTGAAGCCGAACGCGATCGCTTAAAGAAAGTAGTCGCGGATTATTGTGATGAGCAGGGCGGCTTTATCATTCGTACCGCAGCCGAAGGGGTGTGTGAAGAGGATTTAGCTTCTGACGCCGCCTATCTCAAGCGCGTCTGGACCAAAGTCATGGAGCGTAAGAAGCGCCCGCAGACCCGCTATCAGATGTACGGTGAACTGGCGCTGGCGCAGCGTGTTCTGCGCGACTTTGCTGACGCTCAACTGGATAAAATTCGCGTGGATTCCCGTTTGACCTACGAAGCGTTAATGGAATTCACGGCAGAATATATGCCTGAAATGACCAATAAGCTTGAGCATTACAGCGGCCGCCAGCCTATCTTTGATCTGTTCGACGTTGAGAATGAAATCCAGCGCGCGCTGGAGCGTAAAGTTGAGCTCAAGTCAGGCGGTTATCTGGTTATCGACCAGACCGAAGCAATGACCACCGTTGACATCAACACCGGGGCTTTTGTGGGGCACCGTAATCTTGATGACACCATTTTCAACACCAATATTGAAGCGACTCAGGCGATTGCGCGCCAGCTGCGTTTGCGTAACCTTGGCGGCATTATCATCATCGATTTTATCGATATGAATAATGAAGACCACCGTCGTCGGGTTCTGCACTCGCTGGAACAGGCGCTGAGTAAAGACCGCGTGAAAACCAGCGTGAACGGCTTCTCGCCGCTGGGGCTGGTGGAGATGACCCGTAAGCGTACGCGTGAGAGCGTCGAGCACGTGCTCTGCACCGAGTGCCCGACCTGCCACGGGCGTGGTACGGTGAAAACCGTTGAGACGGTATGCTATGAGATTATGCGTGAAATCGTGCGCGTGCATCACGCTTATGACTCCGATCGCTTCCTGGTGTACGCGTCTCCATCCGTGGCAGAAACGCTGAAAGGCGAAGAGTCTCACGCACTGGCAGAAGTGGAAATTTTTGTCGGCAAGCAGGTAAAAGTCCAGATTGAACCGCTCTATAACCCGGAGCAGTTTGACGTGGTTATGATGTAATTACGCAGCCTGCTGCGACCCAAGGAGAGATGCGTGAGGCGATTGCCGGGGATTTTACTGCTCACCGTTGCCACACTGATAGTCGTTGTCGCGCTGCTGGTGAGCGGCCTGCGTCTCGCCTTGCCACATCTGGATAAATGGCGCCCTGAACTGCTGAGCAGAATTGAAGCGGCTACCGGGCTGCCGGTTTCCGCCTCTCAGCTTCACGCCAGTTGGCAAAACTTCGGCCCGACGCTGGACGTACGCGATATCCACGTTGCGATGCACGACGGCGGTAAACTGTCTATCAAACGTGCTTCCATGGCGCTGGATGTCTGGCAAAGCCTGCTGCACATGCGCTGGCAGTTTCGCGAGCTGACCTTCTGGCAGCTGCAAATTCATACCAATACGCCACTACAGAGTAACGACAGCGGCGACGGCCTGAAGGGCGATCGCGTCGGCGATCTGTTCCTGCGTCAGTTTGACCACTTCACCCTGCGCGACAGCCATCTCAGCTTCCTGACGCTCTCTGGCCAGCGTGCTGAACTTGCCATTCCGCAGCTCACCTGGGTCAACAATGACAACCGCCACCGCGCCGAAGGAGAGCTTAGCCTCTCCAGCCTCACCGGGCAGCACGGGGTGATGAAAGTTCGTATGGACCTGCGTGATGAAAATGGTCTGCTGAACAAAGGACGTTTATGGCTCCAGGCCGATGACATCGACGTGAAGCCGTGGCTCGGCCAGTGGATGCAGGATAACATCGCGCTGACCAGCGCTCGCTTTAGCCTTGAAGGCTGGGCCTCGCTGGATAAAGGCGAAATCGCCAATGGCGATATCTGGCTGAAACAAGGCGGCGCCAGCTGGCAGGAGCACCATCTGGCAGTGGATAATCTCACCGCGCATCTGTCGCGTGAGAAAGAGGGCTGGGAGTTCCGCATTCCCGATACCCGTATCACGATTGACGATACACCGTGGCCTCGCGGTGCGCTGGCGCTGGCGTGGATCCCGGCGCAAGAGGTCGGTGGACCGAACAATAAACGCAGTGACGAACTGCGCATTCGCGCCAGTCATCTCTCACCGGCTGGCTTAAACGGCTTGCTGCCGATCGCTGAAAAACTCTCCCCCGACGTCGCCGACATCTGGCGTACCGCTCAGCCTGCTGGCATGGTTGATACGCTGGCGATTGATATTCCGCTTCAGGACACCGGCAAAACCCGCTTTAACGCGAGCTGGAATAACCTCGGCTGGAAGCAGTGGAAACTGCTGCCCGGCGCGGAACATGTCTCCGGGTACATTGCCGGTAGCGTAGAAAATGGTTCACTGCACGTCGCGATGAAAGACGCGAAGATGCCGTACGAACACGTTTTCCGCGCACCGCTGGAGATTGCCAACGGCGTGGCGACGCTGAACTGGGTCAATGACGACAGAGGCTTCATGCTCGATGGCCGTGATATCGATGTCACGGCGACGGGCGTTCGTGCCGCGGGTGGTTTCCGCTATCTGCAGCCGAAGGACGACCAGCCGTGGCTGGGGATTCTGGCCGGAATCAGCACCGACGATGGTGGGCAGGCGTGGCGCTACTTTCCTGAAAACCTGATGGGGAAAGCGCTTGTCGACTACCTGAGCGGCGCTATCAAAGCGGGTAAAGCGGAGAACGCCACTCTGGTTTACGGGGGCAACCCGCACCTGTTCCCGTACGAGCATAACGAAGGGCAGTTCCAGGTCTATGTGCCGCTGCACGACGCGACCTTTGCCTTCCAGCCGGACTGGCCGGCGCTGACCAACCTGAATATCGAGCTTAACTTTATCAATGCGGGCCTGTGGATGAAGGCCGATAAAGCGGCGCTCGGCGGCGTGACCGCCAGTAACCTGGATGCGTCGATTCCAGACTACGCCAAAGAGAAGCTGCTGATTGATGCCGATATTAACGGTCCAGGTAAAGAAGTTGGTCCGTATTTCCAGCAGACGCCGCTCGACAAATCCCTTGGCGCGACCCTTGAAGAGCTCCAGCTTGATGGCGATGTGAGCGCTCGCTTACATCTTGATATCCCGCTGGACGGCGAGCTGGTGAAGGCCACGGGCAACGTCGCGCTGAACAATAACAGTCTGTTTATCAAACCGCTCGACAGTACGCTGCATAACCTCAAAGGCCGCTTCAGCTTTGATAACGGCAACCTGACGAGCGAGCCGCTGACCGCCACCTGGTTTAATCAACCGCTGAACGTCGATTTCACCACCAAAGAGGGCGACAAGTCCTATCATGTGGGCGTGAACATGCAGGCGGACTGGCAGCCAGCGAAAACGGGCGTGCTGCCAAAACAGCTTAACGATGCGCTCAAGGGCAGCGTACCGTGGAAAGGGAACGTCGCCATCGAGCTTCCTTATCAAGGCAGCGCAACCTACAAGGTTGGAATCACCAGCGATCTGCAAAACATGAGCAGTAGCTTACCGTCTCCGGCGGATAAAGCGTCGGGGAAATCACTGCCGGTTAAGCTCAACGTCGATGGGAATCTGCACAGCTTTGATCTGACCGGCAACGTGGGGCCGGATAATCATCTCAATAGCCGCTGGCTGCTGGGGAAAAAGCTCACGCTTGAGAGCGCTATCTGGGCCTCGGACAGTCGTACTATTCCGCCACTGCCGCAAACGTCGGGCGTGGAGTTGAATATGCCGCCGATGGACGGCGCACAGTGGCTGGCGCTGTTCCAGCACGGCGCGGCCGACGGCGTAAGCTCTGCAGCCGCCTTCCCGCAGAACGTGACGCTGCGTACGCCGTCGCTGACCTTTGCAGGCCAGCAGTGGAACAACCTGAGTGTGGTGTCCCAGCCAACGGCGGATGGCACGCGGATGGAAGCCCAGGGACGTGAGATTAACGCCAGCCTGACGATGAAAAATAACTCGCCGTGGCAGGCTGTCGTTCGTTACCTCTACTACAATCCGTCGGCTAATCCGCTGGCGCAGACCGCTGCAACAGGCCCGTTGAGCAGCGCCGCGAGCAGCAGCGCGATAGATTTCCACAACTGGCCGGATCTTCAGCTTCGCTGCGCCGAATGCTGGCTGTGGGGGCAGAAATATGGCCGTATCGATGGGGACTTCAACGTGAAGGGCGATACCCTGACGCTGGCGAACGGGCTGGTGGATACGGGCTTTGGTCGCTTAACCGCCGATGGCGTGTGGGTGAACTCACCGTCAGGGCAGCGCACCTCGCTGAAGGGGAAAATTCACGGTAACAAGATTGATGAGGCTACGGCTTTCTTCGGGGTTTCAACGCCGATTCGCGATTCTTCCGTCGATGTAGACTACGATTTACATTGGCGCGATAAGCCGTGGCAGCCTGACGTGGCGTCGCTGAACGGTATTCTGAAATCGCACGTTGGCAAAGGGCAGTTTACCGATCTTTCCACGGGCCATGCCGGACAGCTGCTGCGTTTACTGAGCGTCGATGCACTGCTGCGTAAGCTGCGCTTTGACTTTAGCGACACCTTCAGCGAAGGCTTCTACTTTGATTCCATTCGCAGTACCGCGTGGATCAAAGACGGTGTGCTGAATACCGATGATACGCTGGTTGATGGTCTGGAAGCCGATATCGCCATGAAAGGGTCGGTCAACCTGGTGCGCCGTGAGCTGGATATGGAAGCCATCGTCGCGCCGGAAATTTCGGCGACGGTCGGCGTGGCGACGGCTTTCGCGGTGAACCCGATAATTGGCGCGGCGGTGTTTGCTGCGACCAAAGTACTGGGCCCGCTGTGGAACAAAGTCTCTATACTGCGTTATCGCATCACCGGCCCGATTGATAAGCCACAAATTAACGAAGTGCTGCGCCAGGCGCGCAGCGACAAAAAGCCATGATTTGACGCAAGCCTTGAATTGCCTCAATCTCATAAGACAAACACCCGGAATACCGGCTCGAAATGCGTGAAGCGCGCGGGCCATTAACGAGTAGCGAAATAATGAGTCTAAACCTGGTAAGTGAACAATTGCTGGCAGCGAACGGCCTGAATCATCAGGATCTGTTCGCCATTCTTGGTCAACTCACGGAGCGTCGTCTGGACTATGGCGATCTCTATTTTCAGTCCAGCTACCACGAATCCTGGGTTTTAGAAGATCGCATCATTAAAGATGGTTCTTACAACATCGACCAGGGCGTGGGGGTTCGTGCGGTAAGCGGTGAGAAAACCGGTTTTGCCTATGCCGACCAGATCAGCCTGCTGGCGCTGGAACAGAGCGCACAGGCCGCGCGCACCATTGTGCGTGAAGCGGGTAACGGCAAAGTGCAGACGCTGGGCGCGGTAGAGCATTCTGCGCTCTATACCTCGCTGGACCCGCTGCAGAGCATGACCCGCGAAGAGAAGCTGGATATCCTGCGCCGCGTGGACAGCGTGGCGCGTGCCGCAGACAGCCGCGTGCAGGAAGTGACGGCGAGCCTGACCGGCGTCTATGAACTGATTCTGGTTGCCGCGACTGACGGCACGCTGGCGGCCGATGTGCGCCCGCTGGTGCGTCTGTCGGTGAGCGTGCAGGTGGAAGAAGATGGCAAACGTGAACGCGGCGCCAGCGGCGGCGGTGGCCGATTTGGCTACGACTACTTCCTCGCCGACCTCGACGGCGAAGTTCGCGCCGATGCCTGGGCGAAAGAAGCCGTGCGCATGGCGTTAGTTAACCTTTCTGCGGTCGCCGCTCCGGCGGGTACGCTGCCGGTGGTGCTGGGCGCGGGCTGGCCAGGCGTTCTGCTGCACGAAGCGGTGGGTCACGGTCTCGAAGGCGACTTTAACCGCCGCGGCACGTCGGTCTTCAGCGGACAGATGGGCCAACTGGTGGCTTCCGAACTGTGCACCATTGTGGATGACGGCACCATGAGCGATCGCCGTGGTTCCGTGGCTATCGATGATGAAGGGACGCCGGGTCAGTACAACGTGCTGATTGAAAACGGGGTCCTCAAAGGCTATATGCAGGATAAACTCAACGCCCGCCTGATGGGCGTCGCTCCGACCGGTAACGGTCGCCGTGAATCCTATGCCCACCTGCCAATGCCGCGTATGACCAATACCTATATGCTGGCCGGGAAATCCACGCCGCAGGAAATCATTGAGTCCGTGGAATATGGCCTCTACGCGCCAAACTTCGGCGGCGGTCAGGTGGATATCACTTCTGGTAAGTTTGTCTTCTCTACCTCGGAAGCGTATCTGATCGAAAACGGTAAAGTGACCAAGCCGGTGAAAGGGGCCACGCTGATTGGCTCCGGTATTGAAACCATGCAGCAGGTGTCGATGGTCGGTAACGATCTGAAGCTGGATAACGGCGTTGGCGTCTGTGGCAAAGAAGGCCAGAGCCTGCCGGTTGGCGTGGGCCAGCCGACGCTGAAGGTGGACAATTTGACGGTGGGCGGTACGGCTTGACCTGAATAAGCCATCATCGAAAAAACGCACCTCATTGAGGTGCGTTTTTTTTTATCGCAAATGCGTCAGCGGTATTTCAGGGTCAGGTTCGTGAGTGATGCGGTTACGTAAATCGCGACGGATAATTTCAATCGACCAGAACCAAATCAGGTGGCCTACGATCTCTGATACATGTTCATACCATGGAAGTTCGAACAGCGGTGGTGTCAGTCCCATCAGCGGGAAGGAGATCATGTGGACAAAAAGCTGAGCTAAAGCACCGGCGAGTAAACCTTGCCAGAGTTTAATTTTCGGGAAGACTTCAGCAACCACGCAATAACCTACGGCGAAGACGATGGAAAAAATGATATGTGTTACGCCGACCCAGTTAAATATATGTCCTGCAAAGGTGTAAACGACGGCATTGGGGTCTGCGACGCCCAGCCAGTCGCGAAGAAATACATACGGAGGGTTAAGGAAATTACGGGAACAATCGATTTGACTTGCGGCTCTTATTAACTGCTCGGGCCCGCATGCACCAGTGAATAAATCGGTAGGACTGCGCGGAGGAAGAGGCACTTCGGCACCCCATTTCACAAACGCGGAGACGATCCCTGCGATTAACCCTATGAATGCGGCAAGCCCATAACGCCTGCGTGAAGGCGGTGTTTGTTCGAATAAATTCATACTGAGTCCTTGGTTAAAATGATCCTGCTCAATGCATTCTGTTTTTATATTTTAATTAAATGCAACCGTCTGGGTATCAGACATAATACAAGATAATAGTCAGATGGGCAGAGTGTCAATTAGCCAAACTTAATAGTTCAGATGATTTATTCCTGAATTACAGCGACTGTAACTCAGGAAATATTCATGCCAAATAT
>CP070603.1:659110-663293 GCA_016939855.1 Kluyvera ascorbata
ATGACCTTGCTTATTCTTTCCTTCTTCCACGCATCCCCTGAAACAGCCCCGCGACTTCGACAAAATAGTCTGTCAGATAGTTAATACAGACCTGTACTTTGAGCGGCAACTTGTCTTTTTCGGTATACAGGGCGTACACCGGGCGCGGGTCGGACTGATAACGTGGGAATAAGATCTCAAGCTCACCGCTGTTGATCTCATTGATCACCCACATCAGCGGAACGTAGGCAATACCGGCACCGGCAACCAGCCAGCGAGAGATGGTCATTGGGTCGTTAGTGACAAATCGCCCCTCTGGCAGCAGTTTGGTTGAAATTCCTTCCGGAGCAATTAGCTCAAACTCGTTATCCGGACGAACGCTATATTCCAGCCACGAATGGTTACTGAGATCCGCCGGTTTTTCGGGCACGCCAAACTGCGCGAGGTATTTCTTCGACGCACAGACGACCATCGGCATGCTGCCCAGACGGCGAGAGAAGAGGCTGGAATCTTGCAGCGCCCCAACGCGGATAACCACATCCAGACCATCGGCAATGAGATCCGGCGCTGGAATGCCCGTCACCAGATTCACGGTTAATCCTGGATACTCTTTAAGCATCTCCGCCGTCATGGCAGCGAGGACATTTTGTGCCATAGTTGAAGAACAGCCGATGCGCAGCGTACCAATCGGCGTGTTGTTAAAGGCATAAAGCTGTTCGTGTACATCCTTCACTTCGAACAGCATTCGACGGCAGCCTTGGTAGTAAATTTTGCCGGCTTCGGTTAAGCCGATGCTGCGGGTGCTACGGTTAAGCAGTTTGACCTGCAGCTCATCTTCCAGTTTAGAGACAGTCTGGCTGATGGAAGAAACGCTCATCTGTAGCTGGCGTGCCGCGGCAGTAAAGGAGCCTTGCTCGACAACTTTGGCAAACACCGACATCCGTTTTAGTCGTTCCATTGTTCACTCTGGCTTAAAAGTGATTTGCATCACACTATGTAGATAAGGCAATAACAGTTACGTTAAAATACTGTTAGCTGAATAATTAAAGTTCCAATCTCACCTGCACGCTAGTCTAGTAAGGTCAACATGAGCCTGTTTCCTGTCATCGTGATTTTCGGTCTCTCATTCCCGCCGATCTTCTTTGAGCTGCTCTTATCGCTCGCCATTTTTTGGTTGGTGCGTCGCGTGCTGACGCCAACCGGGATCTATGATTTTGTCTGGCATCCCGCGTTGTTCAACACCGCACTGTATTGCTGCCTGTTTTATCTAATATCACGTTTGTTCGTCTGAGGTAGATGTGAAAACACTAACAAGAAATATCTCCCGTACCGCTATTACGGTGATACTGGTCATCCTGGCATTCATCGCTATTTTTCGTGCCTGGGTCTATTACACCGAGTCTCCGTGGACGCGCGATGCGCGCTTTAGCGCGGACGTCGTCGCCATTGCTCCTGACGTATCCGGCCTGATTACCGATGTTCAGGTCAAGGATAACCAACTGGTTAGCAAAAATCAGGTGCTGTTTGTGATTGACCAGCCGCGCTACCAGAAGGCGCTTGAAGAAGCGAATGCTGATGTCGCCTACTACAAAGCGCTGGCGGATGAAAAAAGCCGTGAAGCCGGGCGCCGTAACAAGCTGGGCGTGATTGCCATGTCCCGCGAAGAGATAGACCAATCAAATAACGTGCTGCAAACCGTGCTGCACCAGTTAGCTAAAGCGCAGGCGACGCGCGATCTGGCGCGTCTGGATCTGGATCGTACGGTGATTCGCGCCCCTGCGGATGGCTGGGTGACTAACCTGAACGTCTACGCCGGTGAGTTTATTACCCGTGGTTCTACGGCGGTCGCGTTGGTAAAACAGCACTCCTTCTACGTGATGGCCTACCTCGAAGAGACCAAGCTCTCAAGCGTGCGTCCGGGCTACCGTGCTGAAATTACCCCGCTCGGCAGCAACCATGTGATTAAAGGGACCGTTGATAGCGTCGCAGCGGGCGTCACCAACGCCAGTAGCAGCGTCGACAGCAAAGGGATGGCGACCATCGACTCCAACCTTGAGTGGGTTCGTCTGGCTCAGCGTGTACCGGTGCGTATCCGACTGGATGAAGAGACGGGCAACCTGTGGCCTGCGGGCACGACCGCCACGGTGGTTATTACCGGTGAGAAAGACCGCGATGCCAGCCGCATGAGCTTCTTCCAGAAGCTGGCGCTGCGTCTGCGTGAGTTCGGTTAACTGTCATGGGCATTTTTAGTATTGCCAACCAGCACATCCGCTTTGCCGTTAAACTGGCCTGTGCGGTGGTGCTGGCCCTGTTTGTCGGCTTCCACTTTCAGCTTGAAACGCCGCGCTGGGCGGTGCTGACTGCCGCCATTGTGGCGGCCGGTCCGGCCTTCGCTGCGGGTGGGGAACCTTACGCGGGGGCAATCCGCTATCGCGGGATGCTGCGTATTGTCGGGACCTTTATCGGCTGTATCGCCGCGCTGGTGATTATCATCACTATGATCCGCGCGCCGCTGCTGATGCTCCTCGTGTGCAGCATCTGGGCCGGTTTCTGTACCTGGGTCTCTTCGCTGGTTCGCGTTGAGAACTCCTACGCCTGGGGGCTTTCCGGCTATACGGCGCTGATTATCGTTATCACGATTCAGGCCGAACCGCTGCTGACGCCGCAGTTTGCCGTGGAGCGTTGTAGCGAGATAGTGCTGGGGATTATCTGCGCGATCGTCGCCGATCTCCTGTTTTCACCGCGATCGATCAAAAAAGAGATCGATAACGAACTCGACGGCATCCTTATCGATCAATATCGTCTGATGCAGCTGTGCATCAAGCATGGCGACAGCGATGAGATGGACAAAGCCTGGCTGGCGCTGCTGCGTCGTACGGCGGCGCTGGAAGGGATGCGCGGCAACCTGAATATGGAGTCCTCACGCTGGGCATGGGCCAACCGTCGCTTAAAGGCGCTGAACACCGTTTCGCTGACCATGGTGACCCAGGCCTGTGAAACCTTCATCATGCAAAACTCGCGGCCTGAGCTGGTGACCGACGCTTATCGTGAGCTGTTCGAAGAGCCGGTTGAAACGGTGCAGGACGTTCACCGTCAGCTTAAACGGATGCGCCGCGTGCTGGCGTGGACCGGTGAGCATGATACACCGGTAACGATTTACAGTTGGGTGGGGGCAGCCACGCGCTATCTGCTGCTCAAACGCGGCGTGATTGGCAACGCGAAAATCAGCGCCCGCGAAGAGGAAATTCTGCAAAGCGAAGTGGTCGTGCGACCGGAGTCCGCCGAACGTCACCATGCGATGATCAACTTCTGGCGTACTACGCTCTCCTGCGCGCTGGGCATTCTTTTCTGGCTGTGGACCGGCTGGACATCGGGCAGCGGGGCGATGGTGATGATTGCCGTGGTCACCTCGCTGGCCATGCGTTTGCCGAATCCGCGCATGGTGGCGATAGACTTTATCTACGGGACCATTGCGGCGCTGCCGCTGGGGGCGCTCTATTTCCTGATTATCATCCCCGCGACGCAGCAAAGTATGCTGCTGTTGTGTATCAGCCTGGCGGTGATGTGCTTCTTTATTGGCATTGAGGTGCAAAAGCGGCGGTTGGGATCGATGGGGGCACTGGCCAGTACCATCAACATTCTGGTGCTGGATAACCCGATGACCTTCCATTTCAGCCAGTTCCTCGACAGTGCATTAGGGCAGATTGTCGGCTGCTTTATGGCGTTTATCGTCATTCTGCTTATCCGTGATAACTCCCGTCTGCGTACCGGGCGCGTGCTGCTGAACCAGTTTGTGTTTGCGGCGGTGTCGGCGATGACCACCAATATGGCCCGTCGTAAAGAGAACCATCTGCCGGGGCTCTACCAGCAGCTGTTTTTACTGCTGAACAAATTCCCGGGGGATATTGCGAAATTCCGCCTGGCGTTGACGCTTATTATCGCGCATCAGCGCCTGCGCGATGCGCCTATTCCGGTGAATGACGATCTGTCGGCGTTCCACCGTCAACTGCGCCGCACCGCTGACCGGGTGATTTCTGCAACCAGCGACGACAAACGCCATTATTACTTCACGCGTTTGCTGGAAGAACTCGGGGTTTATCAGGAAAAACTGCGCATCTGGGAAGCACCTGAGCAGGTTACGCAGCCGGTAGAGCGGCTGGTGACGATGCTGCATAAATATCAGGGCGCGTTGACCAGTAGCTGA
>CP070603.1:663299-670681 GCA_016939855.1 Kluyvera ascorbata
TCCCGGACGAGCACTGCGACTCCGGAAGCCTTACCACCATTCCGCGCGGTGCGCCCCTAACGGCATGGCAGGCATCGCAAACGCCATCGGCGTTTGTGCAAGCTCCAGCGCGCTGTTGAAATAGCGCAACTCGCCGAACGGCCCCTGTTCGCTTACCATACAACGCGCGATTGCCGCCTCGTCTGGTGGGGCAATCGTCTGATAATCCGCAATACTCCCCAACTGCTGCAGCCACGTTGCCGTCCGGCACAATGACACGTCTACCCGCCATGCTCCGCCTTCATTACGCTGACGCTCCAGCGCCATCAGCACGCCCAGCGTGGCGAGATAGCCGCTGAGATAATCATTGGGGTAAGTCGGCCCCAGTACCGGCTGCCCGGTGCCGCCCTGCGCAATCGCCATACCGGTGACGGTCTGAGCGAGCTGCTCAAAGCCTGGCCGGTCTTTCCACGGCCCGCGGTGGCCGTAGCAGTTAAGATTAACCGTAATGATTTGCGGGTTAATCTGCGCCATCTCTTCATCGCTCAGCCCATAGCGGGCGAGGGCGCCGGGACGGTAGCTTTGGACAAAAACATCACCCTCACGCGCCAGCCGTGCTGCCGTTTCGCGGCCTTCTGCGGTGGAGAGTTCAAGGTAAGCGTTACGCTTGCCGTGGTTGGTATCCACGTCAAACGGCAGAATACGCGGGCGATAAGGCGAAGACAGGTGCAGCACATCGGCTCCCATCTGCGCCAGCCCGCGGGTTGCCGTTGGCCCGGCAATAACATGAGTGAAGTCGAGAACGCGCAGCGGCTTCAGTACCCGTGGCGTATCGTAACGACGGGCTTTTGGCGCGCTATCGGTTAACCGTGTCAGACGAATGAGCGGCTCCTGGCTGACCGCAAGCCCCTGAGGATGCGCCAGCCACTCTTTATGGCTACGTGCGATAGCGGCGCATAGCCCCGCTTTGGCGATAGTCTCTTCCAGTTTTTGCGCTTCCCACAGTGCGACAGCCTGCGCTACCCGATGACGGCTATTTGGCACATCGAGGAGATCGAGGATCCCATCGCGTAAACGCGGGTAGCCGCCGTGCAGGAATATCCAGCGGTTGTCGGCGGTAAGATAGAAATCGGTCGTGGGGTAATCCGGATCGTTGTACTGCCAGTTAAAGCCGTTCTGCTGCTGGAAGGTTACCGCATGGGTTGAGGCGGCGGCACTATGGCAATCAACGGTAATGGGCTGCTGCTTGCCGCGAAGGACATCCAGCATCATACCCTGTAGCGCCAGTACCGAGGCGGCGGCTTCACCAATGGCAAAGGGGGTGGGATAGACCGGCGTGTTGTGGGTGAATGTCACCCTCTCAACGGCTAAATGCGTCATACCAAGGTCATGACACAGCTTATTGAATACAGGATTATCGCGCTTCACCGCAGGTTCCTTAGCGTTAATAAGACTTTCGTTATTCTGACAACTATTACGCCAAAAGCGATAGCTATACTTAAATGGAAACACTATTCAGGAGGGTGTAATGACCACGCAAGCATGGCAGGACAACGATCTTTTCCAGACGGGCTACCTGGTGAACGGCGAATGGCATCAGCTCGACACCACCTTTGATGTGCTTAACCCTGCGACGGGCGAGATTGTCGCCAAAGTTGCGAAGGCAGGGAAAAAAGAGACGGAGCAGGCCATTGCCGCCGCTGCGCGTGCTTTTCCGCTGTGGCGGGCAAAAACGGCGAAGGCGCGTTCAGAACTACTGTATCGCTGGTATCAGCTCATCATCGAACATAAAAGCTGGCTGGCGAAGCTGATGACCATCGAGCAGGGCAAGCCGTTGAAAGAGGCCGAAGGCGAGGTGGACTACGCGGCGAGCTTTATTCAGTGGTTTGCCGAACAGGGCAAAAGAGCGAACGGCGAGATTATTCCGCCGGCCAAGCCGGGTTCACGCATTCTGGCAACGCGCGAGCCAATCGGTGTTGTTGCGGCTATCACACCGTGGAACTTCCCGATGGCAATGCTCACCCGCAAACTGGGGCCTGCGCTGGCCGCTGGCTGTACCGGTGTGATCAAACCTGCGAATAACACGCCGCTCTGCGCATTTGCATTGCTGGCGCTGGCGAAGAAAGCGGGGATCCCGGATGGTGTACTGAATGCGGTAGCGGGGAATACGTCAGAAATAAGCGACGCCATTATGGCGAGCCATGATGTGCGCAAAATTTCCTTTACCGGCTCGACATCGGTCGGGAAGACGCTGGTACGTAACGCGGCAGAAACCATGAAAAAAGTCTCCATGGAGCTAGGGGGGAATGCGCCGTATATCGTTTTTGAGGATGCCGATATCGATGCCGCGGTGAAGGGGGCGATAGCCAACAAGTTCCGCAATGCCGGGCAGGTATGCGTGAGCGTGAACCGTTTTTATATCCACGACAGTGTGTATGAGCGCTTTGTCAGCCAGCTTGCTGCCGCAGTAAAAGCGTTAAAAGTGGGGAACGGGTTGGATGACGGCGTGGTTGTTGGGCCGTTGATTGAGGCCGCGGCGGTGAAAAAAGTGCGTGAACACGTTGAAGATGCAGTATCAAAAGGGGCGAAAGTCCTGGCGGGAGGCCAGCCGCATGCGCTGGGGGGAAACTTCTGGCAGCCAACGGTGTTGGGGGATTGTCAGGAGACAATGCAGCTGGCGCAGGAAGAAACCTTTGGCCCGCTGGCGGCCTGTTTCCGCTTTAGCGACGAAGAGGATGTTATTCATCGCGCGAATAATACACCGTACGGGCTGGCGGCCTATTTCTATACCCAAAACCTGTCCCGTGTCTTCCGCGTCTCACAGGCGTTGGAAAGTGGGATGATCGGCATTAACGAATGCGCGGTTTCCACCGAGCTGGGGCCGTTTGGCGGTGTGAAAGAGTCTGGGCTGGGTCGAGAAGGTTCGGTGCTGGGGTTAGAAGAGTACCTCGAAGTGAAGACGTTGCACATTGGGGGGCTTTAGTCTGTTGAATGGGATGAGGGCGTAAGATGAAAATCTATACTTTTGATTTTGACGAGATAGAGGATCAGGGCGATTTTTACCGGGAGTTCGCCCGTCTCTTTGCCCTCGATCGCGAGAAGATCCGCGATCTGGACACGTTGTGGGATGTGGTGACCAGCAAAGAAATTCCGTTACCCGTGGAGATTGAATTCCTTCATCTGGACGAAAAGCAGCGCCGACGTTACGGTGCACTTATTCTGCTCTTTGATGAAGCAGAAGAAGAGCTGGAAGGGATGCTGCGCTTTAACGTTCAGCGCGGATAAAAAAAAGCCCTCGCCAAAAAGCGAGGGCAAGTCGTCGGTCAAGACGACGAGGGTTTATTTGTACAGCTCAGCTGTAGCGTGCCAATGGTCACCGGTACGTGCTTCGATAATACGATAGCTGCTAGCACCTTCTTTCTCTGCTTTTGCGGCTAGCTCACTACGCATATCCATCGGGTCGCTACCAATCTGTGAAACAGAGATGGTGCCCATTGATTGCAGGTTCTGCGCCTGGTCCTGACTTACCTGATGTGCTGCGGCGCTTGCGCCGAAAGAAAGTACAGATGCCAGACCAAGGGATGCGATGATAATTGCGCTTTTCATATTCTTACTCCTCACCTTATTTTGCAGCGGTGAGAGGATGTTGTTGCTGATTCCTGGGACCGCTGTGGAAATTTTTACTGAATGCCGACGTATTGCTTCACACTAACTTATTTGTACAGTTCAGCCGTTGCGTGCCAATGGTCACCGGTACGCGCTTCAATGATGCGGTAAGAAGATGCACCTTGTTCTTCCGCTTTTTTGTTCAGCATTTCATGCATGTCCATCGGGTTTGAACCGACAGAGCCGACAGAAACGGTGCCGAGTGCCTGACGCGTTTGTGCCTGTTCGCTGTTGATAGAGTCAGCGGCGAAAGCGCCAAACGAGATAACAGATAGGATGCTCAGAGCGGCAACAGTTGTTTTGATTTTCATGATACTCACCTCGTCGTATTTTTTTGGAGGGTCTTTGTTTTGTGACCCTCATCACGAAATTAAGTATACACTAATCACGTAAAATATTAATACCCAGCTAATTGTTTCTGGTGTAATTAGTTGTCAGGAATCGTCATTTTTAGAAGATATACGTATAAAAAAGCGCATATTTTGGCAAAGTTAATCGTCAATAATGCGTAAAATCAAACGGATAGGATAATTTGATGTTTTGTGCGGTTAAGTTGAGATATATTCACTGGAATTATGGTTTGGGACGAAAAATCGCACTAAATGCTAACGAAGCGGCAGTAGAAACGGTGGGTAAGCTGGTGGGAAAGCGGACTCCTCCGGAGGGACCAGAGGAGTATCACGAGGGATTACAGCTCCTGTTCAAACAGAACCTGAATGGCCTCGTAGAGATCTTTAACAGTGAAGCCTCGAGCGGGTGTGGTGAAGATAGTGTCATCACCGGCAATGCTGCCGAGAATACCTTCAGCCTTGCCTAAAGAGTCCAGAAGGCGCGCGATAAGCTGCGCAGCGCCTGGGCTGGTATGAATCACAACGACAGCGTCGTTGTAGTCAATGTCCAGGACCAGATTCTTCAATGGGCTGGTGGTAGTCGGTACACCCAGTTCTGCTGGCAGGCAGTAAACCATCTCCATTTTGGCGTTGCGGGTACGCACTGCGCCAAACTTTGTCAGCATACGAGAGACTTTGGATTGGTTGATATTATCGAAGCCTTCTTCCTGTAGGGCCTGAACAATTTCGCCCTGAGAGCTAAATTTTTCTTCCTTCAGTAACGCTTTAAAGGCTTTAACTAATTCTTCTTGTTTAGTTGAACTTCGCATAAGTCACCCGAGTATGGTGGTGAAATTAACATTATTATGCATATAGGTGAATTTTTATGCAAAACAATTTATCCCAAGAGGCTAGGCCAAATAGAGAAAGGCCGGATTTTAGCAAAAATTAGGCCTAAGAAACATGCCTATATCACGGGATACAAATAAGTTAAAAGTAAATGAATTGTTATTAAATTGCTGTTGTTTTACGCAACATGCTGAGTATATTGTAATCGATAGTTGATGAAAGTTTGGTTTCGTAGATAGACCTTTTTCTGGGAGTAGTGCGGTAACGCCAGCAATGCTGCTGTCATACCCGCATTCTGTAAGCAATTATATTGTAATTATTTACCTTGTGAATTAAGGTCGCCGCAACGGAGTAACAACAGGTATCTCTTGCGTCGGTTATGCGGTCCACGACAGGTTATTACCTGAATGTCATTAACCATAATAAGGAGTTTAGGATGAAAGTCGCAGTCCTTGGTGCCGCCGGCGGTATTGGCCAGGCGCTTGCCCTACTACTAAAGACCCAACTGCCTTCTGGTTCAGAACTCTCCCTCTATGATATTGCCCCCGTCACGCCTGGCGTGGCTGTCGATCTCAGCCATATTCCTACTGATGTCAACATCAAAGGATTCTCCGGAGAAGATGCGACGCCTGCGCTGGTAGGGGCGGATGTTGTCCTGATCTCTGCTGGGGTGGCACGTAAGCCCGGTATGGATCGCTCCGATCTGTTTAACGTTAACGCCGGGATTGTCAAAAACCTGGTGCAGCAAATTGCAAAAACCGCGCCTAAAGCCTGTATTGGCATTATTACCAACCCGGTCAACACCACCGTGGCCATTGCCGCCGAAGTGCTGAAGAAAGCGGGCGTATACGACAAAAACAAACTGTTTGGTGTTACGACGCTGGACATCATCCGCTCCAATACCTTTGTGGCTGAGCTGAAAGGTAAAAAATGCGGTGACGTCGAGGTCCCGGTCATCGGCGGCCACTCCGGCGTAACGATTCTTCCTTTATTGTCGCAAATCCCAGGGGTCAGCTTCTCTGAACAAGAAGTCAATGACCTGACCAAGCGTATCCAGAATGCGGGTACCGAAGTGGTTGAAGCAAAAGCCGGTGGCGGCTCAGCAACCCTGTCCATGGGCCAGGCTGCTGCACGCTTTGGCTTGTCCCTGGTTCGCGCTCTGCAGGGCGAGAAAGGGGTGGTTGAATGTGCCTATGTTGAAGGCGATGGCGAATATGCCCGCTTCTTCTCACAGCCGCTGCTGCTGGGTAAAAATGGGATTGAAGAACGTCAGTCTATCGGCAAACTGAGCGCTTACGAACAGCAGGCGCTGGAAGGGATGCTGGATACGTTGAGAAAAGACATTCAGCTTGGCGAAGATTTTATTAATAAATAAGGTCTGAGCGCTGAATATAACAAAGGGGCCGAGGGCCCCTTTGCTTTTGGTCGCTTAGTTCGATGCCGGATATTCCTGAATCGTTACCTGCATCGTTAACTTCTTATCGTCACGCATGACCACGACGGGAATCACTGAACCTGGGCGGATCTCCGCCACCTGGTCCATGGTCTCCAGCGCGGAAACCGCCGGTTTACCGTTCACTGAGATAATCACGTCGTTGTTCTGAATACCGGCCTGCGCGGCGGGGCCGTCTGGCGCAATTTCGTTAACTACAATCCCCTGAATCTGATCGATACCGCCGCCCTGTGTGCGCAGCGGTGCGATTTCACGACCGCTGATACCGATAAAGCCGCGGATTACGCGTCCATCACGGATAAGCTTATCCATAATCTTGGTCGCCAGCTGGAACGGGATGGCAAAGCTTAGCCCTTCTGGCGTTTCGCCGTCGTTGCTCTTATCAAACGAAAGGGTATTGATGCCCATCAGCTCGCCCAGCGAGTTCACCAGCGCGCCGCCGGAGTTACCGTGGTTGATGGAGGCATCGGTTTGCAGGAAGTTCTGTCGACCGCTTGGGTTCAGGCCGATACGACCGGTGGCGCTGATGATCCCCTGGGTGATGGTCTGGCCGAGGTTATATGGGTTGCCGATAGCCAGTACCACGTCGCCAATGTGTGGCACGCGGGTTGGATTAATCGGAATGACCGGCAAACCGCCGGTGGCGTTAATCTTGAGTACCGCAAGGTCGGTCAGGCTATCAGAGCCGACGAGCAGCGCTTCGAACACGCGACCGTCCTGCAGTGCGACGATAATCTGGTCCGCATCGTTAATGACGTGCTTATTGGTAACGATGTATCCGCGCTGATCCATAATCACGCCGGAACCGAGCGTTTTGATCTCGAGCTGGCTGTTCGTGTTGCTGTTCAGACTGCGGTTATAGACGTTAACCACCGCAGGTGCGGCACGGCGCACCGCCGAGTTGTAGCTGGCAGGCGTTTCGTCCGTGCTGTTAAAGCGCGGAGTGGCTAACGGGTTCCACTGGCGCAAAGACGGGACGGTAACAATCAATATGCCGCCAACCAGTAAGCCTAGTGCGACAGAACGTAAGAGCTTTAGAAGCATGATACAGGCATCGTTGATAAGGAAACTGAGCGAAGCATACCACGAGTTAACCAGACATACAT
>CP070603.1:670790-674039 GCA_016939855.1 Kluyvera ascorbata
TTTAAGGATTAACGCATCAGCAGGTAGATGCTCTCGTTGCCACGCATGACGTTCAAAGCAATTACCGCCGGTTTGGTTTCCAGCACCTTGCGCAGTTCAGCAATTGACGCGGTCTGCTGGCGGTTGATGCCGATGATGACATCATCTTTATGCAGGCCAACCTGAGCCGCTGGGCTGCCTTTCTCAACGTTGGAGATAACCACGCCTTTGGTGCCGCTTTTCGCCTGGCCGTCGCTCAGCGTTGCCCCTTCCAGCGCCGGGATAATGAGCTGCGCGCTGGCGGTGGACGACGTACTTTTATCCAGCGTCACTTCCACTTCGAGCGGTTTGCCCTCGCGAAGCAGGCCCAGTTTGACCTTCGAGCCCGGTTCCGTGGTGGCAATACGGGAACGCAGTTCAGCAAAGCTGTTCAGCGGTTTACCGTTCAGGCTGGTTATGACATCGCCGGACTTAATCCCGGCTTTGGCTGAGCCCGAGTTTGGCAGCACTTCACTGACGAACGCGCCGCGCTGGACATCAAGATTGAACGCTTTCGCGATATCGGCCGTCATCTCCATGCCGCGAATGCCGAGTAGACCACGTTTGATTTCACCAAACTGAATCAGCTGCTGCGCCAGGGTTTGCGCCATATTGCTCGGGATAGCGAAGCCGATACCGATRYTRCCGCCGYCSGGCGCSAGRATKGCGGTGTTRATRCCRATMAGCTCGCCGTTCAGGTTGASCARCGCRCCRCCGGAGTTACCGCGGTTAATGGCSGCRTCGGTCTGRATAAAGTTTTCCAGCCCTTCGAGGTTCAGCCCGCTGCGACCCAGCGCTGAAACAATCCCGGAGGTGACGGTCTGGCCGAGGCCGAACGGGTTGCCAACGGCGACGGCGAAATCGCCTACGCGCAGCTTATCGGAGTCGGCGATAGCGATTTGCGTCAGATGGCTGGCTTTCTGGATTTGCAGCAGAGCGATATCGCTTTGGTCATCGCTGCCGATAAGTTTGGCCTCAAATTCGCGGCCATCGTTGAGCTGCACGCTGATCTTCTGCGCATCGCTCACCACATGATTGTTGGTCAGCACATAGCCTTTTATAGCGTCGATGATGACGCCGGAACCCAGCCCTTCAAACTGCTGCGTTGGTTCATTTGCCGGATTACTGCCGTCATCGCCAAAGAACTTCTTCAGTTCCTCCGGAACCTGCTGATTAACCGGAGCGGTACCTTCAACCTTCACGCTCACCACGGCAGGCAGTACTTTCTCCAGCATTGGCGCAAGACTTGGCAGCGAGCCCTGACCCGGCACCTGCGTTGGCAGCGAGGCCAGTACCGGAGCCGGTACGGCAAGCGAAAATCCAATGCTTAATGCCAATGCACTTAACAGTAAAGTCGATTTCTTCATTGATGCTGGCCCTCATGACCCTGGATTCAAGGACAATACTTCCCGAAAAGACTGATGTTATTGAAGTAAATATAGTCGGCGTGAGCAGAAGAGGACGGGCGCAAGTGATGCGCCCGTGAAATATTTCTGGAATGCAGATTAATCGCGTTTTGCGCTACCGCGCAGCAGGCCGGATGCGCCGTCAGAATAGTCGCGCGGCATCTGAACCGGCGCCTGGTCGTTACCCGCTTCGGATTCGGCCAGACGGTTACGGAACGGGTTGGCGTCCGGAGACATGCCCGGCAGCAGGTTGCTGGAGCTTTTCGCCATGTGCTGATAAATCTGACGATAGTCGTCCGCCATGTTATCGAGCAGTTCTGCGCTGCGCGCAAAATGGCTGACCAGCTCTTCGCGGTACTCTTCCAGCTCGGCTTTGTTTTTCTCCAGCTCGTACTGCAGCGCCTGCTGTTGACGTAATTTGCTATTACCAAAACGCATGGCCACGGCACCAATGATGATACCGACAACTAACCCAATTAGCGCGTATTCCCAGGTCATGAACATCTCCCGTTGTTTTATAGTTCCATAGGGTATTGGCGGCTTCGGCAACTCCATGCCAGCGCCCGATAGTGCCACTATAACCGCTAATCCCGTAGAAGTGGAATCCTGACGCATCATCGCGTAGTGTAGAACGGACTTTTTTTAGTCAATCGTGAAGTAAGACATACCGGTTTTCAAAGGAATAACAATTAGATCATGCAAAGCCAGTCCCCCACATCGCGCTATCTTCAGGCTCTCGAAGAGGGCAGTCATCAACCTGATGACGTTCAGCGCGAGGCGGTCAACCGCCTCGACACCATTTACCAGGAACTGCAAAACAAAACGCCCGCTCCCGTCTCCGGCGGTGGCCTGCGTGCGCGCTTTGGCAAACTGCTGGGTAAGAAAGCGTCTGACGCACCGCATTCCGTTCGCGGCCTTTATATGTGGGGCGGCGTAGGGCGCGGTAAAACCTGGCTGATGGACATGTTCTATCAGAGTCTGCCCGGCACGCGTAAGCAGCGTCTGCACTTCCACCGTTTTATGCTGCGGGTGCATGAAGAACTGGGGGAATTACAGGGGCATAGCGATCCGCTGGAAATCGTGGCGGAACGTTTTAAGGCTGAAACGGACGTGCTCTGCTTCGATGAGTTTTTTGTTTCCGATATCACCGATGCGATGCTGCTGGGTGGTCTGATGAAGGCGCTGTTTGCCCGCGGTATTACGCTGGTGGCGACATCCAATATTCCACCGGATGAGCTCTACCGAAACGGTTTGCAGCGCGCGCGCTTCCTGCCGGCAATTGAAGCCATTAAAGAGCACTGCGACATCATGAACGTGGACGCGGGTATCGACTACCGACTACGTACGTTAACGCAGGCGCATCTGTGGCTTTCCCCGCTGAATAATGATACTCGCCAGCAGATGAACAAACTGTGGCTGGCGCTGGCGGGAACGCCGCAGCAAAACCAGACGACGCTTGAGATAAATCACCGTCAACTGCCAACGCTCGGCGTTGAGAACCAGACGCTGGCGGTATCGTTTACCACGCTGTGCGTCGATGCGCGTAGCCAGCACGACTATATTGCGCTCTCACGCCTGTTCCACACTGTGATGCTGTATGACGTGCCGGTGATGACGCCGCTGCTGGAGAGCGAAGCCCGCCGCTTTATCGCGCTGGTGGATGAGTTCTATGAACGCCACGTGAAGCTGGTGGTGAGCGCCGAGGTCGAGCTTTACAACATTTACCAGGGGGAGCGGCTGAAGTTTGAGTTCCAGCGCTGCCTGTCGCGTTTGCAGGAGATGCAGAGCGAAGAGTACCTGAAGCGCCCGCACATGCCATAAATAC
>CP070603.1:674137-676640 GCA_016939855.1 Kluyvera ascorbata
CAAAACCCGCGGCAAATCACATAAAGGGGTCGATCTTTGACCCCGACTTCTCTATAATCTTGCGACCCCACGTTACAAGAGAGTTTTTTTCCCAAAACTTTCTCTGCGCCGGCATAGGCTATTCGAAGGGGTAGGTTTGCTGGACAATGTCGTGTGAACCTCAACTGACAAAACGTTTGGGTGTTCACCAACGTGTAACTAATTTATTTGGGTAAGCTTTTAATGAAAACTTTTACAGCTAAACCAGAAACCGTAAAACGCGACTGGTATGTTGTTGACGCGACCGGTAAAACTCTGGGCCGTCTGGCTTCCGAACTGGCTCTGCGCCTGCGCGGCAAGCACAAAGCGGAATACACTCCGCACGTGGATACTGGTGATTACCTCATCGTTCTGAACGCTGATAAAGTTGCTGTAACCGGCAACAAGCGTACTGACAAAGTGTACTATCGCCACACTGGCTACGTCGGTGGTATCAAAGAAGCGACCTTTGAAGAGATGATTGCTCGCCATCCTGAGCGTGTGATTGAAATCGCGGTTAAAGGCATGCTGCCAAAAGGCCCGCTGGGTCGTGCAATGTTCCGTAAACTGAAAGTTTACGCAGGTAACGAGCACAACCACGCGGCACAGCAACCGCAAGTTCTTGACATCTAATCGGGATTATAGGCAATGGCTGAAAATCAATACTACGGCACTGGTCGCCGCAAAAGTTCCGCAGCTCGCGTTTTCATCAAACCGGGCAACGGCAAAATCGTTATCAACCAACGTTCTCTGGAACAGTACTTCGGTCGTGAAACTGCCCGCATGGTAGTTCGTCAGCCGCTGGAACTGGTCGACATGGTTGAGAAACTGGATCTGTACATCACTGTTAAAGGTGGTGGTATCTCTGGTCAGGCTGGTGCGATCCGTCACGGTATCACCCGCGCTCTGATGGAGTATGATGAGTCCCTGCGTGGCGAACTGCGTAAAGCTGGCTTCGTTACTCGTGATGCTCGTCAGGTTGAACGTAAGAAAGTCGGCCTGCGTAAAGCACGTCGTCGTCCTCAGTTCTCCAAACGTTAATTTGTTTCTGCTTCGGCAGACAACAATTGGCGAAAAAAAACCCGCTCCGGCGGGTTTTTTTATGCCTGTAAACCGAAAGCCGTTGGGCTCTTTTTCCGCTTTTCCGGAATCCCCTCACCACAAGCCGTTCAAAATCTGGTAGACTATCATCCAATTTTCTGCCCAAATGCGCGCGATTGTTCATTTTTTGTTTAATTCGTTAACGGGAATGTCGTACAGCGTGCAGATAAGGCTAATCATCTGGCTGGCCGCCGTTGCGGCTGGTAGCAGTAAAAATTCTGAATATACCTGGAGGTTTTCATGGCTGTCGCTGCCAACAAACGTTCGGTAATGACGCTGTTTTCTGGTCCTACTGACATCTATAGCCATCAGGTCCGCATCGTGCTGGCTGAGAAAGGCGTCAGCTTTGAGATAGAGCACGTGGAAAAGGACAATCCACCGCAGGATCTGATTGACCTCAACCCGAATCAAAGCGTACCGACACTGGTGGATCGTGAACTGACTCTGTGGGAGTCACGCATCATTATGGAATACCTGGATGAGCGTTTCCCTCATCCGCCGCTGATGCCTGTGTACCCGGTCGCACGCGGTGAAAGCCGTCTGTACATGCACCGCATTGAGAAAGACTGGTACTCACTGATGAACACTGTGATGAACGGTTCTGCTGCTCAGGCTGATGCTGCGCGTAAGCAACTGCGTGAAGAGCTGCTGGCGATTGCGCCGGTCTTCACTCAGAAGCCGTTCTTCCTGAGCGACGAGTTCAGTATCGTCGATTGCTACCTGGCTCCACTGCTGTGGCGTTTGCCTGTGATGGGCATCGAGCTGGTTGGCGCCGGTGCGAAAGAGCTGAAAGGCTATATGACTCGCGTCTTCGAACGTGATTCTTTCCTCGCCTCTTTAACGGAAGCCGAGCGCGAAATGCGCCTTGGCCGGGGTTAATTGAATGGAAGTTTCACAGCTTTCTCCACGCCGCCCGTACCTGCTGCGTGCGTTTTACGAGTGGCTGCTGGATAACCAGCTGACGCCGCATCTGGTGGTCGATGTGATGATGCCAGGCGTGAACGTACCTATGGAGTACGCGCGTGACGGACAGATCGTGTTGAACATCGCGCCACGTGCGGTGGGCAATCTTGAACTGGCCAACGATGAAGTGCGTTTTAACGCGCGCTTTGGCGGCGTACCGCGTCAGGTTAACGTTCCGCTGGCCGCCGTGCTGGCTATCTATGCCCGCGAAAACGGCGCTGGAACCATGTTCGAACCTGAAGCCGCGTACGACGAGAATGCGGACAGCTTCAGCGATGATGAAGCCGTGGATAACGGTGGAAGCGAAACGGTGATGTCGGTGATTGATGGCGATAAGCCCGATATCAGTGATGACAACGATCCAGACGATACGCCGCCGCCGCCGCGCGGTGGGCGTCCGGCACTTCGCGTCGTCAAGTAA
>CP070603.1:676799-705387 GCA_016939855.1 Kluyvera ascorbata
TTTACACTTCCAGSTAGTTCATGATCSCGTCAGCCGCTTTACGGCCTTCGGCGATTGCCGTTACCACCAGATCCGAACCACRCACGATRTCACCACCGGCRAAGATTTTCGGGTTGCTGGTCTGGAAGGCGTTATCGCTGCCTTCAGGGGCGATGATACGGCCCTGAGAGTCCAGCTCAACGCTGTGTTTCGCCAGCCATTCCATGCTGTGTGGGCGGAAGCCAAATGCCATGACTACGGCATCTGCGGGAATTACGTGCTCGGAACCGGCGACGATCTCCGCGCGACGGCGGCCTTTCGCATCCGGCTGGCCCATTTCGGTGCGCGCCATCTTCACGCCGCTCACTTTGCCATTCGCGTTTACTTCAATGCCCAGCGGCTGGATGTTGAACTGGAATTCCACACCTTCTTCACGCGCGTTCTTCACTTCGCGTTTTGAACCCGGCATGTTCTCTTCGTCACGACGATAGGCACAGATAACGTGAGAGGCGTTCTGGCGAATGGAAGTGCGCACGCAGTCCATTGCGGTATCACCGCCGCCCAATACCACCACGCGCTTGCCTTCCATGCTGACATACGGTTCTTCGGTAGTTTCGCCGAAGCCCATAATCTGCTTGGTATTGGCAATCAGGAACGGCAGAGCGTCGAATACGCCGGACGCGTCTTCGTTCTCCAGTCCGCCGCGCATGGACTGATAGGTACCCACGCCCAGGAAGACCGCATCGTAATCCTTCAGCAGGTCGTCTAACTGAACATCACGGCCCACTTCGACGTTGAGTTTGAACTCAATACCCATACCGGTGAAGATTTCACGGCGGCGGGTCATCACCTCTTTTTCCAGCTTGAAGGCCGGGATACCGAAGGTCAGCAGACCGCCGATTTCAGGGTGACGGTCAAAGACCACCGCCTTCACACCGTTACGGGTCAGCACGTCTGCGCATGCCAGGCCCGCTGGGCCTGCACCGATGATGGCGACTTTCTTACCGGTTTGCTTCACGCCGGTCAGGTCTGGACGCCAGCCCATCTCGAACGCTTTATCGTTGATATAGCGCTCGATGTTGCCGATGGTCACCGCGCCGAACTCGTCGTTCAGCGTACAGGAACCTTCGCACAGACGATCCTGTGGGCAAACGCGCCCGCAGACTTCTGGCAGGGTGTTGGTCTGGTGCGACAGCTCGGCTGCCTCAAAAATACGCCCTTCGTTGGCGAGCTTCAGCCAGTTCGGGATGTAGTTATGTACCGGACATTTCCACTCGCAGTACGGGTTGCCGCAGGACAGGCAGCGGTCTGCCTGTGCTTTGGCCTGGCCTTCGGAAAACGGCTCGTAGATCTCAATAAACTCGATCTTGCGGATCTTCAGCGGTTTCTTTGGCGGATCAACGCGCTGCAGGTCGATAAATTGATAAACGTTCTGACTCATGATGACCTCTTACTGCGCCTGCACACGCAGCTCAGCTGCGCTACGACTACGGTGACCCAACAGGGCTTTCACATCACTGGACTTCGGCTTAACCAGCGCGAACTTCGCGGAGTAAGACGGCCAGTGCGCCAGGATCTCTTCGCCGCGGGAAGAACCGGTTAACTGCACGTGTTCGGTAATCAGACCGCGTAGGTGCTCTTCGTGAATCGCCAGTGAGTCAACATCCAGCACTTCCACCAGTTCCGGGTTCACGCGTTTGCGGAAATCACCATCTTCATCCAGTACGTAGGCGAAGCCGCCTGTCATACCGGCACCGAAGTTAACGCCCGTTTTGCCCAACACGCAGACGATGCCGCCGGTCATGTATTCACAGCCGTTGTCGCCAATCCCTTCAACTACCGTAATCGCCCCGGAGTTACGCACGCCGAAACGTTCACCCGCACGGCCTGCGGCGTACAGACGACCACCGGTTGCGCCGTACAGGCAGGTGTTGCCGATGATGCTCGCTTCGTGGCTGCGGAAGGATGAACCCACCGGAGGACGAATCGCCAGCAGACCGCCCGCCATGCCTTTACCGACGTAGTCGTTGGCATCGCCAGTCAGGTACAGCTCAACGCCGCCTGCGTTCCACACGCCGAAGCTCTGGCCCGCGGTACCGCTGAAGTGCGCTTTGATAGGGTCTGACGCCAGCCCCTGGTCGCCATGTGTCTGGGCAATGTAGCCAGACAGCGATGCGCCAACGGAACGATCGGTGTTGCGGATATCAAACCAGAAGGTTTTGCTCTGGCGCTCATCAACAAACGGTTTTGCCTGCTGCAGCAGCTGCGCGTTCAGCACGCCGTTATCAAACGGCGGGTTGTTCTCGGTGCAGTACAGCGCTTTGCCAGGATGTGGCTCAGCGGTTTCCAGCAGACGAGACAGCTCCAGCTTCTGCTGTTTGGCGGTGAAGCCATCCAGCTCTTTGAGCAGGTCGGTGCGGCCAATCAGGTCCACGAGGCGGGTTACGCCCAGTTCAGCCATCAGCTCGCGCACTTCACGGGCGATGAATTCAAAGTAGTTGGTCACTTTGAACGGCAGGCCGTGATAGTGGTTCTTACGCAGTTTGTCATCCTGAGTTGCAACACCGGTTGCGCAGTTGTTCAGGTGGCAAATACGCAGATATTTACAGCCCAGCGCCACCATTGGCCCGGTACCGAAGCCGAAGCTTTCCGCGCCGAGGATCGCTGCTTTAATGATGTCGACGCCGGTTTTCAGGCCGCCGTCCACCTGCAGACGAATCTTGTGACGCAGGCCATTAGCAACCAGCGCTTGCTGTGTTTCGACCAGACCCAGCTCCCACGGGCAGCCCGCATATTTCACGGAGGACAGTGGGCTTGCACCGGTACCGCCGTCGTAGCCGGCGATGGTGATAAGGTCGGCATAAGCTTTTGCTACGCCGGTGGCGATGGTGCCTACGCCGGGTTCGGAAACCAGCTTCACGGATATCATCGCTTTCGGGTTGACCTGTTTCAGGTCGAAAATCAGCTGCGCCAGATCCTCGATAGAGTAAATATCGTGGTGCGGCGGTGGCGAAATCAGCGTCACGCCCGGTACGGAGTAGCGCAGTTTGGCGATGTATGGCGTGACTTTATCACCCGGCAACTGACCGCCTTCGCCTGGCTTCGCGCCCTGGGCAACTTTAATCTGAATCACGTCGGCGTTAACCAGGTACGCAGGCGTCACGCCAAAGCGACCGGAGGCCACCTGCTTGATGCGCGAGACTTTGTTGGTGCCGTAACGCGCCGGGTCTTCGCCGCCTTCGCCGGAGTTTGAGTTGCCGCCGATGCTGTTCATCGCTTCAGCCAACGCTTCATGTGCTTCCGGGCTCAGTGCGCCGATAGACATTGCGGCGGTGTCGAAACGCTTGAACAGGTCGCTTGCTGGCTCAACGTCGGCCAGGTTGACGGTTTCCCCGTTCGGGGTAATCGCCAGCAGGTCACGCAGCGTTGCTGCAGGACGGTTGTTCACCAGCTCTGCGTATTCTTTATAATCGCTGTACTCGCCGCTCTGTACCGCCTGTTGCAGAGTGCGCACCACGTCCGGGTTGTAAGCGTGGTATTCGCCGCCGTGAACGTATTTGAGCAGGCCGCCCTGATCCAGTGGTTTACGCGCCAGCCAGGCACGTTTCGACAGGTTCAGCAGATCCTGCTGGAAATCGTCGAACGACGCGCCACCGATGCGGCTAACCACGCCCTGGAAGCAGTTGTCGACCACATCGTCGTGCAGGCCAACCGCTTCAAACAGTTTGGAGCAGCGATAGGATGCGATGGTCGAGATGCCCATTTTGGACATGATCTTGTACAGGCCTTTGTTGATGCCGTTACGGTAGTTCAGCATCACCGTGCGGTAGTCTTTCTCGATAGCATGAGTATCAATCAGACGGCCCAGGGTTTCATAAGCCAGGTACGGATAGATAGCCGTGGCGCCAAAGCCGAGCAGTACCGCAAAGTGGTGCGGGTCGCGGGCGCTGGCGGTTTCAACGATGATGTTGGCATCGCAGCGCAGGCTCTTATCAACCAGACGGGCCTGAATGGCGCCTACCGCCATCGGTGCCGGTACCGGCAGACGATTTTTGGCGATGTTACGGTCAGAGAGCACCAGCAGCACGGTACCGTTACGCACCATCTCTTCGGCTTTGTCGCACAGCGCTTTAACCGTCTCTTCGAGGTTGGTTTCTGTCACATCGAAGGTGATATCAAGCGTGTCGGCGCGGTAGTGCTCCTCTTTCATCGTGGTGAGCTGATTGAAATCGGAGTACAGCAGAATCGGCGATTTGAAGCTCAGGCGGTGTGCCTGGCCTTCCGCTTCGCAGAAGACGTTCATCTCGCGGCCGATGCTGGTCGCCAGCGACATCACGTGCGCTTCACGCAGCGGGTCGATTGGCGGGTTAGTCACCTGCGCGAACTGCTGACGGAAGTAGTCGTAAATAATACGCGGCTGGCTGGAGAGCACGGCGAATGGGGTGTCATCACCCATTGAGCCGACCGCTTCCTGGCCGTTTTCACCGAGTACGCGGATAACGGAATCCAGCTCTTCGGCGCTGTAGTTAAACTGTTTCTGGTAGCTGGCGAGGGTATCGTCGTCCAGCTCACGGCTGCCAACGCGATCGTCGGCCAGATCTTCGAACGGCACCAGGCGGCGAACGTTTTTCTCCATCCACTCTTTGTACGGGTGGCGGCTTTTCAGATCGTTGTCGGTTTCAGCAGAGTGCAGAATGCGGCCACTGCGGGTGTCGATAACCATCAGCTCGCCTGGGCCTACGCGGCCTTTTTCAACCACTTCGTCAGGCTGGTAATCCCAGATGCCGACTTCAGAGGCGCAGGTGATGAGCTTGTCTTTGGTGATGACGTAGCGCGCCGGACGCAGGCCGTTACGGTCAAGGTTACAGGCAGCGTAGCGACCGTCAGACATGACGATGCCCGCCGGGCCGTCCCACGGCTCCATGTGCATGGAGTTAAAGTCGAAGAACGAACGCAGATCCGGGTCCATATCCGGGTTATTCTGCCAGGCCGGTGGTACCAGCAGACGCATGGCACGGATGATGTCCATCCCGCCCGCCAGCAGCAGCTCAAGCATGTTATCCATGGAGCTGGAGTCGGAGCCGGTTTCGTTAACGAATGGCGCGGCGTCGTGCAGATCCGGGATCAGCGGGGTCTGGAACTTATAGGTACGTGCGCGCGCCCACTGGCGGTTACCGGTGATGGTATTGATTTCGCCGTTGTGCGCCAGATAGCGGAACGGCTGAGCCAGCGGCCAGCGTGGTACGGTGTTGGTGGAGAAGCGCTGGTGGAACAGGCAGATGGCTGATTCCAGGCGCAGGTCCGCGAGGTCCAGGTAGAAGCGCGGCAAATCCGCCGGCATACACAGACCTTTATAGATGTTGACCAGGTTCGACAGGCTACAAACGTAGAAGTCTTTATCTTCCTGGAGGCGTTTTTCGATACGGCGACGGGCGATAAACAGACGGCGTTCCATATCGCGTGGGCGCCAGCCCGCAGGGGCGTTAACGAAAATTTGTTCGATGCGAGGCAGAGAGGAGAGGGCGATCTCACCCAGCACGCCTTCATTGGTTGGCACATCGCGCCAGCCGACGATAGACAGGGTTTCACGCTGCAGTTCTTCTTCTACAACACGGCGAGACGCCGCAGCCAGTTCAGGATCCTTATTCAGAAACAGCATCCCAACGGCATAGTTTTTCGCTAAGCGCCAGCCGCGCTCTTCGGCGACAATGCGAAAGAAACGGTCAGGTTTTTGCAGCAGCAGGCCACAACCGTCACCGGTTTTACCGTCGGCGAGAATCGCGCCGCGGTGCTGCATTCGGGCCAGTGCGTGTATCGCGGTACGCACTACCTTGTGGCTAGGTTCGCCTTCTATGTGGGCGATCAGGCCGAAACCACAGTTATCCCTCTCAAGGGATTTATCGTACAACATATCAGTGAACCTCCCCAGGCTCTACGGGACGCCCCCTTAATCGATTGCGCGCAAGGCACAGCAAGAGCATGGCGACGGGGTATGGCAATCATCTGCCTAACCTCGCATTCGCCCTCTTTTATCCTTTTCGCGTAGGTCGCACAAGTTTGAGGACTTGCTTAAGAGGGAATCTCAATTACTGCATAAATATGATGAGCAGACTGCTCATCCAGAAAGCTTCCAGCGGATTCCCAACTTATCGGGAATCGATACATAGGTCAAATGGCAATCTTATTTATACAGAAATGTGCTATAGAACAATTAACATAATGATATATAAGAAAAATGTGACATTTTAGACTTGCGTTAACCGTGCTGAAAGGGATTAGCGAGTGTGATCTGTCTCACTATCTGAAAGCGCTGTTTTAATCGTCATGCACTGTTTATTCTGCAATAAGTAGCATTTAATGCTGGCATGGAGTGTGGGGGTATAGGATCACTCTGTTTTTCAACGGCAGATAGATTATTGCAAATTAGCCGCTGAACATAAGTAAATATAATCTATATGGGTGTGAATGAAATTGCAGTTATTTTGATTGGTTATGCAATGAGATAAAAGGTCTACATGGCGATTGATCCAGGTCATCGCCGATCGAGACTAAAAGTGGCAGGCTTGGCCCCTTTCTTCAGGCCGGTCTATCAGATTATGCAGTTACAAAAATTAGTCAATATGTTTGGTGGGGATCTTACGCGTCGTTATGGCGAAAAGGTTCATAAACTGACGCTGCATGGTGGATTTAGCTGCCCAAACCGCGATGGCACCATCGGCCGCGGCGGCTGCACGTTCTGTAACGTGGCCTCGTTTGCTGATGAAGAGCAGCAACATAAGTCGATTGCCGAGCAGTTAGCGCATCAGGCGCACCTGGTGAACCGCGCCAAACGCTATCTGGCCTATTTCCAGGCCTATACCAGCACCTTTGCCGAAGTGCAGGTGCTGCGTTCGATGTACCAGCAGGCTATCAGCCAGGCCAATATCGTTGGGCTATGCGTGGGGACGCGTCCGGATTGCGTGCCGGAGGCGGTGCTCGACCTGTTGAGTGAGTACCACGAGCAAGGCTATGAAGTGTGGCTGGAGCTTGGTCTGCAAACGGCGCACGATAAAACGCTGCATCGTATTAACCGTGGTCATGATTTTGCCTGTTACCAGAACACCACGCGTCTGGCGCGTGAGCGCGGGCTGAAGGTATGCAGCCACCTGATTGTCGGTCTGCCTGGCGAAGGGCAGAGCGAATGCCTGGAGACGCTGCAGCAGGTAGTTGAAACGGGCGTTGATGGGATTAAGCTGCACCCGCTGCATATCGTCACCGGCAGCATCATGGCGAAAGCCTGGGAAGCCGGACGCCTGAACGGGATTGTGCTGGACGACTATACGGTCACCGCGGGCGAGATGATTCGCCATACGCCGCCGGAGGTGATTTATCATCGCATTTCCGCCAGCGCCCGCCGACCGACGCTGCTGGCTCCACTGTGGTGTGAGAACCGCTGGACCGGGATGGTCGAGCTGGATAAATACCTGAACGAACACGGTGTGCAGGGCTCGGCGCTGGGTACACCGTGGGTGCAGCCGTAGCGCCCATTGCCGGATGGCGGCGCTGCCTTATCCGGCCTACAACGGCAATGTAGCCGTGTAGCCCGGCCAAGCGAAGCGCCGCCGGGAATGGCTCCGTGGCCCAATTAGCAGATAATCCCCGCATTTTTCGCACAACCTACCGCGCCACGCTCAGAATTGGGTATTATTGAACGACGTTGTCGTTAAGGAATCCCTTATGAAGCAAATCCGTATGCTGGCGCAGTATTACGTCGACCTGATGATGAAGCTGGGTCTGGTACGTTTCTCCATGCTGTTGGCGCTGGCGCTGGTGGTGTTGGCCATTGTGGTACAAATGGCGGTAACCATGGTGCTGCACGGCCAGGTTGAAAGCATTGATGTTATCCGTTCTATCTTTTTCGGTTTGCTGATTACGCCCTGGGCGGTCTACTTCCTTTCGGTGGTGGTTGAACAGCTGGAAGAATCCCGACAACGTCTCTCCCGACTGGTGGAGAAGCTTGAAGAGATGCGCGAGCGCGACCTCAAGCTGAACGTCCAGCTCAAAGACAATATTTCGCAGCTCAACCAGGAAATTAGCGATCGCGAAAAAGCCGAGGCCGAGCGCCTTGCGACGCTAGAGCAGTTGCGTATTGAGGTACAGGAGCGTGAAGAAACGCAGATCCGCCTCGAGCAACAGTCCTCCTTCCTGCGCTCTTTCCTCGATGCCTCACCGGATTTGGTTTTCTACCGCAATGAAGATAAAGAGTTCTCCGGCTGTAACCGGGCGATGGAACTGCTGACCGGCAAAAGCGAGAAGCAGCTGATTCACCTGCACCCTGAAGAGGTTTATAGCCCGGAGGCGGCCGCTAAAGTCATTGAAACCGATGAAAAAGTCTTCCGCCACAACGTGTCGCTCACCTACGAGCAGTGGCTTGACTATCCCGATGGGCGCAAAGCCTGCTTCGAGATTCGTAAAGTGCCGTATTACGACCGCGTGGGTAAACGCCACGGCCTGATGGGCTTTGGCCGCGATATTACCGAGCGTAAGCGCTATCAGGATGCGCTTGAGCGCGCCAGCCGTGACAAGACTACCTTTATTTCTACCATCAGCCATGAGCTGCGTACGCCGCTGAATGGCATCGTCGGCTTGAGTCGTATTTTGCTCGACACCAACCTGACGGCTGAACAGGAAAAATATCTGAAAACCATTCATGTCTCGGCGGTCACGCTGGGTAATATCTTCAACGATATTATTGACATGGACAAAATGGAACGTCGTAAAGTCCAGTTGGATAACCAGCCGGTCGATTTCACGGGCTTCCTGGCCGACTTGGAAAACCTCTCAGGACTACAGGCGCAGCAAAAGGGTCTGCGTTTCGTGATGGAGCCCGCGCTGCCGCTGCCGCATAAGGTGATTACCGACGGCACCCGACTGCGCCAGATTCTGTGGAACCTTATCAGCAATGCCGTGAAGTTTACCCAACAGGGTAGCGTGACGGTGCGTGTACGCTATGACGCTGGCGATATGCTCCACTTTGAAGTCGAAGACTCCGGTATCGGTATCCCGCAGGAAGAGCAGGATAAAATCTTCGCCATGTACTATCAGGTTAAAGATAGCCAGGGCGGTAAGCCCGCCACCGGAACCGGTATTGGCCTGGCGGTTTCCCGCCGTCTGGCGAAAAGCATGGGCGGCGATATTGAAGTCTCAAGCCAGGCCGGGCATGGCGCCATCTTCACATTGACGGTCCATGCGCCAGCCGTGGCGGAAGAAGTTGAAGACGCCTTTGAAGACGATGAAATGCCGCTGCCAGCGCTGCACGTCCTGCTGGTGGAAGACATTGAACTGAACGTGATTGTCGCGCGTTCGGTGCTGGAGAAGCTGGGCAACAGCGTGGATGTCGCCATGACCGGCAAAGATGCGCTGGAAATGTTTACGCCGGGCGAATATGACCTGGTGCTGCTGGATATCCAACTGCCGGATATGACCGGGCTGGATATCTCCCGCGAACTGACGCGTAAATACCACGCCGATGACCTGCCGCCGCTGGTGGCGCTGACGGCAAACGTGTTGAAAGATAAGAAAGAGTATCTGGAAGCCGGTATGGACGATGTGCTGAGCAAACCGCTCTCAGTACCGGCCCTGACCGCGATGATCAAGAAGTTCTGGGATACCGTTGAAGACGAAGAGGAGAGTGCCGTGACCCCTGTAGAAAGCAGCAAATCGCAGCAATTACTGGATATTCCGATGCTGGAGCAGTACATCGAGCTGGTTGGGCCGAAGCTGATTACCGACGGTCTGGCGGTCTTCGAGAAGATGATGCCGGGCTACCTGGCGGTACTGGAATCTAACCTGACCGCGCGCGACCAGAAAGGCATTGTTGAAGAAGGTCATAAGATTAAAGGCGCGGCGGGTTCCGTCGGCCTGCGTCACCTGCAACAGCTGGGGCAGCAGATCCAGTCTCCCGACCTCCCTGCTTGGTGGGATAACGTTGGTGAATGGGTTGAGGAAATGAAATCCGAGTGGCAGCAGGATGTTGCGGTATTAAAAGCCTGGGTGGCGAACGCTGATAAAAAATGACCCCGGCTAGACCGGGGTGCGCGAATACTGCGCCAACACCAGGGAACTGGTGGCTGCGTCAGATGATTAGCTTGTTTTTTATTGATGACACAACCTGAAATACGATTGCACGCTCAATAAGATAGCAAAACTTAAAATGTTTGTTACGTGAATCAGTAAAATGTGTGAAGCATAACGACTTAATCAGAAATATTAATCAGCGTCAGAGAGTTAGCGTGAAGAAAATAGCTTTTAGGAAAGTTGCGAGGCTAAAACAGCTGTTCTGGCGACTGCTGCTGCTGCTGGCGCTTTTCTGGGGCGGCGGCATTGCGGTGTTCAGTTTTTTGCCGGTTCCATTCTCCGCGGTGATGATTGAGCGTCAGCTTGGCGCCTGGATGACGGGCGATTTTGGCTATGTGGCGCACTCTGATTGGGTCAGCATGGATGCTATATCGCCGTATATGGGGTTGGCGGTGATCGCCGCTGAAGACCAAAAATTCCCGGACCATTGGGGTTTTGACGTCACGGCGATAGAGAAAGCGCTGGCGCATAACGAGCGCAATGAAAACCGTATCCGCGGTGCTTCCACGCTGTCGCAGCAAACGGCGAAGAACCTGTTTTTGTGGGATGGGCGTAGCTGGGTGCGTAAAGGGTTGGAAGCGGGCCTGACGCTGGGCATGGAGACGGTGTGGAGTAAGAAGCGCATTCTGACCGTCTACCTGAATATTGCCGAATTTGGTGACGGTATTTTTGGCGTCGAAGCCGCGTCTCAGCGCTATTTTCACAAACCCGCGAGCAGGTTGACGATGGCCGAAGCCGCGCTGCTGGCCGCCGTGTTGCCGAACCCAATCCGTTTTAAGGCCAACGCGCCGTCAGGGTATGTACGCACTCGTCAGGCATGGATTTTACGCCAGATGCGTCAGCTGGGCGGGGAAGGGTTTATGCGGGAGAATAAGCTGTATTAACTGCAGGTTGTGGTGAATTTTGTAGGCCTGATAAGCGTAGCGCCATCAGGCATTGTGCGGTACCGCTGTATTGCCGGATGGCGGCGTAAACACCTTATCCGGCCTACGAGACTAGTCTTCGTCGAACCCGGCGTTAAACAGGGCAATCACCGCGGCCAGCGCTTCTTCTTCCTGCGGCCCGGTGGCTTCGACCTCAATCTGGCGACCTTTGGCGGAGTCCAGCATCAGCAGCGCAATCACGCTATTTGCCTCCGCTTCGGTCCCTTCATCGTTACGCAGCAGAACTTCTGCGTCGAAATGTTGCATCAGCTCAAACAACTTCATCGCCGGGCGAGCGTGCATGCCCAGCTTGTTGGTTATCTCAACGGTCTGCTTTACGGTCATGATTTGCGTTTTTCCAGCGTCCGGTGACGAGACTGCACGTTCTTACCGCGTGAGCGGAAGTAGTCAGCCAACTGTTCGGCAACGTAGACCGAACGGTGTTTACCGCCAGTACAACCGATAGCAACCGTCAGATAGCTACGGTTGTTGGTTTCCAGCATAGGTAACCATAGCTCAAGATAGCTGCGTGTTTGATAGATAAAATTGTGAACTTCCGTGTGCCGGTCGAGGAACGCGGCTACCGGTTTATCGAGGCCGGTCATCGGGCGCAGCTTAGGGTCCCAGTGCGGGTTTGGCAGGAAGCGTACGTCGAACACGTAATCGGCATCGATCGGGATACCGTGCTTGAAGCCAAAGGACTCAAACACCATTGTCAGCTCGCGCTCGCGTTTACCCAGCAGGCGAGTACGCAGCATCTCTGCCAGTTCATGAACTGACATTTCGGAGGTGTCGACGATAAGGTCGGCGCGAGAGCGCAGCGGTTCCAGCAGGTTACTCTCTTCATCAATGGCGCTTTCCAGCGACAGATTCTTACTGGAGAGTGGGTGCAGGCGGCGGGTATCGCTGTAGCGGCGAATCAGGGTGTTGCGATCGGCATCAAGGAATAACAGCTGCGGGGAGAAGTTATCCGGCAGGTTTTCCATTGCCCGCTCAAAGATTTCCGGCGATTCAGGCATGTTACGCACGTCAATGCTGACGGCGGCGGATATTTCGCGGTCGGCAAGCGTTTTTGCCAGCTCTGGCAGCAGCACGACCGGCAGGTTATCGACGCAGTAAAAGCCCATATCTTCCAGCGCGCGCAGGGCGACCGATTTTCCGGAGCCTGAGCGGCCGCTGACGATCATCAGTACCATGTACCGTTTCTCCTCAGTACGACGTGATGTCCATTACGCATCATCGTGGGTTTCCGTATCGGTGATGATTTGATACAGCTCTTCGTCGCTCTGTGCGGCACGCAGACGACGGCAAATGGTTTTATCCGCCAGACGTTTTGCCACCAGAGAAAGCGTATGCAGGTGGGTTTTTGTCTGGTCTGCCGGCACCAGGAGCGCAAAGAGTAAATCGACAGGCTGATTGTCGATAGCATCAAAGGCGATCGGGGTTTCCAGCTGCACAAATACACCAACCGCGCGCAGCGTATCTTCTTCCAGCTTGCCGTGAGGAATAGCGATACCGTTACCAATACCGGTACTGCCCATCTTCTCGCGGGTCAAAATCGCCTCAAAGACCACCTGCGGAGGCAGGCTCAGCTGTTTTGCCGCCAGCTCGCTGATGATTTCCAGCGCGCGTTTTTTACTCTGACAGTGCACAGCACTGCGGGTACATTCCTGGTTAAGGACATTGCTCAGTTGAAGAGCCGAATCGTTATTTGTCATAATTTCACCTAAGCATCGCCCGGTATGCGGGCATATCGGGCGACTGCTCGGACAATCAATGTTGTTTTAGTTTATCTTTATGCTTGTTTAACTGTCTCGCCAGTTTATCAATCAAACTGTCGATGGCGGCGTACATATCCTGCCCTTCCGCGCTGGCATGAAGTTCGCCCCCGTTAACGTGCAATGTGGCGTCCGAGATGTGCGTCAATTTCTCCACCTTTAACACAATGTAGACCTGATTGATCCTCTCGAAATACTGTTCGAGCTTAGCGAATTTCGCATTCACAAATTCGCGCATCGCATCGGTAATTTCGACGTTGTGTCCAGTGATGTTGAGCTGCATAGTGTCTTCCTTATCAGTTGTGTCAGACCAGTTGTTTACGCTGGTTAGACGGCGGGATGGATAAAGACTCTCGGTACTTTGCAACGGTACGCCGTGCCACCATGATACCCTGTTCAGAGAGCATGGTGGTCAGTTTACTGTCGCTCAGTGGTTTTGCCGGGTTCTCAGCGGCAATTAATTTCTTAACCAGTGCGCGAATCGCCGTGGACGAGGCTTCGCCGCCGCCCTCGGTGCTGACGTGACTGGAAAAGAAATACTTAAGCTCGAAAATGCCTCGTGGGCTATGCAAATACTTTTGCGTGGTAACACGCGAAATCGTGGACTCGTGCATTTCGACGGTCTGGGCGATGTCCGCCAGCACCATCGGTTTCATATACTCTTCGCCGAGATCGAAAAAGGCCTGCTGTTGCTCTACGATGCAGCGGCTTACCCGCAGCAGCGTATCGTTGCGGCTCTCAAGACTCTTAATCAGCCACTTCGCATCCTGCAGGTTGCTGCGGATAAACTGACTGTCGGCGTCATTACGGGCGTTGTTACACATTCCCGCATAGTGCTGGTTGATTTGCAGGCGCGGGATGCTGTCGGCGTTCAATTCAACGGCCCAGCGGCCATTCACTTTGCGCACCAGCACGTCAGGGATCACGTATTCCGGCTCGCCGGTCTGGATCGATTGGCCCGGGCGCGGATCCAATGATTGGATCAGATCCACCGCCTCTTTCAACACGTCTTCTTTCAGACGAGTGACGCGCATCAGCGAGCGGAAGTCATGATTAGCGAGCAGATCGAGATGATCGCTGATAATCAGGCGGGCTTCGTCAATGCGTGGCGTAGTAGGAGAGAACTGAGAAAGCTGGATCAGCAGGCAATCGCGGAGATCTTTAGCGGCGACGCCGACCGGATCGAATCGCTGGATCCGCTTAAGCACGGCTTCCACTTCATCGAGACCAATCTCGTCATCGCCAATGCCTTCATGAATGTCTTCCACCGTGACGGTGAGATAACCGGTATCGTCTACCGCGTCGACAATCGAGGTCGCAATTGCCCGGTCGGTATCGGTAAACGGCGTGAGCTCAACTTGCCACATCAGATAATCTTGCAGTGACTGGGTGGTTTCACCCTGATACACCGGCAGTTCATCGTCCTGATAATCCGCCCCGGTTCCGGAAGGGGTACCGGCGGTGTAGATTTCATCCCAGCTGGCGTCGAGCGGCAGCTCTTCGGGCATATCGGGCTTTTCCAGCGCATCGACGCTGTCCAGCGTTTCGTTATCGACGGTTTCCTGGGTCTCTACTTCTTCGTGAAGATCGGTTTGCTCAAGCAGGGGGTTGCTCTCCAGCGCTTGCTGGAGTTCCTGCTGAAGTTCCAGCGTAGACAATTGCAACAGACGGATTGCCTGCTGCAGTTGTGGCGTCATGGCAAGCTGTTGGCTGAGCCTTAATTGCAAACCTTGCTTCATGTTCAGAACGAATATCTCCCGCTAACGTCGTAAACCACTACCCTATCAGAGTCTGAAGTCTTCCCCAAGATACACGCGTTTAACATGTTCGTCTTGTAGGATCTCCTGCGGGGTGCCGTGGGCAATCAGGTGCCCCTGGCTGACGATATAGGCTCGTTCACATACGGCCAGCGTTTCACGTACGTTGTGGTCGGTGATAAGCACGCCAAGGCCGCTGTCGCGAAGGTGTTCGATGATGCGTTTGATATCGATAACGGAGATCGGGTCAACGCCGGCAAACGGTTCATCCAGCAGGATAAATTTCGGGTTTGCCGCCAGCGCACGGGCGATTTCAACGCGGCGACGTTCACCGCCGGAAAGCGCCTGGCCCAGGCTGTCGCGCAGATGCTCGATGTGGAACTCTTCCATCAGCTCTTTGGCGCGGTCTTCGCGCTGCTCGTTGCTCAGATCGTCACGGATCTGCAGCACCGCCATCAGGTTGTCATAGACGCTCAGACGGCGGAAGATCGAGGCTTCCTGCGGCAGATAGCCAATGCCGCGACGCGCGCGGGCGTGCAGCGGCAGCAGGCTGATGTCTTCATCGTCGATGATGATGTTGCCGGCATCGCGCGGAACTATCCCTACTACCATGTAGAAGGTGGTGGTTTTACCCGCGCCGTTTGGCCCAAGCAGGCCCACAATCTCACCGGAGTTCACGGTCAGACTGACATCTTCCACGACGCGGCGGCCTTTGTAGGCTTTTGCCAGATTTTTTGCAGTTAATGTCGCCATAACGAATTAGTTACTCTTTTTCTGTGCCGGAGCCTGGTCTTTGGATTTGTCCTGTAGCTGCGACGGAACCAGAACGGTGGTCACGCGTCGGCCTTTATCACTAAACGCCTGCATTTTTTGCTCTTTGACCAGATAGGTGATCTTGTCGCCTTTGATATTGCTATCCAACTGCTCAAGGTAAGCGTTGCCGGTCAGCACCACGAAGTCGTTAGCCAGTTCGTAATGCATTTTCGAGGCGCGGCCTTTTACCGGCTTGCCGTTGTCCTGCATCTGGTAGAAGGTCGCGGGGTTACCGTAACCATCGATGACTTCTTTGCCTTTCTGGTCTGCCGGACGGGTCACGACAACCTTATCGGCGTTAATTTTGATACTGCCCTGGGTCACGATGACGTTACCGGTGAAGGTGACGATGTTGCCCTGCATATCCAGCGACTGCTGATCGGATTCAATATGAATCGGCTGATTGGTATCGCCGGTAAGCGCCATGGCCGGCAGGCTGGCGGCCAGCAAAGAACCGGCAAGTGCCAGCTTAAGGCTGAGTTTGTTTGTTCTGAATTTCATAAGAGGTTCTAACCTTTTCAATCAACTCGGCGTTCTTGCTGCGTAAATTGCCGCGCATTTTCAGGCCGCTGGAATTAAATGTTGTTCCGTATAACGTCACCAGATCGTCAGAGGAAACATCCTGAGTCGTCAGGTTCACCTGGGCATTATCCGTCGTAATCTTACGCAGTTGTGCGTCTTCTGTCAGCGCGTTGATTTCAACGTGCCCGTAGAGATAGAGCATGCGGTCGTTAGTCAGCTTGGCTTTATCGGCTTTAATCGACCAGGTTGGTACTTTATTCGCGTCAAAGGTGGTCAGGAATGGGTGGGTAAACCACGATATTGCCTGATCGGAAAAATACTCCACATGCTCGGCGGTTAACCGGTAGCTCAGTGCGCCTTCGGGACTGTACACCACGGTGTCGGTATGTTCGCTTTGATAGGTTGGATCGTTTGCGTTAATCACCACCTGGCTGCTGTCGTCGTTATCGGCAAGGTTCAGGCCGATCAGGACAAGCGCAACCAGCGATAGCACAATGATAACCCAACGTCTGGTTTTACTCATATCGATTGCCCTTTGGCTTCTTCCAGCTTCCCTTGCGCCATCAGCAGCAGGTCACAGACTTCACGAACGGCACCGCGGCCGCCTGCAATACGCGTCACATAATCGGCGCGAGGCAACAGCAGCGGGTGTGCATCCGCCACCGCAACGCTGAGGCCAATTTCCGCCATCACCGGCCAGTCAATCAGATCATCGCCGACGTAGGCGACCTCTTCTGGCTGAAGGTTCAGCGTAGCGAGTAGCTCACGATAGGCAATCAGTTTATCGGACTGCCCCTGGTAAAGATGGGTGATGCCAAGCGTCGCACAGCGGTCTTCTAACAGTTTAGCTTTTCGCCCGGTAATTATCGCTACTTCGATATCCGAAGTAAGCGCACAGCGAACGCCATAGCCGTCGCGGACGTTAAACGCTTTGAGTTCTTCACCGCTGTTGCCCATGTAAATCAGGCCGTCAGAAAGCACCCCGTCGACGTCGAGGATAAGCAGGCGGATTTTCTCCGCCTTCGCCATAAATTGTGGACTCACCGGGCCATAACAGGTGGCGACCGATGCGACAGCATTACTCATTCTTTATATCCTTGATTACACTACGCCTGCGCGCAGTAGGTCGTGCATATGTATCACACCTAGCAGATGGTCGCCATCGGCAACCAGCACGCAGGTGATATGACGGGATTGCATCAGGTTCAGCGCATCGACCGCCAGCATGCCGGGGCGAATACGAATGCCGCCCGGCGTCATGACGTCGGCAATGCCGAGGCTGCGCACATCGGCACCGGTATCAAAGATGCGTCGCAGGTCGCCGTCGGTGAAAATACCTTTGATCTGCATGTTGTCATCGCAGATGGCCGTCATACCCAGATTTTTTCGGGTAATTTCCAGCAGGGCATCGCGCAGTGAGGCATCAACGCTGACGTGCGGTATCTCATCGCCAGTATGCATAATATCGTTAACGCGTAGCAGAAGCTTGCGACCTAATGCGCCACCGGGGTGGGAGAGCGCAAAATCTTCGGCGGTAAAGCCGCGTGCTTTCAGCAACGCAACGGCCAGCGCATCTCCCATTACCAGCGCTGCGGTGGTGCTTGACGTTGGGGCGAGCCCTAACGGGCAGGCTTCACGCGGGACTTTGACGCATAAATGAATATCCGCCGCGCGGCCCATGCTGCTGTCTGGTCGGCTGGTCATACAGATAAGCGGGACGCGCAGACGTTTTAAAACCGGGATCAGCGCCAGAATTTCATTAGACTCGCCGGAGTTGGACAGGGCAATCACCACATCCTGGGGCGTTACCATGCCTAAATCGCCGTGCGCTGCCTCACCAGGGTGAACAAAAAACGCAGAAGTACCGGTGCTGGCGAAGGTGGCTGCCATCTTGCGGCCAATATGCCCGGATTTGCCCATTCCCATGACGACAACTTTGCCAGTGCAGTAGAAGATCTTCTCGCAGGCTTCGCTAAAGTCCTGATTAATGTATTGATCAAGCTGTTCCAGCCCTTCCCGTTCAATCGCCAGAACGTCTCTCCCTGCCTGCTGGAAGTCGAAATCTGACGGCAAATCTATTTGCGACATAGTGTTATCCCAGTTCAATCGATGAAAAGCGGCGTGCCCCAGTAAAGCAGCGCCAGCCATACCACAAACCCGCTGATTAACAGTAAACCGGCGACGCGGCCTACCTGGCGTCGACGCCAGCAAAGCAGAGCGAAGACCACGCTGACCAGCATCATTACGCCATAGTCGCGGGTAAACGCGAGGGGGTTAAACGTCCCCGGTGCGATGAGGGCGGGGATCCCCAGTACGATAGCTATATTAAAGAAGTTTGAGCCGATAATGTTGCCGACGGCAATATCGTTTTCACCTTTGCGCACGCCAGCGATAGCGGTTGCCAACTCCGGCAGACTGGTGCCCAACGCGATAACCGTCAGGCCGATGGTCAGTTCGCTCATGGCGAAGTAGTTCGCTAGCACGGTAGCGTTATCGATGACCATTCTGGTTGCCATCGGCATGATAATCAGCGCGACGCCAAGCCATAAACAGGCGACGGGCAGAGAACCGTCGCGGGGCAGTTCGGATAACTGCTCCTGGGTAAATTTGTCGTTACCCTGACGTTCGGCGAGGCGGGCTATTTTAATGATAAACAACAGCCACAATCCGGCCAGAATAAATAAAAAAACACCGTCAAACCAGGACAGTTCTCCATCATACAGGACATACCCGGCGACCAGGCTTACTACCAACATTAACGGTAATTCGCGGCGCAGAATATCAGAATGCACGGTAAATGGGTGGAACAGGGCGGTGAGCCCAAGAATCAGCAGAATGTTGACGATATTAGAGCCGACGGCGGTACCGATGGCCAGATCGACCTGCCCGTGCAGCGAGGCGGCAGCAGAGACGATGATTTCCGGCAGTGAGGTTCCGATGCTGACAACGGTTATACCTATAATCAGGGGAGGGACACCTAAAGCACGGCACAGAATGGAGGCGGAATACACGAGGCGGTCGGCGCTGTAGACCACCAGAAGTAAACCAATAATTAACAGAGCCGTGGCTAAGAGCATCAAAAGTCCTTTATTCGGGTATAATCGTCGGTCCGCACGTCTGGACGTAACGAATTCCTAATTTTGACTTTATGCGCAGGAAAAGTAAAACAAATGCCAGATTTCGTTAACCAGAGCGGTTAGGATTCTGTAAGAATGCGGGGGCAAGCAGGAGTTTGCCCTACTTAAGGACCTGGAAAGGTAAGCCTATGAGCCAAAATACCGAGAATCTGGTCGAGGTGCGAGATGTCACGTTTTCCCGTGGCAATCGGGTCATCTTCGACAATATCTCGCTGTCGGTACCGCGCGGAAAAATTACCGCGATTATGGGGCCGTCGGGGATTGGCAAGACCACGCTGTTACGCCTGATTGGCGGGCAGATCCCCCCGGATAGCGGAGAGATCCTCTTTGACGGTGAGAACGTACCGAAAATGTCACGCTCTCGCCTGTATACCGTACGCAAACGTATGAGCATGCTGTTTCAGTCCGGCGCGCTGTTCACCGACATGAACGTGTTTGATAACGTGGCGTATCCCATTCGTGAGCATACCCGCTTACCGGCGCCGCTGCTGAAAAGCACGGTAATGATGAAGCTAGAGGCCGTTGGCCTGCGCGGTGCAGCAACGCTGATGCCATCGGAACTCTCTGGCGGTATGGCCCGCCGCGCTGCGCTGGCGCGTGCAATTGCGCTGGAGCCCGACCTCATCATGTTCGACGAACCTTTCGTCGGCCAGGACCCGATTACCATGGGGGTGCTGGTGAAGCTGATTTCTGAACTCAACAGTGCGCTGGGTGTCACCTGTATTGTGGTTTCTCACGATGTGCCGGAAGTACTGAGCATTGCGGATTACGCTTATATCGTGGCGGACCAGAAAATTGTCGCGCACGGCAGCGCCTCATCATTGCAGGAAAACAGCGATCCTCGAGTGCGTCAGTTCCTCGACGGTATTGCCGACGGCCCGGTGCCGTTCCGTTATCCTGCGGGCGACTATCGCCGCGATCTCATCGGCACAGGGAGTTAATCGACTTATGCTGTTAAATGCACTGGCAGCGCTTGGACATCGCGGGATCAAGACCGTCGCGACGTTTGGGCGTGCTGGGTTAATGTTATTCAATGCTGTTGTCGGCAAGCCGGAGTTCCGCAAACACGCGCCGTTGCTGGTGCGTCAGCTGTACAACGTCGGCGTGCTCTCTCTGGTTATCATCATCGTGTCGGGCGTATTTATCGGCATGGTGCTGGGGCTGCAGGGTTACCTCGTGCTGACCACCTACAGCGCTGAGACTAGTCTCGGCATGCTGGTGGCGCTGTCGCTACTGCGCGAACTGGGGCCGGTCGTTGCCGCGCTGCTGTTTGCGGGACGCGCAGGCTCGGCACTGACTGCGGAAATCGGCCTGATGCGCGCGACCGAGCAGCTCTCCAGCATGGAGATGATGGCGGTGGATCCGCTACGTCGCGTTATCTCTCCTCGCTTCTGGGCTGGCGTCATTTCGCTGCCGCTGCTGACCATTATCTTTGTGGCGGTCGGCATCTGGGGCGGTTCGCTGGTCGGCGTAAGCTGGAAAGGTATTGATTCCGGGTTCTTCTGGTCGGCGATGCAAAATGCGGTGGACTGGCGTTTGGATCTGGTGAACTGCCTGATCAAGAGCGTTGTTTTCGCCATTACGGTGACATGGATTGCGTTATTTAACGGTTACGATGCGATCCCCACTTCTGCCGGAATTAGCCGGGCGACGACGCGCACCGTGGTGCACTCCTCGCTGGCGGTTCTTGGGCTGGACTTTGTGCTGACGGCACTGATGTTTGGGAATTGAGTGAATGCAAACGAAAAAGAGTGAAATCTGGGTCGGTATTTTTCTGTTGGTTGCCCTGCTGGCGGCGCTGTTTATCTGCCTGAAGGCGGCGGACGTTTCGTCAATGAAATCAGAACCAACCTACCGCATTTACGCCACCTTCGATAACATCGGCGGCCTGAAAAACCGTTCACCGGTGCGAATTGGCGGCGTAGTGATTGGTCGCGTTGCGGATATTGAACTGGATCCGAAAACGTACTTACCGCGCGTCGCAATCGACATCGAAGATCGCTATAACCATATCCCTGATACCAGTTCGCTGGCCATTCGTACCTCTGGCCTGCTTGGTGAACAGTATCTGGCGTTGAACGTCGGTTTTGAAGACCCTGACCTGGGAACGTCTATCCTTAAAGATGGCGGTACCATTCAGGACACCAAATCGGCAATGGTACTGGAAGACCTGATTGGCCAGTTCCTTTACAACAGCAAAGGTAGCGACAATCAGAATTCTGGCGATGCGCAGGGTTCTACAGATGGACATACTGGTACGGCGACGCCTGCGACTGGCGCGACGAATTAATCTCAGGAGATACTCGACATGTTTAAACGTTTACTGATGGTCGCCATGCTGGTGATTGCGCCGCTGACGGCAGCCACTGCAGCAGACCAAACCAATCCCTATAAGCTGATGAATGAAGCGGCGCAGAAGACGTTCGATCGCCTGAAGAATGAACAACCGAAGATTCGTTCTAATCCGAACTACCTGCGCGACGTGGTCGATCAGGAACTGCTGCCGTATGTACAGGTAAAATATGCCGGTGCGTTGGTGCTGGGCCGTTACTACAAAGACGCGACGCCCGCTCAGCGTGAAGCTTACTTCACTGCCTTCCGCGAATACCTGAAGCAGGCGTACGGTCAGGCGCTGGCGATGTACCATGGCCAGACCTACCAGATTGCGCCAGAACAGCCGCTGGGCGATGCGACCATCGTGCCTATTCGCGTGACCATCATCGACCCGAACGGCCGTCCTCCGGTGCGTCTTGACTTCCAGTGGCGTAAAAATACCCAGACGGGTAACTGGCAGGCCTATGACATGATTGCGGAAGGGGTGAGCATGATCACCACCAAGCAGAACGAATGGAGCGACCTGCTGCGCACTAAAGGCATCGACGGCCTGACCGCTCAGCTGAAATCTATTTCTGCGCAGCCAATCACCCTGGAACAGAAAAAATAATGGCCGAACCGCTAAGCTGGAAGCGTGATGGCGAACGCCTGGCGCTGCACGGTGAACTGGATCAGGATTTTCTGGTGTCCCTGTGGGACGCCAGAACCGAGGCCACGCAGGGGGTATCCATTATCGACCTCAGCGGCCTGAGCCGCGTCGATACGGCTGGACTGGCGCTGTTGGTGCATCTGGTTGAGCTTATCCGCACGCAGGGTCGTACGCCGAGCCTGGAAGGGGTCAGCGAAAAAGTGGCGACCCTGAAAAGCTTGTACAACCTGCCAGAAGGCATGATCCCCTAACAGTTTCAGCACGTTACTGTTGTGGTTTCTAATAAAGCCCCATCAATCTCAACGATGGGGCTTTTTGCTTGTTTAAGACCGCGCCACTTTCCTCTAAGATGTGGGGCTTGTTTTCACTCTCAAATGAAATGCGAACCTATGGAAAATAATGAAATTCAGACCGTGCTGATGAACGCACTCTCCCTTCAAGAAGTTCTCGTTTCTGGCGATGGCAGTCACTTCCAGGTCATTGCCGTGGGTGAGATGTTTGATGGCATGAGCCGGGTCAAGAAGCAGCAGACTATCTATGGCCCGCTGATGGAGTACCTTGCGGACAACCGCATTCATGCCCTGTCGATCAAGGCGTATACCCCACAAGAGTGGGCACGCGATCGCAAACTCAACGGTTTTTGAGCCAGGGGAAAAGTGTGCGCACTTTTCCGGTGGCGAACGTGAATACTTAACAGAGATTAGATTTGATGGATAAATTTCGTGTGCAGGGGCCAACCCGCCTTCAGGGCGAGGTCACCATTAGCGGTGCAAAAAACGCTGCCCTGCCGATTCTTTTTGCCGCGCTGCTGGCAGAAGACCCGGTAGAGATCCAGAACGTACCGAAGCTGAAAGACGTTGATACTTCCATGAAGCTGCTGACGCAGCTGGGTGCAAAAGTTGAACGCAACGGCTCGGTCTGGATTGATGCTGGCCCGGTCAATGTTTTCTGTGCGCCGTACGAGCTGGTGAAAACCATGCGCGCCTCTATCTGGGCGCTGGGGCCGCTGGTGGCACGCTTTGGTCAGGGGCAGGTTTCTCTGCCGGGTGGATGCACCATTGGTGCGCGCCCGGTCGATCTGCACATCTCTGGCCTTGAGCAACTGGGTGCAGAAATTAAGCTGGAAGAAGGTTACGTCAAAGCGTCCGTTAACGGTCGTTTGAAAGGCGCGCATATCGTCATGGACATGGTCAGCGTTGGCGCGACCGTCACCATCATGACGGCAGCGACGCTGGCGGAAGGCACCACCATTATCGAAAACGCCGCGCGTGAGCCGGAAATCGTCGATACGGCGAACTTCCTCAACGCGATGGGCGCGAAGGTTACGGGTCAGGGTACCGACCGTATTACCATCGAAGGCGTGAAGCGTCTGGGCGGCGGTGTTTACCGCGTTCTGCCAGACCGTATTGAAACCGGCACCTTCCTGGTAGCGGCAGCTATCTCCGGCGGCAAAATTGTCTGCCGCAACGCACAGCCTGATACGCTGGATGCGGTACTGGCTAAGCTGCGTGAAGCCGGTGCTGACGTTGAAGTGGGCGAAGACTGGATTAGCCTCGACATGCACGGCAAGCGCCCGAAAGCGGTAAACGTGCGTACTGCACCACACCCAGCGTTCCCGACGGACATGCAGGCACAGTTCACGCTGCTGAACATGGTAGCGGAAGGTACAGGGGTTATCACTGAGACGGTCTTTGAAAATCGTTTCATGCATATTCCTGAACTTATTCGTATGGGCGCGCGTGCGGAAATCGAAAGCAACACCGCAATTTGTCACGGCGTTGAACAGCTTTCCGGTGCTCAGGTGATGGCGACCGACCTGCGTGCTTCTGCAAGCCTTGTCCTGGCAGGCTGTATTGCTCAGGGTACGACGATCGTTGACCGTATCTACCACATCGATCGTGGCTATGAGCGCATTGAAGATAAGCTGCGCGGTTTAGGCGCGAATATCGAGCGTATTAAGGGCGAGTAATCGCTGCCGCGAATAAAGCGCCCGCTGTTGATGGTGGGCGCTTCTCTTCCTCTGCTATTTTTCCTGCTTATCGCGGCGAATAGCCTGTGTTCTGTCGATAAAAGCATGGGTTATCGGATCGTGATAACGTGAAGGCCAAATCACCCAAGGGTCCGTCCCCAGAGCCTTTGCTACGATTTTCTCACCTTTCGGCCATGGACGAGAAAGGACGTTGGCTAACGTCGATGAACTGAGTCCGTTTTTGCGTGACTCTGCAGCCATGGATGTGCCTTTCTTACGTAACCCCGCGATAATGTCTGCGGGATGCCAGTCGCTAAACCTCTCCATACTTCCTCCCTGAAAACGGTCGTTAACTCGTTACGCTGAGCGAGGAATATACTGTATCCCTGTTTTCTATAAGTTCATAAACAGTTCGTGTAAGTTTTATTAAATTAGGAAAACATCAATTTTTTGGTAAAAAAAAGCGCCTTCAGGCGCTTTCAGGAATGTACCCACACGGACGCGGGTAGGGCGTTCTTGGATTATCGGTCGCGTTGAACGGCTATATGGGCAAGGCCGATAAGCGCATCGCGCCACGGTGTATCCGGCAGTGAGGCCAGAGAAGCAATTGCTTTATCGGCTTCTTCTTCGGCACGCTGACGCGTCCATTCCAGAGAACCACAGGCAGCCATGGCATCCAGTACGGGCTCCAGGAGATGGCGACCGTTACCCTGCTCGATAGCGCCGCGAATGAGCTGAGCCTGTTCTGGTGTGCCGTTACGCATGGCATGCAGCAGCGGTAGGGTTGGCTTACCTTCGTTGAGATCGTCACCTACGTTTTTACCCAGCGTCTCTCCATCGGCGCTGTAGTCGAGCAGGTCATCAATCAACTGGAAGGCGGTGCCGAGATAGCGGCCATAGTCCTGTAGCCCTTTCTCTTGCTCTGACGTACAACCCGCAAGCAAACCAGAACATTGCGCAGCCGCTTCAAACAGACGTGCTGTCTTGCTGTAGATAACGCGCATATAGTTCTCTTCGGTGATGTCCGGATCGTTGACGTTCATCAGTTGAAGGACTTCGCCTTCTGCAATGACGTTCACGGCTTCTGACATTACTTCCAGCACCTTCAGCGAACCGAGGCTGGTCATCATCTGGAATGCACGCGTATAGATAAAGTCGCCAACCAGTACGCTGGCCGCGTTACCAAAGGCCGCATTGGCCGTTGCCTTACCGCGGCGCATATCTGACTCATCGACAACATCGTCATGCAGCAACGTCGCGGTATGAATAAATTCGATTAGCGCGGCGATAGTGACGTGGGCGTTTCCCTGATAGCCAACGGCGCGGGCGGCCAGGACGGCGATCATTGGACGAATCCGTTTTCCGCCGCCGCTGACGATATAATAGCCAAGCTGGTTGATCAATTGGACGTCCGAGTTGAGCTGCTCAAGAATCGTCGCATTGACACCCGCCATATCCTGCGCGGTTAACTCATTGATTTTTTGTAAATTCATCGCAAAAGCCGGGCTTAATGTCCTGTTTACCACTTATCCATACGGGATAACGAAGGTTTTACGTTAGAGTTGTAGATACGATTGTACTGAAAAAACGGCTCAGATAAACGCTACTGTGCAGGTTGTATTTTTTTTCTGCATCTATTGATGGTAGCACTTGTCAAAGGCTCGCGTTTTGCGTAATATTCGCGCCCTATTGTGAATATTTATAGCGCACTCTGAATCACACGAAGAGGTGCGCGGAAGCGGAGTTTATATGTACGCGGTTTTCCAAAGTGGTGGTAAACAACACCGAGTAAGCGAAGGTCAGACCGTTCGCCTGGAAAAGCTGGACATCGCAACTGGCGAATCTGTTGAATTCGCTGAAGTTCTGATGATCGCAAACGGTGAAGAAGTCAAAATCGGCGTTCCTTTCGTTGATGGCGGCGTTATCAAAGCTGAAGTTGTTGCTCACGGTCGTGGCGAGAAAGTTAAAATCGTTAAGTTTCGTCGTCGTAAACACTACCGTAAGCAGCAGGGCCATCGTCAGTGGTTCACTGATGTGAAAATTACTGGCATCAGCGCTTAAGTTAAGGGGAGCAGATTAAATGGCACATAAAAAGGCTGGTGGCTCGACTCGTAACGGTCGCGACTCAGAAGCTAAACGTCTGGGCGTAAAACGCTTCGGCGGCGAATCCGTTCTGGCTGGTAGCATCATCGTTCGTCAACGTGGTACTCAGTTCCACGCTGGTTCTAACGTAGGCTGCGGCAAAGACCACACTCTGTTTGCTAAAGCAGACGGTAAAGTGAAATTCGAAGTGAAAGGCCCGAAAAACCGTCGTTATATCAGCATCGTTGCTGAATAAGTTTTTCGCGTCCCGGTAACGGATGAAAGCCCCGCAACGTGTTGCGGGGCTTTTTACATTCGACGCCAGGAAAATGATGGCTTGTACCACCGTTTCAGGGCAGGGAATCCGGAATGAAGCAGCAGGCGGGCATCGGTATCATGTTGGCGCTTACCACAGCGATTTGCTGGGGAGCTCTGCCAATTGCCATGAAACAGGTTCTGGAAGTCATGGAACCGCCCACCATCGTCTTCTACCGCTTTCTGATGGCAAGCTGTGGCCTTGGCCTCATTTTGTCCTGGAAGCGCAAGCTGCCCTCTTTGCGGCTGTTTCGCAACCCGCGCTGGCTAGTTCTGTTGCTTATCGCAACTGGCGGGCTGTTTGGTAACTTCGTGCTGTTTAGCTCATCGCTGCAGTACGTGAGCCCTACAGCGTCCCAGGTTATCGGCCAACTCTCACCCGTTGGGATGATGGTCGCCAGCGTCTTTATCCTCAAGGAGAAGATGCGCGGTACGCAGGTAGTGGGCGCAATCATGCTTATCTGCGGGCTGGTGATGTTCTTTAATGCCAGCCTGGTTGAAATTTTTACCCGCCTGACCGATTACACCTGGGGTGTGATTTTTGGGGTTAGCGCGGCGATGGTCTGGGTGAGTTACGGTGTCGCGCAAAAGGTGTTATTGCGACGGCTGGCATCACAGCAGATCCTCTTTTTATTGTACACTTTATGTACAATTGCACTGCTGCCATTAGCGAAGCCTGAGGTTATTGGGCTGCTGAGCGACTGGCAGCTAGCCTGTCTGATCTTCTGTGGTCTGAACACACTGGTCGGTTATGGGGCGCTAGCGGAAGCGATGGCGCGCTGGCAGGCGGCACAGGTGAGCGCGTTAATCACGCTGACTCCTCTGTTTACCCTGTTATTTTCAGATTTATTATCAATGGCCTGGCCCGATTTCTTCGCCAGACCGATGTTGAACCTTATTGGTTACCTCGGTGCGTTTGTCGTGGTTGCGGGCGCGATGTATTCCGCCATTGGTCATCGTCTATGGGGGCGGTGGCGTAAGCGTGAAGCGGTTGTTCCGTTACCCCGCGCAGGCGAATGATTTACGGAGAGTAAAATGAAGTTTGTTGATGAAGCAACGATCCTGGTCGTAGCAGGTGATGGCGGTAATGGTTGCGTAAGCTTCCGCCGTGAAAAATATATTCCTCGTGGTGGTCCTGACGGCGGTGACGGCGGTGACGGCGGTGACGTCTGGATGGAAGCCGACGAGAACCTGAACACCCTGATTGACTACCGTTTCGAAAAATCCTTCCGCGCTGAACGTGGCCAGAACGGTGCAAGCCGCGACTGTACCGGTAAGCGTGGTAAAGACGTTACCATTAAGGTGCCGGTGGGTACCCGCGTTATCGATCAGGGCACCGGTGAAACCATGGGCGATATGACCAAGCATGGTCAACGCCTGATGGTTGCTAAGGGCGGTTGGCACGGTCTGGGTAACACCCGTTTCAAATCCTCCGTGAACCGTACGCCGCGTCAAAAGACCATGGGTACGCCGGGTGACAAACGTGACCTGCAGCTCGAACTGATGCTGCTGGCGGACGTGGGTATGCTGGGTATGCCGAACGCCGGTAAATCCACCTTTATCCGCGCTGTGTCTGCGGCGAAGCCAAAAGTGGCGGACTATCCGTTTACCACCCTGGTACCAAGCCTTGGCGTGGTACGTGTCGATAACGAGAAGAGCTTCGTGGTCGCCGACATCCCGGGTCTGATTGAAGGCGCATCTGAAGGCGCTGGCCTCGGTATCCGCTTCCTGAAGCACCTTGAGCGCTGCCGCGTGTTGCTGCACATCATCGATATCGATCCAATCGATGGCTCCGATCCGGCTGAAAACGCCAAAATCATCATTGGTGAACTTGAGAAATACAGCGAGAAGCTGGCGAATAAGCCACGCTGGCTGCTGTTCAACAAGATAGACACCATGGATAAAGCGGAAGCTGAAGCGAAAGCCAAAGCGATTGCCGAAGCGATGGGTTGGGAAGATAAGTACTACCTGATCTCCGCAGCAAGCCAGGTTGGCGTGAAAGACCTGTGCTGGGACGTGATGAACTTCATCATCGAGAACCCAATTACTCAGGCTGAAGAAGCTGCGCAGCCAGAGAAAGTTGAGTTCATGTGGGATGACTACCATCGTCAGCAGCTTGATGAAGTCGCCGCAGAAGCGGAAGACGAAGAGTGGGATGACGATTGGGATGAAGACGACGAAGAAGGCGTTGAGTTCATCTACAAACGTTAATTC
>CP070603.1:705394-705466 GCA_016939855.1 Kluyvera ascorbata
TCTGTAGCCCGGCCGAACGAAGTGACGCCGGGATCCCCCGGAGTCGGTGTTATCACACCTCGTCCGGGCTAC
>CP070603.1:705505-713918 GCA_016939855.1 Kluyvera ascorbata
TATCAGTTGTTCTGGTAAATATCCTTGTACAACCGGCTCTCAAAGCGTACCAGTGGAATGCGTCGATTACGCTGATCCGCTGGCGGCACCGCGTACCCCGACAGATACTGAACAAACGCCATACGCTGTCCGCTGGCGGTGGTGATAAAGCCCGCCAGGTTGTATACACCCTGTAGTGAACCGGTCTTCGCTGAAACTTTACCATCCACACCCGCCTGATGCAGGCCTGCACGGTACTGTAGCGAACCGTCGTGGCCGGCAAGCGGCAGCATGGAGATGAAGTCCAGCTCGCTATCGTGCTGGGCAATATATTGCAGTGCCTGCATCATGGTGGCTGGCGCGAGCAGGTTATGTCGCGACAGGCCGGAGCCGTCGGCAATGATTGTATTGCCCAAATCGACGCCCGCCTGCTGACGCAGGATCTGGCGAACTGCATCGGAGCCCGCTCGCCAGGTGCCGGGCACGCCAAAGCGCGAATGGCCAATCATACGAAACACGGTGTCGGCGATCATGTTGTCCGATTTTTTCAGCATGATCTTCAGCAGGTCGTGCAGCGGCGCTGACTGCTTACTTGCGATCACGGTGCCAGGCTCATTCACCAGCGTCTGGCGCAGCAGCGTACCGGTGTAGGTGATACCGGCCTGCTTGAGTTCATCTTTGATAATCGCCCCGGCATAGCTGGCGCCATCCTGAATGGCGAACGCCAGCGGCAGCGGGTCTGCACGCTGTGGCAGACAGCCAGTGAGCGTGTAGCGATTCAGGTCGCCAGGCACCACATCCAGCTCGCAGTATTGGGCTTCTGGCGAACCTTTTGCGAGCGTACGCACCTGGCTGAACATGGTCACCGGGTAGTAAGAGGCAATGCGGATGAACGCCAGATCGTTAGCCTTCTGGGCGCTATAAAGTGAAATAGAGAAGCAGTTACGGTCGATAATTGCGGCAGCAGGCGGTGCGCTGAAGCACTGCGTCATATCGTTCCATGGCCAGCCAGGTGCTTTATCATGACTGGCAAAGATGGAGGTATCGATCAAAATATTGCCATCGATATTCTGCACACCAGATTTTTTTAAGGTGGCAACCATATTGCGAATATCCTGGCGTTTTAGCGTAGGATCGCCGCCAAATCGAGCAATTAAGTCGCCTTTTAATGTACCGTTATCCACGCTGCCTTTACTCTCAAGCGTGGTGGTAAAGCGGAAATCCGGGCCAAGCTGAAGCAGGGCTGCTAGCGCGGTGAGCACCTTTTGGGTACTGGCCGGAAGCGCCATCTGCTGGCCGTGATAATCAATCAGCGGCGCGGGTGCGCCCACTTTCTGTACCAGAAGTGCGAGGTTGGCCCCGTCGGGCAGCTGATTGATATATTCATCAACATTCGCGGCCTGAACGCTAAACGCTATACTGGTAGTCAATCCGATGATAAATCTGGAAAATCGCATAATCTCGCGCTAACAACCTGGAAACAAGCCGTCATACTACGGCGCAACGCCCTGTAAAGTAAACGATGACCCGTAGTGAACTTCGGGGTAAAATGCGTATCAAATTAAAAATTGCTGCTGACCTGGGGCTTCGTACCCGGGTCGGTTTTCTTTTGCTTCTGGCCTGGTGTTGATAGCGACTCAGGCGGGCTTAGCAGCCGGAGCGGGGCGAACCGCTCCCAACAGGAATGTTTAAGAGGTATAACAATGCAAGCTATTCCGATGACCCTTCGTGGTGCAGAAAAACTGCGTGAAGAACTGGACTTTCTGAAGTCCGTACGCCGCCCAGAAATCATTGCGTCCATCGCCGAAGCGCGCGAGCACGGCGACCTGAAAGAGAACGCAGAGTACCATGCTGCCCGTGAGCAGCAGGGCTTCTGTGAAGGGCGTATCAAAGATATCGAAGCGAAACTGTCTAACGCGCAGGTTATCGACATCACCAAGATCCCAAACAATGGTCGCGTGATTTTCGGTGCCACCGTGAAGGTGCTGAACCTGGATAACGACGAAGAGCAGACTTACCGCATCGTGGGCGATGACGAAGCTGATTTCAAACAGAACCTGATCTCCGTTAACTCACCGATCGCCCGTGGGTTGATTGGCAAAGAGCAGGATGACGTGGTTACTATCCGTACCCCGGGTGGTGAAGTTGAATTCGAAATCATCCACGTGGATTATCTGTAAGATCGGTTCAACACTGAATTGTTGAGCGAGTGTAAAGATAAGAAAAAGGCCGCATAGCGGCCTTTTATCAAGCATAAGAGCGTGGCATGTTGCTAGCCCTCGTAGAGAAAATCCCTCATTTAACACAATGTTGTGTCAGAAATTAGGATATTCTTAACGTGGCAACGAGATTTTGCGTTCTTTACCAGGGCGATAAAGCACCAGTATCTTACCGATGACCTGTACATTACAGGCGCCGGTTTCGCGAACGATAGCGTCCACAATCAAAGTTTTGGTCTCTCTGTCTTCCGAGGCGACTTTCACCTTGATAAGTTCATGGTGCTCTAACGCTAGTTCAATCTCGGCCAGTACCCCTTCGGTCAAACCATTGTTGCCAAGCATAACTACAGGCTTGAGCGAATGTGCGAGACCTTTCAGGTGCTGTTTTTGTTTAGTACTCAGATTCATCGTATATTTTTGCTTACGTTGGGATTGAAAACGGGTCATTCTACCGCCATCTCCCATATATCGCCAAACGATGCGTAGAAATTTACGCCGAAAGGCTACGATGAACTGCCCCGATGGGAATGTTAAATGACAGGTAAAAAGCGTTCTGCCAGTTCAAGCCGCTGGCTTCAGGAACACTTTAGCGATAAATATGTTCAAGAGGCACAGAAAAAGGGGTTACGTTCCCGTGCCTGGTTTAAACTTGATGAAATACAGCAAAGTGACAAACTTTTTAAACCGGGGATGACGGTAGTCGACCTCGGTGCTGCTCCAGGAGGCTGGTCACAGTATGTGGTCACGCAGATTGGCGGCAAAGGCCGTATCATCGCTTGCGATCTTTTACCTATGGATCCAATCGTTGGTGTGGACTTCCTTCAGGGCGATTTTCGTGATGAACTCGTGATGAAGGCATTACTGGAACGCGTGGGTGACAGTAAAGTACAAGTTGTCATGTCAGATATGGCACCAAACATGAGCGGAACGCCGGCGGTTGACATCCCCCGGGCCATGTATCTGGTGGAACTGGCGCTTGAAATGGCTCGTGATGTGTTGGCGCCGGGCGGAAATTTTGTAGTGAAAGTGTTCCAGGGCGAAGGCTTCGATGAGTACCTAAGGGAAATTCGCTCCCTGTTTACGAAGGTTAAAGTTCGTAAGCCGGACTCTTCGCGTGCGCGTTCACGTGAAGTGTACATTGTAGCGACCGGGCGAAAGTGATAGACGGTGGTTTTTCAAACGAAAGTTTGAAAGAAACTGGATATAGAGTATCCTGACGCTGTTTTTAACACAGTTGTAATATGAGGTTAATCCCTTGAGTGACATGGCGAAAAACCTAATACTCTGGCTGGTCATTGCCGTCGTGCTGATGTCAGTATTCCAGAGCTTTGGGCCCAGCGAATCGAATGGCCACAAGGTGGACTATTCTACCTTCCTGCAAGAGGTCAATAACGACCAGGTTCGCGAAGCGCGTATCAACGGACGTGAGATCAACGTTACCAAGAAAGATAGTAACCGTTACACGACTTACATTCCGGTTAACGATCCGAAGCTGCTTGACAACCTGCTGACGAAAAACGTCAAAGTGGTTGGTGAGCCGCCTGAAGAACCAAGCCTGCTGGCTTCTATCTTCATTTCCTGGTTCCCGATGCTGCTGCTGATTGGCGTCTGGATCTTCTTCATGCGTCAAATGCAGGGCGGTGGTGGCAAAGGTGCCATGTCGTTCGGTAAGAGTAAGGCGCGCATGCTGACGGAAGACCAGATCAAAACCACCTTTGCCGACGTTGCAGGCTGCGACGAAGCGAAAGAAGAGGTGGGTGAGCTGGTTGAGTACCTGCGTGAACCGAGCCGCTTCCAGAAGCTGGGCGGTAAAATCCCGAAAGGCGTGCTGATGGTTGGCCCTCCGGGTACCGGTAAAACGTTGCTGGCAAAAGCGATTGCTGGCGAAGCGAAAGTACCGTTCTTTACCATTTCCGGTTCTGATTTCGTAGAAATGTTCGTCGGTGTTGGTGCATCGCGTGTGCGTGACATGTTCGAACAGGCTAAGAAAGCGGCACCATGCATCATCTTCATCGATGAAATCGACGCCGTAGGCCGCCAGCGTGGCGCAGGTCTGGGCGGTGGTCACGATGAACGTGAGCAAACGCTGAACCAGATGCTGGTTGAGATGGATGGCTTCGAAGGTAACGAAGGTATCATCGTTATCGCGGCAACTAACCGTCCAGACGTTCTTGACCCAGCGCTGCTGCGTCCAGGCCGTTTCGACCGTCAGGTTGTGGTCGGTCTGCCAGACGTTCGCGGTCGTGAACAGATTCTGAAAGTGCATATGCGTCGCGTGCCGCTGGCACCTGATATTGATGCAGCAATCATTGCTCGTGGTACGCCTGGTTTCTCCGGTGCAGATCTGGCGAACCTGGTGAACGAAGCGGCACTGTTTGCAGCGCGCGGCAACAAGCGCGTGGTATCGATGGTTGAATTCGAAAAAGCGAAAGACAAAATCATGATGGGTGCGGAACGTCGCTCCATGGTGATGACGGAAGCGCAGAAAGAATCTACCGCTTACCACGAAGCAGGCCACGCGATTATCGGTCGCCTGGTACCGGAACACGATCCGGTGCACAAAGTGACGATTATCCCACGCGGTCGCGCGCTGGGTGTGACCTTCTTCCTGCCTGAAGGCGACGCGATCAGCGCCAGCCGTCAGAAACTGGAAAGCCAGATCTCCACCCTGTACGGCGGTCGTCTGGCAGAAGAAATTATTTATGGCGTAGAACATGTTTCTACCGGTGCGTCGAACGACATTAAAGTCGCGACTAACCTGGCACGTAATATGGTTACCCAGTGGGGCTTCTCCGACAAACTCGGTCCGCTGCTGTACGCGGAAGAAGAGGGCGAAGTATTCCTGGGCCGCTCTGTCGCCAAAGCGAAACACATGTCTGATGAAACCGCGCGTATCATCGACCAGGAAGTGAAAGCGCTTATCGAACGTAACTACGCTCGTGCTCGCCAGCTCCTGAACGACAACATGGATATTCTGCATGCAATGAAAGATGCGCTCATGAAATATGAGACCATCGATGCACCGCAGATTGACGACCTGATGGCTCGCCGCGACGTGCGTCCACCAGCAGGCTGGGAAGAACCAGGTTCATCCAACAACTCTGGCAACACGGGTAAACCAAGTGCGCCACGTCCGGTTGATGAACCGCGTGCTCCGGACTCTGGCACTATGTCAGAGCAACTGGGCGACAAATAAGTTATCCCATCGTTGATGACTGTGCTTCACCTGAAACCCTGGGGCTTGCTCCAGGGTTTTTTTATGTCACGAATAACAAATTAGAAGGAATCGCTATGAAACTCACCGCCCAGGGCTCCATCCTGGATCTTTCCCATCCGCACGTGATGGGGATCCTCAACGTAACGCCGGACTCGTTCTCTGACGGCGGCACGCACAATACGTTGGTTGAGGCGGTGAAGCATGCAAACCTGATGATTAATGCTGGCGCGACGATTATCGATGTGGGCGGCGAGTCTACGCGTCCCGGTGCGCTGGATGTCAGCGTTGAAGAAGAGCTGGAACGCGTGATCCCGGTGGTGGAGGCAATTGCCCAGCGCTTTGAAGTATGGATTTCTGTCGATACGTCAAAACCGGAGGTTATTCGTGAATCCGCTCGCGTCGGGGCCCATATCATCAATGATATTCGCTCTCTGAGCGAACCGGGCGCGCTGGAAGCGGCGGCAGAGACCGGACTGCCGGTGTCGTTGATGCACATGCAGGGTAATCCAAAAACCATGCAGGAAGCGCCGAAGTACGACGATGTTTTTGCCGAGGTGAATCAGTATTTTGTCGATCAGATCGCGCGCTGTGAGCGTGCCGGGATCGCAAAAGATAAATTGTTGCTCGACCCGGGGTTCGGTTTCGGTAAAAATCTCTCTCATAATTACGCATTACTCGCTCGCCTGTCAGAATTCCACCACTTCGGTTTGCCGCTGTTTGTCGGCATGTCGCGGAAGTCGATGATTGGCCAACTGCTGAACGTGGGGCCATCAGAACGCCTCAGCGGCAGTCTGGCGTGCGCGGTGATTGCAGCTATGCAGGGCGCGCATATCGTTCGCGTCCACGATGTCAAAGAAACTGTTGAGGCGATGCGTGTGGTTGAAGCCACGCTGTCTGCGAAGGGAAAAAAACATTATGAGTAATCGCAAGTATTTTGGTACCGATGGGATTCGCGGTCGCGTAGGTGATGCGCCAATTACACCTGACTTTGTGCTGAAGCTCGGTTGGGCGGCGGGTAAGGTGCTGGCAAGCCACGGCTCACGTAAGATCATCATCGGGAAAGATACCCGTATCTCCGGCTATATGCTGGAGTCAGCGCTGGAAGCCGGTCTGGCGGCGGCGGGGCTGTCTGCCTCCTTCACCGGTCCCATGCCAACCCCCGCAGTCGCCTACCTGACCCGCACTTTCCGTGCGGAAGCCGGTATTGTTATCTCGGCATCACATAACCCGTTCTACGACAATGGCATCAAGTTCTTCTCCATTAATGGCACCAAGCTGCCGGATGAAGTTGAAGAGGCGATTGAAGCCGAAATGGAAAAAGAGATCACCTGCGTAGACTCTGCTGAGCTGGGCAAGGCGAGCCGTATCGTTGACGCCGCTGGCCGTTATATTGAGTTCTGCAAAGGTACATTCCCTAACGACCTCAGCCTTAACGGTTTAAAAGTCGTGGTCGATTGTGCCAACGGCGCAACCTATCATATCGCCCCAAACGTGCTGCGTGAGCTGGGTGCGACTGTTATCGCCATTGGCTGTGAACCGAACGGCGTGAACATCAACGAAGAAGTTGGGGCAACCGATGTGCGTGCGCTACAGGCGCGCGTGCTGGCGGAAAAAGCCGATGTCGGTATTGCGCTGGACGGTGATGGCGACCGCGTCATTATGGTTGACCACGAAGGCAACAAGGTCGATGGCGACCAGATCATGTACATCATTGCTCGTGAAGCACTGCGCCAGGGTCAACTGCGCGGTGGTGCCGTGGGTACGCTGATGAGCAACATGGGTCTGGAAGTGGCCCTGAAGCAGCTGGGTATTCCGTTTACCCGCGCAAAAGTGGGCGACCGCTATGTGCTGGAGAAAATGCAGGAGAAAGGCTGGCGTATCGGGGCGGAAAATTCCGGTCACGTGATCCTGCTGGATAAAACCACCACCGGCGACGGCATTGTTGCTGGTCTGCAGGTGGTTGCGGCAATGGTGCGTAATCACATGAGCCTGCACGATCTGTGCAGCGGTATGAAGATGTTCCCGCAGGTGCTGGTCAACGTGCGCTATACCGATGGAAAATCTAACCCGCTGGAAAATGATGCGGTTAAAGCGGCTGCGGCAGAAGTGGAAGCCGCGTTGGGTAACCGTGGTCGCGTACTGTTGCGTAAATCGGGCACTGAGCCGCTGATTCGCGTCATGGTTGAAGGTGAAGAAGAAGCGCAGGTGACCGCGTTTGCTCACCGTATTGCCGATGCAGTAAAAGCGGTATAATGGTTATCTAAGTTACTCAAAAGGCGGCGCTTGCCGCCTTTTTATTGTTGATTACGCGTTGTTTTGCTGTTTTTTTCCGCAGTTGATACAATGTGTCAAAATTGCCCTTGCGAAGGTCATTCGCTTTGGTTAGTATTCACACCCGCTTCAGTGGGAAACATAAACATCCCGCTTTATTGGTTGAAGCACTTGGTACGCGGTGTCCCCGCAAGGAACAGGTTGATTATGTACGAAGCTCTTTTAGTAGTTTTCCTTATTGTAGCAATTGGCCTTGTGGTCCTCGTTATGCTGCAGCAAGGTAAAGGCGCTGATATGGGAGCCTCCTTTGGAGCAGGCGCTTCCGGCACATTGTTTGGTTCAAGCGGTTCTGGTAACTTCATGACCCGTATGACCGCCGTGTTTGCGACGCTGTTCTTCATTATCAGTCTGGTACTGGGCAACATCAACAGTAACAAGATCAATAAAGGAAGCGAGTGGGAAAATCTGACTGCGCCTAAGACTGAGCAAACGACTCAGCCAGCGGCACCGGCCCAGCCGACCAGCGATATCCCGCACTAATAGCAGTATCTGTACCGAGGTGGTGGAATTGGTAGACACGCTACCTTGAGGTGGTAGTGCCCTAACGGGCTTGTGGGTTCGAGTCCCATCCTCGGTACCAATATTCCGAAAAAAAGACGCTGAAAAGCGTCTTTTTTTTCGTCTGTATAAAATCACGTGGATTCGTAGGCCGGATAAGGCAACGCTG
>CP070603.1:713937-722249 GCA_016939855.1 Kluyvera ascorbata
TCTTGCCTGATGGCGCTACGCTTATCAGGCCTACAGGGCNNGGTTAGTCAGCCTTAGGGAAGTCGACCACGGTATCGTTCACGCGGTTCACCATATTGGTGAACAAAATGGCGCTGATAGCGCTGATGGCTTCAATCACCTGACGGTCGCTGAACCCGGCGTCACGCAATACTGTCACATCCGCTTCCGGCAACGTGCCCGTGGTGGTCACCAGCGTTTGTGCGAATTTTGCCAGCGTGTCGAGATGTGCATCTTCTGCGTACTGCCCGCGGCGCAGTTCACGAATCTGTTCGCTGCTGAAGCCGGCCTTTTTCGCCATCATACTGTGTGCGGCCAGGCAGTAGTCACACCCGGTGGCTTCGCTGACGGCAAGGTTGATGGTTTCCAACTCTTTCGCATTCAGGCTGCCTTTGTGCAGCATCGCATTATGCGCCAGCGCCTGTTGCAGTGACTCCGGTGAGTGCCCGCCGATGGTCAGATAGGCATTCGGCACTTTCCCCATCGCTTTTTTGATACCGCCAAAAATCTCTGCGGCTTTCACTGTTGCGTCTTGTTCACGAATTTCAGCTAAACGGCTCATGTCATACTCCTGTTACTAGAGGGTTTGTAGTGGCAATGACGTCATCTTAGTCACACTGAGCGTGCTAGACTGGCACTCTTCGTCTCATCTTTTTGTCTTATCGTCTCAGGAGTGATATGGACAGTCTCAGCCATCTCTTGACGCTGCTGGCCCCGCGCTGCGAAGTGAATCTGCACTGCCGTTTTGGCGGTCGTTGGCAGGCAGGGCACGAGCAGATGCGTTCCGGCATTGTGCCCTGGCATTTTGTATTACGGGGGGAGGGGCGTCTTACCGTGGGCAACCAAACCCGGCATATGCGAGCGGGAGATGCCATTTTGTTGCCGTACGGTTCGCCGCATCTGATGGAGAGCCTGGTCGAGTGGGGGCAGGTGCTGCCTGTCGCTCATCGCTTTAACGGCACGCTGACCGAAATGCGCACCGGCAGCGAAAGTGATGCGCTGGAGATGCTGTGCGGTGAGTTTTATTTTGGCCCGCACGTTAGCTGGCTTTTCGCCAGGGAGTCGGAGCTTATCCATCTGCATACCGATGAGCGGGAGGATTGCCCGGAACTTGAGATTCTGCTCAACGTACTGGTGCGCGAGAGTCTGGCGGAACATCCCGGCGGTAGCGCCATTGTCCGAAGCCTGGGTGATACGCTGTTGGTGCTTCTGTTTCGCACGCTACTGGGTGCAGAGGAGCCACCGGAGGGATTGTTGCGCCTGATGGGGGATGAACGGCTGATGCCCGCGGTGCTGGCCGTTCTTGCCACGCCTGAACAGCCCTGGACGATGGAAAGTATGGCGGCACGCGCCTTTTTATCGCGTGCGACGTTTGCCCGTCACTTTGCCCGAGCTTATCACCTGACGCCACAGGCCTGGCTGACGCAACTACGCATGGCGATGGCGGCGAGATTGTTGCATCAGGACAGACAGGCCCGGCTCGACGTGATTGCCGAACGCAGTGGGTTCCAGTCGCTGGCATCGTTCTCAAAGACCTTCAAAAAGTACTACGGCCTGACACCGGGAGAATGGCGGCGCAGATAGACCAATCCCCAGGCGTAAAAAAGGCCGCATAAGCGGCCTTTTACATTCTCGACGCAGGCTTATTTGCCTTTGTTTTCCAGGTTCTCAACCTGCGGCAGACCGGTGGCAGAAGAGGCGGTCAGCAGACCCGCTTTCGCATAGCCGAACAGCTTTTCACGGGTATCGGTGATGTCGAGGTTACGCATGGTCAGTTGGCCAATACGATCGTCTGGCGAGAACACAGACTCACCTTTCTCCATGGTCAGACGCTCGGCCTTGTAGGTCAGGTTGTCAGACACAGTATTGAGAATGGAGTAGTCGTTGCCACGACGCAGCTCCAGTGTCACTTCACCGGTAATCTGGCTGGCCACCCAACGCTGCAGGCCGTCACGCAACATCAACGCCTGCGAGTCGAACCAGCGGCCCTGATACAGCAGTTTGCCCAACTGACGGCCATGGGAATGATACTGCTCGATGGTATCTTCGTTGTGGATACCGGTCAGCAGACGCTCGTAGGCAATATGCAGCAGTGCCATCCCCGGAGCTTCGTAGATGCCACGGCTCTTCGCTTCAATGATACGGTTTTCAATCTGGTCGCTCATGCCCAGACCGTGACGGCCGCCGATGCGGTTCGCTTCCAGCATCATCTCAACGTCGTCGCTGAAAGTTTTACCGTTCAGCGCGACCGGATGGCCCTGCTCAAAGCGCACGGTGACTTCTTCCGCTGGGATCTTCACGTTTTCGTCCCAGAATTTCACGCCCATGATGGGGTTAACGATCTTCACGCTGGAGTTCAGGAACTCAAGGTCTTTTGCTTCGTGCGTTGCGCCCAGCATGTTGGAGTCGGTGGAGTAGGCTTTCTCGACGGACATTTTGTAGTCGAAGCCGCAGGCGATCATGAATTCAGACATTTCATGACGACCGCCGAGCTCGTCGATAAAGTCGGTATCGAGCCACGGTTTGTAAATTTGCAGTTCAGCGTTGGTCAGCAGGCCGTAACGATAGAAGCGTTCGATATCGTTGCCTTTATAGGTGCTGCCGTCGCCCCAGATGTTTACGCCATCTTCTTTCATGGCGGCAACCAGCATGGTACCGGTCACGGCACGGCCCAGCGGGGTGGTGTTAAAGTAGGTCAGACCACCGGTAGTGTTGTGGAAGGCACCACACTGAATCGCGGCGATACCTTCAGCAACCAGTTGTTTACGGCAGTCGATCAGGCGAGCATTCTCTGCGCCATATTCCATAGCACGACGAGGGATCGCATCATAATCTTCTTCGTCAGGCTGGCCCAGGTTTGCAGTATATGCATAAGGGACCGCTCCTTTTTGTCGCATCCACAGCAGCGCTGCGCTGGTGTCAAGACCGCCAGAGAAGGCGATACCAATACGTTGACCTGCTGGAAGATGCTTGAGAATCGTCGTCATAAAGTAAAACCCTGCTTGATTGACTGAAGGATAAATCGCTTTCGCTGTCAGTGAATTTTTATGCAAAATAAATGAGTTTTCATTTAATCATGTTTTGACTGGCATCGGAAGGGATTCGTGCATTTTTATTCAAAAAATCCGCGCCGTCAGCGCTGATAACCAGCATTACCATACCGCGACGGCTTACGCATTTCTTCTGCATAGAATGTGAGGTTGACAAGCTGTGATCGAGGTCACTATACTAGAAGCAGATTTTACGTCCCGTCCTCGGTACCAAATCCCAGCATTATTTGCACTTTTTACTCAAAACGAGTAAAATTTGCCACGTTTCAGGCGCGGGGTGGAGCAGCCTGGTAGCTCGTCGGGCTCATAACCCGAAGGTCGTCGGTTCAAATCCGGCCCCCGCAACCACTTTCCCTTAGAGTTCATTTTCAAATATACTGTGAAGACTTAGGCCTTCGTAGCTGGATTTGAAAAAAAATTCTTTCGGAAGGTTCTCCAGGCCGCAGTTGCGGCTATAGGGTTCAGTTATCTAAAGCCCCGATTTATCGGGGTTTTTTGTTATCTGACTACAGAATAACTGGGCTTTAGGCCCTTTTTTTATGTCTTGGGGGTGGGTTTGTCCACATTAGAGCAAAAATTAACAGAGATGATTACAGCGCCGGTTGAAGCCTTAGGCTACGAACTGGTCGGCATCGAATTTATTCGCGGTCGCACATCGACACTGCGCATCTATATTGATAGTGAAGATGGCATCAATGTTGATGATTGTGCTGATGTGAGCCACCAGGTAAGCGCGGTGATGGATGTTGAAGATCCTATTACGGTGGCTTACAACCTGGAAGTTTCCTCTCCGGGCCTCGACCGTCCTATGTTCACTGCTGAACACTATGTGCGTTTCATGGGTGAAGAGGTTACGCTGGTCCTGCGTATGGCGGTTCAGAACCGTCGTAAGTGGCAGGGCATTATTAAAGCGGTAGACGGTGAGATGATCACCGTGACAGTCGACGGTAAAGATGAAGTGTTCGCGCTGAGTAACATCCAGAAGGCGAACCTGGTTCCCCACTTTTAACAGTCTGGATTGAGGTGAAAAGCCCGCGATGAACAAAGAAATTTTGGCCGTTGTTGAAGCCGTTTCCAACGAAAAATCACTGCCACGCGAGAAAATTTTTGAAGCGCTGGAAAGTGCGCTGGCTACAGCAACGAAGAAAAAATACGAACAAGAAATCGACGTTCGCGTTGAAATTGACCGTCGTAGCGGTGATTTCGACACCTTCCGTCGTTGGGTTATTGTCGAAGAAGTGACCCAGCCGACTAAAGAAATCACCCTCGAAGCGGCACGCTTCGAAGACGAAAGCCTGAACGTGGGCGAATACGTTGAAGATCAGATCGAATCTGTGACCTTCGACCGTATTACGACCCAGACTGCAAAACAGGTTATCGTACAGAAAGTACGTGAAGCTGAACGCGCAATGGTTGTAGACCAGTTCCGTGAGCATGAAGGTGAGATCATCACCGGCGTGGTTAAGAAAGTTAACCGCGACAACATCTCTCTGGACCTTGGCAACAACGCTGAAGCGGTTATCCTGCGTGAAGACATGCTGCCGCGTGAAAACTTCCGTCCAGGCGACCGTATCCGCGGTGTTCTGTACTCCGTACGTCCGGAAGCGCGCGGTGCGCAGCTCTTCGTCACCCGTTCTAAGCCTGAAATGCTGATCGAACTGTTCCGCATTGAAGTGCCAGAAATCGGTGAAGAAGTTATCGAAATCAAAGCTGCTGCTCGCGATCCGGGTTCTCGTGCCAAAATCGCTGTTAAGACCAACGACAAACGTATCGACCCAGTCGGTGCTTGTGTTGGTATGCGCGGTGCGCGTGTTCAGGCGGTCTCTACCGAGCTGGGCGGCGAACGTATCGATATCGTGCTGTGGGACGACAACCCAGCGCAGTTCGTGATCAACGCGATGGCTCCGGCTGACGTGGCATCTATTGTGGTTGACGAAGACAAGCACACCATGGATATCGCGGTTGAAGCGGGCAACCTGGCGCAGGCGATTGGCCGTAACGGTCAGAACGTCCGTCTGGCTTCTCAACTGAGCGGCTGGGAACTCAACGTTATGACCGTTGATGACCTGCAGGCGAAGCACCAGGCTGAAGCACACGCGGCTATCGATACCTTCACTAAATATCTCGATATTGATGAAGATTTCGCTACCGTGCTGGTTGAAGAAGGCTTCTCCACGCTGGAAGAACTGGCCTATGTGCCAATGAAAGAGCTGCTGGCTATTGATGGCCTGGATGAAGATACCGTTGAAGCACTGCGCGAGCGTGCTAAAAACGCACTGACCACTCTGGCACTGGCCCAGGAAGAAAGCCTCGGTGATAATAAACCGGCTGACGATCTGCTGAATCTGGAAGGATTAGATCGTGAGATGGCCTTCAAACTGGCTGCCCGTGGTGTTTGTACGCTGGAAGATCTCGCCGAACAGGGTATTGATGATCTGGTGGATATCGAAGGGTTAACCGACGAGAAAGCCGGTGAGCTGATTATGGCTGCCCGTAATATCTGCTGGTTCGGCGACGAAGCGTAATAAACTGTAGCAGGAAGGAACAGTATGACAGATGTAACCGTAAAAACGCTGGCTGCAGAAATACAGACCTCCGTGGATCGCCTGGTACAGCAATTTGCTGATGCGGGCATCCCGAAAGGTGCTGATGATTCTGTGTCCGCGCAAGAGAAGCAAACCTTACTGGCGCATCTGAACCGTGAAAATGGTTCTGCCCCAGATAAGTTGACTTTGCAGCGCAAAACGCGCAGTACTCTCAACATTCCAGGTACCGGTGGAAAAAGCAAATCGGTACAAATCGAAGTCCGCAAGACACGCACCTTTGTAAAACGCGATCCGCAAGAGGCTGAACGCCTGGCCGCGGAAGAGCAGGCGCAGCGTGAAGCGGAAGAGCAAGCCCGTCGTGAAGCTGAAGAAGCAGCTAAACGCGAGGCGCAACAAAAAGCTGAACGTGAGGCCGCAGAAAAAGCTAATCGTGAAGCCGCTGACAAAGCGAAACGTGAAGCTGCGGAAAAAGACAAAGTGAGCAATCAACAGACCGACGATATGACCAAAACAGCCCAGGCTGATAAAGCCCGCCGTGAAAATGAAGCTGCCGAGCTGAAGCGTAAAGCGGAAGAAGAAGCACGTCGCAAGCTTGAAGAAGAAGCGCGCCGCGTAGCGGAAGAAGCTCGCCGTATGGCAGAAGAAAATGAGAAGAATGGTGTGAATAACGCTGAACCTATTGAAGATGCTAGCGATTATCACGTCACGACTTCTACCCATGCTCGCCAGGCTGAAGACGAAAACGACCGCGAAGTTGAAGGTGGCCGTGGCCGTGCGCGTACTGCATCTAAAGCAGCGCGTCCTCAGAAGAAAGGCAACAAACACGCTGAATCTAAAGCTGACCGTGAAGAAGCGCGTGCAGCGGTTCGCGGTGGTAAAGGCGGCAAACAGCGTAAAGGTTCCGCGCTGCAGCAGGGCTTCCAGAAGCCAGCTCAGGCCGTTAACCGTGACGTTGTGATTGGCGAAACCATTACCGTTGGCGATCTGGCTAACAAGATGGCGGTGAAAGGCTCTCAGGTCATCAAAGCGATGATGAAGCTGGGCGCAATGGCCACCATCAACCAGGTCATCGACCAGGAAACCGCACAGCTGGTTGCTGAAGAGATGGGCCACAAAGTTATCCTGCGTCGTGAAAACGAGCTGGAAGAAGCGGTAATGAGCGACCGTGACACCGGTGCTGCGGCTGAACCGCGCGCACCCGTTGTGACTATTATGGGTCACGTTGACCACGGTAAAACCTCTCTGCTGGACTACATTCGTTCTACGAAAGTGGCCTCTGGCGAAGCGGGCGGCATTACTCAGCACATCGGTGCTTATCACGTTGAAACTGAAAACGGGATGATCACCTTCCTGGATACCCCAGGCCACGCCGCGTTTACCTCCATGCGTGCTCGTGGTGCTCAGGCAACGGATATCGTTGTTCTGGTTGTTGCAGCAGACGACGGCGTGATGCCGCAGACCATCGAAGCAATCCAGCACGCGAAAGCGGCGCAGGTGCCTTTGGTTGTTGCTGTGAACAAAATCGATAAGCCAGAAGCCGATATGGACCGCGTTAAGAACGAACTGTCTCAGTACGGCGTTATGCCGGAAGAGTGGGGCGGCGAATCGCAGTTCATCCCTGTATCTGCAAAAGCGGGTACCGGTATCGACGACCTGCTGAACGCTATCCTGCTGCAAGCTGAAGTTCTGGAGCTGAAAGCGGTTCGTAAAGGTATGGCGAGCGGCGCGGTAATCGAATCCTTCCTGGATAAAGGTCGTGGCCCAGTCGCTACCGTCCTGGTTCGCGAAGGTACCCTGAACAAGGGCGATATCGTACTGTGTGGCTTCGAATACGGTCGCGTTCGTGCGATGCGTAACGAACTGGGTCAGGAAGTGCTGGAAGCGGGTCCATCCATTCCAGTGGAAATCCTGGGTCTGTCCGGTGTTCCGGCTGCCGGTGACGAAGTGACCGTCGTTCGTGACGAGAAGAAAGCGCGTGAAGTTGCTCTGTACCGTCAGGGTAAATTCCGTGAAGTTAAACTGGCTCGTCAGCAGAAATCTAAACTCGAGAACATGTTCGCCAACATGACCGAAGGCGAAGTTCACGAAGTGAACGTCGTACTGAAGGCCGACGTACAGGGTTCTGTGGAAGCGATCTCCGACTCCTTGCTGAAACTGTCTACCGACGAAGTGAAAGTGAAGATCATCGGTTCTGGCGTAGGTGGTATCACCGAAACCGACGCGACCCTGGCTGCAGCATCTAACGCTATCCTGGTTGGCTTCAACGTACGTGCCGATGCCTCTGCACGTAAAGTTATTGAGTCAGAAAGCCTGGATCTGCGCTACTACTCCGTCATCTATAACCTGATCGACGAAGTGAAAGCGGCAATGAGCGGCATGCTGTCTCCGGAACTGAAACAGCAGATCATTGGTCTGGCTGAAGTACGTGACGTGTTCAAATCACCGAAATTCGGTGCGATCGCGGGCTGTATGGTTACCGAAGGTACCATCAAGCGTCACAACCCAATCCGCGTTCTGCGCGACAACGTGGTTATCTATGAAGGCGAGCTGGAATCCCTGCGCCGCTTCAAAGATGACGTTAACGAAGTCCGTAACGGTATGGAATGTGGTATCGGCGTTAAGAACTACAACGACGTTCGCGTTGGCGATATGATCGAAGTGTTCGAAATTATCGAGATCCAACGTACCATCGCTTAAT
>CP070603.1:722302-731145 GCA_016939855.1 Kluyvera ascorbata
TATTTAAAAAGGGGCTGATAGCCCCTTTTTTGTCTGGAGAATTTATTATGGCGAAAGAATTTGGTCGCCCGCAGCGCGTGGCCCAGGAGATGCAAAAAGAGATCGCAATCATCCTGCAGCGCGAAATTAAAGATCCTCGTCTGGGCATGATGACCACCGTTTCCGGTGTCGAAATGTCTCGTGACCTGGCCTATGCCAAAGTGTTTGTCACCTTCCTGAACGATAAAGATGAAGCGGCGATTAAAGCTGGCATCAAAGCGCTGCAGGAAGCCTCTGGCTTTATCCGTTCTCTGCTGGGGAAAGCGATGCGCCTGCGTATCGTGCCGGAACTGACCTTCTTCTACGACAACTCGCTGGTTGAAGGTATGCGCATGTCTAACCTGGTGACCAGCGTGGTGAAGCATGATGACGAACGTCGTGTGAACCCAGCGGACGACAGCAAGGAGGACTGATGAGTCGTCCTCGTCGTCGCGGCCGTGATATTCACGGCGTATTGTTGCTGGACAAACCGCAAGGCGCGTCCAGCAATGATGTGCTGCAGAAGGTCAAGCGTATTTATAACGCCAACCGCGCTGGGCATACCGGCGCGCTGGACCCGCTGGCTACCGGCATGCTGCCGATTTGCCTCGGTGAAGCCACCAAGTTTTCTCAGTATCTGCTGGACTCCGACAAGCGTTATCGTGTGATTGCCCGCCTGGGCCAGCGCACCGATACCTCGGATGCCGATGGCCAGATCGTAGAAGAACGTCCGGTGACCTTCAGCGATGCGCAGCTGGCTGAAGCGCTGGAGAGCTTCCGTGGAGACACCCAACAGGTGCCATCCATGTACTCGGCGCTGAAGTACCAGGGCAAAAAGCTGTACGAATATGCGCGTCAGGGCATCGACGTACCGCGTGAAGCCCGCCCGATTACCGTCTATGAGCTGCTGTTTATCCGCCATGAAGGTAACGAACTGGAGCTGGAGATTCACTGCTCAAAAGGTACTTATATTCGTACCATTATCGACGATCTGGGCGAGAAGCTCGGCTGCGGCGCGCACGTGATTTTCCTGCGCCGTCTGGCGGTCAGCAAATACCCGGTCGACCGTATGGTCACGCTGGAACAACTGCATGCGCTGGTCGAACAGGCCGAACAGCAGGGCGTTCCGGCCGCGAGTCTGCTCGACCCGCTATTAATGCCAATGGACAGTCCTGCTTCAGACTATCCGATAGTCAATCTTCCTTTAACCTCATCGGTTTATTTCAAAAACGGTAATCCGGTGCGGACGTCAGGTGCGCCTCTTGAAGGTCTGGTGCGCGTGACCGAAGGGGAAGAAGGCAAATTCCTCGGCATGGGTGAAATCGACGATGAAGGCCGCGTGGCACCACGTCGCCTGGTGGTCGAATACACCGAGTAAGTCAGATTGTGTGGCTTGCGATAACAGAGCGCTGCGAGTAGAATATCGCGGCTTAACGCCTGCTTAATTGTTTAACAATTGGCAAGCGTTATATCAGGGGCTGCTGAATTAGAGATCGGCACCCTTTCTTTCTTTTAAATTTGGAGTTCAAAATGTCTCTAAGCGTTGAAGCTAAAGCACAAATCGTTTCTGAGTTCGGTCGTGGCGCGAACGACAGTGGTTCTACCGAAGTTCAGGTTGCACTGCTGACTGCACAGATCAACCACCTGCAGGGTCACTTTGCAGAGCACAAAAAAGATCACCACAGCCGTCGTGGTCTGCTGCGCATGGTTTCTCAGCGTCGTAAACTGCTCGACTACCTGAAACGTAAAGATGTTGCACGCTACACCGCGCTGATCGAGCGTCTGGGTCTGCGTCGCTAATTCTAGCGAGTTTCAGAAAGAGGGGCCTTTATGGCCCCTTTTTTCCACCAGACAACGCCAATTTAAAAGAACAGAGTGCCCGTAGAAACGCTGTTTGTGCCCCGGTAATCCTCCCTGTCTACGTCTTGTTTAGACAAAATTGAGCTGAAATTACCGACACAGCAGTATTTTGAAAGATAACGGGTATAATGTATTGTTGTTGTGCATATTCTTCGTTGCAGAGGTTCGCGCGGCTAATGAGAGGCTTTACCCGCATCGGGTTAGGGTTGTCATTAGTCGCGAGGATGCAAAGAAGATCGGTTTCATCGGTTGGTACGCCAGAGGGTGTGCCACCATTTAATAAGAAAGGATAGAATTTTGCTTAATCCGATCGTTCGTAAGTTCCAGTACGGCCAACACACCGTCACGCTGGAAACCGGCATGATGGCGCGTCAGGCGACTGCCGCTGTGATGGTTAGCATGGATGACACCGCGGTATTCGTTACCGTTGTCGGCCAGAAAAAAACCAAACCAGGCCAGGACTTCTTCCCGCTGACCGTTAACTATCAGGAGCGTACCTACGCTGCTGGCCGTATCCCAGGTAGCTTCTTCCGTCGTGAAGGCCGTCCAAGCGAAGGCGAAACCCTGATCGCGCGTCTGATTGACCGCCCGGTTCGTCCGCTGTTCCCGGAAGGCTTCATTAACGAAGTTCAGGTTATCGCAACCGTGGTTTCCGTTAACCCACAGGTTAACCCTGACATCGTTGCCATGATCGGCGCATCCGCTGCCCTGTCCCTGTCCGGCCTGCCGTTCAACGGCCCAATCGGTTCTGCTCGTGTTGGTTACATCAACGACCAGTACGTACTGAACCCGACTCAGGACGAACTGAAAGAAAGCAAGCTGGACCTGGTTGTTGCCGGTACCGAAGCTGCCGTACTGATGGTTGAATCCGAAGCAGAACTGCTGAGCGAAGACCAGATGCTGGGTGCCGTTGTATTCGGTCACGAACAGCAGCAGGTTGTTATCAAAGAGATTAACGAGCTGGTAAAAGTTGCAGGCAAACCACGTTGGGATTGGCAGCCAGAAGCCGTCAACGAAGCGCTGAACGCGCGCGTTGCAACGCTGGCAGAATCTCGCCTGAGCGACGCTTACCGCATCACCGACAAACAAGAGCGTTATGCTCAGGTTGACGTGATCAAATCTGAAACCATCGCTCAGCTGGTTGCAGAAGACGAAACCCTGGACGCTAACGAACTGGGTGAAATCCTGCACGCTATCGAGAAAAACGTTGTTCGTAGCCGCGTACTGGCAGGCGAGCCGCGTATCGATGGCCGCGAAAAAGACATGATCCGTGGTCTGGACGTACGTACTGGCGTTCTGCCACGTACTCACGGCTCCGCGCTGTTCACCCGTGGCGAAACTCAGGCGCTGGTGACTGCGACCCTGGGCACCACCCGTGATGCACAGAACCTCGACGAGCTGATGGGCGAGCGTACTGACAACTTCCTGTTCCACTACAACTTCCCTCCGTACTGCGTAGGCGAAACCGGTATGGTCGGTTCTCCTAAGCGTCGTGAAATTGGTCACGGTCGCCTGGCGAAACGCGGCGTGCTGGCAGTGATGCCGGAGCTGGACAAATTCCCGTACACCGTTCGTGTGGTTTCTGAAATCACCGAATCTAACGGTTCTTCTTCCATGGCTTCCGTATGTGGTGCTTCCCTGGCGCTGATGGACGCAGGCGTGCCAATCAAAGCGGCCGTTGCGGGTATCGCGATGGGTCTGGTGAAAGAAGGCGACAACTTTGTTGTTCTGTCTGACATCCTGGGCGACGAAGACCACCTGGGCGATATGGACTTCAAAGTGGCGGGTTCCCGCGACGGTATCTCTGCGCTGCAGATGGATATCAAAATTGAAGGTATCACCAAAGAGATCATGCAGGTTGCTCTGAACCAGGCTAAAGGTGCGCGTCTGCACATCCTGGGCGTGATGGAACAGGCGATTAACGCGCCACGTGGCGACATTTCTCAGTTCGCTCCACGTATCCACACCATCAAGATCAATCCAGACAAGATCAAAGACGTTATCGGTAAAGGCGGTTCTGTTATCCGTGCTCTGACCGAAGAAACCGGCACCACCATCGAAATCGAAGATGACGGTACCGTGAAGATCGCAGCGACCGACGGTGAGAAAGCGAAATTCGCTATCCGTCGTATCGAAGAGATCACTGCAGAAATCGAAGTAGGTCGTATCTACAACGGTAAAGTGACCCGTATCGTTGACTTTGGCGCGTTCGTTGCCATCGGTGGTGGTAAAGAAGGTCTGGTACACATCTCTCAGATCGCTGACAAGCGCGTTGAGAAAGTGACCGACTACCTGCAGATGAACCAGGAAGTACCGGTTAAGGTTCTGGAAGTTGACCGTCAGGGCCGTATCCGTCTTAGCATTAAAGAAGCAACCGAGCAGTCTCAGCCTGCCGCCGCACCGGAAGCTCCGGCAGCGGAACAGGGCGAGTAAGGTTTGCCTTTTGCCCTCCGCGTTTGCGGAGGGCACATTTAGCTGGCAGGATGCCTTGTTTGCAGGCGGGGGACAGGACGTTCATCCAATTGTTGTCTTCGGGAGTGGGAAATGAAGCCTTTTTTGCGCTGGTGTTTCGTTGCGACAGCACTCACGCTGGCAGGATGCAGCAACTCTGCCTGGCGTAAGAGTGAAGTCCTCGCAGTGCCATTGCAACCGACGTTACAGCAGGAAGTGATCCTGGCACGCATGGAACAAATACTTGCCAGTCGGGCTTTAACCGATGACGAACGTGCACAGCTTTTATATGAGCGCGGAGTGTTGTATGATAGTCTCGGTCTGAGGGCATTAGCGCGTAACGATTTTTCGCAAGCGCTGGCAATCCGACCTGATATGCCTGAAGTATTCAATTACTTAGGCATTTATTTAACGCAGGCAGGCAATTTTGATGCTGCCTATGAAGCGTTTGATTCTGTACTTGAGCTTGATCCAACTTACAATTATGCGCACTTGAACCGCGGCATCGCGCTTTATTACGGTGGCCGTGCGAAGTTAGCGCAAGATGATCTGCTGGCGTTTTATCAAGACGATCCCAATGATCCTTTCCGCAGTCTGTGGCTTTATCTCGCTGAGCAGAAGCTCGATGAGAAGCAGGCGAAAGATGCGTTGAAGCAACGCTTCGACAAATCGGATAAAGAACAGTGGGGATGGAACATTGTCGAGTTCTACTTAGGCAACATTGACGAAAAAACGTTAATGGAGCGCCTGAAGGCGGACGCAACGGATAACACCTCGCTCGCTGAGCATCTCAGTGAAACCAACTTCTATTTAGGTAAGTATTACCTAAGTCTTGGGGACAAGAACAGCGCTACGGCACTGTTCAAACTGGCGGTTGCCAACAACGTACACAATTACGTTGAGCACCGATACGCATTGTTGGAATTATCGCTCCTGGGCCAGGACCAAGATGACCTGGCAGAATCGGACCAGCAATAGCTGACGACTACATCAGCCCGTAATCTTTTTTGATTGCCATCACCTTCGCGGGTGAGGGCGTTGTTGTTCGTTAATACACCTACTTTGAGCCGGTTCACACTTTTCAATGAAAATTGCAGATCAATTTCATGATGAGTTATGTAGACTGGCCGCCATTAATATCGAGGCACTTGTACTACATGGCTGAATTCGAAACCACTTTTGCAGATCTGGGCCTGAAGGCTCCTATCCTTGAAGCCCTTACCGATCTGGGTTACGAAAAACCATCTCCGATCCAGGCTGAGTGCATTCCGCACCTGCTGGGCGGTCGTGACGTTCTGGGTATGGCCCAGACAGGTAGTGGTAAAACCGCAGCGTTTTCCCTGCCACTGCTGAACAACATCGATCCTGAGCTGAAAGCACCACAGATTCTGGTGCTGGCACCGACCCGCGAACTGGCGGTTCAGGTAGCTGAAGCAATGACGGATTTCTCTAAACATATGCGCGGCGTAAACGTGGTAGCCCTGTACGGCGGCCAGCGTTATGACGTGCAGTTACGCGCCCTGCGTCAAGGGCCACAGATTGTCGTCGGTACCCCAGGTCGTCTGCTGGACCACCTGAAACGCGGCACCCTGGACCTCTCCAAACTGAGCGGCCTGGTGCTGGACGAAGCAGATGAAATGCTGCGCATGGGCTTTATCGAAGACGTCGAAACCATCATGGCTCAGATTCCAGAAGGTCACCAGACCGCTCTGTTCTCTGCAACCATGCCGGAAGCTATCCGTCGTATTACCCGTCGCTTCATGAAAGAGCCACAGGAAGTACGTATTCAGTCCAGCGTAACCACTCGCCCGGACATCAGCCAGAGCTACTGGTCTGTGTACGGCATGCGCAAAAACGAAGCGCTGGTACGTTTCCTGGAAGCGGAAGATTTTGATGCGGCGATTATCTTCGTTCGTACCAAAAACGCGACCCTGGAAGTGGCTGAAGCCCTGGAACGTAGCGGCTACAACAGCGCCGCGCTGAACGGCGACATGAACCAGTCCCTGCGTGAGCAGACTCTGGATCGTCTGAAAGACGGTCGTCTGGATATCCTGATCGCAACCGACGTTGCGGCACGTGGTCTGGACGTTGAGCGTATCAGCCTGGTTGTTAACTACGACATCCCAATGGACTCCGAGTCTTACGTTCACCGTATCGGCCGTACCGGTCGTGCAGGTCGTGCTGGCCGTGCGCTGCTGTTCGTTGAGAACCGCGAGCGTCGTCTGCTGCGCAACATCGAACGTACTATGAAGCTGACCATTCCAGAAGTAGAACTGCCAAACGCAGATCTGCTGGGCAAACGCCGCCTGGAAAAATTCGCCGCGAAAGTACAGCAGCAGCTGGAAAGCAGCGATCTGGATCAGTACCGTGCACTGCTGGCGCAAATCCAGCCGACCGCGGAAGGCGAAGAGCTGGACGTTGAAACGCTGGCCGCTGCGCTGCTGAAAATGGCACAGGGCGAACGTTCTCTGATCGTTCCACCAGATGCGCCAATGCGTCCTAAGCGTGAGTTCCGTGACCGTGACGATCGTTTCGAACGTCGTGACCGCAATGACCGTGGTCCACGCGATCGTAATGACCGTGGTGGCGAAGATCGTCCTAAACGCGAACGTCGTGACGTCGGCGATATGGAACTGTACCGCATTGAAGTGGGTCGTGATGACGGCGTTGAAGTTCGTCACATCGTTGGCGCTATCGCGAACGAAGGCGACATCAGCAGCCGTTATATCGGTAACATCAAGCTGTTCGGTACCCACTCTACTATCGAACTGCCAAAAGGCATGCCGGGCGAAGTACTGCAGCACTTTACTCGTACCCGTATCCTGAACAAACCGATGAACATGCAGCTGATCGGCGACGCACAGCCTCGTCCAGAGCGTAGCGGTCGTAGCTTCGGCGGCGAACGTCGTGAAGGCGGTCGTAGCTTCGGTGGCGAACGTCGCGAAGGCGGTCGCGGTTTCGGCGGCGAGCGTCGTGAAGGCGGTCGTGGTGATGGTCGTCGTTTCAGCGGTGAACGTCGTGACGGTGGTAACCGTGCGCCGCGCCGTGATGATTCAGGCACTTCTGCTCCACGTCGTGATGACTCCGCAGGCCGTCGTCGTTTCGGCGGTGACGCATAAGCCTTACGGTTTAAAAGCGTAAAGTAATATATACAGCCCCGATCGTCATGATTGGGGCTTTTTTTATTCCAATTGTACTCGTGTACTGGTACAGTGCGACACATTAAAATGCAGTAGCAAAATAATACACTGGAGAAAAGGCTGTATGGCGACACTAACCACCACCCAAACGTCAACTTCGCTGCTTGGCGGCGTGGTGATCATCGGCGGCACAATCATTGGTGCGGGGATGTTCTCTCTGCCGGTGGTCATGTCCGGTGCGTGGTTCTTCTGGTCGATGGCGGCGCTGGTGTTTACCTGGTTCTGCATGCTGCACTCTGGGCTGATGATCCTCGAAGCGAACCTCAACTACCGTATTGGTTCGAGCTTCGACACCATCACCAAAGATCTGCTGGGCAAAGGCTGGAACGTGGTGAACGGTATCTCCATTGCCTTCGTGCTCTACATTCTGACCTACGCCTACATCTCGGCGAGCGGCTCGATTCTGCATCACACCTTCGGTGAAATGTCGCTGAACGTTCCCGCGCGCGCGGCGGGCTTTGGTTTTGCGCTGCTGGTGGCGTTTGTAGTGTGGTTGAGCACCAAAGCGGTAAGCCGCATGACGGCCATCGTGCTGGGCGCCAAGGTCATTACCTTCTTCCTGACCTTCGGTAGTCTGATGGGCCACGTCACGCCCACCACGCTGTTTAACGTTGCGGAGACGCACGCCAGCTATACGCCTTACCTGTTAATGACGCTGCCGTTCTGTCTGGCCTCATTTGGCTATCACGGTAATGTCCCGAGCCTGATGAAGTACTACGGCAAAGATCCTAAGACCATCGTGAAGTGCCTGGTCTACGGTACGCTGTTGGCGCTGGTGCTCTACACGGTGTGGCTGCTGGCGACGATGGGTAACATCCCACGTCCAGAATTTATCGGTATTGCTCAGAAGGGCGGTAACATTGATGTGCTGGTGCAGGCGCTGAGCGGTGTGCTCAATAGCCGCAGTCTGGACCTGCTGCTGGTAGTGTTCTCAAACTTTGCGGTGGCGAGTTCGTTCCTCGGGGTGACGCTGGGTCTGTTCGACTATCTGGCGGATCTGTTCAAATTTGATGACTCTGCGATGGGCCGTTTCAAAACCGCGCTGCTGACCTTCCTGCCACCGATTATCGGTGGCCTGCTGTGGCCGAACGGTTTCCTGTACGCTATCGGCTATGCAGGGCTGGCGGCAACCATCTGGGCGGCGATTGTACCGGCGCTGCTGGCACGTAAATCCCGCAAGCGCTTCGGTAGCCCGAAATTCCGCGTCTGGGGTGGTAAGCCGATGATTGCGCTGATTCTGGTGTTTGGCGTGGGTAACGCGCTGGTGCACGTGCTGTCGAGCTTTAATCTGCTGCCGGTTTATCAGTAAGGCAA
>CP070603.1:731157-731232 GCA_016939855.1 Kluyvera ascorbata
CGTTGTAGCCCGGACGAGGCGTTTACGCCGACTCCGGGATTTTCCCCAGCGTCGCTTTGCTCGGCCGGGCTACCT
>CP070603.1:731243-732270 GCA_016939855.1 Kluyvera ascorbata
GCTACCCCAACAATTCCTGCTTCACATCCATCGCCAACCCAAACGAATGCAGTCGCGCCTGATGATCGAAAATCTGGCCGTTAACCATAATTTCATCCGCCTGCGTTTCCCGCAGAATCGACTCCAGACCATGGCGCACCTTCGCCTTATCACCCACCAGCGACATCCGCAGCGCCTGGTCAACGCCGTATTTCTCCGACGGGATCCAGAAGTGCTCCATCTGTTGAATCGGTGGTGGCAACTGCCCGGTCTCTCCGCGGCGCAGTTTCGTGAACGCCTGCTGCATCGAGGTGAAGAGGAATTCAGCATCACGGTTGCTGTCGGCAGCGATGATATTGATGCACACCATCGCGTACGGTTTCTCCAGCCGCGCCGACGGCTTGAAGTTGGTGCGGTAGAGATGCAGCGCCTGGAACAGCATATCCGGCGCGAAGTGTGAAGCGAAGGCAAACGGCAGACCAAGCTGTGCGGCAAGCTGCGCGCCGTACAGGCTGGAGCCGAGCAACCACACGGGGATCTTCTCGCCGTAGCCCGGTACCGGGCGCACCTGCGGGTCTGGGTCGACCGCATCAAACCAGTCCACCAGTTCCGCAACGTCGCGCGGGAAGTTATCGATATCGCCGCTCATATGACGGCGCAGCGCGCGCATCGTTGGCTGATCGCTGCCCGGCGCACGGCCAAGCCCAAGATCGATTCGGCCAGGATAGAGCGTATTGAGCGTGCCGAACTGCTCGGCAATCACCAGCGGTGAGTGGTTAGGCAACATCACGCCGCCGGAACCCAGACGCAGCGTGGTGGTGTGGGCGGCGAGATAGCCGATCAGCACCGAGGTTGCCGCACTGGCGATGCCCACCATGTTGTGGTGTTCCGCCAGCCAATAGCGGTGGTAGCCGCGCTTTTCAGCGAGCTGTGCCAGATCGAGCGAATGGGAGAAGGCTTCTCGCGCGGAGGAACCCTGAGGGATCGGTGCGAGATCGAGCACCGAGAAGGCAACGGTTTTGTCAGTCATAAAGGCTCACTTTGCTAC
>CP070603.1:732389-740021 GCA_016939855.1 Kluyvera ascorbata
AGGCCTGCAGCTCTAGCCCGGCCAGACGCTTCCAGTAACCATTACAGTCGCTATTGGCCGTCAGCGGCAGCGGAGCATGGCCATTTTCGTTGGCGCGGAAGGCGTCGAGCATGGCGAAGGTCTCATTGCCCATCGGCGACAGGCGCACCATATCAACCAGCCCGTGCATCGACGTCAGCTCATTACCCAGGTTGTAAACGTAGCCGCTCATGGTCTGAATACCGTTCAGCACGAACACCTGCTGATTCTCCTGCGACAGCATGCTGCGCCCGTTCGGGTACTTGATACAGCAGGTCTCGCACTCATCCTTTGGCTTATCTTCCGAACGAGCAGTAAAGCAGCGCGCGGAGTAGGCCAGCGGCAGATGGCCGTAGCTCAGCACTTCCACCTCAAACTTATCGCGGATGCCCAGCTCTTCGCACTGATTCAGCAGATTCACCAGCCAGTCGCGAGAAAGCTCCACCGGCATACACCAGCGCACCATCCCCTGTTTTTGCAATATCTTCAGGGTAACGGCGTTGTAGCAGTTCAGCGCGTGACCGGCGACAAACGGCAGTTTGCGTTCGGCGCAGAGGTTCACTACCCCAAGGTCGCTCGCTTCCAGCAGAAACTCGCCGTTGTCGACGTAGCGCTTCAGCTCGCCCAGCTCGGAGGATGCCTGCACCAGCGCCAGCGTAGAGATCACCACCTGCTTGCCGCTGTCCGCGAGGGATTTAGCCATATCCAGCCAGTCGCCCACTTTGGTGGCGCGACGCTTGCTGCATACCGCTTCACCGAGATAAATGGTATCGGCGTGGCTCGCGGCGGCCTGCTGGTAAAAGTCTTCCAGCGTCTCTTTTGACCAGTAGTAAAGCACTGGTCCTAATGAATATTTCATTGCGTTTCCTACTGCCATTTACGGTGATATGCGCCAAGCGTGGTCTGGGTGCCTTCCGACATTGAGCCGAGCGTCTCCATCCACGCCGCCTGCGGGGCAAAGTTCTGCGGGTCTGCCATGCAGCGATCGATTGCCTGACGCCACACTTTTGCCACCTGGCTGACGTACGCCGGGCTACGCTGACGACCCTCGATTTTCACCGAAGCGATATTGGCGGCCAGTAATTCCGGCAGCAGTTCCAGTGTGTTGAGGCTGGTGGGCTCTTCCAGCGCATGGTATCGCTCGCCGTCGACCAGATAGCGGCCTTTGCACAGCGTTGGATAACCCGCGTTCTCGCCGTCCTGATAACGGTCTATCAGCACTTCGTTAAGGCGAGACTCCAGCCCCTGCGGAGTTTGCTGCCAACGAACGTAGCGCGCAGGCGAGCAGGCGCCGACGGTATTTGGCGACTCACCGGTCAGATACGAGGAGAGGTAGCAGCGGCCTTCGGCCATGATGCACAGGCTACCAAAGGCGAACACCTCCAGCGGCACCGGCGTAACGCGGGCCAACTGCTTCACCTGGTGAATAGACAGTACGCGCGGCAGTACCACGCGGGCCACGTCAAAGTTGCGATGATAGAAATTAATCGCCTCTTCATTGGTGGCTGATGCCTGAACGGAGACATGGCGCTCAATATGCGGGTAGCGCTCTGCGGCATACTCAAGCATGGCGAGGTCGGCGAGGATGAGGGCGTCAGCACCCAGCTGTGCGGCCATATCCACGGCACGCTGCCAGCGGACGTAGCCGTCCGGGTGCGCAAAGGTATTAATCGCGATGTGCAGCTTACGTTTATGCTGGTGTACGAAGTTCACCGCTTCCTGCAGCTTTTTCTCGGTGAAGTTAAGACCGGCGAAATGGCGGGCGTTAGTATCATCTTTCAGCCCGATATACACCGCGTCGGCACCGTTTTCGATAGCCGCCTTAAGCGCCGGAAGGTTTCCGGCAGGGCAGAGCAACTCCATAATTCTTCCTGAGTTTGCGGCCCGGCTGGGGCGCATTATTGTTAATGAATGGAGATTTTAGTTAACCTATCGCTAATCATTTTTGATTTGAGGCAGACAAAAGCGTATTGATGACGCCAATAATCCCTCAGCCTCACGACATAATTGTTGATTTACGCCGCTATGTCGTTTAACTGATATGGCAAAATAACGGAACTATTGCATTCAGGGAGTAAAGCTTGTGTTGGATAAACTGCGTTCACGTCTGGTCCATGTCGCACCGACTCTGATGAGCGTTCCGGTGAAATTCACGCCGTTCGCGCTTAAACGGCAGGTCCTTCAGCAGGTGCTAAGCTGGCAGTTCCGCCAGGCGCTGGATGACGGTGAACTGGATTTTCTCGATGGCCGCTGGCTGAGTATTGAGGTGCGTGATATTGGCCTCACCTGGTTTACCTCCGTTGAGAACGGGCGCTTAATCGTCAGCGACGCCGCTCAGGCGGACGTGAGCTTTAGCGCGGATGCCAGCGATCTGTTAATGATCGCCGCGCGCAAACAGGACCCGGATACGCTCTTCTTCCAGCGTCGACTGGTGATTGAAGGGGACACGGAGCTGGGTCTCTATGTCAAAAACCTGATGGATGCCATTGAGCTTGAGCAGATGCCAAAAGCGCTGCGCATGATGCTGATGCAGCTGGCCGATTTCGTTGAGGCTGGCCTAAAATCACCATCAGAAACTAAACATACATCGGTAGGTGAGCCATGTTGATTCGAGTAGAAATTGGAATTGATGCGCCGGGCATCGACGCGCTGCTGCGTCGAACCTTCAAGCGTGACGGTGAAGCCAACCTGGTGCGCGAGCTGCGCGAAGATGGCTTGATCACCCTCGGGCTGGTGGCGACGGATGATGAAGGTCATGTCGTGGGCTATGTGGCCTTTAGCCCGGTCAGCATTGAAGGCGAAGAGCTGCAGTGGGTGGGTCTGGCTCCGCTGGCGGTTGACGAAGAATACCGCGGCCAGGGGCTGGCGCGTCAGCTGGTCTATGAAGGGCTGGATTCACTGAACGAATTTGGCTACGCGGCGGTGGTCACGCTGGGTGAACCTGAACTCTACGGTCGATTCGGCTTTGAGCGTGCGGCACAGTACGATCTGCGCTGCCGTTGGCCGGGCACCGAAGAGGCATTTATGGTACATCGTCTGGCGGACGATGCGCTGAACGGCGTGCACGGGTTGGTGGAGTATTCTGACCACTTCAATCGTGTTTAAGGCTGCTCAGTAACGTTTCGAATGAACCGTCACCGGCAACGAGGCGCTCTTTCTGGCGCTTCGTTAGCTGCTTAATGCGATACTCGAGGCGCAGCGCCAGCGAGTGCTCGCCGACCTCACCGGAAAACGCCAGCCGTAGCTCGCCTTTACCGCGCAGCGCTTTCGCCCCTTTACCGCTTTGATGCTGGTGGAACCGTCGTTCAACGTCGGTAGTGATACCGGTATACAATTTGTCGTCCTCGGTACGGACGAGATACAGAAACCAACGCACGTGCGGCAACCTGTCTATGTGTGTGAACGCACCATAGCATAACGGAGAGAACAGATGGAAACCCTCACTGCCATTAGCCGCTGGCTGGCAAAACAGCACGTTGTCAGCTGGTGCGTGGCGAAGGAAGGCGAGCTGTGGTGCGCGAATGCGTTTTACGTGTATGACCCCCAGCGCGTTGCGTTTTACCTGCTAAGCGAAGAGACCACCCGCCACGGCCAGATGACGGGCCAACAGGCACCGGTGGCTGGCACAATCAACGGCCAGCCAAAGACCGTCGCGTTGATTCGCGGCGTGCAGTTCAAAGGCGAAATTCGTCTGCTGAGCGGTGAAGAAGCCGAAGAAAAACGCGCGCTCTACGTCAAACGCTTTCCCGTGGCCCGCATGCTGCATGCGCCGGTCTGGGAACTACGCCTCGACGAACTGAAGTTCACCGATAACACCCTCGGCTTCGGTAAGAAGCTGCACTGGCTGCGCGACTAAGCCTTAAGCGTTGGCAATTCAATGATAAAGCGCGTGGCGACGGTATCGGACGTCACGCTAATCTTCCCGTGATGGGCGCGGATAATCGATTTCACAATGGCCAGCCCAATCCCGCTGTTCTCCCCTTTGCGCTGCCGGGAAGGATCAACCCGGTAGAAGCGATCGAACAGGCGCGGCAGATGCTCCTCAGAAATCGGCGTCCCCGGATTTTCCACGCTGTAGATAATCTTATCGTCCTGCGAGCTGACCTGCACGGTCACCGACATGCCGCGCGGGGTGTAGCGAATAGCGTTGGAGAGCAAGTTATTGATCACCCGGCGGATCATCAGCGGGTCGCCCATCACCAGCGACGGTTGCCCGACAAAGCGGAGCGCCACGTCGCGCTCTTCCGCCCAGGCTTCGAAGAACTCAAACACCTTTATGGTTTCGGTTTGTAGATCCAGCGGTACGCTCTCCGGTACCAGCAGGTTTTCATCCGCCTGCGCCAGAAACAGCATGTCGCTGACCATTTTTGCCATTCGGTTGTACTCTTCGAGGCTGGAATAGAGCACGTCTTCCAGCTCTTTCACCGTGCGCGGATGGCTTAAGGCGATTTCAGTCTGGGTCACCAGGTTGGTGATGGGCGTGCGAATTTCATGGGCGATATCCGCGGAGAAGTTGGCCTGACGGCGGAACACGTCTTCGATCCGGCCGATCATCTGGTTAAACGAGATAACCAGTTGCTCCAGTTCGATCGGCACTCGCGTGGGATCCAACCGCACGTCGAGATTTTCCGAGGTGATGTTTTTGATCTCCAGGCTGACGTCGCGCAGCGGCTGGTGGCCTTTGCGCACGGCGAAAAGCACGATCACCACGATAAGCAGGCTGATGACGGCGGCGATCATCATCAGGTTGCGTTTGAGCTCTTTGAGATAGTGCAGATGGAAGTCTATCGACAGTGCGGTCAGCAGCGTGTAGCGATGGGTATCGCTCTGAATTGTTGAGGCGATAACCCGGTAGGTCGTCGTCGGCATGGCGCTGGCTTCATGGCCTGCCATCGCAGGCATACTGCTGCCAACCCAGCGGAACATGCGCTGAGATTTCAGCGCCTGCGAAAACTGCGGGGAGGCAAAGATCGGCGAAAGATCGGGCCCGGTCGGTGAACGGTAAAGCTGCGGGTTATCCTCACTTCTCAGCAGCACGACAATATTGCGATACCCCGCCAGTGCGCTCTGGACGTTGGCTACCTTCTCGGCTTCCGGCGTATCCGGCGCGGTGAGCTGCGCGTTAAGCGTCGCGTTCACCTGCTTCAGGTCATTCACATCCTGCTCGGCGAAGTGTTTTTCTACCGAATACAGCATCATCCCGGTGAAGGCGGCAAACGCGATAATGGTCGCCAGGCTGATAAAAAAGGTCAGGCGGGTAGCCAGCGAAAATGGGCGGCGGCGCGGGTTAGCCTTCATCGCGAACCTCAAGCACGTAGCCCACACCGCGTACGGTTTGAATCAGCTTTGGCGTAAAGTCGTTATCCATTTTGGCGCGCAGGCGCTTGATGGCAACGTCGATGGCGTTGGTGTCGCTATCGAAATTCATGTCCCAAACCTGGGAGGCAATCAGCGAACGCGGCAGTACCTCGCCCTGATGGCGCAGAAAGAACTCCAGCAGCGTAAACTCTTTGCTGGTCAACGTGATGCGGGTATCGCCGCGGGTGACTTTGCGGGAGACGCGGTCGAGGGTCAGATCGGCAACCTGTAGCTGACTTTCCACGATCACCGCGGCTCCGCGGCGCAGCAGCGTCCGAACGCGCGCCAGCAGCTCGGCGAAGGCGAAGGGTTTCACCAGATAATCATCGGCGCCCAGCTCAAGCCCTTTTACCCGGTGTTCAATGGTGCCGAGCGCAGTGAGCAACAGAATTGGCATGCCTTTGTTGGCGGCACGGAGCATGCGAACGATATCCCAGCCGTTGACATCCGGCAGCATAATATCCAGCACAATCAGGTCGTAATCTGCTGTCATCGCCAGGTGATAACCGTTAAGGCCGTTGTCGGTGTGATCCACCACAAAGCCCGCCTCCGTCAGCCCCTTTGCCAGGTACTCGCCTGTTTTGACCTCGTCTTCCACCACCAGAATTTTCATTCGCCCTCCGTCGCTACTGCGTGATGGAGCCATTCTAATAGAGCGAACGTTGATGGCAACGACCGAGACCTTAAATGACAGCATTGTCATTTAAGGCCATCGTAGCCCACCTCGTCCGGGCTACTCTGCCCACGCATGCTGCCGCTTCAACTCCTCGTTCACCTTGCCGTTGATCTCCTTCAACACGGCGGGAATATCGCCGTCGCAGTTGGCGTATATCTTATTAAAGCCGTCGGCGGTGATTTGCCGCACCGGGATCCAATTTGGGATCTGCGGCATGTAGCGCCCCTCTTTGGCGTAGGTTTCCGCGAACACTTCCCAGCGCGGATCGTCATGGTAATCCTTGATGTTCAGCGTTTTGTTAATCGGCAGACGGACGATCGGCATTGAGGCGCTGTCGGTCGCCATGCCGATCTTCTGCCCCTCTGGCGAGATCAAAAACTCGAGGAACCGCTTCGCTGCGGCTTTACGCTGGCTGGTTTTCATCAGGAATGCCGTGGTGCCTTCCGCCATGGAGATGGCACCGCCGGGGCCAGCCGGCGGTGGCACAACGGTGTAGGTCTCTTTGCCGGGATCTTTATCGAACAGCGCGATGTGATAAGGGCCGGAAGAGTACATCCCGGTCTGCCCCGAACGGAACGAGGTGTTGGCATCGGCGGTGGTGTGGTTAATTGCCCCCGGCTGCGCCAGCCCTTCGCACACCATTCCACGCATAAACGTCATCGCCGTCACCATCTCTTTGCTGTCCAGCGCCGCTTTAAATTTCCCCGGCTGAGTCGCGACCAGGTAGTTAGCGCCCGCCTGCCACAGGTAGGACGACGAAAACGAGCTGGCGTAGCCACGGGTGGTGGCTAACGGCATGGTAAAGCCRTAGGTGTCGTTTTTACCGTTGCCGTCCGGGTCGTCATGGGTAAACGCCTTCGCCACGTTTTTCAGCTCCTCCCATGTGGTAGGCGCTTTCAGGTTGAGCTTATTCAGCCAGTCCTGGCGGATAAACAGCGCGTAGGTGTGCGCAGAGGTCGGTACGCCGTAATATTTACCGTCCGGCAACTGGGTAGATTTCCACGCCGCCTCATAGACATCGCCACCGCCCTTTAACTCTCCCGGCTTAATTTCATCTACGATACCGAGCTGCACCATCTGGCCGACGATAATCGCATCGTTAAACACGACGTCCGGCAGTGCGTTGCCGGTGGCTGCCCGCGCCAGACGCTGGTCGAAATCGGTCACCGCATTGAAGTATTTAATCGATATCCCGGTCTCTTTTTTAAACTGGTCCGCTAGCTTTTGGTAAATCACTTTTGAATCGTTGCTGGCGCGTATCCAGACATCCAGTTCTTCGCTAAAGGCATTATGTGAAAGGCTAATTAACAGGGCCAAACCCAGCGCTTTGGTTTTGAATTGCATATATTGACTCCGGTTTTTACGGTAGATATTTGCCATCCCTGAACAGAGGTAAGGATTGGTGAAAAAAGGAACGAAATGATGATAGGAGTGGGGCCTGGATGAAACAATGTTTTGAAAATGTGATTCCTGAAATATCAGATAATTATGTGGTTGGGTTCACAAGGAAAATAAGCCGATGTTTATTCGAAATAATATAACTGCATGAAAATATTACCGTTGGTGTTTCCCGCTAAATA
>CP070603.1:740143-758010 GCA_016939855.1 Kluyvera ascorbata
GCTATTGCGGCTCATTTTTTGCCATACCGATCACGCGCCGCCGCGCTTAAATGACAGCTTTGTCATTAACCCGTCACGTTGCAAACAGAGTCACCTCCGTAAAGTAACCGCATAGCCAGCCTCTTTTGATTCGGCTGAACAGGACGTGACATGTTTAAAGTAAAACAACTGACGCTGGTGATGGCGTTCATTCTGGCTGGATGCACCTCGCTGGCGCCGGACTATCAGCCGCCGGAAAACGTGGTGCCGCAGCAGTTTTCACTCGCGAAGGGCACGCTGGTGCCAACCGGCGGCCAGTGGCAGGAGACCGGTTGGCAAACCTTCTTTGTTGATCCTCAGGCGAAGCGTCTGATTGACGTCGCCCTGCACAATAACCGTGACCTGCGCATGGCGGTACTGAACGTTGAAGCCGCGCGTGCGCAGTTCAACGTGACCGATGCCGGGCGCTACCCGCAGCTTGATGGTTCGACGGGCGGCAGCTTTGAAGGCGACCTACAGGGAAAAAACGGCACCACCAAAAGTTATAACGCGGGCCTGAATCTGAGCTTTGAACTCGACTTTTTTGGCAAGCTGAAAAACATGAGCGAGGCGGACAGGCAGAACTTCTTCGCCAGCCAGGCCGCTCAGCGTGCGGCACAGATTGTGGTGGTGACCAACGTCTCGCAGGGATACTTCAACCAGCAGCGGCTAGCCGCACAACTGGCGATCGCCAAAGAGACGCTGCAACTACCAACAGTCCTATGCGTTTGTGGAGCAACAGCTGGTCACCGGCAGCACCAACGTACTGGCGCTGGAGCAGGCGCGTGGGGTGATTGAGAGCACCCGCGCCGATATCACCCAGCGGGAAGGTGAACTGGCGCAGGCCAATCATGCGTTGCAACAGCTGCTGGGAACCTACAACACATCGCTCGACAACGGGGCGCAGAATATCGCAGCGGTTAAACCCGTGCCGCTACCGGCCAACCTGCCGTCGACCATTCTGCTACAGCGCCCGGATATCATGGAGGCCGAGCATCAGCTACGCGCCGCGGATGCCAATATCGGCGTGGCCCGCGCGGCCTTCTTCCCATCGATAACGTTAACCAGCGGCATCTCGAGCAGCAGTTCATCGCTCTCCAGCCTGTTCAACGCGGCCAGCGGCATGTGGAACTTCGTGCCAAAGGTGGAGCTGCCTATCTTTAACGCCGGGCGTAACGAGGCCAACCTGGCGCTCGCCAACGTCAAGCAGCGTCAGGCGGTGGTGAACTACGAGCAAAAAATTCAGGCCGCCTTTAAAGCGGTGGCGGATGCGTTGTCGCTGCGCGAAAGCATTGCAGGCCAACTGGTGGCGCAGCAGCGTTATTTAACCTCGCTGCAAATTACCCTCCAGCGCGCCCGCGGATTATATGCCAGCGGCGCGGTGAGCTATATCGAAGTGCTCGACGCCGAGCGCTCTATCTTCACCACGCAGCAGGCGATCCTCGACTTACTTTATTCCCAACAGGTTAACGAAATTAATTTATTCACCGCACTGGGTGGCGGCTGGAAAGCGTAACCCTTTATTCAGGAGATTCTCGATATGCGTAATGTAACGATGCTGGTTGGCGGAATGTTGATGGCGATGACGTTGAGCGTTCAGGCCGCCGAAATGCAGCATGACGGACATGGACAGATGATGGAGATGAACGCCGAGCAGGCGGTTATTCAGGGAACTGGAGTGGTGCAGTCCGTGGATAAAGCGGCGAAAAAAATCACTATCGCCCATGAGGCAATTCCCGCCATTGGCTGGCCGGCAATGACCATGCGCTTTACCTACAGCGCACCCACCGACGCTATTAATCAGTTGAAAGAGGGCAGCCACGTGAATTTCTCCTTCATTCAGCAGGGGAACCTCTCGCTGCTTCAGGATATTAAGTCAATCTGATGGCTACCTTAAAATATACCGCCGTTATTGCCTGTAGCCTGATTATCGGCGGGTTGGCGACGGCCACCATAAGCCGCTTTATTGCACCGAGCGCCCAGGCTGAATCTCAAACGGCCGAGCGTAAGGTGCTGTACTGGTACGATCCGATGAAGCCCGACGTGCGCTTCGATAAACCGGGTAAATCGCCGTTTATGGATATGGACCTGGTGGCGAAATACGCCGACGAGGGCGGGGATGCGCAGTCGAGCGGCGTCCGTATCGACCCGACTCAGGTGCACAACCTGGGGCTGCGTACGGAGAAAGTCAGCAAGGGCCGCCTTAACTACGGCCAGACCCTTCCCGCGAACGTCAGCTACAACGAGTACCAGTTTGTGATTGTTCAGGCGCGCGCCGAAGGGTTTATCGAAAAGGTCTCTCCGCTGACGGTGGGCGATAAAGTGCGTAAAGGTGCGCCGCTGGTTGAGGTGACCATTCCTTCGTGGGTGGAAGCGCAGAGTGAATACCTGCTGCTGGCGAACTCAGGCGGCACGGCAAGCCAGTTAGATGGTGTGCTGGAACGTCTGCGTCTGGCGGGTATGCCGGAGGCGGATATCCAACGGATGCGCAGCACGCGCCGCGTACAGACGCGCTTTATCCTCACCGCGCCTATCGACGGCGTGCTGACGGCGTTTAGCCTGAAAAGCGGTATGAACATCGCCAAGGACAGCGTGGTGGCGCAGATTCAGGGCATGGACCCGGTGTGGATCACCGCCGCCGTGCCGGAGTCGATCGCCTGGCTACTCAAAGACACCACGCAGTTTACGGTGTCTATCCCGGCTTACCCGGACAAAACCTTCCCGATCCAGAAATGGTCTATTTTGCCGAGCGTCGATCAGACCACGCGCACGTTGCAGGTGCGCCTGCAGGTCAACAACCCGGATGAGCTCCTGAAGCCGGGGATGAATGCCTACCTGAAGCTGAACGCGCAAAGCGAGGAGATGCTGTTGATTCCGTCCCAGGCGGTGATTGATACCGGCGATGAGCAGCGGGTGATTACGGTGGCGAGCAACGGCGAGTTCGTGCCGAAAAAAATCCAGGTGCTGCATGAATCTCAGCATCAGACCGGCATTGGCGCGGGGCTGTCGGAGGGGGAATCGGTAGTGCTGAACGGCCTGTTCCTGATTGATTCGGAAGCCAATATCAGCGGCGCGCTGGACAGAATGCGGCATACCGCTGACGCCCACGCCGGGCATTAAGGAGACGGTGATGATTGAATGGATTATCCGGCGCTCGGTCGCCAACCGTTTTCTGGTGATGATGGGCGTGCTGTTCTTGAGCCTCTGGGGCGGCTGGACCATCGTTAATACGCCGGTGGATGCCCTGCCGGACCTCTCTGACGTACAGGTGATCGTCAAAACCAGCTACCCAGGACAGGCGCCGCAGATTGTCGAGAATCAGGTGACCTATCCGCTCACCACCACCATGCTGTCGGTGCCGGGCGCGAAAACGGTGCGCGGCTTCTCGCAGTTTGGTGACTCCTATGTATACGTGATTTTTGAGGACGGAACCGACCTCTACTGGGCGCGCTCGCGCGTGCTGGAGTACCTCAATCAGGTGCAGGGCAAGCTACCGCAGGGCGTTAGCTCCGAGATTGGCCCGGACGCTACCGGCGTGGGCTGGATCTTTGAATATGCGCTGGTGGACAAAAGCGGCAAGCACGACCTTGCCGAACTGCGCTCACTCCAGGACTGGTTCCTGAAATATGAGCTGAAAACCATCCCCAATGTGGCGGAAGTGGCTTCCGTCGGCGGCGTGGTGAAGCAGTATCAGGTGCAGGTCGACCCGATGAAGCTCACCCAGTACGGCATCAGTCTTAGCGACGTGAAGCAGGCGCTGACCACCTCGAATCAGGAGGCGGGTGGTTCATCGGTGGAGATGGCGGAAGCGGAATATATGGTACGTGCCACCGGCTATTTGAAAAGCCTGGAGGACTTTAACCATATCGTCCTGAAAGCCGAAGCGAACGGCGTGCCGGTCTATCTGAAAGACGTGGCGCGGGTGCAGGTCGGCCCGGAAATGCGCCGTGGTATTGCTGAACTGAACGGCGAAGGTGAAGTGGCGGGCGGCGTGGTGCTGCTGCGCTCGGGCAAGAACGCCCGTGAAGTGATTTCGGCGGTGAAAGAGAAGCTCGCCTCGTTGCAAAAAAGTCTGCCGGAAGGGGTTGAGGTGGTGACCACCTACGACCGCAGCCAGCTGATTGACCGGGCCATTGATAACCTGCGCTCCAAGCTGATTGAAGAGTTTATCGTGGTGGCGGTGGTCTGCGCGCTGTTCCTCTGGCACGTGCGCTCGGCGCTGGTGGCGATCGTTTCGCTGCCGCTGGGGCTGTGCATTGCCTTTATCGTGATGCACTTCCAGGGGCTGAATGCCAATATCATGTCGCTGGGCGGGATAGCGATTGCCGTCGGTGCGATGGTGGATGCGGCGATCGTGATGATCGAAAACGCCCACAAGCGGCTGGAGCACTGGCAGGAAGCACATCCTGACGAGCCGATGGATAACGCCACTCGCTGGAAAGAGATTACCGATGCGGCGGTTGAAGTGGGGCCCGCGCTGTTTATCAGCCTGCTGATTATCACGCTGTCGTTTATCCCGATCTTCACCCTTGAAGGCCAGGAAGGGCGTCTGTTTGGCCCGCTGGCGTTCACCAAAACCTATGCCATGGCCGGGGCGGCGGCGCTGGCAATCGTGGTGATCCCTATCCTGATGGGCTTTTGGATCAAAGGTAAGATCCCGGCGGAATCGCGCAACCCGTTGAACCGCTTCCTGATGGCGATTTACCACCCGCTGCTGCTTAAGGTGCTGAAATGGCCGAAGCTCACCTTGCTGGTGGCGCTGCTGTCTATCTTCACCGTCGTGTGGCCGCTCAGTAAAGTCGGCGGCGAGTTTCTGCCGAAAATTAACGAAGGCGACCTGCTGTATATGCCTTCGACGCTGCCGGGGATTTCACCAGGGCAGGCGGCGGTGCTGCTCCAGCAGACCGATAAGCTGATTAAGAAGGTGCCGGAAGTGGCGTCGGTGTTCGGAAAATCGGGGAAAGCGGAAACCGCCACCGACTCTGCGCCGCTGGAGATGATTGAAACCACTATTCAGCTCAGGCCGCAGGATCAGTGGCGGCCGGGAATGACGCTCGACAAAATTATCGACGAGTTGGACGCCACCGTGCGGCTTCCTGGGCTGGCGAACCTATGGGTGCCGCCGATCCGTAACCGTATTGATATGCTCTCCACCGGGATTAAGAGCCCGATTGGTATCAAGGTCTCCGGTACGTCGCTGGCGGATATTGATGACGCCGCCCAGCGTATTGAAACGGTGGCCAAAACTGTGCCAGGCGTGGTCTCCGCGCTGGCTGAGCGGCTGGAAGGCGGGCGTTATATCGACGTTGATATCAACCGCGAGAAAGCCGCGCGTTACGGCATGACGGTGGGCGATGTGCAGCTGTTTGTCTCGTCGGCTATTGGTGGCGCGACGGTGGGGGAAACGGTAGAGGGCGTGGCACGCTACCCTATCAATATTCGCTATCCGCAGGGCTTCCGCGATGGCCCGACGGCGCTGCGTCAGTTGCCGATCCTCACGCCAGGGAAGCAGCAAATCACCCTTGGCGACGTCGCGGAGGTGAAGGTGGTTTCTGGCCCGACGATGCTGAAAACCGAGAACGCGCGCCCGGCGAGCTGGATTTACATCGATGCCCGCGACCGCGATATGGTCTCCGTGGTGCATGATCTGCAAACGGCGATTAGCCGCAGCGTAACGCTGAAGCCGGGCACCAGCGTGGCGTTTTCCGGGCAGTTTGAACTGCTGGAGCATGCCAATAAGAAGCTCAAGCTGATGGTGCCGATGACGGTGATGATTATCTTCATCCTGCTCTATCTGGCCTTCCGTCGGGTGGATGAAGCGCTGCTGATCCTGATGAGCCTGCCGTTTGCGCTGGTCGGCGGCATCTGGTTCCTCTACTGGCAGGGGTTCCATATGTCGGTAGCGACGGGCACCGGGTTTATCGCTCTGGCGGGGGTGGCAGCCGAGTTTGGCGTGGTGATGCTGATGTATCTGCGTCATGCCATTGAAGCCGAACCGCGGCTGAAAAACGCCGATACCTTTAGCCCGCAGGCGCTGGACGAAGCGCTATATCACGGGGCGGTGCTGCGCGTGCGGCCCAAAGCAATGACGGTGGCCGTGATTATTGCCGGGCTATTGCCCATACTATGGGGAACCGGGGCCGGTTCCGAAGTGATGAGCCGCATTGCTGCGCCGATGATTGGTGGCATGATCACCGCGCCGCTGCTGTCGTTGTTTATCATTCCGGCGGCCTATAAATTGATATGGTTGTATCGGCACAGGCGTAGTTTGTAGGCCGGATAAGGCGKTTACGCCGCCATCCGGCAATGTGCGCCGTATTGCCTGATGGCGCTGCGCTTATCAGGCCTACAAACGACAAGCGGTGAACCATTCGATACCAGGGAAATACGGAGACCCTCATGCACCACGTTCTTATTACCGGTGCCACCGGCCTTGTTGGTGGGCACTTACTTAACTTGCTTCGCCGGGAGCCGCAGGTGGAATCCATCGTCGCGCCTACCCGCCATCCGCTGGAGCACGCCTTCGGTATCGCCAACCCGCACGACCCCGACCTTAGCGCGGCGTTGGCGAAGGTCACGTCGCCTGTCGATACCGTTTTCTGCTGTCTTGGCACCACAATACGCGACGCGGGCTCGAAGGCCGCTTTCCGACACGTAGACTACGATCTGGTGTTGGAAACCGCCCGGACTGGCCTGCGCTTAGGTGCTCAGCAGTTGCTGGTGGTCAGCGCAATGGGTGCCAATGCTAGCTCACCTTTTTTCTATAATCGCGTGAAAGGCGAAATGGAAGCGGCGCTGATAGACCAGGGCTGGCCGCGTCTGGTTATCGCGCGGCCTTCAATGCTGCTTGGTCAGCGCGGTACGCCGCGCCTGAACGAGCGCCTGCTGGCACCGCTGTTTAGCCTGCTGCCGGGAAACTGGAAGGCGATTGAATCACTGGATGTGGCGAAAGCCATACTGAGAGAGGCCAGACACCCTGATACGGCACCGGTTGCGGTGTTGTCGTCGCGTAAGCTCAGGGAAATAGCCCGGCAGTGAGCCTGCCGGGCGGGTAGTAAGGACTTACTGAATAAAGGTGAACGCGGTGGTTACGCGCTTAACGCCGCTGACGCGGCTGGCAATATCGGCCGCGGCTTTACCTTCACGGTCGGTGACCAGACCCATCAGGAACACTTCACCGTTTTCGGTCGTTGCCTTCACGTTGGAGGATTTAACCTGATCGCTCGCCAGCAGTTGGGAGCGGACTTTGGTGGTAATCCAGGTATCCGAAGACGACGTCCCGAGGCTAATCGGCTGCCCCTGGCGGATTTCGTTATACACTTCGGTTGCTCCATCAACGCCCACGGCAATCTGTTTCGCCCGAGTGGCGAGGCTCAGATCCGGCGTCTGACCGGTCAGCAGCACTTTGCCCTGATAGGCCGTGACGTTAATCCGTGCGTCTTTCTTAATTTGTGCATCTTTAGACAGGGCGTTGTTTACGCGAACTTCCAGCGTGCCATCATCCACCTGAGTTCCCACCGTGCGCGGGTCAGTTGCGGCTTTGGTACCGACTGCAGCCGTGCCAACAACGGCGGCTGCAATGCATCCCTGGAGCAGCAGTGCGGAAATAAGGACCGCGAGGGTCGAAATTACCTTCATTTGTTCTCCTTAGTCGTCCTGGTGTGGGAAAAGGGTGTTATCAATCAAATCACACAGACAGTTTACCGTGAGCATGTGCATCTCCTGGATACGCGCACTGCGGTGCGACGGAATGCGGATCTCCACATCCTGTTGCCCAAGTAGGCCCGCCAGTTCGCCGCCGTCATAGCCGGTCAGGGCGACGATGGTCATGTCACGTGTGACAGCCGCTTCTACCGCTTTCACGATGTCGCGACTGTTACCACGGGTTGAAATAGCCAGCAAAACATCACCAGCGTGGCCCAGCGCGCGCACCTGCTTGGCATAGATTTCATCATGCAGGCGATCGTTCGCTATTGCCGTTAAGACCACATTATCGGAATTAAGTGCAATCGCAGGTAAACCGGGACGCTCTGTTTCATAACGATTAATCATGCAGGCAGCAAAATGCTGTGCGTTGGCGGCGGATGAACCGTTACCACAACAGAGAATTTTGTTGCCGTTCAGCAGCGACTGTACCAGGGTCATCGCAGCTCGGGAGATAGCGTCCGGGAGCGCCTCTGCCGCGGCGATTTGGGTTTGAATGCTTTCGGTGAAGCACACTTTGATTCTTTCGAGCACGATATCCCTTTACATTCTATGAGCTAAAAGCGTTTGAAAACCATTCGATTTCATTGCCGGTGAAGGCTATCACATCGAAACGGCAATCCACAGTATCAAAACTCCCATTATGGCGGGCAAGCCACAAGCGGGCAGTCTGTAACAGTTTGTTTTGTTTGCTCCGTGTCACACTGGCGGCAGCACCGCCGAATGCGCCCGAGGCGCGGTAACGAACTTCCACGAAAACCGTGACCGTTCCTTCTCGCATAATCAAATCAATCTCGCCGCTACGCTCACGCACGTTGGCGGCGATAAAGCCGAGTCCCTGGCCTTCAAGCCAGCGACGCGCGCGCTGTTCCGCGGCGTCGCCAACCTGTTTTGTCGTTAACTGGCGGGGACTATCTGCCCTTGCTGGTATTTGAGCCATGATAACTTCCTGTTAATCACGCAGTCTGGTGTCGCGCTCAGATCGCCGGTGTTGCCGTTCAGCTCGAAGCCAGGCACGCCGCGCATCTGCGCAAAGTGGTTCGCCAGCGCCCAGGCATCCGCGCCCATGGCATACAGACGAGCCAGTGAATAGTCGTTGTTCACCGCGCGCAGCGCCTGCTGCATCAGCGCCGGGTTGCTGCCGGCAAGCATAGGGATTTCGCTATACTGTAAGCCTTCCATTTCCAGACGGAAATCTGGGCCAGCGGTGCCTTGTGCGCTGCGGGAGCTGGCGTACAGCATGGAGCCGCTCTGGCTGCCGTTACGCATCACAATCATCGGTTTGATAAAGGCGATCTCTTCAGGCGTTGCCAGAATATAGGCGGCGTCGACTTTGTTGCTGCCGGTGATTTGCGCGTCGGTCGGCGCGGCTGGAATGGTCAGGTTACCGATGGTGACGCCCTGCGGCTGGGACTGCGCGGAGATAACCGGCGTGCCGGACAGCGAGATACCGGAACCGCCGTTCACGCCGCCTTTCAGCTCGGACAGTGAACCAAACTTCTGCTGTAAGACCGTACCGCCGCCGATTTTGTGCCACTCGTCGGCGAAGGCCTGGGTGACGCGATCGCCGAGGGCGTTGCGCGGCACCAGCACCAGTGGAGACTGTTTGCCCTGATCGTGAATATGACGCGCCGCATCGCGGGCTTCATCTTCCGGCGACAGCGCGAAGTAGCAGATGTTCGCGCGGTTACTCACCGCTTCCGGCTGGTTTAGCGCCAGCACGTTAAGCGTGGTGTTGCTCTTCATCAGCTCTTCAACGTTGTTTTTCAGCAGCGGGCCAACCACCAGGCTGGCGCCATCCTGCTGCGCCTGCGCCAGGATCTGGTTCAGCGGCTGGGAAGAGGTGTCGTAGATTTTCAGCTCTGCCGATGGGTTTGCCGCCACGCTCGCGACGGGCTGTACTGCCGGTGTTTGAGCCGGTGCCGTATCGGCCGCAGGTGCCTCAGTCGCTGGTGCGGCTGCACTATTGGTCTGTGCGGCCTGAACCGGTACAGCTTCTGGTGCCTGAACCGGTGCCTGACTTTGTGGCGTGGTCAGATCGGTCACTTCCGCCTGAGACGGGCTGACCACTGCCGTAGTGGCAGCCTGCGCGACCTGTTCTGGTACCGCGCTGCCGCTCACCGGCATAGTGCCGTTTTTCGCCGCTTCAAAGCCCTGTTGGATGGTACGGCCAAATACCGCGGCCTGGCCGTTTAACGGCAGCAGCAGCGCGATTTTGTTGACCGACGCGGGCTTAAAGTTCTGCACGTTCGCCAACTGCGACGGCAGCACTTTCGCGCCTGGGTTCTGCGGATAGCGGGTCTGCCAGTCTTTAATACCGGCTTTCAGCATATCGGGATCGTTACGGTTATCGAACCAGACGCGTTGCAGATCGAGCCAGCCTTGCAGCACATTTTCATCGGCGTTGATCACCAGCGCGTTGGCCTGTTCCTGGGTCATGGAGGAAAGCGCCTGCCAGGTGGCATCGCTATTTTGCTGTTTTTCCGGCTGAGTGGTGAGCAGCGGCATCTGGGCAATCAGGGCGCGCAGCAGCGTCAGGGACGGTTTACCCTGCTCGGCGCTGATGGTGTCCTGCCAGAAGCGCGCCTGCAGCGCATTGTCGAAATCATCGGCCTTCAGCTTTTGCAGCAGCGCCTGAGCCCCGGCGTAGTCTTTCTGCGCCAGCTTCAGTTCGACCGCTAGCAGCGCTTGTTCCTGACGCTGGGCAGCGTTCAACTGCTGAGGAAGCTGATTGAACAGCTCCAGCGCCTGCTGGCTCTTACCTTCCTTCAGTAATGAACGAATGGCGAGTAATTGCCAGTTGGTCTTGCTATCATTCGAGCTTTGCTGCATCTGCTGCAGATAGAAGCCGGAGTCAGCCTGCGTCGCGCCCTGAAGTTGGGCTGCACTCTGATCGGGGGCCTGGGTGCCACAGCCTGCAAACAGCAGCGCTGCCAGGAGTACCGGCAGACAGCGCGCGGCTTTCATACGAGAAAATGTTGAGGGTACCATTCTGTATCCAGTAATATTTTTTACGCAATGCTCAATATTAAATCGGCAATACGGACGAAACAATGAAACAACACGAATCGGCGGATAATTCTCAAGGCCAACTCTTTATTGTACCTACTCCTATCGGAAATTTGGCTGATATTACCCAACGAGCGCTCGAAGTATTGCAAGCTGTTGATTTAATTGCGGCTGAAGACACCCGTCATACAGGTTTATTGCTGCAACACTTCGCCATTAACGCCCGTTTGTTTGCCTTACACGATCACAATGAGCAACAAAAAGCCGAAACGCTGGTGGCGAAACTGAAGGAAGGGCAGAACATCGCGCTGGTTTCCGATGCCGGTACGCCGCTTATCAACGACCCTGGCTACCATCTGGTGCGCACCTGCCGCGAAGCCGGTATCCGCGTGGTGCCGCTGCCGGGCCCATGTGCGGCGATCGCCGCCCTGAGCGCTGCCGGTCTGCCGTCTGACCGTTTCTGCTACGAAGGCTTCCTGCCAGCCAAATCTAAAGGCCGCCGCGATACGCTGAAGGCTATCGAAGCCGAGCCGCGCACGCTGATTTACTACGAATCCACCCACCGTTTGCTCGACAGCCTGGAAGATATGGTCGCCGTCTGGGGTGAGTCCCGCTACGTGGTGCTCGCGCGCGAGCTGACCAAAACCTGGGAAACCATTCACGGCGCGCCGGTGGGTGAACTGCTGGCGTGGGTGAAAGAGGATGAAAACCGCCGTAAAGGCGAGATGGTGCTGATTGTCGAAGGACACAAGGCGCAGGAAGACGAGCTACCTGCGGATGCGCTGCGCACTCTGGCGCTGTTGCAGGCTGAACTGCCGCTGAAGAAAGCGGCGGCGCTGGCGGCGGAAATCCACGGCGTGAAGAAGAATGCGCTGTATAAGTATGCGCTGGAGCAGCAGGGGGAGTAAGGGTGAGCGCCTACCAACCACCGTTTGTGATTAGTCCAGGAATACTCAGCCAGGTTGTTGAGATTGGTGAGTTAATGGGCCATTGGGCTTCGATGGCGGGTCGGGCATCTCCTTTGCTGCGTAAAGAAAACCGAATTCGTACTATTCAGGCTTCGTTGGCCATTGAGCACAACTCCCTCACCGCCGGGCAGGTCACTGCGTTGATGGAGGGAAAGCGAGTGCTGGCACCGGCGAAAGATATCCAGGAAGTCAGAAATGCCCTTCTGGCTTATGACCATATGCCAGAATGGAAAAGCCATCGTTTATCGGATTTACTCAAAGCGCATCGGATCTTAATGACGGGGCTAGTTGATGCCCCTGGTCAGCTACGTGCAGGTGATGTCGGTGTCTATCGTGGTCAGAAGCTGGTCCATATGGCACCCCCTGCCTCGCAAATTGCACGCCTGATAGATGAACTGCTGCACTGGCTGAAAACAACTGATATTCATCCGCTAATTGCAAGCGCAGTGTTCCACTACGAGTTCGAATTTATTCACCCTTTTGCCGATGGTAACGGACGGATGGGGCGCCTGTGGCAGACCCTAATTCTTAGCGAGTGGCGAAGTGAACTTGGATGGTTGCCTGTCGAGACGCTGATTCATTACCAACAAGATCGTTATTATCAAGTGCTGGGGCAGTGCGATCGACAGAGTGATTGCACGCTGTTTATTGCGTTTATGCTGGATAACATCGCTGCTGCTTTGAAAGAAGGTTTGGAAAAATCGACGATAATGTCGGAAGAAACGTCGGAAGAAATGTCGGAAGAAAGTATCAGCGATCTCACGGCAATAGAAAAACAGATTTTACAGATTTTATCCGCCCGACCTGCGAGCTCGGCAAAGAATATGGCCCAGGAGTGCGGTGTTTCAGCGAGAACGATTGAGCGATACCTTAAGGTATTACAGCAAAAAGGGGCTCTACAGCGTATTGGTGCCACTAAAGGCGGCATATGGCGGGTATGTTAGTTTTTGTGAAAACCACACCCTGAGGGTGTGGTTTTCACTGAATACTACTTTTGCATTCTCTCTATCGCCCGCTCCAGCCAGTACCGCTGCGTACCGAAGTTAATGCGAATAAAGCGTTCCCCATCCTGAACATAATGACTACCGTCTTCAATGATCACCCCCGCGTGGCGAGCATAGTGATTCACCACTTCGCTTGCGGTGCACCCGCTGCCGCTGACATCAATCCACGCCAGATAAGATGACTCCGGCGTCATCATTTTCCATGTCGGAAAATGCGTTTGAATGGCGTCGGCAAGATAGTGGGCGTTGCTGCGTAAATAGCCATTGAGCGCATCAAGCCACGGCAGCCCATGCTGGTATGCAAGCGTAATCCCCCATACGCCAAAAATATTCGGAGAGGTTATGGAGTTTTGTTCCAGTCGCTGGCGGAAGCGCGCTCTCAGATGCTTGTCCGGAATGATGGAATAAGAGGTCTTTAGCCCTCCCAGGTTAAACGCCTTATTCGGTGAGGTCAGCAGGATAAGATTATCCTGCGCGGCGGCACCGGGGGCCAGACAGCTGGTAAACTCACCTTCCAGAAGGTGCTCAGCGTGGACCTCATCAACCACCAGAATAACGCCATAGCGCTGGCATAAATCAGATGCCTGACGAATTTCACCCAGCGTCCAGATACGCCCGGAAGGATTATGCGGCGAGCACAGAAACCACAGTTTAGGCTTATGCTGCTTAAGCTGGGTTTCGATAAGCGTAAAATCCAGGTGATAGCGGTTATCTTCAATCTTCAGCGGATTCGCCATAACCTGAACGCCCTGGCGCTGCGTTGCCATGGCGAAAGGATCGTAAACCGGCGTATTCATCATGACGCAATCGCCCGTCTGGCAAAAGGCCTGCACCAGATAGTGCAACGTCGAGACGGTGCCATAGCTGAGCGTTATCCAGTCTCGTTCGACGTTGACATGATGACGGCCGCGCTGAAATCCGATCACGGCATCGTAAAATTCATCAAAACTGTAGGTGTAACCAAAGGTCCCGTGTTCAACAATACGCTGGAAGCCTTCGATAACCGCAGGAGGTGACGTGAAATCCATGTCGGCAATCCACAGCGGAATAAAGTCCTGCGAAACTTCACCGAAGCGAGAGCAGACAAATTGATGATCCCATTTACGACACTTATCGCTTTTACGCTCGATGATTTTATCGAAATCGAACATGGCTAACTCCTGATTAAATTAAGGCTTCAATGCCGGTTTTTACGCTCTGTACCTGAGGGCCGATGATTACCTGCACGCTATGCGCATCGAGAACGACCACGGAAAGTGCGCCAGCATTTTTTAAGGTCTGCTGATCGACCTTTGTCATGTCCTTCACGACCAGACGCAGTCGGGTGATACAGTTATCCAGGGAACTGATATTTTCTTTGCCGCCGAGCGCATTCAAAATCACGCCGTGGTCGTATTTCGATTTACCACGCGCTTTGGTGTTTGCCGCGACAGCCTGCGCAGCACCATCAGATGAATCTTCACGGCCCGGTGTTTTAATGTCGTGTTTTAAGATGTACCAGCGGAATACCAGGAAGTAGACGGCAAACCAGACCACGCCGACCGGGAACAGTAAGTACCATTTGGTCGAGGTTCCTTGCATCACGCCAAAAATTAACAGATCCAGAATCCCGCCATCGGTATTACCAATGGTGACGCCAAGAATTGCCATTACCATTAATGCCAGACCTGACATAATAATATGGAATACATATAGCGTAGGTGCAATAAACAGGAATAAGAATTCAATGGGTTCGGAAATACCGGTAATAACGGAAACTAATACGCCGGAAAGTAACAGTCCTTTAATAATCGGTCTGTTTTCTGGTTTCGCCGTCCGATAAATAGCATAGGCCACGGCAGGCAAACCAAAAATAAAGGTTGGCATAAAACCTTGTGATAAAAATGCGGTCACATGTGGGCTGAACGGCAGGCCGGCTTTAAGCTCAGCGTAGAAAATATTTAACGCGCCAGCCACTTCGTGCCCGTTGACCATTTCAATACCGCCTGCAGGGGTGAAACGTACCATGGCGAGCAGAATATGGTGGAGTCCAAAAGGCTTGAGCAGTAGCACCCCTACACCGTATAGGAACGGGCCGAATACGCTGGTGCTTTGAATGATATGGCCAATACCAGCAATGCCCATGGCCACGTAAGTCCAGAGAATAGGGAGTATCAGACCGACAATGGAGAGCGTCAGTGAGGTAATGATAGGGACGAAGCGAATGCCGCCAAAGAAGGCGAAGGCATCATGCAATACGGTATCCTGAAAGCGCTCGTGCAGAAAATAGGTGATGACCCCGGCAATGATACCGCCTAACACCCCCATTTCTAACGTCTGCACGCCCAGTACGACAGACTGTCCTACCTGTTTCATGGTGGCGGCATCGGCAAGCTGGTGGGTAGCGGTCAGATAAAAGTTAATGCTCATATTCATCAGCATATAGCCGACAAATCCTGAGTAAGCCCCTACAGCTTTATTTCTTTTCGCCATGCCGAATGGAATTGCGATAGCGAACATGACCGGTAAATAGGTGAAGGCAAAGCCGCCGACGGTAGCAATAAATCCAAAGGTTAATTGTGTAAGCTCACCACCTAAAAAGGGGAAGCTTTTAATGGTTGAAGGGCTGGTAATTGAACTGCCTACCCCTAATAATAACCCCATGAACGCCAATAAAGAGACGGGGAACATAAATGTTTTGCCGAGGCTTTGAAAAAATTCCCATACTCGTGACTTTATGGAATTTTCCTGTGTCATGTAGAGTACTCCATTATTTCCATTAGTATAATATGAAGGTCATGAGAAATTAATCATGACCTTTTCAAAATGAGAGGTAAGTTGTTATTAATATATTTTATGAGCGAATCTGTTAACGAATATTAATCATGCAGCGTAGGTAACAATCGTTGAGATGAACCGCATACATTGATTTTACTGCGCACCACTTCTTTCATCGCGTCCATGCCGACGCGCATGTAATAACGTGGATCGTTCCCTTGTGGATTTTCAACAAACCACGCTTTGACGGCGTCAGCAAAGGCGATTTTCAATTCGGTCGCAACGTTGACCTTACACACGCCAAGCTCGATGGTGCGGCGCACATATTCATCTGGCACATCACTTGCGCCATGCAGCACCAGCGGAATATCAACCACTTCACGAATCTCCGCCAGGCGCTGGAAATCGATCTTTGGTTTTTTGGTATAGAGGCCATGCGCAGTACCAATGGCGACGGCAAGGCTATCTACGCCAGTACGTTCAACAAAGCGTTTTGCTTCCATAGGGTCGGTCAGGAAAGCACTTTCTGCGTCGACGCTCATGTCGTCTTCCACGCCGCCTAAACGTCCGAGTTCGGCCTCTACGCTGCAATCATGGGCATGACAGAAATCCACTACCGATTTCACGAGCTTCACGTTCTCTTCAAACGGGGAGTGGCTGCCATCAATCATGGCGCTACGTACGCCCGCGTTCACTTTGTGGCGGATATCTTCCAGGGATTCATGGTGATCAAGATGCAGCGCCAGCGGCATATCGTAGGTATTGGAGTAGGCGCGGCACAGCGCATAGATCTCTTCAAGCGCAATATGTTTAAACGTGCCAGGCGTTCCGGCGAGGATCACCGGCGACTGCATTTCGCTGCAAACTTCGAGGATCGCCTGGATAGTTTCCGCGTTATGAATGTTGAAGGCTGGCACCGCGTAGCCTTTCGCCTGGGCGTCTTGCAGAAGATATTTGGTAGAAATAATGCTCATGATGTATTCCTCTTAAGCCAACCAGGGGTGAATAACAACGCCTTGTACTACACGGTTAACCGTGCCGTTGGCGGATGGGGTATCTGGCGTATTACCAACATGGATTGACTGCGTCAGGGCAAAGATCTGGGCGTAGGTCAGGAAGCAGAATGCCAGTTCCATATCGATAAAATGGCGTGCTGGCGGTAGCAGAATATGCGGGCCAGCTTCGATAATGGCATCCGTTTCTGCCGCAATCGCGATCACGCGCATTGCCTGGCGATCGCGGCGAAGCTCCGCCAGTAGATCCAGATCGTATTGGCGCGTGTAAGGGTGGCTGGATATGTACACCACGATAAGCGTTTCGCTATCGACCAGTGATTTTGGCCCGTGGCGGAAACCGGTTGGTGAGTCATAGAATGCAGCCAGTTTACCTGCCGTGAGCTCGAGCACCTTCAGAGCTGATTCACGCGCAACGCCCTGCAATCCACCGCTGCCGAGATAGACGATCCGTTTCCAGGCTTCGTGGCCGAAAACACCGTGGCTGAAGTTACCCAGTGAGGTCAGGATAGCCTGGCAGCGGTCGGCGACATCGCGGAAGGTTTCGCTATTGATGACCTGCGGCGCAAACACGGCCAAACAGCTTGCCATCATCGTGGTGATGCTGCTGGTCATGGCAAAGCCGCGATCGTGGGTTTCTGCTGGCATCAGCAGGGCGAAGGCGTTATCGCAATTGACCGCGTTTTTATACAGGCTGCCAGCTTCGTTACAGGTAATCGACAGGTGGTAGCACTCCGGCACGAATTGATTTGCCAACTCAACGGCGGCGACGCTCTCCGGGCTGTTGCCGGAGCGAGCAAAAGAGACCAGCAGCAGCGGATGCGCCGGGTTCAGATAATCCATTGGGTTGGTGACAAGATCGGTAGTCGGTACTGCGCTGATGTTCTTGCCGGTATGGCTTGCGAGCCAAGGGGCGACTATCTCGCCGATAAATGCAGAGGTACCGGCTCCGGTCAGTACGATCCGCAGATCTTGCTTATACAGTAATGGTTCAAGAAACCCGTCAATATCGGCTCGGATGCTGGCGATATTATTCAGCGAACGGATCCAGCTGTTAGGTTGCTGGCGGATCTCTTCTTCGGTCCAGGTACCGGTTGCAGCGGGCGCGGGGGTATAGATTTCTGGCATAACTCAGTCCTTAGTCTTGTGAAGTCCACATCCGACGCGGGCAAAATGTCGTTGTCTTTCGTTTCGTTTCACTTTTTCGCGTATCAGTTAATTAAAATCTATATAAAAGAAATCGAAAGTTCAATGATGCAAAATGAAATAAAACGAAAACTGTGATCGATGAAACGCTGTTGTTTTCTATCTTGTTGATTTGTAATGCATAGATAAAAACATCGACGGATTAGTTGTTTGATTAAAAGAAAGGAAAAGAAAGACTGTCGTTCGAT
>CP070603.1:758032-771116 GCA_016939855.1 Kluyvera ascorbata
TCGTAAAGGCGGGTTAAAGGGAAAGATGCTGACCTTGAATCCAGACGCGCTGAACATGCAGGCCGCCGTCGAGGGCGATAATACTGGCGCGTTTACCTGCCTGTAGCGAACCAAGCTGTTGGTCTACCCCCAGAAGGCGGGCAGGGTGCAGCGAGGCCATACGGATTGCCTCTTCAGGAGAAATCCCCGCAAGTTCGACCATATTACGCACGGCGGCATCTACCGAGAGCGTGCTCCCCGCCAGACCGCCGGAAGCGGTTAGTACAATACCGCCGCGCATCTCGACCTTTTCGCCGCACAGCGTGTAGGAGCCGTCAGGCATACCCGCAGCCTGCATAGCATCGGTAATCAATACGACCCGATCTTTCGCACAACAGCAGCAGAGTTTCATAGCGGCCGGGTGAACGTGGTGCCCGTCGGCAATCAGTTCGAGCCAAGCCCGCGGGTCGGTTAACCCCGCGCCGACCATGCCAGGCTCCCGATGATGTAAGCCGGTCATGCCGTTATAGCAATGCACGAGACCGTCTGCCCCAGCATCGAAAGCGGCGCTGGTTTGCGCCCAGGTTGCCGCGCTATGTCCCAGCATGACCCGCACGCCTTGTCGCTTAAGATGTTGAATAGCCCGTATCGCGCCTGGTTTTTCCGGCGCGAGGGCGACGACCCTCAGCGTGCCTTGCGAGAGGGCGATTAGCTTATCCAACTCGTGGATGTCCAGGTCCCGGAACAGTTCAGGAGGATGAGCGCCCTTATTCTGTGGTGTGAAGTAAGGGCCCTCAAGATAGCTCCCCAAAACCTGAGCGCCAGGGCCGCCGGAATGGCAGCGTTGGGCAATGCGCTCCAGCGCGTGGTAGATCTGCTCCATCGGCGCGGTAACGGTGGTGGGAAGCCAGCTCCCCACCCCTTCACGCGCTTTATGCATTGCCAGTGTGTCGAGCGTGTCCGGTGCATCATCCATGACATCGACACCCGCACCGCCGTGGACGTGAGTATCGATATAGGCTGGACAAAGCAGCTCAGCATCGCGCTGCGTGGTGCCTGAAGGTATGGGGGCGATGGCGGTAATGATACCGCTATCAATGTGTATCTGATGATCGTCAAGCCAGCCCTGCTCCGTCAGCAGACGTCTGGCGCGAAGGATCTGCGTCATATCCCTTCCTCTGCTGGAACCTCTTCACGACAGCGCCCCATCTCATCAACCAGGCTTGTCAGGCCGCGGTGCCCGCACTCCAGCGCCTGTAGGCGAAAGGCTTCGCTGCTCAGGCCTTCACGCTCCAGCACCATTTCCAGCAGGAGCTGCAGGTTAGTGCCGGTAATCACCTCTCGGCCGGGCTTTTGCATCGCCAGCGTTGAGGCCACGCGGAATGGCGTGCCGCCAAGGAGGTCGGTCAGAAATACCAGATCGTCCTCGCTATCCAGCGTGTTCACCGCGTGTTCAAGCTGCGAAGTGAGCAGCGCGGTGGTGGAGGTTTCTGGAAAATCGATGGCGATAAACTGCGTTTGTTCGCCCAGGATTTGCTTCATCGCTTTTTCCATTCCGCTGGCAAATCCGCCATGCCCGGTCAAAATAATTCCCAACATCTCAGACCTCTTTTGTTTTACAGGAAGTGGCAGAATTTACCGACAACACCCAGCACAACGGTGATGCCGATAAGGCGCAGCGGGCTCCAGCCACGACGAACCAGCCAATACATGGTCAGGGTATATACCAGCGGTAAAAAGGCAGGCATCAGCTTGTCGATAACATCAGTCTGCAGTTTGACGACGGCATCACCCGCTTTAATTTCAAGCGTGGTATTCAGACGAACGTAGGTGGCAACCAGCGCACCGATAACGGTCATACCGACGATTGATGCGGCATGCCCCACCTTTTTGGTGTTGGCTTTGATAAGCGGAATCGCCGCGACGCCCATACGATAAGCATAGTGGGCCAGACCAAAGCGCAGGCCGAGATGCACCACGTTGAACATCACAATGAAGACAATCGCACCGAGGATGGAGCCCTGAAGCGCCAGGCTCGCACCAATGCCGCCGCAGATTGGCAACAGCGTCAGCCAGAACATGGCATCGCCAATGCCGCCGAGCGGTGCGCCTACGGCAATCTTGGTGCTTTGAATGCTGTTCACGTCCTGCTTCGAACGCTCCATCGCCAGAATAATGCCAATCACAAAGGTCACCAGGAACGGGTGGGTGTTGAAGAAACCCATGTGGCCTTTCATAGCGCGTGCGAGGTCGCGTTTGTTGGTGTGGATCTTTTTCAGCGCGGGCAGCAGGCCATAAAGCCAGCCGGAAGCCTGCATACGTTCATAGTTAAAAGAGGCCTGCAGCAGCATGGAACGCCAGGCCACGCGGTTAATATCCTTTTTAGTCAGGTCTGCGCCAATGTTTTGATCTTCATAGACGTTTTCGTTAACCCCGGTCAGCAGCGTCTCTTCATTGTCGGAAACACTCGGCAGGGTCTGTTGATTAGATGCCATCTTCGAATTCCTCTTTCTGTGCCGCAGGTTGAGTCGGTTCAGGAGATTTACGTAGCAGGTCGATGAGCGCCATGGCCAGCGCGGCGGCGGCAATGGCCAGGACCGGAAGCTTGAGCCAGGCTGCGGCAACGAAACCAATGATGAAATAAGGGATGTAGACGTTTTTCATCATGATTTTCAGCAGTACGGCAAAACCGATCGCTGGCATGATGCCGCCCGCGACACCCAGCCCATCAATCAGACGTTCAGGCAGGACATCAATAGCTGTTTTTGCATGTTCCGCGCCGAAGTAAATCGGCAGGAAAGCGCAGAGGAAGTAGAAAATGCCTAACGCCAGTAGCGCCAGATAGTTAACGCGTTCAATACCTGCGGTATCGGCATTTGCCGCCATACGGTCGCAGCGGGACATGACGCCGGACATTACGGAGAACAGGAAAGTAATGCCCATTTGCACGGCGACGGCAAACGGTACGGCGACCCCGACGGCAACATCAGGCTTCACGCCGGTGGTAATGGCAAACGTCGTACCGACAATAGTACCGATAATGACGTTAGGCGGTTGGGCGCCGGCCAACGGTGCCAGACCCATCCACACCAGTTCCAGCGTACCGCCGGTAAGAATGCCGGTGTGCAGATCGCCCAGAATCAGACCAACCAGCGGCCCCAGCACCACCGGACGGTGCATATGCGTTAACCCGTTGAACATATCCAGGCCTGCAATAAAGGCGAGAATGCCTAGTGCAAAAGCCTGTAACAGACTAATTTCCATTGTGAATCCCTCAAAGTAGTTTAAAGAGATCCAAAGCAGGTTCTGTCGGAACGCCCTGAACGAAGCATTCCACTCCGGCGGCCTTCAGGCCGTTGAACGCGCTGATATCATTGGCGTCGACAGAAACGGTTTTGGCAATTTGTTGTTTACCTTCGGCGTAGTGCATGTTTCCTACGTTGATGCGGGTGACGGGAACGCCGCCTTCAACCAGCTTGAGAAAATCAGCCGGCGTTCTGCACACCAGCAAAATTTTTTGTCGGTCAGCAGCGCGGTGAATATTGTCGATAACTTTCTGTAGCGACCAGAAACGCACGGCTATCCCTTCAGCCAGTACCATTTCCATCAGGTTCTGCTGCACGGTGTCTTCCGCGACTTCGTCATTGGCGACCAATACCAGATTTGCCCCCGCAAACCCGACCCACTGCACGCCGACCTGACCATGAATCAGTCTTTCATCGATGCGGCTGAGTACGATATTTGGCATAGCGCTTTCCTCTTTGTTGTTATTCGTTATGAGACGGAACGCCCTGACAGGCGGCGTGGTACTGCTGAAGTATGTCCTGAATATGATTAATGATGAGTTCACGCGGTGTAGCGTTGAGATCTCCCTCGCGTACTTTTACGTACTGTAAAGGGAGGTACTGGCTGATGAGCGGTAAGGGAATGGGTTCATCCGCCAGATTGCGTACCAGCCTTTCAAAGGCTTCATCAATTTGGCTGTCTGGCCAGTAGTAGCGAACGCGGTCAGAGTAGCTATAACCACGGGCCAGACGGCGGGCGTTGCCATCGCCGTGGTAGTGGCTTTGCCAGTATTCCGGGCGGTCGAGCATTACGGTTTCAAGAACATGGCGCAGGCCAGAGCAGGCTTTGGCAGGAAGCAGTTCCTCTTCAATCGCCGCCAGTGAGAACAGCGCTTCGCGCAGGGCGAAGGTCAGCCCTGGGCCAACTTTCAGAATCGCGAAATGATCTTTCACCAACTGACGCAGCGACTGCGGTGTCTGATAATCCGTGGAGTGGGCTTCGAAGACCAGCGTGTCATAGGCTTCCACCATTTTGCTCAGCGCGACCGCTTTCTGCGGCTGGTAATCAATAATGTGGGTATGGTCAAACTCAACGCCCGGCTGGACAACCAGTGCGATGATGCGTGGCCAGATGGCATCCAGCCCTTGCTTTTCAAACGCATGATGGTGCGCTTCCAATGTGGCACGAGCAGCATCAGGCGTCGTGACGGCGAGTTCAGTCAATGCTTCGTGGGCACCGCCAGGGACGGGGACTTCTGTGCCAATAACGTAAACAAGATCCGATTCGCCAAAGTGTTCAACGCAGGTCTGCTCGGCAATTTTAGCCAGGCGAGCTGCGCGCTCGGCAACGATCGCATCGGTTAATGGAACGGGATCGCCCTCGCAGGACATACTGCAATCGAGGTGGATCTTTTTAAAACCAGCCGCCACATAGCTTTTGATCAGATCGTCGGCGTTATTCATCGCTTGTTCGGCTGGCAGGTTTTGCCAGCGGTTAGGGCCAAGATGATCGCCCCCCAGAATCAGGCGATCCTGCGGGAAGTTCAGTGAATCAGCCAACGCGCAGACAAAGTGGCGAAAATCAGCCGGGGTCATACCGGTATAGCCACCGAACTGATCGACCTGATTCGACGTTGCTTCAATGAGCAGCGGCGTCTGTTCTGCCTGGGCATAACGAATAGCGGATTCAAGTACCAGTGGATGCGCGGAACAAACGGCATAAATTCCGTTTGTGTTCCCCCGTTTGTGCTGCTCCACCATAGTTGTAAGATATTTCACTTTCCTCTCCAACTCAGATTGTAATGATGTTTATCTTTCGTTTTGTTTCATTTAATACTGCGTTACGAGGGTTTAAAAATAAAATGAAAGATTTCCATTTTCGGATCTGTTTCACAAAAGAAACATAATGAAAGCTTTGTTGTCAGGCTTTGTCGCCGTGTGGGGGCCTTTTAAGGCTTGCATTCCGACAAAAGAAAGGTGTTAATAAGCAAAAAGAAATGAAACGAAAGAATCAATCAAAGGAATCTCTATGAGCAACACCGACTCTTCTGCCGATAAGCGTGTGACGGGAACCAGTGAAAGACGCGAGCAGATTATCCAGCGGTTGCGGCAGCAGGGTAGCGTGCAGGTAAACGATCTTTCTGAATGGTTCGGCGTATCGACGGTGACGATCCGTAACGATCTGGCCTTTCTGGAGAAGCAGGGCATTGCGGTGCGCGCATACGGCGGCGCACTCATCTGCGATAGCAATACGCCAGCGACCGAACCCTCTGTCGAAGACAAAAGCTCTCTGAATACGGCGGTAAAGCGTAGCATCGCGAAAGCTGCCGTGGAGCTGATTAAACCCGGTCATCGCGTAATTCTTGACTCCGGGACCACCACCTATGAAATTGCCCGGTTGATGCGCCAGCATACGGACGTAATTGCCATGACTAACGGCATGAACGTCGCAAATGCGTTGCTGGAGTCGGAAGGCGTTGAACTGCTGATGACCGGTGGCCACCTGCGCCGTCAGTCGCAGTCGTTTTACGGCGACCAGGCGGAGCAATCGTTACAGAATTACCACTTCGATATTCTGTTCCTTGGCGTTGATGCCATTGATCTCGAGCGCGGCATTAGCACGCATAATGAAGATGAAGCGCGGCTTAACCGCCGGATGTGTGAAGTGGCAGAGCGTATTGTCGTTGTCACGGACTCCACGAAATTTAACCGCTCCAGCCTGCATAAGATCATCGATACACAGCGTATTGATGTGATTATTGTTGATGAGGGCGTACCGAATGAAAGCCTGGAAGGGTTACGTCGGCAGGGCATTGACGTGATTTTAGTGAGAGCATAAAAAATCGGGAGGCAGGGTTGCCTCCCGATTGCCTTTTTATTCAATATCGCGTAATCAAGTCACCGGAGCCGGGTTAAACACCGCCAGTTGGTTATGCAGACCCCACTGATCCGAGAAGGTTTTCTTACGCCCGCTCGCCACGTCCAGAATGAACTCAAACAGCTTCGTGCCAACATCCTCAATCGTCTCTTCGCCCGTGGCAATGGTCCCGGCGTTGATATCCATTAAGTCATACCAGCGGTTCGCCAGTTCGGTGCGGGTAGCCATCTTAATGACCGGTACGGCCATCAGACCGTACGGCGTGCCACGGCCGGTGGTAAAGACCTGCACGGTAATGCCGGAAGCGACTTGCTGGGTACCGCAGACAAAATCGCTGGCCGGGGTGGCAGCATAAATCAGGCCGCGCTTGGTTGGGCGTTGGCCCGGCGAAAGCACTTCTACAATGGCGCTCTTGCCGGATTTAGCGATAGAGCCCAGCGCTTTTTCCACCACGTTTGCCAGTCCACCTTTTTTGTTGCCCGGGGACGGGTTGGCGCTGCGGTCAGTCTGACCCATATCGAGGTAATTATCGTACCAGGCCATCTCTTCCAGCAGGCGTTTGCCTACTTCTTCATTGATGGCGCGCGGGGTGAGCAGGTGGATGGCGTCACGCACTTCGGTCACTTCCGAGAACATCACGGTTGCGCCGCAGCGCACCAGCAGGTCAGAGGCGTAGCCTACCGCCGGGTTTGCCGTCACGCCGGAGAACGCATCGCTGCCGCCGCACTGCATCCCAACCACCAACTCCGAGGCTGGGCAGGTTTCACGCTGGCGCTTGTTGAGTTTTTCCAGATGGCGTTCGGCCACCTGCAGAATGTCGTCAACCATCGAGCGAAAACCGACATGCTGTTCATCCTGCAAACGCACAATGCTGGCACTGTCGACCGGGATGCTCTGGACATCTTCGGTACCCTGAAGCAGACGTTCTGGCTGTAACTTTTCACAGCCGAGGCCAACCACCATCACTTCGCCGCCAAAGTTAGGGTTCAGGGCGATATTGTGGATCGTGCGAATAGGTACGATGGCCGCTGGGGCGTTGATCGCCACGCCGCAGCCGTAAAGGTGATTGAGGCCCACCACGCCGTCGACGTTGGGGTATTTTGGCAGCAGATCGCGTTCAATAATTTTGACTACGTAATCTACCACGCCCGCGACGCAGTGTACGCTGGTTGAAATACCCAGCAGGTTTTTGGTCCCCACGCTGCCATCGGCATTGCGGTAGCCTTCGAAGGTGTAACCCTCCAGCGGTGGTAGCGGCTCCGGTACTTTGGTTGCCAGCGGTAAGGTATTCAGCGGCGGCGCTTTTGGCAGAATGACCGTGGACTCATCTATCCAGCTCCCTTTGACGATGTCGCGTACGGCGTAGCCGATGACCTCGCCGTAGCGGATAATTTCGCCATTATGAGGAATATCCACCAGGGCCACTTTATGTCCTTGAGGAATATGTTCAATTAATTCCAGTCCGTCAGGAAAACGGGTTCCTGCTTTTAATCCATTATCGTTAACAATAATCGCCACATTGTCTGTTTCGTGCACTTTAATATAAAAGGCAGTTGGCGATTCTTGTCTGATTTCGATGTTAGCCATTGTCCAGCATTCTCCAGCCAGTGGGTAAAATAATAAATGTTATAAGTGTCAGGTTTTTCAATGTGGAAAATAAGAACACTTTGATTATGGAATAAAGCATGTCAGGTGTTGGAATCTAAAAATGTGATAAAGATCACTTATTATCGTCATGCCTTGTGGCGCAAGGGTATCAAAAATTGAAATTGTGCATCAGCGCCCAGTGTTATGTGCATATGTATAACTAAAAGATTTTGTAAGGTGCTTTAATTGTGTCTTTGCACAATGTATGGCTATCGTTTCCTGATTATACTGAATCACGATTTCATGGTGTCTTATCGATTTATAAAGATTGCCAGTTATCAATAAATAATCAGCGAAATAGACCTTAATAATAAAAATATAATTAAGGTTCTCTGTGCCCGAGGATAATAAAATGATACATGATACAGCTGATGTTTCTGGATCAACGAAAGGAATGCATACCCGTTATTTAATTCTTTTAGTTATTTTCATTGTTACGGCCGTTAACTATGCGGACCGCGCCACGCTCTCAATCGCCGGTACGTCGGTGGCAAAAGAGCTGGGACTGAGTGCGGTCGAAATGGGGTACATCTTCTCTGCGTTCGGTTGGGCATATTTGCTCATGCAGATCCCCGGTGGTTGGTTACTGGATAAATTTGGTTCGAAGAAAGTCTATACCTATAGTCTGTTCTTCTGGTCGCTGTTTACTTTCCTGCAGGGCTTTGTCGGCTTCTTCCCATTAGCGTGGGCGGGCGTCTCAATGTTCTTCATGCGCTTTATGCTGGGCTTCTCCGAAGCGCCTTCCTTCCCGGCTAACGCCCGTATCGTGGCAGCCTGGTTCCCGACCAAAGAACGCGGCACGGCGTCCGCTATCTTTAACTCCGCGCAGTACTTCTCTTTAGCGCTGTTTTCGCCACTGTTGGGCTGGTTAACCTTCGCCTGGGGCTGGGAACACGTCTTTACCGTGATGGGTGTGATTGGCTTCGTGTTGACCGGCATGTGGGTGAAGTTCGTCCATAACCCAACCGACCATCCGCGCATGTCCAAAGAGGAGCTGAAGTTTATTGCGGATAACGGCGCTGTGGTCGATATGGACCATAAAAAGCCGGGTAGCGATGCGGCAAAAGGTCCGAAGCTGGAGTACATCAAACAGTTGCTGAGCAGCCGTATGATGTTAGGGATCTTCTTCGGCCAGTACTTCCTGAACACCATTACGTGGTTCTTCCTCACCTGGTTCCCGATTTACCTGGTGCAGGACAAAGGTATGTCGATTCTGAAAGTAGGGCTGGTGGCGTCTATTCCTGCGCTGTGCGGTTTCGCCGGTGGCGTGTTGGGTGGGCTGTTCTCCGACTACCTGATTCGTCGTGGCTGTACGCTGACCTTTGCCCGTAAGCTGCCTATCGTATTGGGCATGCTGTTGGCATCGACGATTATTCTGTGTAACTACACCGACAACACCGCGCTGGTCGTTACCCTGATGGCGTTGGCATTCTTCGGTAAAGGCTTTGGTGCACTCGGTTGGCCGGTTATCTCCGACGTGGCGCCAAAAGAGATTGTAGGGCTGTGCGGCGGGCTGTTTAACGTCTTCGGTAACGTGGCGTCTATCGTCACACCGCTGGTGATTGGCTATATCGTGAGTGAGCTGCACTCCTTTAATGGCGCACTGATTTTTGTAGGCTGCTCCGCCCTGATGATGATGGTTTGCTACCTGTTCGTGGTGGGCGACATCAAACGTCTGGAACTGCGTAAGTAAGCCACGACTAACTTAAGGTAATGAAAATGGATAACGCGATTTTCCCTAACAAATTCAAAGCTGCGCTGGCGGCAAAACAGGTACAGATTGGCTGCTGGTCCGCACTCTCCAGCCCAATCAGCACTGAAGTGTTAGGACTGGCCGGTTTCGACTGGCTGGTACTGGACGGTGAACATGCGCCGAACGACGTGACGACGCTCATCCCGCAACTGATGGCCTTAAAAGGCAGCGCCAGCGCACCGGTAGTTCGTATCCCAACCAACGAGCCGGTGATTATCAAGCGCATGCTGGATATCGGTTTCTACAACTTCCTGATTCCGTTTGTGGAAACCGAAGAAGAAGCCGCACAGGCGGTCTCTTCGACCCGCTATCCGCCAGAAGGTATTCGCGGCGTGTCCGTTTCTCATCGTGGCAACATGTTTGGCACCGTGCCGGATTACTTCGCGCAGTCCAATAAAAACATCACCATCCTGGTGCAGATAGAAAGCCAGCTGGGCGTCGACAACGTTGATGCCATTGCCGCCACTGAAGGCGTAGATGGCATCTTCGTCGGCCCAAGCGACCTGGCCGCCGCGTTAGGCCATCTGGGCAACGCTTCTCACCCGGAAGTGCAGCAGGCGATTCAACATATTTTCGCCCGTGCCAAAGCGCACGGTAAGCCAAGCGGCATCCTGGCGCCGGTAGAAGCCGATGCGCGCCGCTATCTGGAGTGGGGCGCAACCTTTGTGGCGGTAGGCAGCGATCTCGGCGTGTTCCGCGCCGGTACGCAGAAGCTGGCTGACGCCTTCAAGAAGTAACCACCACCGAATACACACATATTTGAGGAAATGACGATGAAAGTTGGTTTTATTGGCCTGGGTATCATGGGTAAACCGATGAGTAAAAATCTGCTGAAAGCAGGTTACTCGCTGGTGGTTTGTGACCGTAATCCTGAAACGATTGCTGAAGTGATTGCCGCCGGTGCCGAAACGGCAACCACGGCAAAAGCCATTGCTGAACAGTGTGATGTGATCATCACCATGCTGCCAAACTCTCCGCATGTGAAAGACGTCGCGCTGGGTGAAAACGGCATTATCGAAGGCGCGAAGCCGGGCACCGTGCTTATCGACATGAGCTCGATTGCACCGCTGGCTAGCCGTGAAATCAGCGACGCGCTGAAGGCGAAGGGCATTGATATGCTCGATGCGCCAGTCAGCGGCGGCGAACCAAAAGCTATCGACGGCACCCTGTCGGTGATGGTCGGCGGTGATAAAGCTATCTTCGATAAGTACTACGACCTGATGAAAGCGATGGCGGGCTCCGTGGTGCATACCGGTGAAATCGGCGCGGGCAACGTGACCAAGCTGGCAAACCAGGTGATCGTCGCGCTGAACATTGCGGCGATGTCTGAAGCGCTGACGCTGGCAACCAAAGCGGGCGTTAACCCGGATCTGGTTTATCAGGCGATTCGCGGCGGCCTGGCGGGCAGCACCGTGCTGGATGCCAAAGCACCGATGGTGATGGATCGTAACTTCAAGCCGGGCTTCCGTATCGACCTGCACATTAAAGATCTGGCGAATGCGCTGGATACCTCACATGGCGTGGGCGCGCAGCTGCCGCTGACCGCCGCGGTGATGGAGATGATGCAGGCGCTGCGTGCTGATGGTCTTGGAACCGCCGACCATAGCGCTCTGGCGTGCTATTACGAAAAACTGGCGAAAGTGGAAGTCACTCGCTAAGGACGTTGTGCCCGGTGGCGCATTGCGTGCCGGGCTTACAGGGTAGGCCGGAACTGTGAAACGCGCTCCGGCGTCGTGCGCTAATAGGCTCAGATATGAAAATCGTAATCGCCCCAGACTCTTATAAAGAAAGCCTTTCTGCCACCGAGGTAGCTCAGGCAATAGAAAAAGGATTTCGGGAAATCTTTCCGGAAGCGCAATTCGTGTCAGTGCCGGTCGCCGACGGTGGAGAAGGAACGGTTGAGGCGATGATTGCGGCAACGCAGGGTCGTTCAGTGACGTCAACGGTCACCGGCCCGCTTGGCGATGCCGTAGAAGCACAGTGGGGGATCTCCGGCGACGGGAATACCGCCTTTATTGAAATGGCGGCGGCAAGCGGTCTGGCATTAGTTCCACCGGAGCTGCGTAACCCGCTGATTACCACCTCTTACGGCACCGGGGAGCTGATCCTCCAGGCGCTGGAGAGCGGGGTGAAAAACATTATTATCGGCATTGGCGGCAGCGCGACCAATGACGGTGGTGCCGGTATGGTACAGGCGCTGGGCGCGAAGCTGTGTGATGCTAGCGGCACGGAAATCGGTTTTGGCGGCGGTAGCCTGATGAGCCTCAACCATATTGATATTTCCGGTCTTGATGCGCGTCTGAAAGACTGCGCGATTCGCGTGGCCTGCGATGTGACGAACCCGCTGACGGGGCCCTTTGGCGCATCCTGTATCTTTGGCCCGCAGAAAGGGGCGACGGAGGCGATGATCGCCGAACTGGACCGTAATCTGGCGCACTACGCGGATGCGATTAAGAAATCGCTGCGCATTGACGTCAAAGAGGTGCCGGGTTCCGGCGCGGCTGGTGGGATGGGCGCGGCGCTGATGGCGTTCCTCGGCGCGGAGCTGCGTAGCGGCATTGAGATTGTGACCCAGGCGCTGAATCTCGAAGAACATATTCATGACTGCACGCTGGTGGTGACCGGTGAAGGCCGCCTTGATAGCCAGAGCATTCACGGCAAAGTGCCGGTCGGCGTGGCCAGCGTGGCGAAGAAGTACCATAAGCCGGTTATCGGCATTGCCGGTAGCCTGACGCGCGATGTGGGCGTGGTGCATCAGTACGGGATTGATTCGGTATTTAGCGTGCTGAACCGCATTGGCTCGCTGGAAGAAGCCTTCCGCGATGCGGCGGAAAATATTTATCACACTTCCCGGAACATCGCCGCCACAATTCAGGTGGGGATGCGGATCGAAGGGTGACATCGACGCGTAAACCCTCTATACTTCGCGCCGAAGCTGACCAGACAGTCGCCGCTTCGTCGTCGTCCTCTTCGGGGGAGACGGGCGGAGGGGAGGAAAGTCCGGGCTCCATAGGGCAAGGTGCCAGGTAACGCCTGGGGGGTGTAACAGCCCACGACCAGTGCAACAGAGAGCAAACCGCCGATGGCCCGCGTAAGCGGGATCAGGTAAGGGTGAAAGGGTGCGGTAAGAGCGCACCGCGCGGCTGGTAACAGTCCGTGGCACGGTAAACTCCACCCGGAGCAAGGCCAAATAGGGGTTCATAAGGTACGGCCCGTACTGAACCCGGGTAGGCTGCTTGAGCCAGTGAGCGATTGCTGGCCTAGATGAATGACTGTCCACGACAGAACCCGGCTTATCGGTCAGTTTCACTCTTTAAAGAAAACCCCGCCTCGGCGGGGTTTTTGCTTTTCAGTATCTGGCAAAGCACGCTCTGCATCGTAGCGTAATATTCTGATTGTTTACCATATCCATACAAACAATGGAGTTATTCGCTAAATCGAGGCGCTGGTGTGATAGCCATCATTTTTTGCCTTTCTTTAAATTCACATCTTATTAACACAGCGCATTGCGCTATCTCACAAAATCCTCGAGGCGTTCAACGT
>CP070603.1:771183-774077 GCA_016939855.1 Kluyvera ascorbata
AAAACCACCGAAATCTCTATTTTTTTAGTAAAAGAGAAATACATTGGTTAATTTTGCGCTAACGATAGGAATATTTTCTATTTTCGGCGCTTTACTGCGCAAATAGTTGCAAGTTTTTTCTCCTTAACCCGCGATATCATTTTATCAATCTAAAAAAGGCAGTGAATAAGCCTGTAGTATTTGTACTTTGTGGAACATCAAACTGCATTAAAACAATAAACCCCTACATACTAAGAGTGAGAATTTGTTATGGAAACAATCTCAGTTGCACCCGCACAGACGTCGTCTGCGGCCGCGCGAGCGGGCATGTCAGAAAGTGAATGGCAGGAGGCAATAAAATTCGACAGTACCGACGTCGGCTGGGTGATTATGAGTATCGGGATGGCTATCGGGGCGGGGATCGTGTTCTTACCCGTTCAGGTTGGCCTGATGGGGCTGTGGGTCTTCCTGCTCTCCTCCATCGTCGGCTACCCGGCGATGTACCTGTTCCAGCGTCTGTTTATTAATACGCTTGCTGAATCACCAGAGTGTAAAGACTATCCGAGCGTTATCAGCGGCTACCTCGGCAAAAACTGGGGGATCTTACTCGGCGCGCTCTACTTCATCATGTTGGTTATCTGGATGTTCGTCTACTCCACGGCTATTACCAACGACAGCGCCTCTTATCTGCATACTTTCGGCGTCACCGATGGGCTGCTCTCGGAGAATCCATTCTATGGTCTGGTACTGATTTGCGTGCTGGTCGCCATTTCATCGCGCGGTGAAAAGCTGCTGTTTAAAGTCTCCAGCTTTATGGTGCTGACGAAGCTGCTGGTGGTCGCGGCGCTGGGTGTTTCGATGGTGGGGATGTGGCATCTGTACAACGCTGGCACGCTGCCGCCGATGGGGTTACTGGTTAAAAACGCCATTATTACGCTGCCATTTACCCTGACCTCTATCCTGTTTATTCAGACCTTAAGCCCGATGGTCATCTCTTACCGCTCAAAGGAGAAATCCCGCGAAGTGGCGCGCCACAAAGCGCTGCGAGCGATGAATATTGCCTTCGGTATTCTGTTCGTGGTGGTCTTCTTCTACGCCGTCTCCTTTACGCTGGCGATGGGCCACGATGAAGCGGTGAAAGCCTATGAGCAGAACATCTCGGCGCTGGCGATTGCCGCCCAGTTTATTAACGGCAGCGCAGGTGCATGGGTCACCGTGGTGAGCGTGATCCTCAATATCTTTGCCGTGATGACCGCCTTCTTTGGGGTTTACCTGGGCTTCCGCGAAGCGACGCAGGGGATTGTTATCAACCTGCTGCGCCGCAAAATGCCGGAAGAAAAAATCAATCAGAAGCTGGTGCAGCGCGGGATCATGATCTTCGCCATCCTGCTGGCCTGGAGCGCCATTGTGCTCAATGCGCCGGTGCTGAGCTTCACCTCTATCTGTAGCCCTATTTTCGGCATGGTGGGCTGCCTGATTCCGGCCTGGCTGGTCTACAAGGTCCCGGCGCTACATAAATACAAAGGCGTCTCGCTGGTGATTATCATCATTACCGGCCTGCTGCTCTGCGTCTCTCCATTCCTGGCATTCTCCTGATTTACGCGTGGTAATGAATATGGTTGAAGTAACAATGAATCCGCTGTGGGACGATATGATTCTGGCGGTAAAACAGAATGTGAAGCCTGCAATGGGCTGCACCGAGCCGGTCTCGCTGGCGCTGGCAAGCGCGATTGCGGCTTCTCACCTGGCGGGACGTATCAGCCATATCGAGGCTAAGGTATCGCCAAACCTGATGAAAAACGGCATGGGCGTTACCGTACCGGGTACCGGGATGGTTGGCTTGCCGATTGCCGCCGCGCTCGGTGCGCTGGGCGGCGATGCGCAGGCCGGGTTAGAGGTCCTGAAGGGCGCGTCGGTGAAGGATATTACGGCGGCCAAGCTTCTGCTGGCCAGCGGTAAGGTGTCGGTGACCATGGAAGAGCCGTGCGATGACGTGTTGTACGCCAGCGCAACGGTTTATACCCTCGACGAGTCGGCTACGGTGACCATTGCTGGTGGCCATACGCGCGTCATTCGCGTGGTGAAAAATGGCGTGACGCTGCTGGATGCTAGCAATTGCGAGGGTGCAGAAGAGGAGCAGACGGCCTCGCTTGAGCGCGTCACGCTGGAGCAGGTTGTTGAGTTTGCCGAGCAGGCGCCTTTTGAGAAAATTAGCTTTATTCTTGATGCCGCGTTGCTAAACAGCGCGCTCTCCCACGAAGGGCTACGCGCGCCGTACGGTCTGCATATTGGCGCGACCCTGCAACGCCAGCGTGAGCGCGGGCTGCTGGCAAAAGATCTGCTGAGCGACATTATTATTCGTACCTCGGCGGCCTCGGATGCGCGCATGGGGGGCGCTTGTCTGCCCGCAATGAGCAACTCCGGCTCGGGTAATCAGGGGATTGCCGCCACTATGCCAGTGGTGGTGGTCGCGGAACATCTGGGCTGTTCCCAGGAGAAAATGGCCCGTGGGCTGATTCTTTCGCACCTGACGGCTATCTATATTCATCACCAACTGCCCATGCTCTCGGCGCTCTGCGCGGCCACCACGGCCTCGATGGGGGCGGCGGCCGGTATCTGCTGGCTCATCGACGGCAGCTATCGCAGTATCTCAATGGCTATCAGCAGCATGATTGGCGATGTGAGCGGCATTATCTGCGATGGCGCGTCCAACAGCTGCGCGATGAAAGTGTCGACCAGCGTATCGTCGGCGTGGAAAGCGGTGCTGATGGCATTGGATGAAACGGCGGTGACCGGAAATGAGGGGATTGTGGCGAACGACGTCGAGCAGTCGATTAGCAACCTCTGCTCGCTGGCCTGTCACTCCATGCAGCAGACGGACAAACAGGTGATTCAGATTATGGCGAGCAAGCTCG
>CP070603.1:774087-776045 GCA_016939855.1 Kluyvera ascorbata
TAGCCCCGGTGTCTGGCCGGGGCATCTTCTCAGGCGGCTTGTTCTTCCGCCTGATGACGCTCTGCTTCACAAACGATCGCTTCGAGCTCGTTCAGCATCTCTTCAAAACCAAACGTTTTAGGCGCGGTGACCGGCTGTGGGGCGTTAACGACGACGGCCTTGTGCTGCTTTTTGTTGTTTCGCTTACTCATAATGTCTTCGGTGTCCCTGAAAATCGTTACACCGGTAAATCTATCAGCAAAGCGCGCAGCGGGGTATCAGCCACGAGTGTGATATTGTTCTCATCGCGGATAAATGCCCCATCGCCGCAGGTCAGAGACTGCTTTTCGGCCTCGTGCGCCAGCGCATGAACCGTACCATGAATAGACTGCAGATAGGCGCGCGGCCCGTGCAGCTGCAGGCTGACCTGCTCACCTTTCGCCAGTTCAATATGGTGCAACCATACCTGCTGACGCAGCTGTAAACTATGCTGGCTGCCGTCCGGCGAAGCTAACAGTTGGTGGTTCGTCTCTTTCAGTTTGATCTTCTGCACGCGCGAATTTTCGTGTTCAGGGCAGGCGTCGAGCCAGATTTGCATCCGGGTTAACGGCTTGTCTTTACTCAGATTATGCTCGCTGTAGCTCACGCCTTGCTGAGTGGCAATCAGCAGTGCTTCCCCGGCTTTGGCACGAATATGATGGCCTTCGCTGTCGCGGTACTCCGCTTCACCTTCCAGGATAATATTCAGGATATCGACTTTTGGATAAGTGCGTGGCTGGAAGGCGGCACCCGGTGCGAGCACTTCCTGATTCAACACGCGCAGTGAGGCGTAGCCCAGCAGCTTCGGATCAAAGTAGTGTCCAAAAGAGAAGGTATAGCGAGCCTGCAGCCAACCGAAGTCTGCCTGTCCGCACTGTTTCGCTGTTCTTGTGGTAATCATCTTCTTGACCCTCCTTTACACTAAATCAATGGTAAAGGTATGGACGCTGCATTGTTAGCCAGATATTCTGCCCGGTATGTTCAAATTTACTGAATGAGCGCGCTATGGCCAAAGAGAGAGCACTGACGCTAGAAGCACTACGAGTAATGGACGCCATCGATAGACGCGGAAGCTTTGCCGCCGCGGCTGATGAGCTTGGACGCGTGCCTTCGGCATTGAGCTACACCATGCAAAAGCTGGAAGAAGAGCTGGACGTGGTGCTGTTTGACCGTTCGGGTCATCGAACAAAATTCACTAACGTGGGGCGCATGCTGCTGGAACGCGGCCGCGTCCTGCTGGAAGCCGCCGATAAGCTGACCACCGATGCGGAAGCGTTGGCCCGAGGCTGGGAAACCCATCTCACCATCGTGGCAGAAGCGCTGATCCCAACCTCGACGCTGTTCCCGCTGGTGGAAAAGCTGGCGACCAAATCTAACACTCAGCTGTCGATCATTACCGAAGTGCTGGCGGGGGCCTGGGAGCGGTTGGAGCAGGGGCGTGCGGATATTGTGATTGCGCCGGACATGCATTTCCGCTCATCGACTGAAATTAACTCCCGTAAACTGTATTCGGTGATGAACGTCTACGTGGCCGCGCCGGATCACCCGATTCACCAGGAAGCCGAGCCGCTGTCGGAAGTCACGCGCGTGAAGTATCGCGGCGTAGCGATTGCCGACACCGCCCGCGAGCGTCCGGTACTGACGGTACAGTTGCTGGATAAGCAGCCGCGTTTGACGGTGACGTCGATGGAAGAAAAACGCCAGGCGCTGCTGGCTGGACTGGGCGTGGCGACCATGCCGTATCCGATGGTCGAAGAGGATATCGCACAGGGGCGCCTGCGCGTGGTGAGCCCGGAATACACCAGCGAGATTGATATCATTATGGCCTGGCGTCGCGATAGCATGGGCGAAGCGAAGTCATGGTGCTTGCGTGAGATTCAGAAGCTGTTAACCGCGAAATNAACCCCGGAGTCGGTGCTTTGCACCTCGTCCGGGCTACA
>CP070603.1:776077-792921 GCA_016939855.1 Kluyvera ascorbata
CTGGGATCAGGAAAGACGCTTCGGATCCGGCCCAAAACGGTTGTCGCCAGGCGTTCCGTTCTGGCAGTTAAAGATGATAATCACCAGCCAGCCAATCACCGGAATGATCAGCAGCAGTAGCCACCATGCCGAACGATCGGTGTCGTGCAGTCGGCGGAACTGGACTGCCCACCATGGAATAAAGACCAGAATGCCGTAAATGGTCGTGAGGATCCCCTCGCCGCCAGCGCGCTGCCAGCCCAGCATCTTATCCACCACGCCTAGCACCGCCGTCAAAATGACGTTCACCAGAATAAACATCCAGTACTCTTTGCGACGGGCACGGCCACCAAATCCAATGTAATTACGTAGAACGTTGAGATACCAATCCATTTTTATGCCTCAGTTGATCATTAATCACTTGTTTTTAAAGCGATCAAGCTAAGGATAGTCGTGAATGAAATAGTGGTAAATATTGATCACGTGAAATTAATTGGGCATCGAGGACCGATGCCCGGTGTGCTTAACGGAAACGCTCGTCGCGGCCGTGCGGTTCGTCCAGATCCTGCCATGGCCCAATGGAGATAATCCCGGTCGGGTTGATGGTTTTGTGGCTACGGAAGTAGTGAGTACGAATATGGGCGAAGTCGACAGTCTCGGCAATGCCCGGCATCTGGTAGATATCGCGCAGGAAGCCGTGCAGATTCAGATAATCGCTGATGCGATGCTTATCGCACTTGAAGTGGGTCACATAGACCGGATCGAAGCGGATAAGCGTCGTCCACAGGCGAATATCGGCTTCGGTCAGCTGATTACCGGTCAGATAGCGATGCTGGCCGAGGATCTTTTCCAGACGATCCAGCGAACTAAAGACGTTGTCGACGGCTTCGTCATAGGCCGCCTGGCTGGTGGCGAAACCGGCTTTGTAGACACCGTTGTTCACCGTGTCGTAGATCCAGCTATTCAGCTCATCAATTTGTTCGCGCAGCGCGGACGGATAGTAATCGCCCGCTTTGGCGCCCAGCGCATCAAAGGCGGTATTGAACATACGGATGATTTCCGCAGATTCATTGCTGACGATGGTCTGGTTCTTTTTATCCCACAATACCGGCACAGTTACGCGCCCGGAGTAGGTGGAATCGGCGTGCTGATAAAGCTGATACAGGAACTGATGCTGGTAAAGCGTATCGCCCGTGGCGGCCGGGAAATCGGCATCGAAGGTCCAGCCGTTTTCCAGCATCAGCGGGTTGACGACGGATACGGAGATGAACGGCTCCAGCCCTTTGAGCTTACGCAGGATAAGCGTGCGGTGCGCCCACGGACAGGCAAGCGAGACGTACAGATGATAGCGATCTTTCTCAGCGGCAAAACCGCCGTTGCCGGTAGGGCCTGGCTCGCCGTCGGCGGTCAGCCAGTTGCGAAAGGCGGAAACTGAACGCTGGAAACGTCCACCGGTGGATTTGGTGTCATACCAGACGTCTTGCCAGACGCCATCGATTAATTGTCCCATGATGTGCTCCTCCAGATAGCAAAAGCGAGGAGATATCTCCTCGCTTTTTTATTCATTCAGTATAGTGCGTTCTTACCACTTTTTATTCAGTACGCGGTCGATGCTGAATGCGCCCGGACCGGTGATGCCCAGCAGCAGGTAGCCGCCAGCGATGGTCAGGTTTTTCATAAACATCAGCGAGTTCATGCCTTCAGCAAAGTTGCTGTGGAAGATGAAGGCGGTCAGCAGGGTGAAGCCTGCGGTGAACAGCGCGGTGGTGCGGGTCAGGAAACCAAACAGAATTGCCAGACCGCCGCCAAATTCAAGCAGAATGGTCAGTGGCAGCAGGAAACCTGGGACACCCATTGCTTCCATATACTGCTGCGTACCCGCATACCCGGTGATTTTGCCCCAGCCAGCGGTGATAAACAGAATCGGCATCAGAATACGTGCGACCAGGAAACCAATATCTTCTAATTTTTTCATCTTTCTCTCCAGAGAACCCTGCGGGCAGTTAAACCGTTTTATTGAGCGTTTACACGCTGATAGCGCGTAGCTGCTGTCGATGGAGAGAAATATAACTGTGACGTATAACAATTGTTAGCAAGGAAAACTGTTGAAGTTCTTCAAAGAATCTGAGCAATGATGTATGGCAGTGGGGAAATCGGGACGGGAGACGGTTACAGGGACTTACGCGCGATATTCCTGACCATGCGCCAGGTGCTCCAGATACCCACGCCGCGACGGGCCCAGCGCACCAGGAAACGCGGATGACGCAGTGAAACGACCGCCATTGCGCTACTGGCGACCATGAACCACGAACGCAGGCTGACAAGCTTGCTCCAGCCGCGATCGTAGGGTTGGGTGGCATCCAGCCAGTCGCGACGGCTGGCGCTAAGGTCCAGCCGCTGCTGCTGAATTTGCCGTAGTAGATGCGCTTTGCGTGCTTCTCGTTCCTGTCGTGGACTCATGGTTCATTATCCTCCAGCAGGGTACGATCGTTAGCCAACTCGTGACGAGTATGGCGTAGCAGCGTTGAACGACGCGCTTTGCGCAGCGTCCATATTCCGCCAACGATAGCGAGGAGCAACAGCGTCGCGGTGGTGGCTACCATAACGATGAGACGATACTGCGGGTCAACGGCCCACATTATCAGTACCAGCAGGCTCATCAGGCCGAAAGCGGTAAACAGCAGGGTAAGCCCTGCCATTAACAGGAGCTGGAAGAGGTTAGCTTTTTCCTCTTCCAGTTCTACTACGGCTAAGCGCAACCGCGTTTCGACCATCTGAACCACGAGGGTAACAATGCGCTGGCCGATGCCGAGAATGTTCTTTCCCGGCCCCTGCGCCTGGTGAGAATCGCTCATGCTTAACGACGCGTCAGCAGAACGCCCAGCACCAGCCCGACGGCTGCACCAATACCGACGCCGGTCCATGGGTTTTCACGCACGTAGCCATCGGCTTTGGCGGCCGCTTCGCGCGTTTGCTTTGATAAGACTTCACCGGCTTCGCCCAGGCGGTCACGGCTCTCTTTCAGCGCGCTTTCCGCTTTACTACGCAGCTTGCTCATCTCTTCTTTGGATTTGTCGGTGGAAGCATTCAGGACCTCTTCCAAAGTATCGGACAGGGCTTTCAGCTCTGCGCGTAATTGATCTGATGTCGTATCTTTAGCCATCGTATCTCTCCTGTAAGAATTTCCACTCAATATGCGCGGGATTCCAGCGCATTAAGTTCTTTTTTGGCTTCCTGCAGCTTATGCTCGCGTTTGGCCACTTTATCCGCATCGCCTTTCTGTTTTGCTTCCTTCAGATCCTGCTCGCGCTCGCGAACTTCATCCTTTTGTTCAGCAATTTTTTCCTGATGATCGGCGCGAAGCTTGCTGTCAGTACAGTGTGCCTGGACTTCGCTCAGCGCTTTTTTTAAACCGTCAATACGGTTCTGATTGTTATGCTTTTCGGCATAGCCAATCTCGCGCTGAATATCCTGCTCTTTTTCCTGACAGAGTGATGTTGCTGCTGCGCTCGCACTAAGGGACGCGAGAGCAAGGGCAAGAACGATGCGGTATTTCATGTATAAACCTTCCATTGTGCATAGTACACCTGACATGTACTGTTCCGATGTGCGGGAGACGCCGTGACGTTACCCACAACACTAAGCATAGTAACTAAAATACAAAATCACCAAAGTCGGTGAAATTATTCGGATTCCTGGAAGTGGCTAGCCAAATCGATGCGAGGTATCACGAAGAAGAGACAGCCAGCTTGCCGGGTTGTTATCCTCATCCTGCAGCGCTATCACATAAACATGCGGCAGGGTGTTATCCAGTACGCGCTTTGCAGCGGCGCTCTGTTCGCTGGATTCAAAGGTCACCAGCAGCGCATCATCCTTCGGGGTGATGCTCTTAAAACGAATGCCGTTAGCATCCAGATGGTGGGAGATAGCAAAGCCATCCGGCATGCTCGCCGGGTTGATCGGGCGAATGGCAAGCGTAGACTCTTCACGCTGAAGCGCGGCCCACAGCCAGAGCAGGATGCAAAGCATCAGCACCATGCTCAGGCTAAGTGTAAATCGACGTAGCAGAATACGGTTTGGCACCATTGTTACCCTCGATTACCGTATTTTTTCTTCCACACGACGGCCAGCGAGCCTATCAGGCCAACAACCAGCAGTACCACCGGCAGCAGCATCAGGCAGGACATCAGCGCGTCTTCGTATTTCTGGAATACCGGCGTTTTACCCAGCAGATAGCCAAGAGTGGTTAGAATCAGCACCCACAGCAGGCCGCTCATCCAGTTGAAGAACTGGAAACGCGCGTTGTTCAGACCGGAAATCCCGGCAATGGTGGGCAGCAGGGTACGCACAAAGGCGATAAAGCGGCCAATCAGCAGCGCGGAAAGCCCGTGTTTATGGAACAGATGGTGCGCGCGCTGGTGGTAATGGGCGGGAAGGTGCGAGAGCCAGTTCTGGACGATACGCGTATTGCCCAGCCACTTGCCCTGAATATAGCTAAGCCAGCAGCCAAGGCTCGCGGCAACGGTGAGCAGAAGGACCGTTTGCGGGAAGCCCATCGCGCCTTTGGCAATGAGTACGCCGACCAGCACCAGCAGGCTATCGCCCGGTAAAAACGCGGCCGGCAGCAAACCGTTCTCAAGGAACAGAATCATAAACAAGACAAAATAGAGCATGCCAATCATGGACGGATTAGCGAGGGTTTCGAAATCCTGGCTCCACAAGGCATTTAAGAGTTGGGTTAATAGTTCCATTCACGATTCCTGGTACATCGATTAACGTAATGCCTGAACGCGCTGCGACGGTTTTCTCTTGTTTCTATTTTAATAGCATCGCGATAAATACGCGCTGAACAGTCCCTGTTTTGGCAAAATTATCTATAGCTGAACAACAAAAAGGCAAATTGCACGCAATTGTAACAAATGACGTGGTTTTACGTCATAGAAATTGCAATTTGTTGCAGTTCGATTTTGCGTTTTCGTGCGGGGAGTGGCTAGGGGATTTACAAAGGCTTACCCACGCGAAATGTCAGGTAAGCCCTGGAAAGAAAACGGCGTGATTATTTGCCGCCGATAGCGACCGTATCGAGGTGAACGACCGGGTTTTCCGCAAACAGGTAGCGGTCGGCGTTGAATTCGAAATCATCGCTGGTTTCGTTGAACAGCATCAGCTTGGTGTTTTCCAGATGCTGCCACATGGCAATTTTCGCAGCGTGCGGATCTTTGCGAATCAGCGCTTTCAGAATCTGGTCGTGATCGTCACACCAGTTGTCGACGGTGCGGGCGTCAATATGGTCGTGGAGTTTTTTCCAGTACGGGTTGTGCACGCGCTGGGTCCACATTTTTTCGACAATGGCGGCAAGGGCGGTATTCTGCGTTGCCAGAGCAACCTGCACGTGGAACTGGAGATCCCACTCTGAATCACGGAAGCATTTTTCCTGGCGCGCCTTTTCCTGGATCTCCATCAGCTTCATGATGTCCTGCTTGGTGACCTGGGTGGCGGCAAACTCCGCGATGTTACTCTCAATCAGCTGACGTGCCTGCAGCAGCTCAAACGGGCCGTAGTTGGCAAACTCTTGCGACTCGTCTGGGGTCTGGTGGTATTTTGCCTGGTTAGAAATGACGTGAATGCCGGAGCCTTTGCGGACTTCAACATACCCTTCCACTTCCAGCATGATGATGGCTTCGCGAACCACGGTACGGCTGACGCTCTTTTCATCGGCAATAAAGCGCTCCGCAGGCAGTTTATCGCCCACAAGGTAGACGCCTTGCTCAATGCGTTCTTTTAGCTCAGCGGCCAGTTGCTGATACAAGCGACGTGCGTCGGCGATTTCCATATGCTCTCCAGGCAGGGTACGGCAGATTAAATTTGTTATACCACTTTTACGAGCAGCTAACCACATTATGACATGAAAAAAGCCGCCTGAAACAAGGCGGCTTTTGCGAAAACAGACATGGGTTACAGTTTAGTTTTGCGTCGCCTGTTGAGTCGGACGATTGGCGTCAGACTCACCGTCGTCAGCCTGCTTGTTCTGCAGGACGGTCCAGATAACTAGCGCACCTAACAGGTCGAAGATAGCCAGGACTGCAAACAGTGGGCTGAAGCCGATGGTATCTGCCAGCGCACCGACGACCAGAGCAAACAGGGTGCTCGCCATCCACGCCGCCATCCCGGTCAGACCGTTCGCGGTTGCGACTTCGTTACGACCAAAGACGTCAGAAGAGAGCGTAATCAGCGCGCCRGACAGGGACTGGTGAGCGAAGCCRCCGASGCACAGCAGRGCGATTGCAATGTATGGGCTGGTGAACAGACCGATCATCCCTGGGCCAATCATCAGCAGTGCGCCCATGGTGACCACCATTTTACGGGAAACAATCAGGTTCACGCCGAACCAGCGCTGGAACAGCGGAGGCAGGTAACCACCCAGTACGCAGCCTACGTCAGCGAACAGCATTGGCATCCACGCAAACATCGCGATTTCTTTCAGGTCGAAGCCGTAGACTTTGAACATGAACAGTGGGATCCASGCGTTGAASGTMCCCCAKGCYGGTTCRGCCAGGAAGCGCGGCAGGGCGATACCCCAGAAGCGACGGGTCTGAATGATCTGCCATGGAGACATTTTCTTCGCATTGTTGGTCTGGTGCTGTGCTTCCTGACCACCAATGATGTAATCACGTTCTTCGTCAGTTAATTTTTTCTGATCGCGTGGGTGTTTGTAGAAGATAAGCCAGGACATTGCCCAGATGAAGCTCAGCGCACCGGAGATAATGAACGCCATCTGCCAGCTGTGCATCACGATAGCCCAGACAACCAGCGGTGGCGCAATCATGCCGCCGATAGAAGAACCGACGTTAAAGTAACCTACTGCGATAGAACGCTCTTTAGCCGGGAACCACTCGGAGCTCGCTTTCAGACCCGCAGGGATCATGGCGGCTTCAGCAGCACCTACCGCACCACGTGCGATGGCAAGACCGCCCCAGCTGCCTGCCAGCGCAGTCGCGCCGCAGAAAACAGCCCAGGCAACGGCGAAGAAGGCGTAACCGATTTTGGTACCCAGAATGTCCAGAACGTAGCCGGCAACCGGCTGCATCACGGTGTAAGCTGCAGAATAAGCAGCGATGATGTAAGAGTATTGCTGTGTGGAAATGTGCAGCTCAGCCATCAGAGTTGGCGCGGCTGCCGCCACGGTATTACGTGTCAGGTAGCCCAGCACGGTGCCCATTGTCACCAGTGCGATCATGTACCAACGTAACCCTTTAATTTTACGCATGTAAACCTCATCGTGTTGTTATAACTGCGAGTCCTGCAGCCATCCTCCCGTGTTGCCGGAAGATGTCATTCTCGAAGGGGCTTACCGGTGTAATGCTTCCCGGTACGGCCCGAACTTGCCAGTAAGTACGCGTGCTGAATTCGGTATCCGTACCGCTCAATCAGGTGTCTGTATCGACCACGGCTACTACATTCCGTCGTTCAATGTGTTTCGACGGGGTGCAAGATAACTTGTCATACAACTTTAAAAGGTGAATACCGTCACAAAAGAGGTATTTTCCGTACGGTTTAAGGGGTAGATATGCCAGGCCAGGCGCGGCGCGGCTTGCAGGGGCGTTTTGTCATTTTTTCTGTCATTTTTTGTCAAGGTTTATTGATCTAACTCACGAAAAAATCTTCGGTTGAATGAAATTGGTGTGATAACTTTGACGACATTACAGATAAACATCTGACCCACTCGCTGAGAGGAAGACGATAATGACCCCGTTCATGACTGAAGATTTTCTGTTAGACACCGAATTTGCCCGCCGTCTGTACCACGACTACGCAAAAGACCAGCCGATTTTCGACTATCACTGCCACCTTCCGCCGCAGCAGGTTGCTGAAGACTACCGTTTTAAAAACCTGTATGACATCTGGCTGAAAGGCGACCACTACAAGTGGCGCGCAATGCGTACCAACGGCGTAGCTGAACGCCTGTGTACCGGCGATGCGTCTGACCGCGAGAAGTTTGACGCGTGGGCTGCCACCGTACCGCACACCATCGGCAACCCGTTATACCACTGGACCCATCTGGAGCTGCGTCGCCCATTCGGCATCACCGGTAAACTGCTGTCGCCGTCTACCGCTGGCGAAATCTGGGATGAGTGCAACGAACTGCTGGCGCAGGACAAATTCTCCGCGCGCGGCATCATGAAGCAAATGAATGTGAAAATGGTCGGCACCACCGATGACCCGATCGATTCTCTGGAGCACCACGCGGCCGTCGCCAAAGACGGTTCATTTGACGTGAAAGTGCTGCCAAGCTGGCGCCCGGATAAAGCTTTCAACATCGAGCTGGCCACCTTCAACGATTACATGGCAAAACTGGGTGAAGTGTCTGACACCGATATCCGTCGTTTCGCTGACCTGCAGACCGCGCTGACTAAGCGTCTGGATCACTTCGCCGCTCATGGCTGTAAAGTGTCCGACCACGCGCTGGACGTTGTGCTGTTCGCGGAATCTAACGAAGCGGAACTGGATAGCATCCTGGCACGTCGCCTGGCCGGTGAAACGCTGAGCGAGCACGAAGTGGCCCAGTTCAAAACCGCCGTTCTGGTCTTCCTCGGTGCTGAATACGCACGTCGCGAATGGGTACAGCAGTACCACATCGGCGCGCTGCGTAATAACAACCTGCGCCAGTTCAAACTGCTGGGTGCGGACGTCGGCTTTGACTCCATCAACGACCGCCCAATGGCTGAAGAGCTGTCTAAGCTCCTGAGCAAGCAGAACGAACAGAACCTGCTGCCAAAAACCATTCTGTACTGCCTGAACCCACGCGATAACGAAGTGCTGGGTACCATGATCGGTAACTTCCAGGGTGAAGGTATGCCGGGCAAAATGCAGTTCGGTTCCGGCTGGTGGTTCAACGATCAGAAAGACGGCATGGAACGTCAGATGACTCAGCTGGCACAGCTGGGCCTGCTGAGCCGCTTCGTCGGCATGCTGACCGATAGCCGTAGCTTCCTGTCTTACACCCGTCACGAATACTTCCGTCGTATTCTTTGCCAGATGATTGGCCGTTGGGTTGCCGCGGGCGAAGCGCCTGCAGACATCCAGCTGCTGGGTGAGATGGTGAAAAACATTTGCTTTAACAATGCGCGTGACTACTTCGCCATTGAACTGAACTAAAGTCTGGGGTTGGTATGCAATACATCAAGATCCATGCGCTGGATAACGTCGCGGTAGCGCTCGCTGATTTGGCCGAAGGAACCGAAGTCACCGTTGATGGGCAGGTCATTACCCTGCGTCAGGCGGTAACGCGTGGCCACAAATTCGCCTTACGCGACATCGCGAAGGGTGAAAACGTCATTAAATACGGTTTACCTATTGGCCATACGCTGGTGGATGTGGCAGCGGGCGAGCATATTCATGCTCACAACACGCGCACCAATCTCAGCGATCTGGACACGTATAGCTACCAACCCGATTTCCAGGCAGAGGTTGCTCAGCCCGTCGATCGTGACGTGCAGATTTATCGCCGTGCGAACGGCGATGTGGGCGTGCGTAACGAACTCTGGATCCTGCCGACCGTGGGCTGCGTGAACGCCATGGCTCGCCAGATGCAGAACCGTTTCCTGAAAGAGACCCACGATGCCGAAGGTATCGATGGGGTTCACCTCTTCAGCCACACCTACGGTTGCTCACAGCTCGGTGACGATCACATCAACACCCGTACCATGCTGCAAAACATGGTTCGTCACCCGAATGCGGGCGCGGTGCTGGTGGTCGGCCTGGGTTGTGAAAACAACCAGGTTGACGCCTTCCGCGAAACCCTTGGCGAGTTCGATCCTGATCGCGTTCACTTTATGGTCTGCCAACACCAGGAAGACGAAGTGGAAGCCGGGATCGAACATCTCCATCAGCTGTACAACGTAATGCGCAATGACAAACGCGAGCCGGGTAAACTGAGCGAGCTGAAGTTTGGTCTGGAGTGCGGTGGGTCTGACGGCCTGTCCGGTATTACCGCCAACCCGATGCTGGGTCGTTTCTCCGACTACGTGATTGCCAACGGTGGCACCACCGTGCTGACCGAAGTGCCGGAAATGTTCGGCGCTGAGCAGCTGCTGATGAGCCATTGCCGTGACGAAGAGACCTTCGGCAAGCTGGTGACCATGGTCAATGACTTTAAGCAGTACTTCATTGCTCATGACCAGCCTATCTATGAGAATCCATCGCCGGGCAACAAAGCGGGCGGTATTACGACGCTGGAAGATAAATCACTGGGCTGCACGCAGAAAGCGGGCTCCAGCAAAGTGGTTGACGTGCTGCGCTATGGCGAACGCCTGAAAACGCACGGTCTGAACCTGCTGAGCGCACCGGGTAACGATGCGGTCGCCACCAGCGCTCTGGCGGGTGCGGGCTGTCACATGGTGCTGTTCAGTACCGGTCGCGGTACCCCTTACGGTGGTTTCGTGCCGACGGTGAAAATTGCCACCAACAGCGAACTGGCTGAGAAGAAGAAACACTGGATCGACTTCAATGCTGGTCAGCTGATTCACGGTAAAGCGATGCCTCAGCTGCTGGAAGAGTTCGTGGACGTTATCGTCGACTTCGCCAACGGCAAGCAGACCTGCAACGAGCGCAATGATTTCCGCGAGCTGGCTATCTTTAAGAGCGGCGTCACGTTGTAATAAAAATGTGATCTGATACGATAAAACGGCGTTTCATTGTCTGAAACGCCGTTTTTTTATGCTGTTTAACAAGGACCTCTAATGACGGCGTATTGGCTGGCCCAGGGCGTAGGCGTTCTGGCATTTATCATCGGCATCACCACCTTCATCAACCGCGATGAACGGCGCTTTAAGTTTCAACTTTCGCTCTACAGCGCCACCATTGGCGTGCATTTCTTCCTGATGGGCGCGATCCCCGCCGGGATGAGCGCGGAGCTAAACGTCATTCGAACGATCATTTCGGTTTATACACGCCGTATCTGGGTGATGTTTGTCTTTATCGCGCTGACGCTGATCCTCGGACTGAGCAAACTGCACCATGCCATGGAATTGCTGCCGATAGCCGGCACGGTGGCCAGTACCTGGGCGCTATTCCGCTGTAAAGGGCTGACGGTACGCTGCGTCATGTGGTGCTCCACGCTTTGCTGGGTTATCCATAACTTCTGGCTCGGCTCGATTGGCGGCACGATGATTGAAGGCAGCTTCCTGGTGATGAACGGCCTGAACATCATTCGTTTCTGGCGGATGCAGCGTAAGGGGATTGATCCGTTTAAGGTTGAGAAGAAAGTACAGGAAGAGAACCCCTCCGCCTGATGGCGAAGGGGTCAGAGCATTAGCTACGCAGAGCGTTCTTTGCCAGACGCGCATCCTCAGCCTGACACACGGCGGCGGTGAACATCACGTCGGTGGAGGAGTTGATAGCCGTTTCGCAGGAGTCCTGCAGCACGCCGATAATAAAGCCGACCGCTACTACCTGCATGGCAATCTCGTTCGGAATACCAAACATGTTACAGGCCAGTGGGATCAGCAACAGTGAACCACCCGCTACCCCCGATGCGCCACAGGCGCAGAGCGATGCCACGACGCTCAGCAGCAGCGCGGTTGGCAGGTCGATAGCAATGCCCAGCGTATGTACGGCTGCCAGCGTCAGCACGGTGATGGTAATCGCCGCCCCCGCCATATTGACCGTGGCCCCCAGCGGAATGGAAACCGAGTAGGTATCGCGATCCAGATTCAGCTTCTCGCACAGCGACATGTTGACCGGAATATTCGCCGCCGAGCTGCGGGTAAAGAAGGCCGTCACGCCGCTTTCGCGCAGGCACATCAGCACCAGCGGATACGGATTGCGGCGGATCTGTAAATAGACCAGCAGCGGGTTAATCACCAGCGCAACTACCGCCATACAGCCAATCAGTACCAGCAGAATCTGCGCATAGCCCCACAGCGCGGAGAAGCCCGTTGTGGCAAGCGTCGAAGAGACCAGGCCGAAAATACCGACAGGGGCAAAACGGATAACGACCTTCACGATAAAGGTGACCGCGTTCGACAGGTCATTGACCAGATTTTTGGTGGTTTCATTACCGTGGCGCAGTGCGAAGCCCAGACCGACCGCCCACACCAGAATGCCGATGTAGTTGGCATTAATCAGCGCGTGGATTGGGTTAGCGACGATGCTCATCAGCAGCCCATGCATAACTTCTACAATGCCGGTTGGCGGCGTGATATCCGTCGCACCGGTAGTGAGTTGTAACGTGGAAGGGAAGATAAAGCTCACCACCACGGCGGTCAGCGCCGCGGCAAAGGTGCCGAACAAATAGAGCCATAAAATGGGGCGAATATTGGTTTTCTGGCCCTGCTGGTGGTTGGCAATTGATGCCATCACCAGCGTTAATACCAGCACTGGCGCAACGGCTTTCAGCGCGCCGACGAACAGCGTGCCGAGCAGGCCAGTGGCAATAGCGGCAGGTTTAGAAACCAGCGCCAGAAGGATACCGAGGATAAGACCAACCAGGATCTGTTTAACCAGACTACCCCGAGTCAGAAGACGCATAAAGCCGGATGATGCGGGTTGTTGTGTCATCATTGCATTCCTTAACGTGATGAGTTGTGTCTTTCCAGCGACGTATTATTTGTTACGTTTATGTCTGGATGTAAAAAAGTGTTTGCTCGATCGAGTATAAGGAAAGTCGTGATTTGGGGAAGTACAAAATGCTGGAATTTACGCCACACATCATATTTTTTAACCAATAATTTACAATGTGTGACGTAGATTGAAGTATGAATGTAGCCGGGGCGAGGCGTTCACGCCGACCCCGGGGAGGCTCGGTACCGCTCCCGGCGTCGCTGTGCTCGGCCGGGCTACGGGTTACATTTCCTGCTTTTTCAGGTCATTACGGTGGTTAACCCAGGCATTGAGGATCAGGGTGAATGCCAGGATCCCGCCGACCACGCCCAGCGATACCGAAATCGGGATATGGTAGAAATCAACGATCAGCATCTTAATACCGATAAACACCAGGATAACCGACAGCCCGTACTTTAGCATCGAGAAGCGCTCTGCCACGCCCGCCAGCAGGAAGTACATCGCACGTAAACCGAGGATGGCGAACAGGTTAGAGGTCAGCACGATAAACGGATCGGTAGTGACCGCAAAGATAGCCGGAATGCTGTCGACCGCGAAGATAACGTCGCTCAACTCCACCAGAATCAACACCAGCAGCAGCGGCGTTGCAAACAGCACCCCGTTCTTACGGGTAAAGAAGTGCTCGTTCTCGATTTTGTCGGTCATCCGCAGATGCCCACGCAGCCAGCGCACCAGCGGTTTATCGCCAATCCCGCCTTCATCTTCTTTCGCCAGCGCCATCTTAACCCCGGTGAACAGCAGGAACGCGCCGAAGACGTAGAGCAACCATTCAAACTGGGAGATAAGCCAGCTTCCTGCGAAGATCATGATCGTACGCAGCACAATCGCGCCCAGTACGCCGTAGACCAGCACGCGTCGCTGCAATGCAGCAGGTACGGAGAAGTAGCTAAACAGCATCAACCAGACGAAGACGTTGTCCACCGCCAGCGATTTCTCAATCAGGTAGCCGGTGAGGAAGGCCAGCGCCTGCGGGTCAGCGACCGCGCGGCCCTGAGTTTGTGCCAGATACCACCAGAAAGCAGCGTTAAACAGTAATGAGAGGGTGACCCACACCAGCGACCAGGCTGCCGCCTGCTTCATGGACATGGTATGTGCGCCGCGACGGCCCTGCAGGAACAGGTCGATAGCAAGCATAATCACCACGACGACAGCGAATCCGCCCCACAGCAACGGTGTGCCGACTGTATTCATAGAATTTTCCTTACGCATAAAAAAACGGCTAACGTCAGAAGACGATAGCCGCTGCTTTTTTATGCATAGACCTCGCCTTCCGGCAAGGTCTCACTTACAACTAAAAACGAATGCGGTGGCGCATTCGTTTTCCGTTGCTCGGCGACCGGATACGGTTTTACACGTATCGTAATGACGATCCACCGACAAGGAAGTTACTCCCCTTTGCACGTAACAAAATATGACAGACCATTGATTTCGTCAATGGTCCGTAACATGTGCTTTACGTTGTTTTACGCGGCGGGCGTATCCGCCGGGAAGACAACGCCGGTCTGGCGACGAATTTCCGTCTGAACCTTCGCGGTGATACGGCTAACTTCAAGAGCAGGGTGGTCCACTTCATTGTTTTCGACCAGGCGCGCAAACTCCTCGGCTTCATACAGCATAGTATTAATATGCTGAGGCTGGCTGAGATCCTGCGCCTTGCTGCCGCGCGGGATGAAAGCGACTTTTTGGCACTCGGAAATTTTCTCAACCACCAGCGCGCCCGCTTCACCCTGAATTTCACTCGGCAGGGTAGAGTCGCTGACCTTAGAGTGCTGCAACGTCACGCTGAAATCGCCATAGTCGAGTACCGCGATACCGTGCGCATCAACGCCGCTATCGAGCAGGCTGGCAGAGGCTTGTACCTGCTTCGGCTCGCCCCACAGGGCTACCGCGGAGGCCAGGCAGTAGAAACCGATATCCATAATCGAGCCGTTCGAGAAGGCCGGGTTAAAGGTATTCGGGTTTTCGCCGTCCAGGTAGCGCTGGTAACGTGAAGAGTACTGGCAGTAGTTGATAAACGCCTTACGAACCGGGCCGACTTTCTCCAGCGACTGCTGCAAAATCTGGAAGTTAGGCAGGCTGGCGGTTTTGAACGCTTCGAACAGCACCACCTGATTTTCCTGCGCGAGGGCGATAGCCTGCTCGACTTCATGCAGGTTGGAGGCCAGCGGCTTCTCGCAAATCACATGCTTTTTATGCTGCAAAAACAGTTTGGTCTGCGGGAAGTGGAGTGAATTCGGGCTGGCGATATAAACCGCGTCAATATCTTCGCTTTGCGCCATGGCGTCCAGCGACGTAAACAGATGTTCGACGGGATAATCGTTGGCGAAGGTCTGTGCCTGCTCAAGGCTGCGGGAATAGACGGCGGTCAACTTGTACTTGCCGGTCTCATGCGCGGCATCGACAAACTGGCGGGTGATCCAGTTTGTCCCAATCACTGCGAAACGTATCATAAACGCCTTCTGGCTCCATAAAGGGATTCTTTCGTCAATGTAACACGCCTTTATGACATTGCCAGTGGGCGACTACGCAGATTCCTTTAACGAAAGGTGCGTCAGCCACAGACGGGTATCAAACTCTAGCTGGTGATACTGCGGCTCCATATAGCAGCACAGCTGATAGAACGCTTTGTCGTGCTCTTTTTCTTTCAGATGCGCCAGCTCATGCACCACGATCATTTTCAAAAAGGCTTCCGGCGCGTTGCGGAACACGGTGGCCACGCGGATCTCGGCTTTTGCCTTAAGCTTGCCGCCCTGCACGCGGGATACCGCCGTGTGCAGCCCGAGCGCGTTCTTCAGCACGTGGATCTTATTGTCGTACATGACTTTATTGATCGGCGGCGCGTTGCGCAGGAACTGGCTTTTCAGATCCTGGGTATACTGCCAGAGGGCTTTATCGGTGGCGAAATCGTGGGTACCCGGATAGCGTTTTTCCAGCACCGCCCCCAGACGCTGTTCAGCAATCAAGGTTCTCACTTGAGAAAGCAAATGTTCCGGATAGCCCTGGAGGTAAGTTAGTTGGTTCATCTTTGCCCATGCCAATCATAAAAGTGTATACTCACGCACCCTTTTCAGGGATACGCCGAAATTTTACCATTCAGGAGGGCCGATGAGCCACACAGACAACGGTTTCCGTTCACTGACACTTAAACGTTTCCCGGAGACGGACGACGTTAATCCACTGCTGGCGTGGGAAGCCGCCGATGAATATCTGCTGCAACAGCTGGACGATACTGAGATTCGCGGCCCGGTGCTTATCCTGAATGATACCTTCGGTGCGCTGGCCTGCGCGCTCGCGGAGCATACGCCGTACAGCATCGGCGACTCTTACTTAAGCGAGCTGGCGACGCGTGAAAACCTGCGCCACAACGATATTGCCGAATCAAGCGTGAAGTTTCTCGACAGCACCGCGGAATACCCGCAGGCGCCGGGCGTCGTGCTGATTAAGATCCCAAAAACCATGGCGCTGCTGGAGCAGCAGCTGCGTGCGCTGCGTGAAGTGGTGACGCCAGAAACGCGCATTATCGCCGGTGCGAAAGCGCGTGATATCCATACCTCTACGCTTGAGCTGTTTGAAAAAGTGCTGGGCCCAACCACCACCACGCTGGCATGGAAAAAGGCGCGCCTGATCAACGGCACCTTTACCAAACCGGCGCTGGCTGAAACCGCCCAGACCCTGAGCTGGAAGCTGGAAGGCACCGACTGGACCATCCACAACCACGCGAACGTTTTCTCCCGTACCGGGCTGGATATCGGCGCGCGCTTCTTTATGGAGCATCTGCCGGAAAACCTGGAAGGCGAGATTGTCGATCTTGGCTGCGGTAACGGCGTGCTGGGTATGACGCTGCTGGCGAAAAACCCGGAAGCCAGCGTGGTGTTCGTTGATGAATCGCCGATGGCGGTTGTTTCCAGCCGTCTGAACGTGGAAACCAACCTGCCGGATGCGCTGGATCGCAGCGAGTTTATGATCAACAACGCGCTCTCCGGCGTAGAACCGTTCCGCTTCAACGCGGTGTTCTGCAACCCGCCGTTCCACCAGAAACATGCGTTGACCGATAACATCGCGTGGGAGATGTTCCACCACGCCCGTCGCTGCCTGAAAATTAACGGCGAGCTGTATATCGTGGCGAACCGTCATCTGGACTACTTCCACAAGCTGAAGAAGATTTTTGGTAACTGCGAAACTATCGCCACCAACAACAAGTTTGTGATCCTCAAAGCGGTGAAGTTGGGTCGCCGTCGTTAATG
>CP070603.1:792998-799081 GCA_016939855.1 Kluyvera ascorbata
TAGCGCCAGCTTTGTCCCCTGCGCAATCGCCCGCCTTGCATCCAGCTCACTTGCCACATCGCAGCCACCGATAAGATGCACCGTCTTGCCCGCCGCCAGCAGTGGTTCCTGCAACGTACGGTTTGGCTCCTGACCGGCACAGATAATCACGTTATCTACCGCCAACACCTGCGCTTCGCCGCCCATTTCAACGTGCAGCCCCTCATCGTCTATCTTCTGGTAGCTGACCGCCGGGATCATCTTCACGCCACGTGAAAGCAGGGTGGTGCGGTGGATCCAGCCGGTGGTTTTGCCTAAGCCTTCACCCGGCTTGCTGGCTTTACGTTGCAGCATCACAATCTGCCGCGGGCTGCGGGCCTGGTGTGGCCCTTCCGGGCGCAGGCCGCCCGATTGCTGCAGGCTGGTATCGATACCCCATTCCACGCAAAACTCGGCGATATTCTGGCTGGTGGAGTCGCCCGGCTGGCTTAAGTACATCGCCGTATCAAAGCCGATGCCGCCGCAGCCGATAATCGCCACCCGCTGTCCAACCGGCGCTTTATCGCGCAGGACGTCCAGATAGGTCAGCACTTTAGAATGGTCGATCCCCTCGATCGGTGGCTTGCGTGGTGCGATCCCGGTCGAGAGGATCACGTCATCAAAGTCGAGGAGATCGTCGGCGTTGACGCGCTGGTTGAGCTTTAAAGTCACCCCGGTGATGTCGATCATCCGGCGGTAGTAGCGCAGCGTTTCGTAAAACTCTTCTTTGCCGGGGATCTGCTTGGCGATATTAAACTGCCCGCCAATTTCCGCGCTGGCATCGAACAGCGTCACCTGATGGCCTCGTGCGGCAGCGTTGATAGCAAAGGCCAGCCCTGCCGGGCCCGCGCCGACAACCGCCAGGTTTTTGCGCGTGGTGGCCGGGAGGATCGGCATTTTGGTTTCGTGGCAGGCGCGCGGGTTGACCAGGCATGAGGTCACCTTGCCGACAAAGATCTGATCCAGGCAGGCCTGGTTACAGCCAATGCAGGTGTTGATCTCATCGCTGCGTCCCGATTGGGCTTTTGACAGCAGTTCGGCGTCAGCGAGGAACGGGCGCGCCATCGATACCATATCGGCATCGCCGCGCGCCAGAATATCGTCCGCCACCTGCGGATCGTTAATGCGGTTGGTGGTAATCAGCGGGACGGTGACCAAACCTTTTAATTTGCGCGTCACCCAGCTAAACGCCCCGCGCGGCACTGGCGTCGCGATGGTCGGGATCCGCGCTTCGTGCCAGCCGATCCCGGTATTGATGATCGTCGCCCCCGCGGCTTCGACAGCCTGGGCGAGACGTACGGTTTCATCAAAAGTACCGCCGTTGTCCACCAGGTCGAGCATCGACAGGCGGTAGATAATAATAAAGTCTTTCCCAACGCGCTGGCGTACGGCGCGCACCACTTCTACCGCGAAGCGCATGCGGTTGTCGTAGCTGCCGCCCCATTGATCGTCGCGCTGGTTGGTGCGTGCGGCGAGAAATTCGTTAATCAGGTAGCCTTCCGAGCCCATTACCTCTACGCCGTCGTAGCCTGCTTCCCGCGCCAATTGGGCGCAGTGGGCGAAGTCGTCGATAAGCCCCAGAATACCTTCGTGCGTGAGTTCGCGCGGCGTAAAGCGGTTGATCGGCGCCTGAAGCGGGGATGGGGCAACCAGATTGGGCTGATAGCTGTAGCGGCCAGTATGCAGGATTTGCAGCGCAATTTTGCCGCCCTCCTGATGGACGGCGTCGGTAATGGTCCGGTGGTGCGGCAATTGACTCACATCGTTCAGCATCGCGCCGCCCGCCATCCCTACGCCGGTCGCATCCGGAGCGATGCCGCCGCTGACGATAAGCGCCACGCCGTGACGCGCGCGCTCGGCATAGAACGTCGCCAGACGCTCCGCGCCATCGGGATACTCTTCCAGCCCGGTATGCATAGAGCCCATCAGCACGCGGTTTTTCAGCTGGGTAAAACCAAGATCGAGCGGGGCGAATAGCGACGGATAGCTCATAAGGATGTCCAGTATGTGAAATTATTGTTATGTGGTCGGATGAGTTACTAATTTAGCCGTCGGCGGGAAAAAGGGAAAAGGGGAATGCGATGATTGTGATGGGATTCAAAGAACGCCCCCMACCAAACGGTAGGGGGCGTGAGTTTACTGCTCGGTGGCAACCTGACTCTGGCTGACGCGCAGGGCCGCCAGCGCGTTACGCGCCGCCTTAAGCACCTGGTCGCACTGTTCCATCGTTAAGGTCAACGGTGGCTCGATGCGGATGGTCTTGGCGTTGTTGAGCGTTCCGGCAACCAGCACGCGCTGGCGGAACATCTCGCTGGCAAAGTGATAGCCGATTTCGTTATCGACAAACTCAATGGCCATCAGCATGCCTCTACCACGCGCTTCACGGACCAGATCCGGATATTCGCGCGCCATGCTGCGGAAACCATCCAGCAGAATATCGCCTTTCTGTTCCGCCTGAGCAGGCAGGTTTTCGGTCAGCAGCACGTTGATGGTCGCCAGCGCGGCCGCACAGGCCAGCGGGTTACCGCCAAAGGTGGTGGTGTGCAGGAACGGGTTATCGAACAGCACCGAGAACACCTCTTCGGTGGCGATGGTCGCACCAATCGGCATCACGCCGCCGCCGAGGGCCTTCGCCAGGCACAGAATGTCCGGCTGAACGTTCTCATGCTCGCAGGCGAACATCTTGCCGGTGCGCCCCATGCCGGTTTGCACTTCGTCGAAGATAAGCAGCGCGCCAAACTCATCGCACAGCTTACGTACGGCGGGCAGGTAGCCCTGCGGTGGCAGAATCACGCCACCTTCACCCTGGATGGGCTCGAGGATCACCGCCGCCACGTCGTCGCCGGTTTTCTGGCATTCGCTGAGCATCGTGCGCATGGCATCGAGATTACCGAACGGCACGTGGCGGAAGCCCGGCAGTAGCGGCATAAACGGCTTGCGGAACGTTGACTTGGCGGTGGCCGACAGCGCCCCGAGCGATTTCCCGTGGAACGCGCCGCTGGTGGCGATAAAGGTGAACTTGCCGCGCGGCGACTGGTACGCTTTTGCCAGCTTCAGCGCCGCCTCTACGGATTCGGTACCGCTGTTGCTAAAGAAGCTGTACTTCAGTTTGCCCGGAGCCAGCGCTGCCAACGTTTTGGCGAGCATCGCCCGTAGCGGGTCGAGCAGTTCCTGGCTGTGAAGCGGTTGTTTAGCGAGTTGATTCTGTACGGCGGAAACCACCACTGGATTACGGTGCCCCACGTTGAAAATACCAAAACCGCCCAGGCAATCGAGAAACTCCTGACCCTGGGTGTCGACAAGCGTATTTAATCCTCCCGCCTGCCACTCTACGGCTCCGTAATCCCCACCGGCTGTTACAGATTTTCGGTACTCTAAAAACCCCGGATTCACATGCTCTTTAAAGTATTCACGGACCTCCTGGTTAAGCGCTTTCATCTCCTCATGGTCAAGCGTTCGCTTTTCAATGAGATTCAGTGCGTGTGCGCTGCAGGCCAGAGCCGATGCGCTGGAAGGTAACCTGTTCAAAATAAGCTCCTGGGGATCACGTATCACACGATACTGATTTAAGTATTGCAGGGATTACGCCATCTCAGCGTTGGCGGTGAAAATCGGGATAAACGCCAGGGGAAATCGCGTTTGTACAATATTTAATCGTCCAGCGAAGCGTGAGAGTGTGAAAGCGGTCACGAGGTAGTGCGTGGTTGTCGGGCGTATTGCCCTACAAAAGGGCAGGTTTTGCGCCACGGATGAGCAGCAAAGAATGGCGTGAGGAATGTAGGGCTTTTGTCGATTTTGCGATCTAACGCAAAATTAACAATTAAGGTTAATTTAATATCCTCCGATATAACAATTGTAATACATTTCTCTTAGCACCTGAAAAGGATGTCCGTATGTCGACCCTGCCCGACCAAAACTCGTCCGAATCGCTGATGGACGACCACACCACGTTGATGTCCACCACCGATCTCAACAGCTATATCACCCACGTCAACGATGCCTTCGTGAAGGTGAGTGGCTATAGTCGCCACGAGATGCTCAGCCAGCCGCACAATATGGTGCGCCATTCCGATATGCCAAAAGCGGCCTTTGCCGATATGTGGCGAACCCTGAAGCAGGGCGAGCCGTGGAGCGGTATCGTCAAAAATCGCCCGAAACACGGCGGCCATTACTGGGTGCGCGCGAACGCCATCCCCCAGGTGCGTAATGGTAAAACGATTGGCTATATGTCGATTCGCACCAAAGCCAGCGAGGAAGAGATTGCGGCGGTGGAGCCGCTGTATCAGGCGCTGCGCGAAGAGCGCAGCAATAAGCGTCTTTATAAAGGACGCGTTATCAGTAAACGCTGGTGGGGTAAGCTCGCTGCGATCCCGCTCCGTTGGCGGGTCAGAAGCATTATGTCGGGGTTCTACCTGCTGCTGGCTGCCAGCCTTCTGGCCCTGAGCGCGCCGGTTATGGCGGTGCTGGCGTCGGCGCTGATTCTGCTGCTGACCACGCTGGTGTTTGAGTGGCAAATTGTTCGCCCAGTAGAAAACGTGGCGCGACAGGCGCTCAGCGTGGCGACCGGCGAGCGGAACAGCGTTGATCCGCTACCGCGCAGCGACGAGCTGGGGCTGACGCTGCGCGCGGTCGGCCAGCTTGGGCTGATGTGCCGCTGGCTGATTAACGATGTCTCGACGCAGGTAAATAGCGTGAGCGACGGCAGCGATGTGCTGGCGCGCGGCAATGAAGATCTGAATCAGCGTACTCAGGAAACGGTCGTTAACGTACAGCAAACCGTGGCGACGATGAGCCAGATGGCGGCGTCGGTACAGAATAACTCCCAGACGGCAGCCGAAGCCGATAAGCTCTCGCTGGCGGCCAGCGGCGCGGCGGCGCAGGGCGGTCAGGCGATGCACCGGGTGGTGCAGACCATGGAAGATATTGCTGACAGCACGCAGCGCATTGGCTCCATCACCACGTTGATTAACGATATCGCGTTCCAGACCAATATTCTGGCGTTGAACGCCGCCGTCGAAGCGGCGCGGGCGGGCGAGCAGGGGAGAGGGTTTGCCGTGGTCGCCGGGGAAGTTCGCCATCTGGCGAGCCGTAGCGCGACGGCGGCAAACGAAATTCGTCAGCTGATTGAGGCCAGCGCCAGCAAGGTGCAGTCGGGCTCCGAGCAGGTTCACGCTGCCGGGCGCACGATGGATGACATTGTCTCGCAGGTACAGAATGTCACCCAACTGATTGCGCAGATTAGTCAATCTACGTCTGAACAGGCCACGGGGCTGTCTGATTTAACGCGAGCCGTGGCGAAGCTGGATGAGATCACCCAGAAAAACGCCGGGCTGGTGGCGGAAAGCGCCAATGTATCGGCGATGGTGAAACACCGGGCCAGCCGTTTACAGGATGCGGTTACCGTCCTGCATTAATCGAGCTGCGAGATCTCGAACGCCGCGCGGTCGATAATGCCGACAATCTGCTTCAACTGCGCGTCGCTTGTCTCGCCCTGATTGACCTTCAGGTCCAGTACGGCCTTAAAGTTATCCAGTGCCCGCTTCATCTGCGGGTTTTTGCGCAGCTCATGCCCTACCATGCGGGACTTCAGGCGCGCCTGAATGTGCTCCAGATGTTCCTGGTTTTCTTCCAGCGCTTGGGTGCCTTCAGCGGTAATGGCGATTTTTTTACGCCCGCCGTCCTCTTCATGCACCGTAATCAGCCCCTGGTCCTGGAGCAGGTCGAGCGTCGGGTAGATAACGCCAGGACTTGGGCTGTAATTGCCCTGGGTCAGCGCTTCAATCGCTTTAATCAGTTCATAGCCGTGGCTGGCGTTATCTTTCAGGATGCTGAGGACAACCAGACGCAGCTCGCCGTGGCCGAAGAAGCGCTGGCGACGTCCGCCGCCGCCGTGACCTTCGCCACGTCCGCCACGATGTTCACACTCACCGCGTTCGCCGCGATGTCCACGACCACCACGGCCGCGATGTTCAGAATCAGAGAAAGGTCTCATGATGTTTATCCTTACGTTGTTTAGATATATCTAATTTATATCTAAAATTGTATCTTTAGCAATATCGAAAATG
>CP070603.1:799128-802018 GCA_016939855.1 Kluyvera ascorbata
GGATTTTTCGTGCACCGCCGTTCATATATCTTAAAAATAGCTTGCTTTCTGTTTAGTTGGCAATCATTATCATTTGCAAAAGATTTAGATATATCTATTTGTGAGAGAGACGCCAAATGAAAGAGAACAAATACCCGCAGCGCGTGCGCAATGAACTTCGTTTTCGTGAACTGACCGTCCTGCGCGTCGAGCGCATGGGTGAAGCCTTCCAGCGCGTGGTGCTGGGCGGCGAGGCGCTGGAAGGTTTTAGTTCGCGCGGCTTTGACGATCACACCAAGCTGTTTTTCCCGCAGACCAGTGGCACCCTGACGCCGCCGACGATGACCGATGAGGGCATTGTATGGGCAGACGGCGTACGCCCGCAGGCTCGCGACTATACGCCGCTCTATAACGCCGAGCGCCACGAACTGGCCTACGATTTCTTTATCCACGATGGCGGCGTTGCCAGCCAGTGGGCAATGGCAGCAAAAGCGGGCGATACGCTGCTTATCGGCGGCCCGCGCGGTTCGCTGGTGGTGCCGGAAGATTATGCCTGGCAGCTGTATGTCTGTGATGAAACCGGAATGCCAGCGCTGCGTCGCCGCCTGGAAGCGCTGCAGACATTAGCGGAGCGTCCGCAGGTGACGGCGCTGGTGATGGTTAAAGAGGACGCGGACAAAGCCTATCTGGCCGGGTTCGATGGTTTCAATATTGAGTGGATCGCTGGCTACGATGCCGCCACCGTCGCCGCGCGTCTGGCACAGCTCACGGTGCCGGCGTCTGATTATTTTATCTGGCTGACCGGCGAAGGGAAGGTGGTAAAAAATCTGACCGACGGTTTTGTGACCGACGCTATCGACCCGCAGTTGGTGCGTTCAAGCGCCTACTGGCACGCGAAATAACTGCATTCTGGTTGCGCTATACGATGATGCGATAGCGCGACCCTGTTCCTGCCATTTCTCTCCTCATGATTTATCCAGATCTCCCCTCATCATTATGGTGAACATCCTGTTTTCCACAGTTTTTATACGATTATTTTGCCCTGTATTTAGGGCTGTATTTGACGATTGTCTATTGACTAATTAATTGTTTTTAATGAATTATTAATGCGTAAAGACGTGGTTATGTGATGTCAATCACTACATTCATGTTTCCAATACAAAATCTGTAAAACTAGAACTTTGTCGACTTTTCGTCTAAAAATACCGGGTCCAGGGCTAGACACGACCATGTAATGGTTATCAAATGGTTAAAAAACACCGTGTCAGATGTTAATCATCGACAAAATTAAAAAATGGTTAGCCCGCATACACGACTTACCTGCGTTACGACGCACCTTCTCTGGAGAAACTATGCATTCCTCTGTTAATAAAAACGAAAGCCGGACCTTTTTCGGTCATCCGTACCCGTTGGGTTCGCTGTTCTTTACCGAAATGTGGGAGCGATTCTCGTTTTACGGTATCCGCCCGTTACTGATTCTGTTTATGGCGGCAACCGTCTATGACGGCGGCATGGGCTTAGCGCGTGAAAACGCCTCGGCGATTGTGGGTATCTTCGCGGGGACGATGTACCTGGCGGCGCTGCCGGGCGGCTGGCTGGCTGATAACTGGCTCGGCCAGCAAAAGGCGGTGTGGTACGGCTCTATCCTGATTGCGCTTGGCCACTTATCGATCGCGCTGTCGGCCTTTATGGGCGACAACCTGTTCTTTATCGGCCTGATGTTTATCGTACTGGGCTCCGGTCTGTTTAAAACCTGTATCTCAGTGATGGTCGGTACGCTGTATAAAAAGGGCGATGCCCGTCGCGACGGCGGATTCTCGCTGTTTTATATGGGCATCAACATGGGGTCATTTATCGCGCCGCTGATTTCCGGCTGGCTGATTAAATCCCACGGTTGGCACTGGGGCTTTGGCATCGGCGGTATCGGGATGCTGGTGGCGCTGGTTATCTTCCGCGTGTTCGCCGTTCCGGCAATGAAGCGCTACGACAGCGAAGTGGGCCTCGACTCTACCTGGAACAGCCCGGTGGCGAAGAAAAACGGCGTTGGCGCATGGCTGCTGGCGTTAGCGGTCGGTGTGGCGGTGATTATCACTCTGATTGCCCAGGGTGTGATTGTGATTAACCCGGTGGCCGTCGCCAGCGTGCTGGTGTACGTGATTGCAGCCTCCGTTGCGCTGTACTTCATCTACCTGTTCGTCTTTGCTGGCCTGAGCCGTAAAGAACGCGCGCGCCTGCTGGTGTGCTTTATTCTGCTGGTCTCCGCGGCATTCTTCTGGTCGGCCTTCGAGCAGAAACCAACGTCGTTCAACCTGTTTGCCAATGACTACACCAACCGCATGATTGGTGATTTTGAGATCCCGGCGGTATGGTTCCAGTCAATTAACGCCCTATTCATCATCCTGCTGGCGCCGGTCTTTAGCTGGGCCTGGCCTGCACTGGCGCGTAAAAACGTCCGTCCGGGCAGTATCACCAAGTTCGTTATCGGTATTCTGTGTGCGGCAGCGGGCTTCGGTCTGATGATGCTGGCAGCGCAGAACGTGCTGAGCAACGGTGGCGCGGGTGTATCACCGATGTGGCTGGTGGGCAGTATCCTGATGCTGACGCTCGGCGAGCTGTGCCTGAGCCCGATTGGTTTGGCGACCATGACGCTGCTGGCGCCGGAAAGAATGCGCGGTCAGATGATGGGGCTGTGGTTCTGCGCCAGCGCCCTGGGCAACCTGGCGGCGGGTCTGATCGGTGGTCACGTGAAGGCCGATCAGTTGGATATGCTGCCGGACCTGTTCGCGCGTTGCTCCATTGCACTGCTGATCTGTGCTGCGGTGCTGTGCGTTCTGATTGTGCCGGTTCGCCGGATGCTGGAAAACGCCAAATCCAGCGCGGAACAAAAGCCGGTCAGCAACGCGTAAAAGCG
>CP070603.1:802027-802562 GCA_016939855.1 Kluyvera ascorbata
CTGAGCCGGTACATTCTGTATCGGTTTTTTTTTGCGCAGCGCGCACCATTTCTTGCGCAAAACGGGTATAAAACGTGATTTTTGATCGAGAATAAATGCAATAACGTGAGCGGTTCCTTTGAAATTGCGCCGGATTCCGGTCCATAGTATAGACTTGTTTACTACGTGGTTTATTTTAAGGACAAGCATATGCCAGCAGTCATTGATAAAGCTTTGGATTTCATTGGTGGTATGAACACGTCTGAGCCAGTACCACAGTCCATGGATGAGAGTACAGCGAAGGGAATTCTGAAATATTTAAAAGAGTTAGGTGTTCCTGCAAGCTCTGCGGCGGTGGCTGAACGTGGTCATCAGGACGGCTGGAGCGAAGGGTTTACAGATAAAGTGGCGGGATGGGCCGAAAAGGTCGAATCCGGCGAGCATATGGTGATTAAGAACCCTGAATTCTTCTCTTCCTACATGCGTGAAGAGCTCCGTTCACTGGTGTGAGTTAACCCTGTTTAAATCCCAATAGCCTATCCCGGATGCTTTCACC
>CP070603.1:809338-809406 GCA_016939855.1 Kluyvera ascorbata
CAGCCCCGGCGTGCCGATGTATGGCTATAACGTCCAATTGCTCAACGAAGTGACCGGTGAACCGTGCG
>CP070603.1:809760-809839 GCA_016939855.1 Kluyvera ascorbata
ATCCCAACGTCGCCCATTCGGAGAAAGAAGCGATCATGGCGCTGGTAGATAGTCGGATAGGCAACTTTGGCCGCCCGGC
>CP070603.1:809977-814617 GCA_016939855.1 Kluyvera ascorbata
GCAGGCGATTGAGGTGGGATGATGGGGTTGGGTTTATCAAGGTAAAAGGGCTGACGATTTCTCGTCAGCCCTTTTTTATCTGGTGGCCCCTGTTGGGTTTGAACCAACGACCAAGCGATTATGAGTCGCCTGCTCTAACCACTGAGCTAAGGGGCCATGGTAGCGGACGATTATAAAGTAACAGCGAGCGCCAATCCAGCGCTAAGCGCGCACATGCTGTTTTTATAAACAATGCATTTTCAATTCGTTATACTGATCCCACGATGTATTGGTCGAGAATATTATGGTTAAGGACATTATTGATTCGGGGCTGCGCGTGCTGTTCTGCGGCATTAACCCGGGGCTGTCATCTTCTTCTCTGGGCTATCCCTTTGCCCATCCGGCAAACCGCTTCTGGAAGGTGCTGCATCTTGCGGGGTTTACCGAGCGTCAGTTGAAGCCGGAAGAGGCGGAGCAGATGCTGACGTTTCGCTGCGGCGTCACCAAGCTGGTTGAACGCCCGACGGTGCAGGCGAGCGAGGTCAGCTTGCAGGAACTGCGCAGCGGCGGGCAGGCGCTGATTGAGAAAGTTGAGCGTTATAAGCCAGCTGCTCTGGCGGTGCTCGGCAAGCAGGCCTTTGAGCGCGGTTTAGGACAGCGTGGGGCGACGTGGGGTAAGCAGACCTACATGATTGGTGATACCGAGGTGTGGGTGTTGCCGAACCCAAGCGGGCTGAGTCGCATTACGTTGGATAAGCTGGTGGAGGCATATCAGGAATTGGACGTGGCGTTGAAGGCGCGCGGCCTGTAGCCCGGCCAAGCGCAGCGCCGCCGGGAAATGCACAGAATCGCAGACAAAAAAAAGCTCCCATCWGGGAGCTTTTTTACGTTTTTACCGGGGCGATTAATCGTCCAGGAAGCTACGCAGCACTTCAGAGCGGCTTGGGTGACGCAGTTTACGCAGCGCCTTCGCTTCGATCTGACGGATACGTTCGCGGGTAACGTCGAACTGTTTACCCACTTCTTCCAGCGTGTGGTCGGTGTTCATATCGATACCGAAACGCATACGCAGGACTTTCGCTTCACGGGCGGTCAGGCCAGCCAGAACGTCGTGGGTGGCAGCGCGCAGACTCTCGGTAGTTGCGGAGTCCAGCGGCAGCTCGAGGGTAGTATCCTCGATGAAGTCACCCAGATGCGAATCTTCATCGTCGCCGATTGGCGTTTCCATGGAGATTGGCTCTTTGGCGATTTTCAGCACCTTACGAATCTTGTCTTCTGGCATCAGCATGCGCTCGGCCAGCTCTTCCGGCGTCGGTTCACGACCCATCTCTTGCAGCATCTGGCGGGAGATACGGTTGAGCTTGTTGATGGTCTCAATCATATGCACCGGAATACGGATGGTGCGCGCCTGGTCTGCGATAGAACGGGTGATCGCCTGACGGATCCACCAGGTTGCGTAGGTGGAGAACTTGTAGCCGCGACGGTATTCAAACTTATCTACCGCTTTCATCAGGCCGATGTTGCCTTCCTGAATCAGGTCAAGGAACTGCAGACCACGGTTGGTGTATTTCTTGGCGATAGAAATAACCAGACGTAAGTTTGCTTCAACCATCTCTTTCTTCGCACGGCGGGCTTTCGCTTCACCGATGGACATACGACGGTTGATATCTTTAACCTGCTCGATGGTCAGGCCGGTCTCTTCTTCAATCTGCTGCAGTTTCTGCAGGCTGCGCATAACGTCTTCTTTCACGTCATGCAGCTTTTCAGACCAAGGTTTGTTCATCGCGATAGCCGCGTTGAACCAGGTTTCGCTGGTTTCGTTGCCAGTGAACAGAGTGATGAAGTTTTTCTTCGGCATTTTGCACTGTTCAACGCACATCTTCATGATGATACGTTCCTGGGTACGCACGCGGTCCATCATGGTACGCATGCTGTTAACCAGGTAGTCGAACTGCTTCGGTACCAGACGGAACTGCTTGAATACTTCAGACAGCTTCAGGATCTCTTCCTGAGCGCTGGCATGGCTACGGCCTTTTGCTTTGATCGTGTCGCGAGTGATTTCGTACTGGGTACGCAGCTCGCCAAATTTCTCACGTGCCAGCTCAGGGTCGATGCTGTTGTCATCGTCGCTGCTGTCGTCGCTGTCGTCGTCTTCGTCTTCATCGTCGTCATCCATCTCTTCCTGAGACAGTTCGGAACCGACGTGAGTGGCGGTAGGCGCCATATCTTCTTCAGCGTTCGGGTCAACGAAACCGGTGATCAGGTCAGACAGACGCGCTTCTTCAGCTTCAACGCGATCGTACTGTTCCAGCAGGTAGGTAATGGCTTCTGGGTATTCGGCAACGGAGCACTGAACCTGGTTGATCCCGTCTTCGATGCGTTTGGCGATGTCGATTTCGCCTTCACGGGTCAGCAGTTCTACCGTACCCATTTCGCGCATGTACATGCGCACCGGGTCGGTCGTACGCCCGATTTCGGATTCCACGCTGGACAGAACCTGTGCAGCCGCTTCTTCCGCGTCTTCATCAGTGTTGTTGGAGGTTTCAGCCAGCAACAGATCATCGGCATCCGGCGCTTCTTCCATCACCTGAATGCCCATGTCGTTGATCATTTGGATGATGTCTTCGATCTGATCTGAATCGACGATATCTTCCGGCAGATGGTCATTGACCTCGGCATAGGTCAGATAGCCTTGCTCCTTACCACGCTGGACAAGAAGCTTGAGCTGTGACTGCGGGTTTTGCTCCATAAGACGGTATCCACACTTAATTCATTTGATTGGTGTCGGTCGGCGAACGAACCGCCGACATTTAAAGCGAGGGCGTACTTATATTAGTGCCGCTGCGCCTCGAGCGGCTGTCGGGGGCTTCCCGAACGGTATTCGGCAGTTAAGCCGTTAAATTCATTTTTTTTCCAGGGCCTGTCTGATTTCCCAGAACTCCCTGCGTTCTTCACTGCTTAAACCGTGCGTGCGATCGCGAGCTATCAACTCTTCCTGTCGCTGTTCAAGCATTGAATCAAAAATTCGGTTGAGCGTATCGGTGAACATTTTTTCAACGTTCTCATCCTTTATATCGTTCCAGGCTGAGAGTTTTTCAAGTGTTGAGTACTCACTTGTTCCACGATAGTTCTCTAAAAGCTGGCCTGTTGTCAGGCCCGGTTGGGCAACGCACAGGTTCACCAGTTGGGTGAACAGGCTGAGACCCGGTAGCTTTGTCTGCGCCAGCCCATGCATAGGCGGGACAAGTGGTGCCAGATTTGGGTTTTGCACCAGTAGCCCTATAAGTATACGCATAGGCGTCTGTTTTATCTGCTGAGTCGGGCGAACAACGCCACTTTCTGCCTGTTTAGGCATTAAACGATCAAGTTGTGCATCGTCAAAGATGCCTAGCTTCAGACCCAGCGTCTGGCGCAACTGAATGCGGTGCGCGTCGCCTGGTACCTGGCTGATTAACGGTAGCGCCAGGGCTGCGAGCTGCGTGCTGCCGTCTGGTGTACTCAGGTCAACCTGTGGCAGGAGGCTATTAAATAAGAACACGGAGAGCGGTTGTGCATGCTCCATCCGGGCTTCAAAAGCCTCTTTGCCTTCTTTACGAACCAGCGTGTCCGGGTCTTCACCGTCGGGCAGGAACATAAAGCGTAGCTGACGACCGTCGGTCATGTAAGGCATTGCCGTTTCCAACGCACGCCATGCGGCGTCGCGCCCGGCGCGGTCGCCGTCGTAACAGCAAATAACGTTATTCGTCGCACGGAACAGCATATGCATGTGGTCGGCTGTGGTTGATGTACCCAGCGAAGCCACCGCGTAGTTAATACCGTATTGCGCGAGGGCGACGACATCCATATAGCCTTCGACAACCAGCAGGCGCTGGGGTTCCGCGCTGTGCTGCTGGGCTTCATAAAGGCCATAAAGCTGGCGACCTTTATGGAAAATATCGGTTTCCGGGGAGTTGAGGTATTTCGGCGTATCGTTACCTAATACGCGACCACCAAATCCAATCACCCGGCCTCGTTTGTCGCGAATCGGGAACATCACGCGATTGCGGAAACGGTCGTACGTTCTTCCCTGGTCGTTGTTGACCAGCATTCCGGCATCGAGCAGCAGCTTTCTGTTGTCGACATTACCGCCGAAACGTTTTAAGGCGTTGTCCCAGCCTGGCGGTGCAAAACCAATAGCAAAACGCTGGACAATCTCGGCGCTTAGGCCGCGTTGCTCCAGGTACTGGCGTGCAGGCTCGGCGATGGGTTGCGTGAAGGATTGCTGATAAAAATCATTTAATCCTTCCATGAGTTGATAGAGATTTTGTCGTTGATGACGCTCTATCTGGCTCAGGCCTGTTCCGGCTTCATACGGCACTTCAAGATTGTGCATGGCCGCCAGTTCTTCAACGGTTTCAACGAACTCGAGCTTGTCGTAGTTCATTAAAAAGTCGATGGCATTGCCGTGCGCGCCGCAGCCGAAGCAGTGGTAAAACTGCTTATCACCGTTCACGGTGAAAGAGGGGGTTTTCTCGTTATGGAACGGACAGCACGCATGGTAATTCTTGCCCTGCTTTTTCAGCTTCACCCGTGCATCGATCAGATCGATGATGTCGGTGCGCGCCAGCAGATCATTAATAAATACGCGTGGGATTCGTCCAGCCATAGGCCCCGTTTATTTA
>CP070603.1:814746-816298 GCA_016939855.1 Kluyvera ascorbata
TTATAAACGAAAACAAGCCGCGCATTCCTTTCGGAAGCACGGCCTTGCAACTACAACTCGGTCTGACAATTGAGAGCCGATGCTCTCAAAAGATTAGTACAGACGAGTACGGCGTGCGTTTTCGCGAGCCAGTTTCTTCGCGTGACGTTTCACTGCAGAAGCTTTAGCGCGCTTACGTTCGGTAGTCGGTTTTTCATAGAACTCACGACGACGAACTTCCGCCAGAACACCTGCTTTTTCGCAGGAACGCTTGAAGCGACGCAGAGCTACGTCGAACGGCTCGTTTTCACGTACTTTAATTACCGGCATGTGCCTCTCACCTTTGATTAATTCGGTTTGCTGCTGGCATCAGCGCCAGCTTATTTCAAAATGGTGCGGAATTTTACTGCAACTACTGCTGCTTTGTAAAGCACCGGTGCCTTTTTTGAAATGAACTTTTTAAGGGTGAGGAGTATACACGAGGCAGCTTCCTGGGGCGAACAATGTTTTACAAGCCGGGAGAGAAAACCTAAACTGCGCGGTATTGAAACGAGGTAAATATAGCCATGCGTGTACTGGGTATTGAAACATCCTGCGATGAAACCGGCATCGCAATTTATGACGATGAAAAAGGTCTGTTAGCCAACCAACTGTATAGTCAGGTGAAATTACACGCTGACTACGGCGGCGTGGTGCCTGAACTGGCGTCGCGCGACCACGTGCGTAAAACGGTGCCGCTGATCCAGGAGGCCTTGAAAGAGGCTAATCTGACGGCGAAAGATATTGATGCTGTGGCCTATACCGCAGGCCCTGGTCTGGTCGGGGCGCTGCTGGTTGGTGCTACCGTTGGTCGCTCTCTGGCGTTTGCCTGGAACGTGCCGGCGATTCCTGTACACCATATGGAAGGGCACCTTCTGGCGCCAATGCTGGAAGATAATCCGCCTGAATACCCGTTTGTAGCGCTGCTGGTTTCCGGTGGCCATACGCAGTTGATTAGCGTGACCGGCATCGGCGAATACACGCTGCTCGGTGAGTCGATTGACGATGCGGCGGGCGAAGCCTTTGATAAAACGGCGAAGCTGCTCGGTCTGGACTATCCTGGCGGCCCGATGCTGTCAAAACTGGCCTCGCAGGGCACGGAAGGACGCTTTGTCTTCCCGCGTCCAATGACCGACCGTCCGGGTCTGGACTTCAGCTTCTCTGGCTTGAAAACGTTCGCTGCCAACACCATCCGTAATAACGAGGCTGACGACCAAACTCGCGCTGATATTGCCCGTGCATTTGAAGATGCGGTGGTGGATACGCTGATGATCAAGTGCAAACGCGCGCTGGATCAAACCGGTTTTAAGCGCCTGGTGATGGCGGGCGGCGTGAGCGCCAACCGTACGCTGCGCGCGAAACTGGCAGAAATGATGCAGAAACGTCGCGGCGAAGTGTTCTATGCACGTCCTGAGTTCTGCACCGATAACGGCGCGATGATTGCCTATGCGGGGATGGTACGTCTGAAAACCGGCGTGAATGAATCGCTGGGCGTGACCGTTCGTCCGCGCTGGCCGCTGGCTGAACTGCCAGC
>CP070603.1:816397-825204 GCA_016939855.1 Kluyvera ascorbata
TGCTACTTTTCTTCTTTCTTCTGTTTACGCTTTTTCAAACGCGCCCAGATTTTTGTCTCCTGACGTCGCCATAGGCGTTGAATATTGTCATGATGACGCAAAAGAATCAGACACGAGAGCATCGACACCGGGAAGGTGTATTGGGGTTTAAACCACCAGACGTAAAACGGCGCGACCAGCGCGCTGACGATGGCGCCAAGCGAAGAATAGCCGCTCAGCAGAATGGTCAGCAGCCAGGTCCCGGCCATCACGCCGGTGAGGTCCCAGCCGATAGGCGCAATGGCGCCGAAAGCGGTAGCAACGCCTTTACCGCCCTGAAAATGGAAAAATACCGGCCAGATGTGGCCCAGACAGGCGGCAATCGCCACCAGGCCTAGCCAGAATGGGGAAAGGCCAAGGGCATACGCGCCCCAAACGGGCAGCATCCCTTTCAGGATGTCGAAAATCAGCACGGTTGCGGCTGCGCCTTTTCCGCCGATGCGTAACACGTTAGTGGCCCCGGGATTACCGGAACCACTGGCGCGAGGGTCAGGTAACCCCGCGATGCGGCAGACCAGAATGGCGCTGGAAATTGAGCCGCAAAGGTAGGCGAGGATGATCATTCCAGGCTCGATTGCACTCATAACGCTGTTCCATTTTGAAAATGTCGAAGTATTCTCTGCATCTGTGGATAATACGCATAATTCGCCGGAAGTGGTATCCGGTTTAGCCTAAAACCAAGCAGGTCGTGATGGATATTGTATTTATAGAGCAACTTTCGGTAATCACCACTATTGGTGTTTATGACTGGGAACAGACCATTGAACAGAAGCTGGTGTTCGATATCGAATTAGGCTGGGATAACCGTAAAGCCGCCGCCAGCGACAACGTGGATGACTGCCTGAGCTATGCGGATATCAGCGAAGCGGTAGTCAGGCATGTCGAAGGCAGCCGTTTTGCGCTGGTTGAACGCGTAGCAGAAGAGCTGGCCGAGCTGCTGATGTCTCGCTTTAACTCCCCGTGGGTGCGTATCAAAGTCAGCAAACCAGGTGCCGTCGCCCGCGCGGCGAACGTCGGCGTTATTATTGAGCGTGGCCATAATCCGAAATAAAAGTATCAGCAGTAATATTATTTAAACCAAAGTGATTTATACCGGTCATAGTGCCGGGTTTATTTTATTGTTTACTTTTTAAGGGTTTATTAATGAGCGATATACACTCGCTGCTGGTCGCGGCAATTTTGGGTGTGGTCGAAGGACTGACGGAGTTTCTGCCCGTATCCAGTACCGGACATATGATAATCGTAGGTCATCTACTGGGGTTTGAAGGACAAACGGCGGATACCTTTGAAGTGGTTATCCAGCTAGGTTCGATTCTGGCAGTGGTGGTGATGTTCTGGCGCCGTCTGTTTGGGCTGATTGGCATCAACTTCGGGCGTCCGCCGGTTCACGAAGGTGAAGGCTCCGGGCGTTTATCGCTGATTCATATTCTGCTTGGCATGATCCCCGCAGTGGTGCTGGGGCTGGTGCTGCACGATAAAATTAAATCGCTATTTAACCCGGTTAATGTGATGTACGCCCTGATTGTGGGCGGCCTGCTGTTAATCGCCGCTGAGCTGCTGAAACCGAAAAAACCAAGCGCGGTGGGTATTGATGATATGAGCTATCGTCAGGCCTTTGCGATTGGCTGCTTCCAGTGTCTGGCGCTGTGGCCTGGCTTCTCTCGCTCCGGGGCGACGATTTCCGGCGGGATGCTGATGGGCGTAAGCCGATACGCGGCCTCTGAGTTCTCGTTCCTGCTGGCGGTGCCGATGATGATGGGCGCGACGGTGCTGGATCTCTATAAGAGCTGGCACTTCCTGACCGCCGCCGACATCCCGATGTTCGCGGTAGGCTTTGTGATGGCGTTCCTGGTTGCGTTGGTGGCCATTAAAACCTTCCTGCAGCTCGTGAAACGGATTTCGTTTATTCCGTTCGCTATCTATCGCTTCGTTGTGGCAGCCGCGGTTTACGTGGTCTTCTTCTGATGAAGATCCCTCAGTCTTTGGGCTGAGGGCAACGCTTTTCCTTCCAGTTCGCAACCGCCTGAATTCGACGGCGCGTCAGTTCTTCTCGAATCTCCGGCCCTTTAAAGCCATCGTCGATAACTTCTTTATTACCCACGGCTTTCGCCGCCTGCCAGGCTTCGCGGAGCAAGCGCCCCTGCGGATAGTCACAGGCTTCAAAGTGAGTACGGCCCCGCACGTCCGCCTCGCTGGTCAGCGCAATCTGCTCAATGCGCTGCGGCTTGCGCCAGGCGTCTAATGAATCAAAAAGCTTCACCAGCGTTTTGGGCTGCAGAATGGGCAAGGTATGGATGAGGTCGTGGAACTCGGCAACCAGCTTTGCCAGGTCGCGCATCTCGTTGGGTACCTTCAGGCGCTGGCAGAGCTGTTCAACCAGCTTCACGCCTGCCGGGCCATGGCCGTGGTGACGCGGCCAGAACTCTTTTGGCGTAAGGCCTTTGCCTAAATCGTGGCACAGCGTGGCAAAGCGAACATCAATGTCCGGGCTCAGCATCGCTGCCATGGTCACGGTCATCAATGTATGCACGCCGGTATCAATTTCCGGGTGCCATTTTTCCGGTGCCGGTACGCCATACAGTGCATCAATTTCCGGGAATAACACCTTCAGCGCGCCGCAGTCGCGAAGCGTCTGGAAGAAGACCTGTGGGTTACGCGTGCCGAGCGCATTTTCGGTTTCTTTCCAGACGCGTTCTGCCGTCAGATGGGCGAGCTCGCCTGCGTCAGTCATTTCGCGCATCAGCGTCATGGTTTCATCGGCAATCCGGAAACTCAGGTGGGCATAGCGTGCGGCAAAGCGAGCCACGCGCAGGACGCGCAGCGGGTCTTCGCCAAAAGCGGGGGAGACATGACGCAGAATGCGCTGTTGAAGGTCGTTACGGCCGCCGTAAGGGTCGATAATCGTCCCGTCGGCATCCTGAGCCAGCGCGTTGACGGTTAAATCGCGGCGCAGCAGGTCCTGCTCCAGCGTGACGTCCGGCGCGGCATAGCAGGTGAAGCCGGTATAGCCCGAACCCGATTTTCGTTCGGTGCGGGCAAGCGCGTACTCTTCGTGGCTTTCAGGGTGGAGGAAAACGGGAAAGTCGCGGCCTACCTGCTGGTAGCCCGCGTCGAGCATTTGTTGCGGCGTGGCGCCGACCACCACCCAATCTTTATCTTTGACCGGTAGCCCTAACAACCCGTCCCGAACTGCACCACCGACCAGATAACTCTTCACGCCACGCTTCTCCTCGACATTATTCTTTCTGGATAATACGAAAGAAGCACTGAGAACGCGAATCGGGGTTAGTTCATCCAGCGATCTTTGCGCTTACGGCTCGGGATGATGTGTGGCAGAACCAGACCCAGGAGCAGACCCATACCCAGCACACCGCCACCGTACATGAACCACTGCATAATGATGGTTCGTTGCTTGTCATCCAGCTGCAGGTTTGCGGCGTTCACTTTTTTCTGCGCGACAATAAGCTCATTCTTAAGCTTCTGGTTTTCATTTTTTAAACCATTAATCACGCTATCACTCTGGGCGACCTTTTTCTGCATTTCAGAGGTGCGCTGGTTCCAGGTGGTGTCGATATTATTGAGCTTGTCGGTCAGGGTTTTGACCTGATTTTCCAGATCCGGCACACGGGTACGCAGGCTAGGCGTAGCGGTCAGTTCCTTCAGCGGGATCCAGGCGGTGCGGCCGTTGCTGTCGCGAACCTGACCGTACTGGGTCGCATCGTTGGTTTGCAGCAGAGTCACTTCTTCGCCCGCGTTCACGGTGCCCGCCAGGCGGTAGTTATCACCCGGGCCGCTACGGACCCAAGTGTTCAATTCGTCGGAAACGTAGCGCTTTTCATCAGCGTGCGCGATGGTGGAAGCGGTAAGTGTCAGTAAAGTAATGGCAATTAAGCGTAATTTTGGCATCAGATCATCGTTTTTGTCATAAAAGTGGAACGATAGTAGTGGCAACAGTCTGACGACGCAAAGCATTCTGCGGCAATCAGAATCCTCCAGGAGGAAAAAACGCCATCAGCGATTAGCCCGACAAATTGCGCATTGCATGGCAATTTGTCGCAAAATACTATCTACTGACAAAAAGAATACCTGTAAGTTCGCCACAAAGGTATTTCCGGGCAACGAAACCACAAGAATTCAATCATGGCTCAAGAAATCGAATTAAAATTTATCGTCGATAACGCTGGCGTTGAGACGCTGCGTAACCACCTTAGCACCCTCGATGCAGAGCATACGCCTGCAACTCAGTTACTGAATATCTATTACGAAACCGCCGATAGCTGGCTGCGCCGCCACGATATGGGGCTGCGTATTCGCGGCGATAACGGTCGCTATGAGATGACGATGAAAATCGCCGGGCGCACCGTAGGCGGGCTGCATCAGCGCCCGGAATACAATATTGATATCAGTACTCCCGAGCTGGCGCTCGATAAGCTGCCGGCAGAAGTCTGGCCGAACGGTGAGATGCCGGAAGGGCTGGCGGAGCAGGTGCAACCGCTGTTCAGCACCGATTTCCTGCGCGAGAAGTGGGTGGTGTCACAGGGGAAAAGCCGAATTGAGGTCGCGCTGGATCTGGGCGATGTTAAAGCCGGTGAGCATCAGGAAGCTATCTGCGAACTGGAGCTCGAACTGCTGAACGGCGAAACCACCGACGTGCTGGCGCTGGCGAAGCAACTGGCGGAAACCGGTCTGCTGCGTCAGGGCAGCCTGAGCAAAGCCGCTCGCGGATACCATCTGGCGCAGGGCAATGAAGCTCGCGTGATGAAACCGCTGACCATTCTTTCACTGCCGCCGAAAGCGACGGTAGGCCAGGCGCTGGAAGCGGCGCTTGAAAACGCGCTCGCCCACTGGCAGTACCACGAAGAGCTGTGGCTGCGCGGCAACAAAAAAGCGAAGGTAGAAGTGCTGAATGCGCTGGGTCTGGTTCGCCATATCCTGACGCTGTTTGGCGGCATTGTGCCGCGTAAGGCCAGCGCCGCGCTGCGCGATGGGCTGACCCAGATTGATGAGCTGATGGCGAGCGATGCGTCCGCGCACGAGGTGGTATTCAGCCGTGAGACGGCGCTGACCAAGCTTGCTTACACCGAGTGGTTGGTACAGCGCGGCTGGGAAGCGTTCCTTGACGCTAAAGCAGAAGCCAAAATGGCCGATTCATTTAAGCGCTTTGCTGATATTCATCTTTCTCGCCAGGCCGCTGAACTGCGCACCGTTTTTGCTTACCCGTTGGGTGATGCCTACGGCGATCAGTTACCGCGCCTGATCCGCGATATCAACACCGTTCAACTGCTGGCGGGCTATTACGATACCGACAAGGCTGAACGCTGGCTGGCGAACTGGCAGGGCTTGCGCCACGCGATTGAAACTCGCCAACACATTGAAATTGAACATTTCCGTAATGAGGCTCTGTCGGTCGAGCCGTTCTGGTTGCACAGCGGAAAACGTTAATTAACTTCAGGGAACCCGCGTATGACGCCGCTTTCTTCGCAGTTACAGCAGCACTGGCAAACGCTCGTTGAGCGAGCCCCGGATGATTTTCCTATCGAGTCGCTTGGCGTGGAAGCGCAGGCTGTTTTCACCTTTAGTGATTTTGTTCAGCAAAGTGTAACGGCGCACCCCGAGTGGCTGTCGTCGCTGGAAAGCGACCCGCCGCAGGCGGATGAGTGGCGGCAATATGCGGGTTGGCTCCAGGCGGAGCTGGCTGAGGTTTATGATGAAACGGCGCTGATGCGCACCCTGCGGCTATTTCGCCGCCGGGTGATGGTGCGTATTGCCTGGGCGCAGGCGCTGTCGCAGGTCTCCGAAGAAGATACGCTCCAGCAGTTGAGCCATCTGGCGGAAACGCTGATCGTCAACGCGCGTAACTGGCTCTACGAGGCCTGCTGCCGCGATTGGGGCACGCCATGCAGCGCGGAGGGCGTACCGCAGCCGCTGCTAATCCTCGGGATGGGCAAGCTGGGCGGCGGAGAGCTGAACTTCTCCTCCGATATCGACCTGATCTTTGCCTGGCCAGAACATGGCAGTACCCAGGGCGGGCGTCGCGAACTGGATAATGCCCAGTTCTTTACCCGCCTCGGCCAGCGCCTGATTAAGGTGCTGGATCAGCCAACGCAGGATGGTTTCGTCTACCGCGTTGATATGCGCCTACGGCCGTTTGGCGACAGTGGCCCGCTGGTGCTGAGCTTTGCCGCGCTGGAAGATTATTACCAGGAGCAAGGGCGCGACTGGGAGCGCTATGCCATGGTCAAAGCGCGGATCATGGGCGATGACGACGGCGTGTACACCAGCGAGCTGCGGGCGATGCTGCGGCCGTTCGTCTTCCGTCGCTATATCGACTTCAGCGTGATCCAGTCGCTGCGTAATATGAAAGGGATGATCACCCGCGAAGTGCGTCGCCGTGGTCTGAAGGACAACATCAAGCTTGGCGCGGGCGGCATTCGTGAAATCGAGTTTATCGTTCAGGTCTTTCAGCTGATCCGCGGCGGACGCGAGCCGATGCTGCAAAGCCGCTCGCTGCTACCGACGCTCAAGGCCATTGAAACCCTGAATCTGCTGTCGGAAACCGACGCACAGGCGCTGCGTGAGGCATATCTGTTCCTACGTCGCCTCGAAAACCTGCTGCAAAGCATTAACGACGAACAGACGCAGACCCTGCCTGGTGATGACCTCAACCGCGCCCGTCTGGCGTGGGGAATGCATTTTTCCGATTGGAGTTCGCTGACCGAGCGGCTGGATGCCTTGATGGCGGAAGTGCGCCGCGTATTCAACGAACTTATCGGTGACGATGAAGAGCCGTCGCAGGAAGAGCAGCTTTCGGAGTCCTGGCGCGAGCTGTGGCAGGACACCCTGCAGGAAGATGACTCCCCGTCGGGGCTGGTGCATCTGAGCAATGACGACCGCCACCGGGTGCTGTCGCAAATTGCCGATTTCCGCAAAGAGCTGGATAAACGCACCATTGGCCCGCGTGGGCGTCAGGTGCTGGACTCGCTGATGCCGCATCTGCTGAGCGAAGTGTGCTCGCGCGAAGACGCCACGGTGCTGCTCACGCGCATTACCCCGCTGCTGAGCGGCATCGTTACTCGTACCACCTACCTCGAGCTGTTAAGCGAATATCCTGGCACCTTAAAGCATCTAATCCGTCTGTGTGCTGCATCGCCGATGGTGGCAAGCCAGCTGGCACGCTACCCGTTGCTGTTGGATGAGCTGCTCGACCCGAACACGCTCTACCAGCCAACGGCGACCGACGCCTATCGTGATGAGCTACGCCAGTATCTGCTACGTGTACCGGAAGAGGACGAAGAGCAGCAGCTGGAAGCCCTACGTCAGTTTAAGCAGGCGCAGTTGCTGCACATTGCCGCCGCCGATATTGCCGGGACGTTGCCGGTGATGAAGGTCAGCGACCACTTAACCTGGCTGGCAGAGGCGATGATTGATGCCGTTGTCCAGCAGGCGTGGGTACAGATGGTGGCGCGCTACGGCCAGCCAACGCATCTGCGGGAGCGCCACGGTCGCGGTTTTGCAGTGATTGGCTACGGTAAGCTCGGCGGATGGGAACTGGGCTATAGCTCAGATTTGGATCTGGTCTTTCTGCACGACTGCCCGATGGACGCCATGACTGATGGCGAACGAGAAATCGATGGCCGTCAGTTCTATTTGCGTCTGGCGCAGCGCATTATGCACCTGTTCAGCACCCGTACTTCATCCGGTATTTTGTATGAGGTTGATGCGCGGCTACGCCCCTCCGGTGCGGCGGGTATGCTGGTAACTACCGCCGAATCGTTTGCTGACTATCAGCAAAACGAAGCGTGGACCTGGGAGCATCAGGCGCTGGTGCGCGCCCGCGTGGTCTACGGTGACCCGCAGTTGCAGCAGCAGTTTGACGAGATCCGTCGACGTATTCTGACCACCCCGCGCGAGGGCGCGGCGCTGCAAACCGAAGTGCGCGAGATGCGTGAAAAAATGCGCGCGCATCTGGGCGGCAAGCAACGTGATCGTTTTGATATTAAAACCGATGCGGGTGGGATAACCGATATTGAGTTTATTACCCAGTATCTGGTGCTGCGCTATGCCCACGAGAAGCCGAAGCTGACCCGCTGGTCGGATAACGTGCGCATTCTCGAACTGCTGGCGCAAAACGACATTATGGACGAGCACGAAGCACAGGCGCTCACCCGCGCCTACACCACGTTGCGCGATGCGTTACATCATCTGGCGCTTCAGGAACTGCCGGGAAATGTGGACTTATCAAGCTTCGTGCGGGAGCGTGAACTGGTCAGCGCCAGCTGGCAGAAGTGGCTGGTTCAACCGTGAAATGTGCTATTATCGCGCCAAAATTTTGATTCTCCCAGGAGACAATAATGAAAGTAACGCTGCCGGAATTTGAACGCGCAGGAGTGATGGTGGTTGGCGACGTCATGCTGGATCGCTATTGGTATGGCCCAACCAGCCGTATTTCCCCGGAAGCCCCGGTTCCCGTGGTGAAGGTGGAAACTATCGAAGAACGTCCTGGCGGCGCGGCAAACGTGGCGATGAACATTGCGTCCCTGGGGGCGGGTTCGCGTTTGGTGGGTTTGACCGGTATTGATGATGCGGCGCGCGCGCTGAATAAAGCGCTGGCCGACGTCAACGTGAAGTGTGACTTTGTTTCCGTACCGACGCACCCAACGATCACCAAGCTGCGCGTGTTGTCGCGCAACCAGCAACTGATCCGTCTGGACTTTGAAGAGGGTTTTGCTGGCGTAGATCCACAGCCGCTGCACGATCGTATTCAAAGC
>CP070603.1:825231-826229 GCA_016939855.1 Kluyvera ascorbata
CTGTCTGACTACGCCAAAGGGGCGCTGGAAAGTGTGCAGCAGATGATTCAACTGGCGCGCAAAGCGAACGTTCCTGTGCTGATCGACCCGAAAGGCACCAACTTCGAACGCTACCGTGGCGCAACGTTGCTGACGCCGAACCTCTCTGAGTTTGAAGCGGTGGTCGGCAAGTGCAAAGACGAAGCTGAGCTCGTTGAGCGCGGCATGAAGCTGATTGCCGATTTCGATCTTGCTGCGCTGCTGGTGACCCGTTCCGAGCAGGGTATGACGCTGCTGCAACCAGGCAAAGCGCCACTGCATCAGCCAACCCAGGCGCAGGAAGTGTACGATGTGACCGGTGCGGGCGATACCGTGATCGGCGTGCTGGCGGCGACGCTGGCCTCCGGCAAAACCCTGGAAGAGGCGTGCTTCTTTGCTAACGCGGCCGCAGGCGTGGTCGTGGGTAAACTGGGGACGTCTACCGTTTCACCTATCGAGCTGGAAAACGCCGTGCGCGGTCGTGCGGATACCGGTTTTGGCGTGATGAGCGAAGAAGAGCTGAAGCAGGCGGTTGCCGCTGCTCGCCGTCGCGGTGAGAAAGTGGTGATGACCAACGGCGTGTTCGATATTCTGCACGCGGGGCACGTCTCCTACCTGGCCAACGCGCGTAAGCTGGGCGATCGTCTGATTGTCGCGGTTAACAGCGACGCTTCTACCAAGCGTCTGAAAGGTGAAACCCGTCCGGTTAACCCGCTGGATCAGCGCATGATCGTGCTGGGCGCGCTGGAGTCCGTCGACTGGGTGGTGTCGTTTGAAGAAGATACCCCGCAGCGTCTGATTGCCGGGATCCTGCCGGATCGTCTGGTCAAAGGCGGCGACTATAAGCCAGAGCAAATTGCCGGTAGCGAAGAAGTGTGGGCGAACGGTGGTGAAGTGCTGGTGCTGAACTTTGAAGATGGTTGTTCTACAACCAATATTATCAAGAAAATTCAGAAAGATAGCGGGAAGTAGCGCGCTAA
>CP070603.1:826290-826733 GCA_016939855.1 Kluyvera ascorbata
TCTTACTCTTTGTCGTCTACTACCGGTGCCGCAGCGCGGTTTTCCAGCTCGCTAATCCGCTGTTCCAGCAGCGCCAGCTTCTCACGCGTACGCAGCAGAACTTGAGTCTGCACATCAAACTCTTCGCGGCTCACCACATCAAGACGCGTCAGCTGTGACTGGATCACCTGACGAACTTTCTTCTCAATATCATCCCCGAACTCACGCAGGCCTTTCGGCATGGATTCGTGGACCTGGCGGGCGATTTGTTCAATTTTTTTCGGGTCGATCATCTCTTGTTCCCTGATTCTGTCGGCATGAACGTTATTGTAGTGTCTTATCCCGGTGCGATAAACCAGAATTGTTCGAAGCTTATGCATTGCCGAAGATAATCATTGGCGTTATAGTAAGTACGCTTATTCTCAGGGCGGGGCGAAATTCCCCACCGGCGGTAAATCAGCTAC
>CP070603.1:826889-828300 GCA_016939855.1 Kluyvera ascorbata
GGAAGGTCAGCAGATCCGGTGTGATTCCGGGGCCGACGGTTAGAGTCCGGATGGGAGAGAGTAACGATTCAGTTGGGTTAAGCACCCGCTCGCGTTATCCATTTGCCGTTTATCGGCACTCCTAAGACTGCCCTGATTCTGGTAACCATAATATTAATGAGGTTTTTTTACCATGAATCAGACGCTACTTTCCTCTTTTGGTACTCCGTTCGAACGCGTTGAAAACGCGCTTATTGCTCTGCGCGAAGGTCGCGGTGCGATGGTGCTGGACGACGAAGATCGTGAGAACGAAGGCGACATGATCTTTGCCGCCGAAAACATGACTGTTGAACAAATGGCGCTGACTATCCGTCACGGTAGCGGCATCGTTTGTCTGTGTCTCACCGACGAACGTCGTAAACAGCTGGATCTGCCAATGATGGTAGAAAACAACACCAGCGCCTACGGCACCGGCTTTACCGTCACTATCGAAGCGGCTCACGGCGTGACCACCGGCGTTTCTGCCGCTGACCGTCTGACCACCGTTCGTGCGGCGGTTGCCGACAACGCGAAACCTTCCGATCTGAACCGTCCTGGCCACGTTTTCCCACTGCGCGCGCAGGCGGGTGGCGTACTGACCCGTGGCGGTCATACCGAAGCGACTATCGATCTGGTAACGCTGGCAGGCTTCAAACCGGCGGGCGTACTGTGTGAACTGACCAACGATGACGGCACCATGGCGCGTGCGCCAGAGTGCATCGAGTTTGCGAAGAAACATAACATGGCGCTGGTGACCATCGAAGATCTGGTGGCCTACCGTCGTGAACACGAACGTAAAGCCAGCTAATTTTAGCGGCCTGTGTGATGAAGCCCGGTTTGCGAGACGCACCGGGCTTTTTTATTGCCTGTCGTCAGCCAATGCCCATTGATTGCAGAATTACCAGGCTCATTCCCATCACCGACATCCCGCACAATACGCCGTAGCTCGGGTTGTTGTTAGGGTCTATCTCTTTGGCCAGCGGCATGAGTTCATCCACCGAAAGGGCGACCATAATCCCGGCGACCGCCGCCATAATCGAGGCCATCAGCACCGGTGACACCATGCTGCCGAGAATCGCCCACGCCAGCACGCCGCCGAGTATTTCAGCCATGCCGGAAATCCCCGCCCAGAATACCGCTTTACGCTTTGAGCCCGTGGCGGCATAGACCGGCCCGGCAACCGCCAGCCCTTCAGGAATATTGTGCAGCGCCACGGCAAGCGCAATGCCAAAGCCCAGCTCAAGGTTGTTGCTGGCGGTGACGAAGGTGGCGATGCCTTCCGGGAAGTTATGCAGACTGATGCCGAGAGTTAACAGCACGGCAGTGCGGCGAATGTTGCGCGGCAGCGGCTGGGTGTTTTTCTGCATCAGATCCTGCGGATGCGCATGCGGTA
>CP070603.1:828382-846278 GCA_016939855.1 Kluyvera ascorbata
CAGCGCGGCAGGCAGCATCTCCATTAAGGAGATAAGCAGCATAATGCCGGCGGCAAAGCCGAGTGAAAAGGCGAGTACCCGGTTGGACGGTTTTTGTCCGATAACCCCAAGTATTGCACCAATGAAGGTGGCAGCTCCTGCCAGTAATGTCAGAATCAGCGGTACCGACATCGCTTACTCCTTATGATAATGATTATCATTCATGATATTGAAAATCGTCGTTCAAGGCGAGAGGCGACGCTATTCTTTACTTCATCCTTACATTCAAATTTTCTGAAGATCATCATCACGCTTATCTGAGTTTATCCTCACTCAAAACAGGTTAATGTGGTGTTATTCAATTATTCCCTCTGGAAGGATAACATCATGTCTCGTAGCCGAATGCCAGCACTGTTTTTAGGTCACGGCAGCCCGATGAACGTACTGGAAGATAACCTCTATACCCGTACCTGGCAGCTCCTGGGCGAAACCTTACCGCGTCCGAAAGCGATCGTGGTGGTGTCCGCGCACTGGTTTACCCGCGGCACGGGCGTGACGGCGATGGAAACCCCGAAAACGATCCACGACTTCGGCGGTTTTCCGCAGGCGCTTTACGATACCCATTATCCGGCTCCGGGCTCCCCGGCGCTGGCGCAGAAGCTGGTAGAGCTTCTGGCTCCTGTTCCGGTGGCGTTGGATAAAGAAGCCTGGGGTTTTGACCACGGCTCCTGGGGTGTGCTGATCAAGATGTACCCGAATGCGGATATCCCGATGGTGCAGCTGAGTATCGACAGCACGAAACCGGCGGCGTGGCACTTTGAAATGGGTCGTAAGCTGGCGAGCCTGCGCGATGAGGGCATTATGCTGGTGGCGAGCGGCAACGTCGTGCACAACCTGCGCACCGCGAAATGGCACGGTGATTCAACGCCATACCCGTGGGCCACGTCGTTCAATGACTATGTGAAGGCAAACCTGGACTGGAAAGGACCGGTAGAACAGCATCCGCTGGTGAACTATCTGGCGCATGAAGGCGGTTCATTGTCGAACCCAACGGCGGATCACTTCCTGCCGCTGCTTTATGTTCTGGGTGCCTGGGACGGTGAAGAGCCCATCACGATCCCGGTAGACGGTATCGAAATGGGCTCCCTGAGTATGCTGTCGGTATTAATCGGCTAGCGATTACTCAACAAAAATGTGGGGATAGAAGCGTGACAGATCCTGAGTGATCAGCGCTCTGTCCTCACGAATGCCAATCCCGGCCGGTTCGTCGTTAATCAGCCAACTGCCAATCAACATGTAGCTATCACCAAACTTTGGCAGTGGATGGAACTGCTGCACAATCATTCCTTCTTCGCCGTATGGCCCTTCCACCTGCTCAATGGTTTTGCCATTCTCGACTATCGAAATGTTGGCGCCTTCGCGGGAGAAGATTGGCTTCACCACGAATTTGTCCATCTCTGGATGGTTGTCTTCGGCAAAGTAGGCCGGCAGCAGGTTTGGGTGATCCGGGAACATCTCCCACAGCAGCGGCAGCAGCGCTTTGTTAGAGATGATGCTCTTCCACGCCGGTTCCAGCCAGCGTACGCCAGCGTCTTCGAGCTTGGTGGAGAACATCTCGCGTAGCATGTATTCCCATGGATAGAGCTTGAACAGGTTGCTGATAACCTGATCCTGAAGATCGGTAAACTGACCTTTCTCGCCCAGACCGATCTCATCAATATAGAGAAACTCGGTTGCCACACCGGCTTCAGCGGCACAGTCTTGCAGGTATTGCACGGTACCGCGATCTTCCACGGTATCCTGACAGCAGGTTAGATGCAGTAGCTGGAAGCCGTGCTGTTCGCGCAGCACGTTGAAGCGCTCGATGATCTTTTCCTGCAGGCTGTTGAACTGATCGCTGCCTTCCGGCAGGTTGCCTGCGTTGATCTGATCTTCAAGCCAGATCCACTGGAAGAACGCCGCTTCGTACAGTGAGGTTGGGGTATCGGCGTTATTCTCCAGCAGTTTAGGTTCGCCGGTGCCGTCCCACGCCAGATCGAGGCGCGAGTAGAGCGACGGCTGCTGCGTTTGCCATGACTGGCGCACGAAGGTCCAGGTGTGCTTTGGAATGCGGAACTTCGCCATCAGTTCATCGCTGGCGATGACGCGCTCAACCACTTTCAGGCACAGCTGGTGCAGTTCAGCGGTGACCTCTTCCAGCTTTTCAACCTGCGCTAGCGTTAGCTTATAGTAGGCTTCTTCGCTCCAGTACGGTTCGCCGTACATGGTGTGAAAGTTGAAGCCGTACTCCGTCGCCTTTTCACGCCAGTCCGGGCGTTCAGTAATGCTGATTCTTTCCATGTTAATTAGCCGCCCATTGAACGGGTGGTGGTGCCTGATGCGCTACGCTGCATGGTGGACTGCTTGGCAACGGACTCACCAAAGCCGCCACGAGTCACGGTGCTGGTGGTCGCTGGTTTTGGCGCCATCGCGGTTTTCGGTACGTTCATCGAACGGCCCGGCTGCGCGGCACCGTAGTTTTTACCGCCGGCATCGGTGTATTTACCATAAGCCGGGCTGGATGGATTCTTCGAGGTGAAGACCGGCTGCTGCTGGTAGCCGCCCATGCCGCCGCTCATCATACGACCCATCATATAGCCGGCCATCAGCGGCATCCAGAAGCTGCCGCTGCTTTGTGCCTGCGCCTGGTTTTCACCGCTGGCTGGCGCCATGCCTGCCTGAGCAGGTGCCTGCTGGCACTGGCCTTCGCCAAATTCAGCAACGCAGTCTTCGCGGCTGGCGTATTTCGGCGCGGTACGTTCGGCTTCTTTCAGCGCGTTATCGAAGGTGGTTTTACACTCGGCGCTTTTGCCCGGGTTTGCCGCGGAGCAGTCGTCCGCGTTCTGGTACAGCGTGACCGTTTCGTCGGTTTTCTCACAGCCTGCCAGCATGAATACTGCGGTAACGGCTAATGCGACCGGAGTGAGATGACGCGCGCCCCAGCTTTTACGAAAGGCGGCGTGTTGAATATTGTTTGTCCGTTTCATTGTATTCTTCCTGGACCCAGTAGAGTGGTATTGCAATAGCGCTCAGGATAGTAGATGAGTGGTTGAAAATGAAGCGAAGAAGGGCGTAAAGCGGCGGATCTTTACGTTGCCTTACGTTAGCACAAGAGAAAGAAAAAAGGGCTCGCATAAAGCGAGCCCTTTTTGGTGCGGCGTGCAGCCTTAGCGCAGACGCGCTTTGCTGGTCGCCGGAGAGGTGTAGCCGTCAGCCGAGGCGTCCTGCTGCGGGTTCTGTGGCGCAACGCTGTCGGTAGACGTCGCCACGTTTTTACCCAGCGTATTGTTCAGCGCAAGCAGATCCTGCTCGTTCAGTGTACCCAGCGCATTTTTGATATTCAGCTGGTTGATCAGGTAGTTATAACGCGCGCTGGAGAGCTGTTGCTTGGCGTTGTACAGCGTGGTGGTCGCATCCAACACGTCAACGATAGTACGCGTACCCACGGAGTAACCCGCTTCCATCGCGTCTAAAGAGCTCTGAGCAGAGACAACGGCCTGTTTATAGGCGTTGATGCTGCTGATAGAGGCGTTGATGTTGTTGAAGGATGAACGCACGGTCTGAACGACGGAACGGTGCGCGCTTTCCAGCTGCTCGCTAGCGCCGACGAAGTTGTACTGCGCCTGTTTCACCTGCGAGTTAACCATCCCGCCCTGGTACAGCGGCAGGGAGAAGCTCAGGCCGATTTTGTTCTGGCCGGCGTCGTTGTCGTTGTACTGCGAGCCGTTGGTTTTAGAACCGCTGTAAGAGGTGTTAGACACCCCGGTAGAGGCGGTTAAATCCAGCGTTGGCAGATGGCCGTCCTGCGCCTGGCGAATCTGCTCACGCGCCAGATCCTGGCTCAGACGAGCCTGAAGCAGTGAAAGGTTGCGGTTTTCCGCTTCTTTCAGCAGCGAGTTAACGCCCTGCGGCTTGTCGGTTTTAAAGCTGTCGACGTTCAGAGAAGCCAGCTCTGGGTAGTAGTTACCGGTGACCTGACGCAGCGCTTCAACGGCGTTGTCGAGGTTGTTACGCGCGGTCACTTCGTTCGCCAGCACGGTATCGTACTGTGAACGGGCGTTCTGCACGTCGGTAATCGCCACGAGGCCAACGTTAAAGCGCTGAGTGGTTTGATCCAACTGGCGGTAAATCGCCTGTTTCTGCGCTTCGGTGTAGGAGAGCGAGTCAATCGCGCTCAGCACATTAAAGTACGCCGTGGCGGTATTCAGAATCAGCGTTTGCTGATCGGTTTGATAGGTCACATCCTGGATGCCTGCCGCTTTTTCCTGCAGGGTCAGAGCACGCCATTTGGACATATCGAACAGCGACTGCGTTAACTGCAGTGAGCCGCTGGTCACGTTGGAGTTCACGCCGTTGCTGTCGCGGAAGCCATTGGTATAGGTATAATCGGCACCCAAACCTAACTGCGGTAACAGTGGGCTACGCGCTTCGTTGATCTTTTCGAATGCGGCATCGCGGTCTGCTGCAGATTTACGGAGATCTGGGTTACTGGTACGTGCCTGCTGATAGACCTGTAACAGGTTCTCTGCCTGGCTCATTGTACTGAAACCCGTAAGGCTCAGACCAATAAGGATGGGGAGCAATTTCTTCATTTGCATTTGCATTCCTTGTTGTGAAGCTTAGCGCTGATCTAATTCACAGAAAAAATATTCGCCGATTGTACCAGAGTCTGCCACGTTAAAAAGTTGTCGTAATGTGCCATCTGGCGTTAATTTGCACCAATCTACCACAGAGAGTGTGGAACCTAAGATAAACAGACTTTAAATCCACATTTTCACCACAATTACAGCATAGGCAAGGCCATGACAAAATCACGTAACCCGGTGGTTACCCTCTCGAAAAACGATGTAGAAATTATTGCACGAGAAACAGTATATCGCGGTTTTTTTTCAATAGATGTGTACCGTTTTCGCCATCGTTTATTTAACGGTGAGATGAGCGGGGAAGTTCGACGCGAAATTTTTGAGCGCGGTCACGCGGCAGTCTTGCTACCCTTTGACCCAGTGCGTGATGAAGTGGTGCTGATTGAACAAATTCGCATTGCGGCTTACGACACCAGTGAGACCCCCTATTTGCTGGAAATGGTTGCTGGCATGATTGAAGAGGGCGAGAGCGTGGAAGACGTGGCTCGTCGCGAATCGCAGGAAGAAGCCGGGCTTGAACTTGGTCGGGTTAAAGAGTGTCTGAGTTATCTGGCAAGCCCTGGTGGCACCAGCGAGCGCCTGACCATTATGGTCGGTGAAGTGGATGCAACAACGGCCAAAGGTATTCATGGCCTGGCGGATGAACACGAAGATATCCGGGTTCATGTGGTAAGCCGGGAGTACGCTTATCAATGTGTTGAAGAGGGAAAAATTGACAACGCAGCGTCTGTCATCGCTTTGCAATGGCTACAGCTGCATTATCAGGACTTACGAAAAGAGTGGATCAAATGAAGCGTTACACACCTGACTTCCCTGAAATGATGCGCCTGTGCGAAACCAACTTCGCACAATTACGTCGATTACTGCCGCGCGTTGATGAAGCCGGCGAAACGGTGAACTATCAGGTGGCCAATGCGCAATATCGGTTAACGATAACGGAATCAACTCGCTACACTACGCTGGTCACCATTGAACAGACGTACCCGGCGGTGAGCTACTGGAGCCTGCCATCGATGAGCGTACGGCTGTATCACGATGCGATGGTGGCTGAAGTGTGTTCAAGTCAGCAGATCTTTCGCTTCAAAGCGCGATATGATTATCCAAATAAAAAGTTGCATCAACGCGACGAAAAGCATCAAATTAATCAGTTTTTAGCTGATTGGCTAAGATACTGTTTAGCACATGGAGCGATGGCGATTCCGGTTTGTACATAGCATCTTTCAGGCTGCCTCTGAGACGCTGCCAGTGATGATGCAGCATGAAAGGATGATGTGTATGTTTGCATCGTGAAACCTAAGGACACCATTTGGAAAGCCTTTTAAACCTTCCTCTGGCTGGTGGGGCCAGTGTCAGGGTACTGCAAATTACTGATACTCACCTGTTTGCTAAGAAAGATGAAACGCTGTTAGGCGTGAACACCTGGGAGAGCTATCACGCCGTTTTGCAGGCCATTCATGCCTCGGCGCGTGACGCCGACCTGGTGGTTGCGACAGGCGATTTAGCACAGGATCATTCATCCGCGGCCTATCAGCACTTTGCTGACGGCATCGCGAGCTTTTCTGCGCCCTGCGTATGGTTACCGGGTAACCATGACTTCCAGCCATCCATGTACAGCACGCTTCAGGACGCGGGGATCTCCCCGGCTAAGCGCGTTATGGTAGGCGAGCACTGGCAGATCCTACTGCTGGACAGTCAGGTCTTTGGCGTTCCTCACGGCGAGCTAAGCGAGTTCCAACTCGAGTGGCTGGAGAAACGACTCGCTGAAGCACCGGAACGACACACGCTGCTGCTACTGCACCATCATCCGCTGCCGGCGGGTTGCAGCTGGCTCGATCAGCACAGCCTGCGTAATGCCGCTTCGCTGGATAACGTACTGGTACGCTACCCGCGCGTGAAAAACCTGCTTTGTGGGCACATCCATCAGGAGCTTGACGTTGACTGGAATGGCCGTCGGATTATGGCGACGCCATCGACCTGCGTGCAGTTTAAGCCGCACTGCGCCAACTTCACGCTGGATACCGTTTCCCCTGGATGGCGCTGGCTGGAGCTGCATGCCGATGGTTCATTAACCACCGAAGTTTGCCGCCTTGCCGGGTGCGAATTCCATCCTGATACCGCATCTGAAGGCTATTGATGGCGACGCTTCTTTATCTGCACGGATTCAACAGTTCCCCATGGTCTGCCAAGGCTACTGCGCTTAAGCAGTGGCTGGCGGAGCACTATCCCGACGTGAATATGGTTATTCCCCAGCTACCGGCTTACCCGGCGGAAGCGGCGGAGATGCTTGAAGCGTTGGTGCTAGAATATGGCGGCGAGCCGTTGGGTATTGTGGGGTCTTCGTTGGGCGGTTATTACGCCACCTGGCTGTCCCAATGCTACATGCTGCCAGCCGTGGTCGTGAACCCGGCGATACGCCCGTTCGAGCTGCTGGTGAATTTCCTCGGCCCGAACGAGAATCCCTACACCGGGCAGCAATATGTGCTAGAGTCACGCCATATTTACGATCTCAAAGTCATGCAAATTGACCCACTGGAAGCGCCGGATCTTATCTGGTTGCTTCAGCAGACCGGCGACGAAGTGCTTGATTACCGCCAGGCCGTGGACTATTTCGCCTCCTGCCGACAAACGGTAGAGGAGGGCGGTAATCACGCATTTACCGGCTTTGAAGATCACTTCACACAGATTATCGATTTTCTGGGGTTGCATTAAGCAGCGCCAACTACCTACGAATAGATCATGACGCAATCTTCTTATAACGCTGATGCCATTGAGGTACTCACCGGGCTTGAGCCGGTTCGCCGCCGCCCGGGGATGTACACAGATACCACACGTCCGAACCACCTTGGTCAGGAAGTGATTGATAACAGTGTGGATGAAGCGCTTGCCGGGCACGCGAAGCGTGTTGAGGTGATCCTTCATGCCGATCAATCACTGGAAGTGATCGACGATGGTCGCGGCATGCCCGTTGATATCCACCCGGAAGAGGGCGTACCTGCGGTTGAGCTGATCCTCTGCCGCCTGCACGCGGGCGGTAAGTTCTCCAATAAAAACTACCAGTTCTCCGGCGGCCTGCACGGCGTAGGGATCTCGGTGGTCAACGCCCTGTCGAAGCGCGTTGAGGTGAACGTGCGCCGCGATGGTCAGATCTACACCATTGCTTTTGAAAACGGCGACAAAGTTGAAGACCTACACGTGACCGGTACCTGCGGCAAACGCAATACCGGGACCAGCGTCCACTTCTGGCCGGACGAAAGTTTCTTCGACAGCCCGCGCTTTTCCGTTTCCCGCTTAAGCCACCTGCTGAAAGCGAAAGCGGTACTTTGCCCCGGCGTTGAAATCGTCTTTAAAGACAAAGTGAACGACACCGAACAGACCTGGTGCTACGCCGACGGTCTGAACGACTACCTTTGCGAAGCCGTAAACGGCCTGCCGCTGCTGCCGGAAAAACCGTTTGTCGGTAATTTCTCTGGCGACACTGAAGCGGTAGACTGGGCGCTGCTGTGGCTGCCGGAAGGTGGCGAACTGCTGACTGAAAGCTACGTCAACCTGATCCCGACCATGCAGGGCGGTACGCACGTTAACGGTCTGCGTCAGGGCCTGCTCGATGCGATGCGCGAGTTCTGCGAATACCGCAACATTCTGCCGCGCGGCGTGAAGCTGTCGGCGGAAGATATCTGGGATCGCTGCGCCTACGTGTTGTCGGTGAAGATGCAGGACCCACAGTTCGCCGGGCAGACGAAAGAGCGTCTCTCTTCCCGTCAGTGCGCGGCGTTTGTCTCCGGCGTGGTGAAAGATGCCTTCAGCCTGTGGCTGAATCAGAACGTCCAGGCCGCTGAACTGCTGGCCGAAATGGCTATCTCCAGCGCCCAGCGCCGTCTGCGCGCGGCGAAAAAAGTGGTGCGTAAAAAGCTTACCAGCGGCCCGGCACTGCCGGGTAAACTCGCCGACTGTACCGCACAGGATCTGGCTCGCACCGAACTGTTCCTCGTCGAAGGTGACTCCGCAGGCGGTTCCGCTAAACAGGCGCGCGATCGTGAATATCAGGCGATCATGCCGCTCAAAGGTAAGATCCTGAACACCTGGGAAGTCTCTTCCGATGAAGTGCTGGCCTCGCAGGAAGTGCACGATATTTCCGTGGCGATCGGTATCGATCCGGACAGTTCGGATCTCAGCCAGCTGCGCTACGGCAAGATCTGTATCCTCGCGGATGCGGACTCCGATGGTCTGCACATCGCGACGCTGCTGTGCGCGCTGTTTGTGAAGCACTTCCGTGCGCTGGTGAAAGAAGGCCACGTCTACGTGGCGCTGCCGCCGTTGTACCGTATCGATCTCGGCAAAGAGGTGTATTACGCCCTGACCGAAGAGGAAAAAGCGGGCGTGCTGGAGCAGCTTAAGCGCAAGAAAGGCAAGCCGAACGTACAGCGCTTTAAAGGTCTGGGTGAAATGAACCCGATGCAGCTGCGCGAAACCACGCTTGATCCGAACACTCGCCGCCTGGTGCAGCTGTACATCACCGATGAAGATGAACAGCAGACCGATGCCACCATGGACATGCTGTTGGCCAAGAAGCGTTCGGAAGACCGCCGTAACTGGCTGCAGGAGAAAGGCGACATGGCGGAGCTGGAAGCCTGATAAATTGCCGGGTGGCGCTTCGCTTRCCCGGCCTACAATAAAAAAGGAGACGCTTGCGTCTCCTTTTTTATTGCCTGAACCGCCGCTTAATTAATCGATTCAATTCTAATTTCTACGCTATCTGAAATGCCATTTTAAAATTTGGTATGACAGGTCACAGTTTAGTTGTATGACTTCTACCATATTCTGTCGCTGGATATAAAACATACTTCTGAACATGGACGTCAATCTGTGCTGGCTATTGATTTGCATGGTGAATTTTATCTTTAATCAAAAGAGAATCGTCTATGTTAAGAAGAAAACTGGCAGTAAGCGTTTTATCTTTCTCGTTACTGATGGGGTCTGCGGCGGCGATGGCAAAAACGGTGTTCATCGCTTCAGATGTACATCCGGCTGACTATCCGACCACGGCGGCGGTGATTCACATGGGTGAAAAACTCAGCCAACAAACCGACGGGCGACTGTCCATCCGCATGTTCCCAAGTGGGCAGATGGGTGATGAGAGCACCACGCTTGAGAAAACCCGTGCGGGCGCCATTGATATCCTGCGCGTTTCCATGGCTCCGGTCGGTGGCATCCTTCCTCAGGTGAGCGTCTTCAATATGCCGTTTGTGTTCCGCGATACCGATCATCAGCACAAGGTGCTGGATGGCGATATTGGTAACACGCTGGCAAAAGAGATCTCCGACAGCAATCTCGGCCTGGTCTTTCTCGGCTGGATGGACGCAGGCTCCCGCAGCCTGATAACGAAAAAACCGATCACCAGCCTCGACGATCTGAAAGGGGTGAAGATCCGTCTGCAAAACAACCCGATCGGCCTTGATACCTTTAAAGCGCTGGGCGCGAACCCGATAGTCCTGCCGGTAGGCGATGTCTTCGCCAGTCTGCAAACCGGGGTGATCGACGCGGCGGAAAACAACGAGCCGACCTTTGACACCGAAAACTACGTGGTGGCCGGGACCAAATATTTCGATCTCACCGAACACTTTATGATCCCGGAAGTGCTCGCCTTCTCGAAGCGTAAATGGAGCAAGCTCTCGGCGGACGATCAGGCGCTGATCATGAAGCTGGCGAAAGAAGCGCAGGCTGAAGAGCGCGTACTGTGGGCCGATTACGTGGAGAAATCCAAACAGCGCCTGCAAAGCCAGGGCGTGAAATTCCTTCCGGTCGACAAAAAGCCGTTTGTCGACGCCACTGCACCGGTTCGTGAGAAATACGGTAAGCAGTTCAGCGATTTAATGCAGCAAATTCAGGACACCAAATAATCCACTTAGCGGCGGGCCAGCGTGGGCTGGTCTGCCCGTTTTGATCTGGGGATAACAATGAAAAATTACTATGTCCTGGCGATGGATGCTGTGTATCGGATCTGTATCTGGCTGTCAGGGATCAGCCTATTATTTATGACGTTTATCTATCTGGTGGGGATCTACGCCCGTTTCCGCCCCGATCTTCCCGCCTGGCTGGACTTTCTGCCGCACGCCTCAACCAGCTGGCCGGAGCCTTTATCTCAGATCTGTATGATCACCTTCTCCTTTGTGGGGGCGGCGGCGGCCTATCGTGCCGGCAGTCATATTGCGATCACCATGTTGGTCGATCATATCAATCCAGTGATGAAAAAAGGGCTGGCGGTGTTTGTCGATCTGGCGATGCTCGCCACCTGCCTGTTTATCATTCACTGGGGGATCATTGGCTGCATGGATGCCTGGGAGGACGTGGTGCCATCGCTGCCGTTCCTGACCTCGGGGATCACCCACCTGCCGATTCCGCTAGGATCGTTCTTTACGCTGCTGTTTGTGGTTGAAAAAATGCTGTGCGGTCCGCAAACGCACCGCGAACTGGTGCAGTTTGGCTCGCCGAAAGTCGGCCACTAAGGAGCGAGTATCATGGACTTAACGCTGATTATCTTTGTCGTCACCTTCGTGACGCTGATGGCGATTGGTATGCCAGTGGCCTACGCTGTCGGCCTGACCGCCGTGGTGGTCACCGCCTTCGCCGATTTCTCCCTCGACGGCCTTATCATCACCATTTTCCACAGTACCGATAACGTCAACCTGCTGACCATTCCGTTCTTCGTTTTTGCCGGAGCGATTATGGCAGAAGGGGGAATGGCACGACGGCTGGTGGATTTCGCCGGGCTGTTTGTCGGCTGGATCCGCGGCGGCCTCTCGCTGGTGAACATCCTCGCCTCGACGCTGTTTGGGGCGATCTCCGGATCATCGGTTGCCGATACGGCCTCGATCGGATCGGTGCTGATCCCGGAAATGGAGCGCAAAGGCTACCCGCGCTCGTTCGGTGCGGTGCTGACCGCCAGCGCCTCGGTGCAGGCGATCCTCGTGCCGCCAAGCCATAACTCGGTGCTGTTTGCTATCGTGGCAAACACCGCGGCGGTCACTATTCCGGCGATGTTCCTTGCTGGGATCATCCCAACGCTGGTGCTGTGCCTGACGCTTATCGTCATGTGCCTGATTGCCGCGCGTAGAAACAACTATCCGAAAGAGGAACGCGTCGAACTTAAGCGCAAGATAAAGATTGCCTCAGACGCTATTTGGGGGCTGATCACCATTGTGATCATCTCTGGCGGTATTCTCTCCGGCTTCTTCACGCCGACGGAGTCTGGGGCCATTGCCTGCGTGTGGGCGATGTTTGTGACCTTCTTTGTCTACCGTGAATACAAGCTTAAGGACTTCCCGAAGCTGATTCACCGCACCATCAAAACCGTCACCATGGTGATGGTTTTAATTGCCTTCGCCGCCGCGTTTGGCTCGGTGATGACGCTGGTTGGACTGCCGCAGGAGATCTCCGCCGCGCTGCTGTCACTGTCGGACAATAAGTACGTCATTCTGTTAATTATCAACATTATGCTGCTGCTTTTGGGCTGTCTGATGGACATGGCGCCGCTGATTCTGATCCTGACGCCGATTCTGCTGCCGGTGGTGGTTGAGCTGGGTATCGACCCGGTGCACTTTGGGATCATCATGATGATGAACCTGGGGATCGGCCTCATCACGCCGCCGGTGGGTTCGGTGCTGTTCGTGGCGAGCGCCGTGAGTGGGCAGAAAATTGAGACGGTGGTGAAGGCCATGATCCCGTTCTACTGCGTGCTGTTCCTGGTGCTAATTATTATCACCTATGTTCCGATGATTTCTTTGTGGCTACCTGGGCGCCTCCATTAGGCCTGAACCACGTGATTTTTACGATACCGTAAGGGGGTCTCACCGATCCCCTTTTTAAATGAGCTAATAAAGTAGGTCACCTCAGAAAAACCTACCTGTGCGGCAATTTCGCTCACCGGCAGCGCGCTGTGCAGCAGCAGCTCGCAGGCGCGTCGCAGCCGAATCGTGTTGAGATAATCGTGAATATTCTCCCCCGTCTCGGCGTGAAAGCGGCGCGACAGATAGCTGCGTGATTTCCCCAGTTCCTGCGCCAGTGCGTCGAGGCTGAACTTCTGCCGATAGTTTTCTTCAATCCAGAACATGACTGAACTGGCGATACCGCGCCCGGCTTCCGGCATTTTTTCCTGCCCAGGCGGCAACATATTAAACAGCGTCATCAGCATGCAGGTGATTTGCTCGGTACTGAGCCCGGAGGCGTGGGACATCGCGGCATACAGGCTGAACAGGTGATCAATATGCGCGTGCTGGTCGGCTAAATCCGCCACGAATGCCGGGCGGCCGCGAGCCGAAAGCGCCTGTAAGCGGCGATGATTTTCTGGAAAGTGACGTAGCAGCGTTGCGATGGCGTGCTGGTCGACATGAATAATCGTCCGCCGGTAACTATTCTGCGCTTTCTCATCGACCATGATTTTATGCAGCGTGAACGGCGGGAAGAAAAAGAGCCTGCCGGGGCGCATGGTGTACTGGCGATTATCGACGATTACCACGCCAAACCCTTCTTCGACATAGAGAATTTCCAGACACTGATGCCAGTGCTGGTAGCGCACGGTGTTGGCAAAAAGACGACTAAACGACGCCACGGCGTCATTTAGCGTGATCAGCTCCAGATGTTCGGTATTCCAGGACGAAGTCATGTGCAATAAATTTAAACTTTTGCCGGTTTAATCTTACTACTAAACCACTGTTTTAAATTTTATCAAGCAGCGGTTCATTGAATAGTATCAGTTGTGACCGGGTTAACATTTCTACGCCACCCCGATTCTCTATGCTTTAGCCACTTTCGAGAATGGGTAAATTAGGGGTCAGGACAGTGACGGAAATATCAAAAATATTGTCATCACGACAGGACGTAGCGCAGACGCTGACGGCGATGCTGAGCGCTCTCGATAAACAGTTTCCCGAAAACGTCGCGCAGTTCTCGCTGGGTAACACCTGCGCGCACTACAGCACGGATATCGCGGAAATGGAGGGCTTATCGAGAGCGCTTTGGGGCCTGTTCCCGCTGCTGGCGGGGGGCGATGAGGTACCGTTTAGCGATAAATACCTTACGGCGATTAAGCTCGGGACTGACCCGCAAAGCCCATCCTATTGGGGGGAAACCGGGCCGTACGATCAGCGTCTGGTTGAGATGGCGGCCTACGGCCTTGGCCTTGCTTTGTTGCAGGACAAGCTGACCAGCCATTTCAACGCTGCCGAACTGGAAAACCTGCACCGCTGGCTGAACCAAATTACCGATGCCCAGATGCCGGACAGCAACTGGAACTACTTCGCGATTATCGTACAGCTGGGCTTTAAACGCGCCGGGCTGCCGTACGACCAGGCGGCTATCGACCGTCGCTTCACGATGATGGAAGCTTACTATCTGGGCGGCGGCTGGTACTCCGATGGTCCGGGTCGCCCAAAAGATTACTACATCTCGATGGCGTTCCACTTTTACGGCCTGATTTACGCCACGCTGAACGCGGACGACGACCCAACGCGCGCGGCTACGCTGCGTGAACGCGCCTGTCTGTTTGCCCACGATTTTATCTACCTTTCCGCCGCTGACGGGGCGTCGGTGCCGTTTGGCCGCAGCCTGACCTACCGCTTCGCGATGGTGGCGTTCTGGAGCGGTGTGGCCTTTGCCGGGCTCGATGTATTCTCGCCGGGCGTGGTGAAAGGTATTGTCCTGCGCCACCTGCGCTGGTGGCTGGATCAGCCGATTTTCGATCGTGACGGTATTCTGACGCTCGGCTTTGCCTACCCGAATCTGGCGATGTGCGAAGACTACAACTCGCCGGGCTCGCCGTACTGGGCGCTGAAGGTATTCCTGATTATGGCGCTGCCGGAAACGCACGCTTTCTGGCAGGCGGAAGAACTGCCGCTGCCGAGCCTGGCGCCGGTACATGCGATTGTGCCCGCCCAGCAAATTTTGCAGCACAGCGAAAACTCGCAGCATGTGGTGATGCTCACCTCCGGCCAGCTTGAGTTGAACAACTACGTCAATACCGAGGCCAAGTACACCAAATTTGCCTATTCCACACGCTTTGGTTTTACCATCGAGCGCGGGCGCTACGGCATTAAGCACGCGGCCTGCGACTCGATGCTGCTGCTGTCGGATAACGACAACTACTGGCGTGGTCGCCGCGAATGCGAAAGCGTGGAGATGCTGGACGGCGCTATCTACTCACGCTGGCTGCCGTGGCGCGACGTGCAGGTCGATACCTGGCTTATCCCATGCGGTGACTGGCACGTGCGCGTTCACCGTGTGAATACGGCGCGTCGCCTGCAGACGGTGGAAGGGGGCTTTGCGGTGATGAAAGCTGATGCGGAACTGACCGTGCGTCAGAGCCGGGTGAACGCCGCCAACGGCGTGAGCGCGGTGGTGGATCTCTCGCCTCACGCCGTACGCGTGGCCGATAGCGTCATTACCCCGCCGAACAGCAGCGTGATGTTTGCCGAGTGCGCGGCGATCCCGATGTTAACGGGTGAGATAGCGCCAGGAGAACATTGGCTTTGCTGTGGTGTAGTGGCAAGTGGTAACCATAATATGATGTTGCCAGCATTGCCAACGCTGCATATCGAAAATAATACGCTGAACGTGACGGATAGCGTCAGCGGGAAAATAACGACGCTGAATTTTTAAATATCCGGATAAAACAATAAACCGGAATACCTCCTGACAAACTCTGCATCCCTTTGATGCCGAGTTTGTACCCCTACATCGTCTTGTCGAGGACCGTATGGAAAAACTATCGTCAACAAACAGGCTGGAATATTACAAAATAAGTTCATTTATCTTTTTATATTTCTTTACCTGGTCCGCCAGTATTGGTTTATTTGCTATTTGGCTTGGGCAAAAAGCAGAACTCAGCGGTGCGGTAATTGGTACCGTGTTTGCCGTCAACGGTATATTCTCCGTTATCCTTAAACCTATTTACGGCTACATTCTCGATAAAATAGGCATGAGTAAGTATCTGCTCTATTTTGTAGTGGTGATGTCGGCCCTGATGGCGCCGTTCTTTATTTATGTTTATCAACCGCTGCTGCTCTCCTACACCACCGTGGGGATCATTGTTGGCGCCATTTATCTGAGCTTCGCGTGGTATGCCGGCGTGGCGGCCTGTGAATCGTATGCCGATCGCTACAGTCGCCTGAACAGCATGGAGTTTGGCCAGATTCGTATGTGGGGCTCGCTCGGCTGGGCGGTGGCGTCGTCGTTCTCCGGTCTGCTGTTTAATATCTCTCCGGCCTACAACTTTATCCTCGGCAGCGTGGCATCGCTGGTCATGCTGGTGGTGTTAATCAGCCTGAAGGTGGATACTGAAACCAGCAACGCCAGCGCGGTTATCTCTAAGGACAAGATTGTCCTGAAAGACGTGTTCGACCTGCTGAAAAGCGGCAAGTTCTGGGCATTCTGTCTGTATGTGGCCGGCGTGGCGTGGATGATGTTTGTGGCTGAGCAGCAGTTCTCACGCTACTTTGTCACCTTCTTTAGCGATGTGCACGAAGGCAACACTATCTTTGGTTTACTGGGAACCGTGCAGTCCGGCACCGAGTTCGTGATGTACATCTTCATGCCGATGTTCGTTAACTATATTGGCGCAAAACGTGGCCTGATCATTGTCGGGGCGCTCGTTGGTGCGCGCCTGGTGATTTCTGGCCTGTGTGACTCACATCTGCTGATTTCCGTTATTAAGCCGCTGTACGGTCTGGAAATTTGTCTGCTGCTGGTGTCGGTCTTTAAATATATTGCTGAGCATTTCGATAAACGCGTTAACGCCACCATGTATCTATTGGGTTATCAGGCAATGTTATATATCGGCAACGTGGTGGTCTCTTCCCCGGCCGGTTTATTATACGACCGTATCGGATTTGAAAAGACTTATATCATCATGGGTGGAATTGCGCTGTTCTTTACGCTGATTTCTGCATTCACTTTATCCGCCTGTAAACGTCAGAATCATCGCCAGCCTGCACTTGATGTGGCTGAGAATGGTATTTCTAAATAAGCCTTACTGAATCAAGGAACCGAATATGTTAAACCGTATCGTTGAGGAAACCCTGCGTGAATTTCCGGGTGCACCCGTTAATCTTCAGACGTTTAACGATGAGCTGTGCTCGGCGCGTAGCCATGTCCTTAAGCTGATTAGCCGTCATTTAACGGATTTCGGTGATAAATTCCCGGGCGAAGCCTGCGTGAACGGCTACTATCCACTCACCGAAAACGTTGAGTGGACGACCAGCTTCTGGACCGGGCAGCTATGGCTGGCCTGGGAGATGACCGGTGAGGAGAAATACCGGGCGTTGGCGGAAAAACACGTGCGCTCGTTCGGCCTGCGTATCGCGGGCCGCTGCGACACCAACACGCATGACCTGGGCTTCCTGTACACGCTTTCCTGCGTGTCAGCGTGGCGCTTGACCGGCAATCGCGATGCGCGCGGCTTCTCTTTGCAGGCGGCGGAAGCGCTGCTGGAGCGTTTCCATCGTAAAGCGGAAATCATCCAGGCCTGGGGTGTACTGACCGACCCGGAGCAGGCCGGGCGCATGATTATCGACTGTACCATGAACCTGCCGCTGCTCTACTGGGCGACCGAGCAGACCGGCGATCCGCGATTTGCCGATGCCGCGCGCGCTCACGTGCGCCAGTCGGCGAAATATCTGGTGCGTGACGATGCCTCGACCTACCACACCTACTATATGGACGTGCAGACCGGCGCGCCGCGCTTTGGCAAAACGCAGCAGGGCTATGCCGATGATTCTTGCTGGTCGCGCGGGCAGGCGTGGGGCATTTACGGCTTTATGCTGAGCTTCCTGTATACCGGCGATAAAGAGTTGATTAGCCTGTCGAAAAAGCTGGCGAACTATTTCCTTAATCGTCTGCCGGAAGACGCGGTTTGCCATTGGGATCTGGCGCTGGTGGGCACCGACGCGCTGCGTGATTCATCCTCGGCGGCGATTGCGGTGTGCGGCCTGCTGGAGCTGGTGAAACATCTGCCAACCACCGACCCGGACCGTGAGCGCTATCAGCAGTGGGCGATGGGGATTATGTCGTCGCTGTCGAAACACTATCTGATGGGCGTGGACGAGCCGGGTACCGGCGTGCTGAAACACTCGGTTTATCACTTCGCCAGCGATAAAGGCGTGGATGAGTGCTGTAGCTGGGGGGATTACTTCTATGTGGAAGCGCTGGTGCGCATGACGCAGAGCTGGAAGCTGTATTGGTAAATG
>CP070603.1:846391-855706 GCA_016939855.1 Kluyvera ascorbata
ATTAAACGCCTGATTCCAGAATACGAATCGTCGTATCCAGCACGTCGCCTTTCACCGCTTCGCTCCAGGCTTTCATGTGCGGAGTTTGCAGGTGCGCTTCAAGGTGCGCCACGCTTTCCCACACTTCAACCATCACGATAGAGTCAGGTGCCGTGGTCTGGAAGCTCACGTTTGCGGCGTGATCCACCATCGGCGCATAGCCGTGGCAGCCGTCTTCTTTCAGTACGGTTGGGATAATTTTGGTGAACTGATCCAGCACCGCCTGACGGTGATGTTGTCCTGGACGAGTACGGATTTCAGCAATAATGGTCAACATGATTAACTCCTTCTAATTCCAGGCTAACAGTTAAGCAAAAATCTTCCCAAGATGCTCGCGGTATTCTGCAACATAACGTGGAACGTCAGGCATTTTAATCACATCGTTGGTGATAAAGGTCGGCAGCGCTTCCATTCCCAGGAACTGGTTGGCTTTGTGGAACGGCAGGTAAACGCCGTCAACGCCCACGCCGTGGAAGAACTGATCTTTATCGGTAAAGGCTTCCATTGGCGCATTCCAGGTCAGGGAAAGCATGTAGGTTTTGCCCTGAATCAGACCGCCGGAGCCATATTTTTTGCTGGCGTCGGAACGGGTACGGCCATCGCTGGCGTACAGAGAGCCGTGGCCTTCGGTGAACACGTCATCGATATATTTTTTCACGGTCCACGGCGCGCCCATCCACCAGCCTGGCATCTGCCAGATAACGGTGTCGGCCCACAGGAAGTTTTGTACTTCGGCTTTTACGTCATACTCGCCGTCTGCGCGAACCACTTTAACATCATGCCCGAGGTCGCGCAGGTAGGTCTCCGCGACTTCAGTCAGGGTGTCGTTCAACTGGCCGTTAGAATGGCCGAATTTTTTCGCACCGTTGATAATCAGGATGTTGCTCATTATAAATCCTCAAAAGTTGGCTTTTGAGGGGCATGATACTCGCCTTGCTGTAACGATTAAATGTGCAAAATGTGCAAAGTCTTTTGCTGGATTGGCAATAATCGGCTACCCGCGAATCGTCACTTCAAAGCCGCCGCCGGGCGCGTTAGCAAACGTCGCCGTCATCCCATGCAGCGTCGCAATCCGCTGCACAATCGACAGCCCCAGTCCGCTGCCGGTTTCATCCTGCCCCGGCGGGCGATAGAAACGTTCGCCGATACGCGCCAGCGCTTCTGGCTGAATACCCGGTCCGTTATCGCGGACGCTGAAGCCGTGGCTGTCCAGGGTAACGTCAACGACGCTACCCGACGGACTGTAGCGCACGGCGTTATCCAGCAGATTACGCACCAATAGGCTCATCAGCAGCGGCTGGGCGGTGCGGGTGACCTGCTGGGCGTTCAGGTGCAGGCGAATCTCAATACCCGCCTTTTGCGCGGTGTGGTAGATGTCCATCACCGAGGATTGCAGCAGCTCGCCGAGATTTACCGGTTGCACGTCGGCGAGTTGTTCCAGCGAGTCGAGGCGGGAAAGGGTCAGCAGTTGCTCGACCAGGCGCGTGGCGCGGTCGATACCGGCATGTAGCTGCATCAGCGCCTTTTGCTGGCTTTCCGGATCGTCCTGCGACAGTTGCGCCACTTCGGCCTGTACCCGCAGTGCGGTGAGCGGGCTGCGCAGCTCATGGGCTGCATCGGAGGTAAAGCGCCGCTCGCGGGTCATGATATCGTGAGTTTTGCGGAACAACTGATTGAGCGCATCCAGCATCGGGCGGACTTCGTTTGGCACGCCGTGGGTATCCAGCGGCTCGCCGGAGTCCGGGTGGCGCTGGCGCAGGGTGCGGGTTAATTTTTTGAGTGGCGCCAGCTCGCGGCTAATCAGCAGAATCAACAGCAAAAAAGTGACCGGCAGGGCAATCAGCCACGGCGTCAGCTGGCTGGTGATGATATCCAGCGCCATCTCCTGGCGGTAATCCCACTCCTGGCCGACCACGATGCGGTACTTTTTATCGGCGGTGGTCAGCCACAGGAAGCGCCAGCTATCGTCATCGTTGCTCAGCGGGCCGTCGTCAAAGCCTTCGCGGCGGTAGTGATAGGGGATGTACGGACCGTTCTCGCCGTCGTGCAGCACCATTTTGCCGTCGACGGTATAGATAGCGAACGCCAGCGCGTCTTCATCAAGATGGCCGTGTTTAATTTTCTTCGGTGCGCGAATCCACTGACGGGACGTCGGCAGGTCGGCGAAATCCATCGCGCTGATGCGTTTGGCAAACAGCATTTGCTGGGTATCGAACAGCTTGTCCAGCTTGTCGGTGGTTTGCTTCCAGGCGATGACGCTGGCAAAACACCAGGCCACGGCGGAGAGCAGCATAAACAGCAGCGTCAGACGAACGCGCAGGCTTAGACGACGGAACAGATTCATTGGTCACCCAACGTGTAGCCGATACCGTGGACGGTACGAATAAACGGGCTGCCGAGCTTGCGGCGCAGATGGTGGACGTGCACTTCGATGGCGTTGCTGGTGACCTCTTCATCCCAGCTATAGAGCTTCTCTTCGATAAGCTTACGCGGCAGTACCCGCCCGGCGTTGCGCAGCAGCAGCTCCAGCAGGGCAAATTCTTTTGGCTTCAGTATGAGCGGTTCATTGTTAAAGGTGGCGGTCAGGCTATTCGGGTCGAGTTCCACGTCGCCGTGGCGCAGTATGCTGGTGGGTTGGCCGTGGGCGCGGCGAATCAACGCTTCCAGTCGGGCGGCCACTTCAATCAGGGCGAACGGTTTGCAGAGGTAGTCATCAGCGCCTAAACGCAGCCCTTCGACGCGCTGGCTCAGCGCATCGCGGGCGGTAAGAATGAGCACCGGCTCGCGGCGGGATTTTTCTCGCCACTCGCGCAGAATATCCAGCCCGTCGATGCCGGGCAGCGTCAGGTCAAGGATCACCGCGTCGTAAGGGGCGCTGTAGAGCGCAATTTTGCCCTCTTCACCACGGGTAAACCAGTCGATGCTAAAGCCCATTTTCCCGAGTCCGGTTTTGATGCCGTCGCCGATAAGCTTGTCGTCTTCCACTAATAAAATGCGCATCCGCCGCTCCATGCCTGCTACTCTTTATGCCAAGTAAAGCGCGCCTTTACTGCCTATGTACAGCAATAATAAATCTTTTTTCCTCTTAAGAAGTTGTTAAGAAATGGCGGGTGTAATAGTGCCCATACACCACAAAAGGGAGAACAAATCATGAAGAAACTTGCTGCTATCGCTGCCATTCTGGCCCTGGCTTCTGCACCGGCATTCGCCGCCACTCAGGGCGGATTTTCCGGCCCGTCCACCACGACGACGCAGGCTGGCGGCTTCGTTGGCCCTAACGGCACCGTGACCACCGCGGCGAACGCCAAAACCATGCGTGATGACACCTGGGTTACGCTGCGCGGGAACATCATCGAGCGCGTGTCCGACGATCTGTATATTTTTAAAGATGCCAGTGGCACCGTAAATGTGGATATTGACCACAAGCGCTGGAACGGTCAGACCATCACCCCGCAGGATGTGGTTGAAATCCAGGGTGAAGTGGATAAAGACTGGAACTCCGTTGAAATCGACGTGAAACAGATCCGCAAAGTGAATCCGTAATCCCCAAGACTGCGCAAGATCGGTCAGGATTCACTGCGGCCAGGTGGGCAGAATATCCCGCAAGGAGGCAGTGATGAGTGACTTATTAAGCGCGGCTTATTCCGAACGCCTGCGGCGCGTTTGCGACCACATTGAACGTCATCTGGATGAGCCTCTCTCGCTTGAGGCGTTAAGCCGGATGGCGCACAGTTCGCCATTTCATTTCCATCGGCAATTTACCGCCTGGAGCGGCCTGCCGCTGTATCGCTATATCCAATGGTTACGTCTGCGCCGCGCGTCGTGGCGGCTGGCGTTTAACCCGCAGGATAAGGTTATCGATATTGCGCTGGATGCCGGGTTTCAGAACCCGGAGTCGTTCACTCGTGCCTTTAAAACTGCGTTTGGCCAAAACCCGCGCCAGTTCCGCCAAAAACCGGACTGGGCGGCCTGGCACCAGCGCGTTCCTAAACTGGCTTTACAGGAGCAGCACGTAATGGACGTGAAAATCGTTGAATTTCCGCAAACCAACGTCGCCATGTTGACCCATCAGGGGCATCCGGATCGGGTGAACGACAGCGCGGCAACCTTTATTGAATGGCGACGCACCACCGGGCTTTCGCCGGTAGCGAGCAGCCAGACCTACGGCATTGCCTGGCATGACCCGCAGACCACGCCGCCGGAGCAGTTTCGTTTTGATATCTGCGGCAGCATCGCTAAACCGATACCGGAGAATGCGTACGGCGTGGTTAACGCGGTGATTCCCGGCGGGCGCTGCGCGGTGGTGCGTCATCAGGGCTCGCTGGATTCGCTGTCTGACAGCGTCTGGTATTTGTTCCGCGAATGGCTGCCCGGCAGCGGCGAGACGCCGCGCGACTTCCCGGTCTTTTTCCAGTACCTCAATTTCGTTCATGAGGTGCCGGAACATGCGCTGCTGACGGATATTTATTTACCGCTTCGTTAACCCGCTCCCAACCTATCTCACGGTTTGTGACTCAGACCGTGAGATAGGGTATTATCTGCGGCAATATTGCCGTCCGAACGGTCAGCATGCAGATTGAGGATCCACTGTTAATGAGCGATATGGCAGAGCGCCTTGCGCTACATGAATTTACGGAAAACGCCTACTTAAACTACTCCATGTACGTCATCATGGATCGTGCGTTGCCGTTTATTGGCGATGGCCTGAAACCGGTGCAGCGCCGCATTGTTTACGCAATGTCGGAACTGGGGTTGAACGCCACCGCAAAATTTAAAAAATCCGCCCGTACCGTCGGTGACGTACTGGGTAAGTACCATCCGCACGGCGATAGCGCCTGCTACGAAGCGATGGTGCTGATGGCGCAGCCGTTCTCTTACCGTTACCCGCTGGTCGATGGCCAGGGGAACTGGGGGGCACCGGACGATCCTAAATCGTTCGCGGCGATGCGTTATACCGAATCCCGCCTGTCGAAATATTCCGAGCTGCTGTTAAGCGAGCTGGGGCAGGGCACAGCCGATTGGGTGCCGAACTTTGACGGCACCATGCAGGAGCCGAAAATGCTGCCTGCGCGCCTGCCTAACATCCTGCTGAACGGCACCACCGGTATTGCCGTGGGGATGGCGACGGATATTCCGCCGCACAACCTACGCGAAGTGGCGAAAGCCGCAATTACCCTGATTGAAAAACCGCAGACCACGCTCGACGAGGTGCTGGATATCGTTCAGGGCCCGGACTACCCGACCGAGGCGGAAATCATCACCTCGCGCGCGGAAATCCGCAAAATTTACCAGAACGGCCGTGGCTCCGTGCGTATGCGCGCGGTGTGGAATAAAGAAGACGGCGCGGTGGTGATTACCGCACTGCCGCATCAGGTTTCCGGCGCTAAGGTGCTGGAACAGATAGCGGCGCAGATGCGTAACAAAAAGCTGCCGATGGTCGATGACCTGCGCGACGAATCCGACCACGAAAACCCGACTCGTCTGGTTATCGTGCCGCGTTCCAACCGCGTGGACATGGAACCGGTGATGCACCACCTGTTCGCCACCACCGATCTGGAAAAGAGCTACCGCATCAACCTGAACATGATCGGGCTGGATGGTCGTCCGGCGGTGAAAAACCTGCTGGAGATCCTCACCGAATGGCTGGCGTTCCGCCGCGACACCGTACGTCGTCGTCTGAACTACCGCCTCGAGAAAGTGCTCAAACGCCTGCATATCCTCGAAGGTTTGCTGGTGGCGTTCCTCAACATCGATGAAGTGATCGAGATTATCCGTCACGAAGATGAGCCGAAACCGGCGCTGATGTCGCGCTTTGGCATCAGCGAAACCCAGGCGGAAGCGATCCTTGAGCTGAAATTGCGCCACCTGGCGAAGCTCGAAGAGATGAAGATCCGCGGCGAGCAGGATGATTTAGCCAAAGAGCGCGATCATCTGCAGTCGATCCTGGCGTCCGAACGCAAAATGAGCAACCTGCTGAAGAAAGAGCTGCAGGCTGATGCCGAAGCCTTCGGTGACGACCGCCGTTCGCCGCTGCATGAGCGCGAAGAAGCGAAAGCGATGAGCGAACATGACATGCTGCCGTCTGAACCTGTCACCATCGTGCTGTCGCAGATGGGCTGGGTACGCAGTGCGAAAGGCCATGACATCGATGCCCAGGGGCTGAACTATAAGTCTGGCGATAGCTGGAAATCGTCGGTGAAAGGCAAGAGCAACCAACCGGTGGTGTTTGTCGACACGACGGGTCGCAGCTACGCCATCGACCCGATTACGCTGCCGTCCGCACGTGGTCAGGGCGAGCCGTTAACCGGCAAGCTAACGCTGCCGCCGGGCGCGACCGTTGAGCATATGCTGATGGAAGGCGACGATACCAAGCTGCTGATGGCATCTGATGCGGGCTACGGTTTCCTGTGTACCTTCAATGACCTGGTGGCGCGTAACCGTGCCGGTAAGGCGCTGATTTCACTGCCGGATAACGCCCGCGTGATGCCGCCGGTGGTCATCGAAGACGAGAGCGATATGCTGCTGGCTATCACCTCGGCGGGTCGTATGCTGATGTTCCCGCTGAGCGACCTGCCGCAGCTGTCAAAAGGTAAGGGCAACAAGATTATTAATATCCCGTCGGCGGAAGCGGCCAGCGGCGTTGATAGCCTGGCGCATCTGTATGTGCTGCCGCCGCAGAGTACGCTGACCTTCCATGTGGGCAAACGTAAGATCAAACTGCGCCCGGAAGAGCTGCAAAAAGTGACGGGCGAGCGCGGTCGTCGCGGCACCCTGATGCGCGGCCTGCAAAAAATCGATCGCATTGAGATTGATTCGCCGCGTCGCGCCTCGGCGGGTGACAGCGAAGAGTAATTATTTCCCCCGTCGTCAGGCGGGGGGAAAAATTACTGTGAAACCGTTGTTAATTCAGCCGTTGCGATTAACAATACCCCTTTGCAGGGGTCTGCAAGTAACAAAGCCCTGTCCGGTATATATCCTGTCGGCACCCGCCTGATCGGTAACATTCTAAGTGGTTCAGGGTTCAGAGGACGCTATGCTATTTATTTTACGTGTCATTATTGTCGTCATTTATTGCATCCTGGTATGCATCTTTGGCTGCATCTATTGCCTGTTCAGTCCGCGTAACCCAAAACACGTCGCCACCTTTGGCCATATGTTTGGCCGTATGGCGCCGGTGTTCGGTTTAAAGGTTGAAACCCGCAAACCGGCTGACGCGGAGCGCTATGGCAACGCGATTTATATCGCCAACCACCAGAACAATTACGATATGGTGACGGCGGCGAATATCGTCCAGCCGCCAACCGTTACGGTCGGTAAAAAGAGCCTGGTGTGGATCCCGTTCTTTGGCCTGCTGTACTGGCTGACCGGCAATCTGCTCATCGACCGCAATAACAAAGCGAAAGCGCACAGTACCATTGCGGAAGTGGCGGATGCCTTTAAAAAACGCAGAATTTCCATCTGGATGTTCCCGGAAGGTACCCGCAGCCGTGGTCGCGGTCTGCTGCCGTTTAAAACCGGTGCGTTCCACGCTGCCATCGCCGCTGGCGTGCCGATTATTCCGGTCTGCGTGTCAAATACCTCCAATAAAATCAAGCTTAACCGCTGGAACAACGGTCTGGTGATTGTTGAAATGCTGGAGCCAATCGACACCAGTGCATGGGGTAAAGATCAGGTTCGCGACCTGGCGAAGCACTGCCGTGAAGTGATGAAGGCTAAAATCGACGAGCTGGACCAGGAAGTGGCCCAGCGTGAGTCTGCCGGTAAAAAGTAATCTCCGCTGATGGCGCGGGTAAACGCTCGCGTCGCCCGCTGTTTTACTGTCGGGAAAATGATTTCCCACGTTTGATTAGTTAGTTTTGATGGAGCTTATATGTCACTCAGTCGGCGTCAGTTTATTCAGGCTTCGGGCGTTGCGCTTTGTGCGGGCACCGTGCCGCTGAGGGCTCAAGCTGCAGGGAAGCAACCCGCATTGCCGGTGCCTCCGCTGCTGGAGTCTCGCCGTGGGCAACCGCTATTCTTAACGCTGCAACGTACGCACTGGTCGTTTACCCAGGGCACGCGCGCGTCCGTCTGGGGCGTCAACGGCCGCTATCTTGGGCCGACGATCCGCGTCTGGAAGGGTGATGATGTTAAACTCATCTACAGTAACCGTCTGACGGAAAACGTCGCCATGACCGTGCGAGGCTTGCAGGTGCCGGGGCCGCTGATAGGCGGCGCGGCGCGCATGATGACGCCAAACGCCGACTGGGCGCCGGTGCTGCCTATTCGCCAGAACGCGTCAACGCTGTGGTATCAGGCCAATACGCCGAACCACATGGCGCAGCAGGTGTATAACGGCCTGGCGGGGATGTGGCTGATTGAAGATGAAGTTAGTAAGTCCTTACCATTCCCTAATCACTACGGCGTCGACGACTTCCCGGTCATCATCCAGGATAAGCGTCTGGATAACTTTGGCGCGCCGGTATACGACGAGCCGGGCAGCGGCGGCTTTGTTGGCGATACGTTGCTAGTCAACGGCGTACAGGGGCCGTATGTTGAAGTGTCGCGCGGCTGGGTGCGCCTGCGCTTGCTGAACGCCTCCAACTCCCGCCGCTACTCGCTGCGCATGAGCGATGGCCGTGCGCTGCACGTGATTTCCAGCGATCAGGGCTTCCTGCCTGCGCCAGTCTCCACCACGCAAATCTCGCTGGCGCCGGGCGAACGTCGCGAAGTGCTGGTCGATATGACCAACGGTGACGAAGCCTCCATCACCTGTGGTGAGTCCGCCAGCATCATGGAACGTATTCGCGGCTTCTTCGAACCATCGAGCATTCTGATCTCCACGCTGGTACTGACCCTGCGTCCGACGGGGCTTCTGCCGTTAGTAACCGATAACTTACCGATGCGCATACTGCCAACGGAAGTGCTCAGCGGCACGCCGATTCGCAGCCGTGACATTCTGTTAGGCGACGACCCCGGCATCAACGGCCAGCTGTGGGACCCGCAGCGTATCGATATCACCGCGCAACAGGGCACCTGGGAGCGCTGGACGGTACGCGCCGATGCGCCGCAGTCGTTCCATATTGAAGGGGTGATGTTCCAGATTCGCAACGTCAACGGCGCAACGCCGCTGCCGGAAGACCGTGGCTGGAAAGATACGGTCTGGATTGATGGTCAGGTAGAGCTGCTGGTCTATTACTCGCAGCCGTCATGGCCGCACTTCCCGTTCCAGTACGCCAGCCAGACGCTGGAGCTTGCCGACCGTGGTTCTATTGGACAGATTCTGGTGAACCCGGC
>CP070603.1:855732-861344 GCA_016939855.1 Kluyvera ascorbata
TTGTAGCCCGGCTGAGCGCAGCGACGCCGGGACTCATACCGCGCTAAAAATTCCCACTTCATTAGTAAGGCGATCGGGCTTATAATCCCCGGCCTTTGTCTATTTTTTTGCCAATTTTTCGGAAGCAATATGAGCGCTATCTCCCTGATCCAACCGGATCGCGACCTTTTCTCCTGGCCGCAGTACTGGGCCGCCTGCTTTGGGCCGGCCCCGTTTTTGCCAATGTCACGTGAAGAGATGGATCAACTTGGCTGGGATAGCTGCGACATCATTCTGGTAACCGGCGACGCCTACGTTGACCACCCGAGCTTCGGGATGGCGATTTGTGGCCGTATGCTGGAAGCGCAGGGCTTCCGCGTGGGGATCATCGCCCAGCCGGACTGGAACAGCAAAGACGACTTTATGCGTCTGGGCAAACCGAACCTGTTCTTCGGCGTCACCGCCGGCAACATGGACTCGATGATCAACCGCTACACCGCTGACCGCAAGCTGCGTCATGACGATGCTTATACCCCCGACAACGTCGCAGGGAAACGTCCGGATCGTGCCACGCTGGTCTATACCCAGCGCTGTAAAGAAGCGTGGAAAGATGTGCCGGTGATTCTCGGCGGCATCGAAGCCAGCCTGCGTCGCACCGCGCACTATGATTACTGGTCTGATACCGTACGCCGTTCGGTGCTGATTGACGCCAAGGCCGACATGCTGATGTTCGGTAACGGCGAGCGTCCGCTGGTGGAAGTGGCGCACCGTCTGGCGCTGGGCGAACCCATAGCGCACATTCGCGACGTGCGTAATACCGCGATCATCGTTAAAGAAGCGCTACCGGGCTGGTCTGGCGTCGACTCAACCCGCATCGACACCCCGGGGAAAATCGACCCGATTCCGCATCCGTACGGCGATGATCTGCCGTGCGCCGACAACAAACCGGTGGCACCGAAAAAGCAGGAAGCCAAAGCCGTGACCGTGCAGCCGCCGCGCCCTAAGCCGTGGGAGAAAACCTACGTGCTGCTGCCGTCCTTTGAAAAGGTCAAAGGCGACAAAGTGCTGTACGCCCACGCTTCCCGTATTCTGCACCATGAAACCAACCCGGGCAGCGCCCGCGCGCTGATGCAGAAGCAGGGCGATCGCTATATCTGGATTAACCCACCGGCGATCCCGCTCTCCACCGAAGAGATGGACAGCGTGTTCGCGCTGCCGTATCAGCGTATCCCGCACCCGTCATACGGCAAGGCGCGTATTCCGGCGTATGAGATGATTCGTTTCTCTATCAATATTATGCGCGGCTGCTTCGGCGGCTGTTCCTTCTGCTCTATCACCGAGCACGAAGGCCGTATTATCCAGAGCCGATCTGAAGATTCGATCATCAACGAAATCGAAGCCATTCGCGACACGGTGCCTGGCTTTACCGGCATTATCTCCGACCTGGGTGGCCCAACGGCCAACATGTATATGCTGCGCTGTAAGTCGCCGCGTGCGGAGCAGACCTGCCGTCGTCTTTCCTGCGTGTACCCGGAAATCTGTCCGCATATGGATACTGACCACACGCCGACGATTAACCTCTACCGCCGAGCCCGCGACCTGAAAGGTATCAAGAAGATCCTGATTGCCTCCGGGGTGCGTTACGACCTGGCGGTGGAAGACCCGCGCTATATCAAAGAGCTGGCCACCCACCACGTGGGCGGCTATCTGAAGATTGCGCCTGAACACACCGAAGAAGGGCCGCTGTCGAAGATGATGAAGCCGGGGATGGGCAGCTATCACCGCTTTAAAGAGTTGTTCGACACCTATTCGAAGCAGGCCGGTAAAGAGCAGTATCTGATCCCGTACTTTATCTCCGCCCACCCAGGGACGCGCGATGAAGATATGGTAAACCTGGCGCTGTGGCTGAAGCAGCACCGTTTCCGTCTGGACCAGGTGCAGAACTTCTACCCGTCGCCGCTGGCGAACTCGACCACCATGTATTACACCGGCAAGAACCCGCTGGGTAAAATTGGCTATAAGAGTGAAGACGTGGTGATCCCGAAAGGCGATAAGCAGCGCCGTCTGCACAAAGCGCTGCTGCGCTATCACGATCCGGCTAACTGGCCGCTGATTCGTACGGCGCTGGAGACGATGGGTAAAAAGCATCTGATCGGCAGCCGCCGTGATTGCCTGGTGCCTGCGCCAACGCTGGATGAAATGCGCGAAGCGCGTCGCCAGAACCGCAACACCCGCCCGGCGCTGACCAAGCACACGCCGGTGGCGCATCAGCGCCAGACGCCTAACGGCATCAAAAAGCGTCCTAAACCCGCGTCCCGTTGAGATAAAAAAATACCCGGCATAAGCCGGGTATTTTATGCCTGATGGCGCTTCGCTTATCAGGCCTACTCGATGATGTGTAGGCCGGATAAGGCGTAGCCGCCATCCGGCACTCATCATAGATTAACCGCCAAACTGATCCGGGTCTGGTCCTAAACGCTTGCCCTGATCCAGCTTCGCAATTTCGCTCAGTTCATCTTTATCCAGACGGAAATCCCACACCGCAAAGTTTTCCGCGATGCGCGACGGCGTGACCGATTTCGGGATCACCACCAGGCCGCTGTCGAGGTGCCAGCGAATCACGATCTGCGCGGGAGTCTTACCGTATTTATCCGCCAGAGTACGGATAATTTTCTGGTCAAACACCCCTTCGCCGCCCTGTGCCAATGGGCTCCAGGACTCAGTCTGGATTTTATGCGTAGCGTTCCAGGCGTTTAGCTGACGCTGCTGCATCAGCGGATGCAGCTCAATCTGGTTGATAACCGGTGCGACGCCGGTTTCATCAATCAGCCGCTGTAGGTCAGGCACCTGGAAGTTACACACGCCGATGCTCTTAACTAGCCCCTGTTTTTGCAGTTCGATCAGACTCTTCCACGCATCAATGTAGTGATCGGTTGCGGGAACCGGCCAGTGGATCAGATACAGGTCGAGATAATCCAGCTGCAGGTGCTCCAGGCTCTCCTGTAGAGCATCCGCCGCCCGGAGATGGGAGTCGTTCCACAGCTTGGTGGTGATGAACAGATCCTCACGAGCAACGCCCGCGCTCGCAATCGCTTTACCGACGCCCGACTCATTTTTGTAAGCGGCGGCGGTATCAATGGAACGGTAGCCCACTTCGAGCGCTTTATGGATCGCGGTGACGACTTCCTCATTCGTGGCCTGCCATACCCCGAGGCCGAGCTGCGGCATTACATTGCCATCGTGCAGTTTAATCACGGTTGGATGTGTCATGCATTTCTCCTTTTTACGAGCTTATCGGAGCAATGCCCCGATAAGGTTTGTAAGATTAAGTCTGGTCGAAATATGCAAAAACGAAAGGTCAAGCGAGAAGCTCTTAGCGTGCTGCTTCGTAAATACGGCGGCTCACGTCCAGGGTAATATCCTGATTTTCACCCAATTTGGTCATGCCGTGCTCTTCGAGTTTTTTCAGCAGCGCCGGGATAGAGCTGCCGTCCAGACCGTAGTCGGACAGGCGAGTTGGCACGCCCATTTGTTCGAAGAAGTTGCGGGTAGCGGCGATAGCGGCGTCGATACGCGCATCGTCAGACCCTTCGGTGATGTTCCAGACGCGTTCTGCGTACTGCAGCAGTTTGGCGCGTTTGGTATCGCGTTTTTCATTCCACAGGGCAGGCAGCACGATAGCCAGCGTCTGCGCGTGATCCAGACCGTGCATTGCGGTCAGTTCATGGCCCAGCATATGGGTTGCCCAGTCCTGCGGCACGCCAGCGCCAATCAGGCCGTTCAGCGCCTGAGTGGCTGCCCACATGATGTTGGCACGAACGGCGTAGTTTTCCGGTTCCTGCAGCGCTTTCGGGCCATCTTCAACCAGAGTCAGCAGAATGCCTTCCGCGAAGCGGTCCTGAATTTTGCCATCAACCGGGTAAGTCACGTACTGCTCTACGGTGTGAACGAACGCATCCACAACGCCGTTAGCGACCTGACGCGGCGGCAGGGTGTAGGTGTAAACCGGGTCCAGAATCGCAAACAGCGGCTGCACGTGCGGAGACATAAAGGCGCGTTTGTCACCGGTAGTTTTACGGGAGATAACGGCGCCTTTGTTGGACTCGGAACCGGTTGCTGGCAGCGTCAGTACGGAACCCATAGGGATCGCGCTAGCGACGTTGCTGCCGTAGGTTTCCAGAATTTCCCATGGGTCGATGTTGGTATCGTAATGGGCGGCAGCGGCGATAAACTTGGTGCCATCCAGTACGGAACCGCCGCCAACGGCCAGCAGGTAGGTGACTTTCTCTTCGCGGGCAATCTTCACCGCGTTCATCAGGGTTTCATAAGATGGGTTTGGTTCAATCCCGCCGAACTCCAGCACGTCGAGACCCTGCAGTGCGCTCAGCACCTGGTCCAGCACGCCGGTTTTTTTCACGCTGCCGCCGCCGTAGGTAATCAGCACGCGAGCGTCAGCGGGGATCTGAGCGCGCAGGTTTTCGATAGCGCCTTTGCCGAACAGAATGCGGGTCGGGGTATGAAGATCAAAATTAAACATTGCTCGTTCCCTATAGTGTGGGTGGAAAAAGAGGGCGATGAGGGGTCACCGCCGAATGACATCATTGTGGTCTTCGTTGTCGTACCTCTCAATGCACATTTCTGCGATTGTCTTGCCCATTTCTCCATAGCTCTGGAGAAATACGTTAAACAAAGCCACAATGACAGCGTCGGAAAAGGTATCAGGAGCCTCCGTTGATGAACCGTGAAGAGATCTGTTTGCTGCTGACAGATAAAATTAAGCAGCTGAAAAGTAACGAACAAAATCTGCGATCCCTGCTGCCGGATATTCAACTTATCTATGGTACCCAGCCGAGCGGACGCACCCCGGTGATGTACCGGCCGGGCATCGTGTTTCTCTTTTCCGGCTATAAGATTGGTTATATCAACGAGCGTACCTTCCGCTACGATGCCAACGAATATCTGCTGCTCACCGTACCTTTACCCTTCGAGTGTGAAACTTTTGCGACCGAAGAAGCGCCGCTGGCGGGATTACGGCTTGATGTTGATATCCTACAGCTGCAAGAGCTGCTGATGGATATCGGTGAAGACCCGCTGTTTCATCCGTCGTCGATGGCGGAGAGCGGCATCAACTCGGCGACGCTCTCAGAAGAGATTCTTTGTGCCTCCGAACGACTGCTGGACGTGATGGAACGCCCGCTGGACGCCCGTATTCTGGGGAAACAAATTATTCGTGAAATGCTTTACCACGTGCTGACCGGGCCTCGCGGCGGCGCGCTGATGGCGTTGGTCAGTCGCCAGACCCATTTCAGCCAGATTAGCCGGGTGCTCAAGCGTATTGAAAGCCAGTACACCGAAGCCTTAAGCGTGGACCAGCTTGCCGCTGAGGCCAATATGAGCCTGTCGGCGTTTCACCATAACTTCAAGTCGGTAACCAGCACGTCGCCGTTGCAGTATCTGAAAAGCTACCGTCTGCACAAAGCACGCATGATGATGGTTCATGATGGGCTGAAGGCCAGCGCCGCGGCGATGCAGGTGGGATACGAAAGCGCATCGCAGTTCAGCCGGGAGTTTAAACGCTATTTTGGCATAACGCCGGGAGAGGATGCTGCACGGTTGCGGGGAATGTGATTTGT
>CP070603.1:861378-870291 GCA_016939855.1 Kluyvera ascorbata
ATATTACGCGTCGCAATACTTCTTCTTAATCACCACAATCACCGTACCCAGAAGTCCGGCGACCAGCAGGAAAATAGGCAGGATCATCAGGAAGGTCATCACCTGATCTTCATGACGTTTTACAAACGGGATCATGCTGATGGCATAGCCTAAGCTCGTCACCACGCCCACCCACAGCAGTGCGCTCAGCCAGTTGAACAGCTGGAAGCGGCGGTTCGACAGGCCGGAGATGCCCGCCATCGTTGGCAGCAGGGTACGCACAAACGCCAGGAAACGCCCCGCCAGCAGCGCCAGCAGACCGTGCCGATCAAACATGCAGGTGGCCCGCTGATGATATTTATCCGGCAACTGCGCCAGCCAGCCTTTTACCACGCGAGTATTACCCAACCAGCGGCCCTGAATATAGCTCAGCCAGCAGCCCAGGCTTGCTGCAGCGGTCAGGATGGCAATGGTGGGCACGTAGCCCATCACGCCCTTCGCAATGAGCGCGCCCGCCAATAGCAGGAGGCTATCGCCGGGTAAGAATGAAGCGGGAAGCAGGCCATTTTCCAGAAACAGTGTGGCAAACATGACCAGATAAACGATCCCCACGACGTGCGGATTCGCCAGAGCAGCAAAATCGTGCTGCCAAAGCGCGGCGACAATATCTTGAATAACGACCATGAACATTCCTGTGGAACAGCGTTTTCGCTTATTGTACGCCCGAAAGATTAAGAACACCTTGATCGCGTGCGCAACTCATGAAACCGCGCTGTCCTGATTTGCTGACAATAACGCGGAAACGGTTTACGCCGACGGTGGTTTATCACTTCGGGGACCGACTGTTCTCAACATCGGTGATGCGCCTGAGCGACGCATCAAAAACATTGCTAACCCACCCGATGGCAGAAGATGCCGGGCTGGGGTTATGTTACACGATGCGGGCAAATCCTGCCGCTAAATCCGCAATCAGATCGTCAACGTTTTCTAAACCGATATGGACGCGAACCAGCGTGCCGGTGAAATCGATTTTCCCTTCCGGGCGAATGCTGGCGAGTTCAGACGGTTGGTTAGCCAGAATTAACGACTCAAAGCCGCCCCAGGAGTAGGCCATGCTGAACAGCGAGAAGTTATCGAGGTAGTTTGCCAGCTCTTCATCGTTCAGGCGCTTTTTGAGCACAAACGAGAACAGACCGCTGCTGCCGGTAAAATCACGTTTCCAGAACTCATGCCCTTTACTGCCAGGAAGCGCAGGGTGATTCACGCGCTCAACCTGCGGCTGCTGCGCCAGCCACTCGGCCACCTTCAGGCTGCTTTCATGGTGCTGGCGTAAACGTACGCCCAGAGTACGCAGACCGCGGCTGGTCATGTAGGCGGTATCCGCATCGAGCATCTGGCCCATCAGGTAGGCATTTTCACGCAACTGCGGCCAGCAGCGCTCGTTAGATACCGCCGTACCGACCATCGCATCGGAGTGGCCAATCAGGTATTTGGTGCCAGCCTGAATGGAGATGTCGATACCGAAATCGAGCGCTTTAAACAGAATTCCCGCCGCCCAGGTGTTGTCGATCATGATGATGGCTTCTGGCGCCACGCGGCGCACGGCGGCGACAATGGCCGGGATGTCGTGCACTTCCATGGTGATGGAGCCAGGGGATTCGAGGAACACGATTTTGGTGTTAGGCTTAATCAAGTCGGCAATCCCTTCGCCGATCATCGGGTCAAACCAACGGGTGGTCACGCCCAGTTTGCCGAGAATTTTGGTGCAGAAGTCCTGGCTGGGCTCGTAGGCGGTGTTGGTCATCAGCACGTTATCGCCCTGTTCAACAAACGCCAGAATGGTATTGGCAACCGCTGCCGCGCCGCATGGGAAGAGGGCGCAGCCAGCACCGCCTTCCAGCTCACACATGGCTTCCTGCAATGAGAAATGGGTGAGAGTACCGCGACGACCATAGAACAGCTCGCCGTTGGCGCGATTGCGGGTCGCATGTTTTTTGGCGGCGACCGTGTCGAACACCAGCGAAGAGGCGCGCTGAATGACGCTGTTCACCGATCCTTGGGTGTATTTTTTGCTGCGTCCGGCGTTAACCAGCGCGGTATCGAGGTGTTTGTCTGCCATTTTTGCCTGCCTGTTTTTATACGTCTGGATGGCTAAATTAACACGATTGCACGCGGGATCTACCGTTTAGTGTGCGAACAGCAGAAAATTTTGCCAAAAAACGCGCGGAAAACTTTTTTACTGCGTAAGCGCAAGGAAAATAAGTGTGATTTGGGTCAATATGTAAATACTAATGAGAACTACTATCAATTCGATGATGTTTTGATATTATTGTTCCCAGAATTTGTGATTTATGTCCTGGAGATACACAGTGGGTAATAATTTGATGCAGGCGGATCTCTCCGTTTGGGGTATGTATCATCATGCCGACATCGTGGTTAAAGTGGTCATGATTGGCTTGATACTGGCATCCGTCGTCACCTGGGCCATTTTCTTCAGCAAAGGTGCAGAGCTTATCTCCCATAAGCGCCGCCTCAAGCGCGAACAAAAACTGTTAGGCGAAGCGCGTTCCCTGAATCAGGCGAATGAAATTGCGGCTGCATTCGATGCCCGTAGCCTGAGCACGCAGTTAATCAACGAAGCGGAGAACGAGCTGGAGCTCTCTGCGGGTTCGGAAGATAACGAAGGTATTAAAGAACGTACCGGTTTCCGTCTTGAGCGTCGCGTAGCGGCGGTGGGTCGTCATATGGGTCGTGGTAACGGCTTCCTGGCAACCATCGGTGCAATCTCCCCGTTCGTCGGCCTGTTTGGTACCGTATGGGGTATCATGAACAGCTTCATTGGTATCGCACAGACCCAGACCACTAACCTGGCGGTTGTTGCTCCTGGTATCGCGGAAGCGCTGCTGGCAACGGCAATAGGCCTGTTCGCTGCGATTCCAGCGGTGGTTATCTATAACATCTTTGCGCGTCTGATTGGCGGCTTTAAAGCCAACCTGAGCGACGTTGCAGCGCAGGTTCTGCTGCTGCAAAGCCGTGACCTGGACCTCAGCGCCAGCGGCGTACATCCGGTGCGTACCGCCCAGAAATTACGAGTAGGTTAACGCCCCATGGCAATGCGTCTTAATGAAAATCTGGACGATAATGGCGAAATGCATGATATCAACGTGACGCCGTTTATCGATGTCATGTTGGTACTGCTGATTATCTTTATGGTTGCCGCCCCGCTGGCCACCGTAGATGTCAAAGTGAATCTGCCAGCGTCGTCTAGCCAACCGCAGCCTCGCCCGGATAAACCGGTCTACCTGTCGGTCAAGGCGGACAAATCAATGTTCCTTGGTAACGATCCGATTACCGACGACAACATGGTGACGGCAATTGACGCGCTGACGGAAGGCAAAAAAGATACCACTATCTTCTTCCGTGCCGACAAAACCGTGGACTATGAGACGATGATGAAGGTCATGGATACTCTGCATCAGGCAGGCTATCTGAAAATTGGCCTCGTCGGTGAAGAGACCGTCGCGAAAAAATAAGTATCCCGGATGGCGCGTTCTGCGCCATCCGTTATTATTCTTCCAGTACTATAATATTTCCCTTAAGTCTCATATATTCCAATTCACTGTTAAATATTATTAAGCATGACTTAATCGTCGCGATATATTTTTAACAACGTGCTGGCTAGTCATAAATAACCCCTCTACGCTTAATTCTGAACGCTAACAATAATATGACGTGAAATAACACCTGCGCGGGCGGAATATATCATGGCAATAATGACGTTGTGGCAAGCCGATGGCGTGCCTCGGGATCTGTTCTCTTTATCCTCTATTCGCCGTAGAGCCGACCGGCTGTTGATGGTGCTCGCCTGGGTCATGTGGGGCGTATCGTTGGGCGTAGGGGCGATGAATGGCAACCTCAGCCTGGCGCTACTGGTGGCGACATTGCTGGCGGTACTCGGCACGCTCATGACGTTACTTTTTCCCGGCAAGCTCATTACCCGCCTGATGTACGCATTTATTATGATGGCCTATTCCGCGCTGCTTATTCAGCTTGGCGGTGGCGAAACTGAATACCATTTCTCGGTATTTGTACTGCTGTCGGCGCTGCTGGCGTGGCGCGACTGGCGGCCATTAATTATGGGCGCCGCCGTTATTGCCGTGCATCACCTGGTATTTAATTATTTACAAGAGTATGAGCTGTTCAATATTACCGTCTTTATGCACACTGGCCTGCATATGGTGATTATGCATGGACTATACGTTGTCGCGCAGACGATATTCCTCGTGCTGCTGGCGGTACGTATGGAGCAGGATGCCCGCTCGGCGAGCGAAGTGGCGAAGCTCGCCTCGGTTATCAACCGCGAGACGGGCTATCTGACCCTGGAGCGTGACAGTAAAACCAGCCGTTCCCCGTTTGCCCGCACCTTTAGCCTGACGTTGGATGCGATGCGCAATACGCTTGAGCAGGTGAGCGGCAACGTTTCGCAACTGATTGAGGCGTCGCAAACGCTTCTCCAGCGTAATACCGCACTTTCCGAGCGCACGGACAACCAGGCGCGATCGTTGGCCGTCACCGCCAGCGCCATGGAACAGCTCGCCGCGGCGGCCTCGCTCACCAGCGAGAAGGCCAGCGAGGCGCGGACGCTAGCAGAACAGGCAAGCGGCGTGGCGCAGGAGGGTGGGGAAAATATACGCTCGGCGATGGCCTCCATGACGCATATCCGCGATGAGTCGCTGAAAATCAACGGTATTCTCGAGCTTATYGACGGCATTGCCTTCCAGACYAAYATTCTGKCSCTGAACGCTTCCGTTGAGGCGGCGCGGGCAGGCGCGCACGGCAAAGGCTTCGCGGTAGTGGCTGCCGAAGTGCGTACGCTGGCGCTGCGCTGTGAAGAGGCGGCACGTGATATCCGCCAGATGATTGCCACCTCCGTCGAGCGCACCCATCAAGGGGCAGAGCAGGTTGAGCGGGCGGGAAAAACGATGGCATCGATTATCAGCAATATCGACAGCCTGCAATCCTGCGTTGACGTGCTGTTCTCAATGAGCGACCAGCAAAAAACCAGCGTGCTACAGATGAAAGGCAGCATTGCCACGATTGATGCCAGCGTGCAGGAGAACGTACAGCATGTGGCGCAGACCATTCAGGTGGCGCAGCAACAGCAGCATCATACCGGTGAGTTGAAGTCGGCGATCTCGGTGTTCCGGCTGGTTTAAGGTCACAAAAATGAAAGCGGTATGACAAATCATCCAGTTATGTGACAACTTCCGCAGTTGCCAGAAAACGTAATACCAGTACGAAAAATGACAATAGGATTGTTATGGGCATCCTCCTACATTGAAGCCTCTTCAATTCCGGAGGACATTCTCGTGGCAAATGACAGCAAATTGTCTATCGCAGAAAAGCTGGGATATGGCATGGGCGACGCCGCTTGCGGCATCGTCTACTCTTCTGTAACGATGTTTTTGACCTGGTTTTATACGGATATTTACGGCCTCTCCGCGGCGGCGGTAGGGGTGATGTTCCTGGTGACCCGCGTGCTGGACGCCATCACCGATCCGCTGACCGGCATCGTCGCCGACCGGGTGAAAACCCGCTGGGGCCACTTCCGCCCGTGGCTAATCTGGTTCGCTATTCCCTACGCCGTGCTGGCGGTGATGACCTTTACCACGCCAGCTTTCGGCGCATCAGGCAAGCTGGTTTATGCCTACCTGACCTACACCCTGCTGATGCTGTGTTACACCTTTATCAACATTCCTTACTGCGCGCTGGGCGGGGTGATCACGCGCGATGAAAAAGATCGTCTGTCGGCGCAGTCCTATCGCTTTACGATCTCCTCAGTTGCCGGGCTGATGGTCTCGGTCGCGACGCTGTTCCTGGTCGATTATCTGGGCAAAGAGGATAAGCAGTTCGGCTTCCAGGCCACCATGGGCATCATGGGATTGATTGCCATCGTCATGCTCGCATTTTGTTTCTTCTCGACCAAAGAGCGCGTAGCGCCTGCGGTTGAACAGCAGGGCAGTATTCGTGAGGATCTGCGTTCGCTGCTGGCTAACGATCAGTGGCGGATCGTGGCGATCATTACCTTCTTCTCCAGCATGGCGGGCGTGATGCGCAGTGCCGCCACGCTTTATTACGCCACCTATCTGATGATGGGGGGCGTGGAGTCGGCGGCGGGTACGGCGATGAAATCGGCCTTTGTTTCGACAAGCGTGGTCGGCACCATTATCGGCAGCATCGCCGCGGGCTGGCTGGCGAAGCGTTATCGCGCGGTTTCACTGTTTAAAAATATCAACCTGCTGCTGGTGGCGGTGGGCGTGGTGATGTTCTTCGTACCGCCAACCTGGCTGCCGGTGGTGTTCCCGCTCTATTTCCTCGTCGGCTTCTTCCACCAGATGTATCAACCGTTTAAGTGGAACATGATGGCTAACGCCGCCGACTACGGCGAGTGGAAGTTTGGCCGCCGTATTACCGGGCTCTCGTATTCTGGCAACCTGTTCGCGTTGAAGATGGGGATGGCGGTTGCGGGCGCGGTGGTGGGATTCTCGCTGGGGCTGTTTGGCTACCAGGCGGGCGTCAGTGAACAAACGCCGATGGCGACCATGGGCATCGTTGGGCTGCTGACCCTTGGGCCATCGCTCTCTTACCTGGTGCTGTGGTGGTTATCGCGCTTCTATAAGCTCGATGACCAGAAAATGGCAGCAATTCAACGTGACCTCTCCGCTCGCCAGCAGGCAGGTTCCCCGGCGACATCCGCAGAGCCGCAAGCGCTTGACGGCGAATTGAGTAAAGCCTGAGGAGAGTGAGATGACGCAATCTGAATATCAAAACCCGATTTTATGCGCGGACTATTCCGACCCGGATATCGTTCGGGTCGGGGACGACTTTTTTATGGTCTCCTCAAGCTTTAACCATATGCCCGCGTTGCCTATTCTGCATTCAACGGATCTGGTCAACTGGCAGATTATCAACCACGTCTTTGACGCGCTGCCGCTGCCCGGCTACGACGAATATCAGCCAGGAAAAGGCGTATGGGCACCGTCAATTCGCTGGCATGACAACAAGCTGTGGGTGTTTTTTAGCACGCCGGATGAGGGCATATTTATGTGCCAGACCGACGATCCCTGGGGGCAATGGAGCGCGCCGTACTGTGTACAACCGGCGAAAGGCTGGATTGATCCTTGTCCGTTCTGGGATGACAACGGCGATGCCTGGCTGGTGCATGCTTTTGCCCATAGCCGCAGCGGCATTAAGCACAAGCTGCAGCTGTTTGCCATGTCGCCGGACGGCACTTCCCTGCGAGGCGAAGGGCGTATCATCTATGACGGTAGCTGTGACCAGCCGACGCTCGAAGGGCCGAAGGTCTACAAGCGCGACGGCTGGTATTACATTTTCGCTCCGGCGGGCAGCGTGGAGACAGGTTGGGAAACCGTGCTGCGCGCCCGCAGTATGACCGGCCCGTGGGAGGCCAGAAACGTGCTGTTCCAGGGCGATACGCCGGTGAATGGCCCGCATCAGGGCGGCTGGGTGGAGCTGGACGACGGCGAATGCTGGTTCGTGCATTTCCAGGATGCTCACCTCTACGGACGTATCGTCCACCTGCAGCCGATGCGCTGGGAACAGGACGGTTGGCCGCGTATCGGTGAACCGATGGGTGACGAAGGCGAAGGACAGCCTGTGATGCGCTGGTCACGCCCGGCGAGTCTGCCGCCATCGGCACGTCTATTGCCGCAAACCGATGATGATTTTGCGCGAGGCGTGCCGGGTTTACAGTGGCAGTGGCAGGCGAACCCTAATCCTGGCTGGCTGTTACCGGGAAGCCACCGGCTGAATTTACGCTGTTATCCGCTGGTGCAGGCTGAGCATAAACGTCATCTCTACTGGCAGCCTAATCTGCTCCTGCAAAAATTCCCGGCGTGGCAATTTACTGCCCGAACGGCGTTGACGCTGAACGCAGCGGGAAATGGCGACAGCGGCGGCCTGATTATTTACGGCGAGCGCTACGCGGCGCTGCTGCTTGAAAAGCAGGGCGGACATCATCAGTTGCTTTGGGTGACTGGCTGGATGAGCGATGCCGGCGTGGTGCGCGAGAGCCGTCGGGTCATTGCACCGATAAATAGTGCGTCGTGCGCGTTCAGCGTGAGCGTCACCCATGGCGGCATTTGCCGTTTCGCCTGGTGTGAACAAGGGGGAACCTGGCAGTCGGTAACGCCACCTTTTGCCGCGGGAAAAGGGAAATGGGTTGGTGCGAAAATCGGGCTAGTGGCGCTTGCGCTGGAGGCGAATTCACCGCAGGGATCTTGCGCTTTTGACTATTTCGCGACGGATATCACCGGCTGAACGGGGGGCTTTTCGTCTTCTTTATCCAGTTTAAGGATGACGTTTGAGGTGCGGTAATCACCATCCGCGAGGCCGCGGCTGATTTCCAGGGTTGCGGTTTCGCGGTTCAGCACGTGCTGATAGCAGGATTCAGTGTGGGCGAGAATTTTATCGCGCAGGTGCGGGTAACGTTCCATGACTTCGCAAAGGGTCGCGCCAAAGATCTCTTCTTTAACCTGATAGGCATAAATGTCGCGGCGGTTTTTCCACTTCATTTTGACCAGCGCGGCGGTAAGCGGGACGGAAGGGCTGGAGATGCGGCGACCTTCAGCGCTTTTTTCGTCGCGCAGTGCCTGAAGATTACGCTGAAGAAGCGCCTCATCGCTTATCTGGGGGCTTAACGATATATTAGCCTGATTAACATCGACAAGTTTCATACTTACTTATCCGTTAAATTATAAAACAGCGGGGTGACTTTTTCCTGCGTCATTAAATTAAGCCAAATTTCATTGCCATTATCATTTATCTCCTGGGTTTTTAACTCAATAATTTGACTTAACTCCAGTGAAGAGATCTCTCCCTGAACAACAAGGTTATTTAGCATAAGGGCAAAGG
>CP070603.1:871058-872578 GCA_016939855.1 Kluyvera ascorbata
CGGGCAAAGGCTTCAATTTTCGCCACGCGATATAATCTATCTTTAATATGACGGTCACGCTCTTCCAGCAATGGGTTACGTGATTGGCCACCGCTTATCAATATCTCATCCTGCCAGTCTGCAAGGGTAGGCTTCTCCGGCTCTACCTGCGTGCTGGCCTTCATATCCGGCGACTCAGCCTCTAAGGCTGGGATACAAAAACGGGCTGGGATAAGGGTTTCAGCAATCATATACCTGTCATCTTTCGAGGGGCTGGAAAGTGTTTTTTATTATAGTGAGGTTCGTTGACATTATCATGGCGCACTTTTAAAATCAAAAAAAGTGGAGGAAACCATGAGTGGTATTATTTATTTTGTGATGGTGTTACTGCTACTCACCGGCGTTATTTTAATTTTTCTGTATGGTCAAAATAACGATTCAGCAGATACCAATAATGAAACCGTCCCCCCTTTGGCCCCTGCGCCACTCAGCAAAGATGAAGGTGAAAATCATTTTGCCAGCCTGATGAGCAGCATCACCCCCGTGTGGTATTGGCGTATTAATCATGAGTATATCGATTTTCTGCAATCAACCATTAAGCGGATGTCGATAGACGAATTAAAAGAAACCCCCGGGCTGTTTGAAGCGCAGGATCGCTGCCGAAATCTGAACGGGGCGGTTTATGAATATTACGATGAAATCAAACGCCGCTGTCTGAAAGGCGAGCGCGTTGCGCCGGTTGATCCGGTGGTGCAGAGTTTAAAGCAGTGTTATCAGGAGTTCGCCCACGAAGCCTATCCGGAGCTGGTGGGGCTGGTGTGGCCAGACTATCGGCGCCCGTTCATTCGTCCCCATGATGTGTGATTACATCTGTTGTTATGATGTTGCATAGTTGCGATATACTAGGCCGAATTTGACTGACGAACAGGACGCTATGGAACGTTTTCTGGAAAATGCGATGTACGCATCGCGATGGATTTTGGCCCCGGTCTACTTTGGCCTTTCGCTGGCGCTGCTGGCATTATCTCTGAAGTTTTTTCAGGAGATTTTTCACGTACTGCCGAACATTTTCAGCATGGCGGAAGCTGACCTGATTCTGATGCTGCTGTCGTTGGTGGATATGACGCTGGTGGGTGGCCTGCTGGTCATGGTGATGTTTTCTGGCTACGAAAACTTTGTCTCGCAGCTGGATATCAGCGAGCACAAAGAGAAGCTTAACTGGCTGGGGAAAATGGATGCCACCTCGTTGAAAAACAAGGTTGCGGCATCGATTGTCGCCATTTCCTCTATTCATCTGCTGCGCGTGTTTATGGATGCCAAAAACGTGCCGGACAACAAGCTGATGTGGTACGTGATTATCCACCTGACGTTTGTGCTGTCGGCGTTTGTGATGGGTTACCTGGATAGCCTGACCCGCGCGAAAAAATAGCGATATAAATACCTTATCCGGCACGTTTGTAGGCCGGATAAGGCAYCGCCGCCATCCGGCAATSTGCGCCGRRYTGCCTGATGGCGCTACGCTTATCAGGCCTACATGTTCA
>CP070603.1:872583-877636 GCA_016939855.1 Kluyvera ascorbata
TTACTTATCTGACGACGCCTGCCACAGATTCAACTGCCCATCTGCCACATGCTTATCAATCTGCGCCAGTTCCTCTGCCGAGAAGCTCAGGTTTTCCAGCGCCTTCACGTTCTCTTCAATTTGCTCAGGGCGACTCGCGCCAATCAGCACTGACGTCACGCGGCTGTCTTTTAGCAACCAGCTTAGCGCCATCTGCGCCATCGACTGACCGCGCTGCTGCGCCATCTCGTTAAGCAAACGCAGACTGTTGAGGTTGCTCTCGCTCAGCATCTTCTCCGTCAGGCCGCGCGCTTTTTTGCCTTCCGTCTGCATGCGGGAACCTTCCGGGATCCCGTTCAGGTATTTGCCGGTCAGCAGCCCCTGCGCGAGCGGGGTAAAGGCAATACAGCCCACGCCGTTTTGCTCAAGGGTATCCAGCAGGCCGCTCTTATCTACCCAGCGGTTCAGCAGGTTGTAAGACGGCTGATGGATTAACAGCGGAATTTTCCACTCGCGCAGCAGTTCAACCATCGTCTGAGTACGTTCGGAAGAATAGGAAGAGATGCCGACGTAAAGCGCTTTACCGCTCTGCACCGCCTGCGCTAATGCCGCCGCGGTCTCTTCCATCGGCGTGTTCTCATCAACGCGGTGGGAATAGAAGATATCCACGTACTCCAGCCCCATACGCTGCAGGCTCTGATCGAGGCTCGCCAGCAGGTATTTGCGTGACCCGCCGGAGCCGTATGGCCCAGGCCACATATCGTAACCGGCCTTGGTGGAGATAATCAGTTCGTCACGATAGCCGGCAAAATCCTCTCGCAGCAGACGGCCAAAGTTTTCCTCGGCGCTGCCCGGCGGCGGCCCATAGTTGTTCGCAAGGTCAAAATGGGTAATACCGCAGTCGAAGGCTTTACGCAGCAGCGCGCGCTGGCCGTCGAGGGCGCTGATATGGCCGAAACTGTGCCATAGGCCGAGGGACAGCGCAGGAAGCTGTAACCCGCTGCGGCCGCAGTAGCGATACTGCATCTGTTCGTAACGGGCTGGGTTTGCTTGCCAGGCCATAAGGTCTCCTTCTCTTTTTATTTTGAAACACGGTTCCTAGCCTACTTATTTTTGTGATGAACGCCCGTTGTGCCGATCACACTGTCGGGGTTGGGGATGAAAAAGACGCGCTTTATTCCTCTTAGGGGGTAGCCCTTAAATAGCGCTACCCCCGCTCAAAAAATCGCTATATAATTTTATATATAACGATTGAGGGCGTAGAGATGGATAACCATTTTGGCAAAGGGTTAATCGCGGGACTGAAGGCGCCTTATGCCGACAGCGCGCAGAAGGTCATCGGTTTTTGCACCGACTATAAGCGTGGCTTTGTGCTGGGCTTTTCGCACCGTATGTTTGAGAAAACCGGCGATCGCCAGCTTAGCGCCTGGGAGGCGGGGGTGTTGACGCGCCGCTACGGGCTGGATAAAGAGATGGTGATGGATTTCTTCAAAGAGCACGATTCCAGCACCACCGTTCGCTATTTTATGGCGGGCTACCGGCTGGAAGGTCAATAAAACCGGGTGCCTGGCACCCGGCTTTTCATCATGATTGCTGACGCTTGTCTTCGGTATTGGTATCGAAGTCACTGGCGTCATGACGCTCGTGCAGCTGTTCGTTCAGCGGGCCGTTGGTGCGGTTAACGATACGACCGCGCTTCACTCCCGGACGGCTGGCGATATCCTGCGCCCAACGCATGACGTTCTTGTAGCTCTGTGCATCCAGGAACTCATCCGCCCCATACACGTTGCCCAGCACCACGTTGCCGTACCATGGCCAGATAGCGATGTCGGCGATGGTGTACTCTTCGCCCGCCACATAGCGCCCACGCGCCAGTTGTTTATCCAGCACGTCCAACTGACGCTTTGCTTCCATGGTGAAGCGGTCAATAGCGTACTCAATCTTCACCGGCGCATAGTTATAAAAATGACCAAAACCGCCGCCAAGGAATGGGGCTGAGCCCTGTAGCCAGAATAGCCAGTTCAGCGTTTCGGTGCGCCCAGCCGGATCTTTTGGCAGGAAATGGCCAAACTTCTCCGCCAGGTAGAGCAGAATATTGCCGGACTCAAACACGCGGGTCGGCGGGGTGGTGGAGTGGTCGCTAAGCGCCGGGATCTTCGAGTTCGGGTTCACTTCCACAAAGCCGCTGGAGAACTGATCGCCCTCGCCAATGCGAATCAGCCACGCGTCATATTCTGCTTCCGTTACGCCCGCAGCCAGCAGCTCTTCCAGCATAATCGTGACTTTCTGGCCGTTGGGCGTACCCAGAGAGTAAAGCTGGAGTGGGTGATGGCCCACCGGCAGCGCTTGTTCATGAGTGGCACCGGAAATTGGGCGGTTAATATTGGCAAATGCGCCGCCGTTGTTTTGCTTCCATTCCCACACTTTGGGTGGCTGATAGGTGTTCTCTGACATAATCGCTCGCCTTATTTTGATGATGTGTTGAGGTAGTGAAGTTTAGCAGCTTCAGGCAAAAATCCGTGCCGCCCAGACGCTGACGTCGTCACCGCTGCCCAGATCCGGCTGTACCAGACCGTTGACCATAAAGGTGGGAGAGACGTGAATCCCGTTCTGGCGTGCGTAGCGAGCATGCCATTTAATCTCTTTTTGCAGCTCCGGTTCGGCGAACGCTGCGGCTAACTGTACGCCGCTGTAGCGCTCAATCCTCGCGATAATCTCCTGCGGCGTGGCGTCCATATTCGGTCCGCTGCAATGGTCGGTAAACTCAAACTCTTCGCGATGATCGGCGACTGCTTTCATCACCTTATGCGCCGCCGCTTTACCGTCGGGCAGCGTGGAGGCGGCAAGAATGCAGCGCACAATCACGCCGGAGAACAGATGCCACGGCTGCGACTGCAAACGAATTTTGACGCTGACATTTTCTTCACCGACGAGGTCGAGCAGCGCGTCCAGCTTGTTGAACGTCTTAACGGAAAATGGGCAGGTGGGTTCCAGAAACACTTCGAAGGTACGTGTTCCATGGCCCCAGACTAGCGGCTGTGCCTGTAAACTCATGTGGACTCCTGATGTTTTTAAAGTGGATTTTGGGGATGAATATTTTTGCCTCTTATGGGTCATCCTCGCATACACGGGTGTATGATTAATCCACTTTTGTTGGATTAATTTCAACGTGCGGGCGAGAAAATCGCACGGTATGTTTGAGGAAGGTTCATGAGCAAGGGAAGTACCAATAGTGACGCCCCATTTGGCACGTTGTTGGGGTATGCGCCGGGTGGCGTAGCGATTTACTCTTCAAATTACAGCAGCTTAAAACCGGGCGACATGCCTGACGACGCATCGTTTCGTAGCTATATCGACAACGAATACATGGGCCACAAGTGGCAGTGCGTCGAGTTCGCCCGCCGTTTCCTGTTTATCAACTACGGATTTGTCTTCACCGACGTTGGCATGGCCTACGAGATTTTCTCGCTGCGCTATCTACGCCAGGTGGTCAACGACGCGATTCTCCCGCTTCAGGCCTTCGCCAACGGCTCTCGCCGCGCGCCGCTCGTCGGCTCGTTGCTTATCTGGCAAAAGGGCGGTGAGTTTAATGAAACCGGCCACGTGGCGGTGATTACCCAACTGCTGGGGAACAAAGTGCGTATTGCCGAACAGAATGTGCTGCACTCGCCGCTGCCAGCAGGCCAACAGTGGACCCGCGAGCTGACGCTTGAAGTGAAAGACGGTCACTACACGCTGCATGACACCTTCGACGACACCACCATTCTTGGCTGGATGATCCAGACCGACGATGCACGCTACGGCCTGCCGCAGCCAGCCATTGCCGGTGAAGCGCTGAAGCTTGGCGGCGCGCGTCTTGAGAACCACGGTCAGTTCGACGGCAAATGGCTGGACGAAAAAGATTCGCTCCAGCAGGCGTATATTGCCGCCAACGGTCATGTGATCAATGCTGACCCGTACCAGTATTTCACCATGACCGAAAGCGCCGAGCAGGAGCTGATTAAAGCGACCAACGAGATGCACCTGATGTATCTCCACGCCACCGACAAAGTGATGCGTGACGACAGCCTGCTGGCGTTGTTCGACATTCCGAAAATCCTCTGGCCGCGTCTGCGCCTCTCCTGGCAGCGTCGTCGCCACGACATGATCACCGGGCGCATGGACTTCTGCATGGACGAGCGCGGGCTGAAGGTTTACGAATACAACGCCGACTCCGCCTCCTGCCACACCGAAGGTGGCCTGATCCTCGAACAGTGGCTGAAAACCGGCTATCGCGGCAACGGGCATAATCCGGCGGAAGACCTGCTGAGCGAGCTGGTGGGCGCGTGGAAACACAGCCAGGCCAGACCGTTTGTGCACATCATGCAGGACAACGATCTGGAGGAAAATTACCACGCCCAGTTTATGCAGCGTGCCCTTGAGCAGGCGGGCTTTGAGAGCAAAATTCTCTATGGCCTCGACGAACTGCGCTGGGATGCCGCCGGTCAGCTGATTGACGGCGACGGGCGTCTGGTGAACTGCGTATGGAAAACCTGGGCGTGGGAAACCGCCATTGAGCAGGTGCGTGAAGTCGACGAAGACGAATATGCCGCCGTGCCGATTCGTACCGGTAACCCAAATAACGAAGTGCGCTTGATTGACGTGCTGCTGCGCCCGGAAGTGATGGTCTTTGAACCGCTGTGGACGGTTATTCCTGGCAACAAAGCCATTCTGCCAGTGCTGTGGTCGCTGTTCCCGAACCATCCGTATCTGCTGGATACCGATTTCGACATCAGCGAACACCTGGCAAAAACGGGTTATGCGATTAAGCCTATTTCCGGTCGCTGCGGCAGTAATATCGACCTGGTGAGCGGGAACGATCGGCTGCTGGATCAAACCAGCGGTAAATTTGTCGATAGAAAAAATATTTACCAGCAACTTTGGTGCTTGCCAAACGTCGCTGGAAAATATATTCAAGTATGTACCTTTACCGTCGGCGGTAATTACGGTGGCACCTGTTTACGCGGTGACGAATCTCTGGTGATTAAGAAAGAGAGTGATATTGAACCGCTGGTGGTAATAAAAGATAACGAAT
>CP070603.1:877720-884513 GCA_016939855.1 Kluyvera ascorbata
AAAGAAAGCCTGCAATAAACACAACAACAAGACAGAAAAGGAAATGAATATGCACGATCGGCGACTCGCCGTGCGCGCGGGTGAACTCAAACCCTCCGCCGTCCGCGAACTCTTAAAACACAGTAAACTGCCCGGCGTGATTTCTCTCGGTGGCGGCATTCCTGCCCCGGAGCTTTTTGATACCGAAGGGCTGGAGCTGGCGGTGCAGAAGGTGATGAGCGAACGCTTTAACGACGCCTTTCAGTACGGTTTGACCGAAGGCTACCCGCCGCTGCGTCAGGCCGTCAGCGAGCTGTGTCAGGCGCGCGGTGTGGCGTGTCAGGCAAGTCACGTGTATATCACGTCGGGCTCGCAGCAGTCGCTGGATATCGTCGCCCGCACGTTGCTTGACCCGGGCGATGCCATTGTCGTTGAACGCCCAACTTATCTGGCGGCGCTGCAGGTCTTCCAGCTGGCGCAGGCCAACATTCTGAGCGTCGATACCGACGACAACGGCATGCTGGTAGAACAGCTTGCCGAACTGCTTTCCACCACGCGCGTGAAGGCCGTTTACCTGGTGCCTACCTTCGGCAACCCTGGCGGTAAAACCCTGAGCGATGACCGTCGTCGTCGCCTGGTCGAACTGGCGAAGCAGTATGATTTTGTGATCATCGAAGACGACCCGTACGGTGAAATCAGCTTTACCGATGAAGTGCAGCGTCCGCTGTACCAGCACGCGGTGGAGCTGGGCTGTGAAGACCAGGTGGTTTACACCTCAACCTTCTCCAAAATTCTGGCGCCAGGCATGCGTATTGGCTGGATTGTGATGCCGGACTGGCTGGCTCAGCAGACGGTGATTGTCAAGCAAGCCGCTGATTTGCATACCAATATGCTGTCGCAGGTGATCACCGCCGAGTACCTGAGCCTGGGCCGTCTGGAAAACCAGATTGCGCTTATTCGCGAAGACTACCGTAAGAAGTGTGATGCGCTGGCCGACGCGCTGGAAAGCCGTCTGGGGGAGCATATCGAATTCAGCCGTCCGAAGGGCGGGATGTTCCTGTGGGCACGCTTCCGCTACCCGTTTGACACCATGAAGTGGCTGGAAAAAACGCTGGAAAACGGCGTGGTGTACGTGCCGGGCGAAGCGTTCTATAACGATAATCCGGATACCCGCACCCTGCGCCTGTCGTACTCTACCGTCTCGCAGGAAGGGCTGATGACCGCCGTGGAACGCCTGGCGAAGTCGCTGTAATTCTGTTTTGCTCCGCGCTGCACTTCAGCGCGGAGTCTCTTCTCTTATTCCTGGTCGGCAATCCGGTTATCAAGCCAGATAAGCATGAGCGACGCCAGAAAGGCGGCTGCCCCAGCACCAATAAATAACAGCATAAAAATATCCCGATTTATTCTTCTTATTATTCTGCTGTTTCCGCAGCGTGATTATTTCTATCCGTGAGGGTTATTTTAATACCATGAGGGGCGGTGGCGAGGGTAAAGAAACTATCGGCATCAATATCGAAATCAAGAATGATTTCCTTATATTTTCCACAGGAAATTAATTCTTTCGCTTCACTAATACTGTTGGCTGTAATGGTAGACATCGTAGGACCCTATTAGAAAACTCAGAAGAAAATAAAAGCTAGCGCTTATCAGATCAACTACTTTTTCCTGGTGTGTTTATCAGATGAAGTCCTGATGATGTTAACGGGCAAAACATAATATCTGATTTAACTTAAGCCGCAGATTATCGTTTCACTATGGCGTTTTTATCCGATGAAATCCGGTCAGAAAAGAGCGCTATCTGCTACCTGGAGGGAACCGCTATCTAACCCGTTCATTGTAGAGCTAGCGTACCTCGTGAAGAGGAAATCTTTACGCCGGTGAACTTGCTACCGTATTCCCCATTGAAATTGGGTACAAAATAAGCGGTAAAAATGAGCAATGTCGTTCCAGGTGTAAGCGGCTATCAAGGGCCTGCGGGTGGATGGGGTGCCGTCAAAGCGGTGGCAGCCTCGGTGTTTTCACAGAAAGCCGTCGCGCGTGACATCATCGCGATGTTCCGCATGAATCAGGTCAAAGGTTTTGATTGCCCGGGCTGCGCCTGGCCTGACCCTGGCCACCGTTCACCGATGGAGCTTTGCGAAAATGGCGTGAAGGCCGTTTCCTGGGAGACGACCAGCAAGAAAGCCTCACCGGAATTTTTCCGCCAGCACACGGTGGCTGAGCTGTGGCACTACAGCGACTATGAGCTGGAAAATATTGGCCGTCTGACGCACCCGATGAAGTACGACTCCGCGACCGACACCTGGCAGGCCGTTGAGTGGCAGGTTGCGTTTGCCGATATCGGCGAGCAGCTGCGCAACATGGCTTCCCCGGAACAGGTAGAGTTTTATACCTCCGGGCGTACCTCCAACGAAGCGGCGTTCTTGTATCAGCTTTTTGCCCGTGAATATGGCAGCAGCAACTTCCCGGACTGTTCCAATATGTGTCATGGGCCGACCAGCGCAGGCCTGACGCCTTCTATTGGTCTCGGGAAAGGCACCGTCGAGCTGGACGACTTTGAACACTGCGATCTGGTGATTTGCATCGGCCACAACCCTGGCACCAATCATCCACGTATGCTCACCACGCTACGCGAGGTGGCGCAGCGTGGCGCGCGCATTATCTCCATCAACCCGCTGGCGGAAAGGGGGCTTGAACGCTTTAGCTTCCCACAAAGCCCGACGGATATGCTCCAGGGGCACGCGACGACGCTGAGCAACGAGTACTATCAGGTGAAAATGGGCGGCGATGCCTCGCTGCTTAAAGGGGTGATGAAAGCGCTGATTGAAATGGATGAAGCCCGTATTTTGCTTGGCCAGGAACCGTGCCTCGACCGCGCGTTTCTGGCTGAGCATACCCACGGCTATCAGGAGCTATATGACGATCTGCATCGCTGTAGCTGGACGGCGCTGGAACAGGACTCTGGCCTGAGCCGTAACCAGATGGAAGACCTCGCGGACCGTTATGATAAATCCAACGCCACCATTATTTGCTATGGGCTCGGCATTACTCAGCACAAGAACGGCACCGAGAACGTTCAGCAGCTGGTAAACCTGCTGCTGCTGAAAGGCAATATGGGCAAGAAAGGGGCGGGGATCTGTCCGCTGCGTGGCCACTCCAACGTACAGGGCGACCGCTCGGTAGGGATTAACGAAGCAGCGTCAGAAGAGTTTCTGGTGCGGCTCGAAGGGCGCTTTAACATCAGCGTCTCTCGCAAACACGGTCGCTCCAGCGTAGAGAGCATTCGCGCCATCGAGCGTGGTGATGCTAAAGCGCTTATCTGCATGGGGGGTAACCTGGCGGTGGCAATGCCGCAGCCGCAGCGCACCTTCGAGGCGATGAAAAAGCTCGACCTGCAGGTACACGTCGCCACCAAATTGAATCGCTCGCATCTGCTGATGGCGAAGCACAACTATCTGCTGCCGGCGCTGGGCCGCACGGAACGCGATATGCAGGCGGGGGGGATTCAGTCGGTGACCGTCGAAGATTCCATGTCGATGGTGCACGCTTCCTGCGGGGCGCTGAAACCGGCCTCGCGCTGGCTGAAATCAGAACCGGCGATTGTGGCGGAAATGGCGCGTGCCACGCTGCCGAACTCTCCGGTGAACTGGGAAGCGATGATGAGCGATTATGCGCTGATTCGTGATGCTATTGCCGACGTGATCCCGGCCTTTGCCAACTACAACGCCCGTATTGCCGAGCCGGGCGGTTTCCGCATGGATACGCCAGCCTCGCGGCGTGAGTGGAACACGGCAACCGGAAAAGCCAACTTTGTGGTAAGCCGTGAGCACGCCGTCGAGCGCCAGAATCAGCCTGCTGACTCACTGGTGCTGGCAACGCTGCGCAGCCACGATCAGTACAACACCACCATCTATGGCATGAATGACCGCTACCGTGGGATCACCGGCCGCCGTGACGTAGCGTTCCTGAGCCAGGCAGAGGCGGATGCTCGCGGGCTGGTGGAAGGCGATGTGATTAATATTCAAGCGCTGGACGATAGCGGCACACCGAGTACCGATCGCGCGATGTACGGGTTAACGGTGGTTATCTACAGCATGGCGGCAGGCTCCATTGGCGCTTACCTGCCGGAGGCCAACGTGTTGTTGTCGCTCGATGCCGTCGATAGGCAGAGTCTCACGCCGGCCTACAAAAGCGTGCCGGTGCTTATCCGTAAAGCATAAGCCTTGTATTTATCGTCAAAAACCAGCCTTCCGGCTGGTTTTTTCGTTTCTGGACATCGTGCTTTTGGTAATGAGATTTATTCTCAAATAACGCTTTACAGTCAAATCTTAAAGATGTATTTTAAATGCATCTTATTAAGCGGAGGTCATTATGAGCCATCTCAGAATTCCAAAAAACTGGACCATCAAACGTTCCACCCCATTCTTTACGAAAGACAACGTGCCTGCCGCACTGCTCAGCCACCACAACACCGCTGCCGGCATTTTTGGTCAGCTCTGCGTCATGGAAGGGACGGTAACCTACTACGGTTTCGCCAACGGCGAGGCCACCGAGCCGGAGGTTAAAGTGGTGATTAATGCTGGTAGCTTCGCGACCAGCCCGCCGCAGTACTGGCACCGTATCGAGATGACCGACGATGCGCAGTTCAACATTAACTTCTGGGCCGAACCTGAATTCTCCGGCGACGAAGTCTACAGCGCGAAAAAATCCTAACTCTATTGCTTCCCCATCACCGTTGATGGGGAAGCCCTCCCGATAGTGTAAAACGCCATGATGACATTCTTCACAAACGCATCGACGCGAGTCGATTACGGCGAGCAGGAGTGCTGCCGCGAACAACCTTTACTCCACGCTGCCGAATATCAGGAATATCTATACTGTGAAGGGCCAGACTGTCCTGCTAGCCATACGGAGCGTCCTGCTGACGCCGCATCAATTCGTTAATTCATCAGGATGTCGACATGAAGATTGTTGCTATTGAGGCAAATATTGCCGCAGGTAAAACCACGCTGCTGGACCCTCTGGCTCAGGCGCTATCCGAGAAAACGGGCGACAGCTGGAAAGTCATTCGAGAGCCGGTGGATGAAGACCCGGTGTTTCTTGAACTGCTGCAGGTCTTCGTCGAAAACCCCCACGATGCGGATGCGAGGGTGGCGTTCCAGCTTTATATTACCCGTAGCCGACAGGCGCTTTTACAGGATATTCCGGACGGTAACTACGTGATTGAGCGTTCGTTGTTTAGCGATATCGTGTTCTGCCACGTTAACTTCCTGATGACCGAACAGCCCTCGGCTCGCTATATGTCCTATTTCTATCAAATTAAGCATTACCTGAAGAGCTACCCGCAAATTGACCTGGTGGTGTATGTCGACCGGGACGTGGAGTCATGCTTTAACGCCTGCATGGCGCGGGGGCGGGCGGGGGAGAGCGAATATACGCTGGACTATTTTGCCGATCTTAAAGCCTTCCACGATGCCTGCCTGCCGCAGATTACCCGCCAGTACGGATCTAAACTGCTGACGCATCGCGTAGAGTCAGGGTTTGCCTGTCCGGAAACGCTGGCGGATGCCGTCGTTGAAAGCCTGAAGTAGTAACGTTAAATCTCTTCCACGGCGCAGCGCCTATATGAAGGCTGCGCCTGAGGTCCTCAATCATTTCCCGCCGTTCTCTATTCCTCCTTACTGCAAAGCAGCGTCTATACTCCCATTGAGGGGTTTTATTACGACAATAGCTACTCTTAATAGGCTAAATTTATTGGCCTAATTTGGTTTTAATCAATAATTGTATTTTTGTTCAGTTGTTGTTAATTGATCTAGATCAATTTATGTGAATGTGAAAAATAAGTTAAATTATGAATCTGAGCACGCTCTTTACATAAAATTACAAATCGAGTTGCGGACATATCCGTACGTATAAGATCTTATTAATAGAAAAATCCTAAAATATGATTATCTATTTCATTGATCTTCTTGTTTTTATTAAATAATTGATCGATTAAGACGATCTATATTCACCAAATCAATTGATTATAACTATCAATAATAATTAATTGATCGTTTTTGACGATATATATTCACTGCGTATATAATTAAACCGAAATTTAGCAAACAGATTTATAGAATCAGGAACCACAAATATTAGATAAAAACTCAGAACAGGACGTTGGGGTAATATATGAGGCACTGTATTATCTCGGATAACAGTTTTTTTCTTTTGGCATTACAGGATGATGATGTTATCCAGGATGGCAACGTTTCAACGATCAACTCTCGGCAATTGCGGTCGAAGTGCTACTTACGCACATCGGTTCGGGATATCTTCGTTGTTTATATTTCTGATGTTGTAGAACGGCATCGAATACTTGGTTTATTGGCGTCACCGACTTCTCGTTGCCGAATTGTACTGCTATACAAGATGGAAGCTTCTTCCGGGTGCGACTTTCAGGGGCCTTTTCCCTGGCTAGTCTCTGAAAAAATAGGCTTTTCCGATCTTTACTCATGCCTGTATAAGGCGGGTAAATCTATTTACGATCAGAGATTTTTCTCTGAGAAAGAGCTAATTGTTTTTCGCTACCTATGCGAAGGGTATTCAGTATCACAAATAAATAAGCTCGCAGGGTTTAGCGAAAAACACATTTATTATTTGAGGCAGAAAACAAAAAGGATGTTTGGGCTACGTGGCAATAATGCTGCGGCTCTCTCTTTTTATCTTGATATTTCTAAGCTCAACCGACGGTAGGAGTGCCATTTCTGGCAATCAGCAATGGCACTATTGTTGCGAGTAAGGAAATTTCACTTAAGTNATGAAAAAGTAT
>CP070603.1:884529-891142 GCA_016939855.1 Kluyvera ascorbata
TATCACCATTCATCGCTGTTTTTAACAAAATGAGAATAAGATTCTCTATTAATAAGGAGTAGGTTTTATGGGAATTAATAAGGCTGCGCTGGTCATTATCTCTGCACTGTCTATGGCTTCAACGGCTGCATTAGCAGCGGATACCACGACCGTAAATGGCGGTACCGTTCATTTCAAAGGTGAAGTGGTTAACGCGGCTTGTGCCGTTGATGCCGGTTCTATCGACCAGACGGTGCAGATGGGCCAGGTACGCTCTGCAAAACTGGCGACCTCGGGCAGCACCAGCTCTGCAGTCGGCTTTAACATCCAGCTGAACGACTGTGATACCACCGTGTCGACGAAAGCCTCCGTGGCCTTCTCCGGTACCGCGATTGATACCACCAACACCACCGTTCTGGCGCTGCAGGGTTCAGCTTCCGGTGGCGCGACTAACGTCGGGATTCAGATCCTCGACAACAAGGGCAAACCGCTGGCATTGGATGGCGCAACCTTCAGCAGCGCGACCACGTTGAACGATGGCACCAACGTTATTCCGTTCCAGGCTCGTTACTACGCCACCGGCGCAGCAACGGCGGGTGCGGCGAACGCCGACGCGACCTTCAAAGTGCAATACGAGTAATCCATTCGGCAAGGATGCCACTAGGGCCAGGAAGGCCCGATTATTCGCGAAGGGGTGGAGGGAATAAGTATGCAATGGATGAAATGGGGGCTGCTGGTTTCTTTGCTACCGACCGTTGCTCAGGCTGGGAATCACTGGAACGTCACGGTGCCCGGCGGAAGTATGCGCTTTCAGGGCGTCATTATTGCCGAGGCCTGTAGCGTTGCGGCGAGTGACCGATTGATGACGGTAAAGATGGGACAGGTGAGCAGCCATCGTTTTCATGCGGCAGGTGAAGAGTCTAATCCGATTGCTTTTGATATCCATCTTGAAGATTGCAGCACCGCCGTCAGCCAGCACGTTGGCGTGTCATTTCAGGGCGTCGCGAGCGGTAAAGATCCTGACGTGCTCTCCGTGGGTGAAGGTGCGGGTATCGCGACCGGTATTGGTATTGCGCTGTTTGATGCTCAGGGCGAGCTGATTCCTATCAATCAGGAACCTCGTCGTTGGGTACGGCTTAACGATGGCACGAACACGCTGCATTTTGTTGCGAAGTACCGCTCAACGGACCGTCAGGTCGTCGGCGGCACGGCCAATGCACAAGCCTGGTTTGCTTTGACCTATCAGTAATTAACCGGACACAGGATATGACGGTGAGTACAACAAGGGTAAACATGAATAGAACGTTGATGATGGTGTTCGGAATGCTGTTGATAGCCGCCGGACTGGTTTCTCCTGCACAGGCGGGAGTCGCGCTGGGAGCGACCCGGGTTATCTACCCTGCGGGACAAAAACAGGTACAACTGGCCGTCACCAATACTGATGAGAAAGGCACTTTCCTTATCCAGTCATGGGTAGAAAACGCCGCGGGCGCTAAAGACGGACGCTTTGTGGTGACGCCGCCGCTGTTCGCGATGCAGGGGAAAAAAGAGAACACCCTGCGTATCCTCGATGCCTCAAATAATCAGTTGCCGCAGGACAGAGAAAGTCTGTTCTGGATGAATGTCAAAGCGATCCCTGCGATGGACAAATCAAAGCTTAACGACAACACCCTGCAACTGGCCATTATCAGTCGCATCAAGCTCTATTACCGCCCGGCAAATCTGACGATGCCGCCGGAAGAGGCTCGCGAAAAGCTGACGTTTCGTCGTAGTGCCGGCAAGCTCACGCTGGTCAATCCTACGCCGTACTACCTGACGGTCACTGAACTCAATGCGGGCACCCGAGTGCTGGATAACGCGCTGGTCCCACCTATGGGCGAAACCAGCGTGAAAATTCCGGATGATGCGGGCGGAGAGATTACCTACAGAACCATCAATGACTACGGTGCGCTGACGCCGCGCGTTATCGGCGTGATGCGGTAAACCACGGGAACTTCCCGTATCCCTTGAACAGAATAAGAACAGATAGCCGGGCGATGTCGAACCGGAGGGACTATGTCATATCTGAAATTTGGCCTCGACCATTTGCAGGCCCGACGCATCCGGCTGACGCAACTCTCCGTTGTGATTTTGCTCGCATCACCGGTCTTTCTTGCTCAGGCGGAGCTCTACTTTAACCCGCGCTTTCTGGCCGACGACCCCGCCGCCGTTGCGGATCTCTCGAGCTTTGAGAAGGGGCAGGAGCTGCCGCCGGGCACCTATCGTGTCGATATCTATCTCAATGATGGCTTTATGACGAGCCGCGATGTCACCTTCAGTGCCGGTGAAAACGGCCACGGTTTGATGCCGTGCCTGACGCGCGGCCAGCTTGCCAGCATGGGGCTTAACACGGCGTCGATTAAGGGAATGGATACGCTGGAGCCGGAAGCCTGCGTCCCGTTTACGGACATGATCAAAGACTCGACCGTTCGTTTAGACGTGGGTTTGCAGCGCCTCTATTTGACCATTCCTCAGGCCTTTATGGGGAATCAGGCGCGTGGCTATATTTCACCCGAACTGTGGGATAACGGGATCACCGCCGGGCTGCTGAACTACAACTTTACCGGCAATAACGTCCAGAACCGCGTCGGCGGCAGCAGCCAGTATGCCTATTTAAACCTGCAAAGCGGGCTCAACGTTGGCGCGTGGCGGCTACGTGATAACAGCACCTGGAGCTACAGCAGCGGGTCAACCAGCCAGAATCAATGGCAGCACGTCAACACCTGGCTGGAGCGGGATATCACCCCGTTCCGCTCGCGCTTGACGCTGGGTGACAGCTACACCAACGGCGACGTCTTTGACGGCATTAACTTTCGCGGCGCGCAGCTGGCGTCCGATGACAATATGCTGCCGGACAGCCAGAAAGGTTTTGCGCCGGTGATTCACGGTATTGCGCGCGGGACGGCGCAGGTCTCTATCAAGCAGAACGGCTATGAGATTTATCACAGCACGGTGCCACCGGGCCCGTTCACTATTAACGATCTCTATGCGGCCGGTAACGGCGGCGATCTCCAGGTCGCTATTAAAGAGGCGGACGGCAGCGTTCAGAGCTTCACCGTGCCGTATTCTTCTGTGCCGGTCTTGCAACGTGAAGGCCACACGCGCTATGCGCTGACCGCCGGGAAATATCGCAGCGGCAACGATCTCCAGGAAGATCCTACGTTCTTTCAAAGTACGTTGATGCACGGGCTACCGGCAGGATGGACGCTTTATGGCGGTACCCAACTGGCAGACCGTTACCGCGCCTTTAACCTTGGCGTTGGGAAAAATATGGGCGAACTGGGCGCGCTGTCGGTGGATATCACCCAGGCCAACGCCACGCTGCCTGATGACAGCCAGCAACAGGGTCAGTCGGTACGATTCCTCTATAACAAATCGCTCAGCGAGCTCGGCACCAATATTCAACTGGTGGGCTACCGCTACTCCACGCAGGGCTACTACAGCTTTGCCGATACCACCTATCAGCGCATGAGCGGCCATAGCGTAATGACCGAAGACGGTCCGGTTTACGTGAAGCCGAAATTCACCGATTACTACAACCTGGCCTACAGCAAACGCGGCAAAGTGCAGGTCAGTATCACTCAGCAGTTGGGACGTACGGCGACCCTGTATTTAAGCGGTAGCCGCCAAAGCTACTGGGGAACTGATAACGCGGACGAACAGTTCCAGGCCGGTTTAAATACCGCCGTCAACGACATCAACTGGACGCTGAGCTACAGCCTGACCAAAAACGCCTGGCAGGACGGGCGCGACCAGATGCTGGCCGTGAACGTCAACATTCCGTTCAGCCACTGGCTGCGTTCAGACAGCCAATCCGTCTGGCGACACGCCAGCGCCAGCTACAGCATGTCTGACGATCTCAACGGTCGCATGAGCAACCTGGCCGGGCTGTACGGCACGCTGCTGGACGATAACAACCTAAGCTACAGCGTGCAGACCGGCTATGCCAGCGGCGGGGAAGGCTCTAGCGGCGGCACTGGCTATGCGGCGCTGAACTATCGCGGTGGCTATGGAAATGCCAACGTCGGTTACAGCCACAGCGACGGCATGAAACAGGTCTATTACGGCATGAGCGGCGGCATTCTGGCACACGCCAACGGCGTCACGCTGAGTCAGCCGCTCAACGATACGGTTGTGCTGGTCAGCGCGCCGGGAGCGGAAGGGACAAGGGTCGAAAACCAGACCGGGGTACGCACAGACTGGCGCGGTTACGCCGTCCTGCCGTACGCCACGGAATACCGGGAAAACCGCGTGGCGTTAGACACCAACTCGCTGGCAGATAACGTCGATTTAGACGAGGCGGTGGTCAACGTGGTGCCAACCCATGGTGCGATTGTGCGTGCGCAATTCAACCCCCGTGTTGGGATGAAGTTGCTGATGACGCTGACCCACAACGGCAAGAGGGTGCCGTTTGGCGCGATGGTGACGTCGGCCGACAGCCAGAACAGCAGCATTGTGGCGGATAACGGCCTCGTTTACCTGAGCGGCATGCCGCTCGCCGGAAAGGTTCAGGCGGTGTGGGGCGAAGGCGACGATGCTCGCTGCGTGGCCGATTACCGCATCCCGAATGAGAGCCAGGAACAGACGCTGATTCAGCTATCGGCCGTGTGCCGCTAAGGACAGAAGAATGAGAAACCCTTTTTACCTGCTCAGCGCGCTCTTTGCGCTGACGGCTACCTGCGCGCTGGCGGCGGACAGCACGATAACCATCACCGGCAACGTCAGGGATAACGGCTGTGCCGTGGCGGGCGAGTCAAAAGACTTTGTCGTCGACCTGATGAACAACGCCGCCAAACAGTTCAACGCCATTGGCGCAACCACGCCCTCCGTCCCGTTTCGCATCGTGCTTTCGCCGTGCGGTGGGGCGGTTTCCGCCGTGAAGGTCGGGTTTATCGGCGTGGCGGATAACGGCAATACCAGCCTGTTAAAGCTGGATAACGGCGCGTCTGCCGCGGCAGGAATGGGGGTTCAGATCCTCAACGGGCAGCAGACCATGCTACCGCTTAACGCCGCGTCATCGACCATTCCATGGACGACGCTCACTCCCGGTCAGACCAATACGCTGAACTTTTACGCTCGCCTGATGGCAACGCAGGTACCGGTCACCCCCGGTCACGTTAACGCCACGGCGACGTTCACCCTTGAATTTCAGTAAACGGAGGCGCAGATGAAACGCTTTTATTACGGCTGGCTGTGGGCGTTAGCGCTGATGGCCGTCTCTCCGGCGCTTTGGGCTGCCGATGTCACCATCACCGTCAACGGCAAAGTGGTGGCGAAGCCCTGCACGGTATCAACCACTAACGCCAGCGTCGAACTTGGCGACCTCTATACCTTTAGCCTGCTTTCCGCAGGCTCTGTTTCCGCGTGGCACAGCGTGGCGCTTGAGCTCAGCAACTGCCCGGTCGGCACGTCGCGAGTGATCGCGAGCTTCAGCGGCACGGCAGACGCCACCGGCTATTACCAGAATCAGGGCACCGCTAAAAACATCCAGCTTGAGCTCCAGGACAACGGCGGAAACACGCTGAACACCGGCGCGACCACGACGGTGACGGTGGAAGAAGCATCGCAGTCCGCGCACTTCCCATTAAAGGTGAGGGCACTGTCGGTTAACGGCGGCGCGACCCAGGGCACCATTAAGACGGTCATTAACGTCACCTATACCTACGCCTGACCAGGAGAAGAGAGTAATGAAGAATGTGATAGCCCTACTGACGACGCTGCTGCTGGCTGGCTGGTCGTTTAACGCCTGGTCGTTTGCCTGCAAGACCGCCAACGGTACGACGATCCCTATCGGCGGCGGGACTGCCAACGTCTATGTGGATCTTGCCCCTGCGGTCAACGTGGGGCAAAACCTGGTGGTCGATCTCTCGACGCAGATTTTTTGCCATAACGATTACCCGGATACCATTACCGACTACGTGACGCTGCAGCGTGGTTCGGCCTACGGCGGGGTGCTGTCGAGCTTCTCCGGTACCGTGAAATACAACGGCACCAGCTATCCGTTTCCCACCACCACCGAAACGTCCCGGATTATCTATAACTCAAAGACTGATAAACCCTGGCCTACGGCGCTTTACCTGACGCCGATTAGCTCTGCTGGTGGCGTGGCGATAAGCGCCGGTACGTTGATTGCGGTGATGATCCTGCGCCAGACCAACAACAAAAACAGCGATGATTTTCAGTTTATCTGGAACATCTATGCCAATAACAACGTGGTGGTGCCGACCGGCGGCTGCGATGTTTCTGCGCGTAACGTGACGGTGACGCTGCCGGACTATCCCGGCTCCACCGCCATTCCACTAACGGTTTATTGTGCACAGAGCCAGAAGCTCGGCTACTACCTTTCAGGCACCACGGCGGATGCGGCAAACTCTATCTTCACCAATACCGCGTCGGCCTCTCCGGCGCAGGGGATTGGCGTGCAGCTTACGCGCAACGGCAGCGTGCTGCCGGCTAACAATACGGTGTCGCTTGGGACGGTGACGACTTCTGCCGTCAGCCTGGGGTTAACGGCCACCTATGCGCGAACCAGTGGTCAGGTGACGGCGGGGAACGTGCAGTCGATTATTGGGGTGACGTTTGTGTATCAGTGAGA
>CP070603.1:891179-916370 GCA_016939855.1 Kluyvera ascorbata
CAGAAAAGCAAAAAMCCMGCCATAGGCTGGGTTCTTTAAATAGTGGTGCCCGGACTCGGAATCGAACCAAGGACACGGGGATTTTCAATCCCCTGCTCTACCGACTGAGCTATCCGGGCAACGRGGCGCATTAAACCGTAATCGCCTCGACTCGTCAACGAAATTTATAAAATTTGCGGCGAGTTGCACAATCTATCACCACTTTGCCCGTTTTGCACGTCGGGTCAGGCAAAAAACGCCGTCCAGGCCGCAGAAATCGGCATCGCCAGCAACAGCGCGGGCAGCATATTCACCACCGCAAACATCTTAATCCCGCAGATGCGCAGCCCGGTTGCCAGCAGCAGCAGGCCGCCGACGGCGGTGAAGTCGGCCATCATGGCGGGGGTGGTCAGCGGCAGGATCAGGAATGCGCAGAACGCCAGTGAGAGCTGGATGATAAGCATCGGCACGCTGATGGCGCAAACGGCAAAACCGAGCGAGCAGGCAAAGATCATCGCGGTGAAGAAATCGAGGAACGACTTGGCGATAAGAATGGTCGGGTCGCCGGTCATGCCTTCATGCATCGACCCGAAAATCCCCGTTCCGCTGGCGCAAAACAGCACGATGATCGCCACGAAGCTTTGAATAAAGTTCTCATGCTGGCTGCTTTTGCCCGGCTTTAGCATCCGCTTTTGTACGCTGGAAACGGCTTTATTGATGCCTTTTTCCAGAAAGCAAAACTCGCCAATCAGCGCGCCGACCAGCGTTGCCAGTACCATCACCGGCATATTGGCACATTTGATAACCAGCAGCAGGCCAATCCCCAATGAGGCAAGGCCGAAAATAGAGGTCATTGAAACACGAATACGCTCCGGTAAACGCTGGCTGAGCAGCGCGCCGAGCAAACCACCGACCAGCACCGCGCCGGCATTAATAAATGGGCCTATTACCACGTTAACTCCTGTTACTTATCGATAAGTCCTGCATTATTATGGACTGATTAATCGGTTCAGTGCTTGTTTCTCCGTGGTATAAGTGCATAAAAATTTCGTCTTGCACCCCCTGGTGAATGGTGCCATGATTGCGCGAATTTTCTCCTTTCCTGAATCGGGGCCGCCTGCAATGACATCTTTGCCATTACATCGCCAACGCCACTTCGCCTGCTCGCGAAGGTCTGCCCCTTTCTCATTGCTCACCATGCGGTGAAGCCAACGCACGCTCACTGCAGGACAACAGTAAGATTAGACCATGTCTGCTTTTACTGATGTCTGGCGGTCGGAGCTGTAACCCAGTTGCACCCAGACGCTTTATGGGGCAAAGCCAGCGGCTTTGTCCGGGGCTTTTACTCTCCCTGAGTGGGTCGTTGCGCTTATGAAATCAATGCACATTGCTGCCAGTCGCGAACTGGTCTCCCGTCTCTCCACCCATCGCAGCGTGGTGGCGCTGGACGGCACCGACTTTACCGATGTCGCAGCAGTCGTCATAACGGTGGCAGATAGCCACAGCGGCATCCTGGCATTACTCAAACGTACCGGTTTTAACCTGCCGGTCTTCGTGCTGACGTCGGAAGCTATCAGCGCGCCGGAAGGCGTGAATGCGGTGATTAGCGGAAAAGAGCAGGAGTGGCTGGAGCTGGAAACGGCGGCCTGTCGCTACGAAGAAGACCTTCTGCCGCCCTTCTTCGACACCCTGACCCAATACGTCGAGATGGGCAACAGCACCTTTGCCTGTCCGGGCCATCAGCACGGCGCGTTCTTTAAAAAGCACCCGGCGGGCCGTCAGTTCTATGACTTCTTCGGCGAGAACGTGTTTCGTGCCGACATGTGCAACGCTGACGTGAAGCTCGGCGATTTGCTGATCCACGAAGGCTCAGCCAAGCACGCGCAGAAGTTCGCGGCGAAGGTCTTCAACGCCGATAAAACCTACTTTGTGCTGAACGGCACTTCGGCGGCCAACAAGGTTGTGACCAACGCGCTGCTCACTCGCGGCGACCTGGTGCTGTTCGACCGCAACAACCACAAATCCAACCACCACGGCGCGCTGATCCAGGCCGGGGCGACGCCGGTTTATCTGGAAGCGGCGCGCAACCCGTTCGGCTTTATCGGCGGCATTGACGACCACTGTTTTGACGACCGCTATCTGCGCGAGCAGATCCGCGAGGTGGCGCCGGAGAAAGCCGATGACGCGCGCCCGTTCCGCCTGGCGATCATYCAGCTYGGCACCTACGACGGYACKATTTAYAACGCCCGTCAGGTGGTGGATAAAATYGGYCATCTYTGCGACTACATCYTGTTYGACTCCGCGTGGGTCGGCTAYGARCAGTTTATCGACATGATGGCGGACACCTCGCCGCTGCTGCTGGATCTTAACGAAAACGATCCGGGGATTTTTGTCACCCAGTCGGTGCACAAACAGCAGGCCGGGTTCTCGCAAACCTCGCAGATCCACAAGAAAGACAACCACATTCGTGGTCAGGCGCGCTTCTGCCCGCACAAACGGTTGAACAACGCYTTYATGMTGCACGCCTCMACCAGCCCGTTYTAYCCGCTGTTTGCGGCGCTGGACGTGAACGCCAAAATTCACGAAGGGGAGAGCGGCCGCCGACTGTGGGCGGAGTGCGTCGAGCTGGGGATTGAGGCGCGCAAAGCGATCGTGGCGAACTGCAAGATGATCCAGCCGTTTATCCCGCCGATCGTCGACGGTCGCCCGTGGCAGGATCACCCGACCAAAACCATCGCCAGCGAACGTCGTTTCTTCAGCTTTACGCCGGGGGCACGCTGGCACGGTTTTGAAGGCTACGCGCAGGATCAGTACTTCGTCGATCCGTGCAAGCTGCTGCTGACTACACCGGGTATTGATGCGCAAACCGGGGAGTACACCGAGTTCGGTATTCCGGCGACGATCCTCGCGCACTACCTGCGTGAAAACGGCATCGTGCCGGAGAAGTGCGATCTCAACTCGATCCTCTTCCTGCTGACGCCAGCGGAGTCCGCTCTGAAAATGGCGCAGCTGGTGGCGATGCTCGGCCAGTTTGAGCAGCATATTGAAGACGATACGCCGCTGGCCGATGTGCTGCCGACTATCTACAACAAATACCCGGTGCGCTATCGCGATTACACCCTGCGTGAACTGTGCCAGGAGATGCACGACCTGTACGTCAGCTTTGACGTGAAGGATTTGCAAAAGGCGATGTTCCGCAAAGCCAGCCTGCCTGCGGTAGTGATGAACCCGCAGGATGCCAACAGCGAGTTTATTCGCGGCAACGTGGAGCTGGTACGCATCAGCGAAGCGGAAGGGCGCATTGCCGCCGAGGGCGCGCTGCCATATCCGCCGGGCGTGCTGTGCGTGGTGCCGGGGGAAGTCTGGGGCGGCGCGGTGCAGCGCTACTTCCTGGCGCTGGAAGAAGGGGTGAACCTGCTGCCCGGCTTCTCGCCGGAGCTTCAGGGGGTTTACAGCGAGAAGGATGCTGACGGTATCAGCCGGTTGTACGGCTATGTACTGAAATAAAACGGGCCCCTCATCCCGCAGATGAGGGGTTATGCGGCGCTGCGTCGGTACATACGGCGCGGGTGTCCAATCTTGCCATACAGCATTTCCACGCTTAAAAAGCCCGCTTCTACACAGTGTTCCAGGTAGCGGCGGGCGGTGGTTTTACTCAAACCCGTTTCGCTGACCACTTCATCCACGGAGAAACAGTGCGCGGCCTGGTCGTTAAACAGCTTTTGCACCAATCCCAGCGTTTTCTCCTCAATGCCTTTACTGCCGCTGTCCTGGCGATAATTTTTGGCCTGAAGCTGGTAGAGCGAATCAACGTTCTGCTGGTCGACGATTTTCCATACCCGCTGCTGCTCGGCAAACTGCACAAAACGTTCCAGCGATTGGCTCAGCCGCTTCCACGATACCGGCTTGAGGATATAGTCAAAGGCGCCGTTACGAATCGCCAGGCTACAGGTGTCCATGTCGCTGGCGGCGGTAATGAAAATGACCGAGCAGTTGGCCTGTACCAGCATGGGGTTGCTGATGAGCGTAATGCCTTTACCGTCGGGCAAATAGTTATCCAGCAGCAATAGCTGCGGCTGCTTGCTCTTGAGCTGTGCCTGAGCGTCCGCCAGTGAAGAGGCTATACCGACGAGCCGCAGGCGCGGGTGCTTGCTGATAAGCTCCGCGTGCAGCTGCGCCAGTTCATGTTCGTCTTCAACAATCAGTACATCGATAAGTTCATGTTGCATAGTCGGTATCTTCCAGTTCCTGTGAGGTACATCTGGCCGTTCCCGTTGCCGGAATAAACAGTGAGAAAATCGTGCCGCGTGGCGTGTTATCGGCAACTTCGATTAAACCGCCAGCCTGGGTGACATAGCTTTCGATCAGATACAGTCCAATCCCGTGATCGCCCCGCGTTTTGGTGGTGATCCCGCGTTCAAATATCCGCTCGCGGATCTCCGGTTTAATGCCGATCCCCTGATCGGCGACCTCGATAATTAACTCTCGATCGTTAAGCTTGATCATCACCTCTACGGGTTCATGCGGAAGCGGGGCGCGCTGCGTCGCTTCAATGGCGTTATCCAGCAGATTACCAATAATGGAGATAACCTCGGACTCCGCCAGCGGGACAAACGGCCTGTCCATCAGGCAGCCGGGGTCAAAGCGCAGTGCGACACCTTTTTCACGGGCGCGAGCGGCTTTCCCCAGCAGCAGGCCACACATTGTTGGCGAGCTAAAGCGTGAGGAGATAAAGTCCAGCAGTTCCTGGGCGTGCTCCGACTGGGCCTGGATAAAGCGAATGGCCTCGTCGTAGCGCTCCATATGCAGTAACCCGGAGAGGGTGGTCATCCGGTTGAGCTGCTCGTGGCGCATGATGCGTAGGTTATCAACGTAGCGTTTTACCTGGCTTAGCTGGGCGCTGAGAGAGTCAATTTCGTTACGATCGCGGAAGGTTATCACCCAACCCTGAAGCGAATTCTCCATCATGATCCTTACGCGGCTGGCGATTACTGTTAGATCGTTAAAATGGCAGATCTCATCGTGCGTGTCCTGCTTGAGCATGGTCTCACGGTTGAAGAACGGCATCGGGGTAATGACGTCGCTAATCAACTGTCCCCGCAGCCGACGCGCCGGAAGGCTAAGGCCCAGCAGCTTTCTGGCCGCCTGGTTAATCACCTCGATACGCAGGTTATCGTCAATGGCGATAACGCCTTCGTAGATAGACTCCATCATCGCTTTTTGCTGACGCACCAGCAGCCCTATCTCGCGAGGTTCCAGGGAGAAAATCTGCTTTTTAATACTGCGGGTGAAGAACCACGAGAAGATGAACAGCGCCAGCAGCAGCAGGACGGCGGCAATCAGGATATTCACCACCTTGTTGACGGTGATGCTGTCGAGATAGCTGGTGAGGTAGCCGACGGAGACAATGCCTATCACCTTGCCCTGGTCATCAAAAATAGGGGCTTTGCTGCGTAGCGAAATGCCTAACCCACCCTGGCGAATCGTAGTAGTGCTTTTACCCCGCAACACCTCTTCGTTATCACCGCCGACCAGCGTGGTGCCTACGCGATCGTTAAATACTGAATGAAATAGATGCCGACCTTCATTATCGCCAACGACAATAAAGCTGGCATCGCTGCGTGCGGCTAATCGCTGCATAAAATCATGGATGGCAGGAATATTTTTATCGGCAACCTGTTTACGCAAGCTTGGGATGATAGCAATTTCTTCCGCTTGTATTTTGGCGCGACCGCTCATCTCTTGATAGAGCTGACGACCCATATCGATATAATAATAGCTACCCAGCAGTGCAAACAGCACTGAGAAAAAGGCAACCAGCGAAATAAACAGTTTTATCTGGAATGATACTTTCATTACTCTCACGCAGGGCCGCAATGGATACCGCCAATATATCATCTTTTTTGACGATACCAGCCTGTTTGCCGGAAACTTGTGATCCCTTGCACAGCCGCGCCCTGACAGGGAATTTTCTGAAAAGCGGGTTTAATTAAGGTTAAATTAATAAATGTTATTTATTTGTGCAATTTAGAAAAGAAACCATAAAAACCACGCTTATAAATAAGGCATTAATCACATTAAATAAAAGAAACCATTAAAACCATAGGTGCCATTAAAACTTCGGTTTTAATATGCTTTCACTCACACAAAGTAAGCCTTTAAGCCCTTAGGCTAAACACACAAAATAACCAAAAGGGCTTCATTATGAGCACAACTGATGATTCATTCTCTGTTACCCACGATCCGATAGAAATTCAGCGTCCGGCGCTTAAAGAACGCTGGTGGCATATTATGGATACCTGGAAAGTTGGCATTATTCCACTGCCGCTGTTTTTGCTGGCTGGGGTACTTATCGCGATTGATTGTCTGGGCGGCAAGCTGCCGAGCGATATCGTGGTGATGGTCGCGACGCTGGCGTTTTTTGGTTTTGCCTGCGGCGAGTTCGGTAAGCGTCTGCCGATTGTCGGTAAGCTCGGTGCGGCAGCGATTTGCGCCACCTTTATTCCTTCGGCAATGGTCTATTACGGCCTGCTGCCGGACGTGGTGGTGGCGTCGACCACCACATTCTATAAATCGACCAACATTCTCTATCTCTATATCTGCTGCATTATCGTCGGCAGCATTATGAGCATGAATCGTACGGTGCTGATTCAGGGCTTCCTGCGTATTTTCTTCCCGATGCTGTGCGGCGAAATCGTCGGCATGATTGTTGGCATGGGCGTGGGGATGGCACTGGGTCTTGAGCCGTTCCAGATCTTCTTCTTTATCATTTTGCCGATTATGGCGGGCGGTGTCGGTGAAGGCGCGATTCCGTTGTCTATCGGTTACGCCACCATACTGCATATGGATCAGGGCGTTGCGCTCGGTCGCGTACTGCCGATGGTTATGCTCGGTGGCCTGACCGCCATTATCATCTCTGGCTGCCTTAACCAACTGGGTAAACGCTATCCGCACCTGACCGGTGAAGGTCAACTGATGCCAAACCGCGCTAACGCAGATACGCAATCTTCGCAGCCAACGGTATCCGGTAAAACCGACGTCACCACCATCGCTTCCGGCGCGTTGCTGGCGGTACTGCTCTACATGCTGGGGATGCTGGGCCACAAACTGATTGGCCTGCCAGCACCGGTTGGCATGCTGTTTATGGCGGTACTGGTGAAGCTGTGCAACGCCGCCTCTCCGCGTCTGCTGGAAGGTTCTCAGGTGGTTTACAAATTCTTCCAGACCTCCGTGACCTACCCCATTCTGTTTGCCGTGGGCGTGGCTATCACGCCGTGGCAGGAGCTGGTTAACGCTTTCACCGTCAGCAACCTGCTGGTCATCGTCAGCACCGTGTCGGCGCTGGTTGCCACCGGCTTCTTCGTCGGTAAAAAAATCGGCATGCACCCGATTGATGTCGCCATCGTCTCCTGCTGCCAGAGCGGGCAGGGCGGTACCGGTGATGTGGCCATTCTGACCGCCGGTAACCGTATGAGCCTGATGCCGTTCGCACAGATTGCAACCCGTATCGGTGGGGCGATTAACGTCTCTATCTCGCTGCTGGTACTGGGCAACTTCCTCGTTTAATCAGGACTGAATAATGAAACTCGCAAGCTTTATCTATCAGGGCGTACGCAGCTACGGCATCGTAAAGACCCAAGGGATGATTGATTTAGGCCGCCGTCTGGGTGACCGCTACGCTGACCTGAAGGCGCTGCTGGAGGGCAACGGGCTGGCGGACGCCACGCGTTATCTCAACGATGCGGTGGATGTACCGATGGATGCCGCGACCTTTTTACCGGTGATTGAACACCCGGAAAAGATCCTCTGCGTGGGCATGAACTACGCCGAAAAACGTAAAGAGTTTGACCAGCATAACCCTGCGCCGACGCTGTTTGTCCGCTTCCCGGACTCCCAGACGGCGCATAACGCACCGGTACTGAAACCGCGTCATTCGCGTGAGTTTGACTATGAAGGCGAGCTGGCGGTGATTATCGGTAAGGGCGGCGAGAACATCAGCCGTGAAGATGCGCTGCGCCACGTAGCAGGCTACAGCTGCTACATGGACGGCTCCGCCCGCGACTGGCAGCACACGTGGTTTACCGCCGGTAAAAACTGGCGTCAGACCGGGGCGTTCGGCCCGTGGATGACCACGGCGGATGAAATTCCTGACCCGCACCAGCTTGCCATCCGTACTTGGTTGAACGGCCGCATGGTGCAGGACGACAACACCAGCAGCATGATCCACAAGGTGGCGGAACTGATTGAATACATCAGCACCTTCACCCGCCTGAGCCCTGGCGATGTGATCATCACCGGCTCCCCTGGCGGCGTCGGCAAAAAGCGTAACCCGCCGCTGTTTATGCAGGAAGGCGACCGTATTGAGGTGGAAATTGAGCACATCGGCCACCTCAGCAACATCATCATGGAAGCGCCAGCGAACACGCTGACGGCAGCGCACTAAGTAAGGCGGCACGATGCACACGCAACCCACTTTCGATTTCCGGGTTACCCTGGTAGCGGAACATCCGGAACGTTTAGATTCGATTCGTTCGCTGCTGGTTGATAGCGGTCTCGGCATGGACAGCGACATCTCGCTGTTTGTTGAAGCCTGGTCCGGGGAAACGCTGGTGGGCTGTGCGGGTCTGGCGGCGAACGTTATCAAATGCGTGGCGGTTGATGAACGCCAGCGCGGCGCCAACCTGAGCGCCCGTCTGCTGGCTGAGGTGGAAAACGTAGCGCTGGCCTTGGGCCATTTCCACCTTTTCCTCTGTACGCGCCCGTGCAACAAAGAGCGCTTTGCCCGTAGCGGCTTCTGGCCCATTGCCCAAAGCGGTAACAACGCGGTGCTGATGGAAAACACCCCGCAGGGGATCCAGCGCTACTGCCGCGCGCTCAGCCAGAAACGCAGGCCGGGGGAAAAGGTGGGCGCCATCGTGATGAACGCGAACCCGTTCACTCTCGGCCACCGTCATCTGGTGGAAACGGCGGCGGCGCAGTGCGACTGGCTGCACCTGTTTGTGGTGCGCGAGGATGCGTCGTTCTTCCCGTTCCAGGCTCGTCTGGAAATGGTGCGGGCGGGCGTGGCGCATCTGCCCAACGTCACGGTGCATGAAGGCTCGCAGTACATCATCTCCCGCGCCACCTTCCCGGCCTATTTCCTCAAAGAGTCCGGCAAAGTGCAGCAGGCGTGGAGTGAAATCGACGTGCTGTTATTTCGCAATAACATCGCGCCGGCGCTGGGCATTACCCATCGTTTCATCGGCTCTGAGCCATTTTGCGATGTCACCCGGCAGTACAACCAGACGCTGCACGCGTTGCTCGAGGGCGACATCACGGTGGTGGAGATACCGCGCATTAAGGTCACGGGTAACGCCATTTCGGCATCGGAAGTGCGCCGCTTACTGAAAACGCAGCAATTTTCTCGAATCCGGGACATTGTCCCGGCATCCACTTTCGCGCATTTAGAAGCGCATTACAGTGCGGAAGTCGCATAACTATCAGGACTAAATCATGAAAATCGTAAGGGAGGCGCTGGCCGGAACGCAGGAGTCCAGCGACCTGATGGTGAAAATCGCCCCCGCCGACGGCGAGCTGGAGATTGTCATCCACAGTGAAGTGATGAAGCAGTTTGGCGAGCAGATTCGCCAGGTCGTAGCCGAGACCCTGCGCACGATGGGCGTGCAGCAGGGGCTGGTTATCGTCGAAGACAAAGGTGCGCTGGACTGTGTTATCCGCGCCCGTCTGCAAAGCGCGGTACTGCGCGCAACAGACGCGCAGCAGATTGCCTGGGAGAAACTGTGATGAGTAAACTTCGCCGCAGTATGTTGTTCCTGCCGGGCGCCAATGCCGCCATGCTCTCTACCGCGTTTATCTATCGTCCCGACTCCATCATGTTCGACCTCGAAGACGCGGTGGCGCTGCGTGAAAAAGACACCGCGCGCCTGCTGGTCTTCCATGCCTTGCAGCATCCGATGTACCAGGACATTGAAACCGTTGTGCGCATCAACCCGCTCAGCACGCCGTTTGGTCTGCTGGATTTGGAAGCGGCGGTTCGTGGCGGCGTTGACGTGATTCGCCTGCCGAAAACCGATACCCCGGACGATATTTTCGAGCTGGAAGGCCACCTTGAGCGCATTGAACGTGAGTGCGGGCGCGAAGTGGGCTCCACCCGCGTGATGGCGGCCATTGAATCGGCGATTGGCGTGATTAACGCCGTGGCGATTGCCCGCAGCTCCCCGCGGCTTATCGGCATTGCGCTGGCGGCCTTTGACTACGTGATGGACATGCAGACCGAACGCGGCGACGGCACCGAACTGTTCTACGCCCGCTGTGCCGTGCTGCACGCCGCGCGCGCCGCGCATATTGATGCCTTCGACGTGGTGTGGTCAGACGTTAACGATGAAGCCGGGTTCCTGCGGGAAGTGGAGCTGATCCGCAAGATGGGCTTTAACGGCAAATCACTGATTAACCCACGACAGATTGACCTCTTACACAACGCCTACGCGCCAACGCAGCAGGAAGTTGACCATGCGCAGCGAGTGATTGAAGCCGCGGAAGAGGGTGAGCGTAACGGGCTGGGCGTCGTGTCGCTCAACGGCAAAATGGTGGATGCGCCGATTATTGACCACGCGCAGCGGGTGCTGGAACGCGCGGCGGCTTCCGGCGTGCGTCGTTAAGGATAAAACAATGAATCAGACAGAACTTCTTCACGAAAATTTCCCCCATCTGCGGGCGCTTCAACCTTTTGATACGGCACACAGTACTACGCCGTGGCTGGGCGATATCGAGGCCAAACATCACCGCAAGCTGTGCGACTCGGTCGAGCAGGCGGTGGCGCGCTGCGGCCTTAAAGACGGCATGACCATTTCGTTCCATCACGCGTTCCGTGAGGGCGACCGGGTCATCAACAACGTGGTGGCGAAGCTTGCGCAGATGGGCTTTAAGAACCTGACGCTGGCCTCAAGCTCGCTGATGACCTGCAACGATGCGCTGATTGAGCATATCGAAAGCGGCGTGATTACCCGCATCTACACCTCCGGTATGCGCGGCAAGCTGGCGGATGCCATCTCCCACGGGCTGATGGATGAGCCGGTACAAATCCACTCACACGGCGGCCGCGTGAAGTTGTTGCAGGACGGTGAGTTGCAGATAGACGTCGCGTTTCTCGGCGTCCCGTGCAGCGATGAGTTTGGCAACGCCAACGGCACGCACGGCAAGTCCTGCTGCGGTTCGCTGGGCTACGCCATGGTCGATGCGCACTTTGCCCGCAAGGTGGTGCTGCTGACCGAAGAGTTGGTGCCGTTCCCCAATATGCCCGCCAGCCTGGTGCAGGATCAGGTCGATTATATTGTGCAGGTTGAGAGCGTCGGCGACCCGGCGAAAATCAGTGTTGGCGCGGCGCGCGTCACCAGTAACCCGCGTGAGTTGAAAATTGCCCGCGATGCGGCGGAGGTGATTGAACACTCCGGCTACTTCAAACCGGGCTTCTCCATGCAGACCGGCTCCGGCGCGGCGGCAACCGCCTGTACCCGCTTTATGGAAGAGAAAATGGAGCGCAGCGGCGTCACCGCCCGCTTTGCGCTCGGCGGTATTACCGGTAGCCTGGTGGATCTGCATGAAAAAGGGCTGATTGAAAAGCTGCTCGATACCCAATGCTTTGACGGCCAGGCGGCAGCGTCGTTGGCGCGTAACCCGAACCACGTGGAGATCTCAACTAACGTTTACGCCAACCCCGGCAGCAAAGCGGCCTGCTGTGACCAGCTTGATGTAGTTATCCTCAGCGCGCTGGAGATTGACATCGACTTCAACGTGAATGTGATCACCGGTTCTGACGGTGTGATGCGCGGCGCGTCTGGCGGGCACTGTGATGTTGCCGCGGCGGCGAATCTGACCATCGTGGTGGCCCCGCTGCTGCGTAGCCGCATTCCGACGGTGGTGAAGCGGGTGACCACGCGGCTGACGCCGGGGGAGAGTATTGACGTGCTGGTCACTGACCACGGCATTGCGGTGAATCCGGCGCGTCCGGAGATCCGTGAGCGGCTGGTAGCGGCCGGGCTGAAGGTGGTGGATATCGAAACCCTCTACGACCGCGCGGTCTCACTGACCGGCCTGCCGAAGCCGATTGAATTTACCGATAAAATTGTTGGGGTAATCCGCTATCGCGACGGTAGCGTGATTGACACCGTACGTCAGGTGAAGGAGTAACATCATGACCACCGCGACACCCGTGCAGACGGGTGTCAGCCTGGAGGCGCTGCTGGCGGCGAAAGAGAGCCGCGCGGCGCGTCAGGCTGACTGGCTAACGCATTATCAACAACCGATTATCTCACTCACGCTGGTGACGCCGGGGGCGGTTAAAAACAGTCTGCGCTATCGCAATACCATGGGCGTGGCGCTGCAGATGTGCGATCAACTGCTCTGGCAAAACGGCTGGCAGGTATTGGATCGCCAGGTCTTCTGGCTGCCTACCGGGCCGGAAGCCATGTGGTGCGTGGCGCATCAGGCGCCGGAAATCAAAGCCCACTGTGCGGCGCTGGAACAGAGCCATCCGCTAGGGCGACTGTGGGATCTCGACGTTATCTGCCCACGGGCCGGGCACGTGGGGCGTTTATCGTTGGGGAGCCATATGCGACGCTGCCTGATTTGCGATGAACCGGCGCATGCCTGCTCTCGCTCGCGTAAGCATCCGCTCGAGCAGGTGGTTGGCTGCGTGGAGAAGATGATTGATGACTGGTTTATTCGCGACTAAATCCAACGCCACGTGCATCGCGGCGCTGGCGGAAGAGGCACTGTGGCAGGAGCTTGAGCTGACGCCAAAGCCGGGGCTGGTGGATAAATACAACAACGGCGCGCACCGGGATATGGACCACGCGCTGTTTGTTCGCAGCATTGCCGCCATTTCTCCATGGTTCCCTCGGTTTGCCGAGCTGGGCGATAAGCACGCGCATCTTCCTGCCAGCGAGCAACTGCGAAGGATTCGTCCGATGGGCATCGCCTGTGAGCAGGCCATGTACGCGGCAACCGGCGGCGTGAACACCCATAAGGGCGGTATTTTCGCGCTGGGGCTACTTTGCTTTGCCGCGGGCCGATTGGGTGAGGTCAACCCGCAGCGGCTGTGCAGTGAAGTGAGTGATATCTGTCGTGGGCTGGTTGCGCGAGAGCTGGCAGCGCGTTCATCGCTGGCGACCGCGGGCGAACGTCAGTTTCATCAGTTTGGCCTGACCGGCGCGCGCGGGGAAGCGGAGAGCGGATTCGCCACGGTTCGCAAGGCGCTGGCGGGCTGGAATCGCCGCCATTTGCACGCGCTGCTGCTGCGTTTAATGGCGGTGAACCCGGATAGTAATCTGGTCTCCCGTGGCGGGATGAACGGCCTGCGCTACGTGCAGGATTATGCCCAGAATTTACTGGAGAACGGCTGGGATGAAGGCGCGCTGTTAGCAATGGATAACGCGCTGATTACGCGGAATTTAAGCCCCGGCGGCAGCGCCGATTTACTGTCAGTAGGATGGGTGCTATCGAGGATGTAGGTCTGATAAGCGCAGCGCCATCAGGCAGAATGGCGCAGGTTGCCGGATGGCGGCGAAGCCTTATCCGGCCTACCATTTTGAACCCGGCGTCGCTTCGCTCGGCCGGGCTACGTTGGTGGGAAACTTAGTGGGCAACCGTCTGTACACCGGCAGGCGTACGTTCATGTTTGTATTTAAACAGCCCAACAAACGCCACCGCCAGAACCAGAGAGTAGCCGGCGAAAATCAGCCATACGCTCTGCCAGTCGGTGATGCCCTCTACGGTGTACATCTCAACCACTTTACCGCTCGCCATACCGCCGAGGATACAGCCGAAGCCGTTGGTCATCATCAGGAACATACCCTGCGCACTGGCGCGGATTTCCGGGCGAACCTCTTTCTCCACGAACACCGAACCGGAGATGTTGAAGAAGTCGAAGGCGCAGCCGTAAACAATCATCGACAGTACCAGCAGCACGGTGCCGAACGGCGTTGGGTCGCCGTAGGCGAACAGGCCGAAGCGCAGCATCCATGCGAAGATACTAATCAGCATCACGTTCTTGATGCCGTAACGGCTTAAGAAGAACGGAATGGTCAGGATGAACAGGGTTTCGGAAATCTGCGAAATCGACATCATCACCGACGCGTGCTGCACGATAAAGCTGGTAGCAAACAGCGGATCTTTATCGAAGCTGTGCAGGAAGGTGTTGCCGAACATATTGGTGATTTGCAGCTCTGCGCCCAGCATCATGGAGAAGATAAAGAAAATCGCCATGCGCTTGTTTTTAAACAGCGCGAACGCATCGAGTCCCAGCATGCTGGTCCAGCTCTGTTTTTGCTGCTGGTTAGAAACCGGAATATGCGGCAGGGTCAGGGTAAACAGCACCAGCACAACCGACAGCGCGGCACCGATATACAGCTGCATATGGCTCAACTCGAAGCCTGAGAAGCTCACTGCCCACATCGCCAGAATAAAGCCGATGGTGCCCCAGATACGAATCGGTGGGAAATCGTTAACGATATCCATACCGGCCGTTTTCAGGCGGTAGTAAGAGATGGTGTTAATCAGGCCCAGCGTTGGCATATAGGCCAGTGAGTTGAGCAGGATAACGAAGAACATCGCCCCCGGCGTGGTGACTTCGGCCGCCATAAACAACGTACCGGCCCCGACCAGGTGACAGAAAGCGTAAACCCATTTGGCGCTGATCCACTTATCCGCCACGATGCCGAGCAGCGTAGGCATAAACACGGCGGCGATACCGAGGGAACTATAAACAGCGCCAATAGCTGCGCCGTCGAATTTCAGCGTGACAAACATGTATGAGCCGAGCGTAGTGAGCCAGCTCCCCCAAAGACAGAACTGCAGGAACGACAGTATCTTAAGCTGCAGCTTTAAATTCATGTTACTTTCCTCACAAAATTTGGCGTGGTGTGTTGCTTGGATAACATTCAGAGGCGTTATTTGCGCTGATTCTATCAATGCTGGTGATGGGACATTGTTAAGCGCCGCAAAATTTTGCAATTATTTTTACTTTGCAAAACGATTTAGTGACAAAAGTAACATTTTTACAGGGAGGGTCGGTGGCGCGTCGCTCTCACCCTGGTGGATTCAGGATGAGAGCGCTTGAACGTGTGACAATTATTACTTGCGACGATAGCTCTTCTGCGCGGTATTCACCTTGTACAGATAGCGACGTGATTCCGCAGACGGATGGCGGGTGGTCAGGGTCTGGTAAACGTCGCCCGGCGCCATGCTGTTGATAATATTCGCCGCCTGAACTTTATCGTTGGAGAAGACGCGCAGTACGCTGCCCGCGCCGCCGTTATAGGCGGTGATCACCGCATAGCGACGTGACGTTGGGTTATCGATACCGCCCAGATAGACATTGCTCAGCATCGCCAGATAGGCGGTACCGGTGTCGATGTTGCTGGCCGGGTCGAACAGATAGCTACGGCTTGGCGTGCCGGATTTCCCCTGCGAACGGAATACGTCTTTCCCGGCGGTATGCTGCACCACCTGCATCAGGCCCATCGCGTCGGAACGACTGACCGCATACGGGTTGAAGGAGGATTCGGTCTGCATAATCGCCAGAATCAGCGACTCGTCGACGCCGTATTTACGCGACGCCTGACGCACCATGCCCAGATATTTATGCGCACGCTTATCCAGGTGGTTTTGCACCAGATTAATGGTCACGCTGTAGATAATGTGCAGGCCGCTGGTGCGTTTTTTCATTCGCGTTTGCAGCAGGTAGTCGGCAAAGCGCTCGGCACGCCACTGCCAGCGAATGGCTTCGCCGGTGTTATCGACCACCTGGCCGTAGAGGAAAGGCTCTTTGGAAATCTGAATATCGTCGGCGTCGGAGTAAAGGTCGACCGAGCCTGGATCATCGCCCATTAACAGCGTGGTGACGATAGCCTGACGCAGACGCGCGGCGGGATCGGTACCCGCGATGGTTTCAACGGTGATGGTACCGTCGTCGAAGTTGATGTGGCTACGGGTTTGATAGCCGTCGGAATATTTAACGTAGTCTTTTGGACCTGCGATCAGAACTTCGTTAAAACCCCAGATGTTTTCAATGTTATGGGCGAACTGCCCCATCAGAATGTCAAAACCGTTGGTGTCTTTTACCCACGCCTCGTTATAGGTATCGCCTTTCTTATTCGAGGAACAGGAGACCAGCAACGGCGCTATCAGTGCCAGAGCGAGTAATTTTATCATTATTCCGGGAGCGCGTGTTGTGGTTGTCTTGAAGGGCCGTCGGGCCCCTACTGTTTTTCAGGCGGCGTGTAGCCTTCAATGTGCACATCTTTGCCCTCAAACAGGAAATTGATCATTTCCTCTTCCAGAAGCTTACGGTGCTCCAGGTTCATCATGTTCAGTTTCTTTTCATTGATGAGCATGGTCTGCTTCTGCTGCCACTGCTTCCAGGCCTCTTTAGAGATCTCGTTATAGATACGCTTTCCCAGATCGCCGGGATAGAGCTGGAAATCCTGTCCTTCGGCATCGCGCTGCAGGAAAGTACAAAAAATGGTTCTGCTCATAATCAATCCTCTTATGTCGCCGCTCGCTAAACGAGTGAATCGGCGCGTAACTGCTGCAACAGGCGCTCAACCGGTGCGGCCAGCCCAACGACGGGCGGCTGCGCTAAGTTATACCAGAGAGCGCTGCCTTCATCCATGGATGACGTGAATGAGGACACAGTAAGCCACATTGGCACAATGTCCAGATGGAAATGGCTGAAAGTGTGGCGGAACGCGGTAAGCTGGGTCAGCGTATCGGCAGGGATGTTCCGTGCTTCCAGCCAGTCTCGCAGCGCCTCTTCGGTCTCAAACTGCGGGAAACAGTATAGACCGCCCCACAGCCCGCTGGGTGGACGCTGCTGCAGAAAGACGTCGCGGTCGTTTTGCATCATCAGGAAATAGCCGGTACGTTCCGGGATGGTCTGCTTTGGTTTTTTGCCCGGATATTGCGCCCAGCTGCTATTCGCGGTAGCGATACAGCCGTTCTCCAGCGGGCAGAGCGAACACTTCGGCTTCGAGCGGGTACAGACCAGCGCGCCGAGATCCATCATCGCCTGATTAAAGCGCGATACGCCAACGGCGGGGGTGACCTGTTCGCTGATATCCCACAGCTTTTTCTCCACCTCTTTTTTACCCGGCCAGCCGCCCACGGCGTAGCAGCGCGCCAGCACGCGCTTGACGTTGCCGTCGAGAATCGGGAAGTGTTTGCCGAGCGACAGCGACAAAATTGCCCCGGCGGTGGAGCGCCCAACGCCCGGCAGCGCGGCCACTTCTTCGAAGGTTTCCGGGAAGCGTCCCTGATGAAGCGTAGCGACCTGCTGCGCGGCTTTATGCAGATTACGCGCGCGGGCGTAGTAGCCGAGCCCGGTCCACAGGTGCAGCACATCGTCGAGCGGCGCGTTGGCGAGATCGGTCACGGTTGGAAAACGTGCCATAAACCGTTCAAAGTAAGGAATGACGGTGGTAACCTGCGTTTGTTGCAGCATTACCTCTGACAGCCATACTTTGTAAGGCGTCTTTTCAATTTGCCAGGGCAGGGTTTTACGCCCGTATTTGTCGTACCACTCCAGCACCTGGGCTGAAAATTGAGACGCTTGCATGGTCAAAGCAGTGCTTCCAGTATTGTACTATCAGGGGGCCAGATTGCAGCACAGCGGTACTATGCTGTAAACAGGAACTTTCCGGTGCTTGCATCCGGCAACTAACTTTGGATAATGCCCGTTTCCCGAACACTCTCACAAGCAGACTTAATTTTTATGAAGAACGACGTCATTTCACCGGATTTTGATGAAAACGGCCGCCCACTGCGCCGCATTCGTAGTTTTGTTCGTCGCCAGGGGCGACTGACCAAAGGGCAGGAACACGCGCTGGAAAACTACTGGCCGGTGATGGGCGTTGAATTCAGCGAAGAGCCTGTCGACTTCGCCGCCCTGTTTGGCCGTGAAGCGCCAATCACGCTGGAGATTGGTTTTGGGATGGGGGCTTCGCTGGTGGCAATGGCCAAAGCGCGCCCGGATCAGAACTTCCTCGGTATTGAAGTACACTCACCGGGCGTGGGCGCATGCCTGGCATCCGCTCACGAAGAGGGCGTCGATAATCTGCGCGTGATGTGCCACGACGCGGTCGAAGTGCTGCACAAGATGATCCCGGACAACTCCCTGAACATGGTGCAGCTCTTTTTCCCTGACCCATGGCATAAAGCGCGTCATAATAAACGCCGTATCGTTCAGGTACCTTTTGCCGAGCTGGTAAAAAGCAAACTGAAGCTGGGCGGCGTGTTCCACATGGCAACCGACTGGGAAGCCTATGCAGAACACATGCTGGAAGTGATGTCCTCCATTGACGGATATCAGAACCTGTCTGAAAGTAAAGACTATGTACCGCGTCCGGAATCACGCCCGGTAACCAAATTTGAACAGCGTGGCCATCGTCTTGGCCACGGCGTATGGGACTTAATGTTCGAGAGGGTGAAATAAAATGGCAAAGAATCGTAGCCGTCGTTTGCGTAAAAAAATGCACATCGATGAGTTTCAGGAAATTGGCTTCTCCGTGGCATGGCGTTTCCCGGAAGGCACCAGCGCAGAGCAGATCGATCAGGAAGTCGACCAGTTTATCGATGAAGTGATCGAGCCGAACAAACTGGCCTTTGACGGCAGCGGCTATCTGGCTTGGGAAGGTCTGATTTGCACCCAGGAAATCGGTAAATGCACCGAAGAACACCAGGCTCTGGTCCGTAAGTGGCTGGAAGATCGCAAGTACGAAGAGGTCCGTACCAGCGAACTTTTCGACGTTTGGTGGGACTAATAAAGCATATAGGGTCAGCATTCGCTGGCCCGATTTGTATTAAGGGAAAGTGATGATGCGCAAAACGCTGCTGACGGCAGTTTTAACCTTCACGGCGATGTCCGCCCATGCTGATTACCAGTGCAGCGTAACCCCCCGCGATGACGTCGTGCTGAGCCCGAAAACCGTGCAGGTAAAAGGTGAAAACGGCAACCTGGTTATTACCCCAACCGGCGATGTGACCTACAACGGTAAGGTCTACACGCTGAGCGCCGCCCAGCGCGAGCAGGCGAAAGACTACCAGAGCGAACTGCGCAGCGCGCTGCCGTGGATTGACGATGGCGCACGTAGCCGCGTTGAAAAAGGCCGCGTGGCGCTGGATAAAATTATCGCCAAAGAAGTGGGCGAGAGCAGCAATATGCGCGGGCGTCTGACCAAGCTCGACGCGCAGCTTAAAGAACAGATGAACCGCATTATTGAACACCGCACCGACGGCCTGACTTTCCACTATAAAGCTATCGACGAAGTTCGTGCCGATGGTCAGCAACTGGTGAATCAGGCGATGGGCGGCATTCTCCAGGACAGCATCAACGAAATGGGTGCCAAGGCCGTGCTGAAAGGCGGCGGTAATCCGCTTCAGGGTGTGCTGGGGAGTTTAGGCGGTTTGCAAACGGCTATTCAGAACGAATGGAAAAACCAGGAGGCGGATTTCCAGGCCTTCGGTAAAGACGTGTGTGGCCGCGTGGTGTCGCTGGAAGAGAGCCGTAAGGCGCTGGTAGGCACGCTTAAGTAACTTGACCGAACCCGCATGGTAGGCCGGATAAGGCAACGCCGTCATCCGGCAATTAGCACCGAATTACCTGATGGCGCTGCGCTTATCAGGCCTACAGTTACATTGTAGCCCGGCCAAGCGAAGCGCCGCCGGGATGACCAACTACTCGCTTAAAAACAGCTCCAGCAGCGAGTTCAAAAACAGCTTACCGTGCTCGGTAATCTGCCAGTACTCCTCGCACTCCGTCAGATAGTTCTGCGCCAGCGCTTCATCAAGCTGCGGGCGAATCACGCTTTCATCGAGACCGGTGTAGGCGCTGAACTCCGCGCGCGGCGCTGGTTCCAGCAGACGAAAACGGTTCATGAAGAACTCGAACGGCTTATCCGCGTTTTCGACATCATGCTGACGCTCCATGTAACGCCCTTCCATATAACCGCGCGGGTGGCGAGTCTTCGCCGTGCGCAGAATACGCCCGTCCGGGAAGGTTACCTTACCGTGCGCGCCGCAGCCGATACCGAGATAGTCACCAAAGCGCCAGTAGTTGAGATTGTGCTGACACTGGTAGCCCGGTTTGGCGTAGGCCGAGGTTTCATACTGCTGATAGCCAGCGGCGGTCAGAAGTTGATGGCCCTGCTCGAAGATATCCCACAGCGAATCGTCGTCCGGCAAAACCGGTGGGCGAGAGCCGAACAGCGTATTCGGTTCAATGGTCAACTGATACCAGGAGAGATGCGGCGGCGAAAGCTCAATCGCCTGACGCAGGTCGCTCAACGCCTCTTCCAGTGATTGATCCGGCAGCCCATGCATCAGATCGAGGTTGAAGCTACGTAGCCCCAGCCCGCTTGCCAGACGCGCGGCGCGCTTCGCCTCTTCCGGCCCGTGAATACGCCCCAGCCGCTGCAGCTTGCTGTCGCTGAAGCTCTGCACGCCGATGGAGATGCGGTTCACCCCCGCACGCTGATACTCCACAAAGCGGTCTGCTTCGACGGTGCCGGGGTTGGCTTCCATGGTGATTTCCGCGTCGCTTGCCAGGTTCAGGCGCGCACGCACGCCGTCGAGCAGGGTTTGCATTGCCGGGCCTGAAAGCAGGCTCGGCGTACCGCCACCGATAAAGATAGTCTTCACTTCACGTCCCTGTGCCCAGGCGGCATCGGCGTCTAAATCGCTCAGCAGATGCTGGACGTAGTCGTCGTGCGGCACTTCACCCTTGAGCGCGTGCGAGTTGAAGTCGCAGTACGGACATTTCTGCACGCACCACGGGATATGAATGTAGAGACTCAGCGGGGGCAGATTAACCATTACGCATCGCTTCCAGTAACAGCTTCAGCGCCTGACCGCGGTGTGAGATAGCAATCTTCTCTTCGCGCGTGAGTTCGGCGGCGGTTTTGCCTTCCGACGGCACGAAGAAGATAGGATCGTAACCAAAGCCGCCTTCACCTGCTGGCGCGCGGGTAATCACGCCAGGCCAGCTACCGTGGCACACCAGCGGCGTTGGATCTTCGGCGTGGCGCATATACACCAGTACGCAATGGAACTGCGCCTGACGCTGGTCGTCCGGTACATCTTTCAGCGTCTCCAGCAGTTTTTCCAGGTTTTGCTGGTCGCTGGCATCCACACCGTAATAGCGGGCGGAATAGATACCCGGCGCGCCGCCAAGCACGTCAACGGCGAGGCCGGAGTCATCGGCAATCGCCGGTAACCCCGTCACCTGCGCGGCATGGCGCGCTTTGAGGATTGCATTCTCAATAAAGGTCAGCCCGGTCTCCTCGGCGGATTCCACGCCAAGCTCGGTCTGGGCAACGATATCAAGACCAAAATCAGCGAGCAGCGAGGCAAGCTCGCGCACTTTACCGGCGTTACCGGTAGCGAGGACAACTTTTTGCATGGGATATCCTAATTTGTCAGGGCAGCGATGCCCGCAGGAATGTTTTGCGGATGAATAATTTTAACCTGTTTATGCCGCCCCAGTTCACCTTTCTCAATGATGACCTGGCTTTTGGCGACCTTAAACTGCTTGGCGAGAAACTTCACCAGATGGGCATTGGCCTGCCCATCAACGGGTGGGGCGGTGATGGCGACTTTTAACTCGTCGCCATGTTCCCCGACAATCGCGTCACGGCTGGCCTTTGGCTGAATATACAGCCTCAGTACCAGCCCGTCATCACAGGGTGTGATGGCACTCATAGCGCCATCCACAGCCCTGGCAGCAGCATATTACCGGTCGCCTGCAGGACTTCAGCGATGCCCATATTGGCCGCGTACAGCAGCAGCACCAGTATCATTGGGGAGAAATCGATGCCCCCCATGGACGGCAGCAGTCGGCGGATAGGGCGCAGTAGCGGGTCGGCCAACTGCATCAGCACGAACTCCACCGGGCTACGGCCCTGGCTGACCCAGCTCATGATAGCCATCAGCAGCAGAACCCAGAAGATCAGCAGACCAATGGTTTTCAGCAGGATCAGCACCGCCGAGATCCAGATGATCGGCTGGAAGGTCACTACCATAAACAGCACGATAGCTTTGATAACGCAGAGGATAAACGCCAGCAGCAGCGACGAGCTGTCCAGCGGCCCCATCGGCGGAATGATGCGGCGCAGTGGGCCAACGATAGGCTGAGTTATCTTCACCACGAACTGAGAGAACGGGTTATAAAAATCACAGCGCGCCCACTGCATCCAGACGCGCAGCAGTAGCACCATTGTGTACAGTTCGATAACTGTCGAGAGCAGGAAGGTCAACGTCTTCATGGCGTTCCTTGAGGTTCCTTATTTTTTTGTGTAATCACGCGCACCGAAAATGGCGGTGCCGATGCGTACCATTGTACTACCCGCCGCGATGGCGGCTTCCATATCGTCAGACATACCCAGAGATAATGTGTCGACGCTTGGGTAGTCTGCTTTCAGCCGCGCAAGAGCGGCTGCCATCTGTTGAGCGACGGCAAGTTGCCGCTCGTACTCTGTTTCCGGAGCCGGAATGGCCATCAGGCCGCGCAGGCGGACGTTTGGCAGCGTGGCAATGTCGGCGGCCAGGGCATCCAGCGCGTCCAACGGAATGCCGGATTTGCTCTGCTCATCGCTGATGTTGATTTGAATCAGCACGTTAAGCGGTGGCATCTCTGGCGGGCGTTGCTCGCTAAGACGTGTGGCTATCTTGAGGCGATCGACGGTGTGGCACCAGTCGAAATGCTCGGCAACCAGACGACTTTTGTTGGACTGCAACGGGCCGATAAAGTGCCATTGCAGTGAGGTAACGCCTTTTTCACGAAAGTGGAGGATCTTTTCCACCCCTTCCTGAACATAGTTTTCGCCAAATGCACGCTGCCCGGCGGCGACGGCTTCTTCGACCGCGCTCGCAGGTTTGGTTTTGCTCACTGCAAGCAGCGTAACTTCTTCTGAATCCCGGCCGCAACGTGCTGCTGCCGCTGAGATTTTCTCCCTGACCTGTGCCAGGTTATGCGCAATATCGTTCATATGTGCTGGTGGGTCTATGGATATACAAGAAATGGTGTCGCTTAGTGTAAAGCATAACGTATCGGATCTACACCTATGTAGCAGCGGGATGGCACGCTGGCGGCAGGCTGGTAAGCTGTTAACCGCGCCGTTTTCCTCTCCTGAACCGCAAATGCTGCTGGATAGATGGTTGAATTAAGCGCAACAACGCGAATGGCAGCAGCGCCATCAGCTTGATTTTGCGCTATCACTTGCAGGCTGCCCGCGCCTGAGGGCCAGCGCTTTTGCCCATAGTAGCGGAGTTTCATTGGTACTGCGGCTGTTATCAACACGCTGCCCGGGGCTTGATGAATTGCACACGCCGGTAGCGCTGGCGGAATTACTGCGGGAAGAGAGCGGGCTGATTCTGGTGACAGGGTCCACCGGTAGCGGTAAATCAACCACCCTCGCCGCGATGGTTGATCACCTCAACCATCAGCTTGCCGGGCATATTGTGACGCTTGAAGACCCTGTTGAGTTTCTGCATGAAAGCGGAAGCTGTTTGATTCATCAGCGGGAAGTCGGGCTGCACTCCTCCTCATTTTCCGAGGCGCTACGGGCAGCGCTACGCCAGGACCCCGATGTGATCCTACTGGGTGAGCTACGTGATAGTGACACCATTAGGCTGGCGCTAACGGCTGCCGAGACCGGGCATCTGGTGCTGGCCACACTGCATACGCGAGGGGCTGCTCAGGCTATCGAACGGTTGATTGACGTGTTTCCCGCGCAGGAAAAAGATCCGGTGCGTAATCAACTGGCGAGCAGTTTATGCGCGGTGCTATCCCAAAAGTTGCAGCCGGATAAACATGGAGGGCGGGTCGCGCTGTTTGAAATGCTGATTAACACGCCAGCCGTCGGCAATCTGATTCGCGAAGGCAAAACGCATCAGCTTGCTGGCGTGATGCAAACCGGGTTACAGAGTGGAATGCAGACTTTTAGCCAGAGCTATCAACAGAGAGTAAAAGCCGGGATGCTATAACTGTGCAAAGGGAGTATAATTTTTATCCCAGCTTCGGGCAGATGAATCTACGCTTATTCTGAAACATTTTTGCCTACCACAATGTATACATTAATAACGTGATGTATTTCTTATTTTTTGAAAAATACCGCTTAAGTCATTATGTTTTAAAACAGGTTTGTAAATATAATTATTTATACTGTTGCGTGAATGTATTCTTTTGTAATTTGCGAGTGATGGTTAACAAAACATTTTTATAACGTCATACTATTTTTATTCTAATATGATGGTTGTAGCTAATCCTTTAGGATGAGTTATTTGTAATGACCCAATTACATTATGTTGCGTAGGCTTACAAAAAAAGGTTGATATTCTTTTGACACTTCTTGGCTCTTCGTTCTATTCTATTTGGGTAATTAGGACTAATCTTATGAAATATTATTTCACTTCTTAAGGCGTCCTTATTATTAATGGTATTAGGTTTACCTTTGCTTTGACTTATAAAACACCATGATGGTGGATATAGACTATGGAGAGTTTCAAAATGTTTGAAGTAACAGAGAGTGCATCTAATTCCCGCAAGATTATCCTAATCACCCATCCGTCAGTACAAGCAAACGCATTTGCCAACTACCTTGCTGAATTACTGTCCGTTTCTGTAGACGTCCACAACATCAACAAGCCACTGATGCAGCGCCTGAACAAAGGCACTGTGGTGCTGTTCGATATCGCGGTATCTAACAAGAAATTGAACGGTATCTGGCGCGATATTATTCGTACCCAGTTCGATTCTCCACGCCTGCTTATTATTAATAGCGCGCAGAAGTATGAATTATACGAAATGGCTCAATGGCCAGCATTGTACGGCGTTTTCCGTCATGATGACGAAGAATCGCGCTTAATTGAGGGCGTCAAAGCGGTCTTAAACGGCGAGCAGACGGCTGAATTGAGCGTGATGCACCCGGCGATGTATGCAGTTGAACATACAGAAGAATCCCATGACAGTGTTCCTCTGACTGAACGTGAATGCGAAATTCTGAATGAATTACGTCATGGTGCGACCAATATGGATATTGCTCGCGCACTGTTCATCAGTGAAAATACCGTACGTACCCACCTGTATAATGTATTCCGCAAGCTCAGCGTGAAAAACAGAACTCAGGCGGTAAGCTGGGCGAACGAAAATCTGCGCCACTAATT
>CP070603.1:916427-922465 GCA_016939855.1 Kluyvera ascorbata
AAAGGTCTGTTCCCGGGAATTAATTTCCCGGGGGCTGCCGCCCTAGAAACCCTGGTCGAAATAACTTTCCAGAATCACCACCGCAGACGCTGAGTCGACGCTACCTTTGTCCAGCGCGCGAAATCCCCCGTGTTCAAACAGCCCAGCACGAGCCTCGACGGTGCTTAATCTCTCGTCATGCAGCGTAATTGCGACGCCAAAGCGGCCATGGATCTTGTTGGCAAAATTGCGCGCGCGGGCGGTCAGCGGTTGCTCGGTGCCGTCCATATTGAGCGGTAAACCGACAATCACCGTCTCTGGCTGCCACTCTTTGAGCAAGCGAGCAATCAGATTCCAGTCCGGCGTGCCGTCCTGCGCTTTCAGCGCGGCCAGCGGGCGTGCCGTACCGGTAATGCGTTGCCCAATGGCCACGCCAATGCTGCGCGTGCCGAAATCAAAAGCCAGCAGTGTTCCACTACTCATTATGCGTGCCCCGCAGCGCCAGACATGGTCAGTATGTTGATACCAATCAGCTTAGCGGCTTCTTTCCAGCGCTCGCCAATTGGCGTTTTAAACAGAATATTGAGATCCGCAGGCGCAGTCAGCCAGGCGTTATCGAGGATCTCTTGCTCCAGCTGTCCTTTCTCCCACGAGGCATAGCCCAGCGCGACCAACACGTCATTTGGCTGGCGCGCGGTGCCGAGGGTTTCCAGCACATCGCGTGAGGTGGTGACAATGGTATTGTCAGAGATACGGATACTCGATGAGAACGATGCCGGCGGTGTGTGCAGAATAAAGCCACGATCTTCCGCCAGCGGGCCACCCAACATGACGGGTTTATCCAGCCGAATGGCAGGATCGCGCGGTTCAGCGGTGATCTTCAGCTTCTCGAGGATGCCATCGATCTGCAAATTTTCCAGAGGCTTATTAATGATGATGCCCATCGCGCCATCGTCGTTGTATTCGCAGATGTAAACCACGGAACGGCGGAAGATAGGATCCTGAAGGGACGGCATAGCAATAAGGAAGTGATGCTGTAAATTCATTATCAGAGGTTCTTGTCCTGTTTCAATACGCAGCTATGCCCAGTATGCGGGGAAAGTGCACGGCTGTCACCAGGCTTGCCCGTTTGCGGTGGGGCGAAAAACCTGATTGGCGGCGGGTTCCCTCCCGCCGTTTAAAGGCAATAGCCTATTTTTGCAGACGTTTTTCAATCGCGTCCATCAGCATACCGGTGATAGAAATCGGATATTCCGCTTCGATTTCGCGCACGCAGGTTGGGCTGGTGACGTTAATTTCCGTCAGACGATCGCCGATGATGTCGAGGCCTACGAAGATAAGACCTTTGGCTTTCAGCGTTGGGCCGACTTTGCGGGCGATGGCCCAGTCGCTTTCGCTTAATGGACGCGGTTCACCACGACCACCGGCGGCCAGGTTGCCGCGGGTTTCGCCGCCCTGCGGGATACGCGCCAGGCAGTAAGGCACCGGCTCGCCGTCGATGACCAGCACGCGCTTATCGCCGTCTTTGATGGCTGGCAGATAGTTCTGCGCCATGCAGTAGCGGCTGCCCAGTTCGGTCAGGGTCTCAGCGATAACGCCAATGTTCGGATCCCCTTCCTTCACGCGGAAGATAGAAGCGCCGCCCATGCCGTCCAGCGGCTTCATGATGATGTCACCGTGTTTTTCCCAGAACGCTTTCAACTGGGCTTTGTTGCGGGTCACCAGTGTTTCCGGCGTTAAGTCGGAGAACCAGGCGGTGAACAGCTTCTCGTTACAGTCGCGCAGGCTCTGCGGCTTGTTGACGATCAGCGTCCCTTTCTCTTCGGCACGTTCCAGAATGTAGGTGGCGTAGATAAATTCGGTGTCGAACGGCGGATCTTTACGCATCAGGATAACGTCGAGGTCGGCGAGCTTAATATCCTGCTCGCTGCCGAACTCGTACCATTTATCGTAGTTCTGCTCAACGCTCAGAAGACGCGTGCGGGCGTGGGATTCGCCGTTGATCAGATAAAGATCGTTCATCTCCATATAGTGGAGTTCATAGCCGCGACGCTGTGCTTCCAGCAGCATAGCGAAGCTGGTGTCTTTCTTGATGTTGATGCTTGCGATGGGATCCATCACGATGCCGAGCTTGATCATTATTGTTCTCCTTTAACCCAAATCACCAAAACGCACCTGCAGTGCGGTGATGGCGGTGAGTGCGGTAGTCTCTGTGCGCAAAACGCGAGGCCCCAACAGAATATCAGTAAACTGGTAGCGTGCGGTCATGGCAATTTCATCCGCCGACAGGCCGCCTTCCGGGCCAATCAGCAGGCGAACGCGTTCCACCGGCAGCGGCAACGTATTGATGCTGGCGCTGGCGCGCGGATGCAGGTTGAGCTTCAGCGCCTCATCCTGCTCGGCGCACCATGCCTCAACGTCCATCGCCGGGCGAATCTCCGGAACCTGGTTGCGACCGCACTGCTCGCAGGCGGCAATCGCGATTTTTTGCCACTGCTGAATCTTCTTATTCAGACGCTCGGCATCCAGTTTAACCCCGCAGCGCTCGGAAAAAAGTGGCGTAATGAGGCTTACACCCAGTTCAATCGATTTCTGGATGGTGAATTCCATTTTATCGCCGCGCGACATCACCTGGCCTAAGTGAATATGGATAGGGGATTCGCGGTCATCAAGCGTGCTGCTCTGGATTTCAACCGTCACGTTCTTTTTACCGGCGTCGGTGATAACGGCCTCAAAGACGTGATTGCTGCCGTCAAACAGCTGAATGGCCTGGCCTTTGCCCATGCGTAAAACGCGCCCGACGTGGTTCGCCGCATCTTCGCATAGGGCAACCTGCGTGCCGACGGTGAGTGATTCTGGGTGATAGATGCGAGGGATGCGCATAGTCTGAATTCCATCTGTGGCTACGCCCTCTCCGCCAGGAAGAGGGCTGGGCAAAATAACAATTGCCGCTAGTGTAGGTTAGCTCTTTTGCGCCTGGCAAGCCTGCAGCACATATGGATTATGGTTGCCCTGAATTTTGGCGATGCGCTGGTCGCGTTCGCACTCCCATTGGCTGACGGGATACATTTTGTCCCAGGCGTTAAACAGTTGGGTTTGCTGGCGGGAAAGATTCAGCTGATAGCGGTCGCGCATATAGAAGTAGATACGGGCGATGGCGCCGCGTGAACGTTCCGGCGGCTCGGCAACTTTCTCTTTAAAGTCGACCTTCATGGCACACTGGCCGTACTGACCTTCACCGCCGTTCCACTGCCCGTACATAAAGTTGCCGCGATCGCCGTTCACCTCACCGACGGCGGGCTGCAGGTTATGCATATCGCTCTCCATCTTGCGGTATTCCGGGTCTTTGGCGCAGTTCTTACGACCACCGTCCTGCCAGCACTGACGCTGATGGCCGAACTGCCACGCCGGCACGACGTGCTCCCACTCAACGCGGCTGGCGCGGTTTTCATTTTTACGCACTTTATAGCCGCAGGATTCCAGATCGATAACGCCTTTCTTACCTTGCCAGTTAATTTTACAGCCGCAGTAGAAATCGCCGGGAACGTCGCTATTCACTTTTACGCCCGCGCTTTTCGCCTGGGAAAAACTGTTAATACCTTCGGCTAGCGCCTGCCCAGAGAGTGCCGCCGCGACAAACGCCACGGCAAAAGACAAATTACGGTACATCACGAACTCCATCTCAAAACGAGCCCGCAACGTAACGAATGTGGTTGTCAGATGCAATCAGTCAGGTCAGAAAACTTCCAGATATTTCCGTTAGTTACATTTCGGCAACTAATGGTTCGCCGCAGTGGACGCAGCGGTAGGTGGCTTCACCACGCACGACGCGATTATGACGGCGAACGGTGAGCTGATGCTGCTGGCAGCGGCAGCGATAGGGGAAGGTGTTTTTGCGCACGGACTCCAGCTCGAACTGATGGGTACGCCGCGCCGGTACGCCTAGCACGCTTTCCATCATCCATTTCCACTCTTTACCGTGCGGCGCGACGCGGCCAAAGTGCTTCCAGACCAGCAGGTGCGCCAGTTCGTGCGGCACCACTTCATCGATAAACGCCTGCTGATTTTCCTGCAACAACACGGGATTGAGGCGAATTTCATACTGCTGAAGCCAAGCGGTACCCGCAGAGGTGCCGCGCTGCTGATAGACCAGTTTCGGTTCAGGGTAGTTACGCCCCAGCGCCAGGTTGGCCTGAGCGAGTTTTTCCCGCAGGCTGCGCATGACGTTTTGCTGGACGGCGATAGGAATTCGAGGGGTTTTCATAACGGCTGAGGATAGAGCGTGAAGCGGGGTGGTGCAAGGGGAAGCTTCCTCCCAGGTGGGAGGAAGCGGGATGAAGGTTAGTCGCGAGCGCCAATTTCGCGCAGCGGACGGCCCTGCATCAGGTTACGTTCAATGTGTTCCAGAGAGACGTTTTTGGTTTCTGGAATCAGCCACAGGGTCAGGAAGATGAACAGTACGTTCAGGCCGCCGTATACCCAGAAGGTGTTGGCGCTGCCGAGTGAGTTCAGCATGGTCAGGAAGGTGGCCCCGACAATCATGTTCGCAATCCAGTTGGTAGCGGTAGAGCAGGTGATACCGAAATCGCGGCCTTTCAGCGGCTGGATTTCAGAGCACAGTACCCAAATCAGCGGACCGGCGCTCATGGCGAAGCCAACGATAAACATCAGCAGCATCAGCACGGCGAAGTACTGGGCCACGGCGGAGTGAATGCCGATATGCATCATCGAGCCCAGCACGCCCATACCAACGGCCATCACGATAAAGCCGAGGATAAGGGTTGGTTTACGGCCCCAGCGGTCAACCAGGCCAATCGCGATAAAGGTCGCCAGCACGTTGGTCAGGCCAACGATAACGGTACCCCACATCTGTTCGGTGGTATTGGTGTAGCCTGCCAGTTCAAAGATCTTCGGTGCGTAGTACATGATGACGTTCATACCGGTGAACTGTTGCATTACCTGCAGCAGCACGCCGAGGAACACCGCGCGGCGGAAGTTGCTGTTCTCTTTGAACAGCGCCCAGCCGCTCTGTTTTACCTTCAGGCTTTCACGGATTTCATCCAGCTCGCGTTTGGCTTCTGCGCTGGTATCACGCAGACGCATCAGGACGCGCTCGGCATCGTTAAAGCGACGTTTAGCGGCAAACCAGCGCGGGCTGTCCGGCAGGAAGATAACGCCTATCAGCAGCAGTACCGCAGGAATGATGATAACGCCGAGCATCCAGCGCCATGCGCCGCTATAGCTGAACGCGGTATCGGACAGGTACGCGCCGAGAATACCGATAGTAATCATCAGCTGATACATGGAAATCATACTGCCGCGGATTTTTTCCGGCGCGATTTCAGACAGGTACAGCGGTGCGGTGTAGGAAGCCACACCCACTGCCAGGCCAAGCAGTACGCGGGAAAGCAGCAGCACTTCAACGTTCGGCGCGGCGGCGGAGAACAGGGAACCGGCAACGAACAGGATCGCACCGATCATCAGGCTTTTCTTACGGCCCAGCTTGAAGGAAAGCCAGCCGCTGCCGACCGCCCCGACCGCTGCGCCGAACATCATGGAACTGACCACCCACTCCTGCGTACGCGGGCTGAGTTGGAAATCGGTAGTAATAAAGGGCAGTGCACCGGCAATAACGCCGATATCAAGGCCAAACAGCAGTCCGGCCAGCGCCGCTAAGAAGCAGACAAAGAAGGTCATTGTCTTGTTCGAGCGACCCTGTTTTTTATTGTTAGGCATGATGCTCTCCAATTGAGTCATTGATTCTATCGATGCTTAGGGTAGGAGAGTATGTAGTAAAAAAATGTGATTACAATCACGACTGTGTAATCGGTTACACTGCGGTTTAGGTTATGGTTTGGTTAAATATCAATAAAATCATGATGTTGATTGTATTTTAAGAAAAATGAAAATACCAATAATGAGACTTTACTGAAACATGAAGCATTAATATGAAAAGGTGTTTCATGGCTTGCGATGAAGGCTTGTGTAGCGCGGTACTATTAATGTAATCGCTTTCACAAAATTGTGTGTAACTGTAAATTGTTACGTAAAAGAGATGA
>CP070603.1:922478-926529 GCA_016939855.1 Kluyvera ascorbata
ACTGGCATAAAAAAAGCCAGCACAAGGCTGGCTTTCATCAAAACGGGTAAACCTTATTTCAGGCCAGCCGCTTCGCGCAGCTGAGCTGCTTTGTCGGTTTTTTCCCATGGGAAGGTTTCGCGACCGAAGTGACCGTATGCTGCCGTCTCTTTGTAGATTGGGTGCAGCAGATCCAGCATCTGGATAAGGCCATATGGACGCAGGTCGAAGAACTCGCGAACCAGACCAATCAGCTGCTCAGCAGGCACTTTCTCGGTACCGAAGGTTTCTACCATGATGGACGTTGGTTCAGCCACGCCGATAGCGTAGGAAACCTGAATCTCACAGCGGTCAGCCAGGCCAGCGGCAACGATGTTTTTCGCCACATAGCGTGCTGCGTAGGCTGCAGAACGGTCAACTTTAGAAGGATCTTTACCGGAGAATGCACCGCCACCGTGACGAGCCATGCCGCCGTAGGTATCCACGATGATTTTACGACCGGTCAGACCACAGTCACCCATTGGGCCACCGATAACGAAACGACCGGTTGGGTTGATAAAGAATTTGGTCGATGCGTTCAGCCATTCGGTAGGCAGAACAGGCTTGATGATCTCTTCCATCACTGCTTCTTGCAGGGATTTCTGATCGATGCTTTCAGCGTGCTGAGTAGACAGAACCACCGCATCAATACCAACAACTTTACCGTCGTCGTACTGGAAGGTGACCTGGCTTTTAGCGTCAGGACGCAGCCATGGCAGGGTGCCGTTTTTACGCACTTCAGCCTGACGCTGCACCAGACGGTGTGCGTAGGTGATTGGCGCTGGCATCAGCACGTCGGTTTCGTTGGTCGCATAGCCAAACATCAGACCCTGGTCGCCTGCACCCTGTTCCAGCGGATCGGCACGGTCAACGCCCTGGTTGATGTCCGGAGACTGCTTACCGATAGCGCTCAGTACGGCACAAGAATTGGCATCAAAGCCCATATCAGAATGCACATAGCCAATTTCGCGAACGGTTTTACGGGTGATCTCTTCGATATCAACCCATGCGCTAGTGGTGATTTCACCACCGACCAGCACCATACCGGTTTTGACGTAGGTTTCACACGCTACGCGGGCTTTCGGATCCTGCTCGAGGATGGCATCCAGCACGGCGTCGGAAATTTGGTCAGCGATTTTGTCAGGATGCCCTTCAGATACAGACTCGGACGTAAAAAGGTGTTTTGCCATATTTAATATCACCCAATGAGAATTTGGTTAGCTCAAACTGTTGTATTGAATAATCACGATGGAAGATTATACCACGGACTTAATGGTTGCCGTCACTGGCAGTCTGAGTGTTAATCGGTATAGATGGATTAACATCTGGACGGCTATTTTAGGTCACATCTTCACCTCATTGCCAGTTTTTTTTGAGATAGCTCGCATTCTGTTGCAATGGTTAACGGAAATTTTTCCTGACACTGCTGGCAATGCGCGCATTTATATTTTGCATTTTAGGTAGGTTATCGGTATAAAACGCCGCGCGCGGCTCATACAAAAAAGCACACGTCATTTTTCGTGTTGCCACTTCCAGCCGGGCTAAGACTTTTGCTTTGGCTTGAGGTTCGTCTTTCGGGGCGGCCGTGGAGGTGATACGAGATAATGAACCGTTGTATTCTGCTGATTCTACCGTGCCGTCCTGGCGCGACTATGTTCCCCGCAACCCTCCATTCTGCTTTGCATACCAGCCGATGTTATACCCATTTCGGCGCTTCTCAGGACTCCAGAGCCGGTAGGTAACTGAAGACTGAACAAGGGCGCTCTTGTCAAAACAAGAGTTTTCTCGTGGTTTCTCTGAACCGTCATAATGTGTTCAGGTGCTTGTTTTATAATGATATGAATAAGAAACCGGTCGCACAGTCGGGGCGCCAGCATGTTCTGCTGCCTATTCAGGCTGTATATGGGTTGTTATCGCAACGTCACGCTGCGATAGTAGTTAACTGTTTTACACTTGTTATAAATAATTGAGGTTCGCTATGTCTGACGACATTTCATTCGATTCGCATTCGTCAGCAGGCGAACGCGGTGTACTACGTTCCATGCAGGAGGTTGCGATGAGCTCCCAGGAAGCCAGCAAAATGCTACGCACATACAACATTGCCTGGTGGGGCAATAACTACTACGACGTCAACGAGCTTGGCCACATCAGCGTCTGTCCAGACCCGGATGTACCGGAAGCGCGCGTTGACCTCGCCGAGTTGGTAAAAGCACGTGAAGCGCAGGGGCAGCGTCTGCCTGCGCTGTTCTGCTTCCCGCAGATCCTGCAGCATCGTCTGCGCTCGATTAACGCGGCGTTCAAACGCGCGCGTGAATCTTACGGCTACAACGGCGACTACTTCCTGGTTTACCCTATAAAGGTTAACCAGCATCGTCGCGTCATTGAATCCCTGATCCACTCCGGCGAACCGCTGGGTCTGGAAGCCGGTTCTAAAGCTGAACTGATGGCGGTGCTGGCACACGCGGGCATGACCCGTAGCGTGATCGTCTGTAACGGCTATAAAGACCGTGAATACATTCGTCTGGCGCTGGTTGGCGAGAAGATGGGCCACAAGGTCTATCTGGTTATCGAAAAGATGTCCGAAATCGCCATCGTACTGGAAGAAGCCGAACGTCTGAACGTGGTACCACGCCTTGGCGTGCGTGCGCGTCTGGCCTCTCAGGGTTCCGGTAAATGGCAGTCTTCCGGCGGCGAAAAATCCAAGTTCGGCCTGGCGGCAAACCAGGTGCTGCAACTGGTGGAAATTCTGCGCGAGCGTGGCCGTCTGGACAGCATTCAACTGCTGCACTTCCACCTCGGCTCGCAGATGGCGAACATTCGCGATATCGCCACCGGCGTACGTGAATCCGCCCGTTTCTACGTTGAGCTGCACAAGCTTGGCGTGAACATTCAGTGCTTCGACGTGGGCGGTGGCCTGGGCGTGGACTACGAAGGTACCCGCTCGCAGTCCGACTGCTCCGTGAACTACGGCCTGAACGAATATGCCAACAACATCATCTGGGCGATTGGCGACGCGTGTGAAGAGCACGGTCTGCCGCATCCGACGGTGATTACCGAATCGGGTCGTGCGGTTACCGCGCACCACACGGTGCTGGTTTCTAACATTATCGGTGTTGAGCGTAGCGAACATACCGAAGCCACTCCACCTGCAAACGATGCGCCGCGCGCGCTGCAAAGCATGTGGGAAACCTGGCAGGAGATGCACGAGCCGGGCAATCGCCGCTCGTTGCGCGAATGGCTGCACGACAGCCAGATGGACCTGCACGATATTCACGTCGGCTACTCTTCAGGCACCTTTAGCCTGCATGAGCGCGCGTGGGCCGAGCAGCTTTATCTGAATATGTGCCACGAAGTGCAGAAACAGCTCGACCCGAGCAACCGCGCGCACCGTCCGATTATCGACGAACTCCAGGAACGTATGGCGGATAAGATTTACGTCAACTTCTCGCTGTTCCAGTCTATGCCGGATGCGTGGGGTATCGATCAGCTGTTCCCGGTGATGCCGCTGGAAGGGCTGAATCAGGTGCCGGAGCGCCGTGCGGTGCTGCTGGATATTACCTGTGACTCCGACGGTGCTATCGACCACTACGTCGACGGCGACGGGATTGCGACCACCATGCCGATGCCGGAATACGACCCAGAGAACCCGCCGATGCTGGGCTTCTTCATGGTTGGGGCATATCAGGAGATCCTCGGTAACATGCACAACCTGTTCGGCGATACCGAAGCGGTTGACGTGTTTGTCTTCCCTGACGGTAGCGTGGAAGTGGAGCTGTCTGATGAAGGCGATACCGTGGCGGATATGCTGCAGTACGTACAGCTGGACCCGAACACACTACTGACGCAGTTCCGTGACCAGGTGAAAAACACCGATCTCGACGCTGAGCTGCAGCAGCAGTTCCTGGAAGAGTTTGAGGCCGGTTTGTACGGCTATACTTATCTGGAAGACGAGTAACGGTAAATGCCCGGTGGCGCTGCGCTTACCGGGCCTACGAAWGTAGGCCGGATAAGGCGAAGCCGCCATCCGGCATTG
>CP070603.1:926538-927550 GCA_016939855.1 Kluyvera ascorbata
GCTTGAATCCGTACAAATTAACGGCGATAATCCGCCGCAAATATGCAGTTACCAAATCAATCCCTTCCTCGTCGGGCCTAACGACGCGGAGGGGATTTTTTTTTACAGTGATTTTAAAAGAGGTCAGCACATGAGCACCTTGGGTCATCAATACGACAACTCCCTGGTTTCCAACGCGTTTGGTTTTCTTCGTCTGCCGATGAACTTCATGCCGTACGACAGCGACGCGGATTGGGTTATTACTGGCGTACCGTTTGATATGGCGACCTCAGGTCGCGCCGGTGGCCGTCACGGTCCGGCGGCCATTCGTCAGGTTTCCACCAACCTGGCCTGGGAGCACAACCGCTTCCCGTGGAACTTCGACATGCGCGAGCGCCTGAACGTAGTGGACTGCGGTGACCTGGTTTACGCCTTCGGCGATGCCCGCGAGATGAGCGAAAAATTGCAGGCACATGCGGAAAAACTGCTGGCGGCCGGCAAGCGCATGCTCTCCTTCGGCGGCGACCACTTCGTCACGCTGCCGCTGCTGCGCGCGCACGCTAAGCACTTCGGCAAAATGGCTCTGGTGCACTTCGATGCCCACACCGATACCTACGCTAATGGCTGCGAGTTCGACCACGGCACCATGTTCTTCACCGCGCCAAACGAAGGTCTGATCGATCCGAACCATTCCGTCCAGATTGGTATCCGTACCGAGTTCGACAAAGACAACGGCTTCACCGTGCTCGACGCCGGTCAGGTGAACGATCGTACCGTGGACGACATCATCGCGCAGGTGAAGCAGATCGTTGGCGATATGCCGGTCTACCTGACCTTTGATATCGACTGCCTGGATCCCGCGTTTGCACCGGGTACCGGTACGCCGGTGATCGGCGGTCTGACTTCCGATCGTGCCATTAAACTGGTGCGCGGTCTGAAGGATCTGAACATCGTCGGGATGGATGTGGTTGAAGTGGCTCCGGCCTACGATCAGTCCGAAATTACCGCATTGGCAGCGGCGACGCTGGCGCTG
>CP070603.1:941970-956519 GCA_016939855.1 Kluyvera ascorbata
ATCAGAACGCGTTGAACGGATACTCTACATAAACGCGTACTTCATTACCGCTGACGTTATAGTCGCTGGCGTTGCTGGAAACGCGCAGCACCGAGTAGCGGACCTTAAACTTCAGATCTTTCGCCGGGCCGTCCTGGACCTGGTACTGCACCTGGTTAAACCACTCGTGCTCTTTACCGTTATTGGTTTCCGCCGTTTTGATGTTATCGCCGCGAACGTACGCGGTGGTCCAGCTCAGACCCGGTAAGCCCAGTCCGCCAAAGTCCAGCGCATAAGATGCCTGCCATGAACGTTCGTCTTCACCGTTAAAATCAGACCAGTAAGAGTTTGCCAGCCAGATGGTATTGCCGCCGTCACCGACGCCGCCCTGATCCTGGTAGCTGCCGTAGTGATAGCCGGTGCTGCCGCTGCTTTGCTGGTAAGCAATTTTGAAGGTGTGAATATCCCAGATATAGCTGGTGGCCAGGCTCCAGATACTGTTGCTGCGGCCGGTATCCAGCGAGTCGGCGTATTCCTGATCCAGGCGAGAGTTATAGCCGTTGAAGTCGAAGACCAGTTTCTGACTAGTCGTCAGCGGCTGTGCGTAGTTCAGGCCGAGGTACTGCTTGTTCAGCACGTCTTCAACGTTAGAGGCGTACAGTGCACCGCTCAGTTGGTCGTTAAACTGATAGCTCGCGCCGCCGAAGGTGATGCTCGTCAGGCCGCTGTTGTGGCTGTCGTCGCTTTTACGCTGCTCGTCGGTGAAGTAACCGGCGTTCACTTCCAGACCGTCGATCTCTTTAGAGGTCAGCATGGTCCCGGTGAAGGTTTCATACAGCAGACGCGAATCGTCGGCGTAGAGAATCGGTAACGCCGGGCGCTGGGTACCGTAGCTCAGTACGGTATTGGAGAAGCGCATTTTGGCGGTTGCGCCGAATTTAGCTAAATCAGATTTTGCTCGGCCGTCGTTATCCTGGGCGAAAAAGTCGATACCGCCCGCGCCGCTGTTTCCGCGGCCGCCGTCCAGACGCACGCCGTACTGGGCGATACCGTCTACGCCAAAGCCGATAGGGCCCTGGGTGAAGCCGGACTCAAAGGTCGCGATAAAGCCCTGGCCCCATTCGCTCTTATCGTGCAGCCCATCGCGATAATCGCGTTTGATATAAGCGTTACGTAAGAAGAGATCCAGGTGGCTGTCATCAATAAAACCTTGGCTGTCGGATTGTTGGCTCGCAAAAGCTGGCGCAGAGGCAATAATACTTAAAGCAATTAACGTTAATTTCTTTTTCACGGAGGGAACTTCTCTGTTTATCTGACGGTCGAATTGTGTTGTTACAATTCGGATATTCGCCTGAATAAGTATCAAAAGCAATCATTGTATGAATGGATGTGTCGCTGAGAGGTACTATGCAGGGTGCGCCGCGTCTGGCTTTGCTAAAACCCTCTGGACTATTTAAAAATACGGCGAATGAACTTCCTGAAAGGTAAATAGTATATTTTTGATTTAATACCCAGGATAAATGTTTGAGTGTGGCGGGAGCGGCTTATATATTTGACGGATGTGACATCTGCGTATATTTAACGGTTCGTGCGCTTAAATTATCAATTCATGCCATTTAGCCATTATTAATATTTTTTTCTTATCAAAGCAAGAGGGGCAATATTGCCCCTCTGAATAATTATTTAATGCCGTCCGCCTGTAAGCGGTCGCGGATATGCTGGGCACGCGCCTGAGAAGCAGGGTGATCGTCAAACATGGAGCTTTGACGACCATCTTCGAGTTTAGACAGCTTCTCGAAGCTGGTGGCAAGCCCGGTCGGGTTGATCCCTCGCTTGCGCAGCAGATCATAAGAGTAGTCATCGGCTTCCGACTCCTGACGCTGAGAGAACTGCGAGTTCACCAGTTTTTCGCCAAGATCGCCAAGCTGTGACTGCGACAAGCTTCCCACGATGCCGCCAGCGGATGCCGCTGCAGCGCGTAGGGCGTTGGTGCCAATCGCCACCTGCATTCCTTTCTTCACGTGGCCGAGCGCAACGTGGCCCATTTCGTGGCCAACCACAGCTTCGACTTCATTATCATTCATCAGATCCATCAGGCCGCTATACACACGGATACAGCCGTTGGCCATGGCGAAGGCGTTGACGTCTTTCGCCACGTAGACTTTGTAGTTCACCGGCTGACCGTTAATGTTATCGCCAAGCGCCGCCGCTATCTTATTGAGTCGCTGAACATAAGCGCTGTCTGCTGGTGCGATGGTAGCCTTGCTGTCCATATCCTTACAGGCCTGGTCGCTTAGCGCCTGAACCTGTTGATCGCTCAAGGAAAATGCCTGCAAAGCGCCGGTGCTCGAGCTTAATAAGCCATTTGAATCCATATTCTGGCAGCCGCTTAGCAGTAAAGTCGCGCCAAACGCCAGAATCATCGCCCGTTTCTTCATGAGATTGCTTCCAAAGTCGTTTATCTGAAAATGCTCTGGAACTGCACCACCAGAGTTAAGCGTAAGTATAAAGAATATCGCGGCTTACGAGCGAGTGGATTACATCTTGTTAACCTCTGTTCCAGAGATTTCTGAAGTGGCAAAAGGATGCTCCATGTACATGCTTTGTCGCATAGGTTACATTGTTGACACTTTTTTCTGGCATAGCCCGTAACGTGCGCCTCTCGTGACGTTAGGGTTGCCTTCAACAGTCCGAACTGGAGTCAAAATGTCCTCACGTAAAGAGCTTGCTAATGCTATTCGTGCGCTGAGCATGGACGCAGTACAGAAAGCCAATTCCGGTCACCCGGGTGCCCCTATGGGTATGGCTGACATTGCCGAAGTCCTGTGGCGTGATTTTCTGAACCATAACCCACAGAACCCGTCCTGGGCTGACCGTGACCGCTTTGTGCTGTCCAACGGTCACGGCTCCATGCTGATTTACAGCCTGCTGCACCTCACCGGCTACGACCTGCCGATGGAAGAACTGAAAAACTTCCGTCAGCTGCACTCCAAAACCCCGGGTCACCCGGAAGTGGGTTACACCGCAGGTGTTGAAACCACCACTGGCCCACTGGGTCAGGGCATCGCGAACGCTGTCGGTATGGCTATCGCAGAAAAAACGCTGGCGGCGCAGTTCAACCGTCCGGGTCACGACATCGTTGACCACTTCACCTATGCGTTCATGGGCGACGGCTGCATGATGGAAGGCATTTCTCACGAAGTGTGCTCCCTGGCAGGTACCCTGAAACTGGGCAAACTGATTGCGTTCTACGATGACAACGGCATCTCCATCGACGGCCACGTTGAAGGCTGGTTCACCGATGACACCGCTAAACGTTTCGAAGCCTACCACTGGCACGTGATCCGTGGCATCGACGGCCACGATCCAGAAGCGATTAAACGTGCAGTAGAAGAAGCGCGTAAAGTCACCGACAAGCCATCCCTGCTGATGTGCAAAACCGTTATCGGTTTCGGTTCACCAAACAAAGCGGGTACTCACGACTCTCACGGCGCACCGCTGGGTGAAGCCGAAGTGGCGCTGACCCGCGAAAAACTGGGCTGGAAATACGGTCCGTTTGAAATCCCGGCTGACATCTATGCACAGTGGGATGCGAAAGCTGCAGGCCAGGCGAAAGAAGCCGCCTGGAACGACAAGTTCGCCGCTTATGCGAAAGCTTTCCCGCAGGAAGCCGCAGAGTTCACCCGCCGTATGAAAGGTGACATGCCGTCTGATTTCGACGCGAAAGCGAACGAATTCATCGCTAAGCTGCAGGCTAACCCGGCGAAAATCGCCAGCCGTAAAGCGTCTCAGAACGCGATTGAAGCCTTCGGTCCTCTGCTGCCGGAATTCCTCGGCGGCTCCGCTGACCTGGCACCGTCTAACCTGACCATCTGGTCCGGCTCTAAGGCGATTAACGAAGACATCGCGGGTAACTATATCCATTACGGCGTGCGCGAATTTGGTATGACCGCAATTGCCAACGGTATTTCGCTGCACGGTGGCTTCCTGCCGTACACCTCCACCTTCCTGATGTTCGTTGAATATGCCCGTAACGCGGTGCGTATGGCCGCGCTGATGAANNAACGTCAGGTAATGGTCTACACCCACGACTCCATCGGTCTGGGCGAAGATGGCCCGACTCACCAGCCGGTAGAGCAGATTGCGTCCCTGCGCGTCACCCCGAACATGAGCACCTGGCGTCCATGTGACCAGGTTGAATCCGCGATTGCGTGGAAATACGGCGTAGAGCGTCACGACGGCCCGACCGCGCTGATCCTCTCCCGTCAGAACCTGGCGCAGCAGGAACGTACCGAAGCGCAGCTGGCGAACGTGGCCCGTGGTGGTTACGTGCTGAAAGACAGCGATGGCCAGCCGCAGATCATCCTGATTGCGACCGGTTCCGAAGTTGAGCTGGCGGTAGCCGCGTACGAAAAACTGACCGCTGAAGGCGTGAAGGCGCGTGTGGTATCCATGCCGTCTACTGACGCCTTCGACAAACAGGACGCGGCTTACCGTGAATCCGTACTGCCGAAAGCGGTCTCTGCACGCGTGGCAATCGAAGCGGGCATCGCCGACTACTGGTTCAAATACGTGGGCCTGAACGGTGCTATCGTTGGCATGACCACCTTCGGTGAGTCTGCGCCAGCGGATCTGCTGTTCAAAGAGTTTGGCTTCACCGTAGAAAACGTGCTCGCGAAAGCGAAATCCCTGCTGTAATCTGCGTTTTCTCTGAAATGAAAGGGTCGCCTCGGCGGCCCTTTTTATTATCCACTGGAATTTCTTTGCACATTATTCCAATCAAAATGTGATGCATGTCAGATATTAGGCGTCTCTGTCTGGACAATCATTCCTTTTATTCCTGGTTTCGCTTATTCTAGCTGAAGCGTTTCAGTCGATAAATCGTTCGACATTTAACCAATCAGTCACTGTTTGTGGCGGGTGAGGTTTCCCAAAGCGTTTGGCTGCATTACTCTGTTGCCACTTTGCATCGGGACAACCTTGCAGGAGACCTATGACCGTACGCGTAGCGATTAATGGCTTCGGTCGCATTGGACGTAACGTGGTTCGTGCTTTGTATGAATCCGGACGCCGTGCGGAAATCACCGTGGTGGCAATCAACGAACTGGCAGATGCTGCGGGCATCGCGCACTTGTTGAAATATGACACCAGCCACGGGCGCTTTGCCTGGGATGTTCGCCAGGAGCGTGAACAGCTTTTCGTCGGCGATGACGCCATCCGTCTTCTGCATGAGCGCTCTATTGAGGTGCTGCCCTGGAAAGAGCTATCGGTTGATGTCGTGCTAGACTGTACCGGCGTATACGGCAGTCGTCATGACGGCGAAGCCCATATTGCCGCTGGCGCGAAGAAGGTGCTCTTTTCACATCCTGGCAGCAACGATCTCGACGCTACCGTCGTGTTTGGCGTTAACGAACATGAACTGTGCGCCGAACACCGTATCGTGTCCAACGCCTCCTGTACCACGAATTGCATAATCCCCGTCATCAAATTGTTGGATGATGCCTATGGCATTGAATCGGGCACGGTCACGACCATCCACTCCGCGATGCATGACCAGCAGGTGATTGACGCCTACCATCCTGATTTACGCCGTACGCGCGCCGCAAGCCAGTCGATTATTCCGGTAGATACTAAACTTGCGGCGGGCATTGCCCGTATTTTCCCGCAGTTTGGCGACCGTTTCGAGGCGATTGCGGTGCGAGTACCGACCATTAACGTGACGGCAATTGACCTGAGCGTGACGGTGAAAAAGCCAGTAAAAGCAAATGAAGTCAACCAGTTGCTGCAAAAAGCAGCACAGGGTGCATTTCATGGTATAGTTGACTATACGGAATTACCGTTGGTCTCAACTGATTTTAACCACGATCCGCACAGCGCCATTGTCGATGGCACGCAGACGCGGGTGAGTGGAGCACATCTGATCAAAACGCTGGTCTGGTGTGATAACGAATGGGGCTTTGCTAACCGAATGCTCGACACCACGTTAGCAATGGCCGCTATTGGTTTCAGGCTCGACGCTTGAGCGTCGACAAAACTTTAAGTATCAACGAGAGGATTCACCATGTCTGTAATTAAGATGACCGATCTGGATCTGGCTGGTAAACGCGTTTTCATCCGTGCGGACCTGAACGTACCAGTTAAAGAAGGGAAAGTAACCAGCGACGCGCGTATCCGTGCTTCACTGCCAACTATCGAGCTGGCGCTGAAACAGGGTGCGAAAGTGATGGTGACTTCTCACCTGGGTCGTCCGACCGAAGGCGAGTACAACGAAGAATTCTCTCTGCTGCCGGTTGTTAATTACCTGAAAGACAAACTGTCTGCTCCGGTTCGTCTGGTTAAAGATTACCTGGACGGCGTTGAAGTTGCTGCCGGTGAGCTGGTTGTTCTGGAAAACGTTCGCTTCAACAAAGGCGAGAAGAAAGACGACGAAGCGCTGTCCAAAAAATACGCTGCACTGTGCGACGTATTCGTGATGGACGCATTCGGTACTGCACACCGTGCACAGGCTTCCACCCACGGTATCGGCAAATTTGCTGACGTTGCGTGCGCAGGCCCACTGCTGGCAGCAGAACTGGACGCGCTGGGTAAAGCACTGAAAGAACCAGCTCGCCCAATGGTGGCTATCGTTGGTGGTTCTAAAGTTTCTACCAAACTGACCGTTCTGGACTCCCTGTCTAAAATCGCTGACCAGCTGATCGTTGGTGGTGGTATCGCGAACACCTTCGTTGCCGCTCAAGGCCACAACGTCGGTAAATCACTGTATGAAGCTGACCTGGTTGATGAAGCTAAACGTCTGCTGACCACCTGCGATATCCCAGTCCCAACTGACGTTCGCGTAGCAACCGAGTTCTCTGAAACGGCGACTGCTACCCTGAAATCTGTAAACGACATCAAAGATGAAGAGCAGATTCTGGACCTGGGCGACGTTTCTGCTGAGAAACTGGCAGGCATCCTGAAAAACGCAAAAACCATCCTGTGGAACGGCCCAGTTGGCGTGTTCGAATTCCCGAACTTCCGCAAAGGTACTGAAATTGTTGCTAACGCTATCGCAGACAGCGACGCGTTCTCCATCGCAGGCGGCGGCGACACTCTGGCAGCTATCGACCTGTTCGGTATTTCTGACAAAATTTCCTACATCTCCACTGGTGGCGGCGCATTCCTCGAATTCGTGGAAGGCAAAGTACTGCCAGCAGTAGCAATGCTCGAAGAGCGCGCTAAGAAGTAAGCCATTCAAGGGCAGGGAAACCTGCCCAATTTTCAGCGCGCTTTATAGAGCTCGCACCTTTTCTAACGGCCGAAGATACAGGACTACGTAACATGTCTAAAATTTTTGATTTCGTAAAACCAGGTGTTATCACCGGTGATGACGTACAGAAAGTTTTCCAGGTAGCAAAAGAAAACAATTTCGCTCTGCCAGCAGTTAACTGCGTTGGTACTGACTCCATCAACGCCGTTCTGGAAACCGCTGCAAAAGTTAAAGCACCGGTTATCGTTCAGTTCTCCAACGGTGGCGCTGCGTTCATCGCAGGTAAAGGCGTGAAAACTGACGTTCCTCAGGGCGCTGCAATCCTGGGTGCTATCTCTGGTGCGCATCACGTACACCAGATGGCTGAACACTACGGTGTTCCAGTCATCCTGCACACTGACCACTGCGCTAAGAAACTGCTGCCGTGGATCGACGGTCTGCTGGACGCGGGTGAAAAACACTTCGCTGCTACCGGTAAACCACTGTTCTCTTCCCACATGATCGACCTGTCCGAAGAGTCTCTGCACGAAAACATCGAAATCTGCTCCAAATATCTGGCGCGTATGTCCAAAATGGGCATGACTCTGGAAATCGAACTGGGTTGCACCGGCGGTGAAGAAGACGGCGTGGACAACAGCCACATGGACGCTTCTGCACTGTACACTCAGCCAGAAGACGTTGATTACGCGTACACCGAACTGAGCAAAATCAGCCCACGTTTCACCATCGCAGCTTCCTTCGGTAACGTACACGGCGTGTACAAACCAGGTAACGTGGTTCTGACCCCAACCATCCTGCGTGATTCTCAGGAATACGTTTCTAAGAAACACAACCTGCCGCACAACAGCCTGAACTTCGTCTTCCACGGCGGTTCCGGTTCTTCTGCTCAGGAAATCAAAGATTCCGTAAGCTACGGCGTAGTGAAAATGAACATCGATACCGACACCCAATGGGCAACCTGGGACGGTATCCTGCAGTACTACAAAACCAACGAAGCTTACCTGCAGGGCCAGCTGGGCAACCCGAAAGGCGAAGACCAGCCGAACAAGAAATACTACGATCCACGCGTATGGCTGCGTGCAGCTCAGGCGTCCATGATCGCACGTCTGGAACAGGCTTTCGCTGAACTGAACGCGAAAGACGTTCTGTAAGATAAACCTGATTTTTGACCAAAAGCCCGCTGTATAGCGGGCTTTTTTATTGCCTTTTCAATATGATGGACCGGATAAAACTGTGATCTATTTGGCAAAAAGCTGATTTTTTGCTTACCCTTTATATCTGCCTGTGCTTTTGCAGGCCGTTTTTAGTTTCCCATCCGGGCATCCATAAGGAATATTGAATGGAAGATTTAAACGTTGTCGATAGCATAAACGACGCTGGCTCCTGGCTGGTGCGCAACCAGGAACTCCTGCTGAGCTACGCCGTCAATATCGTGGCGGCGATTGCCATCCTCATCGTCGGGATGATTGTGGCGAGAATTGTATCGGGTACCGTCAACCGCCTGATGCTGGCGCGTAAAATTGATGCCACCGTAGCGGACTTCCTCTCCGCGCTGGTGCGTTACGCAATTATTGCCTTTACGCTGATTGCCGCACTGGGCCGCGTTGGCGTGCAGACCGCCTCGGTGATTGCCGTACTCGGTGCCGCCGGTTTAGCCGTGGGTCTGGCGTTACAGGGCTCTCTCTCCAACCTGGCAGCGGGCGTACTGCTGGTGATGTTCCGTCCGTTCCGTGCGGGCGAATACGTTGATCTCGGCGGCGTCGCCGGTACCGTGCTGAACGTGCAGATTTTCTCGACTACCATGCGTACCGTTGATGGCAAAATTATCGTTATTCCAAACGGTAAAATTATTGCGGGTAATATTATCAACTTCTCCCGCGAACCTGCGCGTCGTAATGAATTCATTATTGGCGTCTCTTACGATGCAGATATTGATAAGGTTAAGCAGATCCTGACCCGCATTCTTGAAGCGGATAACCGTATCCTCAAAGACCGCGATATTACTGTGCGTTTAAATGAACTGGCGCCGTCTTCAGTGAATTTTGTCGTGCGTGCCTGGAGTCTCAGCGGCGACCTGCAAAACGTCTACTGGGACGTGCTGGAGCAAATTAAGCGCGAGTTCGATGCTAACGGCATCAGCTTTCCTTACCCGCAGCTAGACGTGCATATGCAGCCGGGCGCTTCTGCCCAGCAGTAACCGCTTCTAAGTAGTAATAAGGCCGGGCTGATGCCCGGTTTTTTTATGGGCGACCAAGCACGGCGGGCCTGATAAGCGTAGCGCCATCAGGYWCTGAMTGAGCSCAGGGRTGCCGGATGGCGACGTAAACGYCTTATCCGGCCTACACCGATGCGCGTATTGTTAATTTATAATTAGCTAAACTTATTACTGATTAAAAATATCAATTTCCGCTAATGATTTTATCGCGTTATAGTCAGCGCCATTCCTGAACTACCTGAAGAAAACTAACGTGATATCTTACTACTTTCAAGGGCTTATGCTTGGTGCGGCGATGATCCTACCGCTGGGGCCGCAAAATGCCTTCGTGATGAACCAGGGGATCCGTCGTCAATATCACCTGATGATCGCCTTACTCTGCGCGATTAGCGATCTGCTGCTGATTTGTGCGGGCATCTTTGGCGGCAGCGCTTTGTTGAATGCCTCGCCGTGGCTGCTGGCGCTGGTCACCTGGGGCGGTGTGGCGTTCCTGCTGTGGTATGGCTTTGGTGCGTTGAAAACTGCTATGGGTAGCAACATAGAACTGGCGAATGCGGAAGTGATGAAGCAGGGGCGCTGGAAAATTATTGCGACCATGCTGGCGGTGACCTGGCTTAACCCACACGTTTATCTGGATACCTTTGTGGTGCTGGGCAGTCTCGGCGGCCAGTTGGCGGATGAGCCAAAACGCTGGTTTGCGCTGGGTACCGTCAGCGCTTCCTTCCTGTGGTTCTTTGCGCTGGCGTTGCTGGCAGCCTGGCTCGCTCCTCGTTTACGAACCGCTAAAGCGCAGCGTATTATTAACCTCGTTGTTGGCGTAGTGATGTGGTTTATTGCATTTCAGCTGGCAAAAGAGGGCGTTGAACACCTGCACGCGTTGCTGAACTAGGTCTCATCTGATGGACTTTCCCCTGGCAACGGCTAAGCTTGCAGGCAAGACCCCGTTGTCGGGTGATAACCAAGGAGATACAACAGTGAAGTTTAAAGTGATGGCTCTGGCTGCAGTAGTTGGGTTTAGCGCAATGGCGGTGCAGGCAAATGAATTGCCGGATAGCCCGCATATCGTGACATCGGGTACGGCGAGCGTGGATGCGGTTCCGGATATCGCGACGCTTGCCATTGAAGTCAACATTGCCGCCAAGGATGCCGCAAGCGCGAAAAAACAGGCCGACCAGCGTGTTGCGCAATATCTCTCCTTCCTTGAGCAGAACGGCGTAGCAAAAAAAGATATCAGCTCCGCGAACCTGCGTACTCAGCCGGATTACGACTATCAGAACGGGAAAAGCGTGCTGAAAGGCTATCGCGCGGTGCGCACCGTGGAGGTGACGTTGCGCCAATTGGATAAACTGAACTCGCTGCTGGATGGCGCGCTGAAAGCCGGATTGAACGAAATCCGTTCCGTGTCGCTGGGCGTGGCGCAGCCGGATGCCTACAAAGACAAGGCGCGTAAAGCGGCGATTGAAGATGCGATTCATCAGGCGCAGTCGTTAGCGGCGGGCTTCCATAGCAAGCTGGGGCCGGTGTATAGCGTGCGCTATCATGTTTCTAACTATCAGCCGAGCCCGATGGTGCGGATGATGAAGGCGGATGCGGCACCGGTTTCGGCGCAGGAAACTTACGAGCAGGCGACTATTCAGTTTGACGATCAGGTGGATGTGGTGTTCCAGCTTCAGCCTGAGCAGGCAGTAGCTCCTGCTGCTCCTGCTGCAACTCAAGCTCCGGCACCCGCGGCGAAATAAGCGGTTAAAGGGGGCGGCGGCGATTAGCCGCCCCTTGCTCACTCTCTGTGTTAGCACGGGTTAATCCTGACGCAACACCTTGTGCCCATAAGCCAACAACGCATCCGTCACCTTGCGCATCATCCGGCTCTCTGGCGCAAACCGGTGCCAGTACAGCATCCGGCGCTGGAACAGGCCCGGCGTCAAGTCAATCAGCTCACCGCTCGCTAACTCTTTCTCAATTTGCAGATGCGGGATCATACAGCAGGTCGTCCCCTGACGAGCCAACTGCACAAACGCCTCCGATGAGTTAACGATATGGCACGGCACGCTGCCCGGCGGTAGATCGAAGTTCTGCTGCAAAAAAGCCTGGTGCATATCGTCCAGGTGATCGAAGGCCACCGCTGGCGCTTTTAACAGCGCAGAGCGAGTGACTCCGTTAGGGAAATAGCGCTCAGCAAACGCTTTTGAGCCGACAAACAGATAGTCGAGCGCACCAAGCTGATCGACCAGGCAACTCGGCAGCGCCTGAGGCTGAATACTCACTGCCCCAACCACTTCGCCACGACGCAGTCGCTCCTGGGTGCGAGTTTCATCTTCGACCTGCAAATTCAAACGGATAGGCGAGTTGGCCAGCACGTCGGCTAGCGCCGGCAGCAGCCAGGTTGCCAGACTGTCGGCGTTGACCGCCAGCGACAGCAGCAGCGGCGTAGAACCGGTTTGCTCATCGCCCAGCCACTCCTCTTCCAGCAGTTCAACCTGACGCAGCAGCGCCAGCAGCTTCTGTCCCTGTTCCGTTGGGCGCGGCGGCACGGTACGCACCAGCAGCGGCTGGCCGAACATGTTTTCCAGCTGTTTAATTCGCTGGGAAACGGCGGACTGAGTAATACACAGTTTCTGCGCGGCGCGTTCAAATCCACGTTCTCTGATAACGGCATCCAGCGCCTGTAGTGTTCTGTAGTCCGGACGTTTCATTGCTCTGAGGTACTCCCCTGTAGGTGTTATCTGCACTATGACATAAATTTACCGGAGATACAGACGAAAATGGTTTGCAGTTTACTGTGATGGCGCTCACGAGTTGAGCGCCTGCTTCATCGCACTCAGCCTGAGGTTTCCCGGCGGCTCGAATTATTCCAGCGTTATGTTCTATAATGCGCGGCAGTTGATGACACCACAGGCGAAACGATCATGACGCAGGATGAACTGAAAAAAGCAGTAGGCTGGGCGGCACTTCAATACGTACAGCCGGGTACGATTGTGGGTGTAGGCACGGGTTCTACCGCAGCGCACTTTATTGACGCGCTGGGCACGATGAAAGGACAAATCGAAGGGGCGGTCTCAAGCTCTGATGCCTCTACCGAGAAGCTGAAAAGCCTCGGCATCACCGTTTTCGACCTGAATGAAGTCGACCGTTTAGGCATCTACGTGGACGGCGCGGATGAAATTAACGGCCACATGCAGATGATCAAGGGCGGCGGCGCTGCGCTGACCCGCGAAAAAATCATCGCCTCCGTCGCGGATAAATTTATCTGTATCGCCGATTCGTCCAAGCAGGTTGATATTCTGGGCAACTTCCCGCTGCCGGTTGAAGTTATCCCAATGGCCCGTAGCGCTGTCGCGCGTGAGCTGGTGAAACTGGGTGGTCGTCCGGAATACCGTCAGGGCGTAGTGACCGATAACGGCAACGTTATCCTCGACGTTCATGGCCTGGAAATTCTCGACGCCATCGCGCTGGAAAACGCCATTAACGGCATTCCGGGCGTGGTGACCGTAGGGCTTTTCGCTAATCGTGGCGCGGATGTGGCGCTGATCGGTACTGCCGACGGCGTGAAAACCATCGTGAAATGATCTGACGGGGGGAAATTGAAATTTCCCCCATTTTTTTTATGTGGGCTAAATTTGGTGACTTGTGTCACATTTCAACCTCACGCCTTATTAACATCCCATCTTTATCTTCTCACTCAGCATTTTATGCTGGCATTTCTCGCTACATGACGCTTCCTCATATCCCCGACGCAAACGTTCATATTGCCGCAATAATTTTTTTTGATATGTTGCTTAGATGAACTTTCGTTCATCACAACATCAGTAAAACAAAGACAGGACGGGGAAATGGCTAAGGTATCACTGGAAAAAGAGAAAATTAAATTTCTGCTGGTTGAAGGCGTGCACCAGAAGGCGGTGGATAGTCTGCGTGCAGCAGGTTACACCAATATCGAGTTTCACAAGGGTGCGCTGGACACTGAACAGCTGAAAGAGTCGATCCGTGATGCGCATTTCATCGGCCTGCGATCCCGTACTCACCTGACGGAAGACGTTTTTGCTGCCGCGGAGAAGCTGGTGGCGGTGGGCTGTTTCTGTATCGGGACTAACCAGGTTGATCTGGTGGCAGCGGCTAAACGCGGCGTGCCGGTATTTAACGCCCCGTTCTCTAACACCCGTTCCGTCGCGGAGCTGGTGATCGGCGAGCTGCTATTGCTGCTACGCGGCATTCCGGAAGCGAACGCCAAAGCACACCGCGGCGTATGGAACAAACTGGCTGCGGGCTCTTATGAAGCGCGCGGCAAAAAGTTGGGCATCATTGGTTATGGCCACATTGGTACTCAGCTTGGCATTCTGGCGGAATCGCTGGGGATGCATGTCTTCTTCTACGATATCGAAAGCAAGCTGCCGCTCGGTAACGCCACGCAGGTACAGCATCTTTCTGACCTGCTGAACATGAGCGACGTGGTCAGCCTGCACGTGCCGGAGAACGCCTCTACCAAAAATATGATGGGTGCGGAAGAGCTGGCGCTGATGAAGCCGGGCGCGCTGCTGATTAACGCCTCACGCGGTACGGTCGTTGAAATTCCTGCGCTGTGCGATGCGCTGGCACGTAAACATCTGGCGGGGGCGGCTATTGACGTGTTCCCAACCGAGCCTGCGACCAACAGCGAGCCGTTCACCTCGCCGCTGTGCGAGTTCGACAACGTTATCCTGACCCCGCACATCGGTGGTTCTACTCAGGAAGCGCAGGAGAACATCGGCCTGGAAGTGGCGGGTAAACTGATTAAGTACTCCGACAACGGTTCTACGCTCTCTGCGGTTAACTTCCCGGAAGTGTCTCTGCCGCTGCACGGCGGCCGTCGTCTGTTGCACATCCACGAAAACCGTCCTGGCGTACTGACTGCGCTCAACCAAATCTTTGCCGAGCAGGGCGTGAACATTGCCGCGCAGTACCTGCAAACGACGCCACAGATGGGCTATGTGGTTATCGATATTGAAGCGGAAGAGGATGTCGCGGAGAAAGCGCTGCTGAGCATGAAGGCGATTCCGGGTACCGTCCGCGCGCGTCTGCTGTACTAATCTTTATCTTTTCTAGCCAAACGGGCAGGCCAAAGGTCAGCCCGTT
>CP070603.1:956847-964453 GCA_016939855.1 Kluyvera ascorbata
ACTTACCACTGCCACACTTTCGATGGCGTGATCACGGCGGGTAGGGGGATATCCCACTCTTCAATCGGCAGGACGTCAACGCGCTGACAATCGTGCGCGTAGCCGACGGGCTGAATGCCGTACTGCTGCCAGTTCTGCAACGTGCGGTCGTAAAAGCCACCGCCCATGCCCAGCCGTTGACCCTGTTCATCAAACGCAACCAGCGGGGTTATCAGCACGTCGAGTTTCGCCAGCGGCAGAACGTCACGGACATCAAGCTTCGGTTCGCGGATTTTGAGGCGGTTCATTATCAGTTCGCTGCGCGGGTGATAATGCAGAAACAGCAGATTGCCCGGACTAAACGGATGCAGTACCGGCAGGTAAACGCGCTTACCGGCTCGCCAGAGCTGTTCAATCAAAGGTTGGGTATCGAGTTCGCCGTCAAAGGATAAAAACAGCGCGACGGTTTTTGCCATCATCACGGGGGGCCAGGCCATCATGCGGTCTGCGGCTTGTGCACCGTAGAGCGTTTGCTGTTGGGGCGTGAGCGCACGACGACGTTGCCGGATTAGCTGGCGAATGTGCTGTCGGGAGTTTGGTTGCTCAGATGGATGCGTCATAAGACCGGTAGGTAGAAGGGGAATCTCCGAGATGCCGCCGCAGGCTGTAACCCTTGAACCCTTGGTTCAAGGTGAATGCGTCGTCACAGTTTTAAGGCTTCTCGGACGGACCGAGCATGCTCACCAACCATGGAGCGCCACATTCTTGTGGTATGAAATATCGGCTCAGGGGACTGGCCCGCTTGCGAACATCTCAGAGAAATTTTGTCTTCACAGTCACTCTACCATAGTAAACTGCAAAGTGTTATTCAAACTTTGGGGCTGTTTTATCGGATATGCGACCCTGGTCAAGCAATGCCTGTTCAATGGTCTGTTGTAGCATCCGAATACGCTGTTCCATGCTGGAAGCATAGTCGCGCGTCTTTGCCCTTTCCTGAGTTAACTCATAGCTGATGTTCAACGCGGCGATGAAAACCAGCTGCTCAGTATTTGTGACTCTAGTGCGTTCTTTCAGATCTTGCAACCGCTGATTCAGATCGTCCGCTGCCTGATTCAAAGCATCTCTTTGTTCAGGCGGGCAATTCACTCGCAGTGAACGGCCAAAAATTTGGATATCGACGGGTTGTGCAGACATGCCACCTTCCTGCTGATTGACTGCGCGTCCTTCACTCTCAGGATGTGAAGGGGCGACACTATAGCTACCCTGGTATGAAGATACAAGCCCTTTTCTGGTATCTCCAGGGTCCAAAGTGGTAGCATACCATGAATTCCACCCAACAATGACGAATGCGCATGTCTATACAGAACGAAATGCCGGTTTACACCGTGATGAACCAACTGTTGAACCAACAAGGGGTAGGCCTGACGCCTGCAGAAATGCACGGTCTGCTGAGTGGTTTGCTCTGCGGCGGAAACAAGGACAGCTCCTGGCAGCCGCTGGTTCACGACCTGACCAACGAAGGTCTGGCCTTTGGTCACGAGCTTGCCGAGTCGCTGCGTTCCATGCATGCAGCAACCAGCGATGCGCTGGAAGACGACGGCTTCCTTTTTCAGCTTTATCTGCCTGAAGGCGACGACGTCAGCGTGTTCGATCGCGCCGATGCACTCTCCGGCTGGGTAAACCATTTCCTGCTTGGCCTGGGTATGGTTCAGCCAAAGCTGGATAAAGTGAAAGATGAAACCGGCGAAGCCATTGACGATCTTCGAAATATTGCGCAACTTGGTTATGAAGAAGATGAAGATCAGGAAGAGCTGGAAATGTCGCTGGAAGAAATTATCGAATACGTTCGCGTAGCGGCGCTGCTGTGCCACGATACTTTCACCCACCCGCAGCCGACCGCGCCTGAAGTGCAAAAGCCAACATTACACTAATCACAACGCCCGCTCCGCTTGCTGCGCAAGGCCGGCGAACGGAGCGCTAAGGGATTGAAAGGAGATGTCATGACACAGCAAGCGTTTCTCCGCCGCCGCCAGGCATTACTGGCGCAAATGAAGCCAGGCAGTGCGGCACTGATTTTTGCCGCACCAGAGGTGACGCGCAGCGCGGATTCTGAGTATCCCTATCGCCAGAACAGCGATTTCTGGTACTTCACCGGCTTTAACGAGCCTGAAGCCTTGCTGGTGCTGATTAAAAGCGATGACACTCACAATCACAGCGTGCTGTTCAACCGCGTTCGCGACCTGACGGCAGAAATCTGGTTTGGCCGCCGTCTGGGCCAGGATGCCGCGCCGGAAAAACTGGGCGTTGACCGTGCGTTGGCGTTCAGCGAAATCAATCAGCAGCTGTTCCAGTTGCTGAACGGTCTGGACGTGATTTACCACGCGCAGGGCGAATATGCCTTTGCTGATGACATCGTCTTCACCGCGCTGGATAAACTGCGTAAAGGTTCGCGTCAGAACCTGACTGCGCCGGATGCGATGATCGACTGGCGACCGATGGTGCATGAAATGCGCCTGTTCAAAGACAGCGAAGAGATTGAAATCCTGCGTCGTGCGGGTGAAATTTCCGCGCTGGCCCATACTCGCGCGATGGAAAAATGCCAGCCGGGGATGTTTGAATACCAGTTGGAAGGGGAAATCCTCCACGAATTCTCTCGCCACGGCGCGCGCTACCCGTCCTATAACACCATCGTGGGCGGCGGCGAAAACGGCTGTATTCTGCATTACACCGAAAATGAGTCCGAGCTGCGTGATGGCGAGCTGGTGCTAATTGACGCGGGCTGTGAGTACAAAGGCTACGCGGGCGATATCACCCGTACTTTCCCGGTGAACGGCAAATTTACCCCGGCACAGCGCGCTATCTACGATATCGTGCTCGCTTCGCTGTACAAATCCCTTGAGCTGTATCGCCCTGGTACCTCCATTCAGGAAGTGACCGGCGAAGTGGTGCGCATTATGGTGACAGGCCTGCATGGTCTGGGGATCCTCAAAGGGGAAATTGATCAGTTAATTGCTGATAATGCCCATCGTCCATACTTTATGCATGGCCTGAGCCACTGGTTGGGGCTGGATGTACATGACGTTGGCGTCTACGGCGCAGACCGCTCCCGCGTACTTGAACCGGGTATGGTACTGACCGTTGAACCGGGTCTGTACATCGCACCAGACGCGGACGTACCGGCGGAATATCGCGGTATTGGTATTCGCATTGAAGACGATATTCTCATTACCGAAGACGGTAACGAGAACCTCACCGCGAGCGTGGTGAAGGATGCGGATGCCATTGAAGCATTGATGGCAGCGGCGCGTCAGCGATGAGCGTGATTATTGTCGGCGGCGGCATGACCGGCGCCACATTGGCATTGGCTATCTCGCAGTTAACGGCGGGCCGCCTGCCAGTGCACCTGATTGAAGCGGCGGATATTCACGCCGCCGAACACCCGGGCTTTGATGGTCGGGCGATTGCGCTGGCGGCTGGTACCTGCCAGCAGTTGGCGAAGGTCAACCTCTGGCAGGCGATTGCCGACTGTGCCACGCCGATTACCACCGTTCACGTCAGCGACCGCGGTCACGCGGGTTTTGTCACCCTTGATGCACAAGATTATCGCCTGTCTGCGCTTGGCAACGTGGTTGAGTTGCACGACGTGGGCCAGCGGCTGTTCGGCCTACTGCGCCATGCGCGCGGTGTCACGCTGCATTGCCCATCTCGTGTGGCTCAGGTTGAGCGCCAGGCTGATGGTGTGAGCGTGACGTTGGATAACGGCGAAACGCTGCACGGCAAACTGTTGGTTGCTGCCGATGGCTCGCGCTCCACGCTCGGCGAGCAGTGCGGTATTGCCTGGCAGCAGGAGCCGTATAATCAGGTGGCGGTGATTGCCAACGTCTCCACCGCCGTGCCGCATCAGGGACGGGCGTTTGAACGCTTTACCGAGCATGGCCCTATCGCCATGCTGCCGATGTCGCAGAATCGCTGCTCGCTGGTGTGGTGCCATCCGCTGGCGCGCCATGACGATGTACTCAATTGGTCTGACACGCAGTTTTGCCAGGCGCTACAGAAAGCGTTCGGCTGGCGTTTAGGCCGAATTACCCACGCTGGCGCGCGCAGCGTTTACCCACTGTCGCTGACCACCGCAACCCGAACGGTATCGCACCGCCTGGCGCTAGTGGGCAACGCGGCGCAGACGTTGCATCCCATTGCCGGACAAGGTTTCAACCTCGGCATGCGTGACGTGATGACGCTGGCGGAACATCTGGCGAGCGCGTACGAGGCCAATCAGGATATCGGCGACTACTCGCTGCTGTGTCATTATCAGCGTCAGCGTGCACAAGACAAAGCGGCCACGATTGGCGTCACCGACGGGCTGGTGCATCTGTTCGCCAACCGCTGGGCGCCACTGGTGGCCGGGCGCAACGTGGGCCTGATGACGATGGAATTATTTACCCCTGCACGCGATGTGCTGGCGCAGCGGACGCTGGGCTGGGTCGCCCGCTAATCAGCAGTTTAAGGAGTTAATGTGCAAAGTGTTGATGTTGCCATCGTAGGCGGTGGAATGGTTGGGCTGGCGGTGGCCTGCGGTTTACAGGGCAGTGGCCTGCGGGTTGCCGTGCTGGAACAGTCGCTGCCGCAGGCGCTTGCCGCCGATGCGCCGCCTGCGCTGCGCGTCTCCGCCATCAATGCGGGCAGCGAAAAGCTGCTCACCAAACTGGACGTCTGGTCGGCCATCGTGGCCCAGCGCGCCAGCTGCTATCACGGCATGGAAGTGTGGGATAAAGACAGCTTTGGCCGCATTGCGTTTGATGACCGCAGCATGGGCTACAGTCATCTCGGCCATATCGTTGAAAACGCGGTGATTCACCGCGCGCTGTGGCAGAAAGCCGAGCGCAGTAGTGACATCACGCTGATGGCTCCTGCAGAACTTCAACAGGTGGTCTGGGGCGAGAACGAAGCGTTCCTGACGCTGAAAGACGGCAATATGCTGACTGCGCGTCTGGTGGTCGGCGCAGACGGCGCGAACTCCTGGATGCGCAGTAAAGCGGATATTCCGCTGACCTTCTGGGACTATCGTCACCACGCGCTGGTGGCAACCGTTCGCACCGAAGAGCCGCACGACGCCGTTGCGCGTCAGAGCTTCCACGGCGACGGCATTCTGGCCTTCCTGCCGCTCTCCGACCCACATCTTTGTTCGATAGTCTGGTCGCTGTCGCCGCAGGAAGCAGAACGGATGCAGCAGGCCGATGACGCTGAATTTAACCAGAAGCTGAATATCGCCTTTGATAACCGCCTGGGGCTGTGCAAGGTAGAGAGCGAACGTCAGGTATACCCGTTGACCGGTCGCTATGCGCGTCAGTTTGCCGCTCACCGCCTGGCGCTGGTTGGTGATGCGGCGCACACCATCCACCCTTTGGCTGGGCAGGGCGTAAACCTGGGCTTTATGGACGCCGCCGAGCTGATTGAAGAGCTGCGTCGTCTGCATACGCAGGGCAAAGATATCGGTCAGCATTTCTATCTGCGTCGCTACGAGCGTAGCCGTAAGCACAGCGCCGCGCTGATGCTGGCGGGCATGCAGGGTTTCCGCGAGCTGTTTGCCGGCGAAAACCCGGCGAAAAAACTGCTGCGCGATCTCGGTCTTGCGCTGGCCGATACGCTACCCGGCGTGAAGCCGCAACTGATTCGTCAGGCGATGGGGCTGAACGACCTCCCTGAGTGGCTTCGTTAAGTCGCTCACACTTTTACTCCCGGTGGTTCTACCGGGAGTCTCCTTCCTCATTTGAAAAATTCTAATTTCACGCCATTTTTCGCATTAGTTTTATTAATCCATGCGTTTTCATGTTACGGAAAATTCGCCCTGTTTTACGCATAAAATATTATCTTATGCTGAATCATTAACCGTTGTTGTTAATTAAATGTGGCGTATTTCGCTTTTTTGTAGTTGATTCCTCTGTATGCTTTTTCGCGACTTTTGGTCATAAGCTAATGTGATGTCCCCTTTTTCAGGATGGTTTACCACGATGTTCGGTGGTAAGTTCAGGGAAAAGAGAACGTTTGCGTCGGTGCCCGAATGGGCGTCGGCGTTTGGTTTTGTGGTGCGATATATTCAACGAGGACATGATGGCTCAACAAACGCCTTTGTATGACCAGCACGTGTTATGTGGCGCGCGTATGGTGGATTTTCACGGCTGGATGATGCCGCTGCACTATGGCTCACAGATTGATGAGCACCACGCGGTGCGTACCGATGCCGGAATGTTTGATGTGTCGCACATGACCATCGTTGACCTGCACGGGCCGCGGACCAGAGAGTTTCTACGCTACCTGCTGGCAAATGACGTTGCCAAGCTCACCAAGCCCGGCAAGGCGCTTTACAGCGGTATGCTGAATGCATCGGGCGGCGTGATTGATGACCTCATCGTCTACTACCTCACCGAAGATTATTTCCGCCTCGTCGTAAACTCCGCCACCCGCGAAAAAGACCTCTCCTGGATTACCCAACACGCTGAACCTTATGCCATCGACATCACCGTCCGTGATGACCTGTCGCTGATTGCCGTACAGGGGCCGAACGCGCAGGCGAAAGCGGGCACGCTCTTCACCGATGAGCAGCGTCACGCCGTGGAAGGCATGAAGCCGTTCTTTGGCGTGCAGGCGGGTGACTTCTTTATTGCGACCACTGGCTATACCGGTGAAGCGGGTTATGAAATCGCCCTGCCAAAAGCGCAGGCCGCTGATTTCTGGCAGAAGCTGGTGCAGGCGGGCGTGAAGCCTTGCGGCCTGGGCGCGCGCGATACGCTGCGTCTGGAAGCCGGGATGAACCTGTACGGTCAGGAAATGGACGAAAGCGTTTCTCCGCTGGCGGCCAACATGGGCTGGACCATCGCCTGGGAACCGGCAGACCGCAACTTTATTGGTCGCGACGTGCTGGAACTGGAACGTGAAAAAGGCACCGAACAATTGGTCGGTCTGGTGATGACCGAAAAAGGCGTGCTGCGCGGTGAACTGCCGGTACGCTTTACCGATGCTCGCGGTAACGCCTGCGAAGGTGTGATCACCAGCGGGACTTTCTCGCCAACCTTAGGCCATAGTATTGCGCTGGCTCGCGTCCCGGCTGGGATTGGCGAGACGGCGATCGTGCAGATCCGCAACCGCGAAATGCCGGTCAAAGTCACGAAACCTATTTTTGTGCGTAACGGCAAGGCCGTCGCGTAAGCCCTTTTTATTCTGGAGATTTTTTGATGAGCAACGTACCAGCAGAACTGAAATACAGTAAAGAACACGAATGGCTGCGCAAAGAAGCTGACGGCAGCTACACCGTTGGCATCACCGAGCACGCACAGGAATTACTGGGCGATATGGTCTTCGTTGACCTGCCGGAAGTCGGCGCGACCGTTAGCGCGGGCGACGACTGCGCCGTGGCGGAATCCGTTAAAGCGGCATCCGATATCTATGCACCAATCAGCGGTGAGATCGTTGCCGTAAACGAAGAGCTGGGTGACTCGCCGGAGCTGGTGAACAGCGAACCGTACGCGGGCGGCTGGATCTTCAAGATCAAAGCCAGCGACGAAGCGGAAGTTGCCGCGCTGCTGGATGCGACCGCATACGAAGCATTATTAGAAGACGAGTAAGGTTGTGC
>CP070603.1:964539-971810 GCA_016939855.1 Kluyvera ascorbata
AATCACCGCACGTTTCAGGAACCATCGCTCATGACACAGACTTTAAGCCAGCTTGAAAACCGTGGCGCGTTTATTGAACGTCACATCGGGCCGGATGCCCAGCAGCAGCAAGAGATGCTCAAAACAGTTGGCGCGGATTCATTAAACGCACTGATTGCGCAGATCGTGCCGAAAGATATCCAGCTTGCTACGCCGCCGCAGGTAGGTGAGGCCACCACAGAATTCGCCGCACTGGCGGAGCTGAAGGCCATTGCCGGTCGCAACAAGCGCTTTAAGTCATACATTGGCATGGGCTACACCCCGGTACAGTTACCGCCGGTTATCCAGCGCAACATGCTGGAAAACCCGGGCTGGTACACCGCGTACACTCCGTATCAGCCAGAAGTCTCTCAGGGTCGCCTGGAAGCGCTGCTCAACTTCCAGCAGGTCACGCTGGATCTGACCGGCCTCGATATGGCTTCCGCTTCTCTGCTGGACGAAGCCACCGCGGCGGCTGAAGCAATGGCGATGGCGAAGCGCGTGAGCAAACTGAAGAACGCTAACCGCTTCTTCGTGGCAGCCGACGTGCATCCGCAGACTCTGGACGTGGTCCGTACCCGTGCGGAAACCTTCGGCTTTGACGTGATTGTCGACGACGCTGACAAAGCGCTGGAGCATCAGGACGTCTTCGGCGTGCTGCTCCAGCAGGTTGGGACCACCGGTGAAGTTCACGACTACAGCACGCTGATTGCTGAGCTGAAATCCCGCAAAGTGGTGGTTAGCGTTGCCGGTGATTTCATGGCGCTGGTGCTGTTAACCGCACCGGGCAAACAGGGCGCGGACATTGTCTTCGGCTCTGCGCAGCGTTTCGGCGTACCGATGGGCTACGGCGGCCCGCACGCGGCATTCTTTGCTGCTAAAGATGAATTCAAACGCGCCATGCCTGGCCGTATTATCGGCGTATCGAAAGATGCCGCTGGTAATACCGCGCTGCGCATGGCGATGCAGACCCGCGAGCAGCACATTCGCCGCGAGAAAGCGAACTCCAACATTTGTACATCGCAGGTACTGCTGGCTAACATCGCCAGCCTGTACGCGGTCTTCCATGGCCCGGTTGGCCTGAAGCGTATCGCGAACCGCATTCACCGTCTGACAGATATTCTGGCAGCCGGTTTGCAGCAGAAAGGGCAGAAGCTGCGCCATGCGCACTACTTCGACACCCTGTGCGTGGAAGTGGCGGATAAAGCCGCCGTACTGGCGCGCGCTCAGGCTGCGGAAATCAACCTGCGCAGCGATATCCTCAACGCCGTCGGCGTGACCCTGAACGAAACCACTACCCGTGAAGACGTGCTGGCGCTGTTTAGCGTGATTCTGGGTGATAACCACGGTCTGGACATCGACGCGCTGGATAAAGACGTGGCGCTCGACAGCCGCTCTATCCCACAGGCAATGCTGCGCGACGACGCGATCCTGAGCCATCCGGTGTTTAACCGCTACCACAGCGAAACCGAGATGATGCGCTACATGTACTCGCTGGAGCGTAAAGATCTGGCGCTGAATCAGGCGATGATCCCGCTGGGCTCCTGCACCATGAAGCTCAATGCCGCGGCAGAGATGATCCCTATCACCTGGCCGGAATTTGCTGAACTGCACCCGTTCTGCCCGGTTGACCAGGCGGAAGGCTACCATCAGATGATCGGTCAGCTCTCCGAATGGCTGGTGAAACTGACCGGCTATGACGCACTCTGCATGCAGCCGAACTCCGGCGCACAGGGTGAATATGCGGGCCTGCTGGCGATTCGTCACTACCACGAAAGCCGCAACGACGGTCATCGTGATATCTGTCTGATCCCAAGCTCTGCGCACGGTACCAACCCGGCTTCCGCACAGATGGCGGGGATGCAAGTGGTTGTGGTGGCCTGCGATAAGAACGGTAACATCGATCTGGCGGATCTGCGCGCGAAAGCGGAGCAGCATGCGGATAACCTGTCCTGCATCATGGTGACTTACCCGTCCACCCACGGCGTGTACGAAGAGACCATCCGTGAAGTGTGCGAAATCGTCCACCAGTTTGGCGGCCAGGTTTACCTCGACGGCGCGAACATGAACGCTCAGGTCGGCATTACTTCCCCAGGCTTTATCGGCGCGGATGTGTCGCACCTCAACCTGCATAAAACCTTCTGCATTCCACACGGCGGCGGCGGCCCAGGCATGGGGCCTATCGGCGTGAAATCACACCTGGCACCGTTTGTTCCGGGCCATAGCGTGGTGCACATTGAAGGCATGCTGACCCGTCAGGGCGCGGTTTCCGCAGCACCGTTCGGCAGCGCTTCTATTCTGCCAATCAGCTGGATGTACATCCGCATGATGGGTGCAGAGGGCCTGAAGCAGGCAAGCCAGGTGGCGATCCTCAACGCTAACTACATTGCGACTCGCCTGAAAGATGCCTATCCGGTGCTCTACACCGGCCGTGACGGTCACGTGGCGCACGAATGTATTCTGGATATTCGTCCGCTGAAAGAAGAGACCGGCATCAGCGAGCTGGATATTGCTAAGCGCCTGATTGACTACGGTTTCCACGCGCCAACCATGTCCTTCCCGGTAGCGGGTACGCTGATGGTTGAGCCAACAGAATCCGAAGGTAAAGCTGAACTGGACCGCTTTATTGACGCGATGCTGGCAATCCGCAGCGAAATCGACCGCGTGAAAGCGGGCGAATGGACGCTCGAAGATAACCCGCTGGTTAACTCCCCGCACACTCAGAACGAGCTGGTGGCGGAATGGAACCACGGTTATACCCGCGAAATTGCCGTCTTCCCGGCAGGCATGGCGAACAAGTACTGGCCGACGGTGAAACGCCTCGACGACGTTTACGGCGACCGCAACCTGTTCTGCTCCTGCGTACCGATGAGCGAATATCAGTAATCATCTGATTAGGCTATCTTTTAAAGGCGCTTCGGCGCCTTTATTTTTTGGGAGATGCGAATGGCAATAGCATTAGTGACCGGCGCAAGTCGGGGAATTGGTCGGGCGACGGCGTTACAGTTGGCGCAGGAAGGCTATACGGTGGCGGTGAACTATCATCGCAACGAAGCCGCTGCCAACGAGGTGGTAAACGCAATTATCGCAAAGGGCGGCAAGGCCTTTGCCGTTCAGGCAGATATTGGTGATGAAGCGCAGGTGGAAGGGATGTTTACCCGTCTCGACCAGCAGGGCGAACCGCTAACGGCGCTGGTCAACAACGCAGGTGTGCTGTTTACCCAAAGCCGTGTAGAGGCGTTAACCGCCGAGCGCATCAACCGGGTGCTGACCACTAATGTGACCGGATATTTTCTCTGCTGCCGGGAAGCAGTAAAGCGGATGGCAATACCGCACGGCGGGCAGGGCGGGGCGATTGTTAACGTCTCCTCGGCGGCGGCGCGGCTGGGCTCGCCGGGTGAATACGTGGACTATGCGGCTTCGAAAGGGGCGATAGATACGCTGACCACTGGGTTGTCGCTGGAAGTGGCAGCGCAGGGCATTCGGGTGAATGGCGTGAGGCCTGGGTTTATCTATACCGAGATGCATGCTGATGGTGGGGAGCCGGAGCGAGTCGACCGGGTGAAGTCCGTGCTACCGATGCAGCGTGGTGGCCAGCCGGAAGAGGTAGCGCAGGCGATTGTCTGGCTGCTGAGCGAGAAGGCGTCGTATGTGACGGGGAGTTTTATTGAGTTGGCGGGTGGAAAGTAGCGTTTTGATTGCCGGATGGCGGCGTAAACGCCTTATCCGGCCTACAGGTTAAGTTCCCGTAGGCCGGATAAGCGCAGCGCCATCCGGCAAAAATTACAGGTTCTCGCCGTTGCTAGCAATCACCGCTTTATACCACTCAAAACTCTTCTTCCGTGAACGCGACATATCTCCCGTACCATCGTCGTGCTTGTTTACATAGATAAAGCCATAGCGTTTGCTGTACTGCCCGGTGGTGAACGACACGCAGTCGATGCAGCCCCACGGCGTATAGCCCATCAGGTCCACGCCGTCATAGGTGACCGCTTTCATCATCTCTTCGACGTGTGCGCGCAGATAATCAATGCGGTAATCGTCGTTGATGCTGCCGTCGGCTTCGACTTTGTCATACGCGCCAAAGCCGTTTTCCACGATAAACAGCGGTTTCTGGTAGCGTTCATACAGTTCGCACAGCGAATAGCGCAGGCCAACCGGGTCAATCTGCCAGCCCCAGTCGGATGCTTTCACGTGCGGGTTCGGAACGCTGCCTTCAAAACCGGAGATCGCGTCGCCGCTGCCGCCTTCCGCCTTCACGGCGTTGGTCATGTAGTAGCTGAAGCCGAGGTAATCGCAGGTGCCTTCGCGCAGAATCGCCTCGTCGCCCGCTTCCATCTTGATGTTAAAGCCACGGCGCTCCCACTCGTTCAGCACGTAGCTTGGGTAGTAGCCGCGTAGCTGTACGTCGGTAAAGACGTAGCGTTCACGCATCGATTCCTGAGCAAACATCACGTCTTCTGGTTTACAGGAGAACGGATAGAGCGCCACCATCGCCAGCATGCAGCCGACTTTCATTTCTGGGTTGATACGACGAGCCGCTTTCACCGCCAGGGCGCTGGCCACAAACTGGTGGTGCAGCACCTGGTACATGGTCTCTTCCGGGTTTTCATGCTCGGTGTAAACCACGCCGGAGCAGCAGTAGCCGAACAGCGGCGCACGCCAGTTACGCTGGTTGTTGATTTCGTTGAAGGTCATCCAGTATTTGACCTTGTTCTTGTAGCGTTCAAACACCACTTCGGAGAAGTGAACGAAGAAATCAACGACTTTGCGGTTGGTCCAGCCGCCATACTGCTGCACCAGGTGCAGCGGCATTTCGAAGTGGGAGAGGGTAATGACCGGCTCGATGTTGTACTTCAGCAGTTCATCGAACATGTCATCATAGAATTTCAGCCCTTCTTCATTTGGCTGCGTTTCGTCACCGTTCGGGAAAATGCGCGTCCAGGCGATGGAGGTGCGGAAGCATTTGAAGCCCATCTCGGCGAACAGCTTGATGTCTTCTTTGTAGTGGCCGTGGAAGTCGATGGCTTCGTGGTTCGGGTAGTATTTACCCGGCTCGACCTGCTGGGTAATTTCGCGCGGAACGCCGTGGGCGCCGCCGGTTAGCACGTCACAGATGCTGGGGCCTTTGCCGCCTTTATTCCAGCCGCCTTCAACCTGGTGCGCAGCAACCGCGCCACCCCATAAAAAGTCTTTCGGTAAGGTCAGTTTTTTCATCTTTGCTATGCTCAGTTATTGGGCTTAATAAATCTGAGTCTAACAAAGAGGCAATAAATGTCACGATATAACAAATTCCACCACAGGGAATATGTTACATCGAAAAAACACCCTGTATTTTTATGCTAATTTCTTCGCCAGCTTACGGCCTAATGATTCCAGAATATAGATAACCGGGATCTGCGTTGTAATATCGTATACCCCGCCGATGCGCGTTTGCGGTACATGCCAGGAGAGGTTGAAGTCGGCAAGCTTTGCCAGCCGTGAGTGTTCATGGCTAGTGATGGACATCACTTTGCAGCGATGCAGGCTGAACTGTCCGGCAAAACGCAGGATCTCTTCGGTTTCGCCTGAGACCGAAAGCACGATCGCCAGCGCATTTTTCGCCATATCGTTGGTGACGGGAAAATAAGGATCGTCGATATGGTTGCTGAATTTTCCTATATTTGAGAAAAAGCGTGCGCCATATTTTGCCAGCGAGCCAGACGTGCCTGCACCGACAAATATAATACGTTCTGATGCGAGAATAATATCAACCGCATCATTCAGTAACTTATCAAATTCGTCATTATTAACGCCTTTGAAAAAGCTGATGATTTCGCTAGCGCCAAAATTAGCCTGTTGCGGTTCATCCTGCTCTAAATACAATTTGAAGCGTACCCGAAACTCCGAGTAACCTTCGCAGTTGAGCTTTTTACAAAAGCGCATCACCGTAGTGGTAGAGACGCCCGCTGCGTCAGCCAGTTCACGGATGGTCATGTACATCACCGTGTCACGATTTTTAATGACGTAGTGATAGACCATCATCTCTAGATTATTGAGGCTGGCAACGGCGGCGTGGGAGAACATGCTCACGGTGATGGATACTCGTAAAAATAGATGACCTGAGGGAATGATAACATGCAGCCAAACGACATTACTTTTTTTCAGCGCTTTCAGGACGACATTCTCGCCGGGCGTAAAACCATTACGCTGCGCGACGCGGCTGAGTCGCACTTTAAGGTTGGGGATGTGTTGCGCGTCGGGCGCTATGAAGATGATGGCTATTTCTGCACGATTCGTGTGGTGGCGACCTCAACCGTTACGATGGATACGGTGAGCGAACGCCATGCGGAGCAGGAAAATATGAGCCTGCCGGAGCTGAAAAAAGTGATTGCCGATATCTATCCGGGCGAGAATCTATTCTATGTGATTGAATTTGAACGCGTTGAATGAATTTGCGTACATGTGTTAGCTGAATGGTTTTGTTAACTTGTTGATTATTATTGGTTTACAAATATTCATCTTTTTATTTTAGCTTACATGTGTTCACTGGAACTATTCTCAGTTACGCTAGGGTGTTTGCTTTATTTGTCGTTCGCCCGGAGCGCGTAATGGATAAGAAACCACTCATTAAGCAGGGATATTCTCTGGCAGAGGAAATTGCCAATAGCATCAGCCACGGCGTTGGCTTTGTCCTGGGAATTGTCGGGCTGGTTTTGCTGCTGGTTCAGGCGGTTGACGCCAATGCCAGCGCGACGGCTATCACCAGCTATAGCCTGTACGGCGGCAGTATGATCCTGCTGTTTTTGGCCTCCACGCTGTATCACGCGATCCCTTCGCAGCGCGCCAAGGTATGGCTGAAAAAATTCGACCACTGCGCTATCTATCTGCTGATCGCCGGAACCTATACGCCGTTCCTGCTGGTGGGGCTGGACTCACCGCTGGCGAAAGGGCTGATGATGGTTATCTGGAGCCTGGCGCTGCTGGGGATCCTGTTTAAGCTGACCATTGCGCATCGCTTTAAAATCTTGTCGCTGGTGACTTATCTCACGATGGGCTGGCTGTCGCTGATTGTGGTCTATCAGTTGGCGGTGAAGCTCGACATCGGCGGCGTCACGCTGCTGGCGGTGGGCGGGATAGTGTATTCGCTGGGGGTAATTTTCTACGTCTGCAAGCGCATTCCTTACAACCATGCTATCTGGCATGCGTTTGTGCTGGGCGGTAGCGCCTGTCATTTTCTGGCGATTTATCTGTACGTGGGACAACACGCATAG
>CP070603.1:971908-980564 GCA_016939855.1 Kluyvera ascorbata
AATTACTCTTCGTCTAACGAATACGGCAGCGGCTTGATGCTCAACGTGTTGGCATCGTCGCGCACGCGGAACACGCTGTCGGCTTCCATATCGTTGTTCATCACCACCTGCACCAGTACCTGACCATCTTCCAGCTGTACGGCGGCCAGCACGGTGCCGGTACGTCGCCAGTTGTCACCCATCTTGAGTTCAAGGTCTTCACCGGCTTCCGGTACGCGAGCGGCTTTGCCTGCCAGCGTCCACAGTGCGCGTTTGTTAGCCCCGCGGAACTTCGCGCGAGCCACCATCTCCTGCCCGGTATAGCACCCTTTTTTGAAGCTGATGCCGCCCAGCGCCTGCAGGTTGGTGGCCTGCGGAATAAACTGCGCGCTGTTCGCTTCATCAATCACCGGCAGAGCAGCTTCGATATCCAGCGCCAGCCACTGCTGGCTGTTGTTGAGCTGTGCTTCCCCGCGCAGCGCTTCGGTAACGCGTTCTGCGGTCGCGGTATCGGTCACCAGCAGGAAACGTTCTTCCGGATGGGCAAACCATAGCAGGGAAGTTTCACCTTCTTGCAGGCAAGGTTTCTCGGCGTTTGGCAGCGCAGAGAACAGGTTGGCCAGCGCAGCGCGAGCCTGGAAACCAGCGACGCCGAGCAGGACAACATCATCGTTTGGCGCAATCACCACCTTCGAGAAGACCGCGTATTTTTTCAGCTGGGTCAGCTGCGCTTCGCGCACGCTGCGACGTTCAATAAAAGCGAAACCGTCCTGACGGTGGAACAAACGCAGGTTGCTCCACATTTTGCCTTTGGCATCGCAGTGGGCGACCAGCAGATGCTGATCTTCGCTCAGTTGCGCCACATCTGCCGTGACCTGGCCCTGCAGGTATTTCTCACTGTCGGCACCGGTAACGGTCGCCAGCGCCCAATCATCAAGCGTCATCAGCGTCAGCGGCAAACGGGCTGCAACGCCGGGCTGACGTGGAGGAAACGGAGTAAAAGCCATATTGATGTCCTGAATAGAGTTGCGAACGCACTTATTCACTCATGGTAAAAGAGATGCTTACCATTGCAAGCGGTTTTGCAGGGCGTTTTGTGCCCTCTGTGCGTTCTGCGAAGCGGATCGAAAGAAAAATAATCCCATTCATTTTTAAGGGGTTTTATCGGAATTTGACGCGCATAATGTGATATTCCGGTAAGGTAACGGCAAAAAACACGTTAAACTAGACACAACGTAATGCTGGAAGGAAATTATGGACATCAATAATAAAGCCCGTATCCACTGGGCATGCCGCCGCGGTATGCGCGAACTCGATATCTCCATCATGCCGTTCTTTGAGCACGAGTACGACACGCTCAGCGATGAAGACAAAGCCATTTTTATTCGTCTGCTTGAATGCGACGATCCAGACCTTTTCAACTGGCTGATGAACCACGGTAAACCTGCCGACGCTAACCTTGAGCGCATGGTACAACTTATTCAAACACGGAATCGGGAACGTGGTCCTGTGGCAATCTGATTTACGCGTCTCCTGGCGCTCACAGTGGCTTTCATTGTTGCTCCACGGTCTGGTGGCGGCTTTCGTGCTGCTGATGCCCTGGCCGTTGAGCTACACTCCGCTCTGGTTGCTTTTGCTCTCGCTGGTGGTCTTTGACTGCGTTCGCAGCCAGCGACGCATTCATTCGCACCAGGGGGAAATTAAGCTGCTGATGGACTCAAGGCTGCGCTGGCGCAATCAGGATTACGAACTGCTTGGCGCGCCGTGGATGCTTAATTCGGGGATGATGCTACGGATTCGTCGCCTGGAAGGAGGCCGTCGTCAGCACCTGTGGCTGGCGGCAGATAGCATGAATCCTGAAGAGTGGCGTGACCTGCGGCGGTTACTCCTGCAGCAGCCCACGCCAACTAAGCACTAGGAGAACTGCTCGGCCATCTCGCCGAGGATCTGTTCACACCAGTTCTGAATGCGTTCATCGCTAAGATCGTACTGGTTGGTTTCATCCAGCGCGAGACCGACAAAAAGCTGACCATCAGCAATAACCGGTTTCGGGCTGGTGAACTCGTAGCCTTCGGTCGGCCAGTAGCCGACAAACTTCACGCCTTTGGTCGCCAGCTTATCGTGCAGCATGCCAAGCGCATCCAGGAACCACTCGCCGTAGCCGAGCTGGTCGCCCATGCCGTACAGCGCGATGATTTTACCTTCCAGATTGAGCGTATCGAGCTGTTCCCATACCGCTTCCCAATCTTCCTGAATCTCACCGAAATCCCAGGTCGGAATACCCAGAATGAGCACATCGTATTGCTCCATCAGGGTGGGGGAATCATCTTTCAGGTTATGTAATGTGATCAGTTCCGGGCCGATAATGTCGCGAATTTTTTCCGCTGCCATCTCGGTGTAGCAGGTGCTGGAACCGTAAAAAAGGCCGATATTCATGACGTACTGCTCTCGATTCTTGCGATGATGATGCGCCCAGTGTACCAGAAAGGGGGCTAATTCAGGCATAATGGTGCTGATTTAACACGCAGAGGGGCCGAGGTGGATAAGGATCTTGCACGAATCGAACAGTTTCTCGATGCGCTGTGGCTGGAGCGCAATCTGGCTGAAAATACCCTCAGCGCGTACCGCCGTGACTTGACCATGGTGGTCGAGTGGCTGGCGCATCGCGAGCTCTCGCTGGAAACGGCTCAGAGCGACGACCTGCAAAATTTGCTCGCCGAGCGTCAGCAGGGGGGCTATAAAGCAACCAGCACAGCACGGCTGCTGAGCGCCATGCGCCGCTTCTTCCAGCATTTGTACCGCGAAAAATTCCGCCCGGACGATCCCAGCGCGCAGCTGGCGTCACCGAAGCTGCCCCAACGGTTGCCAAAAGATCTTAGCGAAGCGCAGGTCGAACGACTGCTGCAGGCACCGCTGACCGATCAGCCGCTGGAGCTGCGGGATAAGGCTATGCTTGAAGTGCTGTATGCTACCGGCCTGCGCGTTTCCGAACTGGTGGGGTTGACGATGAGCGATATCAGCCTGCGTCAGGGCGTGGTTCGGGTGATTGGTAAAGGGAATAAAGAGCGTCTGGTGCCGCTTGGCGAAGAGGCCGTTTATTGGGTGGAAAACTGGCTCGAACATGGCCGTCCGTGGATGCTTAACGGCGTGGCGATTGATGTGCTGTTTCCCAGCCAGCGCGCCCAGCAGATGACTCGCCAGACCTTCTGGCACCGCATTAAGCACTATGCCCAACTGGCGGGCATCGACAGCGAAAAGTTGTCACCACACGTGTTACGCCACGCCTTCGCAACGCATTTATTGAACCACGGCGCGGACCTGCGTGTCGTACAAATGCTGCTGGGCCATAGCGATTTGTCGACCACAGAAATTTATACGCACGTCGCGACAGAGCGGCTGCGACAACTTCATCAACAGCACCATCCACGAGCATGATGCTGATTTAAAAGGACAGTTTATGAAACAAGGCTTAATGATGTTCACCCTGCTGGCGACGGCATTTTCCGGCCTGGCGCACGCTGACGATGCGGCTATCAAGCAGTCACTGGCGAAACTGGGCGTGCAGAGCACCGATATTCAGCCGGCACCGGTAGCCGGGATGAAGACCGTCCTGACCAACAGCGGCGTGCTGTACGTCACCGATGACGGTAAACACATTATTCAGGGGCCAATGTATGACGTGAGCGGCGCACAGCCGGTGAACGTCACTAACGCGCTGCTGATGACCCACTTGAACGCGCTGGAAAAAGAGATGATTGTCTACAAAGCGCCGCAGGAAAAACACGTCATCACCGTTTTCACCGACATCACCTGCGGCTATTGCCACAAGCTGCATGAAGAGATGAAAGACTACAACGCGCTGGGCATTACCGTGCGTTATCTGGCCTTCCCGCGTCAGGGTATTCAGAGCCAGGCTGAGCAGGATATGAAATCTATCTGGTGCGCCAAAGACCGCAACAAAGCATTTGACGATGCGATGAACGGCAAAGGCGTGCAGGCAGCAACTTGTGATATCGACATTGCTAACCACTACGCGCTTGGCGTGCAGTTTGGTGTGAACGGTACACCGGCTATCGTGCTCAACGACGGCTACGTGGTACCGGGTTATCAGGGGCCGAAAGAGATGAAAGCTTTCCTCGACGAACACCAGAAACAGACCAGCGGTAAATAATTCGCGTGAAACCACAGACTCAACTTCGCCGCCGTGAGGTGGATGACTCAATCGCGCTGCCTGATGAACTGTCGCCGCTGCTGCGACGTCTGTACGCCAGCCGCGGCGTGAAAACACCGGATGATCTGGAGCGTGGCCTGAAAGGCATGCTGCATTGGCGTTCGCTGACGGGCGTGGAAAAAGCCGTCGAGATGCTGCATGACGCGTTTGAAAAAGAGCTGCGCATCATGGTGGTGGGTGATTTTGATGCCGACGGCGCCACCAGTACCGCGCTGAGCGTGCTCTCCCTGCGGGCGATGGGCTGTCATAACGTCGAATATCTGGTGCCGAACCGTTTTGAAGACGGCTACGGGTTAAGCCCGGAAGTGGTCGATCAGGCGCACGCTCGCGGCGCGCAGATGATCATGACGGTGGACAACGGGATCTCTTCCCATACCGGGGTCGATCATGCGCATGACCTCGGGATCAGCGTACTGGTGACGGATCACCACCTGCCGGGCGAAACGCTGCCCAATGCGGATGCGATGGTGAACCCGAACCTCGTCGACTGTCCGTTCCCATCGAAATCGCTGGCGGGCGTTGGCGTGGCCTTTTATCTGATGCTGGTGCTGTGTAACCATCTCAAAGAGAAAGGCTGGTTCGAAAAACGTGGGATCCCTGCGCCGAAGATCGTCGAGTTTCTCGATCTGGTGGCGCTAGGCACGGTTGCCGACGTGGTGCCGCTGGATGCCAACAACCGCATCCTCACCTGGCAGGGGCTGAGCCGCATCCGCGCCGGTTACTGCCGCCCGGGAATTAAAGCGCTGCTGGAGATTGCCAACCGCGACGCGGCGAAGCTGGTGGCAAGCGATCTTGGCTTTGCGCTGGGCCCACGCCTGAATGCCGCCGGCCGTCTGGACGATATGTCGGTCGGCGTGGCGCTGCTGCTGTGCGACAACCTCGGTGAAGCCCGCGTGCTGGCAAACGAGCTGGATGCGTTAAACCAGACGCGTAAAGAAATTGAACAAGGGATGCAGGCCGAAGCGTTGACCCTGTGCGAACAGCTTGAGCGCAGCCGCGCTGAACTGCCCGGCGGGCTGGCGATGTATCACCCCGAGTGGCATCAGGGTGTGGTCGGCATTCTGGCCTCTCGCATTAAAGAGCGCTTCCATCGCCCGGTGATCGCCTTTGCGCCTGCGGGTAACGGTCAACTGAAAGGCTCGGGTCGCTCTATTCAGGGGCTGCATATGCGCGATGCGCTGGAGCGTCTGGATACGCTGCACCCCGGCTTGATGCTGAAGTTCGGCGGTCACGCGATGGCGGCGGGGCTCTCTTTGGAAGAAGAGCGCTTTGAAGAGTTCCAACGTTGCTTTGGCGAACTGGTCACCGAATGGCTGGACCCCGCGCTGTTGCAGGGGGAAATTCTTTCCGACGGCGAACTGAGCCCGCAGGAGATGACGCTGGAGATGGCGCAGATGCTGCGCGAAGCCGGGCCGTGGGGGCAGATGTTCCCGGAGCCGCTGTTTGACGGGCGTTTTCGCCTGTTGCAGCAGCGTCTGGTGGGCGAGCGTCACCTGAAGGTGATGGTGGAACCGGTCGGCGGTGGCCCGCTGCTGGACGGCATCGCGTTTAACGTTGATACCGCCGTCTGGCCGGATAACGGCGTGCGTGAAGTGACGCTGGCTTACCGCCTGGATATCAATGAATACCGTGGCAACCGAAGTTTGCAGCTTATCATCGATCATCTCTGGCCGATTTAGCATCTCTTATACTGTAATTAAGGGCGGGAATCCGCTAAGATTCCGCTCTTATAACCGCATTTTTCTCGTCCATTAAAAGAAAATAGACCATGTTTGAAATAAACCCGGTAAATAATCGCATTCAGGACCTCACGGAGCGCTCCGACGTTCTTAGGGGGTATCTTTGACTATGACGCCAAGAAAGAGCGTCTGGAAGAAGTAAACGCCGAGCTGGAACAGCCGGATGTCTGGAACGAACCCGAACGCGCGCAGGCGCTGGGCAAAGAGCGTTCCTCGCTTGAAGCGATTGTCGACACCCTCGATCAAATGTCTCAGGGTCTGGAAGATGTTTCCGGCCTGTTGGAACTGGCTGTAGAAGCCGAAGACGAAGAGACCTTCAACGAAGCCGTTGCAGAACTCAATACCCTGGAAGAGAAGCTGGCACAGCTGGAATTCCGTCGTATGTTCTCCGGCGAGTATGACAGCGCCGATTGCTATCTCGATATCCAGGCAGGTTCTGGCGGTACTGAAGCGCAGGACTGGGCAAGCATGCTCGAGCGTATGTATCTGCGTTGGGCAGAAGCGCGTGGCTTTAAAACTGAAATTATTGAAGAGTCCGAAGGGGACGTGGCAGGGATTAAATCCGTGACCATTAAAATCTCCGGCGATTACGCGTACGGCTGGCTGCGTACGGAAACCGGCGTTCACCGTCTGGTCCGTAAGAGCCCGTTCGACTCCGGCGGCCGTCGCCATACCTCGTTCAGCTCTGCATTCGTTTACCCAGAAGTTGACGACGATATCGATATCGAAATCAACCCAGCGGATCTGCGTATTGACGTATACCGCGCTTCCGGTGCGGGCGGTCAGCACGTTAACCGTACGGAATCGGCGGTGCGTATCACACACATCCCAACCGGGATTGTGACGCAGTGCCAGAACGACCGTTCACAGCACAAGAACAAAGACCAGGCCATGAAGCAGATGAAAGCGAAGCTTTATGAACTGGAAATGCAGAAAAAGAATGCCGAAAAACAGGCGATGGAAGACACCAAGTCTGATATCGGCTGGGGTAGCCAGATTCGTTCCTATGTCCTGGACGATTCCCGCATTAAAGACCTGCGCACCGGGGTTGAAACCCGCAATACGCAGGCGGTACTGGACGGAAGTCTGGATCAATTTATCGAAGCAAGTCTGAAAGCAGGGTTATGAGGAACCAACATGTCTGAACAAAACGCACAAGGCGCTGACGAGGTAGTCGATCTTAATAACGAAATGAAGGCACGCCGCGAGAAGCTGGCTGCACTGCGTGAGCAGGGCATCCCGTTCCCGAACGATTTCCGTCGTGACCGTACCTCTGATCAACTGCACGCTGAATTCGATAGCAAGGACAGTGAAGAGCTGGAAGCGCTGAATATCGAAGTTTCCGTTGCCGGTCGTATGATGACTCGCCGTATTATGGGTAAAGCCTCTTTCGTGACTTTACAGGACGTTGGCGGCCGTATTCAGCTGTACGTCGCGCGTGACGATCTCCCGGAAGGCGTTTACAACGAGCAGTTCAAGAAATGGGACCTCGGCGACATCCTGGGCGCGAAGGGTAAACTGTTCAAAACCAAAACCGGTGAACTGTCTATCCATTGCACCGAGCTGCGTCTGCTGACCAAAGCACTGCGCCCGCTGCCGGACAAATTCCACGGCCTGCAGGATCAGGAAGCGCGCTATCGTCAGCGTTACCTCGACCTGATCTCCAACGATACTTCCCGCAATACTTTCAAAGTGCGTTCCCAGATCCTGGCGGGTATTCGTCAGTTCATGGTTGGTCGCAACTTTATGGAAGTGGAAACCCCAATGATGCAGGTGATCCCTGGCGGCGCGTCTGCCCGTCCGTTCATCACCCATCATAATGCGCTGGATATGGACATGTACCTGCGTATCGCGCCGGAACTGTACCTGAAGCGTCTGGTGGTTGGCGGCTTCGAACGCGTGTTCGAAATCAACCGTAACTTCCGTAACGAAGGTATCTCCGTTCGCCATAACCCAGAGTTCACCATGATGGAACTCTATATGGCGTACGCGGACTACAAAGATCTGATCGAGCTGACCGAATCTCTGTTCCGTACACTGGCGCAGGATATTCTGGGCAACACCGAAGTGCCTTACGGCGACCAGACTTTCGATTTCGGTAAGCCGTTCGAAAAACTGACCATGCGTGAAGCTATCAAGAAATATCGTCCGGAAACTGACATGGCGGATCTGGATAACTTCGACTCTGCGAAAGCCATTGCTGAAAGCATCGGCGTTCACGTTGAGAAGAGCTGGGGTCTGGGCCGCATCGTGACTGAGATCTTCGAAGAAGTGGCTGAAGCGCACCTGATTCAGCCAACCTTCATCACCGAATATCCGGCAGAAGTTTCTCCGCTGGCTCGTCGTAATGACGTGAACCCGGAAATCACTGACCGCTTTGAATTCTTCATCGGCGGCCGCGAAATCGGTAACGGTTTCAGCGAGCTGAACGACGCAGAAGACCAGGCGCAGCGCTTCCAGGATCAGGTTAACGCCAAAGAAGCGGGCGATGACGAAGCGATGTTCTACGACGAAGACTACGTTACCGCGCTGGAACATGGCCTGCCACCGACCGCGGGTCTGGGTATCGGTATCGACCGTATGGTGATGCTGTTTACCAACAGCCACACCATCCGTGACGTGATTCTGTTCCCGGCAATGCGCCCGGTGAAATAATCGCGACAGCGAGATGCAAAAAACCCGGCGATGCCGGGTTTTTTTATGCCTA
>CP070603.1:980593-986030 GCA_016939855.1 Kluyvera ascorbata
AAGGCAATAAACGCCTGACGCGCCTCTTCGTCGGCCGCTTCCATCACCATCCACGGGCTAAACGCCCACGGCGTTAACGTCAGCGCCTGTAAAATATCGTCAAGCTCGCACCACTGATACTCAATCACCTCATCGTGGTTGGCCTTCACGTCGCTGGTTACGCGCGCGGCATAGACCGGGCAAACCTCGTTTTCCACAATGCCGTTTGGCGCCACGGCGCGGTAGCGAAATTCGGTGGCGATCGGGGTGATATCGGCAATCTCAACGCCAAGCTCAAAGCGGCAGCGGCGGATAATCGCTTGTTCGAAGGTTTCGCCCTGCTGCGGGTGACCGCACACCGAGTTGGTCCACACGCCGGGCCAGGCTACCTTGCTTAAGGAGCGGCGCGTCGCCAGAAACTGGCCGCGTTCGTTGAATAACCAGCAAGAGAAAGCGAGATGCAGAGGGGTGGAGAGGGTGTGAGCGGCGTACTTCTCCAGAATACCTGAAGGTTTATCGTGCTCATCGAGCAAAATGACGTGTTCGCCTGCCATGACAACTCCTGAAAATGAATGATGACCCGGCATAAACCCGCCGGGTCATATACTCAGGCAACCAGCGTAGCCCATAAATGGGAAAAAGGCATTACCAAAACAAGCCCCGGCAACATGTTGGCAACCGGGAAAAGTTTAATGTTACAGATACGCAACCCGGTCGCGACCATCAGCAGCCCACCGGCGCAGGAGAAATCGGCCATCATGGATGGGCTGATCATCGGCATCAGGAATACCGCCAGCATCGCCAGCGCCAGCTGAATCACCAGTTGCGGAATGGCGATAGTCATCACCGCAAAGCCCAGCAGAGTGGCGAAAATCCCGGCAGTGAACAGGTCGAGAATCGTTTTGATGTACAGAATTGATGGGTCACCGCTCATCCCTTCGGTCATCGCCCCAAATACGCCCGTACCGCTGGCGCAGAACAGCACCAGAATCGCCACAAACTTCTCGGTGAACTCTTCGTGGCTTAGCCCCTGTACCGGTGGGAAGACCTTGTTGATAAGGCCACGGGTAGAGCCTGCCGCTTTACCAATACCCCTTTCCAGATGCAGCAGTTCGCCAATCAGCGCGCCGACGATCATCGCCAGCACCACCGCAGGCATATATTTCACCTTCAGCACCAGCGTAATACCCAGACCTACCGAGCACAGCCCAAAGGTCATCGGCAGCGCCGTTTTCACGCGGTCAGGGAGTTTTCCCCCGGCAATCGCGCCGACCAGCCCGCCGATAATCACGGCGGACCCGTTTACATAAGGACCGATCAACATAAAAGTGTTTCCTTTATCGCACTAGTCGTCGTGGCGCAGTGACCCTTCGCCCCAGCGTGGAATGTTGTCCACGTTGATGTCGAACAGATCCAGCGCGCGATTGACGCTGTGCGTAATAATGTCATCCGCGGTTTGCGGACGCTGATAGAGAGCCGGAACCGGCGGGAAGATAATCCCGCCCATTTCCGTCACGGCGGTCATATTGCGAATATGGCCGAGGTTGAGCGGCGTTTCACGCGCCAGCAGCACCAGACGGCGGCGTTCTTTGAGCACCACGTCTGCCGCTCGGGTGAGCAGGTTATCGGTAAGACAATGTGCAATCGCGCCCAGCGTTCTCATCGAGCAGGGGGCAACCAGCATCCCCAGCGTTTTAAACGAACCGCTGGAGATGGCGGCACCCAGATTGCCAATCGGGTGGACAACGTCGGCCATCGCCATCACCTCATCCAGACGTAAATCCGTTTCCAGTTCACAGGTTTTTTCTGCGCCTTTTGAGACGACCAGATGAACCTCTAGCGGAAGAGGCTGCAGGAGTTCCAGCGCCTTAACGCCATACTGAAAGCCGGATGCGCCACTGATGCCGATGATGATGCGTGGTTTCATTGTCTATTCCTCTTACTCGAAGTCCGGCAGGAAGCGTTTCACGTCCACTTCTTTGAATTTAGAACGCTCAAAGTGGTGTTTCAGGTGGAACGGTACGGTGCAGTCAAAGATGGTTTTGCACGACATGCCCTGTTGCAGAATACTTGGGCTGTACTCCGGCACCTGAGACGGGTCCAGCGGGTGGCAGCGCACGCCGGGGATGGTGATGGTATCCACGTCGCCCTGGTAGCGGGTCTGCATTGCCCACAGCACGTCATCGCTGTCGAAGATATCCACGTCTTCATCCACCAGAATCACATGTTTCAGTTCCGGGAAGGCGGAGAACGCCAGCAGAGCCGCCTGACGTTGGCGACCTTCGTCCGCCGGAGAGAATTTTTTGAACTGCATGACCGCCAGCAGCTTACCGCCGCCCGCGGAGTGCGCGAAGACGTTCAACAGTTTGCCCGGCATCGCGCGGCCAACCATATCCAGAATGCTCGCCTCAGTCGGGATACCCGCCATGTTGACGTGTTCCTCGCCTGGCCCTACGGTGGTGCGCCAGATTGGGTTATGGCGGTGGGTCACGGCTTTCACTTTAATCACCGGCAGCGCATCTTTGGATTCGCCGGTATAGCCAGGGAACTCCGGCATCGCACGGCCGGTGTTGGTGTTCTGGTCTTCACGAACGCGCACGTTTGGCAGCAACTCGCCTTCGATAATGATCTCTGCGTGAGCAATCGCTTTTTCGTTGATGGTCAGGCATTTCACCATTTCCACGGCCTGGCCGCGCAGAGAACCGGCGATGCTCAGTTCATCAAAACCGAGCGGAGTAGTCGGTGGCTCGAAGCAGGCGGCAATTTCAATCGCCGGGTCAACGCCAATACTGATAGAAATGGGCAGCGGCTGGCCAAGCTCTTCCGCCTTCATGCGGAAAGCATCAATGTGACGGCCTGGGGTCAGCCACATTGAGAGCTCATCGCGGCTCTGTACGCACAGGCGATGAATGGTGATATCAGATTCGTGGGTTTCCGGGTCGGAGGCGTAGCACAGCCCCATAGTGATGTACGGGCCCGCATCTTCTTCGGTATTGGTTGGCGCTGGCAGCAGTTTGCGCAAGTCAAAATCGGCGTCGGTGGCCAGATGAACCACTTCCTGAGCGACGGCTTTCTCAGTGGTCAGAACCGGTGGAATCGGGCTTTGTACGGAGTCTTTCAGCAGGTGCCCCAGTTTTTCTGGCGGGCAATCGAGGAAGTGGCTGACGCGTTTGCGGGAACCGTTGATGCCGATAGCCACGCTGATGTCGTTAAAGCCTTTGATCTTGTTGAACATCATCACCGGGCCGTTTTTACGCGTTGGGCGCTGGCAGGTGCCGCCAGCGCCGACGTAACGGTATACGCCGGACAGCTCCGCATGCGGGTCCACTTCGGTATCGGTTTCAACGTATTCACCCGGCAGCGTTTTCAGCAACGCTAACGCAGAGCGCAGGTCGCGAACGGTTGTTGTATTTTTCACGGTTTGTTCCTGTTGATAATCGGAAAGAATGTCTGCGCTAACCCTATTCCTTACACAATTAAGGGGCAAATACCGTTTAGCTTGGTCAGGGAAGATCAAAAAGATGTGGCTACAACAACAAAGGCTTCGTGCGTAAACTATAGCAAAGCGGATAGGGAGCAGAGACGGCATGGATTTAAAACGATTACGGTATTTCTGTCGGGTGGTTGAGCAGGGCTCGATAAGTCAGGCGGCAAAGGTGCTGAACATGGCGCAGCCGCCGCTGAGTAAGCGGATCCAGGAGCTGGAAGACGAGCTCAAAACGCCGCTGTTTTTGCGTCACGGTAACCGTATTGAGCCAACCGAAGCCGGGTTTTTCCTTTACCGCAAAGCCTGCGAAATTCTGCGCCAGGTGGAAGATACCGCGCGCGAAACGATGGAAATCGCCCAAAAAGACCGGCTGCAGTTCCGTTTTGGGATGAGCCATCTGTTCCAGTCTTACTTTAAGCCATTGCTGTTGGCGCTCTACCAGCGCTATCCAGAAATTGAAGTGAATATCTCGGTAACGGATTCCAGCCACCTGGAGATGCTGCTTAATGAAGGCGCTATCGACCTCGCTTTTATCCAGCGGCCTTATCGCAGCGAAGGGTTCGACTATGTGTCGTTCGATCCGGTGAAGCTGGTGGCGGTTATCAACAAAAAATGCCTGCCACAGCCGCCTGCTAACCCGTTTGATTACAACGCGCTGGGCGCACTGCCGCTGGTGTTGCTTCACCGCGCGAAAGATTCCGGCACCTACGAGATGCTTATCGATCTGTTCCGCAAAGCCGGGGTAAACCCAAAGGTGATTATGCACATCACTCAGCCGGGGGTGATTATCGACTGGCTGGAGTCGGGGCTTGCCGCCGCGACGTTGCTGCCATCGTCTGAGGTCTGCGCCGAAAAGCTTAAGGAGTGCTATGTCGTGGAGGTATTCCCTTCACCGCAGATTTTCTACCCGGCAATGGTGAAAATACCGGCGGTAAACTGGTGCTCGCAGGTGATGGAGCTGGTGGCTGAAGGCTACCCGTTTCCAGGCAACTCGCCGCGTTGATGGTTTGGTATCCCGCGTGACCCTGCTATCATAGTTCAACCGAACGTTTATGACCTGAGGATTCGTTTTGCGAGCAGGACGCCAAATCTCTTCCCCACTACGCCTTTTAATGTGCCTGATTATCGGACTTATGCTGTCTGGCTGTGCTGGAAATTCATCCAAATCAGAAGGCAGCTATAGCGGCTCGGTCTATACCGTGAAGCGGGGCGATACGCTTTCGCGCATCTCGCGGATGACGGGCACAAGCGTGGGGGAACTGGCGCGCCTTAACGGCATCTCGCCGCCGTATAACATCAACGTCGGCCAGAAGCTGCGGGTGAATGGTTCGGCGAAATCCTCCGGCAGTAAGAAATCCAGCGCAACGCAAACCGCGAAGGTCACGCCGTCCTCCGCTGTTCCGCAGTCCTCATGGCCACCAGTCGGTCAACGCTGCTGGCGCTGGCCAGCCACCGGTAAGGTGGTGATGCGTTACTCCACATCGGAAGGCGGCAATAAGGGCATTGATATCGCGGGTAGCCGTGGTCAGCCGGTCTATGCGGCAGCGGCGGGGAAAGTGGTCTACGTGGGTAACCAGCTGCGCGGCTACGGCAACCTGGTCATGATTAAGCATAATGAAGATTACATTACCGCCTATGCGCATAACGATAAGCTGATGGTGAATAACGGGCAAAACGTGAAGATTGGCCAGCAGATTGCCACCATGGGCAACTCGGATGCGGACTCGGTAAGGCTGCACTTCCAGATTCGCTATCGCGCCACGGCCATCGACCCGCTGCGCTATTTGCCGCCACAGGGCAGCAAACCGAAGTGCTAAGCGGTTATTTTATCGTCACTTAGCGGCCTAAAGACTTGCCAGGCGAGGCGTAACGTTTATAATGCTCCTCGCACACCTTAGCGGGCGTAGTTCAATGGTAGAACGAGAGCTTCCCAAGCTCTATACGAGGGTTCGATTCCCTTCGCCCGCTCCA
>CP070603.1:986383-986528 GCA_016939855.1 Kluyvera ascorbata
ACAAGGGTTGTAGTGGTCAACAAAAACTGACCACCGCTTTAGCGTTTTCCAGTATCGGTTTTCCGATTCGTTTGGGGATAACTTACCGTTATAGTCATGCGGCCTTAGTGAGCTGTAATACCCAACGATATAGTCTGTGATCGCA
>CP070603.1:988049-988114 GCA_016939855.1 Kluyvera ascorbata
GTTCTATTCGTCATCGCTATGTGCCCCTCCAAATCATCTCACCTTTTTGAAGATAAGTAGGATGA
>CP070603.1:989035-989193 GCA_016939855.1 Kluyvera ascorbata
GTGGTTTCAGTCCAGATGTAAACCCCGTTCAATAGCAGGTTGTCTTCTGGCTTGCAGGTGCCAGCAAAGCTGTTTTGCTTCTTCGCTACCTGCGCGTGTTGCACGGGCTCTACAGTCGCTATAGCCCTGGAGGGGGTATTAACCTCAACGGTGCCAGG
>CP070603.1:989428-989509 GCA_016939855.1 Kluyvera ascorbata
AAGCCAACATTCTTACCGTGAACGGTGCAGCCTCTGTTTACCGATGCCATAGTAGCCGCCTTATTTCAGAAAGTTTTCTGG
>CP070603.1:989848-990040 GCA_016939855.1 Kluyvera ascorbata
GCGGGCTTCTTCGTTCATTTCCGCGAGTTGTTCGGTTGTGAATGGTGAATGGTCAAAGGCTGCCAGCATTTCGGCGGTGAGTTCATTGGTGTACTGTTTCATAAGTCCCTATACTTGTTATAGAAATAGTCAAAGAGGTCATTTTACAAACAATAACCACATTCGCAATAAGTATTAGACTTAAGTAAAACT
>CP070603.1:991795-991992 GCA_016939855.1 Kluyvera ascorbata
TCTTTCGGGATAAAGCCTTCGTAAATAGGCGTGTGAACAACGGCCGGTGAAACAGCATTCACGCGGATCCCTTTTTCACCCAACTCAATGGCCAGGTTTTTAGTCAGCGCATGCAAACCCGCTTTTGCCATTGAGTAAGCTGACGACGGTGTGGCACCGATGGCCTGCTGCGCCCACATGGAGCCGATATTAACGAT
>CP070603.1:992290-992434 GCA_016939855.1 Kluyvera ascorbata
ACCAGTACGACGCTGCCGCCATTTTTCAGTACTAATTTTGCGGTTTCAAAGCCCATACCGYTYGTACCGCCRACCACTAACARTTTTTTACCGGTAAACAATGCGCTCATTGTGGACCTCATCTGTCGTGTACGTATCAACGGC
>CP070603.1:992478-992684 GCA_016939855.1 Kluyvera ascorbata
GGTGACGAACCAGAAGATTTAGCTAAGCGATAAAGAAAAACTATCTCGTGATACACGAATGATGGTGTCTGGTGGGGTAAGGGCGACGTAAGATATTACCTGATAGGGAATACTGCCTTAGTGGCTATGAATAAAGAGGGGAAATTAGCTACTAAAAATGGTTGTTTTTATATTTCAAATCATTAATGGCTAGGCTTGATTTCTGC
>CP070603.1:992802-993799 GCA_016939855.1 Kluyvera ascorbata
TTTATAAAGATATGTAAGTTTAGTGTAAATTAACCTTTTGTGTGATCTGGAGCGTTATTTTCGATAAGTCAATCGTGCATTTCTTGAGCTCTATCACGTCTCTTAACCCCACANNTTCATGAAATAAATCTTTACGATCTCGATCACTAAAATATCTTTCTTAAAAAAATAAAATGCAATTCCATAAAAATGAAACATAATTCCAATTGAGGGTTATTGCATGTTTAAGAAATCTCTGGTCATGATTGCTTTATGTGGCGCATCCTTCGCAGCATCCGCAGTGACAGTCGATCTCCGTCATGAGTTTATTGATGGTGGCAAGACAGATAAAACTAACGCAGACCGTGTTTCAGTTTCTCACCGCTTCGCGAATGGGTTTGGCTTCTCGGTAGAAGCCAAATGGAAATCAGGTGGGGATAATACCGATCAACCGTTCTCCGACTTTATCGGTAATGGTCATGAAGAATCGATTAGCTACCAATATAAGTTCAATAAAAACTTCTCTATTCAGCCTGGCTTTAATATCGAAAGTAATGACAGCCGTTCTATTTATAAGCCGAATCTGCGCGTACAATACAGCTTCGACAGCGGCTTCTACGTCGCTGCACGTTACCGCTATGACTACACCCGCTACCCGTCAAATGCTAACAAAGACGATGATAAGGTGAACCGTGGCGACGCGTGGGCCGGTTATGTGTTCGGCGACTGGCGTACCGAGCTAAACTACGTTTATGCACGTAGCACAGAAGGTAATGCACGTAACAATAACAAGCCGTACTCCCAGGAATATAACGTCAAAGTGGCGTACAAAATCGATAAAAATTGGGCGCCATATGGCGAAGTGGGCAACGTGGGCGTAAACGACCGTGATGACCGCCAGACTCGTTTCCGTGTCGGTGTGGCATACTCTTTCTAATATATCCCTCTTAGCGATAGCCCCGGCATAATTGTCGGGGCTGCACCCTTTACTTTTCCATGTTGGCAGATATGAAAATGC
>CP070603.1:993873-997203 GCA_016939855.1 Kluyvera ascorbata
CAACGTATAAAACCTTTCTCGCTGTGGTTTTTCGCGATAGGTGATGATTCTTCCCCCTAGACAGGTCTATGCTTAGTCTCGAACCTATATAAAAAATAGAGGCAATGTCATGGATAAGGAACTACTGGACGCAGGTTATCGTGTCTATACCGGGGAGAAGATTGACGTCTACTTCAATACGGCGATTTGCCAGCACTCAGGGAACTGCGTGCGCGGAAGCAGCAAGCTGTTCAACCTGAAGCGCAAACCGTGGATCATCCCGGATGAAGTCGACGCGCAAACGGTAGTACGCGTTATCGACACCTGCCCAAGTGGGGCGCTGAAATACCGTCATCATGATTAAGTGAGAGAAACATGGAAATTCTGGAAGGGCATAACAAGTTTTACGTCAACGACGGCGACGGTAACCAGGTGGCGGAAATCGTCTTTGTTCCCACCGGTGAGCACCTGAGCATTATTGAACATACCGACGTTGATGAGAGCCTGAAGGGGCAGGGCGTGGGTAAACAACTGGTGGCGAAAGTGGTTGAGAAAATGCGTCAGGAACAGCGCAAAATTATTCCACTGTGCCCGTTTGCCAAGCATGAGTTTGATAACACCCGCGAGTATGACGATATTCGCGCCTGAAACGTGGCGCCAGCTTAGGCTGGCGCACCTTTATTAGCGAAGCTGTTCAACTAATAGCGCAATCGCGATAAGCACCATCAACCCGCCTGAAATACGGCTGACAACCCGCGCCGCCTGGGGACGGCTTGCCAGCAGCGCGCGTGAACCATAACCCACCAGTAAATAGATAATCGTGCAGGTAATGAGGTGCATTATCCCTAACGCCGACATCTGCATGGCTACCGACCATTGCCCATGCGGGTCGGTAAACTGCGGCAGCAGCGCCAGGAACAGTAAAAACACTTTTGGGTTCAGGCCGCTGATGCACAGACCCTTTAGCGCCCACTGGTTCCAGCCGCCGCGCTGCTGTGAAGCACTGGCGACCGTAGCCGGATGGCGCAGCAGCGATATGCCGAGCCACAGCAGATAGCACGCGCCTAAAAGCGTAATGGCCGACAGCGCCAGCGGATGTCCGGCAATCAGTACGCCTACGCCCGCCACCACAATAACGGTTGCCAGCAAATGTCCGGACATCAGCCCTGCCACAGCCGGAACGATGCTGCGCCCGTGGATCCCGGCGCTGATGGTGTAGGCCCAATCGGCCCCCGGCGTCATGATGAGCAAAAACGAAACCAGCCAGAACCCCGCAACCAAACTCATCTCCATGCCCGACACACTCCGTTCTTACCCATGACGTTAGCCCTTAAATACCGTACTGAATGTCAGGAAAGAATATCGTTATTGCCGCGCAATGAGCTTTCAATGTTATGCTGAAAACCCGGTTGGAATGAGAGAATCTTCTAAATGGATAGCATAGATCGAAAAATTCTTGCTGAACTACAGGCCGATGGCCGTTTATCTATCACCGAGCTCGCAGAACGGGTGAATCTGAGTTTATCGCCGTGCCACCGACGTCTGCGGGTGCTGGAGCAGGAAGGGGTGATTACCGGCTATCGCGCTAACCTCGACCCTGGAAAAATGGGCTTTAACTTTGTAGCGCTGGTATTTGCGACGCTGAAAGAGGGGGATAGAAAGGCGGTCAGCGCGTTTGAAGAGGCGGTGGAAGAGATCCCGCAGATCGTGATGGCCCAGCGGCTGTTTGGCGATCCGGACTATCTGATGCAGGTGGTGACGCGCGATCTCTCTTCGTTTCAGAAGCTCTACGATCAAAAGCTATCAGCGATGCCGGGCGTGCAGCACCTGCGCTCAACGCTGGTGATGAAAACGGTGGTGCAGGACCGGCCTTTCCCGCTGGAGACGCTGAAATAATTTCAGCCACAAAGTATTTAGCTGAAACGATTCGTGTGCTAATATTTATTCATAGGGGATGGCATTCCCCCTTGAACCGCCGTGTGGCTGATGATGCCTGTTTGTATTCCTGGACCGGGAATGAACAGGCACACCTCTATCGCGTCCAGGATGATTAATTCATCTGAGGATGCGTCAATGCTCTCTGAACACTTCGCTCGTAAAAATTCGCTTTTCTTCCTGATACAGTGGCTCCTGCTGGCTGTCGTTATCGCCGTGCTTGTCGGCTCGGCGTCCGCTTTATTCCTCTTCTCGCTCGATTGGGCGACGGCCACGCGCCTTCAGCATCACTGGCTTATCCTGCTGCTGCCGTTTGCTGGTTTTGCGGTGGGCTGGATGTATCTGCGCCTTGGCCGCTCCGTAGAGGCGGGTAACAATCTGATTCTGGAAGAGGTGCATAGCCCGGCTAACACCATTCCACTGCGGATGGCGCCGCTGGTGTTTATTGGCACGGTCGTTTCTCATCTGTTCGGCGCGTCGGTCGGCCGTGAAGGGACGGCGGTACAAATGGGCGCCTCGATTGCCGATCGGTTTACGCCGCTGCTCGGGCTTGATAACGATGCGCGCCGCATGGTGCTGATGGCGGGCGTCAGCGCAGGCTTTTCCTCCGTATTCGGTACCCCGCTCGCCGGGGCGATTTTTGGCCTTGAGGTCATGGCGATTGGCCGCATGCACTACACCGCTATCTTTCCCTGCCTGGTAGCCGCGGTGGTGGCAGACCAGGTCGGCCTGATGTGGGGCGTGCACCATACGCACTACATGATGTCATCTATCCCCGCGGTATCAGCCTGGACACTGGCGGCGGTGATTGTTGCTGGCTGCTGCTTTGGTCTGGCTGCGCGCGTTTTTGCCGATGCGACTCATCTGGTCGGGGGCATGATGAAAAAATGGATTGCCTACGCACCGCTGCGCCCGTTTATCGGCGGGGTTGTGGTTGCGGCGGCGGTCTACGTGCTGCACACCGATCGTTACATTGGTCTGGGCATACCCGTGATTGTTGATGCTTTTCAGCATCCGCTGGCACCGTGGGACTTTCTCGGTAAGCTTATCTTCACCGTGGCCTCGCTCGGCAGCGGGTTTAAAGGCGGGGAGGTGACGCCGCTCTTTTATGTGGGCGCGACGCTGGGTAACGCGCTTGCCCCGCTGCTGCATCTACCGTTTGCCTTCCTGGCCGGGCTGGGGTTTGTCGCGGTCTTTGCCGGAGCGGCGAATACGCCTATCGCCTCGACGCTGATGGCGATTGAGCTGTTTGGTGCGGATATCGGCGTTTACGCGGCGATGGCCTGCGTGGTGGCCTATCTGGTTTCGGGTTACACCAGTATTTATCGTTCGCAGCGGGTGGCCTGCCTGAAGCACAGCATTGTACCGGAAGGGATAAAGCTGGCGGAGCTTCAAGCCTGGCAGCGTGAAAATCGT
>CP070603.1:997246-1008631 GCA_016939855.1 Kluyvera ascorbata
TGGCTTTATTGCAAAAATGTAAATAACTAACTCAATATTTGTTATTTCAGAATGGCTGCGCATTCTGGCTATCTTGGTTTCAGCCCACTTTCGGCATCGAATCAGGAGAAAGCAGAATGAGCAGACAGATCAAATTAGGGGCTTTCCTGCCCGGCGGCGGTCAGCATATCGCGGCGTGGCGTCACCCCGACTCCCCGGCTGATGGCGCAACCAGCTTCGAATTTCATAAACAGCTTGCCCAGACCGCTGAACGTGGCCTGTTTGATGCCTACTTCCTGGCCGATGGCCTGGCAATCCCCGCTTCCGGCGTTACCGACGGCGGCACCGCTAAAGTCGCAGGTTTTGAGCCCGTCACCCTGTTTTCCGCGCTAGCGCCGCTGACGCAGAACATTGGTTTTATTGCCACCGCCTCCACCACCTATGAAGAGCCCTACAACCTGGCGCGCAAGTTCGCTTCGCTGGACCTGATTTCGGGCGGCCGTGTAGGTTGGAACGTGGTGACTACCGCCACTGAAGCCGCGGCGCACAACTTTAATCTGGACACCCAACACCCGCATGAATACCGCTACCAGCGGGCGAAAGAGCACGTTGAGGTGGTGAAAAAGCTGTGGGACAGCTTTGAGGACGACGCGTTTTTGCGTGATAAAGCTTCGGGCCAGTTCTTCGACCGCAGTAAGGTGCACAACACCGATCACGTCGGCAAATTCTTTAAGGTGCGCGGGCCGCTGAACGTGCCGCGCTCGGCTCAGGGCCAGCCGGTTATCGTACAGGCGGGGCAGTCTGAAAGCGGCCGTGCGTTGGCTGCCGCCACCGCCGAAGTTATCTTTACGTCTCACCAACATCTCAACACGGCGCAGGACTTCTACCGCGATATTAAATCGCGCGCTCGCGCCGTGGGTCGCAACCCGAACCACGTACTGATTATGCCAGGCGTTGCGCCGTTTGTTGGACGCACCGAGGAAGAAGCGAAAGAGAAGTACCACAAGCTGACTTCGCTGATTGTTGAAGCTGACGGCATCGCGCTGCTGAATGGGCTGGCCGGCGGCGGTATCGATCTCGGTAAATTCGACCCTGACGGCCCGCTGCCGCCGCTGCCGGTCACTGAGGGCATGAAATCGCGTCCCGAGCTGATTCGCCAGATTGCCGATGAAAACAACTTCACCATTCGCCAGCTCTACCAGTGGGTGGCGACCGCACGCGGTCACTTCACCGTGGTGGGCAGCGCCGAGCAGGTAGCGGATACGCTGCAGGAGTGGTTTGAAAACGAAGCTGCGGATGGCTTCAACGTGCTGCCGCCGTGGCTTCCGGGCGGACTGGACGACTTTATTGAGCTGGTGGTGCCGATTTTACAAAAACGCGGGCTGTTCCGTACTCAGTACGAGGGCAAAACGCTGCGTGAAAATCTGGGGCTGCCGTTTGCCAGCAATCGCTATAGCGCCGTGCGCGACAGCAAAGTGGCTTAAGGAGGCGCTATGTTCTACTCCACGACCCGCATTCGTCTGAAGGCGCGCGTACAGGCTAAGCCTGCGTATCTGCTGTGGTACCAGCGTAGCCTATCGCTGATTGCGCGCTACGGCCTGCTGGTGCTGTTCTTTGCCGGTTGGCAAATTGCCAGCACCGCTGGCTGGCTGAACGCGGCGATTATCCCGCCGCTGGATAAAATCTTTGTTGCGCTGTGGAACGGCATAACGCAAGGCGCATTGCTGGGTGATATCACTATCAGCCTCCAGCGCGCCGGGCTGGCCTTCGCTGCCGCCATTGTGGTGGGCATCCCGCTGGGGCTGTTTATGGGCCAGATTCGCCCGCTGGAGCAGGCGTTGGATCCTATCTTGCAGCTGTTCCGCCAAACCTCGGCGCTGGCGCTGTATCCGATCTTTATTCTGCTGCTCGGGCTCGGAGAAACGTCCAAGGTATTCGTGATTTTCTGGGCGGCGCTGTTCCCGATTCTGCTGTCGACTATCAGCGGCGTCAAAGAGGTGGATACCAAACTGCTGGAAATGGCGCGTACCTTTGGTGCCGGGCGCTTGACGCTGTTCTACCGGGTGATTGTTCCCGCCTCGGTTCCTTCCATTTTTATCGGCCTGCGCCTGTCGGCTACCACGGCGTTACTGCTGTTGATTGCCGCCGAAATGATCGGTGCGAACCAGGGGATCGGTTTTAGGGTGATGAATGCGCAATATAACTTCCAAATACCCATGATGTTTGCCGCGATATTTCTGCTGGCGTTTGCCGGGTTATTAGCTAACGCAATTCTGGTTGTACTGCAACGTCGCTTGTGTCGATGGAATATCCGTAGCCGTTAATTTTGCACGTTATTTTGCGTTTTTACTTATCGCCATAAAGGAATTTTTATAATGAAAAAACAGTTCTATTCTGCGTGGGTTGGGGTGCTTTTCTTATTAGGTGTTAGTGCATCGGTTCGCGCTCAGGATGAGGTGACGATGCGTTATATGGCGAGCTACGGCGGTATTTCCGCTCATGAACTAGCGGAAGCGCTGGGATATTTTAAAGGCACCGGCGTGTCGATTAAAAACGCCGGTTATGCCAGCGGTGGCCCGGAGTCTTTATTTGCGCTGGCTTCCGGCAGCATTGATATCGGCTCGGCGGCCACGCCAGCGGTCATCAACGCTATCGCCAACGGTAACGACTTTGTGGCGGCTTATCCAACCAACGGTATCAACGAGACCACCAAATCCATCTTCTACGTGAAGGAGGATAGCCCGATTAAGTCCATCAAAGATTTAGTCGGAAAAAGCGTAGCGGTAAATACCCTGGGCGCGCATCTGGACTACACCCTGCGTGAAGCGCTGCACCAGGCGAATTTGCCAGAAAACGCCGCCAGACCGGTAGCGGTTCCGGGCCCGCAGCTTGAACAAACCCTGCGTTCAGGGCAGGTTGACGTTGCGGCCTTTGGCTACTGGCAGACAACGTTTGAAGGCGTGGCGCGCAGCCACGGCGGCCTGCGTCCAATCTTCAACGACGCCGACGTGCTGGGGCCGATAGCTGGTGGCTTTACGGTGCTGCGTTCAGACTTCGTGAAGCAGCATCCGGATGCGGCGCGTATCTTCGTTGTGGAGTCGGCGCGCGCGCTGGACTATGCGCGTGAGAACCCGGCGCAGGTGCGTGAGATCATGGCGAAGATCCTCAAAGAACGCGGTGAAAACCCGGACGTGGCGCAGTACTTTACCGGCTACGGCGTGCGTAAAGGCGGGCTCTCAGAGCCTCATGACGTGCAGTTCTGGCTGGATATTCTTGAGCGCGACGGCGTGCTGAAAAAAGGCCAGCTCAAAGCGTCAAATATTTTGCTGAAAACGGAAGGTGCATAATGACATCAACCACGCAGACCGCCCGCGGCGATATCTCGATTCGCCGCTTACGCAAGACCTTCTCCCTTGAAGGGAAACCGTTTGATGTCTTCCGCGACCTCAATTTACAGATTGAAAGCGGGCAGAGTATTGCCATCGTCGGGCCCAGCGGCTGTGGGAAAACCACGCTGCTGCGAATTCTCGCGGGGCTTGAAACGCCGGACGCGGGCGACGTGGTGATTGACGGCCAGGAGGTGCATGGAATGAGCCGCGAGCGGGCGGTGATTTTCCAGGAGCCGCGCCTGCTGCCGTGGCTGACGGTGCTGGAAAACGTCAGCTTCAGCCTGGATGTCCAGGGCGTACCGCGCAAGCAGGCCAGGGCGCGGGCGAAAGAGGCGATTGAACTGGTGGGGCTCGGCCACTGCGAACAGGCGCTGCCCAACCAGCTTTCCGGCGGCATGGCCCAGCGTGTCGGCATTGCCAGAGCGCTGACCATTCAGCCGGAGATCCTGCTGCTGGATGAGCCGTTGGGGGCGCTGGATGCGATGACCAAAATCACCATGCAGGAAGAGCTGGCACGCATTCGCGATGTGGAAAAGATGACGATGGTGCTGGTCACGCACGATCTGGAAGAGGCGATTTATCTTGCCGATCGGGTGATCATTTTACCGAAAATTAAGGGCGATCCGATTCGTATCATTGAGGTGACGTTACCGCAGCCGCGGGAACGTAGCAGCACGGATTTTGTCCTGCTACGCCAGCAGCTTATGGCGGAATTCGGTCTGCATTAATAACTGGAATTAAACTGAAATTATTTAAATTTTATTTCCACGCAAACAATACGGATGCTTTTTTTAATTTAAAAAAGCAAAGTGGTAATTTGTTAATAACTCTAAGTGGAAAGTGAGTGGTATTTTAAAATAATGTAAAAGTGCGCTATTATTGGCGCACACATTACATTTAGCTATGCGAATATCATCATTATGCCTGCTATTAATAAAAAACTATTTTCTCTGGCGACCATCGCGCTGCTGGTCAATTCAGCGGCTTACGCAAATACCGATACCACCGAAAAAACCGACGTTCTGCTGATTGGTGGCGGAATTATGAGTGCCTCTCTGGGCACCTGGCTGCAGGAATTGCAGCCTGACTGGAAACAGGTGATGGTGGAGAAGCTCGACAATGTCGCGCTGGAATCCTCTAACGGCTGGAATAACGCCGGTACCGGTCACTCCGCCAATATGGAACTGAACTACACGCCGGAGCGCCCGGACGGCACCATCGACGTGACCAAGGCGCTGGAAATTAACGAACAGTTTATGATTTCCCGTCAGTTCTGGTCCTCACAGGTCAAACGCGGCATTCTGAATAACCCGCATAGCTTTATTAACTCCACGCCGCACATGAGCTTCGTCTGGGGCGACAAAAACGTTGATTACCTCGGTAAACGTTACGATGCGTTGCAGAAAACCACCCTGTTCCAGGGCATGAAATTCTCCACCGATCATCAGCAAATTGCCCAGTGGGCGCCGCTGGTGATGGCCGGTCGTGATCCGCAACAAAAAGTGGCTGCCACCTGGACACCTGTGGGCACCGACGTTAACTACGGCGAAATTACCCGTCAGCTGATCGGCAGCCTGAAAAAGAACAACCACTTCACGCTGCAAACCTCTTCTGAAGTGACCGAGTTTAAACGCAACGGCGATAACTCCTGGCATGTGACCATTGAAGACGTGAACAGCGGCAAGCAGCACGCCATTGACGCGAAATACGTCTTTATCGGGGCGGGTGGCGGTGCGCTCAAACTGCTGCAAAAAACCGGTATTCCAGAAGCGGATAACTACGCAGGCTTCCCGGTGGGCGGCTCCTTCCTGATGACGGAAAACCCAGACGTCACGCGTCAGCATATGGAAAAAGTGTACGGTCAGGCTTCCGTAGGGGCGCCACCGATGTCCGTACCGCATATCGATGCGCGCTTTATTGATGGGAAACGCGTGGTGCTGTTCGGGCCGTTCGCGACCTTCTCCACCAAGTTCCTCAAACAAGGTTCGTTCTTCGACCTGTTGAGCACCACCACGACCAGCAACGTGATGCCGATGACCCACGTGGGTCTGGATAACTTTGACCTGGTGAAATACCTGGTGAGCCAGGTGATGCTGAGCGACGATGACCGCTTTGCTGCGCTGAAAGAGTACTACCCAGAAGCGCGTAAAGAAGACTGGAAGCTGATTCAGGCCGGCCAGCGCGTGCAGATTATCAAGAAAGATGCCGACAAAGGCGGCGTGCTGAAGCTGGGTACCGAAGTGGTGGTTGACCAACAACGCACCATCTCCGCGCTGCTGGGGGCATCTCCAGGCGCTTCTACCGCTGCGCCAATCACCCTGAACGTGATTAAGAAGCTGTTCCCGGAGCAGTTCAACTCACCGGAATGGCAGAGCAAAATTCGCGGTATCGTACCGAGCTTTGGCCAGAACCTGAACGGCAACGTTGCGCTGACCCAGCAGGTTTGGGATGACACCGCCGCCACGCTCGAGCTGACCAAGCCGCCGGTGATTCAGATGCCAGCGGCCCCAGTTGCTCAGGCAAAACCGGCAGAGCAGCCAGCGAGCGCGTCACCGCAGCACGACATGGCGCTGTAATCACATCGTTATTGCCGGATGGCGGCTTCGCCTTATCCGGCCTACAAAAAAGCCTGCCAGGGTAACCTGGCAGGCTTTTTTACATCCGTAATAATTAAACCGTAGCCCGTCCAGGCGAAGCGCCGCCGGGAACAGCCATTGCCTTACCCGAAAAACATCACCGACACGCACAGCAGACCGACAATCAGCGTAATCAGGCTACCAATAGAACGGTAAGGCTTGAGCGACGGAATCAGGTAGGTCGACAGCGTTGGCATGATAAACAGAATCATGGCAATCAACGGACCGCTGATGGCGTAAATCATCGAGATGGCGTTCGGGTTAATGCAGCACACAATAAAGGTCACCGCCGACACCAGCAGGATAGAGAGCCCGCGGTTAAAGGAACGGCTCTTACGCACGCCCACCTGGTTCAGCGACGATTTTACCAAATCGCTCGCCCCTTCAATCACCCCAAAATAGGTGCCGAGGAACGATTTCGACATCGCCACTACCGCGACCACAATCCCGGAAATCGACAGCCAGCTCGGAGAGTTTGGCATCATCGACAGCGCGGAAAGAATGGTTACGCCTTCCGCTTTCGCGGTATTGATATAGGACGGCGGAATCGACATCAGGCAACTGAACACGAAGAACAGCACGCTCAGGCAGATGATGAGATACGCCACCTTCATGATTTTTTTGCATTTACCCATGGCTTGCTCGCCATATTTCTCCCGCCGGTCGATAGCGAAGGTGGAGATAATCGGCGTATGGCTAAAAGCGAAAACCATCACGGGAATGGATAACCACACCTGGTGCAACGTATGCGTGCTGACTTCCATCTGCGTGGTCAGCAGCGATGGCTGCCAGCTTCCGATCAGGTAGATAGACAAGAACAGGAAGTAGGCAATCAGCGGGAAGACCAGCATGCCCATCACTTTGATGGTCGTCTGACGACCCGTCAGGAAGATCAGGTTCAGCAACAGTACGACGCCAAGACTGACCAACGCTCGCGTGGTGAGATCAACCGGCATATGGTGGCCAATTTGCTCGGTGAGTGAGTTGGTAATGGCGACGGCGTAAATCAATACCACCACGAAGAAGGCAACAAAGTAGAGCGTGGTAATCAGGTTGCCGATCTTCTTGCCGTAATAGTGGCTGACGGCGCCGGTAATACCAACGCTTGCCGGGGTGTTAGCAGACAGGATGAACTGACATAAGGCGCGATGCGGCCAGTAGGTCAGGGGCCAGGCGACGAGGGCGGTAATAAACAGCACCACGGCACCGGCGGCGCCAAGCTGGATGGGCAGGAAAAGGGTCCCCGCGCCGACGGCTGTGCCATACAGGGCAAAGCTCCATAGCGTCTCTTCTTTAGACCAAATTTTAGACATTATCTGAATATATCAACCATAAAACCAAAAAAATGGCGGATAATTTACCATAATTAGCTTTTCGTGTGGCTGAACATTTTCAGACCGATTGTTATCGGCCTGAAAAGCAGATTAATTTTGCGCGTAAAGGTTCTGTTGGCGGCGCTTGATAATGCGCTCGCGCAGCATGTCGTACACCCAGTTATAGAGCATGGTGTAGGGCAGGAAGAACAGGAAGAAGCCAATCTCCAGCGTGAGGGCCTGCAGCAGTGTTACGCCCAGCACCAACGACACGATACTCACTCCGATAACGATAAACCCGCACTCAAAGCCAAGCGCGTGCAGCGCACGAACCTTAGCGGTACGGATAACGCGGGTCACCGGCCAGAAGCGGTCGAATCCGGCGTTATAGATGATGTTCCAGATCATCGCGGTGGTGGCCAGAATCACCGTCAGTCCGCCCATTTCAAGCACGGAGCGCTGCATCAGGTAAGCCGCTGTAGGGGCGAGGATCGCGGTGGCGATCCCCTCGAAGCACACGGCATGGAAGATACGCTCCGGGAGTTTTCTGCGATGTAATGAATCGTTTTGCATGTTGTGACCTTTGATTTTTGGCAGGCAATAGTGCGCATTTTATGGATAAATGTGATAAGTAAAAGATAGAAACCATCGATAAAGTAGATACATCATGCGCTATTCTCCCGAAGCCCTGACGGCGTTTGTCGAAACCGTCTCCTGTGGTTCTTTCTCTGCGGCGGCGCGTCGTCTGCGAAAGAGTCAGTCGACCGTCAGCACAGCCATTGCGCATCTGGAGGCGGATCTCGGCGTGACGCTGTTTGATCGCTCCACGCGCCAGCCGCTGCTCACCGCCGAAGGCCAACGGGTGCTGAGCTACGTGCAGGCCATTCTCAGCGCCAGTGAACGGCTGGACGAGCTGGCGGTGTCGCTGAGCGGCGAGACCGAGGCGCGGCTCACCTTCGTGCTCTCCGATACGCTGCATCCAGATGTGCTGGAAGATCTGCTGGCCCAGTTTGACCGCCGCTTCCCGCACACGGAGTTTGAGTGCCTGGTCGGGGAAGACGACGACGTTGTCGACCTCCTGCAAAAAGGGCGTGCGCAGGTGGGGCTGATTGAAGCGCGGGATAGCTATCCTACCGATATCGGCCATACCCGCTTGCCAATGCAGACGCGTATGGCGATTTACGTCTCGCCGACCCATCCGTTGGCTGCGGAGCGAGGGCTGGAGTGGGAGCAGTTGAGCACCTGGCGCGAGCTGCGCCTGAATACCTATCTGGAAAATCACACCACCCCCGCGCGCGGGCCGGTATGGTCTGCGCCAAACTATCTGATGCTGCTGAGCATGGCGGCGCAGGGGCTAGGCTGGTGCGCGTTGCCCTGTGCGCTGGTGGATGAATTTGCGCGCTCGGCAGAGCTGACTATGCTGGATATTGTGGGCTGGCCCATTTCGGTTTCAACCGATCTCCTTTGGCATAAAGCCTCACCGTTGGGTGCGGCGGGAAGCTGGCTACGGCAGTATCTACAGCAGGTTTCCGCCTAGCGAATTTGATATGAATTTCCTTTGTGATAAAACTCACTTTTTTTAAACAATTACGAAAATAGTTGATAACAATCATCTACTATACGCGGATAATTTTGCGCTGAGGTCGAGATGAAAGACGTCGTTATCGTAGGTGCAGTGCGCACGCCCATAGGCTGTTTTCAAGGGGCGCTTGCCCGTCATTCTGCCGTGGAGTTGGGAAGCCTGGTGATTAATGCTCTGGTCGAGCGTAGCGGCATTTCTGCCGCGGCCATTGACGAGGTGATCATTGGTCAGGTGCTGACCGCGGGAACCGGACAAAACCCGGCGCGACAATCTGCGATTAAAGGTGGTCTACCGAATACCGTTTCGGCTATCACCATCAATGACGTTTGCGGCTCCGGATTGAAGGCGTTGCACCTGGCAACACAGGCGATTCAGTGCGGTGAAGCCGACGTGGTGATTGCTGGCGGGCAAGAAAACATGAGCCGTGCGCCGCACGTGCTGACCGACAGCCGCACCGGCGCGCAGCTTGGCAACAGCCAGCTTATCGACAGCCTGGTGCACGACGGCCTGTGGGATGCTTTCAACGACTACCATATGGGCGTAACGGCGGAGAATCTGGCGCGGGAGTACGGCATCAGCCGCGAACAGCAGGATGCCTGGGCGCTCAGTTCCCAGCATAAAGCCCGCAGGGCTATCGACTCCGGACGTTTCCGCGATGAAATTGTTCCGGTGGTGAATCCGCAGCCGGGTGGCCCGCGAATTGTCGACACTGACGAGCAGCCGCAAACCGATGCCAGCGCCGAAGCGTTGGCCCGCCTGGTTCCCTCTTTTGATCATGCGGGTTCCGTCACCGCGGGCAATGCATCGTCGATTAATGACGGCGCGGCGGCGGTGCTGATGATGAGTGAAAGCAAAGCGCTGGAGCTCGGGCTGCCGATCCTGGCGCGGATCCGCGCGTTTGCCAGCGTCGGTGTCGATCCTGCATTGATGGGGATTGCTCCGGTTTATGCCACTCGCCGCTGCCTTGAGCGCGCTGGCTGGCAGTTGAGCGATGTGGATTTGATTGAAGCCAATGAAGCCTTTGCGGCGCAGGCCATTTCGGTGGGTAAAATGCTGGAGTGGAACGAACAGAAGGTGAACGTGAACGGCGGGGCGATTGCATTGGGACATCCTATCGGTGCTTCAGGCTGCCGTATCCTGGTTTCACTGGTCCACGAAATGGTGAAACGCGATGCTCGCAAAGGGCTTGCCACGTTGTGCATTGGTGGTGGTCAGGGCGTTGCGCTGGCCGTGGAGCGAGATATTCAGTAATAACGCTTTAGTTTCCTCGTAATTACCCCATCCCAGAAAGGCCTCAATAGAGGCTTTTTTTGTTTATCTGCACTGAGTTGCGTGATTATCGTTGTGATTTTGTCTAGTTCATTCCTTTATGAATTTATGTTTATTTGTGTCGATTGCAAATTTTACGTATGAGTAGATGCTTAGCTGAATTATTAATTAAACATAAATTATTACTATTGCTAAGAATAACGTCAGTTATTTTTGGTGGTATAAGGTATTGAAAATGTTGTTTTTTATTTTTATCAAAATAAGGATGTGTGATCCATGTTCTATTTTTTGAGACCAGTTTCTATTTTTTGTTGAGCTTTATCACGTCCTTATTGTGCCACTTTTTATGAAACAAATAATTACGATCCTGATCACTAAAATGCATATCCGGAAAAAATAAAATCAAATTTCATAAAAAAGAAACATAATTTCAATTGAGGGATGGCAAATGTTTAAGAAAACTCTGGCCCTGGCCGTATTAACTGGCATGTCGTTCGCTGCTTCGGCGGTTACCGTTGACCTGCGTCATGAATATATTGACAGCGGCTCCAACGCAGACCGTGTTGCGGTGTCCCATCGCTTTGATAATGGTCTCGGTTTTGGCGTGGAAGCAAAATGGAAGACGGGCGGTGATACTGATAAGCAGGATCGTCCGTTTAACGAAATGGTGGGTAATGGTCATGAAGAATCCATTAACTGGCGCTGGAAGGCGACGGATAATTTTGCCCTGAACCCAGGTTTTAACATTGAAAGTAAAGACAGTTTCTCAATCTACAAGCCTTATTTACACGCGCAGTACAGCTTTGATAATGGTTTCTACGTAGCAGCGCGTTACCGCTATGAATATACCCGTGTACCGGCAAGCGGCGGCGTTGATGATAAAGTCAATAAAGTGGATACCTGGGTGGGTTGGGTAATGGGCGACTGGCGCGCTGAGTTGAACTATGTTTATGCGCGCAGTACGGTTGCCGACGATGAGCATAAGAGCCTGTATCGTAATAACAACAAACCGTACAGCACCGAATATAACGCTAAGCTGGCCTACAAATGGGATAAGAACTGGTCCCCGTACTTTGAAGTGGGCAACGTGGGCGTGAAATCTACCGATGAACGTCAGACCCGTTTACGTGTTGGTGTTGCTTACTCCTTCTAAATAAATTCGGACCCTCATCCGTTTTCCCCCCGGAGCATTTAGCCGGGGGTTTTTGTTTTTGTGG
>CP070603.1:1008676-1008779 GCA_016939855.1 Kluyvera ascorbata
TCCCCTCGCCCCTCTGGGGAGAGGGTTAGGGTGAGGGGATTGTGGGCTCGGCGTTAAACCCTCACCCCAGCCCTCTCCCTTAAAAAGGGAGAGGGGGCAGTCC
>CP070603.1:1008822-1013996 GCA_016939855.1 Kluyvera ascorbata
AACAGTCAAAAAAAAGCCCTCCGAAAGGAGGGCAAGGCCAGTTACAGAAACACAAAACTCAGAAGGTTATTATGCCTTCACTAACACACGTTCAGAGGGCAGCTTAGCGATGTACAGCGCCGGCTTGCCGTCCTTGTCAGAGCTGAACAGCACCGCGCTGTCGTCCGGGGTAAAGGACGGATGCGGGTGGGTCACCTGACGGCTGTTTTGTACCGTTGCCCACGAGGTGTCGTGACGAGCAACGCGGAAGTAGGCCTGTTTCGCCACGTCAAAGGCGTACAGGTACGGATCATTATCGATGGTGTAGCCGCTGGTGTCTTTCACATCAACCGGCGTGCCGGAACCGTCGCCGACCAGCATGGTGCCGTCGAAGTTACTCATCAGGTGTGAGCAGGCAGGCATCTGCATCAGCGCTTCGTTAACGTTGGTATCCGGGTTGAAGCGGTAGATGGTGCGACCCTGTTGCCCTTTCAGGTAAGAGACGTACACCAGTGCGGAGCCGTTTGGCACCCAGAATTCGTGCGTGCAGCTTTCGCCTTCCGCGTGTTCTTTGACTTTGCGAACGTTGCTGCCGTCTTCGTTGACCAGCCACATGCGCGCGTCGACCAGGTCATGCGGACCCTCGTGGCAGAAGGCGACGGTGCTGTCATCAAACGGACGGTAGATTGGGTGACCGAGCCAGATTTTTTCTTCGTGGATCACCGCGCTTTCGCCGGTTTTCAGGTCAACGCGCAGCAGACGGCAGTGCGGACCTTTATGGAAGAAATCGTGGAACAGCTGCCAGTCGTTCAGCGGCGTCCAGTCGCTTTTCGCAATCTCAATACCCACCAGCTTGGTGCAGTCGCTGTTAGAAACCCAGGTACCGTAGCCAACCCACTCCTCCGGCACGCGGTATACTTCACGCTCGGCCAGGGTTTTCAGGTTCACTTCCAGCAGCGTGCGGTCGTTCTTCACATAGTAGAGCGATTTATCATCAGGGGAGAGGAAACCACCAAAGGTATTGTCGCCCGCGCCTTCGGTAAGCTGTACCGCTTCGGCATTAGCCACATCCAGCAAATAGTAGTTCCAATGGCCATCGAACTCGCCGGCAAATAACAGATGACTGCCATCATTAAAGAAACACTTCTGATAGAAGTAGTTACGATGACAAGTTACCTCCGGTGGCGTTAAGCGGGTGACCTCCGCGCCGGTATCTGGGTCGCGGCTGACCTCATAGTTCAATTTAACCCGCATGCCTTTAGCCATGATGCTCTCCTTTTACTCAAGCGGTCTCGGGGTGCTATCTCCCTCACAGGCCGATTTGGATGTTATTTTAAAAACTGAGTGTTAATTTATCAAAACAGCGTTTCATTGTTTGTGATGTCAGACTCACTTTATACGAAAAATCATCATTTCTGCTACTTTTTTGAGAAGCCACTCAGCGCATTGTCAAGCCCACCTTTGTTTTTACGTCGTCCTTTCCACCAAAGTGGTAATTTTTCAAAGAAAGCTGTAACCGAATGAATAACATTGTTTTTTATTTTTTCGCAACGCGTCTGAAGCGCGTATTCGTGATCGGATTTGCATTTTTGACAATATTATCCAGGAAAAATGAAACGATGTTTTATTTGCAATTGAAAACCCATTTCATCAGGGATAAGATACAAGCATTAAACAAATCGGAACGCAGTTTCGTTTCAATAAATAGAACATAAGACCACATTATCCTGGAGGTTCAGGTGGAAGTACGACAGAGCATTCATAGCGCTCACGCTAAAACGCTGGATACGCAGGGTCTTCGCGATGAGTTTTTAGTTGAGCAAGTTTTCAAGGCTGATGAATACACCATGGTGTATAGCCATATCGACCGCATTATCGTTGGCGGCATTATGCCGGTTGCGAAAACGGTCTCCGTCGGCGGTGAAGTCGGTAAACAGCTTGGCGTCAGCTATTTCCTGGAGCGTCGCGAGCTTGGCGTTATCAACATTGGCGGCGCGGGCACGATTACCGTTGACGGCCAGTGCTACGAAATTGGCCATCGCGATGCCCTGTACGTGGGTAAAGGCGCGAAAGAGGTGGTGTTCGCCAGCGTCGATGCGGCGAAACCGGCGAAGTTTTACTACAACTGCGCGCCGGCCCATACGACTTACCCGACTAAAAAAGTCACGCCTGCGGACGTTGCGCCGGTCACGCTTGGGGATAACCTCACCAGCAACCGCCGCACCATCAATAAATACTTTGTCCCCGATGTGCTGGAAACCTGCCAGCTCAGCATGGGCCTGACCGAACTGGCGCCAGGCAACCTGTGGAACACCATGCCGTGCCATACCCACGAGCGCCGCATGGAGGTGTACTTCTACTTCAACATGGATGAAGACAGCTGCGTGTTCCATATGATGGGGCAGCCGCAAGAGACGCGTCATATCGTTATGCACAATGAACAGGCGGTGATTTCACCGAGCTGGTCAATCCATTCCGGCGTCGGTACGAAGGCTTACACCTTCATCTGGGGAATGGTGGGTGAGAACCAGGTCTTTGATGACATGGATCATGTAGCAGTTAGGGATCTGCGCTAGTCGCGGACAGCATTAGATTAACAATGCCTGTCCGGTACAGGCGCAAAACGATAAGGAATAAAAAATGATTTTGGATTCATTCTCTCTGCAGGGCAAAGTTGCCGTGGTTACTGGTTGCGATACCGGTCTGGGTCAAGGTATGGCGTTAGGTCTGGCGGAAGCGGGCTGCGATATCGTCGGTATCAACATCGTTGAGCCAACCGAAACCATCGAACGCGTTACCGCACTGGGCCGCCGCTTCCTGAGCCTGACCGCTGACCTGCGTAAAATCGATGGCATCCCAGAACTGCTGGAGCGCGCGGTGGCGGAATTCGGCCATATCGATATCCTGGTGAACAACGCGGGCCTGATTCGTCGTGAAGACGCTATCGACTTCAGCGAAAAAGACTGGGATGACGTGATGAACCTGAACATCAAGAGCGTGTTCTTCATGTCTCAGGCTGCGGCTAAGCACTTCATCGCACAGGGTAACGGCGGCAAAATCATCAACATCGCGTCCATGCTCTCCTTCCAGGGCGGTATCCGCGTACCGTCTTACACCGCGTCCAAAAGCGGCGTCATGGGCGTTACCCGCCTGATGGCGAACGAGTGGGCGAAACACGGTATCAACGTGAACGCGATTGCACCGGGCTACATGGCGACCAACAACACCCAGCAGCTGCGTGCTGACGAAGAGCGTAGCGCAGCTATCCTCGACCGTATCCCGGCGGGTCGTTGGGGTCTGCCAAGCGACCTGATGGGGCCAATCGTCTTCCTGGCTTCCCCGGCATCCGACTATATCAACGGCTATACCGTTGCGGTTGATGGCGGCTGGCTGGCGCGCTAAGTTCGCGTTGAGATGATAAAAAACCTGCTTCGGCAGGTTTTTTTATGTCTGTAGGATTCCCGACGTCGCTTCGCTCGGGCGGGCTCATTAATCATCCATATCCATATATTCATATAGTCCATGCTATTCATCCCATCATGAAATAGTAACGCATGTGTAATAGGGTTTTTTGCCGATGTGTAACAGGATTCCCTTCCATGCGAAAGTCGAATGTCCATCACAAAACGGACCTGTGCAGCAATATAGTCCATATTAATAACGTTTCTCGCCTGACGTCCTGACGTGGCTATCTCGTATTTTCATCTCATGTTTTATTTTGTCAGGCAGGAAAAAAATGACTTCAATCAGTAACGATTCAACGCTAGTACCGGGCGCGCAACGCGATACCCGACGTATGAATATGTTTGTTTCCTTTGCTGCTGCGGTGGCGGGTCTGCTTTTTGGTCTGGATATCGGGGTCATTGCCGGGGCGCTGCCCTTTATCACCGATTACTTTGTGTTAACCAACCGCCTGCAGGAGTGGGTGGTGAGCAGTATGATGCTGGGCGCGGCGATTGGCGCGCTGTTTAACGGCTGGCTGTCGTTCCGCCTGGGGCGCAAATACAGCCTGATGGTTGGCGCCGTGCTGTTTGTGGCGGGTTCTCTTGGCTCCGGGTTTGCCGTCAACGTTGAAATGCTGCTGGTCGCCAGGGTTATCCTCGGCGTGGCCGTGGGCATCGCCTCGTATACTGCACCGCTGTATCTGTCTGAAATGGCTAGCGAAAATGTGCGTGGCAAAATGATCAGTATGTACCAGTTGATGGTCACGCTGGGCATCGTGATGGCGTTTCTCTCCGACACCGCGTTTAGCTACAGCGGCAACTGGCGTGCGATGCTCGCCGTGCTGGCGCTGCCTGCCGTGATTCTGATTGTGCTGGTGGTATTCCTGCCGAACAGCCCGCGCTGGCTGGCGGAAAAAGGCCGTCATATTGAAGCGGAAGAGGTGCTGCGCATGCTGCGTGACACCTCTGAAAAAGCGCGCGACGAGCTGAATGAAATTCGCGAAAGCCTCAAGCTGAAGCAGGGCGGCTGGGCGCTGTTCAAGGTGAACCGCAACGTACGCCGCGCGGTGTTCCTCGGCATGCTGTTACAGGCGATGCAGCAGTTTACCGGCATGAACATCATCATGTACTACGCGCCGCGCATCTTTAAAATGGCGGGCTTCACCACCACCGAGCAGCAGATGATTGCGACCCTGGTGGTCGGCTTAACCTTTATGTTCGCCACCTTTATTGCGGTGTTTACCGTCGATAAAGCCGGACGTAAACCGGCGCTGAAAATTGGTTTTACGGTGATGGCTATCGGCACGCTGGTGCTGGGCTACTGCCTGATGCAGTTTGATAACGGCACCGCGACCAGCGGGCTCTCCTGGCTTTCCGTCGGCATGACCATGATGTGCATTGCGGGCTATGCGATGAGCGCCGCGCCGGTAGTGTGGATCCTGTGCTCTGAAATTCAGCCGCTGAAATGCCGCGACTTCGGTATCACCTGTTCGACCACCACCAACTGGGTGTCGAACATGATTATCGGTGCGACCTTCCTGACGCTGCTGGATTCCATCGGCGCGGCGGGGACGTTCTGGCTGTATACCGTGCTGAACGTGGCCTTTATCGGCGTGACTTTCTGGCTGATCCCGGAAACCAAAGGGGTTACGCTGGAGCATATTGAACGTAAGCTGATGAAAGGCGAGAAATTGCGGGATATCGGCGTCTGATTGAGTGCCCGGTGGCGCTACGCTTACCGGGCCTACAGGT
>CP070603.1:1014008-1019604 GCA_016939855.1 Kluyvera ascorbata
AGGCCGGGTAAGGCGTAGCCGCCACCCGGCTTTTTTTTACACCTTCGCTAAATACAATGCCGGCATTCCCTCAGCGTCCGAGGTATACAGCACCCACTCGCCGTCCGGTGAAAATGACGGATGCGGATGCGTCACCTGACGGTCACCGTCCAGCACCTTCCAACTGCTGTTGTGCTGGCAAATCGCTTTTTTCTCACCCGTTTTTAAATCAAACACCCAAATAAACGGATCGTTCAGGCTGATATCGCCGGTATTATGCGGCGCGCCATCGCCGACTACCTTTGAGCCGTCGTGGTTGCTCATCAGGTGAGAGCAGGGCGGGATCGCCATCAACTGGCGGTTTTCCAGCGTTGTCGGGTTGGCGCTGTAGAGATAACGGTGCGGGCTGTTCTCCTGATGCGCCACGTAGTAAAGCGCGGAGCCGTCCGGCACCCAGAATTCGTGGGTAAAGCTTTCGCCTTTTTGGTGCTGGCGTACACAGCGCATGTCGCTGCCATCTTCATTAATCAGCCACATACGCGCATCGATAGCGTCACGCGGGCCCTCGTGGCAAAACGCCACCGTCTTATCGTCAAACGGGCGGTAGATAGGGTGCCCAAGCCAGCGTTTTTCTTGCAGAATGGTTCGCTGTTCCCCGGTTCTCAGGTCGATGTTAATCAGGCGGCATTCCGGGTTGGTAAAGTAGTAGGCGCGGAATTTCGACCAGTCGGTTAGCGGCTGCCAGTCGCTTTTTTTAATTTCGATGCCGACGAGCTTCGTACAGTCTGAGTTCGCCACCCACGTGCCGTAAGCGACCCACTCATCGTCCACTTCGTAAACCACGTATTCTTCCAGCGTGGAGAGATCCAGGCGTCTCAGCTGGCGCGTGTCTTTGACGTACCATAAGGATTTATCGTCGTCGGACAGGAAGCCGCCGAAGGTGTTATCCCCCGCGCCATCGGTAAGCTGGGTCGCCTGTTGGGCGGCAATATCCAGTAAATAGTAGTTCCAGTGCCCCTCGAATGCGCCGCCAAAAATCAGCTTGCCGCCGTCGCGGGTGAAGCATTTTTGGTAGAAGTAGTTTCGGTGGCAAATAATGTGCGGTGGCGTCATCCGGATCACCTCGTGACCGGTTTCGCTGTCTTTCTGCGTGCGGAAATTCAGCGGGATGATTTTGCCTTTCATGTGCTTTCTCCTTGAATAAAAAAATACCCCGCAACCGGAAGTTGCAGGGTATTGATAGCTAAATCGCGATTAGCGCATGGCGCGTTTCAGAATACGCTCGCCCTGACGCTGGAAGTCAGTTGCCGCTTCTTCTACGGATTTCTGGCCGTAGTCGATGTACTGCAGCGTGGTACCGAACTGGGCAACGATCTGCGGGTCATCAAAGTAAGGAGAGACGCTCAACTTCGCTGGCAGAGACTGCGCCAGACGCAGGCCCGCAACAGAAGGATCGCTCTCTTTCAGGATGCCATCTTCGGTCAGGTATTTCACCGCCACTTTGCTCAGCGGCACGCCACGCTCCAGACCTAACGTATCGACCCCTTCTTTGCTGTTCAGCAGGAAGTTAATCACTTTCGCCGCGGCTTCTGGGTTCTTGGTTGATTTGCCGATAGAGAGCATCTGCGCTGGTTTGAAGAACAGACCCGCATCGGTGGCGCCCGGCAGCATTGGATAGCTACCCAGCTCCAGTTTTGCAGGTGGCTTCAGGTTATCGGAGTACTTGTTAATGGTGGAGTTCCACATGTAAGTACCGCCCCATTCGCCCTGAATCCACGGCTTCATTTCATACATGTTGCTCTTACCGAAGGACGCGTAGTACTTGGTATCCGGCATCACGTGGCTGTCGACCAGCTTTTTATACATCTGGAAGAACTCAACCCACTGCTCTTTGCTGTAGGAGAATTTCTTGGTTTCCGGGTTGATGGCCGGAATGTTGTACTTCTGGGTCATGTAGGAGTTCAGCAGCGCCAGGGTATCCTGGTGCTCCAGTACCACCGGGTAGTACTGTTTGCCCAGCTTGCTTTCGAAGGTTTTACCCGCCGCCAGCAGTTCATCCCAGGTTTTCGGGTATTCAACGCCAGCCTGTTTCCAGGTTTCGTCGTTGAAGTAGAACACGCGCGCTGTCACGGAGATTGGAATACCGTTCAGCTTGCCGTTGACGGTGGTGGACTGCAGCTCTTTGGCATCGAACTGGCTTAAGTCGATCACGTCTTTCATTTTGTTCAGATCGTAGAAGCCGTCGCCGTTTTTGGAGAAGATCGGCAGCCAGTTCCAGTTAGTCTGCATCACGTCCGGCTCGGTGCCACCGGCAATCTGGGTGGTCAGACGGGATAAGTGGCCGTCCCAACCGGTGTATTCTGCTTTAACGTTAATATCAGGGTTCTGCTTATGGAACTCTTCCAGCGCCTTCAGGGTAACCTGGTGACGACCGTTACCTCCCCACCAGGACATACGAAGATCGACATCCTTTGCCATAGAAGGTAGGGCCGTGAGGCCCAGGGTGGCGGAGATTGCTGCGCTTAAAAGCACTTTTTTCATTTTAATACTCCAGATTAAAGGGAGAGGTTCTGTTCAGTTTTAGCATCAAAAATATGGCATTTATTCATATCAAACTTGAAGTACACCTTACGATGAAGCCCCTTATCAATCATCGGCTTAGCTTCATCTGAAGGGATTCGTGCCGTCAGCTCGTAGTTCGCGACTTTCAGGTAAACGAAGAACTCGTGGCCCATGTTTTCCACGCGAACCATCTCGCCGCTGCAGCCGCCTTCGGCAAACGGCTCGTCGGACAGCGAGACAAATTCAGGGCGAATACCGTAGAACACCTCTTCGTTGTCGTGACCGGCGAGTTTCTGGTTCAGCCCTTCGCTGAGCGCCATGAACTCATCGCCAATCGCCAGGTTTAAGGTGCCGTCTTTGTTCACCAGCTTGCAGGCGCGGATGTTCATYTCCGGCGCGCCGATAAASCCCGCCACGAACATGTTYTKCGGCTWRTGGTAMAGGTTGTCCGGSGTATCTACCTGCATGATRTGACCCARYTTCATCACGCAGATACGGTCGCCCATGGTCATCGCTTCGGTCTGRTCGTGGGTCACGTARACGGTGGTYGCTGGCTTGCCGGATTTCTTGAGCTGCTTGTGCAGRTCGGAAATACGRATACGCATTGACGCRCGCAGCTTGGCATCGAGGTTMGACAGYGGTTCATCGAACAGGAACACGTCYGGCTTTTTCACAATCGCRCGRCCTACSGCCACACGYTGTGCCTGSCCGCCGGARAGCTGACGCGGCAGACGKTCCAGCAGTTCTTCCAGYTCGAGGATTTTCGCTGCTTCGTTMACYTGCGCGTCAATCTGCGCTTTYGGCAGCTTGCTCAGCTTCARGCCRAACGCCAGGTTTTCACGCACGGTCATGTGCGGRTASAGCGCATAGTTCTGGAACACCATCGCAATYCCACGCTCTTTTGGCGCGAGGTTGTTRACRATTTTCTCRCCGATACGAAYTTCRCCGCCGCTGATGGTTTCRAGKCCWGCCAGCATACGCARSGTGGTGGACTTRGCGCAGCCGGACGGGCCGACAATCACCATRAACTCMCCTTCAGCRATKTTMAGRTCGATACCATGTACCGCTTTGAAGCCGTTGGAGTASACYTTTTCCAGTTTSTTRAAAATMACTTCAGCCATGATAKWTCCCTCTTAACCTTTAATTCCGCTGCTGGWRACRCCCTGKACGAAGTAGCGCTGCGCCAGGAAGAASACAATGATWGATGGCAGRATGGAGATGCTCGCCATTGCCAGAATTTCGTTCCACGGCGCGCCYTCGGTCACGTCGATGGACATTTTMAGYGCCAGKGCAATCGGATAYTTATCMACGCTATAGACGTARATCAGCGGGCCGATAAAGTCGTTCATAGACCACATRAACTGGAACAGYGCGACSGAGATAATCGCYGGYTTCAGAATYGGYACCACCACGTACCACAGCACCTGSMWGGAGTTRCAGCCGTCAATCTGCGCCGCTTCTTCCATGTCACGCGGYACGCCGCGCAGGAACTGAATCAGCATRAAGACGAAGAAMCCYTGMGTGGCRAASGCCRKCGGCAGRTACAGCGGYAKGTAGCTRTTSAGCATGCCCATTTCKCGGAACATCAGGTACTGAGGWATCAGCAGTACGGTRCTCGGCAGCAGCATGGTGGYGATKARCGTSGCRAACCAGAATTTCTTCCAYGGRATCTCGAAGCGRGCAAAGCCGTASGCCACGATGGTSGARGAGAYRATGGTCAGRATSACCTTMGGAATSACATACTTGAAGGTGTTCAGCATGTAATGCCCGAAGGTGTACTCGGTACCGGTTTTCCAGCCGTTAATGAAACCGTCCCAGGTAGCATGTGCTGGCCACAGGCTCAGGGTGGTGAAGATCTCGTGGTTCGGTTTGAACGACGCCGAGAACATCCACGCCAGCGGGTAAAGCATTAACAGACCGACGATCAGCAGGATGGTGTAGCGAATCCAGGCGTTGATCTTCTCGCGACGCAGGGTGCGGGCAACCTCACGCTCGGCGATGGTTCTTGCGTCGGAGATTTGTTGGATATCAGCCATTTTTGCCTCCCTTATCGGCGGAGTAGAASACCCAGTATTTTGAAGACTTAAAGGCGATGCCTGCGAAGACAGCAACCACCAGGAACAGAACCCATGCCAGCGCTGCGCCGTAACCCATGTCGAAGTACTTGAACGCCGTGTCGTAGATGTACAGCGAGAACAGGTACGTTGAGTAGGTTGGGCCGCCGCCGGTAATCACGTACGGGCCGGTAAACTCCTGGAATGCCTGAGTGGTCTGCATRATGAAGTTRAAGAAGATAACCGGCGTAATCAGCGGCACSGTYACYTTMAKRAACATCTGCCATTTMGACGCRCCATCRATCATSGCSGCTTCRTACTGMGACTGTGGAACGTTTTGCAGCGCSGCCAGGAAGATAACCATCGCGGAGCCGAACTGCCAGACGCGCAGCAGGGTAACGGACATCAGCGCCAGAGACGGTTCACCCAGCCAGTTGACCGGATCAAAACCAAGCACGCCGATAAAGCTATTCAGCAGGCCGTCGATGGCGAACAGCGCACGCCACAGAACGGCGATAGCCACGGAGCTACCGAGGATTGACGGAATATAATAAGCAGTACGGAAGAAGCCGATACCGCGTAATTTAAAGTTAAGAACAAACGCAATCCCTAACGCAAAAGCGAGTTTTAAAGGGATGGTCAGAAATACGTAGGCGAACGTTACGCCCATGGATTTCCAGAAGAGCGTGTCTTCTGTAAACATGTAGCGATAGTTTTCAATRCCGTTAAATWCCGGYGGRCTCATYAARTCATACTSAGTAAAACTGAGGAAGAAAGATGAAACGAACGGGAAGGCCGTGAAGATTATCAACCCAATGATATAGGGTGAAATCCAGGCCAATCCCAACATTCTGTTTTCATTCATACATACCTACCTGGCGAACAAGTGTGTCAAACGGATTGGGTGTCTGTTACATCCCCTGCGCCTGTTGGCGCCTGGGCGTTAAAGTCTTAGCTTGTTATTGGTCATGCAGCCTTTCCCTGTAAGTAGATGTAATTCA
>CP070603.1:1019663-1019795 GCA_016939855.1 Kluyvera ascorbata
AGGGCTTTTTTATAAAACGCCGTTTTAAATTTATTTTATTGCGATTTGTTTCTGCGTCATTCGATTAATCATGAAAGTGTGATCGAAGTCGAAACGATGTTTCATTATAGTGATGGCGATTGTGTTTTTGCC
>CP070603.1:1024098-1025253 GCA_016939855.1 Kluyvera ascorbata
TGCTTTAAGAAAGTCCTGACGCATTGGCGTAAAGGTATCCAGTAGCGTACCGGCTTTCAGGCAAACGCAGCCGTGCATAATGTTCGGCTGTTTATACAGCGTATCGCCCGCGCCAACCACGTGCTTTTCGTCACCGATGGTGAATTCGAATTCGCCCGACAGCACATAGGTCAGCTGTTCGTGCGGGTGGTTGTGCATCGGGCCGATAGCGCCCTGTTCGAAGTTCACCTCAACGGCCATCATTTTGCCATCGTGCGCGAGAATGCGGCGGGTTACGCCATTGCCCAGATCTTCAAGGGTGGTTTCTTTATGAAAAATAAACATCAGGCGATCCTGTTTGTATGTTGAAACGTTGTTTCATTAAATTTATCTCAGAAACGATCAAAAAGAAATCTATCGCCGCAGATGTGGAAAGTTGATCACAACTTTGGTTCACTGAGAGCACGACGCAAAACAAGGTGAAAGACATGAAAACGATTGGGCTTCTGGGCGGAATGAGCTGGGAATCGACGATTCCCTACTATCGCTTGATTAACGAAGGGATAAAACAGCGGTTGGGCGGCCTGCATTCAGCACAAATTTTGCTGCACAGTGTAGATTTCCATGAGATTGAGCTTTGTCAGTCGCAGGGGGATTGGCAGAAGGCGGGAGATATTCTGGCGCAGGCGGCTGTGGGTCTTCAGCAGGCTGGCGCAGAGGGTATCGTGCTCTGTACCAACACCATGCACAAAGTCGCTGAAGCTATCGAAACTGCCTGCGACGTACCGTTTCTGCATATCGCTGATGCCACCGGCCGCGCTATCAGTCAGCAGAAAATGACCAACGTCGCGCTGCTCGGTACGCGCTACACCATGGAGCAGGATTTTTATCGCGGGCGCTTGCAGCAGGAATTTGGCATTAACACGTTGATTCCGGAGCAGGATGAACGTCAGAAGATTAACCAGATTATTTTTGATGAACTGTGTCTGGGGGAGTTCAGCGAGGCTTCACGTGATTATTATCTGAGCGTGATTGAAACCCTGGCGCGTCAGGGGGCGGAAGGGGTGATTTTCGGCTGTACCGAGATTGGCCTGCTGGTGCCTACTGAGATGAGTCCGCTGCCGGTGTTTGATACCGCGGCGATCCATGCGGAAGATGCGGTGGCGTTTATGCTCT
>CP070603.1:1025740-1025986 GCA_016939855.1 Kluyvera ascorbata
GCCCAAATCATGGCGCTGCGCCGACAGCCATTCCTCCAGTAGCGGTGACTCCTGCGGCACTATCTGAATATTTACCTGCGGATAGCGGGCCAAAAACGGCTGCAGTAGGGGGGGCAAAAAGGATTGTGAAAAGACCGGCAGGCAAACAATAGATAACTCACCCTGGCGGAACTCGCGCAGGCTTTCAGCGGCGCTGACAATCCGGTCCAGCCCGTACCAGGAGCGCTGAACCTCTTCAAATAACCG
>CP070603.1:1026056-1037268 GCA_016939855.1 Kluyvera ascorbata
AACCGCGCTAGCTCGCGGCTGACGGTCGGCTGCGAGGTATTGAGCATTCGCGCGGCTTCCGTCAGGTTTCCCGCCGTCATAATGGCATGAAAGATTTCGATATGGCGCAGGTTAACGGCTGGCATGGGCATCTCTCTGGTTAAGTATCCATATCATTTTTGCATAGACTCGCGATAAAACGATATTTTTTATTCGCTTCAGGCTGTGGCGTAATCATAAAAAAGATGATTACCGGAGTCTGCTATGCCACGTCCGCTCAACAATACCGAAACCGACCTCACCGCCGACAACCTGCTGCGCCTGCCTGCTGAATTTGGCTGCCCGGTATGGGTGTACGATGCGCAGATTATTCGCGCGCAGATTGCTAAGCTGCACAAGTTTGACGTGGTGCGTTTTGCCCAAAAAGCGTGCTCGAATATCCACATTCTTCGCCTGATGCGTGAGCAGGGTGTGAAGGTGGACTCCGTCTCATTAGGGGAAATTGAACGTGCGCTGGTGGCCGGTTACGAAGCGGGTAAAGACGAGATCGTTTTTACCGCCGATACCATTGATGATGCGACGCTTGCCCGGGTGCATGAACTGCAAATTCCGGTCAACGCTGGCTCTGTGGATATGCTGGAGCAGCTCGGCCAAATTTCTGCGGGCCATCGCGTATGGCTGCGCGTGAACCCGGGCTTTGGGCATGGCCACAGTCAGAAAACCAATACCGGCGGCGAAAACAGCAAGCACGGCATCTGGTATAGCGATCTTCCGGCGGCCCTTGAGGTGATCCAGCGCTATGAGCTGAAGCTGGTGGGCATTCATATGCACATTGGCTCCGGCGTAGACTATGGTCACCTGGAGCAGGTATGCGGTGCGATGGTGCGTCAGGTGATTGAATTTGGTCAGGATCTTGAGGCGATCTCCGCGGGTGGTGGCTTATCCATTCCGTATCGCGAAGGGGAAGAGGCGATCGATACCGATCATTACTTCGGCCTGTGGAACGCCGCGCGTGAGCAGATTGCGAAACACCTGGGGCATCCGGTCAAGCTGGAGCTGGAGCCCGGTCGTTTCCTGGTGGCGGAATCCGGCGTGCTGGTGGCGCAGGTGCGCAGTGTGAAGGAGATGGGCAGCCGTCACTTTGTGCTGATTGACGCTGGCTTTAACGATCTGATGCGCCCGGCGATGTACGGCAGCTATCACCATATTTCCGCGCTGGCGGGTGATGGTCGTGCGCTGGATGCAGCACCGCAAATTGAAACCGTCGTGGCCGGGCCGCTGTGTGAATCGGGCGATGTCTTTACCCAGCAGGAGGGCGGCAAAGTAGAAACGCGTCTGCTGCCTGCGGTGGTGCCAGGGGATTATCTGGTGCTGCACGATACCGGCGCGTACGGCGCATCGATGTCGTCGAACTACAACAGCCGGCCGCTGCTGCCTGAAGTGCTGTTTGATAACGGCGTGGCGAAGTTGATTCGTCGTCGTCAGACGATTGAAGAGCTGCTGGCGCTGGAGCTTATCTGAGGGAATGCCCGATNNGCGCAGCGCCATCCGGCATGTTATTTGTAATACGGCCCCGTCGTCACCGAATCGCGCAATACCAGCGTGCCGGTAAACGGCGGGATCGTCTCGATCTCTTCCCCACTTGCCAGCTTAATGGCCTGATCGATAGCGGTAACGATCATATTATCGATCGGCAGATAAACCGTAGAGAGCCCCGGCTCCAGCCACTTAGCGCTAGGCGCATCATCAAAACCAAACAGTGAAATATCCTGCGGAATCCGAAGCCCCGCCTGATGTAGCGCCTTTGACGCGCCAAGCGCCATATCGTCGTTACAGGCAAAGAGGGCGCTGAACGTCACTTTCTCTTTCAGCAGCGCATTGCACATGTCATAGCCGCAGTTCATGGTGGAATCACCGTGCTTCACTTTCGCCGGATCCCACGCAATACCGTTTTGCTCCAGCGCCCGGCGATAGCCCTGTAAACGTGCTTTACCGGTTGGCGTATGGATAGGAACGGTGATACAGGCGATATCCCGATGTCCTTGAGAAATCAGGTATTCCACTGCCTGAAACGCCGCATCCTGCTGTTCGAAGAAGACGCAGCGTTCGCGTGCCTGGCTGACGTCACGGTTAATAACAACCAGCGGCATCGGCGTGCTGTTCACCAACGACATAATAGCCTTTTCGCTCATATGGCGGGTGTAGAGGACGATGGCATCGCACTGGCGGTCGGCCAGCATCTGCACAGCCTGCTCCTCGCGTTCGGGCGTGTCGTGGCCGTCGGTGACGATAAGCTGTTTACCCCACGCTTCCGTCTGGCGGGAAGCCTGCTGAAGCAGGCGACCAAAGTAGAAACCATCAAAGGTGGAAACCACCAGGCCAATGCTGTTGCTGGTGCGGTTTGCCAATGAACGCGCCAGGAAATTGGGGCGGTAGCCTAACTCTTCCATTGCTTTGAACACCTGCTGACGGGTGCTCTCTTTAACCTGACCAGTACCATTCAGCACGCGAGAAACCGTCGCTTTCGAGACGCCTGCGCGTATTGATACATCCAGCATTGTTGCCATTGTTAATCCCTGAGACTTCGTGATAGCCCGCAGTTTATCACAGACATTCATCGGTGATATGAACTCCACAGAGGATAAAAAACCTATCGCGATCACGCTTTTGCAGTTAATCGTCGTAAAAAACCAGTTTCAATCATGTGGCATGCCAATAACCCTACTTTTTTTGTTTTTGGAATACCAGATTGGAGGTTGGGAGTTAAATCACAGAACTTTTCAGCGATGATGATTATTTTTGGCATACCAAAAGGTGTTTGGCTGTACACCGAATGCGCGATAAAGCCCTTAAACTTGAGGTACTTTCTATGGCATTGCAGGAAAAATTGATCGATTCGCTGGGGAGTTTCGCCACGAAATTCAACAGCTATCGCTACATCATGGCGATCAAACACGCCTTTATTACGCTGATGCCGGTGATCATCGTCGGTGCCTTCTCTGTCTTGATCTCCAACATGGTTCTGGATCCCAAAAACGGCCTCGCCAGCTTCCAGTCGCTATCGTTCCTGGCTGAACTTAAGCCGATCACCGGGGCAATCAACTACGCGACGCTGAACTTTCTCAACATTGGCGCCGTGTTTCTTATCGGTATCGAGCTGGGGCGAATCAACGGTATTAAGACGCTATTCCCCGGCCTGCTGGCGGTTATCTGCTTTATCTGCGTTACGCCGACAACCGTACAGATGATGGTTGATGGTCAAATGCATGAGGTAAAAGATGTGCTGCTGCGCCAGTTCTCTGATACCCGTAGCCTGTTCCTTGGCATGTTTATCGCCATTCTGTCCGTCGAGATCTACTGCTGGCTGGAAACGCGCAACGGGCTGAAGATCAAAATGCCGGACACCGTGCCGCCAAACGTCGCGGCCTCGTTTTCGGCGCTGATCCCCGCGATCATCACCGTCACCGCGATCGCCACCTTCGGTTTTATCTTCCATCAGTTGACCGGCATGTACCTTTACGATGCGGTATACCAGGTCGTGCAGCAGCCGCTGGAGCGGGTGATGCAGAGCTTACCGGGGATCCTGCTACTGATGTTTGTGGCGCAGATTTTCTGGGTGATTGGGATCCACGGCAACCAGATGATCAAACCCATTCGCGAACCGCTGCTGCTGGGGGCGATTACCGTCAACATGAGTGCGTTTGAGCAGGGTAAAGAGGTGCCGAATATCATCACCATGCCGTTCTGGGATGTTTATATGAGCATTGGTGGTTCAGGCCTGACCATCGGGCTGCTCATTGCCGTGATGATTGCGACGAAACGTAAAGAGATGAAAGAGATAGCCAAGCTGTCAATTGGCCCGGGAATTTTCAATATCAACGAACCGGTTATCTTCGGGATGCCTATCATGCTCAACCCGATTCTGGCTATTCCGTTCATCATCACTCCGCTGGTAACCGGCAGTATCGGCTATTTTGCCACCGTCACCGGGTTTGCTGGTAAAGCGGTGGTGATGGTGCCGTGGACGACGCCGCCGTTGATCAACGCCTGGCTCTCAACCGCTGGCTCAATGGGGGCGGTGGTTACCCAACTGATTTGCATTGTCGTGGCGGTGCTGATTTACCTGCCGTTCGTCAAAATTGCATCCCGCCGCGCCGAGATTTCCGAGCGTCTGGCGGAAAAAACACCGGCTACCGATAACCTTTGAGGATGCTATGAGCATAAAACGGATGACCATTCCCGATGACTTTATTCTCGGGGCCGCGGCTTCGGCCTGGCAGACGGAAGGCTGGAGCGGGAAGAAACCAGGGCAGGATTCCTGGCCCGATCTCTGGTACAAAAACGATCGCCACGTCTGGCACAACGGCTACGGCCCGGCGGTTGCCACCGATTTCATCAACCGCTTTCGTGAAGACGTGCAGTTGATGAAGCTGGCAGGGCTGACCCACTACCGCACCTCGATCAACTGGTCACGCTTTTTAACCGATTACGATGCGGTGACCGTTGATGAAGCGTATGCCACCTATTACGACCAGCTTTTTGATGAACTGCTGGCCAACGGCATTGAGCCGATGATCTGCCTTGAACACTATGAGCTACCGGGCTACCTGCTGGAACAGTACGGCGGCTGGGGCTCGAAAAAGGTGGTCGAGCTCTACGTGCGCTACGTTGAGCAGGTATTTGCCCGCTATCACCACAAGGTCACGCGCTGGTTTACGTTTAACGAGCCGATTGTGGTGCAGACCCGCGTGTATCTGGACGCGCTGCGCTGGCCGTATGAACAAAATACGGGGAAATGGATGCAGTGGAACCACCACAAGGTGCTGGCCACGGCGAAAGTGGTGAAGTTGTTCCGCGAGAAAGGCTACCCTGGAACTGTGGGCTGCATTCTTAACCCTGAGGTGACCTATCCGCGTTCTCATGCCGCTCACGACCAGCGTGCGGCCGAGGTGTATGACCTGTTCTACAACCGCGTATTCCTCGACCCGCTGGTGCACGGTACTTATCCTGCTGAGCTTTTCACGCTGCTGGAAAAGCACGGGATCACCTGGGACTATCACGCCGATGAACTGGCGATTATCCGTGACAATACGGTCGATGAACTGGGCATTAACCTCTATTACCCCCACAGGGTAAAAGCGCCATCACGTGCCTGGCACCCGGATACGCCGTTCCATCCGGCCTGGTACTACGAGCCGTTTGAACTGCCGGGTCGTAAGATGAACAACTCGCGCGGCTGGGAAATTTACCCGCAGATTGTCTATGACATGGCGATGCGTATCAAAAACGACTATCGCAATATTCCATGGTTTGTCGCTGAAAGCGGCATGGGCGTGGAAAATGAAGGCCAGTTCCGTAACGCCGACGGCGTGATTGCCGATGACTATCGCATCCGTTTTATCAGCGAGCACCTGTGGCAGACGCTGCGGGCGAAAGAAGACGGGGCTAACTGCCATGGCTATATGCTGTGGGCGTTTACCGACAACGTCTCGCCGATGAACGCTTTTAAAAACCGCTATGGGCTGATTGAAATCGACCTCGACAACGACCGCGCGCGGCGGCCAAAAGCCTCTGCCAACTGGTTCCGCCAGCTACGGGACAGCCACGAGTTGGTGGTGGATATCGATGATGAATGGCGCTAATTTTTGCTAAGATAGCGCCGATATTCGCATAACGTACAGGTGATATTGTGGAGAAGGCTACCGTCCCGCCGGAAAAGAAACCCTATCAGGAGATTGGCGATGATTTGCGCGCTCAGATTATGCAGGGCCGCTATCCCGTCGGGTCGCGTCTGCCGCCAGAACGCAATATCGCCGAAACCTACGGCGTTAGCCGCACCATCGTGCGTGAAGCGCTGTTGATGCTGGAACTACAGGGAACGGTGGATATCCGCCAGGGGTCCGGCGTGTATGTGATGCGCATTCCACAGGAATGCGACGGTGAGGAAGAGCGGATGCTGAGTAGCGACATTGGCCCGTTTGAAATTCTGCAGGCACGCCAACTGCTGGAGAGCAACATCGCCGCCTTCGCCGCGAAGATGGCAACCCGCGCGGATATCGATAACCTTAAACAGATTATTGAGCAAGAGCAGCGCGCTATTGCACTGAATGATACCAGCCAGGACAACGGCCGCCTGTTCCATCTGGTGCTGGCGGGAGCCACGCAAAACCAAATGTTGCTGTCGACCATTGAACGCGTCTGGATCCAGATGGACAGCAGCCCGCTGTGGCAACAGTTCAATGCCCATATTGCCAGTCGCACCTACCGGCTGAAGTGGCTCGGAGACCGCCAGACCATCCTCGCCGCACTGCGTCGCCGCGATGTGATGGGAGCCTGGCAGGCGATGGGGCAACACCTTGAGAACGTCAAAAATAGCCTGATGGAGCTGTCTGACGAAGACGCGCCGGATTTTGACGGCTATCTGTTTGAATCGGTGCCCATCTTCCAGGGAAAATTAATGTGACTATCTTGCCACTGCACGCTTGCCCGCAGTTCGCCGGTCAGGTGACCGACTGGCTGTGGCACGCTTTTGGKGGGGGGAGCCTGTCACGCGCCTTTTTTGCCAGCATCATCGAACATAGCCAGAGCGCCGGTGCGTTGCCGCTGACCTTTATTGCTGTTGAAGATGAGAAAGTGATGGGAACCGTAGGTCTATGGCGCTGTGACTTAATTAGCCGTCAGGATCTGTGGCCGTGGATGGCCGCGCTGTATGTCGCGCCAGAAGCGCGCGGCTGTGGCCTGGCGGGCCAGCTTCAGCGGCACGTGATGGCCTATGCCGCAAAACAAGGGTTTACGCAGTTGCACCTCTATTCGGCTTGCCGGGATTTTTATGAACGTTTCGGTTGGCAGTACATCGGCGATGCCCTGGATTATCCGGACACCACCGTACATCTTTATCGCTACGACTTAACCTCTTCCGCAGGCGAACTCACCGAGTGACGGCGTACCAGCGTCGGGCTGAACAGATGGGTGATATCCGGTAACGGACGCTTTTCTGCCAGCGCCAGCGCCAGCTCCGCAGCCTGCGTAGCCATGGTGACAATCGGATAACGGATGGTAGTCAGTCGCGGACGTACATAGCGGGAAACCAACACATCATCAAAGCCAATCAGCGAAATTTCCTGCGGTACATCGATACCGTTATCGTTGAGCACGCCCATCGCGCCAGCGGCCATTGAGTCGTTATAGCAGGCTACCGCCGTAAACTGCTTGCCGCGGCCAAGCAGTTCGGTCATGGCCTGTTCGCCGCCGCTTTCGTCCGGCTCGGCGAAGGTCACCAGTCGCTCATTGCACGGCAGGCCGCTCTCTTTAAGCGCATCGTAGTAGCCTTGCAGGCGGTCTTCCGCATCCGAAATGGTATGGTTTGAGCAAATATAGCCAATGCGGGTATGGCCCTGTTGGATCAGATGGCGGGTGGCGAGCCAGGCGCCGTAACGGTCATCCAGCGCCACGCAGCGCTTCTCAAACCCAGGCAGAATGCGGTTTATCAGCACCATGCCGGGGATTTGCTTCATTAAATCTGCCAGCTCGGCGTCAGGGATAAGCTTGGCGTGCACGACCAGCGCCGCACAGCGATGGCGGATAAGCTGCTCAATGGCCTGACGTTCTTTGGTTTCGTTATGGTAGCCGTTGCCGATCAGTAAAAAATTTCCGGTGTTGTAGGCCACATGCTCCACGGCTTTGACCATGGCGCCGAAAAAGGGGTCGGATACATCGCCTACCACCAGGCCGACGGTTTCGGTCGACTGCTGGGCCAGCGCGCGCGCGTTGGCGTTGGGATGATAGCTAAGCGTTTCCATGGCGGTGGAGACCGCCAGGCGCGAGGCATCGCTGGCTTTAGGGGAGTTGTTGATGACGCGGGATACGGTGGCGACGGAGACGCCTGCAAGCCGGGCCACATCTTTTATTGTCGCCATAATCTGCCTTAATCAAAAATTCTGAGGGTAAACGCTTACACCACAACAGTGTTACGGAAATCCCCGTGCTATTCAAGGATGGCGGTGTGGTGAATTGCACAATTATGATGCAGAGGTGACATTATCAGGAAAAGTTACACCGCATGGCGCTCAACCTTGCAACGAAACGCGAGAATTCAAATGTTTGCTTACACTTTGCGAAATGCTGTTGCGAATGTCTGCTGGAGAACGCGTTAGGCGACTTGCTAATCTGATTATCCCAGAGGTATTGATAGGTGAAGTCGCCCCACAAGGTTGACCACTTGATTACACCAACCTGCGCAGATGCGCAGGTTTTTTTTTGCCTCACGCCCGCCTGTTACAGTTCCCGACAATCGCAATACCTCGTTTCATTTGCGCTCATTCTCTTGCGCTTTTCCGCTGGTTGCAGGCTATGGAGGGCGCGACAATAGCTGTCCCAGAGGTATTGATTGGTGAATGTTTCATGGTACGCCTTGCGTACTTCATCACTTACACCGACCTGCGCAGATGCGCAGGTTTTTTTTTGCCTGAATCTCCTGCCGGACTGCTTTTCCTCAGTTTTCTCGTGTAACCTTCAATGACAAAACTATGGCAAAAGGAGTTTGTATGCTTCTCTGTTTTTTCCGACAGCTATTTAAGGTGCTCTTTCGAGTCAGGATGACGGGAAACACCGATGCGCTGAACCAGCCGAAGGTGCTGATTACCCCGAACCACGTCTCGTTTCTCGACGGTATTATACTGGCGTTGTTTCTGCCCGTTCGCCCGGTTTTCGCCGTCTACACCTCAATTTCACAGAAATGGTTTATGCGGTGGCTGACGCCCATTATCGATTTTGTGCCGTTAGATCCCACCAAACCGATGTCAATTAAGCATCTGGTTCGTCTGATTGAGCAGGGCCGTCCGGTGGTGATATTCCCGGAAGGGCGTATTTCGGTCTCCGGCTCGCTGATGAAGATTTACGACGGCGCGGCCTTTGTGGCTGCGAAGTCCGGGGCGACGATTATCCCGCTGCGTATTGAAGGTGCGGAACTGACCCACTTCAGCCGTCTTAAAGGGCTGGTTAAGCAGCGCCTGTTCCCGAAAATTACGCTGCACCTGCTGCCGCCAACCACGCTGCCGATGCCGGAAGCGCCGCGCGCGCGCGACCGTCGCAAAATCGCCGGTGAAATGCTGCATCAGATCATGATGGAAGCGCGCATGGCGGTGCGCCCGCGCGAAACGCTGTATGAATCTTTGCTGACGGCTATGCACCGCTATGGCGAGAAAAAACCGTGCGTTGAAGACATAAACTTCCAGCCGGATAACTATCGCAAGCTGCTGACCAAAACGCTGTTTGTGGCGCGCATTCTGGATAAATACAGCAAGAAGGGTGAAAAGATTGGCCTGATGCTGCCAAATGCGGGCATCAGTGCGGCGGTCATCTTCGGCGCTATCGCCCGTGGGCGTATTCCGGCCATGATGAACTACACCGCCGGAGTCAAAGGGCTCACCAGCGCGATTACCGCCGCGCAAATTGGCACCATTTTTACCTCCCGCACTTTCCTTGATAAAGGCAAGCTCTGGCACCTGACCGAGCAGCTCACCCAGGTACGCTGGGTATTCCTCGAAGATTTAAAAGGGGATATCACCACCGCCGATAAGCTGTGGATCTTCTCCCGCGTGCTGATGCCGCGTCTGGCGCAGGTTGCACAGAAGCCGGAAGACCCGGCAATTATCCTCTTTACCTCGGGTTCGGAAGGTCACCCGAAAGGAGTGGTGCACAGCCATAAAAGCATCCTGGCAAACGTCGAGCAGATTAAAACCATCGCCGACTTCACCGCCAACGACCGCTTTATGTCGGCGCTGCCGCTGTTCCACTCCTTCGGCCTGACGGTGGGGCTGTTCACGCCGCTGCTGACCGGCGCGGAGGTGTTCCTCTACCCGAGCCCGCTGCATTATCGCGTGGTGCCGGAGCTGGTCTATGACCGCAACTGTACCGTGCTGTTTGGCACCTCTACCTTCCTCGCTAACTACGCACGCTTCGCCAATCCGTACGATTTCTATCGTCTGCGCTATGTCGTGGCGGGTGCGGAAAAGCTGCAGCAGAGCACCAAAGAACTGTGGCAGGACAAATTTGGCCTGCGCATTCTTGAAGGCTACGGCGTAACCGAGTGCGCACCGGTGGTTTCTATCAACGTGCCGATGGCGGCAAAACCGGGCACGGTGGGGCGTATTCTGCCGGGTATGGATGCGCGTTTGCTGGAAGTTCCTGGCATTGAACAGGGCGGCCGCCTGCAGGTAAAAGGGCCGAACATCATGGCGGGCTATCTGCGCGTTGAGAATCCGGGCGTGCTGGAAGTACCGACGGCGGAGAATCAGCACGGCGAGCTGGAAACCGGCTGGTATGACACCGGTGATATCGTCGCCTTTGACGAGCAGGGCTTTGTGCAAATTCAGGGCCGCGCGAAGCGTTTTGCCAAAATTGCCGGTGAAATGGTCTCGCTGGAGATCGTTGAACAGCTGGCGCTGGGCGTATCGCCTGAGAAGATGCATGCCACGGCGGTGAAAAGCGACGCCAGCAAAGGCGAGGCGCTGGTGCTGTTTACCACCGATAATGAACTTACCCGCGACAAGCTGCTGCAGTATGCGCGGGCCCACGGCGTACCGGAGCTGGCGGTGCCGCGAGATATCCGCTGGCTGAAACAGCTACCGCTGCTTGGCAGCGGTAAACCGGATTTCGTCACCCTGAAGAGCATGGTTGCAGAGACGGAACATCCGAATGAGTGAGTCAGTACACACTAACAACCGACTCCTGTCGAAAGGCATGATGGCGGTGATTGTGGCCCAGTTCTTTTCGGCGTTCGGCGATAACGCACTGCTGTTTGCCGTACTGGCGCTCATGAAGCAGCAGTTTTATCCGGAGTGGAGCCAGCCGGTGCTGCAAATGGTGTTTGTGGGCGCTTACATCATTTTTGCCCCGTTTGTCGGACAGGTGGCAGACAGCTTTGGTAAAGGCCGGGTGATGATGTTCGCCAACGGCCTGAAGTTGGTCGGCGCGGCGACGATTTGCGCGGGCCTGAATCCGTTTATCGGCTATACGCTGGTGGGCATTGGTGCGGCCTCATATTCGCCAGCGAAGTACGGCATTCTCGGTGAAATTACTACCGGCGATAAGCTGGTTAAAGCCAACGGTTTGATGGAAGCCTCGACCATTGCCGCCATCCTGATTGGCTCTGTCGCCGGTGGCGTAGTGGCCGACTGGAGCGTGGTAGGGGCGCTGGTGCTTTGTGCGGTGGTGTACGGCATTGCGGTGGTTG
>CP070603.1:1037310-1037995 GCA_016939855.1 Kluyvera ascorbata
AGTCCTGGCGTTTTCGTCCAATGACCCACAGCTTCTTTAACGCCTGCAACGTGCTGTGGCACAACGGCGAAACGCGTTTCTCGCTGCTCGGCACCAGCATGTTCTGGGGAGCGGGGGTGACGCTGCGCTTCCTGCTGGTGCTGTGGGTGCCGGTGGCGTTGGGGATCACCGATAACGCCACGCCAACCTATCTGAATGCGATGGTCGCCGTCGGGATTGTCGTTGGCGCGGGGGCGGCGGCGAAGCTGGTGACGCTCGAGACCGTGGCGCGCTGTATGCCTGCCGGGGTGTTGATTGGCGTGGTTGTCGCCATTTTCGCCTTCCAGCATGCGCTGCTGCCAGCGTACGTGCTGCTGTTTATCATCGGTATCTGCGGTGGCTTCTTCGTGGTGCCGCTCAATGCGCTGCTGCAGGACCGTGGGAAACAGACCGTGGGCTCCGGTAATGCGATAGCGGTACAAAACCTCGGTGAAAACAGCGCTATGCTGATTATGCTGGGGCTCTATTCGCTAGCGGTAGCGGTGAATATTCCGGTGGTCGGCGTGGGGATTGGCTTTGGCGTGCTGTTTGCGCTGGCGATTATCGCGCTGTGGCTGTGGGGTAAGCGCCGCTGAGGTAAACCCGGCGGCGCTTCGCTTGGCCGGGCTACGGCTATAAATGTAGCCCGGGCGAGCGCAGCGACCCC
>CP070603.1:1038010-1046507 GCA_016939855.1 Kluyvera ascorbata
TTACGGTGCCGGGTAGGTATAAACCTGATGCACCGCCTCAATCTCCGCTAACACTTCCGCGCTTAACTCCAGATGCAAGCTCTCAACGTTAGTTTTCAACTGCTCCATCGTCGTCGCGCCTAACAGCGTGCTGGCAACGAACGGCTGACGGCGAACGAACGCCAGCGCCATTTGCGCCGGGTCGAGGTTATGGCGTTTGGCGATATCGACGTACGCTGCCACCGCCTTCTGCGTCTGCTCACCGCTGTAGCGGGTGAAACGGCTAAACAGCGTATTACGTGCGCCCGCAGGCTTCGCGCCGTTCAGATACTTACCGGTGAGCGTCCCGAAGGCCAGGCAGGAATAGGCCAGCAGCTCAACGCCTTCAAACTGGCTCACTTCCGCAAGCGCCACTTCGTAGCTGCGGTTCACCAGGCTGTACGGGTTCTGGATGGTGACAATGCGCGGCAGGTCGTGTTTATCCGCCAGATGCAGATAGCGCATCACGCCGAACGCCGTTTCGTTGGATACGCCGATATAGCGAATCTTCCCGGCGCGCTGATATTCGGTAAGCGCTTCCAGCGTCTCCAGCAGCGACACCACCGGCGCGGAGTCGGCCCAGGTGTAGCCCAGTTTGCCAAAGCAGTTGGTCGGGCGCTGCGGCCAGTGTACCTGGTAGAGATCGAGATAGTCGGTTTGCAGGCGCGTCAGCGAGTTATGCAGCGCATCGCGAATGTTTTTACGGTCCAGCGCCTGATTAGGGCGAATGCCGCTGTCGTTGTTGCGCGAGGGGCCGCTCACCTTAGAGGCGATAACCAGCTTCTCGCGGTTGCCGTGCTTGGCCAGCCAGTTGCCGACATAGGTCTCGGTCAGACCCTGGGTTTCCGGTCGCGGAGGAACGGGGTACATCTCGGCGACATCGATAAGATTGATGCCCTGGCTAACGGCATAATCGAGCTGTGCATGGGCGTCGGCTTCGCTATTTTGTTCACCAAACGTCATAGTGCCAAGCCCAAGGGTGCTTATCTCAAGCGAGCTGTGGGGGATACGGTGGTACTGCATAAGCCGGCTTCCTTTTATTAACAGCGTCAGGAAAGAGTCCTGACAAAGGAATATAAAAATGGCAGAGGGGGAGAAAAAGGGAAAGCAGAAAATGAAAAAAGGCCAGCAGGTGGCTGACCTCTCTGATTAGCGTTTGATAATTTGCGACACGTCGTCGCGGTTGATCTGCATCTTATTACCTTGCTGATCTTCGTAGCTGATAAGCCCGGTGTCGTCATCGACTTCCGGTTTACCGTCGGTCAGGATCATCCGACCGTCTTTGGTGGCCATCACGTAATCGCTGCTACAGCCGGAAACTGCAAAGGCTAAACCTACTGCGGAAATCAACACTGCCCATTTTGTCATCGTTATCCCCTTCATCGCCGCACTCTTAATAGTCTAGTAATAACCGACCTAAGCCACAGCATAAAGCAGGAAAATCTTAAAAAAACCAGACACAGCCCTCAATTGAGGGCTGTTGATGAATGATTAATGTTTATTTTTCTTACTTCGCAGCAGATTGAGGCTCTCGACTGCCATAGAGAAGAACATCGCGAAGTAGATATAGCCTTTTGGTACATGGACATCGAGACTTTCAAGAATCAGCGTGAAGCCCACCAGAATCAGGAACGACAGGGCTAGCATTTTCACCGACGGGTGTCTTTCGACGAATTCGCCAATCGAACGTGCAGCGAACATCATCACGCCAACCGCAATGACCACGGCGGCCATCATAATAAACAGATGATCGGAGAGACCTACGGCGGTAATGACCGAATCAAGGCTGAAGATGATATCCAGCATCATAATCTGCACGATCGCGCCCAAAAACGAATGAACGTTCGTTTTTATGCTCTCTTCATCGCCTTCAATCGACTCGTGAATTTCCATACTGGCCTTCCAGATAAGGAACAGCCCACCGAGTAGTAAAATCAGATCGCGAATCGAAATCGCCTGACCAAGCAGAGTAAACAGCGGCTGAGTGAGTTTTACCACCCAGGCAATGGAGGCCAGCAGCGCGAGGCGCATGAGCATGGCCCCCATTAACCCTAAACGACGGGCATGCGCACGCTGCGCGGTAGGGAGCTTAGCCACAACCAGAGAGAGAAAAATAATATTATCGATCCCCAGAACGATTTCCAGAATCGTCAGCGTGCCGAGCGCAAGCCAGGCATTGGGGTCGGTGATCCATGCAAATAACATTAGATAAGTCCTGCCAAATAAAACGAAAGCGTTAATAGATATAGTTGAGGTGCATTGCAACAACCGATACAGAACCCTGCCCAGAAACGCATTCCAGGCGCTCAGTGGGAGGGCGAAGGCGTGCCGGTTGCGCGCGGCGGGGGAAGTATAATCCCGCTGCGCGGCAGGACAAAAAAATTAATCGACTCGCAGCATGAAGTGGCGCGCCAGCAGGGCCGCGGTGAAGTTCTTTTTGAGATAGAAGCCGCGCGGTAGCGTCATGATGGGCTCGCCTTTTGCGCCAATGGCTTCGGTCAGCGCTTTACTGTTAGCGGCCTTCGGCCTGAGCTGCAGCACTTCGCCGTGGCGGGCGGTGATACGTTCCACCTGGCCGAGAACGATGAGATCCATCAGCTCTTCCCAGTCCATCTGTAGCTGGTTCTCTTCTTCTGCGCTAGGGCTCCACAGCAGCGGTGCGCCAACGCGGCGTTCAGCAAGCGGGATCGACCGCTCACCTTCAACCGGGATCCACAGCACCCGCTTAAGCTTGTGGCGCACGTGGCTATTCTCCCAGGTGACGCCAGAGTTGCCGGTCAGCGGCGCGACGCACACGAAGGTGGTCTCTAGCGGGCGCCCCTGGGAATCGATAGGAATGGTTTTCAGCTCAACGCCCAGCGCGGCGAAATCCTGCTCGGGTTTACTCCCGGCGCTAGCGCCCAGCCAGACCTCCAGCAGCACGCCAATCCAGCCTTTGTCTCGCTTTAAATCCTTCGGCGCGACGATGCCAGCCATCGCCGCCAGCTCACCCAACGAATAGCCCGCTAGCCGCTGCGCCTGAGCAAGAAGTTCAGCCTGGGTTTTAGGCGATTCACGAAGTGGAGCAAGGGTGGACATGATGGTGTGCCTTGTGGTGAAAAAATGAACGACAATTTTACCGGGTGTGGATAGAGTTTAACTTTTTCTGGGTAAATATGACAACATGATGATTATCATGCCTTTTTTTTGAGAAAAAATGACGAAAAAATGATGCCAAAAAAGGTTTTCCAAATCTGGTCACTGACAATGAACAGGATCTTACACCATGTTATCCACAGAAAAGTGGGATAACTGGGGAAAAGCCTGACTACTGTTTCAATTTACAGCCTTGACGTGCGACGAAAATCGAATTTTCGCACAAAAGATGCCTAAGATGTTTGCACAATCTGTGGATAAAACCAACGTTGCTCGATCTTTCATCAATTGAAGGATCGCCTACGTGATGATCATCACGTTATGCGCTAATGCATCAGGATTAACTATAATAACATGATGAAAAATATCGTTTTACTGATTGAAGGTGACATGCGATTATTCAGAGTACTCTGGGTTTTCCCTGGGTAATTCCGTACTTCTTCACAACTCTATCCACAGAAAAAGTGAATAAAATCGTCGGTGAGCGCGGTTCTCTGTTTATAACTCTGATGATTACTGTGAGTTATTCAAATGTTATTCGTTAGTCGTGGCGTAATAGAGTGGTTTACCGTTTACAGCGAGTGTGAAACAATCATTCACATTGAAGCTTATTTTGAGGTAGTCCGGTGATTGATGACGATGGCTACCGCCCGAATGTAGGTATTGTAATTTGCAATCGTCAGGGTCAGGTAATGTGGGCCCGGCGCTATGGTCAGCACTCCTGGCAATTTCCCCAAGGGGGCATAAACCCCGGTGAGACGGCAGAACAGGCGATGTATCGGGAACTGTTCGAAGAAGTTGGATTAAGCCGCAAGGATGTGCGGATCCTCGCTTCGACCCGAAACTGGTTGCGTTACAAGTTGCCAAAACGTTTGGTGCGTTGGGACACTAAGCCGGTTTGTATCGGCCAGAAACAAAAGTGGTTTCTCTTGCAGTTGATCGGCAATGACGCGGATATCAATATGCAAACCAGCAGCACGCCGGAGTTCGACGGCTGGCGCTGGGTGAGTTACTGGTATCCGGTGCGTCAGGTCGTCTCGTTTAAACGCGACGTCTACCGCCGGGTGATGAAAGAGTTCGCCAGTGTAGTGATGGCGCTTGCGGAGAGCGCCCCAAAACCGCAAAGCGCGCCTGCTTATCGACGCAAAAGAGGTTAAGCCACGCACATTATGCTCACGCGCTTACGCGAAATTGTTGAGAAGGTCGCGAGTGCGCCTCGTCTGAACGAGGCGCTGGATATTCTGGTCACTGACGTCTGCCACGCGATGGAGACGGAGGTTTGCTCGGTCTATCTCGCCGACAACGATCGACGCTGCTTTTATCTGATGGCGACCCGTGGTCTGAAAAAGCCACGCGGTCGTACCATTACGCTCGCCTTTGATGAAGGTATTGTTGGCCTGGTTGGCCGACTGGCCGAACCCATCAACCTTGCTGACGCGCAAAAACACCCCAGCTATAAATATATTCCCTCCGTAAAAGAAGAGCGCTTCCGCGCGTTTCTTGGCGTGCCGATTATCCAGCGCCGTCAGCTGCTGGGCGTACTGGTGGTGCAGCAGCGTGAACTGCGTCAGTTCGACGAAAGCGAAGAGTCATTCCTGGTGACGCTCGCCACACAAATGGCGGCAATCCTCTCTCAATCTCAGCTGACGGCGCTGTTTGGTCAGTATCGTCAGACGCGCATTCGCGCGCTGCCCGCCTCGCCGGGCGTAGCGATTGCCGAAGGCTGGATGGACGCGACCCTGCCATTAATGGAGCAGGTTTACGAAGCCTCCTCGCTGGACACCGCGCTTGAGCGCGAGCGCTTAACCGGCGCGCTGGAAGAGGCGGCGAACGAATTCCGCCGCTACAGCAAACGCTATGCCGCCGGGGCGCAAAAAGAGACGGCGGCAATTTTTGACCTCTATTCGCACCTGCTCTCTGATGCCAGCCTGCGCCGCGAGCTGTTTGCGGAAGTGGATAAAGGCTCGGTTGCCGAATGGTCGGTGAAGAAAGTCATCGAGAAGTTCGCCGAACAGTTTGCCGCGCTGAGCGACGGCTATCTGAAAGAGCGGGCGGGCGATCTGCGTACGCTTGGGCAGCGCCTGCTGTTCCATCTTGATGACACCACCCAGGGCGCTAACAGTTGGCCAGAGCGCTTTGTGCTGGTGGCCGACGAGCTTTCTGCGGCGACGCTGGCGGAAGTTCCACAGGATCGGTTAGCCGGTGTGGTCGTCCGCGACGGTGCCGCTAACTCCCACGCGGCGATTATGGTTCGCGCGCTGGGCATTCCTACGGTGATGGGCGCGGATATCCAACCTGCCGTCCTTCATGGGCGTACGCTGGTGGTGGACGGCTATCGCGGCGAACTGCTGGTCGACCCCGAACCGATCCTGGTGCAGGAATACCAGCGCCTTATCAGCGAAGAAAATGAGCTGAGCCGCCTGGCGGAAGGGGACGTTGAGCGTCCGGCCGAACTGAAAAGCGGCGAGCGCGTGAAGGTGATGCTCAACGCCGGTTTAAGCCCGGAACATGAACAAAAGCTGGGTCGTCGCATCGACGGCATCGGCCTGTACCGCACCGAAATTCCGTTTATGCTGCAAAGCGGCTTCCCATCGGAAGAGGAGCAGGTGGCGCAGTATCAGGGCATGCTGCAGATGTTTAACGATAAGCCCGTGACGCTGCGTACGCTCGACGTTGGGGCGGATAAACAGCTGCCGTACATGCCAATTAGCGAAGAGAACCCGTGTCTTGGCTGGCGCGGGATCCGCATCACGCTCGATCAGCCAGAGATCTTCCTGATCCAGGTGCGCGCAATGCTGCGTGCTAACGCGGCAACCGGCAATCTCAGCATTCTGCTGCCGATGATCACTAATCTGGAAGAGGTGGACGAAGCACGCCGCCTTATCGACCGCGCCGGTCGTGAAGTGGAAGAGATGATCGGCTACGCGATTCCAAAACCGCGTATCGGGATCATGCTGGAAGTGCCGTCGATGATCTTCATGCTGCCGAATCTGGTAAACCGCGTCGATTTCATTTCGGTTGGCACCAACGATCTGACCCAGTACGTGCTGGCGGTAGACCGTAACAACACGCGCGTCGCCAGCATGTATGACAGCCTGCACCCAGGCATGATTCGGGTGTTGTCGATGATTGTCCAGGAAGCCGAACGCTACGGCATTGATTTACGCCTGTGCGGCGAAATGGCGGGCGACCCGATGTGCGTCACCATTTTGGTAGGGCTGGGCTTCCGTCATTTGTCGATGAACGGTCGCTCGGTGGCGCGCGTGAAGTATCTGCTGCGTAATATCGACCTTGAAGATGCCGAAACGCTGGCGCGTCGCAGTCTCGACGCGCAGATGGCCACCGAAGTGCGCCATCAGGTCGCGGCGTTTATGGAGCGCCGTGGCCTTGGCGGCTTGATTCGCGGCGGCCTGTAGGCAGCCTGGCGCACATTGTCGGATAGCGCTACGCTTGTCCGGCCTACATTCTGCACCACCTCGTAGCCCGGCCGAGCGYAGCGACGCCGGGATCTCACGAAGCTCTCCGTTTATACATATCTTTTACATCTTCAGCGCATCATCTCTTATCTCCCCTGTGCTATCATTCGCACCTTTGGAGCGCCAGAAACGTCCGGCGCGCATCTCTACCGCTGTCCACTTTCGGCGGAATAACAAGCATTTGTGGTGACAGATGAATAGTGGTTATCTGCGTTTCCCGGACTTTGATCCGGTAATTTTCTCCATCGGACCGGTTTCCCTGCATTGGTACGGCATGATGTACCTTGTGGGCTTTATCTTTGCCATGTGGCTGGCGACGCGTCGAGCGAACCGCCCAAACAGCGGCTGGACCAAAAACGAAGTTGAAAACCTGCTGTACGCGGGCTTCCTCGGGGTATTCCTCGGCGGGCGCATCGGTTACGTCATGTTCTACAATTTCGACTCCTTCCTGCATGACCCGCTGTATCTGTTCCGCGTGTGGGACGGTGGGATGTCCTTCCACGGCGGCCTGATTGGTGTGATCGTGGTGATGATTATCTTCGCCAAACGCACCAAGCGTACCTTCTTCCAGGTGTCTGACTTTATTGCGCCGCTGATTCCGTTTGGTCTTGGCTGCGGCCGTCTGGGGAACTTTATCAACGGCGAACTGTGGGGCCGCGTCGACCCGAGCTTCCACTACACCATGCTGTTCCCGGGCTCCCGTGCGGAAGACCTGGCGCTGCTGCCGTCTCACCCTGAATGGCAAACGCTGTTTGATACCTACGGCTCGCTGCCGCGCCATGCGTCCCAGCTGTACGAGCTGGCGCTGGAAGGCGTGGTGCTGTTCCTGATCCTGAACTTCTTTATCCGTAAACCACGCCCGGCGGGCTCGGTCTCCGGCCTGTTCCTGATTGGCTACGGCCTGTTCCGTATCATCTCTGAATTCTTCCGCCAGCCGGACGCGCAGTTCACCGGTGAGTGGGTGCAGTACATCAGCATGGGGCAGATTCTTTCGATTCCGATGGTGCTTGCGGGTATCATTATGATGGTCTGGGCGTTTCGCCGTCCGCAGCAACAGATCTCCTGAGGAAGCATGAAACAGTATCTTGAACTGATGCAGAAGGTGCTCGATGAGGGCACCCAGAAAAACGACCGTACCGGCACCGGCACCGTCTCCATTTTTGGCCACCAGATGCGCTTTAACCTGCAAGAAGGTTTCCCGCTGGTGACCACCAAGCGCTGCCACCTGCGCTCCATCATCCACGAACTGCTGTGGTTCCTGCAGGGCGACACCAACGTTGCCTACCTGCACGAAAACAACGTCAGCATCTGGGATGAATGGGCCGACGAGAACGGCAACCTGGGCCCGGTGTATGGTAAACAATGGCGCGCCTGGCCGACGCCGGATGGCCGCCATATCGACCAGATCACCACCGTGATGAACCAGCTGAAAAATGACCCGGACTCGCGCCGTATCATCGTTTCTGCGTGGAACGTCGGTGAACTGGACAAAATGGCGCTGGCGCCTTGCCACGCGTTCTTCCAGTTCTACGTGGCTGACGGCAAACTTTCCTGCCAGCTCTATCAGCGCTCCTGCGACGTGTTCCTCGGCCTGCCGTTCAACATCGCCAGCTATGCGCTGCTGGTGCATATGATGGCGCAGCAGTGCGACCTGGAAGTCGGTGATTTTGTCTGGACCGGCGGGGATACTCACCTGTACAGCAACCACATGGAACAGACCGCGCTGCAGCTGACCCGCGAACCGCGCGCGCTGCCGAAGCTGGTGATTAAACGCAAGCCGGAGTCTATTTTTGACTACCGCTTTGATGACTTCGAAATCGAAGGCTACGACCCGCACCCGGGTATCAAAGCGCCGGTGGCGATTTAAC
>CP070603.1:1046722-1060230 GCA_016939855.1 Kluyvera ascorbata
AGAAAGAGAACGGGGCTATACCCTTATTGAAACGCTGGTGGCGTTGACGCTGGTGCTTATTCTTAGCGCCTCCGGTCTTTACGGCTGGCGAAACTGGCAACAGTCACAGCGCCTATGGCAAACCGCCAGCGAACTGCGCGACTTCCTGACGGCAATGCGTAGCGATGCTAATTGGCAGAACCACGATCGCCGATTCCGGGTTAATCGTCATGCCGTGGCGTGGTGCCTGGTGGCAGATGACACGGTTCTGGACGGCTGTCCTGCGGGAAACCCGGCGGTCTATCGCTCGCAATGGGCCGACGTTGAGTTAACGAAAATCACGCCGAATCTGGCTTTCTTTGGCCTGCGTAATACGGCATGGGCTGGCAGCATTACGCTGGAAAGTGAGGTGGGAAGCTGGACGATACTTATCTCGAGCTGGGGACGGGTACGTTTATGTGAGGGGGCAACATGCTGATGCGTGGCTTTTCACTGCTGGAAGTGCTGATTGCGATGGCTATCAGCAGCATTTTATTGCTGGGGGCTTCCCGGTTTTTGCCCGCATTGCAGCGCGGCATATTCCAGCAGATGCGGCAGCAAGCGCTCGAAGACGATCTCTGGCAGAGCGCCTTCACCATTGCTAAGCACCTACAGCGTGCGGGCTACTGTGGCGGCGACGGTTGTGTTGGCGAGGCGCTGCAAATCGCGCAACAGGGGGCGTGCGTCATTGCGCGCTGGGATAGTAACAGCAATGGCGTCTGGGAAACCGCGCCAGCGGATAGCGCCGATACTATCGGTTTTCGCCTGCAATCCGGCGTGCTGGAAACGCTGCGCGGGGTGAATACCTGCAATGATAAAGGCTGGAACAAAATGACCGACCCGAATACGGTGACGGTTACGATGTTTGAGGTGACGCGTCATGTGAACTCAGGCTACACACCGGATCTGTTTATTACCCTCTCTGCGATGGCCGCGGGTAACATCGCGGCGAGCGTGCAGTACGGCGTGACGGGATACAACCAGTGAACCGTGAGCTCGGCGTTTCGTCACTGGCGATGGTGCTCATGCTGCTGGTCTTAGGGAGCCTGATGCTCCAGGGGTTAAATCAGGCGCAGCGCCAGCAGATGCAGAAAGTGAGCAACGAAAGTCGCTTGATTCAGCGTACCGCGGAGGTTCACTCCGCCTTACAGTGGGGGAAGGTTCAGCGCTGGAAGACAGAGGCTGGGGTGCAATGCCAGGTTTATGAATCCGACAGCCGGGTCTGCCTGCGGCGCTTTAGCGACGACACACTGCTGCTGATAGCAAAAAATGACGCGCTCAGCCTCTGGCAGTCGGGCACATGGGAAAACGGAAACCTCCATTTTTCGCCGCATGGCTGGAGTGATTTTTGCCCTTTAAAGGAGGCTGCGTTATGCCTGACACCCTGAAAATCAGAGGCTTTAGCTTGCCGGAAGTGGTGCTGGCGATGTTTCTGATGGTGAGCGTAGTGACGGCGCTTGGCGGCTATTATCGCGTGCTGGCAACCAGCAGCGTTGAGCTTAATCAGTACCGCCAGATGTGGCGCTACGCCTGGGTGCAAACGCAGCAGCAGGCGCAGACGCTTCCCGACGGCTGGACGCGCGAGCGGGGGCAGACATCGTCACAACGTTGTGTCAGCATCAATGCTACTATTACCACCCCCATGGGCAGGCAGGGGCGTATGTCTCGTCTGCATTGCCCGGTCAGTCAGTAGTCAGGAGCGATTATGTTAAGGGTCTATCATTCCAACCGTCTGGATGTTCTGGAAGCATTGATGGAGTTCATTGTTGAACAGGACCGGCTGGCGGACCCTTTCGAGCCTGAAATGATTCTGGTACAGAGTACCGGGATGGCGCAGTGGCTGCAGATGACGCTATCACAGCGTTTTGGCATTGCCGCGAATATAGATTTCCCTCTACCCGCCAGTTTTATCTGGGATATGTTTACCCGCGTTCTGCCCGAAATCCCTGCCGAGAGCGCCTTCAATAAGCAGAGCATGAGCTGGAAGCTGATGACCCTGCTGCCGGGCATGCTGGATGATGAGGCCTTTACCCCGCTGCGCCACTATCTCACCGACGATGCCGACAAACGTAAGCTGTTCCAGTTGGCCTCCCGCGTTGCTGACCTGTATGACCAGTATCTGGTCTATCGCCCTGAATGGCTTACGGAGTGGGAAGCTGGAAGATTGGTTGACGGCGTGGGAGATGCGCAGGCGTGGCAAGCGCCGCTGTGGAAAGCGCTGGTGGAGCATACTGCCGCGCTGGGTCAGCCGCTGTGGCATCGTGCCAACTTATATCAACGCTTTATCGACACGCTGGAAAACAGCAACCAACCGCCTGCAGGATTGCCGCCGCGGGTCTTTATCTGTGGGATCTCCGCGCTGCCGCCGGTCTATCTACATGCGCTACAGGCGCTGGGGAAACACATTGATATTTATGTGTTGTTCACCAACCCGTGCCGCTACTACTGGGGTGATATTAAAGACCCGGCGTTTCTGGCGCGGCTGATGGCGCGTCAGCGCCGCCACTACCGAGAGCAGCGTGAACTGCCGCTGTTCCAGGACGCCAGCCACGCGCCAGGGCTGTTTAACGACGACGGCGAGCAGGAAGTTGGCAACCCGATGCTGGCCTCCTGGGGCAAGCTGGGGCGCGACTACATCTACCTGCTGGCGGGGCTTGAACGCTATCAGGAACTGGATGCGTTCGTCGATATCGAACCCGATAATCTGTTACACAACCTTCAATACGACGTGCTGGAGCTGAAAAACTCCGCCATTGCCGGGCGCAGCGCGGAAGAGTTCGCCCACAGCGGTGACAAGCGCCCGCTGGCGCGAGACGACCGCAGCCTCACCGTTCACGTTTGCCACAGCCCGCAGCGCGAAGTCGAGGTTCTGCACGACCGTCTGCTCGCTATGCTGGAGGCCGACCCGACGCTGACGCCGCGCGACATTATCGTGATGGTGGCGGATATCGATAGCTACAGTCCTTTTATTCAGGCCGTTTTTGGCAGCGCGACTGGTGAACGCTACCTGCCGTACGCCATTTCGGACCGTCGTGCCCGTCAGACGCACCCGGCGATGCAGGCGTTTATCACTCTGCTATCGCTGCCCGATAGCCGTTTTACCAGCGAAGACGTGCTGGCGCTGCTTGACGTGCCGGTGCTGGCGGCGCGCTTTAACATTGATGAAGCGGGCCTGCTGCACCTGCGTCAATGGGTCAGCGAGTCCGGCGTACGCTGGGGGATGGACGATGACAACGTCCGCGAAATGGACCTGCCCGCCACCGGTCAGCATACCTGGCGCTTTGGCCTCACGCGTATGCTGCTGGGCTACGCGATGGAGAGCGAGCAGGGCGAATGGCAGGACGTGCTGCCGTATGATGAGTCCAGCGGCCTGATTGCCGAGCTGGTTGGCTACCTGGCTTCTTTGCTGATGCAGTTAAACCGCTGGCGTCAGATATTGACGCAAACACGCTCGCTGGAGGAGTGGCTGCCGGTGTGTCGTGAGATGCTCAACGACTTTTTCCTGCCAGATCAGGACACAGAGGCCGCGCTGACGCTGATTGAACAGCAGTGGCAGGCGATAATCGCCCAGGGCGTCCAGTCGCAATATGCCGGCGAGGTGCCGCTGACGCTGCTGCGCGATGAACTGGCGCAGCGCCTCGATCAGGAACGTATCAGCCAGCGCTTCCTGGCGGGCCCTATCAATATTTGTACCCTAATGCCGATGCGCTCCATTCCGTTCAAAGTGGTGTGCCTGCTGGGCATGAACGACGGAATTTACCCACGTGCGCTCGCCCCGCTCGGTTTTGATCTGATGAGCCAGAAACCGCTGCGCGGCGACCGTAGCCGCCGCGACGATGACCGTTATCTGTTCCTGGAAGCGATGATGTCGGCGGAAAAATCGCTCTATATCAGCTACATCGGCCGTTCTATTCAGGATAACAGCGAACGCTACCCGTCAGTATTGGTACAAGAGCTGCTGGACTACATCGGCCAGAGCCACTGCCTTGAGGGCGATGAAGGGCTCAACTGCGACGAAAGCGAACAGCGCGTGAAGCGCCATATCATGCAGTTACACCCGCGTATGCCGTTTGATGCCGACAACTATAAAGCCGGTGAGCAGCAAAGCTATGCCCAGGAGTGGCTGGCGGCGGCGAGTCAGCAGGGCGAAGCGCACAGTAGCTTTATCCAGCCGCTGGAACCACGGGAGTTGACCGTGCTGCCGCTCGAACAGCTTCAGCGCTTCTGGGCGCACCCGGTGCGCGCGTTCTTCCAGATGCGTTTGCAGGTGAACTTCCGCAATGAAGAGAGCGATATCCCAGATACCGAACCGTTCACCCTCGAAGGGCTAACGCGCTATCAGCTTAATCAGCAGTTGCTAAACACCCTGATTGAGCAGAAAGATGCGGGGCAGATGTACCGCCGCTATCGCGCGGCCGGTGAATTGCCCTACGGCCCGTTTGGTGAAATTGCCTGGGAGGCCCAGCATCAGGAAATGACCGCGCTGGCGAGCCGGGTGATTGAGTATCGCCGCACGGCGCAGAGCATGGAAATTGATCTCGACTGCGACGGGGTGAATATCACCGGCTGGCTGCCTCAGGTTCAGGAAAATGGCCTGCTGCGCTGGCGTCCCTCTTTGCTTAGCGTTTCACAGGGAATGCAACTTTGGCTGGAACACCTTGTCTACTGTGCAAGTGGCGGAACGGGTGACAGCCGTTTGCTGTTGCGTAAAGAAGGGGAGTGGTGCTTCCCACCGCTGGCGGCAGATGAAGCGAAAGCGTATTTGTCGCAGTTGGTTGCAGGCTATCGTCAGGGAATGTGTCAACCGTTGTTGTTCCTGCCGGAGAGCGGCGGCGCATGGATAAAAGCCTGTTACGATGCCGAAAATGATGCCATCTTAGAAGACGAAGACTCGCAGCAGAAAGCCCGCAGTAAGTTTTTACAGGCTTACGAAGGCAACATGATAGTGAGTGGTGAAGGGGCCGACGTCTGGTATCAGCGCTTATGGCGTACCCTGGAACCTGCGCAATATGAATCGATTATCGCGCAGACGACACCGTATCTGCTGCCGGTATTCCGTTTCAACCAGTCATCGTGACTGTATAAAAATTGCGCAAGCTAAAGGCTTCATTTACTATGCGCAGAAGTCACGGACTGATGAGTGGCAGCAGACGAAGCGGTAAGCTGAGGCTGAAACTGCCCACAAGAGCATGCTGATTTTTGAAGTATCTGTTAATGGTGAGGTCCGTGAATGCCCCGCAGTATCTGGTTGAGTATTGTTGTTTTCGTCACCGCCCTTTGGGCGACCGTAGGTCAGGCAGACACAGGATGGCAACCGATTCAGGAAACCATCCGTAAAAGCGAAAAAGACACCCGTCAGTATCAAGCGATAACGCTCGACAACAAGATGGTCGTCCTGCTGGTTTCAGACCCACAGGCGGTAAAATCGTTGTCGGCGCTGGTGGTGCCCCTCGGCTCGCTGGAAGACCCTGATTCCCATCCGGGCCTTGCGCACTTCCTCGAACACATGACGCTGATGGGCTCGAAAAACTACCCGCAGCCTGACAGCCTTGCTGAATTCTTAAAAATGCACGGCGGCAGCCACAATGCCAGTACCGCGCCGTATCGCACCGCCTTCTATCTTGAAGTCGAAAACGATGCCCTGCAGGGGGCGGTCGACCGCCTGGCCGACGCCATTGCCGCGCCGCTGCTGGAAAAAAAATACGCCGACCGCGAGCGTAATGCCGTCAACGCTGAGTTGACCATGGCGCGTACTCGTGACGGTATGCGTATGGCGCAGGTGAGCGCGGAAACCATCAACCCGGCGCACCCCGGCGCACGCTTCTCCGGCGGCAACCTCGAAACGCTCAGCGACAAACCCAATAGCCCGGTGTATGACGCGCTGCTGGCGTTTCGCAACAAGTACTACTCCGCGAACCTGATGAAAGCGGTGATTTACAGCAATAAACCGCTGCCTGAACTGGCGCAGATTGCTGCGCAAACCTACGGTCGCGTACCCAATAAATCCATCGAGCGCCTGGAAATCACCGTCCCGGTGGTCACTGATGCACAGAAAGGCATCATCATTCATTACGTTCCTGCGCTGCCGCGTAAGGTGCTGCGCGTTGAGTTCCGTATTGATAACAACTCCGCGCAGTTCCGGAGCAAAACCGACGAGCTAATTACCTACCTGATTGGTAACCGCACGCCGGGTACCTTATCCGACTGGCTGCAAAAGCAGGGGCTGGTGGAAGGTATTCGCGCCGACTCTGACCCGGTCGTCAACGGCAATAGCGGCGTGCTGGCGATTTCTGCCACCTTAACCGATAAAGGCCTGGCCCACCGCGATGAAGTGGTCGCTGCCATCTTTAGCTATCTTGATACGCTGCGCCAGAAAGGCGTAGATAAAAGCTACTTTGACGAGCTGGCGCACGTGCTGAACCTTGATTTCCGCTACCCGTCCATCACCCGCGATATGGGTTACGTGGAATGGCTGGCGGATACCATGATTCGCGTGCCGGTAGCGCATACGCTGGACGCAGTAAACATTGCCGACCGCTATGACGCGCAGGCGGTTAAAGATCGTCTGGCGATGATGACGCCGCAAAATGCCCGTATCTGGTATATCAGCCCGAAAGAGCCGCACAACAAAGTGGCCTACTTTGTCGATGCCCCTTACCAGGTTGATAAAATTAGCGCCGATACTTTTGCCAAATGGCAGAAGGACGCCAGCGGCATTGCGCTGAATCTGCCACAGCTTAACCCGTATATACCGGACGACTTCACGCTGATTAAAAGCGAGAAAAAGTACCCCCATCCGGAGCTGATTGTTGATGAGCAAAATCTGCGTCTGGTCTATATGCCGAGCCGCTATTTTGCCAGCGAACCGAAGGCCGATATCACGCTGATCCTGCGTAACCCTAAAGCGATGGACAGCGCCCGTAATCAGGTGATGTTTGCGCTGAATGATTACCTGGCTGGCATTGCGCTTGACCAGTTGAGCAACCAGGCCGCCGTCGGCGGGATTAGCTTCTCTACCGGTGCGAACAATGGCCTGATGCTTAACGCCAACGGTTACACTCAACGTCTGCCGCAGCTGTTTGATGCACTGCTGCAGGGCTACTTCAGCTACACGCCAACCGAAGAACAGCTGGAACAGGCGAAATCCTGGTATCGGCAAATGATGGATTCCGCCGACAAAGGTAAAGCCTACGAGCAGGCGATTATGCCGGTGCAGATGCTGTCGCAGGTGCCTTATTTCCAGCGTGAAGATCGTAAAGCGCTGCTGCCGTCCATTACGCTCAAAGAGGTGATGGACTACCGCGACCGCCTGAAAACCGGGGCGCGACCGGAGTTTATGGTCATTGGCAACCTGAGCGCCGAGCAGTCCACGACGCTTGCGCGCAACGTTCAGACCCAGCTTGGGGCCAACGGCAGCGAGTGGTGTCGCAACAAAGATGTGCTGGTGGATAAACAGCAAAACGTCATCTTCGAGAAAGCAGGCGCCAGCACCGACTCCGCGCTGGCAGCGGTGTTCGCGCCGCCAAACGTCGATGAGTTCTCAAGCTCGGCGGCAAGCGCCATGCTGGCACAAATCGTCCAGCCGTGGTTCTACACCCAGTTGCGTACCGAAGAGCAGTTAGGCTACGCGGTCTTCGCCTTCTCGATGAACGTGGGTCGCCAGTGGGGAATGGGATTCCTGCTGCAAAGTAACGAAAAACAGCCGTCCTTCCTGTGGGAGCGCTTCAAGGCCTTCTTCCCGACCGCCGAACAGAAGCTGCGCGCGATGAAGCCGGAAGAGTTTGCCCAGATCCAGCAGGCGGTGGTAGCCGACATGCTGCAAGCGCCGCAAACGCTGAGCGATGAAGCCTCGCAGCTGAGCAAAGATTTCGATCGCGGTAATATGGCCTTTGATTCACGTGATAAAGTAGTGGCCCAGATTAAGCTGCTGACGCCGCAAAAGCTGGCCGACTTCTTCCACCAGACGGTTGTTGACCCACAGGGTATGACGGTGCTGTCTCAGGTCTCCGGTAGCCAGAATGGCAAAACGGACTACGCGCATCCTGAAGGCTGGAAAGTGTGGCAGAGCATTACTGAGCTGCAGCAAACCTTACCTATACGAAGAGAGAACGAATGACCGGAACCGCCGAGTCCCTTGATCCCCTGCGCTTGCCTCTGACTGGTGAGCGCCTGATTGAAGCCTCTGCGGGCACCGGAAAAACCTTCACCATCGCCGCACTCTACCTGCGGCTGTTGCTGGGGCTGGGCGGCGAGGCCGCCTTTCCTCGGCCCGTCAACGTTGAAGAGCTGCTGGTGGTGACCTTCACCGAAGCCGCCACCGAAGAGCTTCGCGGACGTATTCGTAGCAACATCCACGAGCTGCGCGTCGCCTGCCTGCGTAACGCCACCGATAACCCGCTCTATGCCAGCCTGCTGGCGGAAATTGACGACCTCCAGCAGGCGGCCAATGTGCTGCTACTGGCGGAGCGTCAGATGGACGATGCCGCCGTCTTTACCATCCACGGTTTCTGTCAGCGCATGCTGAGCCTCAACGCCTTTGAGTCCGGCATGCTGTTTGAACAGCAGCTGATTGAAGACGAATCTCAGCTTCGCTACCAGGCCTGCGCCGACTTCTGGCGACGCCACTGCTACCCGCTTGAACGCGAGATTGCCCAGGTGATCGTTGAATCGTGGAAAGGGCCGCAGGATCTGCTCAAATCTATCGACCGCTACCTTCAGGGCGAAGCGCCGGAGCTTAAGGTACCCCTCGGCGAGGCCGAAACGCTGGCGTCACGGCACCAGCAGATCCTCACCCAGATCAACGACATTAAACAGCGTTGGCTGGAAAGCGTGGGCGAGCTGGACTCACTGCTTGAAAATTCAGGGATCGACAGACGCAAATTCAACCGCGGCAACCAGGGAAAGTGGATCGAAAAGATCAGCGACTGGGCCCAGGAAGAAACCAAAAACTATCAGTTGCCTGATGCACTGGAGAAATTCAGCCAGCCATTTCTTGCCGACCGCACCAAAGCGGGCGGTGAAGTGCCTACCCATCCGCTTTTCAGCGCGATTGAACGTCTGCTGGCCTCGCCGCTGACGCTCAACGATCTGGTGATAGCCCAGGCGATGAAAGAGATCCGTGAAGCGGTCGCCCGCGAGAAGCGCCGACGCGGCGAGTTAGGCTTTGACGATATGCTAAGCCGCCTTGATGAAGCGCTAGAGAGCGACAGCGGTGACGCGCTGGCCGCCGCTATTCGCCAGCGTTTTCCGGTGGCAATGATCGATGAATTCCAGGACACCGACCCGCAGCAGTACCGTATTTTCCGCCGAATCTGGCGACAGCAGCCGGACACCGCGCTGCTGCTTATCGGCGACCCGAAGCAGGCGATTTACGCCTTCCGCGGCGCGGATATCTTTACCTATATGCGCGCGCGCAGCGACGTGGCCGCCCATTACACCCTCGACACCAACTGGCGTTCCGCACCGGGGATGGTCGAAAGCGTCAACCGCCTGTTTGGGCTGGTTGATAACCCCTTTATGTTCCGCGATATCCCGTTCCTGCCGGTGAAATCAGCGCCAAAAAACGCCTCGCTGCGCTTCGAAGTTGACGGTGAAAACCAGCCAGCGATGAACTTGTGGCTGATGCCCGGTGAAGGCGTCAGCGCGGGGGATTATCAAACCTTTATGGCCCAGCAGTGCGCGGCGCAAATTCGCGACTGGTTGACGGCGGGGCAACAGCGAACCGCGCTGCTGTGGCGTGGCGATAATGCCCGCCCGGTGCAGGCATCGGACATTACCGTGCTGGTGCGTAACCGCCAGGAAGCGTCGCTGATTCGCGATGCGCTCAACGCGCTGGCGATCCCATCGGTCTACCTCTCCAACCGCGACAGCGTGTTTGAAACCCCGGAAGCGCAGGAGCTGCTGTGGGTGCTTCAGGCCGTGTTGACGCCCGAGCGGGAAAACACGCTGCGCAGCGCGCTGGCGACGGCGATGTTTGGCCTGAATGCGCAGGATATTGAACGCCTCAACCAGGATGAGCACGCCTGGGATGCGCTGGTGGAAGAGTTCAGCGACTACCGGCTTATCTGGCAGCGACGCGGCGTAATGCCGATGATTCGCGCTCTGATGAGTGCGCGCTCCATGGCGGAAAACCTGCTGGCGACCCACGGTGGCGAACGGCGCTTAACCGATATTCTGCACCTGAGCGAACTGCTTCAGGAAGCGGCAACCCAGCTTGAAAGCGAGCATGCGCTGGTGCGCTGGCTCAACCAGCAGGTCGCCGAGCCGGATACCAACGCTTCCAGCCAGCAGATGCGTCTGGAGAGCGATAAGCACCTGGTGCAGATAGTCACTATCCACAAATCGAAGGGGCTGGAGTACCCGCTGGTCTGGCTGCCGTTTATTGCCCGTTTCCGCAAAGAGAAACAGGCGTTCTACCACGACCGTGAATCCTTCAAGGCGGTGCTGGATCTCAACGAAAGCGACGAGAGCCTTGAGCTGGCGGAAGCAGAGCGTCTGGCGGAAGACCTGCGTCTGCTGTACGTCGCGCTGACGCGCGCCATCTGGCACTGTAGTCTGGGCATTGCCCCGCTGACGGCGCGGCGCAGCGATAAACCGACCGATACCGAATTACACCACAGCGCGCCGGGCAGGCTGCTGCAAAAAGGCGAAGTGCTGGATGCTGCTGGTCTGAATGCCTGTCTTCAGGCGCTGTGCGACGAACATATCTCTCTGACGCTTGCCACCGCGCCGGACGACGCCCGCTGGCAGGCGGCGCAACCCGAGATGCCGGAGCTGGCGGCGCGTCAGGTGCTACGCCGCGTGGTTGATGACTGGCGCGTAACCAGCTACTCCGGCCTACAGCAGCGTGGGCACAGCGTGGCGCAGGACCTGCTACCACGTATCGATATTGACGCCTCGGGCACCGCGGACGCCCCAACCGAGCCAGAGATGACGCCGCACCACTTCCCGCGCGGCGCGTCGCCGGGGACGTTCCTGCACAGCCTGTTTGAAGACCTCGACTTCACTCAGCCCATATCACCCGAGTGGATGCGTGAAAAGCTGCAAAACAACGGCTTTGATGAAGTCTGGGAGCCGGTGCTGACCCGCTGGATCACCCAGGTGCTGGCCGCGCCGCTGGCGGATACCGGCGTTGCGCTCAATCAGCTTAGCGCCCGACAAAAACAGGTGGAGATGGAGTTTTATCTACCGATTACCCAGACGCTGGACGCGCGGGCGCTGGACGCCGTGACCCGCCGCTATGACCCGCTATCGGCGGGCTGCCCGGAGCTGGATTTCCGTCAGGTGCGCGGCATGCTGAAGGGCTTTATCGACCTTGTATTCCGCCACGAGGGCCGCTATTACCTTCTGGATTACAAGTCCAACTGGCTCGGTGAGAGCGGCGAGGCCTATACCCAAGAGGCAATGGCAGAGGCAATGCAGTCACATCGTTATGATTTGCAGTATCAGCTCTACAGCCTGGCGCTACATCGTTATCTACGTCACCGCATTGCCGACTATGACTATGAACGTCATTTTGGCGGGGTGATTTATCTGTTCCTGCGCGGCGTGGACGGCGAAGCGGGGCAGCAGGGAATATTTGCCACCCGGCCTGACCCGGCGCTGATAACGGCAATGGACGCACTGTTTGCCGGTGAGGAGAGCAACGTATGACGCTCGAACAACGTTTACTGGAAGCTGCTGAACTGAAGCTGCTGCGTCCGCTCGACGTGCAGTTTGCGCTGATGGTGGCGAAAGATGAGCATCCCGCCGTGATGCTGGCCGCCGCGATGCTCAGCCGCGATACCGGAGAAGGGCACGTTTGCTTGCCACTCTCCCATCTCAACCCATCCATGCAGCCGAAAGGCCGCGCCCGTGACCTCTGGCAGCAGTTGTTTGCCGAGGCGAACGAGCCAGAGGATTGGGAAACTTTACTGCTGAGTTCGGACGCCGTGAGCGGTGGGGAGCGCCCGTCACCGCTGATCCTGAGCCGCGGCAGGCTTTATCTCAACCGCATGTGGCGCAACGAACTCAGCGTGGCGCGCTTCTTTAGTGAAACTAACGCGCCGTTTGCCGTTGATGAAGCCCAGCTTGCCGCGACGCTTAACGCGCTATTTCCGGCAAGCGACGCCATCGACTGGCAGAAGGTCGCCGCCGCCGTGGCGCTGACTCGCCGTATTTCCGTTATCTCCGGCGGCCCTGGTACGGGAAAAACCACCACCGTGGCTAAACTGCTGGCGGCGCTGGTACAGATGACGGGGACGGAGAAATGCCGCATTCGCCTGGCTGCGCCAACCGGTAAAGCGGCGGCGCGACTCACGGAATCGCTGGGCGCGGCGCTGCGAAAACTCGATTTAAGCGACGCGCAAAAAGCGATGCTGCCCACTGATGCCAGCACGTTGCACCGCCTGCTGGGCGCGCAGCCTGGCAGCCAGAAGATGCGTTACCACGCCGGAAATCCGCTGCATCTGGACGTGCTGGTGGTGGATGAAGCCTCAATGATTGACCTGCCGATGATGGCGCGGCTGATTGACGCACTGCCGCCGCATGGGCGAGTTATCTTCCTTGGCGACCGCGACCAGCTTGCTTCGGTAGAAGCCGGTGCGGTGCTTGGCGATATCTGTAGCTGGGTGAACGCAGGCTATACCGCAGAGCGCGCAGAGCAGCTCAGCCGCCTGGCGGGGGCAACGGTACCTGCCGGTGACGGCCAGACAGCAGGGGCGTTACGCGACAGCCTTTGTCTGCTACGTACCAGCTACCGCTTTGGTAGCGACTCCGGTATCGGCCAACTCGCCAGCGCGGTGAACCGAGGCGATAAAAAAGAGATCGACGCCGTATTTTCCCGCGGCTTTAGCGATATCGAACTGAAATCGCAGCACACGACGGACGACTACGCCGCCATGCTCGATGACGCGCGAGCAGGCTATGGCCCTTATCTGCAACTTTTACGTGAACAGGCTGATCCTGAAGTCGTGCTGGCGGCATTTGGTGAATATCAGCTGCTGTGCGCACTGCGCGAAGGGCCGTGGGGCGTGAGCGGGCTGAACCAACAGTTTGAACAGTTGCTCACGCGCCACCGACAGATTGTACCGCAGCGCCACTCACGCTGGTATGAAGGCCGCCCGGTGATGATTGCTCGCAACGACAGCGCGCTGGGGCTGTTTAACGGTGATATCGGCGTCGCGCTGGATCGCGGCGAAGGGATGCGCGTCTGGTTCCCAATGCCGGACGGCACGATTAAATCCGTGCAGCCAAGCCGCTTGCCTGAGCACGATACCGCGTGGGCAATGACGGTGCATAAATCGCAGGGTTCTGAATTCACCCACGCCGCGCTGGTGCTGCCGACGCAGATTGTCCCGGTGGTGAGCCGCGAGCTGGTCTATACGGCGATAACCCGCGCCAAAGCGCGGCTGTCGATGTACGCCGATAAAAACCTGCTCGCACAGGCGATTTCCACGCGCACCGAACGACGCAGTGGGTTGTCGGCGATTTTTGCAGAGATGGAATAGGTT
>CP070603.1:1060292-1061947 GCA_016939855.1 Kluyvera ascorbata
CGCTTACACCAAATCCGTCATCAACACCTTCGACCGGCGCTGATAGTTATAAAGCTGCTTCTTACTCTCCGGCAGCAGCTCCACGTCCACCGGCTTAAAGCCGCGCTCCTGGAACCAATGAATACTGCGCGTCGTCAGCACAAACAGATGATTAAGCCCCATCTGCTTCGCCTGAGAGGCAATCCGTTGCAACAGCATTTCACCGCGTGAGGAGCTTCGGTAATCCGGGTGCACTGCTACGCAGGCCATCTCACCAATTTTCTCCTCCGGGAAAGGATAAAGTGCGGCGCAGGCAATCGTGGTGTTATCACGCTGAATAATGGTGAATTTATCGATCTCCATCTCCAACTGTTCGCGGGAGCGGCGCACCAGAATACCCTGCTGCTCCAGCGGCGCGATCAGATCCAGAATGCCGCCGATATCGTTGATGGTGGCCCGGCGAATTTGCTCGGAGCTCTCCATCACAATCTGCGTACCGATACCGTCACGGGAGAACAGTTCCTGTAACAGTGTCCCGTCTTCCTGATAGCTGATCAGGTGGCAGCGGCGTACCCCGCTGCGGCAGGCTTTTACCGCGCCGCGCAGGAAACGCGCGGTGCCGGAAAGGTAGTCGCCTTCTTTTTCCAGCTCTTCAATGCGCGCCTGAGCTTCGTTCGGGAACAGCTCAGAGACAATATCGCCCGCTTCGTTAAACACCCCCTGTGAGGAGCAGAAGCCGATCATCTTCTCGGCCTTCAGCTTGATTGCCAGTTGGGTGGCAATCTCTTCCGAGGTCAGGTTAAAGCTCTCACCGGTCACCGAAACGGCGACCGGGCCCATCAGCACGATAGCGCCGCTGTCGAGCTGGCGGTGAATGGCTTCTTCATCGATACGGCGAATGCGTCCGCTGTGGCAGTAGTCGATACCGTCGTCCACACCGAGCGGCTGAGCGATGATAAAGTTACCGCTGACCACGTTGATGTGCGCACCCTGCAGCGGGGTATTGTTGAGGCTCATCGACAGGCGGGCGGTAATATCCAGCTGCAGCAGCCCCGCGGCCTGTTTCACCAGCTCAAGGGTTTTGGTATCGGTGACGCGGATATGTTTGTGATAGGTTGGCTCATGGTGATGCTCGGCCAGATTGGCGTCGATTTGCGGACGCGCGCCATAGACCAGCACCAGGCGAATGCCCAGGCTGTGCAGCAGGCCAATATCGTTGACGATGCTGGAAAAGTTTTCATGCTCAATGGCTTCGCCGCCAAGCATGATGACAAACGTCTTCCCCCGGTGGGCGTTAATATAGGGGACGGTATGACGAAACCCCTCTACCAGTTCGGTTCTACGTTCCTTCACCACGGCACAACCCTCAATGCATGATTATTCGTAATTAATGTATTTTTATTCTGTTTTTGCCGGAAACGCAAGCCACAATTTGCTTAAACATTGGAAAATCTCCGGCCAAATTTCGCTGATTCAACGAATGTTTACCCTTTTATAGATGACAGTTTATGCGGCTTTAGTTACAGTTTCCGGTCAATCGTATTATGCGTATACTCGTCGTCTTTCAARCGGCRGGKGCGTTGGCTKYRYTCRYTCACCCGAATCACTTACTARAGTAAGCTCATCGGGATTCCCTCACTTGCCGCCTTCCYGCAGCTYGAAATCCATAGAGTATA
>CP070603.1:1061954-1081385 GCA_016939855.1 Kluyvera ascorbata
TTACTTTTTTGCCTGGGATGGAGCATGTCGGGAAGTCAGTCTTTGAGCCGTCGTCGCCTGCTACAAGGTGCCGGCGCCATGTGGTTGTTAAGCGTAAGTCAGGTCGGGTTAGCTGCCGTCAGTCAGGTGGTGGCGGTGCGCATATGGCCTGCGTCCAGCTACACGCGCGTAACGGTGGAGTCCAGCCGTGAGCTCAAGTATCGACAGTTTGCGTTGAGCAATCCTGACCGTCTGGTGGTCGACCTCGAAGGGGTTAACCTGAACTCGGTGCTGAAAGGCATGGGAGCGCAGATCCGCAGCGACGATCCGTTTATTAAATCTGCGCGCGTTGGGCAGTTTGATCCGCAAACGGTGCGCATGGTGTTTGAACTCAAGCAGGACGTGAAGCCGCAGCTCTTCGCCCTCGCGCCCGTGGCAGAATTTAAAGAACGTCTGGTGATGGATCTCTACCCGGCGAGCAGCAAAGAACAGCAGGACCCGCTGCTGGCGCTGCTGGAAGACTACAACAAGGGCGACCTTGAAAAGCAGGTGCCGCCATCGCAAAGCGGCCCTCAACCTGGCAAAGCCGGGCGCGACCGTCCGATTGTTATTATGCTTGACCCCGGCCACGGCGGCGAAGACTCCGGCGCGGTGGGTAAATACAAAACGCGGGAGAAAGACGTGGTGCTGCAAATTGCCCGTCGCCTGCGCGCGCTGATTGAAAAAGAAGGCAACATGAAAGCCTACATGACGCGCAACGAAGATATCTTTATTCCGCTGAAGGTGCGGGTGGCGAAAGCGCAGAAGCAGCGCGCCGACCTGTTCGTCTCCATTCATGCGGATGCGTTCACCAGCCGCCAGCCGAGCGGCTCATCGGTCTTTGCCCTGTCGACCAAAGGGGCCACCAGTACCGCGGCGAAATACCTCGCCCAAACCCAGAACGCCTCAGATTTAATCGGTGGTGTCAGCAAGAGCGGCGACCGCTACGTCGACCACACCATGTTCGATATGGTGCAGTCGCTGACCATCGCCGACAGCCTGAAGTTTGGTAAAGCGGTGCTGAAAAAGCTGGGGCAGGTGAACGACCTGCATAAAAACCAGGTGGAGCAGGCCGGCTTTGCGGTACTGAAAGCGCCGGATATTCCATCGATCCTCGTCGAAACGGCGTTTATCAGTAACGTTGAAGAGGAGCGTAAGCTCAAAACCGCCACCTTCCAGCAGGAAGTGGCCGAATCAATTCTCGCCGGGATTAAAGCCTACTTTGCCGACGGCGCGACGCTGGCACGGCGCGGGTAATCGGCCATGTCACGGCTGAAAAGCGCCCACGGCGGCAACACGCGCGAAGCGGCGGCGCTGATCGGCCTGACCGCCGACCAGTTACTGGACTTCAGCGCCAACATCAATCCGCTGGGCATGCCCGAAAGCCTGAAGCAGGCGATCGTTGCCCAGCTCTCCTGCGCCGAACGCTACCCGGACGTTGACTACCAGCAGCTACATCAGGCGCTGGCGGCGCATCACGGCGTGCCTGCGGCGTGGTGCCTGGCGGGCAATGGCGAAACCGAGTCGATTTTCACCCTCGTCCACGGCCTGAAGCCACGGCGGGCAATGGTGGTCGCGCCGGGCTTTGCCGAATATCGCCGAGCGCTGGAAACTCTCGACTGCGAGATTGAAACCTTCGCACTGCGCGAAGCGGACGGCTGGCAGCTAACCTCTCGTCTGCTCGATGCGTTAACCTCCGAACTGGACTGCCTGTTTCTCTGCACCCCGAATAACCCGACCGGGCTGCTGCCGGAGCGTGCGCTGCTGCTGGCGGTGGCCGAACGCTGCAACGCGCTGAATATTCAGCTTATCCTCGATGAAGCCTTTATCGATTTTATTCCCGGCGAGCAGGGTTTTATTCCGCTGCTGGCGCAAAACCCGCATATCTGGGTGCTGCGTTCGCTGACCAAGTTTTACGCCATTCCCGGCCTGCGTCTGGGCTATTTACTCAATAGCGACGAGCAGGCGGTAGCGCGGCTGCGTCGGCATCAGATGCCGTGGTCTATCAACGCTTTTGCGGCGCTTGCCGGGGAAATCGTGCTGAATGACCGTGAATATCAACAGCGCACCTGGCGATGGCTTGACGAAGAAGGGGCGCGGTTTTATCGCGCGCTGGAGAATATGCCGGGGCTGAAGGTCTATCCGGGCAGGGCTAACTATCTGTTCCTGCGCTGTGAACGCGCGGAGATTGAATTGCAATTTGCGTTGCTGCAACGGCGAATTTTAATCCGCAGCTGCGCCAACTATCCGGGGCTGGACGCGCGCTACTTCCGCGTGGCAATTCGCAGCGAGGCGGAAAATCAGCAACTGCTTGACGCGCTGCATCAGGTGCTAGACTGAACCCCGCCTGGCACCGCTTTTAGCAGGTGCTGCTGTGGCCAGACGTCGGCGAGCCCGCTTTGCGCCAGCGACCATTTCACATACTCCACATCATGACGACAGCGGTCGAGCATCAGCCCGACCACGCTGCCGCTGTGTGCGACGTTCAGACCGTATAACCCGCAGGACTCAACCAGCGCCAGCAGCGTGTCAAAGCCCGGCTTGGGCAGCAGCGTCTGGCTGGCGATGGCGCTGAGCGTAGCGGCCTCTCCCAGCAGGCTGGCGCAGTTACTTTCACAGGCCGTCTGGATGTTTTCCCATGCCTGTGCCAACGTACTGGCGTGAGCCTTGAGCACGGCTTCGCGCGGCTGGCGATGATAGTCGGCGGTCCGCAGAACGCGCGGGCTTTCCAGCACCAGCAAATCAAACTCGGGGGCGGGCTTGCAGGCAATCTGCGTGCGGGCATGAAGGTGGTCGAACAGCGTCAGCGAGCGAAACAGGGTGCTGTCCGTTGGCTCAAGCGAGACGCAAAGCGCGGCGAGATCGGATTCACTGAGTGAATGCCCCAAATGCATCGCGGTGGCGACCGCCGTAGCGGCGAGGTCGGCGGTACTGCTCGCCATCCCTTTGGCAATCGGCAGCGTAGAGTCCACTTCAATGCGCAGCGTCTGGCTCATGCTGAGGGGATAATCCCAGCGAGCCAGCAGCGTATTGACCATGCGGCGCGTGAGCGGGCGCTCATCAGGGCGCGGCGTTCCCCGGCAGACTTCCACCGTGCTGTACCAGTCTATTGGGCAGGAGATCAGCTTTTCACTGCCCAGAATCCAGCCCTGAATCAGCTCTCCGCAGGAGCCCGGACAGCGCGCAACGCTCATGATTTCCCTTGCCTTGTGGTTCTAAATATAACTACCGTAAATAAATATACCGGTATTGTCGCAGCGCAACGAAATCATTTTACCGGGGCGCTAGAGTAACCTGCTTTTATTTTATGTGGGCCATCGTGTCGGCATAAATCTGCAATCAACAGGTTTGGCATCGATAATATGCCAGGGAAGGAGGTGTAAATCCTCCGCAGCCCCCGCTGCTGTAATGCTGACGACCCCGTAATGACCACTGATCGACCGATCGGGAAGGCCGGGTGAGGATGACGCTGAGCCAGAAGACCTGCCTGTTGGTTTATTTCAACAGCTTCGGTGGGAAGCGGGTTGCTTTGCGTCGCACGGTCGTCAGGCCGGGCGGGCGCGCGGCTATACCCAAAATCCACCCTCAATAGGGTTAGGGTATGGCAGCCAGACAGCATGCATTCGTTCTCGCCGGCACCGGTAGCGGCTGTGGGAAAACCACGGTAACGCTCGGCCTGCTGACGCTGCTCCAGCAGCGCGGCCTGCGGGTTCAGCCCTATAAAGTCGGGCCGGACTACCTCGATACCGGCTGGCATACCGCAATGTGCGGCGTTGCCTCGCGCAACCTCGACGCGTTCATGCTACCCACCTCCATCCTCAATGCGCTGTTCAGCGAACATATGCAGCAGGCCGATATCGCCGTGATTGAAGGCGTGATGGGGCTGTACGACGGCTACGGCACCGACCCTCACTATTGCAGTAGCGCGGCGATGGCCAAACAGCTAGGCTGCCCGGTGATTTTGCTGGTCGACGGCAAAGCGGTCTCCACCTCCATTGCCGCCACGGTGATGGGCTTCCAGCACTTCGACCCGAGCCTCAACATTGCGGGCGTTATTGTTAACCGCGTCAACAGCGAGAGCCATTTTCAGCTGCTGAAAAGCGCCATCGAACGTTACTGCGCGCTGCCGGTGCTGGGCTATGTGCCGCGCGCGGAAGGCGTAGCGCTGCCCGAACGCCATCTGGGGCTGGTGACCGCCCGTGAATCCGCGATTGAGAAGCAACCGTGGCAGGATTTCGCCGCGACGCTCTCGCGTACGCTGGATATCGACAGGCTGCTGGAACTCACTGAACTGGACGCGCTGCCCGCCGGTCAGTGGCCGCAGGAACCGCTTTGCGGAGAGGGGCTGACCCTGGCGCTTGCCGATGATGAAGCCTTCAACTTCTACTACCCGGACAATCTGGCGCTCCTGGCGCGCGCTGGCGTGAAGATTGTGCGCTTTAGCCCGCTGCATAACGACCATCTTCCCGATTGCCAGATGATCTGGCTCGGCGGCGGCTACCCGGAACTGCACGCCCAGGCGCTCGCAGGTAACAAGCCGATGCTGGCCCAACTGCGCGCGGCGCACGAGCGCGGCGTGGCGATTTACGCCGAGTGCGGCGGCCTGATGTACCTCGGCACCACGCTGGAAGATAAAAACGGTGATATCCATGCGATGGCCGATATTCTGCCCGGCCACAGCAAAATGGGCGCCCGGTTGACCCGCTTTGGCTACTGCGAAGCGCAGGCGCAGCAGCAGACGCTGCTCGCCGCCCCCGGCGACATACTGCGCGGCCACGAATTCCACTACTCTGATTTTACCGCCCAGACCCCCGCGGTGATGGCGTGTCGCAAAACCCGCGACGGCGCGGTGCTCCAGCAGTGGTCCGGCGGCTGGCAGCGCGGGAACACCTTTGCCAGCTATCTGCACCTCCATTTCGCCCAGAACCCGTCGATGCTCAACCACTGGTTTGCCGCCGCCAGGAGCGCCCAATGACGCTGCTGGCCTGGTGTCTGGCGTGGGTGCTCGATTTCATCATCGGCGACCCGCAAAACTGGCCGCATCCGGTGCGCTGGATAGGCAACCTGATTAACGCCGTGCAGCGCACGGTGCGTCGGTTTTGTCATTCAGACCTCGCGCTGCGCATTGGCGGCGGGGTGATGTGGCTGGTGGTGGTGGGGCTGACCTACGCCGTTGCCTGGGGCGTGCTGCACCTCGCCGCGAGCGTGCATCCGTGGCTGGGCTTTGGCGTTGAGGTATGGATGATTTTCACCGTGCTGGCTGGGCGCTGCCTGGCGCAGTCGGCGCAGGCGGTCGAACGCCCCTTACGGGCAGGCGACCTTGCCGAGAGCCGCATCAAGCTGTCGTGGATTGTCGGGCGCGATACGTCACAGCTTCAGCCCGAGCAGATTAACCGCGCGGTGGTGGAGACGGTGGCGGAAAACACCGTCGACGGCATTATCGCGCCGCTGTTCTTCCTGTTGCTCGGCGGCGCGCCGCTGGCGATGGCCTACAAAGCGGTCAACACCCTCGATTCGATGGTGGGCTACAAGCACGAAAAATACCGGGCCATTGGCATGGTGAGCGCGCGCCTCGACGATGTAGCGAACTTTATTCCCGCGCGGCTGAGCTGGCTGTTGATTGGCCTTGCCGCCTTTGTCTGCCGCGATAACGGCGAGTGTGCGCTGCGTATCGGCTGGCGCGACCGTAAAAACCACAGCAGCCCCAACTGCGCCTGGTCGGAAGCGGCCGTCGCCGGGGCACTGGGCATTCGTCTTGGCGGCCCGAACGACTATTTTGGCGAGCGGGTGAACAAGCCGTGGATTGGCGACGCGCATCGCCCGATTGCCATTGATGATATTTCCCGAACGATTCGACTGATGTGGGTAGCGTCAACGCTGGCCCTGCTGCTGTTTATGGCGGTCAGGTTCTGGCTTATTGGCGCGGCCTGAGGAGCACTGCATGAACTATATCCAGCAACCGCAAGCGATTGAGAGCAAAAGCTTCGAGATAATCAGCGAGATTATCGCTGAAACGCGCCCGACGTATCGCTTTGCCAGCCCGCTGCACGAAGCGATTATCAAACGGGTGATCCACACCACCGCCGACTTCGAGTGGCTGGATATTCTGTGGTTTTCTCCGGATGCATTAACCCGCCTGTGCGACGCGCTGAGCCGCCCATGCACGCTCTACACCGACACCACCATGGCGCTCTCCGGCATCAATAAAAACTTGCTGGCGACCTTCGGCGGCGAGTGCCGCTGCTACATCAGCGACCCGCGCGTGGTGCGCGAGGCCAAAGCGCAGGGCATTACCCGCTCGATGGCGGCGGTGGACATTGCGGCGAAAGAAGAGGGCGACAAGGTGTTCGTCTTTGGCAATGCGCCAACCGCGCTGTTCCGCCTGATGGAGCATAAAGATCTGCAAGTTGGCGGGGTGATTGGCGTGCCGGTCGGCTTCGTTGGCGCGGCAGAATCCAAAGAGGCGCTGAGCAAAAGCGGCCTGCCGGGCATTGCCGCGCTGGGGCGTAAAGGCGGCAGCAACGTCGCGGCGGCGATCGTCAACGCTATTCTCTACCACCTGCAGGGGGCGCGATGAGCGAACCCGCCTTCGACGCCCCGGTGTGGCATAACGGCAAAGCGCTGCGCAAAGGCTACACCACCGGCTCCAGCGCTACGGCGGCGGCGAAAGTCGCCGCGCTGATGGTGATGCGCCAGCACCTGATTCACCAGGTCTCGATTGTCACGCCGTCGGGCGTGACGCTGAACCTGAACGTTGAATCCCCGCACGTCGAAGGCCAGCAGGGGATCGCCGCCATCCGTAAAGACGGCGGCGATGACATCGATGCCACCCACGGAATGCTGATTTTTGCCCGCGTCACCGTCAACGACAGCGGCGAGATTACCCTGCGCGGCGGCGAGGGCGTTGGCACCGTTACCCGCAAAGGCATCGGGCTGCCCATCGGCAGCGCGGCGATCAACCGCACCCCGCGTCACACCATTGAAACCGCCGTTCGTGAGGCCATCGGTCCGGCGCGCGGCGCAGAGGTGGAAATTTTTGCTCCAGAGGGCGAAGCGCGGGCGAAGAAAACCTATAACTCGCGGCTGGGCATTCTGGGCGGCATTTCGATTATTGGCACCACCGGCATCGTGACGCCGATGTCGGAAGAGAGCTGGAAGCGCTCGCTGGCGCTGGAGCTGGAAATGAAGCGTGCCGCCGGGCTCGAGCGCGTGGTGCTGGTGCCGGGCAACCACGGCGAGCGCTTCGTGCGCGAGCAGATGGGCATTGACTCGCAGGTCGTCGTCACCATGAGCAACTTCGTCGGCTACATGATTGAAGAGTCGGTGCGCCTTGGCTTCCGCCAGATTGTGCTGATCGGCCACCCCGGCAAGCTGGTCAAAATCGCCGCCGGAATTTTCCATACCCACAGCCATATCGCCGACGGGCGCATGGAGACGCTGGTGGCCCATCTGGCGCTGCTCGGCGCGCCGCTTGAGTTACTGACCCTGGTAAGCGAGTGCAACACCACCGAAGCCGCCATGGAGCATATCGACGCTTACGGCTTCCAGAAAATCTACAACCACCTTGCCGCCCGTATCTGTCAGCGCGTGCTGGAGCGGCTGCGCTTCACGCAAAACCCGCCCCTCTGCGATGCCATCCTGTTCGCCTTTGATAACCAGACTCTCGGCAGCAACCGCCCAGTCAGTGAGATCGTAAGGGACATGCAATGTTAACCGTCGTCGGAATGGGCCCGGCGGGCGTACAGCTGATGACGCCGCTGGCCGCAGATGCAGTAAAGCAGGCCGATGCGCTGGTTGGCGGCGTGCGCCATCTGGCGCAGTTTCCGGCGTTTGGCGGCGAACGCTGCGCGCTGGGCGCCAATATTGCCCAGGTGCTGGCGTGGATTGAGGTGCGGCAGGCGCAAAACGTGGTGGTGCTGGCCTCCGGCGACCCGCTGTTTTACGGCATCGGTACGCGGCTTATCGCTCATTTTGGCCGTGAAAACGTGCGGGTGATCCCCGGCGTCAGCGCCGTGCAGTACCTGTGCGCGCAGGCGGGCATTGATATGAACGACATGTGGCTGACCAGCAGCCACGGGCGCGAGGTGGATTTCGACCTGCTGGCGAGCCACCGCAAGGTGGCGATGGTGACCGACAAACGCTGCGGCCCGAAAGCCATCGCTGCGGCGTTGGTGGCGCGCGGCAAAGGGCATCGCTGGATGGTCATTGGCGAGAACCTGGCGCAGGACAACGAACGTATCCACTGGCTGCCGGTTAGCGCGGTGGAGAGCGACTATGAGATGAACACGGTGGTGATCCTCGATGAAAGATGAGCTGTTTTTACGCGGCGAAAAAGTGCCGATGACCAAAGAGGCGGTACGCGCGCTGGCGCTGGCGAAGCTGGAGCTGCACCGCGCCTGCCACCTGATTGATATCGGGGCCGGAACCGGCAGCGTCTGTATTGAGGCGGCGCTGCAAAACCCGGCGCTTACCGTTACCGCCGTTGAGCGCAACCCGGCGGCGCTGCGCCTGCTGGCGGAGAACTGCCAGCGCTTTGCCTGCGACAATATCAATGTTGTCGCGGCCGAAGCGCCGGACGTTATCGTCGAGCCCGCCGACGCCATCTTTATGGGCGGCAGCGGCGGTCATCTGCGCGCGCTGATTGACTGGTCGCTGCACCATCTTCGCCCCGGCGGACGGCTGGTGATGACCTTTATTTTGCAGGAGAACCTGCATGAGGCGCTGGACCACCTGCGCCTGGCAAACGTTGCGGCGCTGGACTGCCAGCAGTTGAGCGTTTCCGCGATGACTGCACTCGGCAGCGGTCACTACTTCAAACCGAATAATCCCGTTTTTGTTATCGCCTGTCAGAAGGAAGAACATCATGGCTGAAGCCTTTGACCCCCGCAGCGTCTGGTTTGTGGGCGCAGGCCCCGGCGACCGCGAGCTGATTACCCTGAAAGGCTACCGCCTGCTGCAACAGGCGCAGGTGGTGATTTACGCCGGTTCGCTGATTAACCCCGAACTGCTGAGCTACTGCCCGGCTGAGGCCGAGTGCCACGACAGCGCCGAGCTGCACCTTGAGCAAATCCTCGACCTGATGGAAGCGGGGGTGAAGGCCGGAAAAACGGTGGTGCGCCTGCAAACCGGCGACGTGTCGCTGTACGGCTCGGTACGCGAGCAGGGCGAAGAGCTGACCCGTCGCGGCATTAACTGGCAGGTGGTGCCGGGTGTGAGCGCGTTTCTCGGCGCGGCGGCGGAGCTGGGCGTCGAGTACACGGTGCCGGAAGTGTCGCAGAGCCTCATCATCACTCGTCTGGAAGGCCGCACCCCGGTGCCGGAGCGCGAGCAGCTGGAGTCCTTTGCCCAGCACCGTACCTCAATGGCGATTTACCTCTCCGTGCAGCGCATCAATAAAGTCGCCGAGCGACTGATTGACGGCGGCTACCCGGCGACGACGCCGGTGGCGGTGATTTACAAGGCCACCTGGCCTGAGAGCCAGACCGTACGCGGCACGCTGACGGATATCGCCGACAAGGTCCGCGACGCCGATATCCGTAAAACCGCGCTGATTCTGGTCGGTGATTTCCTCGGCGAGGAGTACCACTACTCGCGACTCTACGCGGCAGATTTTAGCCATGAATACCGCAAAGCCTGAGCGCATTGCGCTGTTCTGCCTGACCCCCGGCGGCGTGGCGCTGGCAAAACGGCTTCGCGCCGCGCTGCCAATGACCTGCTATACCCGCGAAGCGCTAGTGGAGCCGGGGTTTGAAGCGTTTGACGGCAGCTTTGCCGCCAGCGTTGGCCAGGCGTTTCACCGCGATACGGCGCTGATTTTTATCGGCGCGACCGGCATTACGGTGCGCGTTATTGCGCCGTTACTGGTGGATAAGTTCCACGACCCGGCGGTGGTGGTGATTGACGAGCGCGGTCAGCACGTGATCAGCCTGCTCTCCGGGCATATCGGCGGGGCGAATGATCTCGCCCGGCATCTGGCGGGCATTCTCGGCGTTGACCCGGTTATCACCACCGCGACAGACGTCAATGACGTGGCGGCGCTGGATACGCTGGCCTGCCAGCTCAACGCGCGGATGCACGACTTCCGTTCGGCGGTGAAAACCGTCAACCAGATGCTGGTCAGCCAGCAGCGCGTGGGGCTGTGGTGGGAGGAGTCGCTCACCCACGAGGTCAGCCGCTGCGACCGGCGCGGATTTATCACCGTGACCGACCTCAACGTGCTCCCGGTGCTGGATGCGCTGGTGTGCATCACCCTGCGCGATGCGCTGCCGGAACTGCCGTTGCCGCACTGGAAGCTGGTGCCACGTCGCATCGTGGCGGGCATCGGTTGTCGACGCGGCACGCCCTGCGCGCTGATAAGCGAGCTGCTCCATCGTCAGCTTGCCGCGCACCACCTCGACCCGCTGGCGCTGAAAGCCATCGGCAGCATCGTGGTGAAGCAGGATGAGCTGGGGCTAATTCAGCTCGCCAGCAACCTTGATGTGCCGTTTGAAATCTTTAGCGTGGCCGCCCTGTGCGAACACGAACACCGTTTTCCCTCCTCGCTGTTTGTGAAGCAGACGGTCGGAGTAGGCAGCGTTTCTGGTCCGTCGGCGTGGCGGATGAGCAACGGAAATGTAGTAGGCGAGACCCTGCGTGAACAGGGCGTCACCATCACTTTGGGAGTCACTGACAGATGTTAAGCGTAATTGGAATCGGCCCTGGCTCGCAGGCCATGATGACCATGGAAGCCGTCGAGGCGCTGCAGGCGGCGGAAATCGTCGTCGGCTACAAAACCTATACCCACCTGGTGAAGGCCTTTACCGGCGACAAGCAGGTGATCAAAACCGGGATGTGCAAAGAGATTGAACGCTGCCAGGCGGCGATTGAGTTAGCGCAGGCCGGGCACAACGTGGCGCTTATCAGCAGCGGCGATGCGGGCATCTACGGCATGGCGGGGCTGGTGCTGGAGCTGGTTAGCAAACAGAAGCTGGACCTGGAAGTGCGCCTGATCCCAGGCATGACCGCCAGCATCGCGGCGGCTTCGCTGCTGGGCGCGCCGCTGATGCACGACTTCTGCCATATCAGCCTGAGCGACCTGCTCACTCCGTGGCCAGTGATTGAGAAACGCATTATCGCCGCCGGTGAAGCCGACTTTGTTATCTGCTTCTACAACCCGCGCAGCCGAGGCCGCGAAGGGCATCTGGCACGCGCGTTTGAACTGCTTTCTGCCGTCAAAAGCGCCGATACGCCAGTGGGCGTGGTGAAATGCGCCGGGCGTAAAAAACAGGAAAAATGGCTGACTACGCTTGGCGCGATGGACTTTGAACCGGTGGATATGACCAGCCTGGTGATCGTCGGCAACAAAACCACCTACGTGCAGGACGGCCTGATGATTACGCCGCGAGGCTACGTGCTGTGAGTTTCGGCGACGTACTGGTGGTGGGCGGCACCAGCGATGCGCGTGCGCTGTGCCTGCTGCTGGATGCCGCGCAGGTGCGCTACACCGTCTCGGTGGCCACACCCACCGGCGAAGCGCTGGCGGGCGATATTCAGGGGCAGGTGCGCTGTGGCCGTCTGGAGCGGGAAGAGATGGTGGCATGGCTTTGCGAACATGGCACGCGCTGGGTAATTGATGCGTCGCATCCGTATGCCGAAGCGGTCAGCCGCAACGTGCTGGATGCCTGTACGGAAGCGGGCGTGCTGCTGAGCCGCTACCAACGACCAGACCAACTGGATGAGCTGACGCACCCGCTGCTGCACTACGTCACCAGCATTGATGAAGCCTGTGAGCGGATTAAACCGCTGGGCCAGCGCGTGCTGCTGACCACCGGCAGCAAAGACCTGGCGCTATGGCGTGCCGGGCTGGCGGAAAAAACGCTGCTGGCCCGCGTGCTGCCGGTGCCGAACGTGGTGCAGCAGTGCGCCGACCTCGGTTTTGGCGTGGGCGAGATTTTTGCTATCTGCGCGCCGTTCAGCGCCGAGTTTAACGCCGCGTTTTACCGCCACTGCCGCGCCGACGTGGTGGTGACCAAAGCCTCCGGCGCGGAAGGCGGCTATCAGGAAAAGGTGCAGCCGTGCCTGGATGCCGGGCTTCCCTGCATCGTGATTACCCGCCCGGCACCGCTGGTGTCCGGCGACGAACTACTGGAAAGTCAGTCCGCCTTTGCCGAGCGCTTAGCGCGCTGGCTGGCCGACGACAAAAGGAATCAAGCATGAAAAAAGCCCTACTGGTGGTGAGCTTCGGCACCAGCTACCACGACACCTGCGAGAAGAATATTGTCGCCTGCGAACGCGAACTGGCGGCAAGCTGCCCCGACCGTGACCTGTTTCGCGCGTTTACCTCGGGGATGATCATCCGCAAGCTCAAAGCCCGCGACGGTATTGAAACCGATACCCCGCTTGAGGCACTGCAAAAGCTCGCGGACCTCGGATACGAAGACGTAGCGGTACAGTCGCTGCATATCATCAACGGCGACGAATACGAAAAAATCGCCCGTGAAGTGCAGAGCCTGCGCCCGCTGTTCAAACGCCTGACCCTCGGCACGCCGCTGCTGAGCGGCCACGATGACTACGTGCGCCTGATGGACGCGCTCACTCAACAAATGCCCGCGCTGAACGCCAACGAAAAGGTGGTGTTTATGGGCCACGGTGCCAGCCACCACGCCTTTGCCGCTTACGCCTGTCTCGATCATATGATGACCGCCCAGTGCTTCCCGGCGCGGGTCGGCGCGGTGGAGAGCTACCCGGAAGTGGAGGTGCTGATTGAGAGCATGAGCAAAGAGGGCGTCAGCGCCGTACACCTGATGCCGCTGATGCTGGTGGCGGGCGACCACGCTATTAACGATATGGCCTCTGACGAAGAGGACTCATGGAAAACGCTGTTTAACGCGGCGGGTATTCCGGCTACGCCGTGGCTGTGCGGGCTGGGCGAAAACCCGGTGGTGCGTGCCATGTTCGTTGAACATCTGCAACAGTCTTTGGAGGCAGCATGAGCGGCAAACTGTATGCCCTGAGCACCGGGCCGGGCGCGTCTGACCTGATAACCGTGCGCGCGTCGCGCATTCTGGGCTCGCTGGATATTCTCTACGCCCCGGCAGGGCGCAAAGGCGGTGACAGCCTGGCGCTCTCCATCGTGCGTGAATACCTCGGTGAACAGACCGAAGTGCGCTGCTGCCACTTCCCGATGAGCGCCGACAGCGCCGAAAAAGAGGCGGTGTGGGACGACGTTTCGGCGGCGCTGGTGCGCGAAGTGGAAGCCGGGAAAACCGTCGGCTTTATCACCCTTGGCGATGCGATGTTGTTCAGCACCTGGGTCTTTTTACTCCAGCGCATCGGCAGCCGCGAATGGCTGGAGATTGTTCCCGGCGTGACCTCGTTCGCCGCCATTGCCGCGCGCAGCAAAACGCCGTTGGCGATGGAGCAACAGTCGCTGGCGGTGGTCGCCTGCACCGCGCCGGAAGACGAGATTGAACGCGCGCTGGCGCAGCACGACAGCCTGGTATTGATGAAAGTCTACGGTCGCTTCCCGCGCATCAAAGCGCTGCTGGCAAAAGCAGGTTTATTGGATAACGCGCTGTTGATGGCCGAGGCGACGCTGCCCGGCGAGCAGTGCTGGCGGCATTTGGGCGAAGTCGCTGACGACCTGCCGTTGCCGTATTTCTCCACCATTCTGGTGAATAAACAGTGGGAGCAAGGAAAATGAAACGGGAACAACAGCTGAAGCGACTGTCGCTCAGCGGATTGGCGGCGGCGATACTGCTGCTGGTGGTGCCGCAAGAAGCCTTTGCGATGCACATCATGGAAGGATTCCTGCCGCCAATGTGGGCGCTGGCCTGGTGGCTGCTGTTTCTGCCGTGCCTGTGGTACGGGCTGGTACGCCTGCGCCGAATTGTGCAGGAGGACAGTAACCAGAAGGTGCTGCTGGCGCTGTGCGGGGCGTTTATCTTTGTGCTCTCGGCGCTGAAGATCCCGTCGGTCACCGGTAGCTGCTCGCACCCAACCGGTGTGGGGCTAGCGGTTATCCTGTTTGGGCCGGGCGTGGTGGCTATTCTCGGCGCTATCGTGCTGCTGTTCCAGGCGCTGCTGCTGGCCCACGGCGGCCTGACGACGCTCGGCGCTAACGGTATGTCGATGGCGGTAATTGGGCCTATCGTCGGCTATCTGGTGTGGAAAATGGCCTGTAAGGCTGGGTTCCGTCGCGATGTGTCGGTATTCCTGTGCGCCATGCTGGCGGATCTGGCGACCTACTTTGTCACCTCTCTCCAGTTAGGCGTGGCTTTTCCTGACCCGCAGGCGGGCTTTGTGGGATCGAGCCTGAAATTTATGGGGATCTTCTGCCTGACGCAGGTGCCAATCGCCATTGCCGAAGGCTTGCTGACGGTGATGATCTACGACCAGTTAACCAAGCGACAGCTGATCGCCACTGAGGGACGCTAAGATGAAAAAGACATTAATCCTGCTGGCGATGGTGATTGCGCTGGTTATCCTGCCGTTCTTTATCAACCACGGCGGCGAATACGGCGGCTCTGACGATCAGGCTGAAGGGGTGATTACCGCCGTTGATCCGGGCTATGAACCGTGGTTCCACCCGCTGTATGAACCGGCGAGCGGCGAAATTGAGAGCCTGCTGTTTACCCTGCAGGGCTCTATTGGCGCAGCGGTGATCTTCTATATTCTTGGCTACTACAAGGGTCGCCAGCGCCATGATGACCGGGCTTGATAGACTGAGCTATCAGAGCCGCTGGTTTCACGTCGCGCCAGAGCGCAAGTTCCTGCTCTGGCTGCTGATGATGGTGCTGGCTTTTAGCCTGCCGCCGTTGGGGCAGGCGCTGCTGATGGCTCTGACGGCAGGTTTTACCTGCTGGCTGCTGCGCATCTCGCTGTGGCGCTGGCTCCGCTGGATGGCGCTGCCGCTGGGCTTTCTGTTGGTGGGCGTGCTGACGATTATCTTTAGCATTAGCCGCGACCCGGATGCGCTGTTGGTGAGCATGCCGCTGGGGCCGTTCTCGCTCGGTATCACCGCCGCCGGGCTTGAGATGGCTAATCAGACCTTCTGGCGCAGTCTGGTGGCATTGTCCGCGACCTTCTGGCTGGTGCTGAATCTGCCGTTTCCGCAGCTTATCGTGCTGCTCAAGCGCGGGCGGGTGCCGCGTTTGCTGATCGAGCAGATCCTGCTGACCTGGCGCTTTATCTTTATCCTGCTGGATGAGGCGATGGCGATTCACCGGGCGCAGACGCTGCGCTTTGGTTATCGTAACGTTCGTCTGGGCTATCGCTCGCTGGCGATGCTGGTCAGTCTACTGTTTACGCGCGTGTTAATCCGCTATCAGCAGATGAGTACCGTACTGGATATCAAACTGTATAAGGGTGATTTTCACCTCTAAGGAACGCCATGCTGGCAACCACTGACCTCTGGTTTCGCTACCAGGATGCGCCGACCCTGAAAGGGCTGACGCTGGACTTTTCGCGCCATGCCGTCACTGGGCTGGTGGGGGCCAACGGCTGCGGGAAATCGACGCTGTTTATGAACCTCAGCGGACTGCTGCGTCCGCAGCAGGGGGCGGTGCTGTGGCAGGGCAAGCCGTTGGACTACAGCAAGCGCGGGCTGCTGGCGCTGCGCCAGCAGGTAGCGACCGTCTTTCAGGACCCGGACCAGCAGATTTTCTACACCGATATTGATAGCGATATTGCCTTCAGCCTGCGTAATCTCGGCGTGGCGGAGGATGAGATTGCTCACCGGGTAGACGATGCGCTGACGCTGGTCGATGCCCAGCACTTTCGCCAGCAGCCGATTCAGTGCCTGAGCCACGGGCAGAAAAAGCGGGTGGCGATTGCCAGCGCGCTGGTCTTGCAGGCGCGCTACCTGCTGCTGGACGAACCCACTGCCGGGCTGGACCCTTCCGGGCGCGCGCAGATGATTGATATCATCAGGCGCATCGTGGCGCAGGGCAATCATGTGGTGATTTCCAGCCACGATATTGATTTAATTTATGAAGTTAGCGACGCGGTGTACGTGCTGCGCCACGGCGAAGTGCTGGCCGAGGGTGAGCCGGGCGACGTGTTTGCCCGTACCGCGTTGATTGAACAAGCGGGGCTGAGCCAACCATGGCTGGTGAAGCTGCATGCCGAGCTGGGGCTGCCGCTGTGTAAAACCGAGGCGGAGTTTTTCCGTCAAATGCGTGAACGAGGAAATCGATGACCCAGGCCATAATGCTGCAAGGCACCGCCTCTGATGTTGGCAAAAGTATGCTGGTGGCGGGGCTGTGCCGCATTTTCTATCAGGATGGCCTGCGTACCGCACCGTTTAAATCGCAGAATATGGCGCTTAACTCTGGCATTACGCCGGACGGTAAAGAGATGGGCCGCGCGCAGATTTTCCAGGCCGAAGCGGCGGGTATTGCCCCGGACGTGCGGATGAACCCGATTCTGCTCAAGCCAACCAGCGACCGCAAAGCGCAGATTGTGCTGATGGGCGAGGTGGCAACCAGCATGGATGCCGTCAGCTATCACGACTACAAGCCGCGGCTGCGCGAGCAGATTATGACGGTGTACCAGAGCCTGGCGAACGAGTTTGACGTGCTGGTGCTGGAAGGGGCGGGCAGCCCGGCGGAAATTAACCTGCGCGACCGCGATATCGTCAATATGGGCATGGCCGAGATGGCGCAGTGCCCGGTGATTCTGGTGGCCGATATCGATCGCGGCGGCGTGTTTGCTTCTATCTACGGCACGCTGGCGCTGTTGCACGAGCACGAACGGGCGCGGGTGAAAGGGGTGATTATCAATAAGTTTCGCGGCGATGTCTCGCTGCTGCACTCCGGCATTGAACAGATTGAAGCGCTGACTCACGTGCCGGTGCTGGGCGTGATGCCGTGGTTGGAGGTTGACCTGGAAGATGAGGACGGCGTGGCGCTGCAAAAGGGCAAATACCGCCACGCGGGGGCCTATGAGATTGACGTGGCGGTGGTGCAATTGCCGCATATCTCCAACTTCACCGACTTTAACGCGCTGGCGGCCCAGCCGGACGTGCGGGTGCGCTACGTGCGGCATGCGCAAGACTTGTCCGGCGCGGACCTGATTATCCTGCCGGGCAGCAAAAACACGCTGGGCGATCTGCTGTGGTTACAGGATAGCGGGCTGGCGCATGGGATTTTACTGGCACAGCGTCAGGGCGTGCCGGTGTTGGGTATCTGCGGCGGCTATCAGATGCTGGGCGATACGCTGATCGATGACGTTGAGTCAGGGTTGGGGACGCTGCCCGGTTTAGGGCTGCTGAACGTGGTGACGCGCTTTGCGCCGACGAAAACCACCACGCAAGCCACCGCCACGCTCGGCGATGCACTGCCGGGCTGGCTGGCGTCGGTTTCCGGTCTGCCGCTGCGCGGCTATGAAATTCATATGGGCGAGACCACGCCGTCAGACGACTGCCGCGCGCTGATGCAGCTGTGCAAAAACGGCCAGTACAGCGCGGATGGCGCGGTCAGTGAGGACGGGTTGGTCTTTGGCACCTATCTTCACGGGCTGTTTGATAGCGATGAATTTACCCGTACGCTGGTCAATGGCCTACGTGAGCGTAAAGGACTGGCGGCGCTGGATAATGATTTTCACTATGCGCTCTATAAGACGCAGCAGTTTGATATTTTGGCAACATCAATGCGCCAGCATATTGATATTGAAAAGATTTATACGATTATGCGCGAGCATAAAGAAGCGTAATTTGTGGGAGTGCGCCATTCGAAAGGGTGGCGTAGATTAGCGGCGAGGGCTGAACGACAGGCAAAAAAAAACACCCATATGGGTGTCATTTTAATTGGTTGCGGGGGCCGGATTTGAACCGACGACCTTCGGGTTATGAGCCCGACGAGCTACCAGGCTGCTCCACCCCGCGTCCGTCTTTACTCTTCATCGAGTAAACTTGCATCAGATTTTAATTGGTTGCGGGGGCCGGATTTGAACCGACGACCTTCGGGTTATGAGCCCGACGAGCTACCAGGCTGCTCCACCCCGCGTCCGTCATTACTCTTCCATCGAGTAACGTTACTGCTTCTGATTTTAATTGGTTGCGGGGGCCAGATTTGAACTGACGACCTTCGGGTTATGAGCCCGACGAGCTACCAGGCTGCTCCACCCCGCGTCCGTGGATGCGCACTATACTCTGCTCAGCATTTGTTGCAACCATTTTTGTGGCAAATCACTCATTTTTTTATAACTTGTGCGTATATGGCGCAATTTGCGTTTTTTTTGTGCGAATTGGTAACTGGGCTTCGCGTTCGCATTTCAATACCCCTGGGGGTTTGTTATCTTCACCGGGCACTTTCGAAAATGCGGAATACAAAACACTATGAAAGGACGTTGGGCCAAATATGTGGCAACGGGCGCACTGCTGGCAATGCTGGCCGCCTGTTCGTCAAAACCGACCGATCGCGGTCAACAGTATAAAGACGGGAAACTCACCCAGCCTTTCTCACTCGTGAATCAACCTGATGCCGTCGGCGCGCCAATCAATGCGGGTGACTTTGCGCAGCAGTTAAATGAGATTCGTAACGCCTCTCCGCGCCTGTACGGCAACCAGAGCAACCTTTATAGCGCTGTGCAGCAGTGGCTGATGGCCGGTGGCGACACCCGCACCATGCGCCAGTACGGCATTGATGCCTGGCAGATGGAAGGGACCGACAACTACGGTAACGTGCAGTTTACCGGTTACTACACGCCGGTTGTGCAGGCACGCCATACGCGCCAGGGCGAATTCCAGTACCCTATCTACCGTATGCCGCCTAAACGCGGCAAGCTGCCGTCTCGCGCCAGCATTTATGCCGGTGGGCTGAGCGATAACTACATACTGGCCTACAGTAATTCGCTGATGGATAACTTCATCATGGACGTGCAGGGCAGCGGCTATATTGATTTCGGTGATGGTTCTCCGCTGAACTTCTTTAGCTACGCAGGCAAAAACGGCTGGGCGTATAAAAGCATCGGTAAGGTGCTGATCGACCGCGGTGAAGTGAAGCGCGAAGATATGTCGATGCAGGCGATCCGCCACTGGGGCGAAACCCACAGCGAAGCGGAAGTCCGTGAGCTGCTGGAGCAGAACCCGTCATTCGTCTTCTTTAAACCGCAGTCGTTTGCTCCGGTAAAAGGCGCTAGCGCCGTGCCGCTGATTGGCCGCGCTTCTGTGGCGTCTGACCGCAGCATCATTCCGCCGGGCACCACGCTGCTGGCTGAAGTACCGCAGCTCGATAACAACGGTAAGTTTAACGGCCAGTACGAGCTGCGCCTGATGGTGGCGCTGGACGTCGGCGGCGCGATTAAAGGCCAGCACTTCGACATCTATCAGGGCATTGGCCCGGATGCCGGGCATCGCGCAGGCTGGTATAATCACTACGGCCGCGTATGGGTGCTGAAAACAGCGTCCAACGGCGGGAATGTGTTTAGCGGCTA
>CP070603.1:1081452-1087046 GCA_016939855.1 Kluyvera ascorbata
ATGAATTTGAGGTTTTATGTCTGTGGTTATCAGTGACGCCTGGCGCCAGCGTTTTGGCGGCACGGCACGTTTGTACGGTGAAAAAGCGCTGCAGGTCTTTGCTGACGCGCACGTGTGCGTGGTTGGTATTGGCGGCGTAGGCAGTTGGGCGGCGGAAGCGCTGGCGCGTACCGGCATCGGTGCGATTACGCTTATTGACATGGATGACGTGTGCGTCACCAACACCAACCGTCAGATCCACGCGCTTGGCGGCAACGTCGGGCTGGCGAAAGCGGAAGTGATGGCCGAGCGTATCCGTCATATTAACCCCGAGTGCCGCGTCACCGTGGTGGACGATTTCGTCACGCCGGATAACGTCGCCGAGTACATGGGCGCGGGTTATAGCTATGTGGTGGATGCTATCGACAGCATTCGCCCGAAAGCCGCGCTGATTGCCTACTGCCGTCGCTATAAAGTCCCGCTGATTACCACCGGCGGCGCGGGCGGGCAGATTGACCCAACGCAAATTCAGGTAAGCGATCTGGCGAAAACCATTCAGGACCCGCTAGCGGCGAAGCTGCGCGAGCGGCTGAAAAGCGATTTTGGCGTGGTGAAGAACAGCAAAGGTAAGCTCGGCGTTGACTGCGTGTTCTCAACCGAGGCGCTGGTGTATCCGCAGGCGGACGGTTCGGTCTGTGCCATGAAAAGCACGGCGGAAGGGCCGAAGCGCATGGACTGTGCCGCTGGATTCGGCGCGGCGACCATGGTCACCGCCACCTTTGGCTTCGTGGCGGTTTCCCATGCGCTGAAGAAAATGCTCGCAAAAGCGGAGCGTCAGGCCAGCGTCTGACGCGCGGCTTCCCTCATCGCCTCGCCGAGGGCCGTCAGGCCCTGGCTGCGCGAGGCGCTCAGTTGACCGCGCAGCCCCAGTTCATCGAACAGGTTGAGCGGATCGTCTGCCAGAATCTCTGCCGGCTGTTTACCTTCCGCAGCCGTCAGCAGCACGGCCAGCAGGCCGCGTACAATCCTTCCTTCGCTATCGCCAAAGAAGTGCAGCGCCCCGTCAGGAGTCTGGGTATAGCCCAGCCAGACGCGGTTTTCGCAGCCGGGAATTTCGCGCGCCTGCGCTTTAAGTTCGTCCGACAGTGCCGGAAGCTGTTTTCCTAATAGGATCAACTGGCGGTATTTCTCTTCCCACTGCGAAAGCGCCGCAAATTGTTTTCGTAACGTTTCAGGCGTTACGGTGGTGCCGAACGGGTGTCCGGCGAGTGAAGGCGTCGTCATTAATCCACCAGAAGTTCGAGCGCACGGTCGACCGCGCTGACCAGCGCGTGTACATCGTCCTGCGTGTTATAAGGAGCAAACGAGGCGCGCAGCGTACCGCTTACGCCCATCGCCGCCAGCAGTGGCTGAGCGCAGTGTTGACCGGCACGCAGCGCAATGCCGTATTCCGCCAGCAGCGTCACCATATCGCTGTGGTGAACACCTTTAAAATCAAAAGCTAATAGACTGGAATCCTGGCAGCGGAAGGAGCGGAAGCCAGGTCGTTTTGCCAGCTCTTCTTCGGCAAGCGTCGCCAGACCCCGGCTCCAGGATTCAGCCTGTACCATGTCGATATCGGACAGCCACTCCAGCGCCGCGCTAAGGCCAATCACCCCGGCAACGTTTGGCGTACCGGCCTCCAGGCGATAGGGAACCGGCTGAGTGGTGAAACCATCGAAGGTCACTTCGCTAATCATCTTGCCGCCGCCGAGCCACGGCGTCATGGCGTCGAGCAGCTCGCTTTTGCCGTACAGCGCGCCGATGCCGGTGGGCCCGTAAAGCTTATGGCCGGAGAAGGCGTAAAAGTCGATATCCAGCGCCTGCACGTCCGCCGGGAAGTGGACGGCGCCCTGTGCGCCATCGACCATCACCACCATATCCGCCTGATGGGCGAGGGTGATTGCGCGGGACAGATTCGGGCAGCCGCCGGTGACGTTGGACATTTGCCCCAGCGCCAGAATGCGGCTGCGTGGGGTAATCAACTCCGTGAGTTGTTCAACATCGGGCAGGCGGTCAGCGCCCAGCGGTAGCTGAACAATCTTCGCGCCGGTCTGTTCGGCCACCATCAGCCACGGCACCAGGTTGGCGTGGTGCTCGGCGACGCTGACGATGATTTCATCGCCCGGCTGCAGGCGCGGGCGCGCATAGCACTGAGCTACCATGTTGATGGCTTCGGTGGTGCCGCGCGTCCAGACGATATCCTTGCCGCTCGGCGCATTGAGCCAACCGGCGACCTGGTCGCGGGCGGCTTCATAGCGCGCGGTCAGGCGCTGCGCTTCGGCAAACTGGCTGCGGTGGACGTTACCCGCGCTCAGCGAGTAGAAATTTGTGGTCGCCTCAATAACCGCCTGCGGCTTTAACGCGGTGGCGGCGCTATCAAGGTACACCCCGGCATCATGCAGGGCAGGAAACTGGGTGCGAAACTGCGCGGGAGAGAAGACGTTCATGGGATTCCTCATATCAATAAGGAGATCGTCGCGCAAAATGTGCGTTGTGACAAGGCTTGTGCTCAAGGTGGGAAAGTTCTGGAAATTCAGACGAAGCGACGACAGTGTCTTATGCTGTTAAGTGTTGGGGAGAAATTAATCCCTGTTGTTAATCTTGTACTGAATAGCATAAGTCGCTTTAAGGAGAAGAAGATGAAAAAGACTGCCGCCATTATCTCTGCTTGTATGTTCACTTTCGCGTTAAGCGCCTGCGCTGGACCTAACTACGTGATACACACCAATGATGGCCGGAGCATCGTTTCTGAGGGTAAACCGCAGACGGATAACGATACCGGATTGATTTCGTATAAAGATGCGAACGGTGTGAAACAGCAGATTAACCACAGCGAAGTGAAAGAGATGGTTGCGCTGGAGAAATAAAGTCGCGATCGTCCAGACAAAAAAAAGCACCGCAATAAGGCGGTGCTACATTAATCACTATGGACAGACAGGGTAAATGTACAGGAAGTGAAAAAGGGTAGCCTTGCTACCGTGATCTGAATTGCAGACCAATTGCAAACACAACAACACAACATCACAACCGTAAGCCAAAAGCCCTTCAGAACACGCATTCCAAAAAAAGCTTCTCGTTCCGGCTCAGGAAGTGCCGCCATGATAGGTATTTGCTGGTAGAAGCTCAACGGACAAATTATAATGGCTCAGATAAAAAAAACTAATAGGTTAACCATTGTTTCCTATTTGTTAAAATCAATTAACAATTGAGTTCTGGGACCATGTCAAAGCGTTTGCCACCTCTTAATGCATTACGTGTATTTGATGCAGCTGCACGCCATTTAAGCTTCACTCGTGCGGCCGATGAGCTTTTTGTGACGCAGGCCGCAGTAAGCCACCAAATCAAGTCTCTTGAGGATTTTCTGGGGTTGAAGCTGTTCCGGCGGCGCAACCGTTCTCTGCTTTTGACCGAAGAAGGGCAGAGCTATTTTCAGGATATCAAAGAGATCTTTTCGCAATTAACGGAGGCAACGCGTAAACTACAGGCACGGAGCGCGAAAGGGGCGTTAACCGTCAGTTTATTGCCCAGTTTTGCCATTCAGTGGCTGGTGCCGCGTCTCTCAAGCTTTAACTCAGCTTATCCGGGAATTGATGTCAGAATCCAGGCCGTAGACCGTCAGGAAGATAAGCTGGCGGACGATGTCGACGTGGCGATTTTTTATGGCCGCGGCAACTGGCCGGGGCTGCGTGTGGAAAAACTGTACGCCGAGTATCTGCTCCCCGTCTGTTCCCCGCTGCTGCTGACCGGTGATAAAGCGTTAAAAACGCCCGCTGACCTGGCAAAACACACGCTGCTGCACGATGCTTCCCGCCGCGACTGGCAAACGTATACGCGCCAGCTGGGGCTCACTCACATCAACGTACAACAGGGACCGATCTTCAGCCATAGCGCCATGGTGCTACAGGCTGCCATCCACGGACAGGGGGTTGCGCTCGCGAATAACGTGATGGCGCAGTCGGAAATTGAGGCAGGCCGTCTGGTGTGCCCGTTTAATGATGTTCTGGTCAGTAAGAATGCGTTTTATCTGGTTTGTCATGACAGTCAGGCTGAACTGGGTAAAATAGCGGCCTTTCGTCAGTGGATTCTGGCGAAAGCGGCGAATGAACAAGAGACGTTCCGTTTCCGTTACGAACAATAAATGAATTTAGGGTAATACCATGACCAGCCGTTTTATGCTGATTTTTGCCGCAATCAGTGGCTTTATCTTTGTCGCACTGGGCGCGTTTGGTGCGCACGTGCTGAGTAAATCGTTGGGCGTTGTCGAAATGGGTTGGATCCAGACCGGTCTGGAATATCAGGCATTTCACACGTTGGCGATTTTCGGACTGGCGGTCGCGATGCAGCGCCGCATTAGTATCTGGTTCTACTGGAGCAGCGTATTTCTGGCGCTGGGTACCGTGATGTTCAGCGGTAGCCTGTACTGCCTGGCGCTCTCTCATTTACGCCTGTGGGCGTATGTTACCCCGGTGGGCGGCGTCAGCTTCCTTGCCGGTTGGGTTTTGATGTTGATTGGTGCCATTCGACTTAAGCGTAAGGGTGTTGTTCATGAATAAGGTTGTGCTGTATTGCCGCCCTGGGTTTGAGAAAGAGTGTGCTGCGGAAATTACCGATAAAGCCGGTCGCCGCGAAGTGTTTGGCTTTGCGCGCGTCAAAGATGACTCGGGCTATGTGATTTTTGAATGCTATCAGGACGGCGATGCCGATAAGCTTGCCCGTGAACTGCCATTCAGTTCATTAGTGTTTGCCCGTCAGATGATTGTGGTCGGAGAGCTGTTAAAACATCTACCGGCAGAAGATCGCGTGACGCCCGTTGTTGGGATGTTACAAGGCGTCGTGGAAAAGGGCGGCGATCTGCGTGTGGAAGTGGCGGACACCAACGAAAGCAAAGAGCTGCTGAAGTTCTGCCGTAAGTTCACCGTGCCGCTGCGCGCTGCGCTGCGTGAAGCTAACGTGCTGGCGTCGTACGAGACCACCAAGCGTCCGGTGGTGCACGTGTTCTTTATCGCGCCGGGCTGCTGCTATACCGGGTACTCCTATAGCAACAACAACTCGCCGTTCTACATGGGGATTCCGCGCCTGAAGTTCCCGGCAGATGCCCCAAGCCGCTCAACGCTGAAGCTGGAAGAGGCGTTCCACGTCTTTATTCCTGCCGACGAGTGGGACGAGCGTCTGGCTAACGGTATGTATGCGGTTGATCTGGGCGCGTGCCCTGGCGGCTGGACCTATCAGCTGGTGAAACGCAACATGTGGGTTTCCTCCGTGGATAACGGCCCGATGGCGCAAAGCCTGATGGACACCGGCCAGGTAACCTGGCTGCGTGAAGATGGTTTCCGCTATCGCCCAACCCGCAACAACATCTCGTGGATGGTGTGCGATATGGTGGAGCGTCCGGCGAAGGTTGCCGCGCTGATGGCTGAATGGTTGGTTAACGGCTGGTGCCGTGAGACTATTTTTAACCTGAAGCTGCCAATGAAAAAGCGTTATGAAGAGCTGTCGAATAACCTCGCGTATATCCAGGAAAAATTGGATGAGCACGGGATTAATGCGCAGATTCAGGCGCGTCAACTGTACCA
>CP070603.1:1087181-1094296 GCA_016939855.1 Kluyvera ascorbata
CGCTATCGATTAAGCCTGAGCTGCTGTAAATTCCCATCGATATGCAAATCCGTATCCAGCCGCGCGATATCCCTGCATAAAAACGCCATCTCCCGGTGCTCGACCAGCTTCTTGCGCCACTTCTCCGGTACATCATCCAGATGTTCATACAGCGCCTCCAGCGTCGGGAACTGCGTTAACAGCTGCGTGGCGCTCTTCGGGCCAATACCCGCAACGCCCGGCACCTTCGAGCTGCTGATCCCCGCAAGCCCCCAGTAGTCCGGTAGCTGATGCGGCTGGACGCCGAACTCTTTTTCGATAAACGGCACGTCGAGCCAGCGCTTCTGGAAATAATCGCGAATACGCAGGTTGGGCGAGAGCAGCTGGCAGTAGCCTTTATCGGTGGAGACGATGGTGGCCTGATGTCCCGCGCCAGCCACTTTCACCGCCAGCGTTGCCGCTAAATCGTCGGCTTCGTTACCGCTGGATACCCAGCAGCGAACGCCGCGCAGTTCGAAAGCGGCGCGCAGCGCGGGCATCTCGGCGTGCAGGTCGTCCGGCATCGGTGGGCGGCCCGCTTTGTAGTCAGGAAGGCGCTGGTGACGCCAGCCGCTATTGCGCGCCTCATCGTCAAACACCGCCACCGCGTGAGTCGGCTGGCTATGGGCAATCAGCAGATCCAGCGCGTGCTGGCAGGTTTCCACACAAGGGGAGCCCTGAACGGCATGAATACGGCGTATCAGGTTGAGTGCATCAACAATCAGCAAATGGACGGCCACAGGTGTTCTCCCTAACGATTTGAGCGACAAGGGTAACATTCACGGCAGAGTGAGGCTATTGGCGGGGGATAAAACGGGAAGAAGCCTCGCAAAACTGCACGAGGCCTCTGGGGGGATAACGTTAGTCGCAGGCGACCACTTTCATCGCCAGGCCGCCGCGAGAGGTTTCGCGATACTTGGCATTCATGTCTTTACCGGTTTCGTACATGGTCTCGATAACCTTATCGAGGCAGACGCGCGGTTCGCTGGTACGGCGCAGCGCCATACGGGCGGCGTTTACCGCTTTGACTGAAGCAATGGCGTTACGCTCGATGCACGGTACCTGTACCTGGCCGGCAACCGGGTCGCAGGTCAGACCGAGGTTATGTTCCATACCGATTTCCGCAGCGATGCATACCTGCGCAGGGCTTGCGCCCAGCAGTTCAGCCAGACCCGCAGCGGCCATGGAGCAGGCCACGCCGACTTCACCCTGGCAGCCGACTTCGGCACCGGAGATAGAGGCGTTCATCTTGTACAGTGAGCCAATCGCGCTTGCGACCAGCATGTAGCGCGCCAGCGAGTTGGCGTTCACTTCGCGGATAAACTTGTCGTAGTACGCCAGTACCGCAGGAACAATCCCGCAGGCGCCGTTGGTCGGTGCCGTTACCACGCGGCCACCGGCGGCGTTTTCTTCGTTAACGGCCAGCGCGAACATGTTGATCCAGTCAACCACCGCCATCGGGTCGCTGCTGATTTTATCCTGGCTCACCAGCATACGGCGCAGCGCCGCGGCACGGCGCGGAACACGCAGTTTGCCAGGCAGGACGCCTTCGGTGGTGGTGCCGTGTTCGATACCGCCCTTCATCACTGCCCAAACGTCAGCGAAGTGCTTTTCCAGCGCTTCTTTGCTGTGCAGCGCGAGTTCGTTTTGCATCATCAGGCCGGAGAGCGACAGCCCGGTTTCGTTGCAGTGACGCTGTAAATCGGCGGCGTTTTTGTACGGGTAAGGTACAGCCACTGGCGCGTCAGTCTGCTGACCGAAGTGCTCTTCATCGACGATAAAGCCACCGCCGATGGAATAATAGGTTTTGCTGTAAACGGCTTTGTCGCCCGCCAATGCGGTAATGCGCATACCGTTTTCATGCAGAGAGAGGTTGTCGGCATGGAAGTTCATGCACTGGTCAACCGGGAACTCCACTTCGTGCTGACCGTTGGCAAGCATCAGGCGACCGTGGGTGTTCACATCCTGGATAAACGCCGGGATAGATTCGATATCGACCGTATCAGGCAGATTTCCTGCCAGACCCATAATGATGGCGATATCGGTATGGTGACCTTTACCGGTCAGAGAGAGTGAGCCGTAAACATCGACGACTACGCGAGTAATATCATTGAGGATCCCACGCGCAATCAAGTCGTCCGTGAACTGTTTGCCTGCTTTCATTGGCCCCACGGTGTGTGAGCTGGAAGGACCAATGCCGATTTTGAAAATATCGAATACGCTAATCATGAGGCGTCCCTATGGTATTGAAGTGCGCCGCCCTGAGGGGCGGCGCAGGGTGATTAACTAAACAGAGAGTAGGAGATAGCGGAGATAGCGATGAGACCCATCAGGACAACGAAGACGTTGCTGATGTGACCGCTGTACTTACGCATTGCCGGTACTTTCTGAATGGCATACATCGGCATCAGGAACAGAATCATCGCGATGATTGGGCCGCCCAGGGTTTCAATCATACCCAGGATGCTTGGGTTCAGGGTTGCCACGATCCAGGTGGTAATCAGCATGAACAGCGCAGTGATTTTGTTCAGTTTGTTGATTTCGATGGTTTTGCCTTTGCTACGCAGAGACTTAATAACCATACCGTTAAAGCCTTCACGTGCGCCCAGGTAGTGGCCCAGGAAGGATTTGGTGATAGCGATAATCGCGATAATCGGTGCCATCCAGGCGATAACCGGCGCGTTAAAGTGGTTCGCCAGGTAAGACAGGATGGAGATGTTCTGCTCTTTTGCCGCTGCCAGGTCCGCAGGGGACAGGCTCAGTACGCAGCTGAAGACGAAGAACATAACGGTCAGCACCATCATCACGTGGGCACGTGCCAGGATAGAGGAGCATTTTTTCTCTGCGCCCTGGCCGTATTCTTCACGCTTCGCTACCGCGAAGGAGGAGATGATTGGTGAGTGGTTGAAGGAGAACACCATTACCGGGATTGCCAGCCACAGGGTCATCCACAGGCCGTTGCCGGTAGAGGCTGCGCTGCTGAAGGACAGGGTTTCCAGCGCTGCACCGCTCCACTGTGGGATCAGGTACAGAGCCAGCACCATCAGGGCTGCAACAAATGGGAACACCAGGATGCTCATCGCTTTAACAATCATCTGCTCACCGAAGCGAACGATGGTCATCATGCCGACGATCAGAATCAGCGACAGCAGCGCGCGCGGTGGCGGCGTGATGTGCAACTGGTGAGCCAGGAAGCTTTCAACGGTGTTGGTGATAGCTACGCTGTAAACCAGCAGGATTGGGTAGATAGCGAAGAAGTAGAGCAGGGTAATCAGTTTACCTGCGCCGATACCGAAGTGTTCTTCAACCACTTCAGTGATGTCTTCGCCCGGGTTTTTACCGGACAGCACGAAGCGGGTCAGGCCGCGGTGTGCGAAGAAGGTCATTGGGAAAGCAAGGATAGCCATGATGATAAGCGGGATCATGCCGCCAACGCCGGCATTGATTGGCAGGAACAGTACGCCCGCGCCAATTGCGGTGCCGTAAAGACCCAGCATCCACATTGTATCTGTTTTGCGCCATCCGCTAGCAGATTCTGCTGTGACGATAGTGCTGGTTTGAGTGTTTTCCATCTGTATCTCCTGGAGGAAGGAAAATGCTAATTTTTTAGTCAAATAAAATAAAAAGAACGATAAAACCAATATTAAATTTTATAAGTACCGGCTTTTTTGTGATTTTTACCCGATACCGTTTTAGACGAGCGCAAATGTACATTTAACTGGTAAATGTATCAGTGATCATGATCGCAAATGTAATAATCCACTTTCAGTGTGGGTTATTGCAGGTAATTTTCCTGTAATTGCAATGTATGCAGAAATTAATGGTCGCGAAGGCTACCATTCGCAGTATGTGTGGTAAATGGTGGAGGGGGTAAATACGATGTTTTTGCTGATAAAAATGATGAAAATGGCGTTTTTTAGCGCTTTATCATAACTATGGCTAATAATATGTGGTTGGATAACATACGCAAACGATTGGCTATGAATGAATAGACCGGGTTAAGCGGGTTATTTCGGAGAGAATTCCGGCGGAAAAGACCGCCGGAAGGGGAGTGAATTACGCTGAGGTCAGACTCAGGCGCAGATTTCGTAGCAGGGAATATAGGCAGAGCCAGGCAGTTTCATACGATGCTGGGCGACGAAGCCCTGCAGCAGTTCATCCATACGGCGCATCATTTCTTTATCACCGTGGATCTTATACGGCCCAAACTCTTCGATGGCGCGAATGCCCACTTCCTTCACGTTACCCGCCACGATGCCGGAGAAGGCGCGACGCAGGTCGGCGGCCAGCACTTCAACCGGCTGATCCGGATAGAGCTTCAGGCTAGCCATGTTTTCGTGCGACGGCTCGAACGGCATTTGCAGGTCTGGCGCAATGCGAATCGACCAGTTAAAGCTGTAGGCATCACCGGTATCACGACGGTTCTCTTTCACCAGCGGCATCGCTTTCTTCATCTGACGCGCCACTTCCACTTCATCATCAATGATGATTTTGTAATGACGGCGTGCGCCTTCGCCCAGCGTATGTACGACAAAATCGTCCAGCACGCGGAAGTAGTCGGCGCTCTCTTTCGGGCCGGTGAGGATAAGCGGCAGCACCTGGTCTTTGTTCGCCGGGTTCATCAGAATACCCAGCAGATACAGCAGCTCTTCCGCGGTACCGACGCCGCCTGGGAAGATGATTATCCCGTGGGCGATACGGACGAAGGCTTCCAGACGCTTTTCGATATCCGGCATGATGATCAGTTCGTTCACCAGCGGGTTAGGCGGCTCAGCGGCAATAATGGACGGCTCGGTCATACCGATAAAACGGCCTTCTTTGTAGCGCTGCTGCGCATGACCCACCGCGGCGCCTTTCATCGGCGCTTCCATTGCACCTGGACCACAGCCGGTACAGATGTTCAGCTCGCGCAGGCCAAGCTGGTTACCAACGCGGCGCGCGTACAGATATTCGTTTTCATTAATGGAGTGACCGCCCCAGCACACCACCATGCTCGGTGCTTCGCCAACGTGCAGCGCGCGGGCGTTACGCAGAATCGAGAACACCAGGTTGGTAATGTGGGTTGAGCTTTCCAGATCGAGATTCGGGAAGCGGACGGTGTTATGAATTTGCCCGTAGACGAAAAGGATGTCGCGCAGCACGGCAAACAGGTTGGCCTGCAGCGAGCGGATGATACGCCCGTCAACAAAGGCATCTTCCGGCGGGTTAATCAGTTCCAGCTTCACGCCGCGCTCGCGGCGCAGCACGTTAATGTCGAAGCTTTCAAAACGGGACAGCAGCTCTTTGCTGTTATCGGTCAGGCTGCCTGAGTTCAGTACGGCCAAAGAACAGTTGCGGAACAATTGATACAGGTCGCTGCTGGCCGTGCGTTTAAGCATGTCAACTTCCAGCTGCGACAACATATCCATTGAGCCAAGCGGGCTAATATGTGTAATCAAGTGAACTCCTTACGGGACGAAAATCGTCTTCCTTGCTGATTACAATAGCCTCGCTGGCCCGTTTACTACAACCTCAGCGCAGAACAAAGCGCGCAAAATTGAGATTTTGTTAAGCTTACTGGCGTACGAGTCGGCCAATCGCGGGAACGAACTCGTCGTTTGAGCGCCACGGGTTGATATCCAGACCGCCGCGGCGGGTGTAGCGGGCGTATACGCTCAGGCTTTCCGGCGCGCAGAAACGCAGGATGTCATTGAAGATGCGCTCGACGCACTGCTCGTGGAATTCGTTGTGATGACGGAATGACACCAGATAGCGCAGCAACTTCTCGCGGTCGATTTGCGGACCACGGTATTGAATCTGGACTGAGCCCCAGTCAGGCTGGTGGGTGATGAGGCAGTTTGATTTCAGCAAATGGCTGACCAGTGTTTCCTGCACCACTTTCTGACCGGCTGCACCGTCGAGATAGTCGGCGTTAAACTCGTAGCTCTCAATCTCGATATCCTGATTATCAATGCAGCTACCGTGGAAGTGAGCAATAGGCTGACCTTCCAGCTCGTCAATACGATACAGCGCAACGGTCACGTCACCTTCGGCGCAGGCACACAGATCGCGTTCAAGCGTCTGCTGCACCGCTTCCCAGCTATCAAAGCGCGTCTGGTTGAAGCTGTTGAGGTACAGCTTGAAGCTTTTGGACTCCACCAGATTGACCGTCGCGTGGCTCAGCTCAACGTGACCAACGGCCACCTGCGGCAGCCCTTTAGCATTCAGCCAGGAGAGTTCATACAGCGTCCAGATATCCGCGCCGTGGAATGGCAGGGTATCGGCATGCAACCCGAGGGGGTCACGGTTTAAGCTGCGCGGTACGCCCTGTAGCAGGGAGGCGTCGTAGGTATCGCGATAATCTGTGGTTTTACCCAGGGTCAGGCCAGACAGCGCCTGATGGTTCTCATAAGAAGACATGTTTCACCGTTACAAAGCAGGTACACTATTGTTTCTAGTGTATCCTGGCTAACCTGAAGAGAGAAATTCGTGGATCAGCAGACCGCAGAAGCATTACACGCTTTTACCCAACGCTATTGCGATGCCTGGCAACGTGAGCACAACAGCCTGCCGCGCAGCGAGGAGCTATACGGCATTCCATCCCCGTGCCAGGTTTCGACGACCGATGATGAGGTGCTCTGGCAGCCGCAGCCGTTCGATGGCGAGCAAAATGTAAATGGCGTTGAACGCGCAATGGACATTGTGGTACAACAGCCCATTCACACCTATTATACCACCCAGTACGCGGGTGATATGCGCGCAATGTTTATGGGAGAAACCCTGATGTTGCTGCAGGCGTGGAGCCCTGACGATTTTCGTCGCGTGCAGGAAAACCTGATTGGTCACCTGGTCACGCAAAAGCGCCTGAAGCTTTCGCCAACGCTCTTTATCGCGACGCTCGACAGCGAGCTAGACGTGATTTCCGTCTGCAATGTGACCGGCGAAGTCATCAAAGAGACGCTCGGCACCCGCAATCGCCTGCCTTTAGCGTCGTCCCTTGCGAGTTTCCTGACTCAACTTGAGCCTATCCTGTAAGACAGTTTGCCCATCACCTTGTGAGAGATCTCTTACACGCCTTGTGAGAGATCGCCAGAATGTAAGTAAGACACTCATCCTAC
>CP070603.1:1094353-1096418 GCA_016939855.1 Kluyvera ascorbata
CTCATGTAAGCCTTAAGTGTTTGTCTCACAGGCACTTGTAAGACGGGGCGGAATAGCGGATTCTATCTACGTCGACAGGGAGTCGCACAATGAAGTGAACATTAGGATGATGGCACTTCATAGGACACACCGGGAAGGTGATTCAAGGAAAGGCTTCAGGACGAAGCAAAAGGACAACGCAGGAACGCGTTAAAGGACACCTCCAGGACGGAGAACGAGAGCCAGACAGGATATCTGGTGGATCAGGAAGATCAGGACACACTCAAGGATTGGGTGAAATCACATCGGGGTGGTGTGATGCAGGAAGCAACCGTTTATGGACGAACATGGTCAGGAGACCACAGGAAAAGTTGTCACGGACGAGCAGGGAGCACCAAAAGTAGCTGGATTGCTGCGAAACGAACCGGGAGCACTGTTTTTACAGTGCTCCCTTTTTTTTGTTTCCCGCCAACTAGTGATATCCTGCGCCCGATTTTGTTTCCTCTGAGGTTTCCATGACACGCCACGACAACTTACGCTGCCAATTACTGCTTATTGAAAATCTGCTGCGCCAGCATGAACACTGGCAGGAGACGGCACCGCATGAGAGCGCATTTGCCAGCGACCAGCCGTTCTGTATGGATACGCTGGAACCGCTAGAGTGGCTGCAATGGGTGTTGATTCCGCGCATGAACCAACTCCTCGACAGCGGTATGCCGCTGCCAACCGGTTTTGCTATCGCGCCATACTATGAAATGGCGCTGGATGCCGCACACCCGCTGCGCGCGATTATTCTGCCGCCGCTGGAACAGCTGGATGCCTTCTTCGTAAGTGAAACCCACTGATGCTGGAAATTATTTACCAGGATGAGTGGCTGGTGGCGGTCAACAAACCGTCCGGCTGGCTGGTACATCGCAGCTGGCTCGACCGTGATGAAAAAGTGGTGGTAATGCAAACGGTGCGCGACCAGATTGGCCAGCACGTTTTCACCGCCCATCGCCTTGACCGCCCAACCTCCGGCGTCCTGCTGATGGGGCTGTCCAGCGAAGCGGGCCGCCTGCTATCGCAGCAGTTTGAACAGCATCAGATGCAGAAGCGCTATCACGCCATTGTGCGCGGTTGGCTGACGGACGAGGCCGTTCTCGACTATCCGCTGGTGGAAGAGCTCGACAAAATTGCCGATAAGTTTGCCCGTGAAAATAAAGACCCGCAGCCAGCGGTGACCCATTATCGGGGTCTGGCGACGGTGGAAATGCCGGTGCCGACGGGCCGCTATCCGACCACCCGCTACGGGCTGGTAGAGCTGGAGCCGAAAACGGGCCGTAAGCACCAGCTACGCCGCCATTTGGCGCATCTTCGTCACCCGATTATCGGCGACAGCAAGCACGGCGACCTGCGCCAGAATCGCAGCGGTGCTGAGCATTTTGGCTGTAATCGTTTAATGCTTCACGCCAGCCAACTTTCGTTAACCCACCCGTTTACCGGCGAACCGCTGACGATTCGCGCCGGGCTGGACGATGTCTGGATGCAGGCTTTATCACATTTCGGCTGGCGCGGGCTTCTCCCTGAGAATGAAAGGGTTGAGTTTGCGACCGACTGCGGTCAGGATGAAGCTATCCAGAAGTAAACAGGGAGTTAAAGCATGGCTGAAGTAGGGATTTTTGTCGGCACCATGTACGGCAATTCGCTGTTGGTGGCGGAAGAAGCAGAAACCATTCTGAGCGGTCTTGGTCATAAAGCGACGGTGTTTGAAGACCCGATGGTCTCTGATTGGGAAAGCTACACCGGGAAGTACGTGCTGGTGGTGACTTCCACAACCGGGCAAGGCGATTTACCTGACAGTATCGTACCGTTGTTTAACGATCTGCAGGATATGTATCAGCCGCATCTGCGCTACGGCATTATTGCGCTGGGTGATAGTACCTATGCCAATTTCTGCGGCGGCGGTAAGCGGTTCGACGCGTTGCTGCAAGAACAAGGCGCGCAGCGCATTGGCGAGATGCTGATGATTGATGCGTCTGAAGACCCCGAGCCGGAGAGCATCTCCAATCCGTGGGTTGAGCAGTGGGCAACGCTGCTGAAATAA
>CP070603.1:1099601-1102148 GCA_016939855.1 Kluyvera ascorbata
GGATTGAACCATGTCGATTCACGCTTCCACGCCCGTAGTGACGTCCATGCAGGTTATCCCGGTTGCTGGCCACGACAGCATGCTGATGAATCTGAGCGGAGCGCATGCGCCGTTTTTTACCCGCAATATTGTGGTGATTCAGGATAACGCAGGGCACACGGGGGTTGGAGAGATCCCCGGCGGCGAGAAAATCCGTCTGACCCTCGAAGACGCCATTCCGCTGGTGGTGGGGAAAACCCTCGGCGAGTACAAAAACGTGCTGAACACCGTGCGCAACACCTTTGCCGACCGCGATGCGACTGGTCGTGGCCTGCAAACCTTTGACCTGCGTACCACGATTCACGTAGTGACCGGTATCGAAGCGGGGATGCTCGATCTGTTAGGTCAGCACCTGGGTGTCAACGTAGCGTCTCTGCTGGGCGATGGCCAGCAGCGTAGCGAAGTCGAGATGCTGGGCTACCTGTTCTTCATCGGCAACCGTAAAGCCACGCCGTTGCCGTATCAGAGCCAGCCGGATGAGAAATGCGACTGGTATCGTCTGCGTCATAATGAAGCCATGACCCCGGATGCGGTGGTGCGCCTGGCGGAAGCGGCGTATGAAAAGTACGGCTTCAACGACTTTAAGCTGAAGGGCGGCGTCCTGGCAGGGGAAGAAGAGGCGGAGTCTATTGTGGCGCTGGCTAAACGCTTCCCACAGGCGCGCGTGACGCTGGACCCCAACGGCGCGTGGTCGCTGAACGAAGCGATCCAGATCGGTAAATATCTGAAGGGATCGCTCGCCTACGCCGAAGATCCGTGTGGCGCTGAGCAGGGCTTCTCCGGTCGTGAAGTGATGGCGGAATTCCGCCGCGCTACCGGGCTGCCAACCGCTACCAATATGATTGCCACCGACTGGCGTCAGATGGGCCATACGCTGTCTCTGCAATCCGTTGATATCCCGCTGGCGGACCCGCACTTCTGGACCATGCAGGGCTCGGTGCGCGTGGCGCAGATGTGTCATGAGTTCGGCCTGACCTGGGGCTCTCATTCTAACAACCACTTCGATATTTCGCTGGCAATGTTCACCCACGTGGCCGCCGCCGCGCCGGGGAAAATTACCGCGATTGATACCCACTGGATTTGGCAGGAAGGTAATCAGCGCCTGACCAAAGAACCGTTTGAAATCAAAGGCGGTATGGTGCAGGTGCCAAACAAACCGGGTCTGGGCGTTGAGCTGGATATGGACCAGGTGATGAAGGCCAACGAACGGTACAAAAAGCACGGCCTTGGCGCGCGCGATGATGCAATGGGAATGCAGTATCTGATCCCAAACTGGACATTTGATAACAAACGTCCGTGCATGGTGCGCTAAGCTTACTGCCGACTTCGTTGGAGTCGGCAGTGTTCTGCGTATTTCGGTGCGCAGAACACTGCCGCAAACTCGCATAAGGACAGCCCATGAAGATTGTGATTGCCCCTGACTCATACAAGGAAAGCCTGAGCGCGCTGGAGGTTGCCTGTGCGATAGAGAACGGTTTTCGCGAGATTTTCCCTGATGCGCAGTACGTTAAGCTGCCGGTTGCCGACGGTGGCGAAGGCACCGTCGAAGCCATGGTCGCGGCAACGCAGGGGCGGGTTGTCGACGTAGAGGTCACAGGGCCTTTGGGCTCTCCGGTGCGGGGTTTCTACGGTATTTCCGGTGATAACCAATGCGCGTTTATTGAAATGGCGGCGGCAAGCGGTCTGGAGAGCGTACCTGCGGCTCAGCGTAATCCGCTGCAAACCACCTCGTGGGGGACCGGAGAGCTTATTCGTCACGCGCTGGAGTGCGGCGTGAGCCGTATCATCATTGGCCTTGGCGGTAGTGCGACCAACGACGGCGGTGCCGGTATGGTGCAGGCGCTAGGAGCCCGACTGCTGACGGCGAGCGGTGAGCCTATTGCGCCGGGCGGTGCGGGGCTGGCGACGCTGGCAACCATTGATATCAGCGAATTGGATAGCCGACTGTCGCGCTGCCAGATTGATGTCGCCTGCGATGTCACCAACCCTTTGACCGGCGAAGAGGGAGCCTCAGCGGTGTTTGGCCCGCAAAAGGGGGCGACGCCGGAGATGGTCGCGCTTCTGGACAGCGCACTGGCGCACTATGCGGCGTGTATTCAACGAGATTTAGGCCACGACGTGCTGACGCTTGAGGGCGGCGGCGCGGCGGGGGGAATGGGTGCTGCGTTGTATGCGTTCTGCGGCGCAGCGCTGCGTCCGGGAATTGAGATTGTCACCGAGGCGCTGCACCTTGATGCGCTGGTGGCGGATGCCCGTCTGGTGATTACCGGCGAAGGGCGCATGGATAGCCAGACGATTCATGGCAAAGTGCCGGTCGGCGTGGCGAAGGTGGCTAAGCGCTACTGTATTCCGGTGATTGGGATTGCGGGAAGCCTGACGCCGGACGTCGGCGTGGTACACCAGCACGGCATTGATGCGGTGTTCAGCGTGATTTATCGCATTTGCACGCTGGAAGAGGCGCTGTCGGAAGCGGGTGAGAACGTGAGGATGGCGGCGCGGAATATTGCG
>CP070603.1:1102205-1108656 GCA_016939855.1 Kluyvera ascorbata
CGGGCTACATTTAATSGTAGCCCGGCCAAGCGAAGCGCCGCCGGGACCTGCATCTACCCCAGCATCTTCCGGGTTTCCCGGGTCACATTATCCATCTCATCCAGCAGTTCCAGCAGCTCCGGCTCCAGCTCTTCAGCCGGCGTGCCGCCGCGCAGCTGGCTTTCAATCAACTGACAGAGATGCTTGAGACGTGGAACGCCGCTATAGCCGCAGCTACCGTGCAGTTTATGGATGGCATCGACCAGATTCTCCGGCTCCTCGCCCACCAGTTGCTCTTCTACTTTATTGCGCACCTCTGGCAGGAAGGCGACCAGCATCTGTAGCATTTCCCGCGCCAGGTCGGGTTTATAGGCCGCCTGACGCAGCGCCAGTTGCCAGTCTAACGTGGCATTCAGATCGACCGGCTGCTCAATCGGATCGGCGTTCACCGGGCGAGGCACTACATTGACGCCTGGCTTGTAGCGCAGCAGTAAATCATGCAGCCGGTTCTCTTCAATCGGCTTCGCCAGATAGTCGTTCATACCGGCGGTCAGCAGCTTTTCACGTTGCCCGGCAAGGGCGTGGGCGGTGACGGCAATCACTGGCGTTTGCTGCTGGTGCGGCAGTTGACGAATCAGCTCACAGGCGCGAATGCCGTCGATATCCGGCATCTGGATATCCATCAGAATCAGGTCAAACTTCATCTGCTTAGCGCACTCAACGGCCTGATGGCCGCTTTCGCACAGCTCAACGTGCTGAACCTGATCGTCAAGCAGCGCGCCAATAAGCTTCAGGTTGGCCGGGTTATCGTCCACCGCCATGACCGTCATCGGCAGGCGATGTTCGGTGTGCGGAACGGCAATCTGAGAAGAGGTGTTGAGGCTAAACTCCAGCAGCACCGGCATCAACCGGGTAATTGTCAGCGGCTTCAACAGGCAGGCCGATGCGCCGTCTTTCTTCAGCGCTTCGGCGTCTACCTGCGCGTGGCACGGCAACGCCAGCACCAGATGATCGGTCATATCCAGCGCGATGCCCAGTTTCTCGCGGTGAATGCTCAGATCGCGAACGGAAACCGGTACGGCAACCAGCAGAATATCGTAGAACTCAGCGGGCAACGCGGCGATGCTGACGGCGTAGACCACCTCCAGCGGCGTAGAGGCGAGCATATCCAGCGTGGCCTGTGCCGCAGCGGCGTTGGCTTCTACGTAGGCAATTCGCTTACCCTTCAGACTACTGGTATCCGGGCCATCGGCAATCACGTTCGGGTTCAGGTCGAGGTTGATGTTAAACCAGAAAGTGGACCCACGATTTGGCTGGCTGTGGAAGGAGATATCGCCGCCCATCTCGCGCACCAGTTTTTGTGTGATAACCAGCCCCAGCCCGGTCCCTCCGTGGCGGCGGGAGATGCTGGCATCCGCCTGACGGAAGGCCTGGAACAGACGTGACTGATCGCGCTCCGGAATACCAATCCCGGTATCGCGGATCTGCACTTCAATCTGCACCTTGTTATTGCTGACCGCGCGCTGCTCGACCAGTACGTCAATGTTACCGTTCTCGGTGAACTTGATGGCGTTACCCACCAGGTTGGTGATCACCTGCTGCAGACGCAGCGGGTCGCCGATAACGTTATCCGGCACGTCATTTTTAATATTGAGCGTCAACTCCAGCCCTTTATCGTGGGCCGAATGTGCCAACAGGGTGACCACTTCATCCAGCGAATTGCGCAGTGGGAAAGGAATGCTCTCCAGCAGCAGTTTGCCGGCTTCCAGCTTCGAGAAGTCGAGCACGTCGTTGATAATGGCCAGCAGGTTGTTGGCCGAACGCTCGATGGTATTGAGGTGGTCGCGCTGGGTCGGGTTGAGCTCGGTTTTGAGCGTCAGACGAGTAAAGCCAATCACGCCGTTAAGCGGCGTACGCAGCTCATGCGACATGTTGGCGAGGAATTCAGACTTGATGCGCGCGGCTTCCTGCGCGCGCTTTTTCGCCAGATCCAGTTCAACGTTCTGGATTTCCATCTGCTCAAGCGTTTCGCGTAAATCTGACGTGGCCTGGTCGACGTTGTGCTGCATCTCCTCGTGATAGGCGGCAAGCGACATCGCCATCGAGTTAATGCCGTTTTTCAGCATGTCCAGCTCGCCGAGCATAAAGCCTTCAACGCGGCTATCAAGCTGCCCTCGTCGGATACGGTCGACGGTATTGACCATGTTGCGAATCGGCCCCGTGACGTCCTGCATCAGCCGCCAGCCGAAGATGAGCGCAATGCCAATACAGAACAGCATCATCACGCTGGAGATAAAAATCTCTTTGTACTGCTGGAGCCGAACGGATTTGAGATCCAGCTCCAGCGCCACGTAGCCCAGCATGTTAATCGGCGTCTTGGCATCCGACTGCGGTGATTCATCCGGCGAATAGTGCTCGGAGATAATCGGCGTGCGCAAAATCATGATATCGCCATGCCGCGTGACGCTTAGCCTTCGGGGAAACGCCGTGCCGCGCGGGAGCTGCAGCTCGCTTGGGTCCAACTGATAGTTGGAGGTGACGAACAGCTTGTTGTGTTCATCATAAACCGAAATGGCGCGCACAATATCGGAATGGCGGCGGTGCAGCACGCTAATCAATTGACCGATGGATTCGCGATTTTGCAAATTCATACCATATTCACTGGAGACGGCGAGCGGTTCAATAATGCTGGCACCGGCGTCTTCCAGTTGACGCTGCAGGTCGTTATAGCGGTGTACGACGAAGAAGATACTGAGCAGTAAACCGATAAGTACGGTCGGTGCTAGGATCAAAATCATCATTCTTGCACGCAGGCTGTAGTTGGTCATGGAGGTCCGTTGTGGGAGAATCAGAGCAATATATTTGATTGAGAAAAATCTCTACGATGGCGCAATTCTACTCTGCAAAACGGCGCGTGACGACGCGCCAGATCATAACCGTGACAGTCAGCAGTCTTGATCCCTTTGGGCAAGGTGTGGCGCGCCACAACGGTAAAGCATTATTCATCAATGGCTTATTGCCAGATGAAAGCGCGGAAGTGACCCTGACGGAAGATAAAAAACAGTACGCGCGCGGGCAGGTAAAACGCCGTCTGACCACCAGTTCCGAGCGTGAAACGCCGCGTTGCCCACATTTTGGCGTCTGCGGCGGCTGCCAGCAGCAGCACGCGTCTGTTGCACTACAACAGCGCAGCAAGCGCGAGGCGCTTAGTCGGTTAATGAAGCTCGATGTGGATGAGGTTATCTCGGGTGACGCCTGGGGATACCGCCGTCGCGCGCGGCTGAGCGTGAATTACCAGCCAAAAACCCAAAAGCTACAGATGGGTTTTCGCAAAGCGAATTCGAACGATATTGTCGAAGTGGTGCAATGCCCTGTTTTGGTGCCCAATCTTGAGGCGCTGCTGCCCGCTGTGCGGGAATGCCTGGCAAGCCTGAAGGGAAAACGCCAGCTCGGACACGTTGAACTCGTTAGTGCCGACAACGGTCCACTGATGGTGCTGCGTCACACGGCGGCGCTCTCTGACGAAGATAAAGAAAAACTGGAACGCTTTTCGCATTCTTCCGGCGTAGCGCTTTATCTGGCGCCAGAAAGCGAGATACTTGAACGCGTTACCGGTGAAGAGCCCTGGTATTCGTCAGACGGGCTACGCTTAACCTTCAGCCCGCGCGATTTTATTCAGGTGAACGACGGCGTGAATCAGCAGATGGTTGCAACGGCGTTGTCGTGGCTTGATGTACAGTCAACCGACCGGGTGCTGGACCTGTTCTGCGGAATGGGGAACTTCACCCTGCCGCTGGCTGCCCGCGCACAAAGCGTTGTTGGCGTTGAAGGCGTCCCGGCGCTGGTGGCGAAAGGGCGCGAAAACGCCGCGCTAAATCAGCTGGAGAATGTCACCTTCTTCCACGAGAATCTGGAAGATGATGTAACACTTCAGGCATGGGCGAAACACGGTTTTGACAAAGTTTTACTCGATCCTGCCCGTGCTGGCGCACCGGGCGTGATGCAGCATGTTATAAAATTGGCGCCGACGCGGGTGGTGTATGTGTCCTGCAATCCGGCGACGCTGGCGCGCGATAGCGAGGCGTTGCTGAACGCGGGGTACCAAATTCAGCGTATGGCAATGCTTGATATGTTCCCGCACACTGGGCACCAGGAATCTATGGTGCTGTTTGAGCGTAGGTAATAACGGTGGCTTGTCGACTTCGACAGGCCGGTCCCTGAAAGGAGAGGACAATGGTTGCGGTAAGAAGTGCACATCTCAATAAAGCTGGTGAATTTGACCCACAGAAATGGATCGCAAGTCTGGGAATTTCCAGCCAGCAGTCGTGTGAACGCTTAGCCGAGACCTGGGATTATTGTCGCCGCCAAACCGTGGGACATGATGACGCCGAACTGATGCTGTGGCGCGGCGTGGAGATGGTCGAAATCCTCTCCACGCTGAGCATGGATAACGACACGCTGAGAGCCGCGCTGCTGTTTCCGTTAGTAGACGCTAACGTTGTCAGCGAAGAAGTGCTGAGCGAAAGCGCTGGTCAATCGGTCGTCACCCTGATTCACGGCGTGCGCGATATGGCGGCCATTCGCCAACTGAAAGCCACCCATACCGACGCGGTCTCATCCGAGCAGGTCGATAACGTCCGCCGCATGCTGCTAGCGATGGTGGATGACTTCCGCTGCGTGGTCATCAAGCTTGCCGAACGTATTGCTCACCTGCGCGAAGTGAAGGACGCGCCGGAAGACGAACGCGTGCTGGCAGCCAAAGAATGTACCAACATCTACGCGCCGCTCGCCAACCGCTTAGGTATCGGTCAGCTCAAATGGGAGCTGGAAGATTACTGCTTCCGCTATCTGCACCCGGCTGAATACAAGCGCATCGCGAAGCTGCTGCACGAGCGTCGTATTGACCGCGAACACTATATCTCTGATTTTGTTGGCCATCTGCGCAGCGAAATGAAGACCGAAGGCGTGAAGGCCGAAGTGTACGGTCGACCGAAACACATCTACAGCATCTGGCGCAAAATGCAGAAAAAACACCTCGCCTTTGACGAGCTGTTTGACGTGCGCGCCGTGCGTATCGTCGCGGAGCGTTTGCAGGATTGCTACGCCGCGCTGGGGATAGTGCACACTCACTATCGTCACCTGCCAGATGAGTTCGACGACTACGTCGCAAACCCGAAACCAAACGGCTACCAGTCCATCCATACGGTGGTATTAGGCCCGGGCGGCAAAACGGTTGAAATCCAGATTCGTACCAAGCAGATGCACGAAGACGCCGAGCTGGGCGTTGCCGCGCACTGGAAATACAAAGAAGGCCCAGGTGCGGCCAGCGGCCCACGCTCTGGACACGAAGATCGCATCGCCTGGCTGCGTAAACTGATTGCGTGGCAGGAAGAGATGGCCGACTCCGGCGAAATGCTCGACGAAGTGCGCAGCCAGGTCTTCGACGACCGCGTGTATGTGTTTACGCCAAAAGGCGACGTGGTGGACCTCCCGGCAGGCTCCACGCCGCTGGACTTTGCCTACCACATTCACAGCGACGTCGGCCACCGCTGCATCGGCGCCAAGATTGGCGGGCGCATCGTGCCGTTCACCTATCAACTGCAGATGGGCGACCAGATTGAAATCATCACCCAGAAGCAGCCGAACCCGAGCCGCGACTGGCTGAACCCGAACCTCGGTTACGTGACAACCAGCCGTGGACGTTCGAAAATCCACGCCTGGTTCCGTAAACAGGACAAAGACAAGAACGTGCTGGCCGGCCGACAGATCCTCGACGACGAGCTGGAGCATCTGGGCATCAGCCTCAAGGAAGCCGAGAAGCACCTGTTGCCGCGCTACAACTTTAACGACGTGGAAGAGCTGCTGGCGGCCATTGGCGGCGGCGATATTCGCCTCAACCAGATGGTGAATTTCCTCCAGGCGCAGTTCAATAAGCCAAGCGCCGCCGAGCAGGACGCCGCCGCGCTGAAACAGCTTCAGCAGAAGACGTATACGCCGCAGAACCGCAGCAAAGACAACGGCCGGGTGGTGGTTGAAGGCGTCGGTAATCTGATGCATCACATCGCGCGCTGCTGCCAGCCTATCCCTGGCGACGAGATTGTCGGCTTTATCACCCAGGGGCGCGGGATTTCCGTGCACCGGGCGGACTGCGAACAGCTGGCGGAGCTGCAGTCGCATGCGCCGGAGCGTATCGTTGACGCCGTCTGGGGCGAAAGCTACTCGGCGGGCTACTCGCTGGTAGTACGCGTTCAGGCCAACGATCGCAGTGGTCTGCTGCGCGATATCACCACCATCCTCGCCAACGAGAAGGTGAACGTGCTGGGCGTGGCCAGCCGTAGCGACACCAAGCAGCAGATGGCGACTATCGACATGACCATCGAAATCTACAACCTGCAGGTGCTGGGCCGCGTGCTTGGCAAGCTGAACCAGGTACCGGATGTGATCGACGCTCGTCGACTGCACGGCGGTTAAT
>CP070603.1:1108715-1114072 GCA_016939855.1 Kluyvera ascorbata
CATGACTCAAATCGACCGACTGCTCGGCATCATGCAGCGCCTGCGCGACCCGGAAAACGGCTGTCCGTGGGATAAAGAGCAGACGTTTAGCTCCATTGCGCCCTACACGCTGGAAGAGACGTACGAAGTGCTCGACGCCATTGCGCGCGAAGACTTTGACGACCTGCGCGGCGAGCTGGGCGACCTGCTGTTCCAGGTGGTGTTTTACGCCCAGATGGCCCAGGAAGAGGGGCGCTTTGATTTCAACGATATTTGCGCCGCTATCAGCGACAAGCTGGAGCGCCGCCACCCGCACATTTTTGGCGACGCCAGTGCGGAAAACAGCCAGGAAGTGCTGACCCGCTGGGAGAAAATCAAAACTGCTGAACGGGCAGAGAAAGCGCAGCACTCGGCGCTGGACGATATTCCGCGCGCTTTCCCGGCGCTGATGCGGGCGCACAAAATCCAGAAACGCTGCTCGGCGGTAGGTTTTGACTGGACCACCCTTGGCCCGGTGCTGGACAAAGTCTATGAAGAGATCGACGAAGTCATGGATGAAGCCAGGCAGGCGGTGGTTGACGACGCTAAACTGGAAGAAGAGGTGGGCGACCTGTTGTTTGCCACCGTTAACCTGTCTCGCCATTTAGGGGTAAAAGCAGAGACCGCATTGCAGAAGGCGAACGAAAAATTTGAGCGCCGTTTCCGCGAAGTTGAGCGGATTGTCGCCGCGCGTGGCCTGGAAATGACCGGTGTGGATCTGGATGTGATGGAAGAAGTTTGGCAGCAGGTAAAACGGCAGGAATCTGATCTCTAAAGAATTTTTGTGGGAAAGGGCGAAAAGTGCGAAATCTTAAATGACAAGCGCTTGATTTGCGTCAAAAACTTTTACCCCAAAGGGGCTATTTTCTCACTCCCCATGTTTGTTTCTGCGGCGATTGAGGAGCGAGAATGAAAGTTTGTGGCGCTCGCCATGTTCGGGTATACTACTTTCCCGTCTTGGTTATTCCATCGTTTCACCCTAACTTCTCAGGTCCAGCATGACAACGAACTATATTTTTGTGACCGGCGGGGTCGTATCCTCTCTGGGTAAAGGCATTGCCGCAGCATCCCTGGCAGCCATTCTTGAAGCCCGTGGCCTCAACGTGACCATGATGAAACTGGATCCGTATATTAACGTCGATCCTGGCACCATGAGCCCGATCCAACACGGGGAAGTGTTCGTTACCGAAGACGGCGCTGAAACCGACCTGGACCTGGGTCACTATGAGCGCTTCATTCGTACCAAAATGACTCGCCGCAACAACTTCACTACCGGTCGTATCTACTCAGATGTCCTGCGCAAAGAGCGTCGTGGCGACTATCTGGGCGCAACCGTGCAGGTTATCCCACACATCACTAACGCTATCAAAGAGCGCGTCCTCGCCGGTGGCGAAGGTCACGATGTGGTGCTGGTTGAAATCGGCGGTACCGTCGGTGATATCGAATCCCTGCCATTCCTGGAAGCGATTCGTCAGCTGGCCGTGGATATCGGTCGTGAAAACGCGCTGTTCATGCACCTGACTCTGGTGCCATATATGGCAGCGGCGGGCGAAGTCAAAACCAAACCAACTCAGCACTCCGTGAAAGAGCTGCTGTCCATCGGTATTCAGCCAGATATCCTGATCTGCCGCTCCGATCGCGCGGTTCCGGCCAACGAACGTGCAAAAATTGCATTGTTCTGTAACGTGCCTGAAAAAGCCGTTATTTCAATGAAAGATGTCGATTCCATTTATAAAATTCCAGGCCTGTTGAAATCTCAGGGGCTGGACGATTATATTTGTAAACGATTCAGCTTGAACTGCCCGGAAGCAAACCTGGCCGAATGGGAACAGGTTATCTTCGAAGAAGCGAACCCGGCAGGCGAAGTCACGATTGGTATGGTCGGCAAGTACATTGAACTGCCAGATGCCTATAAATCGGTGATTGAAGCGCTGAAACACGGTGGCCTGAAAAACCGCGTAACCGTCAACATCAAGCTGATTGATTCGCAAGATGTGGAAACGCGCGGCGTCGAAATTCTGAAAGATTTGGATGCTATCCTGATCCCTGGCGGCTTCGGCTACCGCGGTGTTGAAGGTAAAATCGCTACCGCACGCTATGCGCGTGAAAACAAAATTCCTTATCTGGGCATCTGCCTGGGTATGCAGGTTGCGCTGATCGAATTCGCGCGTAACGTTGCAGGTATGGAAAACGCCAACTCTACGGAATTTGTGCCAGACTGTAAGTACCCGGTTGTGGCGCTCATTACCGAATGGCGTGATGAAGATGGCAATGTCGAAGTTCGTACTGAAAAGAGCGATCTCGGCGGCACAATGCGCCTTGGCGCACAGCAGTGCCAGCTTAGCGATGACAGCCTGGTCCGCCAGATGTACGGCGAGCCAACTATCGTTGAGCGTCACCGTCACCGCTATGAAGTCAACAACATGTTGTTGAAACCAATTGAAGCTGCAGGTCTGCGCGTTGCGGGCCGTTCCGGGGATGATCAGTTGGTCGAGATCATCGAAGTGCCGAACCACCCGTGGTTCGTTGCTTGTCAGTTCCATCCGGAGTTTACTTCCACGCCGCGTGATGGGCACCCGCTGTTTGCTGGCTTTGTGAAAGCCGCGAGCGAGTACCAGAAGCGTCAGAAGTAAGAAAAGTTAGAACGGCAACGCCCCACGAGGGGCGTTGTTTGTCTGGAGTTTTAGTTTAACTTGTACTGAGGAAAACCTAATGTCCAAAATCGTTAAAATCATCGGTCGTGAAATCATCGACTCCCGTGGTAACCCGACTGTTGAAGCAGAAGTACACCTGGAAGGTGGTTTCGTCGGTATGGCAGCAGCTCCATCAGGTGCTTCTACTGGTTCCCGCGAAGCACTGGAACTGCGTGATGGCGACAAATCTCGCTTCATGGGTAAAGGCGTACTGAAAGCTGTTGGTGCGGTAAATGGCCCAATCGCTCAGGCTCTGCTGGGTAAAGATGCTAAAGATCAGGCTGGCATCGACAAGATCATGATCGATCTGGACGGTACTGAGAACAAATCCAACTTCGGCGCGAACGCAATCCTGGCCGTATCTCTGGCAAACGCCAAAGCAGCAGCCGCTGCTAAAGGTCTGCCACTGTACGCTCACATCGCTGAACTGAACGGCACCCCAGGCAAATACTCCATGCCAGTTCCGATGATGAACATCATCAACGGCGGCGAGCACGCTGACAACAACGTCGACATTCAGGAATTCATGATTCAGCCAGTTGGCGCGAAATCCCTGAAAGAAGCCGTACGTATGGGTTCCGAAGTGTTCCACAACCTGGCTAAAGTTCTGAAAGCTAAAGGTATGAACACTGCAGTGGGTGACGAAGGCGGCTACGCTCCTAACCTGGGTTCTAACGCTGAAGCTCTGGCTGTTATCGCTGAAGCGGTGAAAGCAGCTGGCTACGAGCTGGGCAAAGACATCACTCTGGCGATGGACTGTGCAGCTTCTGAATTCTACAAAGACGGTAAATACGTTCTGGCTGGCGAAGGCAACAAAGCATTCACCTCCGAAGAATTCACTCACTTCCTGGAAGAACTGACCAAACAGTACCCAATCGTCTCCATCGAAGATGGCCTGGACGAATCTGACTGGGCTGGTTTCGCATACCAGACCAAAGTACTGGGCGACAAAATCCAGCTGGTTGGTGACGATCTGTTCGTAACCAACACCAAGATCCTGAAAGAAGGCATCGAAAAAGGCATCGTTAACTCCATCCTGATCAAATTCAACCAGATCGGTTCCCTGACCGAAACTCTGGCTGCGATCAAAATGGCGAAAGACGCTGGCTACACCGCTGTCATCTCTCACCGTTCTGGCGAAACTGAAGACGCTACCATCGCTGACCTGGCTGTTGGTACCGCTGCTGGCCAGATCAAAACGGGTTCTATGAGCCGTTCTGACCGCGTTGCTAAGTACAACCAGCTGATTCGTATCGAAGAAGCTCTGGGTGAACAAGCGCCGTACAATGGTCGTAAAGAGATCAAAGGTCAGGCATAAGCCCGATTTTCTCTGAGATAAAAATGCCAGCCCTCGGGCTGGCATTTTTTTTACTTAAAATCGACCGCCATTTGCTGTGGGATGGTCAGGCCTCGAGTGGTCTGCACGCAGCGGTCAATGTAGTCGGTGAAGCGGGGCGGCTTTGGCATCCCCATGCTCAGCAGCTTGTCGTTACTAAAGCGCACGTTCAGCGTTGCAAAGGCACCGTACAGGCGCATAGCCTTCAGCATCAGTCGCTCATTGCACGGGCCGAAAATGGTTTTCAGCTCGCGGCGCATTTTAACCAGCGTTTCATAGCTGACCTGAGCGTACCTGTCACCCACCGGCGCTTGCTCAAGCGCAGAAGCCATCGCGTTATCGATATCGGCAAAGCGGACGCTGTTCTCTTCGCCCGCTGAAATGTGCACCACTTCCCCCTGTGCGACCGGTGCGGTCAGCAACATCAGTAGCGCGCTGGCGCAGTAGTCCACCGGAATCACATCAACACGGTCTTCCAAAGAACACATGAATTTTTGCAGCATCAGCCCCATGCTGAAGACCCAGAAAATACTGCTGGAAGGCTGGCAGCCGTGATGCGTATGCCCTACCACAATGGAAGGGCGAGCAATGACCAGCGGCAGCGTCGGGAGTTGCTGCTGCATTAGCTGTTCGATGGTGGATTTGGAGTGCGTGTACTCCACGAGGTGCTCCACGCGCTCGCGGAACTCAGCGCTTTCAGCAACCAGAGAATCCGGCTCTGGCGAGCAGGACATCGCCGTACCGACGTGCAGGAAGCGCTGTAAGCCTTCTACCTGAGCCATGCGGTGCGCAAACTGCAATGTGCCTTCGACGTTCACCTTCCAGATAAGCGGATTACTGCCAAAAGAAGCCACGGCGGCGCAGTTCAGCACGTGAGTCACGCTATCCAGGCGCGCATCAGCAAGGAAACCCTCCGGTGAAGCGAGATCGCCGAGCAGGATATTCTGTGAGGTAATCTGCGCGAGCTTCTTCTCTTCAATATTGAATTTACGTAAGTTATCCTTAACCCTGGCGACAGCGGCTTCACCGTTATTCGCGCGAACTAAAAGCAGTAAATTAACGCCGCTGTGGCTATTGAGGATTGCTTCTAGTGCCGCCCCGCCCAGAAAACCGGTAACGCCCGTGATTAATAATGTATTCATGAATACTGTCTCGTCATGTTTGGTTTGCGGATTCTAGGATCGGAAAAGTAAACGGCGATTAAATAAATAATGGGGGAGTAAAGGACGGTCTTAAGCTTATTTTAAGCTAACAGGCTAGCGCGAATTAGATTGGACATTTTGATATTGATAAAGATTCAATAAATTTCA
>CP070603.1:1114121-1114189 GCA_016939855.1 Kluyvera ascorbata
TTATTTCTCAACTGTAAAATAAAACATTTTTTGTTACATCATAAATAGTTTGTTGAACGCAGTATAAA
>CP070603.1:1114238-1123069 GCA_016939855.1 Kluyvera ascorbata
AAGATTTTTAGATAATCAAATCGAGTAATAATACAATTAACAGACCGACAACGGAGTTAGTTAATTCCAAAAGACCCCAGGTTTTAAAGGTGTCTTTAATCGACAGTCCAAAATACTCTTTGAATAACCAGAAGGCGGCATCGTTGACGTGGGTCAGCGTGTTGCTCCCTGAAGCGGTCGCCAACACCATCAGCGCCGGGTCAACATTAAAAGTAGTAATCATTGGCCCCACAATGCCCGCCGCGGTAATGGCCGAGACGGTGCCTGCGCCGGTTGCCAGACGCAACAGTACGGTGATAAACCACGCCATAATCAACGGTGAGACCGAAGAAGTGCGCATCATATCGGCGATGTAATCACCCACGCCGGTATCCATGATGATTTGCTTGAATGCACCGCCAGCGCCGATGATAAAGACGACCAGCGCCACTTTTTCTATCGCCGTCGAATAGGAACTCATCACCTCGGTCATTGATTTACCGCGTGCGGTACCAAAAGCGTAGAGTGCGACCAGAACCGCTATCAACATGCTGACCTGTGCGCTGCCGATAAAATTCAGGAACGAGGTGATTCCGGTGTTGGCCGGAATAAACAGCTTAATGATGGTGACGCCGGTAATGATAATCGCCGGGATCAGTGGAACCAGCAGGCTGGTCGTAAACGACGGCATTTCGTCATCGCGAAAAACTTTTTGTGATTCCAGCAACTGCGGGATAGGGCGTTCAAGGTTGCCCAGCAGCTTTGGCAGCAGAATACCGGAGCAAATCACCGTTGGAATTGCGACGATAATCCCATAGATATAGACCATCCCCATATCAGCGTGGAACGCGGCAACCAACGCCGTTGGCCCCGGCTGTGGCGGGAACAGGCTGTGCGCGGTGGTGGCTGCCGCGACCATGGTGATGCCGAGCTTCAGGAACGGGATTTTTGCTTCGCGTGCGATACTGATAACCAGCGGTGCCAGAATCAGGAAGGCGACTTCATAGAACATGGCCAGGCCGAAGATAAGCCCGATAACCATAATGGCCCACTGGACTTTCTTCGGTCCAAAACTATTGAGCAGCGTCGAAGAGACGCGCTGCGCGGCACCGGAATCCACCATCAGCTTACCGAGGATCGCCCCGAACAAAATGATCAGCGCCAGATGCCCCAGAGTGCTCCCCACGCCTGCCTCGATCGACTTGCCGATCGCTTCCAGCGGTAGACCTTCGCAGATCCCGACGAAAATAGCCGCCAGCAGCAGAGCCAGCATGCCATTGATCTTAAATTTCATATTGAGAATAAGTAGCAGTACAACGCCCAGGGCGACCCAGATCACCGGCAAGGCTTCAGCAAACGCGTTCATCCATTTTCCTTGTCAAAATTTATAATTGGTATGATATGTAGCCAGCGCAGGATAGTACCTATACAAATGTGTCATACCAATTTGATTGACGTAGCAACATGCTAAACGGTGAACCGAGACAAAATATCGGTGTAATCAAATTGTTAATTTCATAAAAATAGGCTGACTCATCACAGAAAATAGCGCTGAGGTTCCCCAGTAAGATGCCCTGAGACGGTTGCGCAAGAAGTGCGAGGGATAGTTGGCGCGAAGTATGCAATAATAACGGTTTACCACTACTGAAGAGTTGATGATGCAGTACCCGATTAATGAGATGTTCCAGACCCTGCAGGGTGAAGGTTATTTTACTGGCGTCCCCGCCATTTTTATTCGTTTACAGGGATGCCCGGTAGGCTGTGCCTGGTGTGATACCAAACATACTTGGGAAAAGCTTAGCGATCGGGAAGTTTCTCTGTTCAGTATCCTGGCCAAAACCAAAGAGAGCGACAAATGGGGCGCGGCGGGCAGTGAAGACCTGCTGGCGATTATTGGCCGTCAGGGTTGGACCGCGCGTCACGTGGTGATCACCGGCGGTGAGCCCTGCATCCACGATTTAACGCCGCTTACGGCACTGCTCGAGCAAAACGGCTACAGCTGCCAGATTGAAACCAGCGGCACACATGAAGTGCGCTGTACGCCGGGTACCTGGGTGACGGTGTCGCCGAAGGTGAATATGCGCGGCGGCTATGACGTGCTGTCGCAGGCGCTGGAGCGTGCTGATGAAATCAAGCACCCGGTAGGCCGCGTGCGTGATATCGAAGCCCTGGACGAACTGCTGGAAACGCTGAGCGATGACAAACCGCGCATCATTGCGTTGCAGCCAATCAGCCAGAAAGATGATGCCACCCGTCTGTGCATTGAAACCTGCATCGCGCGCAACTGGCGCCTGTCGATGCAGACGCACAAGTATCTGAATATCGCCTGATTCAATTCGTAGCCCGGACGAGGCGCATCGCGCCGACTCCGGGGAACTCCCGGCGTCGCTTCGCTCGGCCGGGCTACGGTAGTACGTTATGTTTTATTTCGCTGCGTCGTTCATTACCTTCGAGAAGGTATCCATCGGGCAGAAGCCGTTGGCGTCAACCGGGCAGCCTTTCAGCGACAGCGTGACGCGCTGCGGCGGCGTTTTCAGCGTTAGCGTATCGGCGTTACGCAGCTGTTCGGCGCTCTGATAGACATACTCAATCTTCATCAACTCCCGATTTTCTTTCGTATCATGCCAGCGCTGGAAAACAATTTTTCCGCCAATCGGCGTGCGCTCGTACTGTCCCGGCAGCGTGTAGGCGTCGAAATCAAGCGCCGTCAGCAGCGAGGCAATATTCGAGTCATGCCCGACCAGCACCGTGATTTTTGGCGTTTTCGCCGCTTCGGTGACCAGCGCATTATCGATATATTTCACCAGCGGTTTTGCGACGTTGCGCGCCACTTCCGGCGAGGTGAACAGGCTGTCCTGATAGCCGTTTTTGAGCTGTGAAAGCAGTCGCCATTGCTTGTCGGTTTTGATTTCACCCCATGCCACCTGGTCTAGCGGGAACCCTTCGTAATATTGCAGCGTAAACGCATCGACCAGCGAGTTACCCATCGCCAGCGGCCCTTTCACGCTAGGCTCTTTCTGGTAGTTGGCGCTAAAGCTGTCTTTTGCCTCGGTTAGCGAACACTGCTGTTTCTCTTTGCAGGAGGGAGAATCTTGATAGCGGGCAATCTGCGCTAGCAGCTTATAGCTCTCGTCGAGCTGTCTGGACTGCCGCGCTTTCTCCATCGCCTGAACCGCTTTTTCACGGAATGCTTCAGAGTCGTCGGTAATCACCGGGTTGAACGTGGGGTCCATGGTGCCCATTTTTTCCTGGTGATGAACCACGACGTCGCAGCCGGGGAAGGCGCCGTTAATAAAGAACTGCGCGGTCGCGACGGTACGCTGCAGGCTGTTGGCATAGGCGTATACCGTCTCTGGCGCCGGGCATTCACCGCTGGTGACCATGCCCTGCTGCGCCAGCCATTCACGCATATAGTGGCCCATATAGACTTCGAGCACGCCGCCTTTGGTCGTCAGTTGGCCGCCGGGGACGTCCCACTCAGGCCAGGCGTTCGGCGTTGACTGTTCGAGCACGCTACCGTTAGTGGCTAATGGTGCACGTAGATTATGGCGGCTCATCATCAGCACCTGCTGAAGCTGATAGCCTTCGGGTGGGGTTTCCGCCTGGCTCATTCCTGAGAACAATAACAGTGCCGGCATCGTTGCGGCGAGAAGCGTTTTCTTCATCCCTTATTCCTCACAATGTATTAACCAACCCAATGATTGTGACAGAACTTCGTCATTTTTCCTGGGCAGATAGCGCATTCTGAAAGATCAGGGAAATTAATGTGATAGGGGTAGCAGAAGAGGAAACGGGGGAGGCGTGAATCGACTCCCCGCTTGCAGGCGAATTTACTCGCCGCGATACACGCAGCCCGCCGTGCAGGTTTCTTTAACCATAACCGCGCTAAGCAGTGGAACAACCGGTTTTACCTGTTCCCAGATCCAGCGGGACAGCACTTCGCTGGTTGGGTTTTCGAGGCCCGGAATATCGTTCAGGTAGTAGTGATCCAGACGATCGTAGGTTGGCTTGAATGCCGCTTTCAGTTCGGCAAAATCCATGATCCAACCGGTGTGCGGATCGACTTCACCGGTTATCTCAAGACGCACCATAAATGAGTGGCCGTGCAGACGACCGCATTTGTGTCCTTCTGGCACGTGCGGCAGATGGTGGGCGGCTTCGAAGGTGAAATCTTTAAACAGTGTGGTGGACATCATGAACTCTCAGTCTTGCGGAAAAAAACGCCGCATAGTACCCGAATGCACATTTTTCTGCATTAACTAAAACGGCCAAATAAGCGACGAGTACAACTATTAATCTCCGTTATGATTATTCTTTAACTATATCAATGGCTTATTCAACCTTTTTTAGTGCTATTAACTACCAGGAAAACAGGTTAGTCCATTTGGTTATTTGATATTTCTATCACTTCTTTAATTGTTATTATCGACGTCGTTAACCTTACATTCAGTTCTGTTTTTCCTGATTAGAAACAGCTTTGCTACTGGAACATAACGACGCATGACAACACAGTCCCCCCTTCAGCGTTGCTCCCGCTAAACCCGGAGCAGATGGCACGCCTTCAGGCGGCCACGACCGATTTATCACCAACCCAGCTCGCCTGGGTTTCCGGCTATTTCTGGGGCGTGCTTAATCAGCAGCCTGGCGCGGGCGCAGTGGCTGCCGCACCGGTCGCCGCAGAAGTCCCAAGCATTACGCTTATCTCTGCCTCGCAGACGGGCAACGCTCGCCGCGTGGCGGAAGCCCTTCGCGACGACCTGCTGGCCGCCAAACTGAACGTGAACCTGGTCAACGCCGGGGATTATAAATTCAAACAAATCGCGTCAGAAAAGCTGCTGGTCATTGTCGCTTCCACACAGGGTGAAGGGGAAGCGCCGGAAGAAGCCGTGGCGCTGCATAAGTTCCTGTTCTCGAAAAAAGCGCCGAAGCTCACCGATACCGCCTTTGCGGTGCTGGGCCTCGGCGACACGTCCTATGAATTCTTCTGCCAGGCCGGTAAAGACTTCGACAGCAAGCTGGCCGAGCTTGGCGGTGAGCGCCTGCTCGACCGCGTGGATGCCGACGTGGAATACCAGGCTGCCGCCGCCGAATGGCGCGCGCGTCTGGTTGATGTGCTGAAGGCGCGTGCGCCTGCTGCGCCATCCGTTCAGGCGGCGGCGAGCGGTGCGGTGAATGATATTCACTCCAGCCCGTACACCAAAGAAGCGCCATTAACGGCAACGCTTGCGGTGAACCAGAAAATCACCGGCCGTGATTCCGAAAAAGACGTACGTCATATCGAAATCGATCTCGGCGACTCAGGCCTGCGTTATCAGCCGGGCGACGCGCTGGGCGTCTGGTATCAGAACGACCCAGATCTGGTGAAAGAGCTGGTTGAGCTGCTGTGGCTCAAGGGCGATGAGCCGGTCACGGTTGACGGCAAAACCCTGCCGCTGGCCGACGCGCTGCAGTGGCACTTCGAGCTGACGGTCAACACCGCCAATATCGTGGAAAACTACGCCACGCTGACCCGCAGTGAATCTCTGCTGCCGCTGGTGGGCGATAAAGCGCAACTGCAGCAGTACGCGGCGACCACGCCGATTGTTGACATGGTGCGTTTCTCTCCTGCTCAGTTGGATGCCGATGCGCTGATTGGCCTGCTGCGTCCGTTAACGCCGCGCCTCTACTCCATCGCCTCGTCGCAGGCGGAAGTCGAGAGTGAAGTGCACGTAACGCTGGGCGTCGTGCGCTACGAGATTGAAGGCCGCACCCGCGCCGGCGGTGCCTCCAGCTTCCTCGCCGACCGCGTGGAAGAAGAGGGCGAAGTCCGCGTATTCATCGAACATAACGACAATTTCCGCCTGCCGGCCAACCCGCAGACGCCGGTCATTATGATTGGCCCAGGCACCGGCATCGCGCCGTTCCGCGCCTTTATGCAGCAGCGCGCAGCCGATGGCGCCGAAGGCAAGAACTGGCTGTTCTTCGGTAACCCGCACTTCACCGAGGATTTCCTCTATCAGGTGGAATGGCAGCGTTACGTGAAAGAAGGCGTGCTGAGCCGTATCGATATGGCCTGGTCACGTGACCAAAAAGAAAAAATCTACGTACAAGACAAACTGCGCGAACAGGGCGCGGAACTGTGGCGCTGGATCAATGACGGTGCCCACATTTATGTCTGCGGCGACGCCAATCGCATGGCGAAAGACGTTGAGCAGGCATTGCTGGAAGTGATTGCTGAATTTGGTGCAATGGACATCGAATCGGCGGATGAATTTTTAAGTGAGCTGCGCGTTGAGCGCCGTTATCAGCGAGATGTCTACTAATGAGCGAAAAATACCCAGGGCCTTTAGTGGTCGAAGGCAAACTGACTGACGCCGAGCGCATGAAGCGTGAAAGTAATTTCCTGCGCGGCACCATCGCCGAAGACCTGAACGATGGTCTGACCGGCGGCTTCCACGGCGATAACTTCCTGCTGATCCGTTTCCACGGCATGTACCAGCAGGATGACCGTGATATTCGCGCTGAACGCGCCGAGCAGAAGCTGGAGCCGCGTCACGCGATGCTGCTGCGCTGCCGTCTGCCGGGCGGGGTTATCACTCCAACCCAGTGGAAGGCCATCGACAAATTTGCCGCTGATAACACCATTTACGGCAGCATCCGTCTGACCAACCGTCAGACCTTCCAGTTCCACGGTATTCTGAAGAAGAACGTGAAGCCGGTGCACCAGATGCTGCACTCCGTCGGGCTTGATGCGCTGGCGACCGCCAACGACATGAACCGTAACGTGCTGTGCACCTCTAACCCATATGAGTCAGAACTGCACGCCGAAGCCTACGAGTGGGCGAAGAAAATTTCTGAACATCTGCTGCCGCGCACCCGCGCTTATGCGGAGATCTGGCTCGATCAGGAAAAAGTGGCGACGACGGACGAAGAGCCGATCCTCGGTTCCACCTATCTGCCGCGTAAGTTTAAAACGACCGTGGTGATCCCGCCGCAGAACGATATCGATCTGCACGCCAACGACATGAACTTCGTGGCAATTGCCGAAAATGGCAAGCTGGTGGGCTTCAACCTGCTGGTCGGCGGCGGTCTGTCCATCGAGCACGGGAATAAGAAAACCTACGCCCGTACGGCGAGCGAATTCGGCTATCTGCCGATTGAACACACGCTGGCAGTGGCGGAAGCGGTGGTGACGACCCAGCGCGACTGGGGTAACCGCACCGACCGTAAAAACGCCAAAACCAAATACACCCTTGAGCGCGTCGGCGTCGACGCCTTTAAGGAAGAGGTTGAGCGCCGCGCGGGGATCAAATTTGAACCGATCCGCCCATACGAATTCACCGGTCGTGGCGATCGGATTGGTTGGGTGAAAGGGATCGACAATAACTGGCACCTGACACTGTTTATCGAAAACGGCCGTATTCTCGATTATCCGGGCCGTCCGCTGAAAACCGGTCTGCTGGAAATTGCGAAGATCCACAAAGGTGATTTCCGTATCACCGCTAACCAAAACCTGATCATTGCTGGCGTACCTGAAAGCCAAAAAGCGAAGATCGAGAAACTGGCGCGCGATCATGGGTTGATGAATGCGGTGAAACCGCAGCGTGAAAACTCCATGGCCTGCGTGTCGTTCCCGACCTGTCCGCTGGCGATGGCGGAAGCCGAACGTTTCCTGCCGTCGTTCACTGACAAAGTGGAAGATATTCTGGAAAAACACGGCATTCCTGAAGAACACATCGTGATGCGCGTGACCGGCTGCCCGAACGGCTGTGGCCGTGCGATGCTGGCCGAGCTGGGGCTGGTGGGTAAAGCGCCGGGTCGCTACAACGTGCATCTGGGCGGTAATCGCATGGGGACGCGTATTCCGCGTATGTATCGCGAAAACATTACGGAAACGGAAATTCTCGCTTCCGTAGACGAACTGGTTGGGCGCTGGGCGAAAGAGCGCGAAGCGGGTGAAGGCTTCGGCGACTTTACGGTGCGTGCGGGCATCATTCGCCCGGTGCTCGATCCAGCGCGTGATTTCTGGGAATAACCTGAATTGCCGGATGGCGGCATAAATGCCTTATCCGRCCTRCCGCCTGCGTAGGCCTGATAAGCGAAGCGCCATCAGGCAAGGCATACCGCGAGGAACTTATGTCCAAACTCGATCTAAATGCGCTGAATGAACTGCCAAAAGTCGACCGCGTACTGGCTTTGGCAGAAACCAACGCCCAGCTAGAAAAACTGAGTGCCGAGGAGCGCGTGGCCTGGGCGCTGGAAAATCTGCCCGGCGAATACGTTCTCTCCTCAAGCTTTGGTATTCAGGCGGCGGTAAGCCTGCATCTGGTGAACCAGATTCGCCCGGATATCCCGGTGATCCTCACCGATACCGGCTATCTGTTCCCGGAAACCTACCAGTTTATCGATGAGTTAACGGACAAACTCAAACTTAACCTGCAGGTCTACCGGGCGAAAGAGAGCGCGGCCTGGCAGGAAGCGCGCTACGGCAAGCTGTGGGAGCAGGGCGTTGAAGGCATTGAAAAATACAATGACATCAACAAAGTTGAGCCGATGAACCGGGCGCTTACCGACCTTAACGCGCAAACCTGGTTTGCCGGTCTGCGCCGCGAGCAGTCAGGCAGCCGTGCTACGTTACCGGTGCTGGCGATCCAGCGCGGCGTCTTTAAAGTGCTGCCTATTATCGACTGGGACAACCGTACGGTGTACCAGTACCTGCAAAAACACGGTCTGAAGTACCATCCGCTGTGGGACCAGGGCTATCTGTCTGTGGGCGATACGCACACCACCCGCAAATGGGAACCGGGCATGGCGGAAGAAGAGACGCGCTTCTTTGGGCTTAAGCGCGAGTGCGGGCTGCACGAAGGGTAAGA
>CP070603.1:1123128-1148001 GCA_016939855.1 Kluyvera ascorbata
GCGCCTTCGCCAGCTCACGCATCAGCGGCATCATCACCCGTACCACTTCACGGCTGCGGCGTTCAATACGCCCCGGCAGCGCTTTATCGAGATACTGTTGGTTGTCGATATGGGCGTTGTGCCAGCTGGTGCCGTCAGGGAAGCTCGCGCTTTTTGCTCGCTGCTGGTAGCCATCTTTTTTACCGAGCGACCAGTTCGTTGCTTCAACGGACAGCACCGGAATGCCCGCTTTATCGAAAATCTCAGCATCGTTACAGCAGCCGGTCCCCTGCGGATACGCCGCATTCAGCCCGGGATTGGTCGCCGCGGAAATCCCGCGACTGTGGGCAATGGCCAGCGCGCGGTCACGGGTTAGTTTACGAACCGACGCGGGGGTTTTGACGCCGCTGTTGAAATAGATTTTATCGCCGACCACCAGGTTATCGAGGTTGATGACCAGCAGGGTGTTTTTCTTTTCCGCGCTGCTCATGCGCTTGAGTAAATTTTCCGCGCCGAGCTTACCTTCTTCTTCACCGCTGGTGGCGATAAAACGAATACCGTACTGCGTCGGAATACCTTTAAAGCGTTCTGCCAGTTCCAGCATCACGCCGAGACCCAGCGCATTGTCGTCAATACCCTGAAGCGTCAGACCGCCGAGGTTTTTCTCCACGTCGCTATCGCTGTGCGGGGCATAGGTGTCCAGATGCGCCATCACAATAATCTGCTGGGGTGATTTCCCTTCATGCGCCGCGATGACCGTGCTGCCGACAACGTTATGCCAGTTTTTACGGTTATCTTTGGTGGTGTAGATATAACGGCTATTAAAGGTACGGATATCGCTCTGATAACCCATCTGCGCAAACTGCTGACGTATATAGTCGGCAGAGAGCATTTCAGCTGGCGTACCGGTAATGCGACCCGGGAAATAAGTGGCGATATAGCGAGCTTGCGTATTAGCGATGGTTCCCATAGGCGCGGTGGCTGCCTGTGCGGGAAGGAGGGTGCAAACGCCGAGCGCCAGGGCTGCCATGCAGTGGCGCAGTGCGGAGAACATAGGAAGTCCTTACAACAGTGCAAAAAAATAGACGCGTCTAGTATGAAACCGTGAGGGGCATTACACAATTTCAAAAAGGCTTAAATGCTGGAAATTGAGGGTGTTAAGCACTTTTTGATATTTGCTTTTTCAGTTCGTTATTCCTTTGAGTAACAACTCATTCCTTTTCGTAATTTCATTTGGTCCGAACCTCCCCCTATAGTCCCTCTACTGCTGATTGTTAGCGAGTTGTAGCACGACACCCGCAACCACAAAAAATAAGCATCGACGACACGACACAATCAGGCCCAACACAACAGACGTGCAATGAATCAGGCTTAAGGAACGGTTATGGACCAAAAACGACTTACTCACCTGCGGCAACTGGAGGCGGAAAGCATCCATATTATCCGTGAGGTGGCCGCCGAATTCGCAAATCCGGTGATGATGTATTCCATCGGCAAAGATTCCAGCGTAATGCTGCACCTGGCGCGCAAAGCGTTTTATCCTGGCACGCTGCCGTTCCCGCTGCTGCACGTTGATACCGGCTGGAAATTCCGTGAGATGTATGAATTCCGCGACCGTACTGCGAAAGCCTACGGCTGCGAACTGCTGGTGCATAAAAACCCGGAAGGGGTGGCGATGGGGATTAGCCCGTTCGTTCACGGTAGCGCCAAGCACACGGATATTATGAAAACGGAAGGGCTGAAGCAGGCGCTGAACAAATACGGCTTTGACGCCGCGTTCGGCGGCGCGCGCCGTGACGAAGAGAAATCCCGCGCCAAAGAGCGTATCTACTCTTTCCGCGACCGCTTCCACCGCTGGGACCCGAAAAACCAGCGTCCGGAGCTGTGGCACAACTACAACGGCCAGATTAACAAAGGCGAAAGCATCCGCGTGTTCCCGCTCTCCAACTGGACCGAGCTGGATATCTGGCAGTACATCTACCTGGAAAACATCGAGATTGTTCCACTGTACCTTGCCGCCGAGCGCCCGGTGCTGGAGCGCGACGGTATGCTGATGATGATCGATGACGACCGTATCGATCTGCAGCCGGGTGAAGTGATTAAAAAACGGATGGTGCGTTTCCGTACCCTGGGATGCTGGCCGCTGACCGGCGCGGTAGAGTCCGACGCGCAGACGCTGCCGGAAATTATCGAAGAGATGCTGGTCTCGACCACCAGTGAACGTCAGGGCCGCATGATTGACCGCGACCAGGCCGGCTCCATGGAGCTTAAAAAACGTCAGGGTTATTTCTAAGGAGCCGCCATGAACACCACTATTGCACAACAAATCGCTGATGAAGGCGGCGTTGAAGCGTATCTGCATGCTCAGCAACATAAAAGCCTGCTGCGCTTCCTGACCTGCGGCAGCGTGGATGACGGCAAAAGTACGCTGATTGGCCGACTGCTGCACGACACCCGTCAGATTTATGAAGACCAGCTTTCGTCGCTGCATAACGACAGCAAACGTCACGGTACCCAGGGTGAAAAACTCGACCTGGCGCTGCTGGTGGACGGCCTGCAGGCCGAGCGCGAGCAGGGCATTACCATCGACGTGGCGTACCGCTACTTCTCCACCGAGAAGCGCAAATTTATTATTGCCGACACCCCGGGGCACGAGCAGTACACCCGCAACATGGCAACCGGCGCGTCAACTTGTGACCTGGCGATCCTGCTGATCGACGCCCGTAAAGGCGTGCTCGATCAAACTCGTCGTCACAGCTTTATCTCGACGTTGCTTGGGATCAAACACCTGGTGGTGGCTGTCAACAAAATGGATCTCGTTGATTACAGCGAAGAGACGTTTAACCGCATTCGCGAAGAGTACCTGACCTTCGCAGAACAGCTGCCGGGGAACCTGGATATTCGCTTTGTGCCGCTGTCTGCGCTGGAAGGCGATAACGTGGCCAGCAGCAGCGACAACATTGCATGGTACAGCGGCCCGACGCTGCTGGAAGTACTGGAAACCGTAGAGATCCGCCGTACGGTGGACACGCAGCCAATGCGCTTCCCGGTGCAGTACGTTAACCGTCCGAACCTCGACTTCCGCGGCTTCTCAGGCACCGTGGCTTCGGGCAGCGTGAAGGTCGGACAGCGCGTTAAAGTGCTGCCGTCAGGCGTCGAATCCAGCATTACCCGCATCGTGACGTTTGACGGCGACCTGCCGGAAGCGTTTGCCGGTGAAGCGGTTACGCTGGTACTGAAAGATGAAATTGATATCAGCCGTGGCGACCTGCTGCTGGATGCGCAGGATGCCCTGCCGTCGGTGCAGCGTGCGGCCGTTGATGTGGTGTGGATGGCCGAGCAGCCGCTGGCGGCAGGGCAGAGCTACGACATCAAAGTCGCTGGCAAGAAAACTCGCGCCCGCGTGGACGGTATTCAGTATCAGGTCGATATCAACAACCTGACCCAGCGTGAAGTGGATGCGCTGCCGCTGAACGGTATTGGTCTTGTGGATCTCACCTTTGATGAGCCATTGGTGCTCGACAAATATCAGGAGAACCCGGTGACCGGCGGCCTTATCTTCATTGACCGCTTAACCAACGTTACCGTGGGTGCGGGGATGGTGCGCGAGCCGAACGCTGAGCAAACCGCAGTGGCTTCAGAATTCAGCGCCTTTGAGCTGGAGCTGAATGCGCTGGTGCGCAAACACTTCCCACACTGGGGTGCGCGCGATTTGCTGGGAGGCAAATAATGGCTCAGCATGACGAAAACGTCGTCTGGCACGCCCATCCTGTCACCGCGCAGCAGCGCGAACAACTCCACGGTCATCGTGGGGTTGTGCTGTGGTTCACCGGGCTTTCGGGCTCGGGGAAATCCACCGTAGCCGGGGCGCTGGAAGAAGCGCTGCATAAGCTTGGCGTCAGCACCTACCTGTTGGATGGCGACAATGTGCGTCATGGTCTGTGCAGCGATTTGGGCTTTACCGACGCAGACCGTAAGGAAAATATTCGCCGAGTGGGTGAAGTGGCGAAGCTGATGGTCGATGCCGGGCTGGTGGTATTGACCGCGTTTATCTCGCCGCACCGTGCAGAGCGTCAGATGGTACGCGAGCGGGTAGGCGATGATCGTTTCTTTGAGGTGTTTGTCGATACGTCGCTGGCGACCTGCGAAGCGCGCGATCCGAAAGGTCTGTACAAAAAAGCGCGTGCCGGTGAGCTGCGTAATTTTACCGGGATTGATTCATCATATGAATCTCCTGAGCAGCCTGCGATCCGCCTTGATGGTGAACAATTAGTAACAAATTTGGTTGCGCAATTATTAGATCTACTCAAGCAGAGCGATATTATCAGATCCTGAAAACGTGCCGGAGTTTGTTGGCTCCGGCCTAACAGGATTATTTATGCGTAATACTCAGAACATCAACGTGGCCCAATCAGAGTCACTCGCCCCTACCTATGATGAAACCACATGGTCTTTGTCAGGGGCTTTTGTCGGCTTTGTCGCATGGTTGATGGCGCTGGGTATTCCCTACCTGCATTACGGCAATAACACGCTGTTCTTCTTTTTATACACCTGGCCATTCTTCCTCGCCCTGATGCCTGTTGCGGTTGTTATTGGTGTTGCCTTTCATTCATTAGTGAAAGGCAAACTAGGCTACACAATTGTTGCAACTCTGGTGACGGTCGCTGCGCTGTGCGGTTTATTATTCATGTGGTTGATGAGTTAATGCTTCTGCATTAGCGCTTATCCGCACTTCAGACCATGACAATACGTGCCTCTGTGCCGCTGAAATATGATAAATTTCCAGCGATATGCGGTATCACCTGCGGCCGGAGTGGAGAATGACGGCAAGTTATGGGATGATAGGGCCGTTTTTCAGGGGGCAGGATGGGTAAATTAACGCTGCTATTACTGGCTTTGCTGGTCTGGCTACAATATTCGTTGTGGTTTGGAAAAAATGGTCTGCATGACTTCAGCAAGGTCCGTGATGATGTGACCGTACAACAGTCAACCAACGCGAAATTAAAAGCGCGCAACGATCAGCTCTTCGCCGAAATTGACGACCTCAACGGTGGCCAGGAGGCTATCGAGGAACGCGCACGTAACGAACTCAGCATGACCCGTCCGGGCGAAACTTTCTATCGTCTGGTTCCGGATGCGTCTAAACGCAGTCAGGGCGCGGGGCAAGCGCAAACTAATCGATAATCAGTCCCAGGATGACGACATGGCCGTAACTTTTCCGGGCGTATGCGCCGTGGTGCCGGCAGCCGGATTTGGCCGCCGCATGCAAACGGACTGCCCAAAGCAATATCTCTCAATCGGTAACAAAACGATTCTGGAACACTCGGTGGATGCGTTGCTGGCTAACGCCCGCGTCCAGCGGGTGATTATCGCCGTCTCCGCCGGAGACGAACGTTTCCAACAAACCTCTCTTGCGCAACACCCACAGATAACCGTCGTTGAAGGCGGCGCCGAACGTGCCGACTCCGTTCTGGCTGGACTGCGGGTGATTGATGACGCCGAATGGGTACTGGTGCACGATGCGGCGCGTCCGTGCTTGCATCAGGACGATCTCACACGACTGCTCGGATTAAGTGACACCAGCCGCGTTGGCGGCATTCTGGCAGCGCCGGTGCGCGACACCATGAAGCGTGCGGAGCCCGGTAAAACGGCGATTGCGCACACGGTCGATCGTAACGATTTGTGGCACGCGCTGACCCCGCAATTTTTCCCTCGTGAACTGCTGTTGGCGTGTTTAACTCGCGCGCTGAACGAAGGAGCGTCGATTACCGACGAAGCATCGGCACTAGAATATTGTGGCTATCACCCCGAGTTGATTGCCGGACGTGCTGATAATATTAAGGTTACTCGCCCGGAAGATCTGGCGCTTGCCGAATTTTACCTCACCCGCTTGGGTTGACCAGGAGAAGACATAATGCGCATTGGACACGGATTTGACGTACACGCGTTTGGAGGCGTTGGCCCGATTATCATTGGCGGCGTGCGTATCCCTTACGAAAAAGGTCTGCTGGCGCATTCCGACGGCGACGTGGCGCTGCACGCGCTGACCGATGCCTTGCTGGGCGCAGCGGCGCTAGGCGACATCGGCAAACTGTTCCCCGATACCGACCCCGCTTTTAAAGGCGCGGACAGTCGTGCACTGCTGCGCGAAGCCTGGAAACGCGTGCAGGCCAAGGGTTATACCCTGGGCAACGTCGATGTGACTATTATTGCTCAAGCACCGAAAATGCTGCCGCACATCCCGCAGATGCGTGTGTTTATTGCCGAAGACCTCGGCTGTCATATGGACGACGTAAACGTCAAAGCGACCACCACCGAAAAGCTCGGCTTTACCGGGCGTGGCGAAGGCATTGCCTGCGAAGCGGTCGCGCTGCTGCATAAGGCGAAACCATGATTCAGTTTGATGCACTCACCTACCTGCACGGAAAACCGCAGGGAACCGGGTTGCTGAAGGCCAATCCGGAAGATTTTCTGGTGGTCGAAGATTTAGGTTTTGAGCCGGACGGCGAAGGCGAACATATTCTGGTGCGTATCCTGAAAAATGGTTGCAACACCCGCTTTGTTGCCGACGCGCTGGCAAAATTCCTTAAAATACATGCCCGCGAAGTGAGCTTTGCCGGGCAAAAAGATAAACACGCGGTGACCGAACAGTGGCTGTGCGCGCGCGTGCCGGGCAATGTGATGCCGGACCTCAGCCAATTCCAGTTGGAAGGCTGTCAGGTGCTGGAATACGCGCGACACAAGCGTAAGCTACGTTTAGGCGCGCTGAAGGGTAACCAGTTCACGCTGGTGCTGCGTGAAGTGAAAGACCGCGCGGACGTTGAAGCGCGTCTGAAGGCAATTGTCGAGCGCGGCGTGCCGAACTACTTTGGCGCCCAGCGCTTTGGTATTGGCGGCAGCAACCTGCTTGGCGCGCTGCGCTGGGCCGAGAGCGGAGCGCCGGTGCGCGATCGTAATAAACGCAGTTTTTGGTTGTCGGCGGCCCGCAGCGCGTTGTTTAATCAGATTGTGAGTGAGCGCCTAAAAAAACCGGACTTTAATCAAGTTGTTGACGGTGATGCGCTACAATTAGCGGGGCGTGGCAGCTGGTTTGTTGCCACCGACGACGAGCTTGCGGCACTGCAGGCTCGCGTTGACGCGCGTGAACTGATGATTACCGCCGCGCTGCCAGGCAGCGGCGATTGGGGCACGCAGCGAACCGCGCTGGAGTTTGAACAAACAACGCTGGCTGACGAGACCGCGCTGCAATCATTGCTGCTGCGTGAAAAGGTTGAGGCCGCTCGTCGCGCTCAACTGCTCTATCCGCAGCAGTTCAGCTGGAACTGGTGGGACGACGTCACCGTCGAACTGCGTTTCTGGCTGCCGGCGGGAAGCTTCGCGACCAGCGTGGTAAGGGAACTTATCAATACAACAGGTGATTATGCGAATATTGCTGAGTAACGATGACGGGATCCATGCGCCAGGCATTCAGACGCTGGCCAGAGCCTTACGGGAGTTTGCCGAGGTTCAGGTAGTTGCACCCGATCGTAACCGCAGCGGTGCGTCGAATTCGCTGACGCTTGAGTCCTCGCTTCGTACCTTCACTTTTGATAACGGCGACATCGCCGTCCAGATGGGCACGCCAACGGACTGTGTCTATCTGGGCGTCAATGCGCTAATGCGTCCGCGCCCGGATATCGTGGTTTCTGGCATTAACGCCGGGCCAAATCTGGGCGATGACGTTATCTATTCCGGCACGGTGGCTGCCGCGATGGAAGGCCGTCACTTAGGCTTTCCTGCGCTGGCGGTCTCGTTAAATGGCCATCAGCATTACGACACCGCCGCTGCCGTCACCTGCTCGCTGCTGCGCGCCTTAGCGCGTGAGCCGCTGCGCACCGGGCGTATTCTGAACGTTAACGTTCCAGATTTGCCGCTCGATCAAATCAAAGGTATTCGCGTCACGCGCTGCGGTAGCCGCCATCCGGCGGATAAAGTTATCCCGCAGCAGGACCCGCGCGGCAATACGCTCTACTGGATTGGCCCGCCGGGTGACAAATGTGACGCGGGCCCGGACACCGACTTTGCTGCCGTTGATGCGGGCTACGTATCGGTTACGCCGCTACATGTCGATCTCACTGCCCATAGCGCGAATGAGGTCGTCAACGACTGGCTTGAGCAAGCGAGGATTGAGGCGCAATGGTAGTCAGTAAACGCATCCAGAGCCTGTTGAACCAGCTACGCCAGCTTGGCATTCATGACGAGCGGGTGCTGGACGCCATGGCGCAGGTGCCGCGCGAAAAATTTATTGATGAAGCGTTTGAGCACAGCGCGTGGGATAACGTGGCGCTGCCGATAGGACAAGGACAGACCATTTCGCAGCCGTATATGGTGGCGCGAATGACGGAGCTGCTGGAACTGACCCCCGATTCAAGGGTGCTGGAAATCGGCACCGGCTCGGGGTATCAAACGGCAATCCTCGCACATATGGTGCATCACGTCTGTTCCGTTGAGCGTATTAAAAGCCTGCAATGGCACGCGCGTCGTCGCCTGAAGCAGCTTGATTTACACAATGTATCTACCCGTCATGGCGATGGCTGGCAGGGGTGGCAAGCGCGTGCCCCATTTGATGCCATTATTGTCACGGCGGCTCCGCTGGAGATTCCGACTGCACTGATGTCGCAGCTCGACGAAGGCGGTATTCTCGTTTTGCCCGTGGGCGATGATCAGCAGTACCTGAAGCGCGTTCATCGGCGGGGAGACGAATTTATTATCGATACCGTAGAGGCCGTTCGCTTCGTTCCCCTGGTGAAAGGGGAATTGGCCTGAGACCCGGATTATTCTGAGGTTTTTTGGCCTAATTCAGCGTATGGTGAACACGTTTTCCAGTGTTCAGCACGTGCGTTGCGCGGTATTCAGTCACTGGCAGTTAACCTATTCCTGGGGGATAAATGAGCGCGGGAAGCCCTAAATTTACCGTTAATCGTATTGTGGCATTATCACTGGTTTCACTTTGGCTGGCCGGTTGTACATCATCGAATAATGCACCAGCGCCAGTCAGCTCCGTGAACAGTAACGGCTCCAGCAGCACGAGTTCCGGCATGTTAATTACGCCGCCGCCGAAAATGGGCAGCACGGCGCAGTCTACTCCTCAGATTCAACCGGTACAGCCGGTACAAACGCAGCCCGTTCAGACCCAGCCGCGCATTACTCAGCCTGTTGCTGAGCAGCCGGTGCAGATGGAAAACGGTCACATCGTCTACAACCGTAAATACGGCGACATTCCTAAAGGCAGCTACGCAGGCGGCAGCACCTATACGGTGAAGCACGGCGATACGCTGTTCTACATTGCCTGGGTTACCGGCAATGATTTCCGTGACCTTGCCCAGCGCAACAACGTCGCCGCGCCGTACGCGCTGAACGTTGGTCAGGTGCTGCAGGTAGGCAACGCTTCTGGTCAGCCAATCACCGGTAATAACCCGGTTGCGATAGCCAGTTCACAGTCCAGCGGTGGAAATTCCGGATTAGTCTCAAAACCTGCGCAAAATTCAACCGCGGTTGTTGCGTCGACTCCGACAATTACGTATTCTGAGGATTCAGGTGAACAAAGTGCTAACAAAATGTTGCCTAACAACAAGCCTGCGACGAGCACCGTCACAGCGCCTGTAACGGCACCAACTGCGAGCACGACCGTACCGACTGCCAGCAGTACTTCAACCAGTTCGCCAATCTCTTCATGGCGCTGGCCAACTGACGGCAAGATTATCGAAAACTTTAGCGGCACCGACGGTGGCAACAAAGGTATCGATATTGCGGGCAGTAAAGGACAGGCAATCGTCGCAACCGCCGATGGGCGCGTCGTCTATGCCGGTAACGCACTGCGCGGTTACGGTAATCTTATTATCATCAAACACAACGATGATTACCTGAGTGCCTACGCTCATAACGATACAATGCTGGTCCGGGAACAACAGGACGTCAAAGCGGGGCAGAAAATCGCTACCATGGGTAGCACCGGAACCAGTTCAACACGTTTGCATTTTGAAATTCGTTACAAGGGGAAATCCGTCAACCCGCTGCAGTATTTACCGCAGCGATAATTCGGCAAAGTACTTCACATGAACGCTTTCAGGCGACGTCGGCAGCTGCAGAGGCCGCCTGAAAAGTGACATGATAAGGTGCATTGCCTGGGGATCACGGGTAGGAGCCACCTTAATGAGTCAGAATACGCTGAAAGTTCATGATTTAAATGAAGACGCGGAATTTGATGAGAATGGAGTAGAGGTTTTCGATGAGAAAGCCTTGAGTGAAGAGGAACCCAGTGACAACGAACTCGCAGAAGAAGAGCTCTTATCGCAGGGTGCCACTCAACGTGTACTCGATGCGACTCAGCTTTACTTAGGCGAGATCGGCTATTCTCCGTTATTGACCGCTGAAGAAGAAGTCTATTTTGCTCGTCGTGCTCTGCGTGGCGATGTTGCCTCACGCCGTCGGATGATTGAAAGCAACCTCCGTCTGGTCGTGAAAATTGCCCGCCGTTACGGCAATCGTGGTCTGGCGCTGCTGGATCTTATCGAAGAGGGCAATCTGGGGCTGATTCGTGCCGTAGAAAAGTTCGACCCAGAACGTGGGTTCCGTTTTTCAACCTACGCTACCTGGTGGATCCGTCAGACCATTGAACGGGCTATCATGAACCAAACCCGTACCATTCGTCTGCCAATCCATATTGTTAAAGAGCTGAACGTTTATCTGCGTACCGCGCGTGAACTGTCGCACAAACTGGATCACGAACCGAGTGCGGAAGAGATTGCCGAACAGCTGGATAAACCGGTTGATGACGTAAGCCGTATGCTGCGTCTCAATGAACGCATCACCTCAGTTGATACGCCGCTGGGCGGGGATTCTGAAAAAGCGCTGCTGGACATCCTGGCCGATGAAAATGAAAACGGTCCGGAAGACACCACGCAGGACGATGACATGAAGCAAAGCATCGTGAAATGGCTGTTCGAACTGAACGCCAAACAACGAGAAGTGCTGGCGCGTCGTTTTGGTCTGTTGGGGTATGAAGCCGCTACGCTGGAAGATGTCGGTCGCGAAATTGGCCTGACCCGCGAGCGCGTGCGTCAGATTCAGGTTGAAGGTCTGCGTCGTCTGCGTGAAATCCTGCAGACACAGGGGCTGAATATCGAAGCGCTGTTCCGCGAGTAATAGAGTTTTGTTCAAAGAGGTCAGCCGCAAGGCTGGCCTTTTTCTTTGCCTTTGTTCCGCGCTATTCCATCATCTTACGTATAAGCTGTGTAAACTGCTCGCGCTCCTCGGGCGTTAAACGCTGCAAAAATTCGTTGTCCACGCGGTTTCCCACCGGCTGACTGGCTGCCAGCAATGCCTCACCTTCTTCGGTCAAAAAGACAAATCGACGACGTTTATCGTCGGGGTCCTGCTCGCGTCTGACTAATCCTTTAATCTCCATCCGGCTGAGCATCTCGGCGAGTGTGGCCTTGGTGCTAACCGCTACGCTGGTCAAGGCAACCTGCTCGATACCCGGACTTTCAGCGATAGAGCGCATCACCGCATACTGCGGCTTGGTCAGCTCGGGCAATTCATGCTGCCAGCGTGAAGTATGCTGTTGAAAAAGATGGCGAAGCAGGTGGAACGCTTCGTTTTTGATTTCCATGATGGCTCTCCGGCAGTGTGCGCGTCTCTATGATAGCCGTTCCGGGCAATTTGAACAAAATGAACAAAAAATGCGAGCGTATACGAACAATCTTGTCAGCGTCATGCAACAGGAGTAAGTTTATTCATATTGTTCGTACACGAACGAAATTGAGGTGAGCAATGAGACTGATTATAGGCATGACTGGCGCCACCGGAGCACCGCTAGGTGTTGCACTGCTCCAGGCACTGCGCGATATGCCGGAAGTGGAAACTCACCTGGTCATGTCGAAATGGGCGAAAACTACCATCGAGCTTGAAACGCCGTGGAGCGCGCGCGACGTCGCGGCAATGGCCGACTTCAGCCACAGCCCGGCGGACCAGGCTGCCACCATCTCCTCCGGCTCTTTCCAGACCGACGGCATGATTATTATCCCGTGCAGCATGAAAACGCTGGCCGGTATTCGCGCAGGCTACGCCGATGGACTGGTGGGACGTGCCGCTGACGTGGTGATGAAAGAAGGGCGCAAGCTGGTGCTGGTGCCGCGTGAAATGCCGCTCAGCACCATTCATCTGGAAAACATGCTGGCGCTCTCCCGCATGGGCGTAGCGATGGTTCCACCTATGCCCGCGTTCTACAACCACCCGGAAACGGTCGACGATATCGTTCAGCACGTGGTGACGCGGGTGCTCGATCAGTTTGGCCTCAAATACGATAAAGCGCGCCGCTGGCAGGGTTTACCGGCGACGAAACAATTTTCACAGGAGAATGCATAATGGCTTTTGATGACTTACGCGGTTTTTTGCAGGCGCTGGAAGACCAGGGGCAACTGCTGAAAATCAGTGAAGAGGTAAATGCCGAGCCGGATCTAGCGGCCGCGGCCAATGCGACAGGCCGTATTGGCGACGGTGCGCCAGCCGTATGGTTTGACAATATCCTCGGCTTTACCGATGCTCGCGTGGTGATGAACACCATCGGCTCCTGGCAGAACCATGCGATTTCGATGGGCCTGCCGATGAACACGCCGGTCAAAAAACAGATTGATGAGTTTATTCGCCGCTGGGATAAATTCCCGATTGCCCCGGAACGCCGGGCTAACCCGGCATGGGCGGAAAACACCGTAGACGGTGACGACATTAACCTGTTCGACATCCTACCGCTGTTCCGCCTGAACGACGGTGACGGTGGCTTCTATCTCGATAAAGCGTGTGTGGTTTCCCGCGACCCGCTGGATCCGGACAACTTCGGCAAGCAGAACGTCGGTATCTACCGTATGGAAGTGAAGGGCAAGCGTAAGCTCGGCCTGCAGCCGGTGCCGATGCACGATATTGCGCTGCACCTGCATAAAGCGGAAGAGCGCGGTGAAGACCTGCCGATTGCTATCACCCTCGGTAACGACCCGGTCATTACCCTGATGGGCGCGACGCCGCTGAAATATGACCAGTCTGAATACGAGATGGCCGGTGCGCTGCGCGAAAGCCCATATCCGATTGCCACCGCACCGCTTACCGGCTTTGATGTGCCGTGGGGGTCTGAGGTGATCATTGAAGGGGTCATCGAAGGGCGCAAGCGTGAAATTGAAGGCCCGTTCGGTGAGTTCACCGGCCACTATTCCGGCGGCCGTAATATGACGGTGGTGCGTATCGATAAAGTTTCTTATCGCACCAAGCCGATTTTTGAATCGCTCTATCTCGGAATGCCGTGGACCGAAATTGACTACCTGATGGGCCCGGCCACCTGCGTGCCGTTGTATCAACAGTTGAAAGCTGAATTCCCGGAAGTGCAGGCGGTGAACGCCATGTACACCCACGGCCTGCTGGCGATTATCTCCACCAAAAAACGCTACGGCGGCTTTGCCCGCGCGGTGGGGCTGCGCGCGATGACCACGCCACACGGTCTGGGCTACGTGAAAATGGTGATTATGGTTGATGAAGACGTCGACCCGTTCAACCTGCCGCAGGTGATGTGGGCGCTGTCGTCGAAGGTTAACCCAGCGGGCGATCTGGTGCAGTTGCCGAATATGTCGGTGCTGGAGCTCGACCCTGGCTCAAGCCCGGCGGGGATCACCGACAAACTGATTATCGACGCTACCACGCCGGTTGCGCCGGACAACCGTGGTCACTACAGCCAGCCGGTACAGGATTTACCTGAAACCAAAGCCTGGGCTGAAAAACTGACCGCTATGCTGGCTAACCGTAAGTAAGGAGGAAAAGATGATTTGTCCACGTTGCGCCGATGAACATATTGAAGTGATGGCGAAATCGCCGGTAAAAGATGTCTGGACCGTATACCAGTGCCAGCACTGCCTGTACACCTGGCGCGATACCGAACCGCTACGCCGCACCAGCCGCGAACATTATCCAGAGGCGTTCCGCATGACGCAGAAAGATATTGATGATGCGCCGATGGTGCCTGCCATTCCGCCGCTGCTGGCGGAAGATAAGCGCTAATGCATTCAACAGCGATGGGGATTCACCTCGTCGCTGTTACTTGCTTTTTTATGGGGAACACTGTTCACATTCTGTGATCTGGTCTTAATTCTGCGACACTCAATATTTAAAAACATGTAAATATAGACATGATTTTAAAAACAGTATTGACACCTTGTGGTAAATGCGTAGATTAAGATTTAACAGCACAATAAAAGTAAGTGTTTATTCAGAAGTACTGGGGTTAACCATTTTGTAATAAGGCCACGAAGTTTGTAGTTTGGGATGCTGTATGTTTTAAGGCCTCGTAGTCATTGTGCTGGAAAGCAAAATGGTAGAGTATGCGCGACGATGTAAGGCCTTGTTTTAAATTCATTTACTGCGATTATCGTTTCATGGTAAACGCAACGGTAATAAGGCAACGCATCAAAGAGTATATGTCGCGATGGGGGAATGTACTTGTTTAAGGCGCCATGCTTAAGTTCGTGATAAGTCTGGCGGTTTGTGTAACAGGATAACTAGAGGGAGGTTTTTAAGTTTTAATGCCCAATATTATCTGTAGTAAACGGGTGCATTTGAAAGCAGTATAAATTGTAGTAACAATTCAGTAAGTTAATTAATGTTAAATCTGAAGTTTGTAGCACCGTAAAAGCCCTTGCCGTACTGGTAAGGGCTTTTTTTCATTTGACCCATACGTACATTTTAATTTTTCGATAAATTCAACGGCTATGAAGGCGCCACTTCAGCATAAGCGAAGCGGCGCAGATCATTACACCATTCCTTTCAGACGATAAATCCACTCCAGCGCCTGACGTGGGCTCAACGAGTCCGGGTCCAGACCTTCCAGCGCTTCTACCGCTGGGGAAGCTTCTTCCGGCGCTGACAGCAGCGACATCTGTGTCCCGTCTACCTGCGTCGCCGCCGCGTTTGGCGAGATGCTTTCCAGCTCGCGCAGTTTCTGGCGCGCGCGCTTAATCACCTCTTTCGGCACGCCCGCCAACTGCGCTACCGCCAGACCATAGCTCTTGCTAGCCGCGCCGTCCTGCACGCTGTGCATAAAGGCGATGGTATCGCCGTGCTCCAGCGCGTCCAGATGCACGTTCGCCACGCCTTCCATTTTCTCCGGCAGTTGGGTCAGCTCGAAGTAGTGGGTCGCAAATAGCGTTAACGCCTTGATCTTATTAGCCAGATTCTCCGCACAGGCCCATGCCAATGACAAACCATCGTAGGTTGACGTGCCGCGACCAATCTCGTCCATCAGCACCAGGCTGTTTTCGGTGGCGTTATGCAGAATATTGGCGGTTTCGGTCATCTCCACCATAAAGGTTGAGCGGCCGGAAGCCAGGTCATCCGCTGCACCCACGCGGGTGAAGATGCGGTCGATAGGGCCAATCTCTACGCTCTGCGCCGGGACGTAGCTGCCGATATAAGCTAGCAGCGCAATCAGCGCCGTTTGACGCATATAGGTACTTTTACCACCCATGTTCGGGCCGGTAATGATCAGCATTCGACGCTGTGGCGACAGGGTCAGCGGGTTGGCAATAAACGGCTCGTTCAGCACCTGTTCAACCACCGGATGGCGGCCTTCGATAATCCGGATACCGGGCTTATCGATAAACGTTGGGCAGGTGTAGTTGAGTGCATAGGCACGTTCCGCGAGATTCACCAGCACGTCCAGTTCCGCCAGTGCGCTAGCGCTCTGCTGAAGGTCTGCCAGATGCGGCAGCAGCAGGTCGAACAGCTCGTCATAAAGCTGTTTCTCCAGCGCCAGCGCCTTGCCTTTCGAGGTCAGAACTTTGTCCTCGTACTCTTTCAGCTCAGGGATGATGTAGCGTTCGGCGTTTTTCAGCGTCTGGCGGCGCACGTAGTTGATTGGCGCCAGATGGCTCTGACCGCGGCTAATCTGAATGTAATAACCGTGGACGGCGTTATATCCGACCTTCAGCGTGTCGAGCCCGGTACGCTCGCGTTCGCGAATTTCCAGACGGTCAAGGTAGTCGGTGGCGCCATCGGCCAGCGCGCGCCATTCATCGAGCTCTTCATGATAGCCTGGGGCAATCACGCCGCCATCGCGCACCAGCACCGGCGGCGCATCAATAATCGCCCGCTCCAGCAGTTCGCGCAGTTCGCTGAACTCGCCCATTTTCTCGCGCAGCATCTGCACCGGCGCGCTGTCGACGCTTTCTAGTTGGGCACGCAGTTCCGGTAACTGCTGGAAGGCGTGGCGCATACGGGCGAGGTCGCGCGGGCGCGCGGTGCGCAGCGCCAGGCGAGCAAGAATACGTTCCAGGTCGCCGACCTGACGCAGCACTGGCTGTAAATCGGCGGTGGCATCCTGCAAGGCGCCGATAGTTTGCTGGCGCTCGGTCAGGACTTTGGTATCACGCACCGGCATATGCAGCCAGCGCTTAAGCATACGGCTGCCCATCGGCGTGACGGTGCAGTCGAGCACGGAGGCGAGGGTATTTTCCAGCCCGCCCGCCAGGTTCTGGGTGATCTCCAGGTTACGGCGGGTGGCGGCATCCATAATGATGCTGTCCTGCTGGCGATCCATGGTGATGGAGCGGATGTGCGGTAGCGAGGTACGCTGGGTGTCTTTCACGTATTGCAGCAGACAGCCCGCAGCGCAAAGCCCACGCGGTGCGCCTTCAACACCAAAACCGACCAGGTCACGGGTACCAAACTGCAGATTCAACTGCTGGCGCGCGGTATCAATTTCAAATTCCCACAGCGGGCGACGGCGCAGGCCGCGACGACCTTCAATCAGCGCCATCTCGGCAAAATCTTCGGCATACAGCAGTTCGGCTGGGTTCGTACGTTGCAATTCGGCAGCCATGGTTTCACGGTCGGCCGGTTCGCTGATGCGAAAACGCCCGGAACTGATATCGAGCGTGGCGTAGCCATAGCCTTTGCTGTCCTGCCAGACGGCGGCGAGGAGGTTATCCTGGCGCTCCTGCAACAGCGCTTCATCGCTGATGGTACCTGGCGTCACGATACGCACAACTTTACGCTCGACCGGACCTTTGCTGGTGGCCGGGTCGCCAATCTGTTCGCAAATGGCGACGGACTCGCCTTGATTCACCAGCTTGGCGAGGTAGTTTTCGACCGCGTGGTGCGGAATGCCCGCCATCGGGATAGGTTCACCGGCAGAAGCGCCACGCTTGGTCAGCGAGATGTCGAGCAGCTGCGATGCGCGTTTCGCATCGTCATAAAACATCTCGTAAAAGTCGCCCATGCGGTAAAACAGCAGGATTTCGGGATGCTGCGCTTTCAGCTTAAGATACTGCTKCATCATCGGCGTATGTGCGTCGAAATTGTCGATTGTACTCATCCGTTTGTGATGTCCATTTTCTAAAATTTTACTGAGTGCGTTTTGTGCTCGGACTCATCTGGTGCCGTGGATCTCATGAAATCCGGCCTGTTTTTTCATGAGTACGTAAGGTGCATGATAACGGAGTCTGGGGGGCAGGAAAACAGAAGAGGGGGCATCGTCCTGAAATGGTGCCATCGGCAAATTGATCTCACCGACCTTTTGCGACGGTTGTCATTCTCCTGAAAGCGTTAGCCGCTATAATCCCCGCCTCTTGTGCGGCTCTTCGCACATGACCCCTTCTGAGTTCAGAGGCTAACATCGATGACATGGCACCAATTTAAACACACCTTCCTGATCAAATTCTGGTCCCCGGTTCCTGCGGTAATCGCGGCCGGTATTCTCTCTACTTATTACTTCGGCATCACCGGCACCTTCTGGGCGGTGACGGGCGAGTTCACGCGTTGGGGCGGGCAATTGCTCCAGCTTGCTGGCGTACATACCGAGACCTGGGGCTATTACAAGCTGATTGGGCTCGACGGTACGCCGCTGACCCGTATCGACGGCATGATGATTATCGGCATGTTCGGCGGCTGCTTTGCCGCGGCGCTGTGGGCCAATAACGTGAAGCTGCGTCTGCCGAAAAGCCGCATCCGTATTTTGCAGGCGATTGTCGGCGGCATTATTGCTGGTTTTGGCGCACGTCTGGCGATGGGCTGTAACCTCGCGGCCTTCTTTACGGGCATTCCGCAGTTCTCACTTCATGCCTGGTTCTTCGCGTTGGCGACGGCCATTGGGTCATGGTTTGGCGCACGCTTCACGCTGCTGCCTATCTTCCGTATCCCGGTAAAAATGGTCAAAGTCTCGGCGGCATCGCCGCTGACGCAGCGTCCTGATCAGGCGCGCCGTCGCTTCCGTCTGGGGATGCTGGTGTTTATCGGCATGGTCGGCTGGGCGCTGTTGACGGCGGCGGGGAGCCCTAAGCTGGGGCTGGCGATGCTGTTCGGCGTGGGCTTTGGTCTGCTGATTGAGCGGGCGCAAATCTGCTTTACCTCGGCGTTTCGCGACTTGTGGATCACCGGGCGTACGCAAATGGCGAAGGCCATTATTTTCGGTATGGCGGTGAGCGCCATCGGTATCTTCAGCTACGTGCAGCTGGGCGTGGCGCCGAAAATTATGTGGGCAGGTCCGAATGCGGTGATTGGCGGGCTACTGTTTGGCTTCGGCATTGTGCTGGCCGGCGGCTGTGAAACTGGCTGGATGTATCGTGCCGTCGAAGGGCAGGTGCATTACTGGTGGGTAGGGCTTGGCAACGTGATTGGCTCAACCATTCTGGCCTACTACTGGGACGATATCTCCCCGTCGCTTGCCACAAGCTGGGACAAAGTGAATCTGTTGACCACCTTTGGCCCGCTGGGTGGTCTGCTGGTTACCTACGGCCTGCTGCTGATTGCGCTGCTGTTAATTATTGGCTGGGAAAAACGGTTCTTCCGTCGTAACGCTTCCGCCACTATTACTGCGAAGGAGAGTGTATGAAAACGATCGTCCCGGATTACCGTCTGGACATGGTGGGTGAGCCTTGCCCGTACCCGGCGGTGGCGACGCTTGAAGCGCTGCCGCAGTTAAAGAAAGGCGAAATACTGGAAGTGGTGAGCGACTGCCCGCAGTCGATTAATAACATCCCGGTGGATGCGCGCAACCACGGCTATACCGTGCTCGACATCCAGCAGGATGGGCCAACCATCCGCTATTTAATCCAGAAGTAACCTGTCGCCCTCGCCGTCCGGCGAGGGCGCATTGTGTTATCCAAATCTCGGTAGCAGGTTCAGCGTACTGCCAAACCAGCACAGAATCACCATGACCCCAAACAGAATAACCACCGCCGGAATGGCCTTGCCGCCCCAGACGGTAAAGGTTTTCTCCGGGAAGCGTTCGCGCGATTTCAACGCCAGGAATGCGGGCACAATAACCGCCCAGACGGTAGCGCACAGCCCCGCGCCGCCGATGGCGTAGATAAAACCGTTCGGGAAGATTAGGTACAGTGCCGCTGGGGGCAGGAAGGTGAGTAACAGCGTCTTAAAGCGGCCCCACGGAGTGTTGCCCATCTTGAACAGATCCGCCAGGTAATCAAATAGCCCGAGCGTAACGCCGAAGAAGGAGCTGGCGACCGCGAGATTAGAGAAGATAAGCAGGAAGAACTCAATCACACCGTGTTGGTTGGTCCCTAAGAAAGATTTCACCAACGCATCCACGTTCCCGCCCGAGGCAATAATCTCTTTAAAACTGCTGCGATGGATATTGCCCATCGTGCAGTAGAGCCAGAACAGATAGATAACCAGCGCTAGCAGCGAACCATAGACGATACTTTTAATGAGTTTGTCTTTACGTTTGCCGTAGCAGATTATCAGGCTGGGAATGTTGCCGTGAAAACCAAACGACGCCAGGCATACCGGCACCGCCATCAGAATATAGGGGAGGTAGGTGCTGTTCGCTTCCGGCGCAGCGATATCGCGAAGAATGGTGTAGTCGACCTGAAAGAAGAAGGAGCCGAAGACCACCACGAAGGCGATAATTTTAATGCCGAGGAAAAAGGAGGTGATACGGCTTGCCGCAAGGGAGCTAACCCACAGCACGCTGGCGACAAACACTGCGCTACAGATACCGACGATTCGCGGATTCACGTGCGTTCCGGCGTTGATGGCGATGGTTTCGCTAATGATCGCTCCGTTGGCTGAAATATAGGCATAGGTCAGAATATACAGAACGAAGGCAACGGTAATGCCGCTAACTACATTCCACTTATTGCCGATTAAATCTTTAGTGATGGTATTAAAACTGGAACCTACGGGATAATTAAGATTGGCCTCTAAGAGTAGTAACCCGGAATGCAGCATTGAAAACCAGGAAATAATTAAAATAAATGCACCCCAGAAAAACCATGCCCCTGCAAGGTCAACCGGTAGTGCAAACATACCGCCACCGATAACGGTGCCAGCAATAACCATAATTCCCCAAAAAGAGGAATGTTTTGTATTCGACGCTTCTTCCATGGCCTTCCCTTATTGATAAAGAATATGTTTCTGCGGTTGTCAGAAATAATCAATGTTGCCAGGTGCCGGAATCTCTAATGGCTATATCAGTGATATAGCCATTAGCGTAGGTGAGAATTAAACTTCTTTCAGTTTTGCGGTGAAGTGTCGTAATACTTTCGGTTCGTAGGTAAAGGTTAAGCCTTTAATATTTGGCGCATTCTCCTTCACGTGTTCAAAGGCTTCAATAATGAAGTCCATATGCGTTTGGGTGTAGGTGGCGCGTGGAATGGTTAAGCGCAGAAGCTCTGCCGGGCAAGGGAGCTGCTTGCCGGTTTTCGGGTCGCGTCCCAGCAGGAAGGAGCCAATCTCAACGGCACGAATACCGGCGACTTTATACAGTTCGCAGGCCAGCGCTTGCGCCGGGAACTGCTCTGCGGGGATGTGCGGTAGCAGCTTACCAGCATCGACAAACGCTGCGTGGCCGCCCGCCTGCTGGCAGGTGACGCCGATGGCTTCAAGCCCGTCGACCAGATACTGAATCTGCTTGATACGGTAAGAGAGCCAGTCCTGGTTCATCCCGTCGGTCAGGCCAACGGCCAGACGCTCCATTGCCCCGCCCTCAAGGCCGCCGTAGGTGGGGAAGCCTTCCTGCACTACACACAGTGTGCGGCATTCGGTGTAGACGTCAAAGAAAGCGTCGTCTTTGATGCACAACAGGCCGCCCATCGGCACCATCGCATCTTTCTTCGCTGACATTGCCAGCATATCGGCGTATTTGTAGGTTTCGTGGGTGATCTCTTCAATGCTCCAGTCGTGGTATCCCGGTTCACGCTGTTGAATAAACCAGGCGTTTTCCGCGAAGCGTGCGGAGTCCATCACCACTGGAATGTCATATTTCTTCGCAATGGCGTACATCGCTTTCAGATTCGCCAGCGATACCGGCTGGCCGCCCGCAGAGTTACAGGTGATGGTAGCCACTATATAAGGGACGTTATTGGGGCCAACTTCTTCAATGCCGTTTTCCAGCCCCTGTAGATCAAAATCGCCTTTAAAATCATTACGTGCGGAGGTATCAAATGCCTCTTTAATATAGACATTGCGTACGGTGCAGCCGTTAATCTGGCTATGGCCTTGGGTGGTATCAAAGAAATAGTTGGAGAAGGCGACCATTTTGCTGCGGTCCAGCCCTTTTTCCTGCTCGCGCTTTTTAATTAATACCGGAATATAGATTTGCTCTGCGCCGCGTCCCTGGTGGGTTGGAATCGTATACTGGTAGCCGAAAATCTCTTTAACGGCGTTGCATAGCGCATAGTAGCTGCGGCTGCCGCTATAGGCTTCATCGCCGCGCAGCATGGCGGCCTGCATATTTTGCGTTACCGCGCCAGTGCCGCTGTCGGTCAGCAGGTCAATAAAGACATCTTCGCTATCGAGCAGGAACGGGTTCATGCCCGAGGTGATAATCGCATTTTCACGGTGTTCCCGGGTGGTGCGTTTTACCGGCTCAATAACGCGAATACGGAAAGGCTCTGGCAGATGTTTAAAGTTATTCATGGCGTAATCCTTAATCCTTTTTTAGACATACTCGTCCCGCAGGTTATTCATTTATGATGAAAACCATTTTCTGGGCGCAATACGAATACCTAAACCGGATAGCGTTATATAACGGCAAGCTCCGCTCACGGCATATTAAAAATGCGTGCGGTACATCGCTGCTATTAAACAGTTATCTTGAAATAGGTATGTGATATCAGAAACAGAATTCAGGCTTCTGTTTGCAATGATATGGACGCGAGGTCGTGTGAAGGGCTAAGGACGGTGATTGACAATAACGTTGTCAATATTAAACCATTTTGAGGTGTTATACGTTCTATTGTGGAAGTTCATAATGTATGTTCTCCATTAGACACGAATATACATTATTCGATTTGACTTATTTGTCTATTAGCGTTTTATTCAATTGTGAATTTGGTCACGAATGCGTATATCTCATTATCAATAGTGGGTGTTTAGCCTGCACTTAATAAATAAAGCAATAATGACCCACGTGAGTAATAAAGCAGGCGTGAAGCCACGCCCGCTTTATTAAGGTGTCAGATAAATCTGCGGTACCGCCGCTTCCGGATGCTGGAGCATCGCAATTTCTGCGCCGTACCAACGGTGAATCACCGACTGCTGAATGACCTCCTGCGGCGTGCCCTGCGCCACCAGTTTTCCCTGATGGAGCAGTAGTATCGCGTCGGCCCACAGCGCGGCGAGATTGAGGTCGTGCAGCACGATACACACGTGCAGCTTGCCGCGTCGGGTCAGCTTTTTCAGCAGCCGCAGTAGGTGCTGCTGGTAGTAAAGATCCAGCGCCGAGGTGGGTTCATCCAGAAACAGCCAGCCCTGCGGGCCATCTTCACCCCATAACTGCGCGAGGCTCCGTGCGAGCTGTACGCGCTGTTGCTCGCCGCCGGAAAGCGCGGGATACAGTCGGCCTGCCAGGTGCGTACAGCCGGTTTCGGCCATCACCCGCGCAATCAGCGCCGGGTCAACCTGCGTTCCCCACGGCGCACGTCCCATCGCAATCACCGTTTCCACCGGCCAGTTGGCGTTAAGCTGCGTGCGCTGCAGCATTACCGCGCGGCGGCGGGAAAGGGCGGAGGCAGACCAGGTGCTAAGCGCTTTTCCTTCGATATGTTGCTCGCCGCTGTCGGCGGATAAAAAGCCGGTCAGCAGCCGCAGTAACGTCGATTTTCCTGCGCCGTTAGGACCAATCAGCGCGGTCACTTCGCCGGGCTGTAGCGCCAGCGAGATATTATCAATCACCCGGCGTTTACCGAGCTTCAACGATAGCGAACGGGCAATGTACTGGTTATCCACGCATCCCCCTCTCCTGACGGAAAATAAGCCACAAGAACCACGGTGCCCCGAGCAGGCTGGTCAGCAGCCCGACCGGCATTTCGGCGGGGGCCGCCACGGTGCGGGCGAGAGTATCGGCAATCAGCAGCAAAATTGCGCCTGCCAACAGCGAGCCGGGGATAAGCCCCCGGTGATCTGGCCCCAGCCACATGCGCATCAGATGCGGCACGACCAGCCCGATAAAGCCAATGACGCCGCTGATCGCCACCGAGGCGGCCACCAGCACCGCGCTGCACAACAGCAGCAGCCGTTGCAGTACCCGCACGTTAACGCCGAGGTAGTGCGCCTCTTCATCACCCAACTGAAGCAGGTTCAGGCGTGCCGCCGTCCACCAGATCACCAGCGACGCAGGGATAATCAGCGTGGCGGCAACCAGTAGCGTCGGCCACTCGGCTTGCCCCAGGCTGCCCATTCCCCAGAGCGACATCTGACGAAGCTGCGTGTCGTTACTTATCCACGACAGCATGCCCACCAGCGCACCGCACAGGGCGTTAATCGCAATCCCTACCAACAGCAGGCGAGAGAGCGAACCGTCTCCCGCTTTACTCAGTACAAAAATCACCGCCATCACCGCCAGGCTGCCGATAAACGCCGCCAGCATTGGCGCATACAGCGCCACCAGCACCGGCACCGAAATGGGCAGCACCACCCAGAAGGAGACCGCCAGCGCCGCACCGCTGCTGATCCCGAGCAAGCCCGGGTCTGCCAGCGGGTTGCGGAACAGCCCCTGCATCACGCAGCCGGAGAGCGCCAGCGCGCTGCCAACCAGCAGTGCTAGCAGGACGCGGGGCAGGCGGATGGTGAGCCAGATGTGACGAAGCACTTCATCGCCCGACGGCCAGATGCTCGCCAGCGGCAGGCGCATGGCGCCGAGCGTGGTGGCAAACAGCGTCAGGGCAACGAGCAGCAGCACCATCAGCCACAGCTGGCGTGAGGCGGTGACGTTCATCAGTGCAGTTGCTCCGCTTTCTGGCGCAGTTGCTGCAGCGCCTGCGGCGTGCGCGGACCGAAGCCCAGCAGCGCCATATCGTCAATCACCAGCACCTGTTTATTGCGCCCGGCAGGCGTTTGCGCCAGCCCCGGCAGCTTCCACAGCGCGGCTTCACCGCCCATGCCCTTCAGACCATCAGCGGAGATAACCACCAGATCGGGTCCGCTGGCAATCACGCCTTCCTGCGACATGGTGCGGTAGTGGTCAAACCCCTGCATGGCGTTCTGTAAGCCTGCCAGCTTGATAGCACCGTCTGCCGCCGTTTGCTGACCGGCCACCAGCGCGCCGGAACCGCCGTGGCTGAGAATAAACAGCACGCGCTTGCTCAGCGGCTGCGCCGGGATTTTGGCCATCTCGTCATGCAGCGTTTTGCGCAGCGCATCGCCCTGGGGTTGTTTACCCAACGCGTCGGCAATTGCTTTTACCTTGCTGTCCATTGCTGCGGCATCGTAGCCACCCGGCACGTTAACTACCTTCACCTTGCTGCCTTCTACCTTTTGCAGCACCAGCGAGGGCTGTGCCTGGCTGCTGGCGAGTACTAACGTTGGGCGCAGAGAAAGAATGCCTTCGGTGCTCAGTTGGCGAAGGTAGCCGACATCCGG
>CP070603.1:1148963-1149027 GCA_016939855.1 Kluyvera ascorbata
GGTGAAGGCACCAACCTGCTCGTGAACCGCATATTCGTTGCGGCAGATGCATTTGGTTTCGCCA
>CP070603.1:1151807-1154136 GCA_016939855.1 Kluyvera ascorbata
GCTGGTACCCGGCACCGGCGGAATTTTTACCATTACGGTCGGCGAGGCGCTTATCTGGGACCGCAAGCGTGACGACGGTTTCCCGGATGCCGCCGAGCTGAAACGCCGGGTGCGCGACGTCTGCTTCCCGGAAAAACCGCTGGGACATGTGGACAAACACGAGGCATAAAGCGGCTGCGAAAGCCTCATTAAAAGTGTATTATTAATGCATCTTTATTGGTGAGGAACAGGCTATGGCAGGCAAACGCATCGACCGGGAAAAACGGACCATCCGCAGCATGATTGCGCTTTATCAGCAGCGCTGCCCGCAGGCGCAGGACGATGCAGAGCACTATCAGGCGTTGAATGCCTATGCCGATAAACGATTGGATAAGTGCGTGTTTGGTGAGGAAAAACCGGCCTGCAAACAGTGCCCGGTACACTGCTATCAGCCTGCCAAACGCGAAGAGATGAAGCAGATTATGCGCTGGGCAGGTCCGCGTATGCTGTGGCGTCATCCAATCCTGACTATCCGCCATCTGATTGACGACCGTCGCCCGGTACCGGAGCTGCCGGAAAAATATCGCCCGAAAAAATAGCTACATCGTGCGGCAATGACGGCGATATTCCGACGGCGAACGCGCCGTATGCTTACGGAAAATTCGGCAGAAATAGTTGCTGTCCTCAAAGCCGCAGTGATGGGCTATCTCTTTGATTTTCATCTCATACCAGCGCAGTAATTTCTTCGCGAGCTCAAGCCGCACGGCGGTCAGATACTCGTTGAATCCCACCGATCCTGACTTCTGAAACAGGTGCGACAGGTAGTTCGGCGTAATGTGGAACTTCTTCGCCACCGTCTCCCGGCTGAGCGCTTCGGCGGCGTGCTCATCGATATATTCCTGAATCGCCAGAAACAGCTCTTTGCTCTTGCTGACCGTGTCCGCCAGATGGGTGAGCTGATCGATACAGTGGCTCAGCAGCCCGCTCAGCACAATCTGCGCCGTCGGCATCACCGGGCGAATAGCCAGTTCGTTCATCGCCAGCAGTAAATATGACCCCACCCGAGGCCCGAGGCGCGCGACGTGCTGCTTACGGATCTCCACGAATTTTTTGCCGTCGAAGCGCTGTAGGCTGAAGCCCAGCTTCTGCTTGCTGAACAGGATGCTTAGCGTGGTGGCGGGGCCTTGCCACTGCGGGGCGTTCCAGCGGCCACCGGGCAAATAGAGCGCTTGTAATGGCCCCAGCGGCGCGCTCAGGCAACCATCGGCAAGCTCGCCTTCCAGCACGATCTCCAGCCGGGGAAACGATACGCTCATTGCCAGCTCCGGCGCAGGCTGCGAGGTTTGCGGAAACCGCACGACAAGGTCGCTTTGCCGGGCAAGCAGCTGCTCCAGCACGGGGACGAGGGATTGCTCTGACATGCTCATGTCCTGGTTATTATTCTGGATTTTGAATCTCATCACACTTTATTTTGCTGTACACAAAAATCCAGCGTTGTGTAGCTATCTCATACAGAATGCCGGCCGCTCGTGCAGTAACTTTTCATACATGTTGTGAAATGGTTAACAAAAGAGAGGGCGGTATGGACAAGCAAGCGGCATTCTGGCTGGAGGCGCTGGGCGCGAGTGGCGAACTGTCAGCGACGATGAAACATGAACTGGATACCCAGGGCTACACTATAGTCCACGGCGTGGCGGATGCTGACTGGCTGGCGGCGATGCGCGAACGCATTGACTATCTGGTGGAGAAAGAAGGGGAGAACCTGGCGGTGGAGCACCACCAGGAAGAGACGGCGACCCGCGTGGCGAACCTCGTCAATAAGGGCGTGGTGTGGGAGAAGGTATGGTCGCATCCGCTGATTTTGTCGGCGTGCCGCTATATCTTTGAGGGCGAGTTTAAAATCTCCAGCCTCAACGCCCGCGAAGCGCTGTACAACGGGGGTCATCAGCCGCTGCACGCCGACTGGAAAAAGCCGCGTCCGGACTTCCCGAAGGTGCATCTGGTCAACACCATCTGGGCGATTGACGATCTCTATGCCGCCAACGGCGCACCGCGGATTATTCCAGCGACCCATCTGCGCCCGGAGTTACCGGAAGAGGTACTGGAGGATGTGGGATTGCCGCACCCGGATGAGGTAATTTTTGAGGCGCCGGCAGGCAGCGTGATGATCTACAACGCCCACGCCTGGCACGGCGGCACCACCAACCGTGAAGGCTCGCGCCGCCGCGTGCTGCACGGGCTGTATATCGACCGGGCGGATACCGCGCAGCAGGATCAGCGACGCTGGTTAACGCCGGAAACGGCGAGCCGGTTGACCCCGGCGCAGAAGTGGCTGTTGGATGTGGAATAA
>CP070603.1:1154243-1157592 GCA_016939855.1 Kluyvera ascorbata
ATCACCACCCGATACCCCGCCCGTTCCACCATCGCCTGAATCGGCGCAATCTCCTCGGGCTCAGGCGCTTTTATCCCCGCCATCGCCCACTCCCGCTCCAGCAGAGAATACTTCGGCTCGCCGTATTGATGGAACGGCAGCAGATGCACTTCCTCAACCGGTAGCGGCGCCAGAAACGCCAGAATCTGCGCGACGTTCTCGGTGCTGAGGGTGTAACCGGGGATCAGCGGCAGCCGCGGAATCACCTTAATCCCTTCCGCGACCAGCAGGCGAAAATTCTCTAGCACCCGCGTCTGGTTCATGCTCAGCACCTGACGCGCCTGTGCGCAGTCCATGATTTTGAGATCAAACAGTACCTCATCACATGCCCGCGCCAGCGGCAGCAGGCGGCGAGGGGAGGTATCGCCCGCGGTTTCAATGGCGGTGCGAATACCCCACTGCTTAAGGCGCTGCAAAAAGCGGGTGGCGAACTCGGCCTGCATCAGCACTTCGCCGCCGGAGAGCGTTACACCGCCGCCGGACGCGCGGAAAAACACCTCGTCTTTGAGTACTTCTCGTTCGAGGGATTCCAGCGTCACGTCGCGGCCAATATTTTCCCACGCGCCGGACGGACACTCCTCGGCATCCTGCAAACAGGTGGCGCAGTGCAGGCACTTGCTCTCCCGGCGCACGGTCTCGATTCTCGGCGACATCGACTCCGGGTTGGCGCACCACGGGCAGGTGTGCGGGCAGCCTTTGAAGAACACCACGGTACGGATGCCCTGACCATCGTTCAACGAATAGCGCTGGATATTGAAAATGCGCGCCGTGTCGGCGCGCGTCTCAATCACCTCACAGCTGATGCGCGGTGCGGCGGATAATGTCATCCTGAATCTCCTTCGACAGCTCGACAAAGAAGGCGCTGTAGCCCGCTACGCGCACCACCAGCCCGGCGAAATCCTGCGGGCGCTGCTGGGCTTCGCGCAGGGTCTCGGCGTTCACCACGTTGAACTGAATATGCTGGAGCTTGAGCTTGGTAAAGGCGTGCAGGAAATCGGCCAGCTTGTTAAGGCCGCTTTCCCCCTCCAGCGTTGCCGGGGTGAACTTGACGTTCAGCAGCGTGCCGTTGGAGAGCAGGAAGTTATCGAGTTTGCTCACCGATTTCAGCACCGCCGTTGGCCCCTGACCATCCTGGCCGACCATCGGCGACAGTCCGCCGTCCGCCAGTTGCTCTCCGGCAAAACGTCCGTCCGGCGTTGCGCCGACCACCGACCCTAACGGCACGTGGGCGGAGACGGTATAGGAGCCCGGCGTAAACTGGCCGCCGCGCGGGTTGCGGTATTTTTCCACCTCTTTGCAGTAAAAACGCAGCAGATCGGCGCTGATGTTATCGACATCGTCGATATCGTTACCGTATTTCTCAAAGCGGTTCATCAGCCGCGCGCGAACCTTTTCGCCCTCCGGCGTGGCGAAGTTGGCCTTCAGCACCGCCAGCAGTTCGTCGAAGCTCATACGCTGCTGGTCGAACACCATCCCTTTCAGCGCATGCAGCGAATCGCTCAGGTTGGCGATGCCGATGCCCTGCACGCCGGAGAAGTTGTAGCGCGCGCCGCCGTCGGTAATGTCTTTGCCGTTGGCGATGCAGTCTTCAACGAATGAGGAGAGCAGCGGCACCGGCGCCCAGTCGCGGTGGCCGATATCGCAGATATTGCTGCCTTCGACCATCAGCTTTATGTAGTGACGAATTTTATCGCGGATGCTTGCCAGCAGGCCGTCGTAGGTGAGTTGGGAATCGCCTTCGTGCTCAAGCATGACGATTTCCATCACCTTCAGCAGGTTGAACATGGCGATGTCATGTAAACCGTAGGTGCGACCCGGAATCGACAGCTCTACGCAGCCAACCACCGCGTAGTCACGGGCATCTTCCAGCGACACGCCACGGTTAAGGAACGCCGGTACCACCACCTCATCGTTGAAAATCTGCGGAATGCCGGTACCGAGGCGCACGGTTTCGGCGGTTTTGCGCAGGAACGGGCGGTCGATCAGTTCATTGACCCGCACCCCGAGGTTCGGCTGCGGCAGGCGTACGTTCTGGTAGGCGTCCAGGCAGGTAAAGGAGAGGATATTCACCGCGCTGCGGCCGTTCTCAGTCAGGCCGCCGAGCAGGGCGGTGTAGCCGGTTGGAAAACCGGCGAAGTAGCGCGCGCTGCTGGTGGATCGCAGCAGCACAATGTCGTTGCACTTCACCCACAATGACTCCAGCAATTCCTGCATAAACGCCGGGTCTTCGCCGTGGTTCAGCGACGCTTGCCAGAATGGCAGCATGTACTGGTCAAAGCGGCCAAGCGAGATGGAGCTAGCGTTGGATTCATACTGCAAAATGATGTTCATGTACCAGAATAGCTGGCTGGCCTGCCAGAAGTTTTCCGGCTTCTGCGCGGCGTTATGGCGCGAGATGCTTGCGATGGCTTCCAGCTCCTGACGACGCTGCGGGTCAGGGCAACGGCTCGCCATCTCATCGGCCAGCGCGGCGTAGCGCAGAATGTGGCGCTGCGAGGCTTCCAGCAGAATCAGCACTGCCTGGTAAAAGGTGTTATCCGGCTGCTCGCGCAGATGGGCATACATCTCATTGACCAGCGCATCCAGGCCGTTATTCAGCAGGCGTGGGTAGTCGATGATGATATGGCCCTGGCCTTTGTCGGTCTGGTTGACGCTGAAAATTTGTGTGCTGACGGCGGCTTTCACGTCGTCGGTCATCTGCGCGTTGATGAAATCCTTCATCGAGCGCTTTTCCCAGTACGGGAACAGTTCGTCGCGGTACAGGCGCTTGTCGTCGTCGCTGATATTGAAACGGTCCTGCGGACGGGTCGGGAACTGGTCCAGCTCTTTTAGCAGCCAGTACGGGTCCATCTCCGGCGACATAATCCCGGCACGCGGTTTGATGGTGCGGTTGCCGGCAATCAGTTCATCGTCGCGAATGCTGATGGCGACGTTATCGAGAATATGGGCGGTGGCTTTGGCGCGGCGAATAATCACCGGCTCGCCGTCGGTCTGACGGTGGCTTTCGGTGTAGAGGACGGCGCGTTCAAGGGAGATTTCGCGCGGGTTGGCAAAGAGGGCGTCTTTCAGGCGCTGGATACGATTAGTCATTTTGCGGGCTCCTCGGGAGATTAACCTGACGTTTCTTATGGCTTCTACGTTAGGCAAATGCGGGGCGGGGAGACAGAAGAGAATGAGGTGATTTACTGGATTATTGTGATCAAAAGGGAAAAATGCGATCTCAATTTTGTCTGGGTANTATTCCCGGCGTCGCGTTGCTCGGCCGGGCTACGAGGCGAGTGTAGCCCGGCCGAGCAACGCGACGCCGGGA
>CP070603.1:1157601-1161328 GCA_016939855.1 Kluyvera ascorbata
GGCAGCGAAGCAATCCAGTTCATCGCCAGCTCCGGCCACGCGGCGGCGGGCAGGCCTTTGGCGCCGCGAATACCAAATCCATGCTTACCTTCGGCGAACAGATGCAGCTCGGTCGGCACGTGATGCGTGCGCAGGGCGTTGAACATCACCAGTGAGTTGTCGACCGGTACCGACGGGTCATCCACCGCGTGCATCAGGAAGGTTGGCGGTGTTTGCGCGGTAACATTCAGCTCAGGAGAGTAGTGCTTAATCTGCTCAGCGGATGGCGCGTCGCCAATTAAGGCGCTGCGTGAGCCGGGGTGAGCAATGGCTTTATCCATCGAGATAACCGGGTAGCCGAGCACCACGAAATCAGGACGCGCGCTCTGTTTATCAACGTCGTCGAGTGGCGAATAAACCGCCTCGTCGTAGCGCGTCTCAAGGCTTGCGGCAACGTGCCCACCCGCCGAGAAGCCCATCACGCCGATTTTTTGCGGATTGATGTGCCACGTTGCCGCGTTGGCGCGTAAGGTGCGCAGCGCCCGCTGAGCGTCAGCCAATGGCGCATTGGCCCCTTCGGCGTGACCATCGGCGGGCATACGGTAGGTCATCACGAACAGCGTATAGCCTTTGGCGTTAAACGGCGCGGCTAAATCGCTGCCTTCTTTATCCAGCACCACTCGCTGGTAAGAGCCGCCGGGGGTGACCAGCAGCGCCACGCCGTTGGGGTGCTCCGGGGCATAGACGGTCATTTCCGGCGCGCGGATGCCGGTGACGGCGCGATCCGGCAGATTCGGATCTTTGCTACGTTCCACCAGCGCGTAGCGCACTGGGCTATTTTTAGCACCCGGCGCTTCGCCATTGGGCCAGACGGAAAGGACGGGCAGGGCGGCAAAAGCCGTCTGTGCGGAAAATGCCAGGACAAGAGCAGCGGACAAAGGTAAGCGAATCATAGACGTCTCCACGGGGAAAACGCTTATTTATCATCCATTAAATTGTGAGAACGGGAATGCATTCACAAAATGGTGTTTCATAAATAGAGAAACGAGAAGGTGTGAGGTGGGTATTATTCCCGGTGTCGCGTAGCCCAGCCGGGCGCAGCGACGCCGGGGAAAACTTACGCGCGGGTGGCGATAAGGATCGCGGACGCTTTGATCAGCGCAATCGCGCGGCTGCCTTTCGCCAGCTTCATCTCGCTCTGGCTTTCGTTGGTGACCACGGCAACAATCTCAAAACCAGCATCGGTTTTGATATGTACGGTGGCGTTCACCGCGCCTTCGGTGACTTGGGTCACTTCACCGGCAAACTGGTTGCGGGCGGAGAACTTCAGACCGCAGTCTTCGGTTGCCAGCGTGACCCACGGGGCTTTAATCAGGGCAATGGCTTCCTTCCCATTGACCAGGCCCAGCGCTTCTTTACTGCTGTGGGTGACGATAGCCACCAGCTTTGCGCCGCCCGGCAGGGTCAGTTCGATTTCGTCGTTGACCGCGCCGGTTGAGACTGCGCTGATGGTGCCTGTTAATTGGTTACGTGCGGAAACTGCCATACGATACTGCCTCCATTCACTCGTTATTGAATCAGAGGTCAGTATAGCCACAGTTTTTACATTAACGAATCTTTATCAATGCCCAGGCGTTTCATTCTTGAGAGTAATGTGGTGCGCTTAAGCCCCAGACGCTGCGCCGCGCCTTTTGCCCCGGCGACCACGCCGTTAGTCTCTTTCAGTACCCGGACGATAAGCTGATATTCGTCCTCGCCCTCTTTCGGCGCTTCCGCCATCGGCATTGGCTCCGGCAGCGCTTCGTTGGCAAAGGCCAGCTCCGGCAGCGAAAGCTGCAACACGCTGCCGCGGGTCAGCAGCACCGCACGTTCAATCACGTTTTCCAGTTCGCGTACGTTACCCGGCCACTCCATCTGGCTTAAGGTGCGCAGCGTTTCCGCCGGAATGCTGTCGATATTGCGCCCCAGACGACGGGCGATTTTAAAGGTGAAGGCTTTCACCAGCAGTGGGATATCTTCCGGACGCTCGCGCAGCGGCGGTAGGTGGATCGGGAAAACGTTCAGGCGATAGTAAAGATCGCTACGGAATTCGCGATCCAGCACCATCTGCTTGAGATCGCGGTTGGTGGCGGCGATCAGACGCACATCGGTCTGGATCAGCTTATTACTGCCCAGACGCTCGAACTCCTGCTCCTGCAACACGCGCAGCAGCTTCGGCTGTAGCTCCAGCGGCATATCGCCCACTTCATCAAGGAACATGGAGCTTTTGTCCGCCAGCTCAAAGCGGCCAATGCGCTGGGCGCTAGCGCCGGTAAACGCGCCGCGCTCGTGGCCGAAAAGGTCGCTTTCCAGCAGACCCGCCGGCATTGCCGCGCAGTTCATCTTCACCATTCGGCGGCTGTTTCGGCCGCTCAGATTGTGAATAGCGCGGGCAATCAGCTCTTTACCGGTGCCGGTTTCGCCGAGGATCAGCACGGTGCTGTCGCTTGGCGCCACCATCTCAACCTGCTTAAGCACGTTATACATTGCTTCGCTGCGGCCGATTATCTCGCCAAATTCGCCGTCAACGTTGTTCAACTGTTCGGTCAGCGCCAGGTTTTCGTCGACCAGGCGCTCTTTAAGGCGGTGAATTTCCTGATAGGCGAGGGCGTTATCGACGGCAATAGACACGCGTTCGGCAATTTGTTTGAGCAGCTTAAGATTGGCAGCGCAGAACACTTTTTCATCGCACTGGGCAAGCTTCAGCACGCCGAGCATCTTGTCGCCCGACATCAGCGGCAGCAGGCACAGCGTCTGAATTTTATCGTCCCACATTTCAAACAGCTGGCGCTCGTACGGGGCGAGTTTGTCCTGCTCGTCGAGGTTGAGCTTGAGCATTTCTTTGCTCTTGAACACGCGCTCGGTCAGCGTACCGGACTCGTTCACTTCGCTCTGATCGTGGACCGGATCGTTAACGTCAATGTAGTGCGTTGAGTAGATGTTCAGCTTGCCTTTGCGGTTGCCGCGCAGCACCACGCTGATGGCGTCGATATTAAAGTAGTAGTGGATCTCTTTGGCCACCGCGCCGACCAGATCGTCCATGTCGAGACGCGACAGCACGGCGTTGGTGATCGCCACCAGAATGCGGAAGTTATCGCGCTCGCGGCACAAGAGATCGTAGTCGACGTTGTTGGTGACCCGGCTTTGGATCTGCTCAGTCACTACGGCGACAATCTGGGTAAAGGTGTGCAGGCGCTGGTACTCTTTTTCCGTCCACGGCTGGTCATTGTTGCGGATAAATTCACAGCCGCCGAAGATGCGCCCTTCGGCGGCCAGCGGCAGCAGGCAGTAATGGCCAAACGGTGAGTAGAGCCCGCTGTGCGCCAGCTGTGGCCAGGCTTCGTGGAATTCACTGTAGCTACAGTGCAGCGCATCGGGGCGCGAGAGCAGGCGTCTTACCGGCCCATTCGCCAGCACGCTATCGTCTTCATAGGCGATCGGTTTGCCGGCTTCAGGCGTGGCATGGTATCCCGCGCGGTGGTTTCCCGGCTGCAGCAGGATTATCGCCGCGCTGTCCGCCAGCGCAGATTGTTTTGCCAGCTGCGCCAGCGTTTCGCTGAGCGTGGCCAGATCGGGTTGTTGGAGAAGAGTCCGGGTAATATCAAACAGCCCTTGCTGGCCGAGATCGCCCATCGGTGTATACGACATGTAGCTTGCCCATAAAAGCACCGCGCTGGGTGCGATAACTAATAATAATAATAAATTTCAG
>CP070603.1:1161341-1170809 GCA_016939855.1 Kluyvera ascorbata
TGTTAACAGATTCGCGGCAGTGGTTCGGCGTGAGGCAGGTCGAGCGTACGTTTCACTCCGTACAGCCCGGCAACGCGAACCCCACGGCGCTCCGTGACTTCGCCAATGATAGCGGCATCGCGGCCCAGTGGATGGGCGCGCAGTGCGGCGAGCACCTCTTCGGCTGCTTCGCGGGTGACGCCAATCATCAGTTTACCTTCATTTGCGAAGTTAAGGGCGTCAAGCCCCAATAATTCGCATACGCCGCGTACGGCATCTTTCAGTGGAATATTCTGTTCATGAATTTCAACGCCGTGGCCGCAGGTGGCGGCAAATTCATGGGCCACCGCGTTCACGCCGCCGCGGGTGGCATCGCGCAGCGCCTTCACGCCAGCAATCGGGCGCAGACTCTGGATAAGCGGCGTGAGCACCGCGCAGTCGCTTTGCAGTTCGCCATCAAGGCCGAGCTGTTCGCGCAGATTGAGGATGGTCGCGCCATGGTCGCCCAGCGTGCCGCTGACAATCAGCAGGTCGCCTGGGGTGAGCGTTGCCGCGCCCCAGTGGATATCAGCCGGAATAGTGCCCATCCCGGCGGTATTGATAAACAGCTTATCCGCCGCGCCGCGCCCGACTACTTTGGTATCGCCGGTGACGATGGCGATATCCGCCACTTTTGCCGTTTCCGCCATGCTGTTGACGACCGCCTCCAGCGTCTCCATCGGCAGCCCTTCTTCGATAATAAAGCCGCAGGAGAGATAGCGCGGTACCGCGCCGCTGACCGCCACATCGTTGGCGGTGCCGCAAATCGCCAGCTTGCCGATATTGCCGCCGGGGAAGAACAGCGGGTCAATCACGTAGCTGTCGGTGGAGAACGCCAGGCGGTCGCCGTGGGCGGTCAGCGAGGCCAGCGACAGGCGCGCCTGATCTTCCTGCTCCGCCAGCCAGGGGTTGGCGAAGGCTTTCATAAACAGGCCGTCGATAAGCTGCTGCATCGCCAGACCGCCGCTGCCGTGCGCTAACTGAATACTTTTCATGCTTCTGCCTCCTGACTGCGATATTGATACCAGGCGGCGCAGGCGCCTTCTGACGACACCATCAGCGCGCCGAAGGCGCTCTGCGGATTGCAGGTGGCGCCAAACAGCGGGCACTGGTGCGGTTTGCAACGGCCGGTGAGCACGTCGCCGCAGCGGGCGCGTGGGTCATCGCAGACGCGCTGCGGCTGCGGTTTGAAGTGCGCTTCCGCATCAAAGCAATGATAGTCCGGCGTCAGCTGCACGCCGGAGTCGTTAATTAAGCCAAGGCCGCGCCATTCGCTGTCGCCTTTAACCGCAAACACCTCGGCAATGGCGTTTTGCGCAAGCTTGTTGCCGTCATCCGGCACCACGCGGCGGTACTGATTTTCCACGCAGGGCGCTTCGGCAATTTTCTGCTCCACCAGCATGTTCACGCCTTGCAGCAGGTCAACCGGTTCAAAGCCCGCCACCACCAGCGGACGCTGATAGTCGCTGGCGATAAAGCCGTAGGCGTGAGTGCCGATGACCATGCTGACGTGGCCCGGTGCCAGAAACGCATCGATCCCGTTGTCCGGCTGATCGAGCAGGCTGCGCAGGGTGGGGATAAGCGTAATATGCTGACAGAAAAAGAAGAAGTTGCTGACCTTCTGCGCCTTCGCCTGTTGCAGCGTGATGGCGGTGGTCGGCATAGTGGTCTCAAAGCCTAAGCCGAAGAACACCACTTTACGGTCCGGGTTCTGCTGCGCCAGCTTCAGGGCATCCATCGGCGAATAGACGATACGGATATCCGCGCCGCGCGATTTTGCCTGCATCAGCGAGCCGTTTTTCCCCGGTACGCGCATGGCGTCACCGAAGGTGCAGAAAATCACCTCTTGATGGCTGGCGATTTCAATACAGGTGTCAATGCGTCCCATCGGCAGTACGCACACCGGGCAGCCCGGCCCGTGGATAAATTCAATATTCTCCGGCAGCAACTGGTCAAGACCGAATTTGAAAATCGCGTGCGTATGGCCGCCGCACACTTCCATGATGCGCAGTGGGCGTTCAGCGGTATAGGCCAGATGCTGCGCCCGGTTTTTCAGGTGGGCAATCAGCTGCATCACCTGCTCGGGCGCGCGGTACTCATCAACAAAGCGCATTATCGTTCCTCGCCAAAGAGCAGCGCGCCAACGTCGGGCTCAACTTCAAACATATTTTCCAGCGCCGCGAGGGTATCGCGTGCCTCTTCTTCGTTGATGATGCTCATGGCAAAGCCCACGTGCACCAGCACCCACTGGCCGATGCGCGACTGGCCGTTTTCGTCCACCGCGCCGACCAGCGTCAGGTCGACGTCGCGCTTAATGCCGCACACGTCCACCTTCGCCTGTACGCCGTCAATGGCAGAAATTTGTCCAGGAATGCCTATGCACATCGCTGCGCCTCCAGCCAGTTCAGCCAGCTATCCATGCCTTCGCCGCTGGTGGCGGAGAGCAGGATGATTTCAATATTCGGATTCACTTCACGCGCGCAGGCGAGGCACTTCTCAACGTCAAAGTTGAGGTACGGCAGCAGGTCAACTTTGTTGAGCAGCATGACCGACGCGGCGGCAAACATATGCGGGTACTTGAGCGGCTTGTCTTCACCTTCGGTGACCGACAGCACGGCGACTTTGTGGCGTTCGCCCAGATCAAAGCTTGCCGGGCAGACCAGGTTACCGACGTTTTCGATAAACAGAATCCCGTTGCTCTCAAGCGGCAGGCGCGGGGCGGCATCGGCAATCATCTGCGCATCAAGGTGGCAACCCTTACCGGTGTTGACCTGAATCGCCGGGGTGCCGGTGGCGCGGATACGTGCGGCGTCGTTCACCGTCTGCTGGTCGCCTTCGATAACGGCGCAGGAGACGCGGTCTTTCAGGCGCATCAAGGTTTCGGTGAGCAGGGTAGTTTTACCGGAGCCGGGGCTGGAAACCAGATTCAGCACCAGCAGTTCGCGGGCAGCAAAGCGCGCGCGGTTGCGGGCGGCAATCTGGTTGTTTTTATCCAGCACGTCGATTTCGACTTCCAGCATCCGGCGCTGGCTCATGCCCGGCGCGTGGGTGCCCGCTTCGCCGTGGCCGTAGTGCAGGTCGCCGTTGTCGGCGGCCTGTGGTTCAAATTCTCGGGTTCTGACGCCGGTAATGGACAGCGCCGGACGACCTGCCGGGGCGAAAGGCGCACTGCGGAACAGCGAGTGCGGGTTACGTTCATCGCCCTCTATATAGAGGTTGCCATCGGCACAACCACAGGTGGTACACATACTTTACTCCTGATCAATTTCAATTCGCTGAATCTGTAAACCGTCGTCGGCGACGATGCGCAGGTTGTCGCTATGGCACTGCGGACAACGGCGCACGTGAACTGACACGAGCTGAACGTACTGCTGGCAGGATTCACACCAGCATTCCGCTTCCTGTTCCTCGACGTGCAGTGTACAGCCTTCAGCCAGCGTGCCGCGGCACACCAGATCAAAACAAAAGGTCATTGCGCTCGTCTCTACACAAGAAAAAGCGCCGACCTTCATCCAGACGCCAGTGACGCGCTTCGCGCCGTTCTGAATCGCCTGCTGTTCGACAATTTCCAGCGCTCGCTGGCAGAGCGTGATTTCGTGCATAACGCCTCCTGTTTCATAACTCGCCGTGATAATGCAATAACGATGCCAGAGATGAAAAAAGGTCATTAAAGACTGTCGATGACGATGTCGGACTGACGAAATGACATGTCACTATAGCCGTGTCATTTCATTAAAATTCAATTAAATCAACATATTAAAAATATGGCATGAAAAGTGCTTGGGAGGCTTGTTTCTATTAACCGGGTAACCGACATGACTATTTGGGAAATTAGCGAGAAGGCCGACTATATCGCCGATCGTCACCGCCGCCATCAGGATCAATGGCGTGTCTACTGCAACTCTCTGGTTCAAGGGATTACGTTGTCCAAAGCGCGTCTGCACCACGGCATGAACTGCGCGCCAGAGAAAGAGCTGAGCTTCGTGCTGTTCGAACACTTCGTGGTTTCCGTAAGCCTTGCCAGCGGCTTTAACAGCCACACCGTTGAGTACGTTGTTGAAACCCGCGACGGCCTGAATAAACAGTGCGTGGGCAGCGCCGAGATGAGCATGAACGGCTTTATTGACGGCACCGTCAATATCCGCGACCGCGAGCAGGTGCTGGAACACTACCTGGAAAAAATTTCGCCGGTATACGACACCCTGTATGCGGCGCTTGAAAGCGACAGCCCGGTCAGTTTCAGCCAGCTGGCACAAGAGCCCCAACGGGCTTCCCACGCTTGATTATTGGTGTGTCGACGGGTGTCGAAATGACACTTGCTCTGCATGATTTCGTCAAAAATGACTGTCACCTGAGGAAGACCTGGTGAATCGTTTTGTAATTGCTGACTCTACCGTTTGTATCGGTTGCCGTACCTGTGAAGCGGCCTGTGCGGAAACGCATCGCCACCACGGCCTGCAATCTATGCCGCGGCTCAGAGTAATGCTCAATGAAAAAGAATCCGCGCCACAGATGTGTCACCACTGTGAAGACGCGCCGTGCGCCGGGGTATGCCCGGTTAATGCGATTACCCGCGTCGATGGTGCCGTACAGCTCAATGAAAGCCTGTGCGTAAGCTGCAAACTGTGCGGCATTGCCTGCCCGTTTGGGGCGATTGAATTTTCCGGTAGCCGTCCGCTGGATATTCCGGCCAACGCCAACTCGCCGAAAGCGCTGCCAGCGCCGCCGGCTCCGGCTCGCGTCAGTACATTGCTGGACTGGGTGCCAGGCGTTCGTGCCATTGCGGTGAAATGCGACCTGTGCCACTTCGACGAAGAAGGCCCGGCCTGCGTGCGTACCTGCCCGACCAAAGCGCTGCATCTGGTGAACAATATGGACATCGCCCGCGTCAGCAAACGCAAACGCGAGCTGACCTTCCATACCGATTTAGGCGATTTGACGCTGTTCCAGTCGCAACAAGGAGAGGCGAAATGAGCGTCATGACGTTGATTAATAGCGCAGTGGCCTGGTTTGCCGCCGCCGCCGTGCTGTCCTTTGTGCTGTCGTTTAATAAATCCCTGAGCGGTTTCGTTGCTGGTATCGGCGGCGCGCTGGGCAGCCTGTGCGCGGGCCTGGCGGGCGTTCAGGTGCTGGTGCACGGTTTCCCGGTGATGGGTAGCCTGTCGCTGCTTCACTACAGCGTGCTGGTCTCTCCGCTGAACGCGGTTTGGCTGATTGCGCTCGGCCTATGCGGCCTGTTTGTCAGCCTCTACAACATTGACTGGCATCGTCATCCGAACGTGAAAAGTAACGGTCTGCTGATCAACATCCTGCTGGCGGCTGCCGTCTGCGCGATGGTGGCGAGCAGCTTCGGTTCGCTGGTGGTGATGGCGGAAATTATGGCGCTGTGCGGCGCGTTCCTTACCGGCTGCGCCTCCTCCGGCAAGCTGTGGTTTGCGCTGGGCCGCCTGGGCACCATCCTGCTGGCGATTGCCTGTCTGCTGCTGTGGCAGCGCTACGGCACGCTGGATCTGGTGCTGCTGAACGAACGTGCGCAGATGCTGCCGATCGGTTCTGACATCTGGGTGCTGTGTGTGATTGGCTTTGGCCTGCTGGCCGGGATCATCCCGCTGCACGGTTGGGTTCCGCAGGCGCACGCCAACGCCAGCGCACCGGCCGCCGCGCTGTTCTCTACCGTGGTAATGAAAGTAGGTCTGCTCGGCATTCTCACCGTGTCGCTGCTGGGTGACGTTCAGCCGCTGTGGTGGGGCATTGCGCTGCTGGTGCTGGGGATGGTAACCGCGTTTGTCGGCGGCCTGTACGCGCTGATGGAACACAACATTCAGCGTCTGCTGGCGTACCACACGCTGGAAAACATCGGCATTATTCTGCTCGGTTTAGGCGTCGGCGTGACCGGCCTGGCATTGCAGGAGCCGGTGATGGTGGCGCTGGGTCTGACCGGGGGTCTGTACCATCTGCTCAACCATAGCCTGTTCAAAGCTACGCTGTTCCTCGGCGCGGGCTCCGTCTGGTTCCGTACCGGCCACCGCGATATCGAGAAGCTAGGCGGTATCGGCAAACGCATGCCGATGATCTCGCTGGCGATGCTGGTGGGCCTGATGGCGATGGCCGCGCTGCCGCCGCTGAACGGCTTTGCCGGTGAATGGGTTATCTACCAGTCCTTCTTCAAGCTGAGCACCAGCGGGGCGTTTATTGGTCGTCTGCTGGGGCCGTTGCTGGCCGTTGGCCTGGCGATTACCGGCGCGCTGGCGGTGATGTGTATGGCGAAAGTCTACGGTGTCACCTTCCTTGGCGCACCGCGCACGAAAGAGGCGGAAAACGCCTGCTGCGCGCCGCTGCTGATGGCGATTAGCACCGTGGTGATGGCGCTGCTGTGTATCGTTGGCGGCGTTGCCGCGCCGTGGCTGCTGCCAATGCTGAGCGCCGCCGTGCCGCTGCCGATGGCTACCGCGCATACCGTGGTGTCCCAGCCGATGATTACCCTGCTGCTGATTGCCTGCCCGCTGCTGCCGTTCATCATTCTGGCGCTGCTCAAAGGCAACCGCCTGCCAAGCCGTTCTCGCGGCGCGGCGTGGGTCTGTGGTTACGACCACGAACAATCCATGGTGATCACCGCGCACGGTTTTGCGATGCCGGTGAAACAGGCCTTTGCGCTGGTGCTGAAACTGCGCAAATGGCTCAACCCGGTCTCTCTGGTTCCGGGCTGGCAGAACGCGGCGGCGCCGCTGCTGCTGCAACGTCTGGCGCTGGTTGAACTGGCGGTGCTGGTCGTGATTGTCATCTCTCGAGGAGCCTGAACATGACGTTCCTATTTGCTGTACTGCAGGCGCTGGTGCTGTTCGCCGTCGCGCCGCTGCTGTCTGGTATCACCCGCGTGCTGCGCGCACGGTTGCATAACCGTCGCGGGCCGGGCGTGATGCAGGAGTATCGCGACATCATCAAACTGCTGGGCCGCCAGAGCATTGGCCCGGACGCTTCCGGCTGGGTGTTCCGCCTGACGCCGTTTGTGATGGTCGGCGTGATGCTGACGATTGCCACCGCGCTGCCGGTGGTGACCGTGGCTTCTCCGATGCCGGGTCTGGGCGATCTGATCACCCTTATCTACCTGTTTGCCGTTGCACGTTTCTTCTTTGCCATTGCCGGTCTCGACACCGGTAGCCCGTTCACCGCCATCGGCGCAAGCCGTGAAGCGATGCTCGGCGTGCTGGTTGAGCCGATGCTGCTGCTGGGGTTGTGGGTCGCCGCGCTGGTCGCGGGTTCAACCCATATCAGCAATATAACCAACACGCTGTACCACTGGCCGGTCGGCCGCAGCATTCCGCTGCTGCTGGCCTTCTGCGCCTGCGCCTTCGCCACCTTTATCGAAATGGGCAAGCTGCCGTTCGATCTCGCGGAAGCGGAGCAAGAGCTGCAGGAAGGCCCACTGTCTGAATACAGCGGCAGCGGCTTCGGCGTGCTGAAGTGGGGCATCAGCCTGAAACAGCTGGTGGTGCTGCAGATGTTCGTTGGCGTCTTCATCCCGTGGGGGCAGATGACCAGCTTTAGCGTCGGTGGTCTGGTGATGGCCGTGATTGCCGCCATCGTCAAGCTGGTGGTTGGCGTGCTGATTATCGCCCTGTTCGAAAACAGCATGGCGCGTCTGCGTCTGGATATTACCGGTCGCATCACCTGGACCGGGTTCGGTTTAGCCTTTTTAGCCTTCGTCTCCTTGCTGGTGGCGTGATAAGAGAGTTTTGAGCATGTCTGAAGAAAAAGTGGGTCAACACTACCTCGCTGCGCTGCACCAGTCCTTCCCGGGCGTGGTGCTGGACGAAGCCTGGCAGACCAAAGACCAGTTAACGATTACCGTGAAGGTGAACTACCTGCCGGAAGTCGTCGAGTTTCTTTACTACCAGCAGGGCGGCTGGCTGTCGGTGCTGTTTGGCAACGACGAACGTAAACTGAACGGACACTATGCGGTCTACTACGTGCTGTCGATGGAAAAAGGCACCAAGTGCTGGATTACCGTGCGCGTCGAAGTCGACCCTAACACCCTCGAATACCCGTCCGTGACGCCGCGCGTTCCGGCGGCGGTGTGGGGCGAGCGCGAAGTGCGCGATATGTACGGTCTGCGCCCGGTGGGCCTGCCTGACGAACGTCGTCTGGTGCTGCCGGATGATTGGCCGGACGAGCTGTATCCGCTGCGTAAAGACAGCATGGACTACCGTCAGCGCCCGGCACCGACCACCGATGCCGAAACCTACGAGTTCATCAACGAGCTGGGTACTAAGAAAAACAACGTAGTGCCAATTGGCCCGCTGCACGTCACCTCTGATGAACCGGGCCACTTCCGTCTGTTCGTTGACGGCGAGAACATTATCGACGCCGACTACCGTCTGTTCTATGTCCATCGCGGCATGGAAAAACTGGCGGAAACCCGCATGGGTTACAACGAAGTGACCTTCCTGTCCGACCGCGTGTGCGGCATCTGCGGCTTTGCCCACAGCACCGCCTACACCACCTCCGTCGAGAACGCGATGGGCATCGTTGTGCCGGAACGCGCGCAGATGATCCGCGCCATTCTGCTGGAAGTTGAGCGTCTGCACTCGCACCTGCTGAACCTCGGCCTGGCGTGCCACTTCACCGGCTTCGACTCCGGCTTTATGCAGTTCTTCCGCGTTCGTGAAGCCTCCATGAAAATGGCGGAAATCCTCACCGGCGCGCGTAAAACCTACGGCCTGAACCTGATTGGCGGCATCCGTCGTGACTTCCTGAAAGACGACATGATCCAGACTCGTCAGCTGGCGCAGCAGATGCGTCGCGATGTGCAGGACCTGGTGGATATTTTGCTGAGCACGCCGAACATGGAACAGCGCACCGTGGGTATCGGCCGCCTGGATCCGGAAATCGCCCGTGACTTCAGTAACGTCGGCCCGATGGTTCGCGCTAGCGGCCACGCCCGTGATACTCGTGCCGATCACCCGTTTGTGGGCTACGGTCTGCTGCCGATGGAAGTGCACAGCGAGCAGGGCTGCGACGTTATCTCCCGTCTGAAAGTGCGTATCAACGAAGTGTTCACCGCGCTGAACATGATTGATTACGGCCTCGATAACCTGCCAGGCGGCCCGCTTGCGGTAGAAGGTTTCACCTACATTCCAAACCGCTTCGCGCTGGGCTTCTCGGAAGCGCCTCGCGGTGACGATATTCACTGGAGCATGACCGGCGACAACCAGAAGCTGTACCGCTGGCGCTGCCGCGCGGCGACCTACGCCAACTGGCCAACCCTGCGCTATATGCTGCGCGGCAACACCGTTTCCGATGCGCCGCTGATCATCGGTAGCCTCGACCCTTGCTACTCCTGTACCGACCGTATGACCGTGGTCGACGTGCGTAAGAAGAAGAGCAAGGTTGTGCCGTACAAAGAGCTTGAGCGCTACAGCATCGAGCGTAAGAACTCGCCGCTGAAATAAG
>CP070603.1:1170816-1173000 GCA_016939855.1 Kluyvera ascorbata
CATGTTTACCTTTATTAAAAAAGCTATTAAAACCGGCGTCACGACATCGTCCTATCCGCTGGAACCGATGCCGGTTGATAAAAACTTCCGCGGCAAGCCGGAACACAATCCGCAGCAGTGCATCGGCTGCGCGGCGTGCGTCAACGCCTGCCCGTCGAACGCGCTGACGGTGGAAACCGACCGCGTCAGCAATCAGCTGGCATGGCAGTTTAACCTCGGTCGCTGCATCTTCTGCGGCCGCTGCGAAGAGGTGTGCCCAACGGCGGCGATCAAGCTGTCGCAGGAGTACGAACTGGCGGTGTGGAAGAAAGAAGATTTCTTGCAGCAGTCGCGTTTTGATATCTGCAACTGCCGCGTCTGCAACCGTCCGTTTGCGGTGCAAAAAGAGATTGATTACGCCATTGCGCTGCTTAAGCACAACGGTGACAGCCGCGCGGAAAACCACCGCGAAAGCTTTGAGACCTGCCCGGAATGTAAGCGTCAGAAATGTTTGGTGCCTTCCGACCGTATTGACCTGACTCGCCACATGAAAGAGGCCATCTGATGAGCAACTTAATAGGGCCACGCGACGACAACGGCATGCCGGTGCCGATGACGGTAGAAGAATCTATCGCCAGCATGAAGGCGTCGCTTTTGAAAAACATCAAGCGTTCCGCCTACGTCTACCGCGTGGACTGCGGCGGCTGTAACGGCTGTGAGATTGAAATCTTTGCCACGCTTTCACCGCTGTTCGACGCCGAACGTTTTGGTATTAAAGTGGTGCCGTCACCGCGTCATGCCGACATTCTGCTGTTTACCGGTGCGGTAACTCGCGCCATGCGTTCGCCAGCGCTGCGCGCCTGGCAGTCCGCGCCGGACCCGAAAATCTGTATCTCCTACGGCGCCTGTGGTAACAGCGGCGGTATCTTCCACGACCTGTACTGCGTTTGGGGCGGCACCGATAAAATCGTGCCGGTGGACGTGTACATTCCTGGCTGCCCGCCGACGCCTGCGGCAACGCTGTACGGCTTTGCCATGGCGCTGGGTCTGCTGGAGCAGAAAATCCACGCCCGTGCGCCAAGCGAACTGGACGCGCAGCCGGCTGAAATTCTGCATCCGGATATGGTTCAGCCGCTGCGCGTGCAGGTTGACCGCGCCGCGCGCCGTCTGGCGGGCTACCGCTATGGTCGTCAGATTGCCGACGACTATATGCTGCATCTGGGCCAGGGTGACACCCAGGTTCAGCAGTGGCTGGCCACAGAAAACGATCCGCGTCTGACGGAAATCGTCACGCAGCTTAACCACGTAGTAGAAGAGGCACGTATTCGATGAGCGAACAGGTGGTGTTCAGTCAACTGAGCCGTAAATTTATTGATGAGAACGATGCCACGCCTTCCGAGGCGCAGCAGGTTGTCTATTACAGCCTGGCGATTGGCCACCACCTCGGGGTCATCGACTGCCTCGAAGCCGCGCTGACCTGCCCGTGGGATGAGTATCTGGCGTGGATTGCGACGCTTGAAGCGGGCAGTACGGCGCGGCGTAAAATGGAAGGCGTGCCGAAGTACGGCGAGATTGTCATCGACAGCAACCACGTGTCGATGCTGGCGAACGCGTTTGATAAAGCGCGGGCGTTACAAACGCCGCAGCAAAAAGCGTGGAGCCAGGCGATGCTCAATATGCTGCACGCCATTCATCAGGAGAGCGCCATCTATCTGATGGTGCGCCGCCTGCGCGACTGATTTTACGATTGAGGAATGACCATGACTGACGTTTTACTCTGTGTCGGCAATAGCATGATGGGCGACGATGGCGCTGGCCCTCTACTTGCCGAAATGTGTGCAGCCCAGCCGAAAGGGGCGTGGGTCGTGATTGACGGCGGCAGCGCGCCGGAAAACGATATTGTGGCAATCCGCGAGCTGAACCCGGCTCGCCTGCTGATTGTTGATGCCACCGATATGGGGCTGAACCCCGGCGAGATTCGTATTATCGACCCGGACGACATCGCCGAGATGTTTATGATGACCACCCACAATATGCCGCTGAATTACCTGGTGGATCAGCTGAAAGAAGACGTGGGTGAGGTGATTTTCCTCGGCATTCAGCCGGATATCGTGGGCTTTTATTACCCGATGACCCAGGCGATCAAAGACGCGGTTGAGGTGGTTTATCAGCGTCTTGAAGGGTGGCAGGGGAACGGCGGGTTTG
>CP070603.1:1176420-1176548 GCA_016939855.1 Kluyvera ascorbata
TTGATCGACCCAGTCCCAGACAAACCCGCCCTGAAGACGCGGATTATCGCGGAAAGCCTGCCAGTATTTAGCAAAACCGCCAAAGCTGTTGCCCATGGCGTGGGCATATTCACAAAGGATCAGCGGAC
>CP070603.1:1179446-1189758 GCA_016939855.1 Kluyvera ascorbata
TTTTACGCCAAATCTTCCCCGTTGCTGGCAATCACCTTCTTATACCACCAGAACGACTTCTTACGCGTCCGCGCCAGCGTCCCATTCCCCGCATCATCGCGGTCAACGTAGACAAACCCGTAGCGCTTGCTCATCTCACCGGTTGACGCTGCCACCAGATCAATACAGCCCCAGGTGGTGTAGCCGATAACCGGAATCCCGTCCTCAATCGCTTCCCCCATCGCCCGAATATGCTCGCGCAGATAGCTGATGCGGTAATCGTCGTCAATCTGCCCGTCGGCGTTGACCACGTCTTTCGCGCCAAGGCCGTTTTCCACCAGGAACAGCGGCTTCTGATAGCGGTCGTACATCATGTTCATGGTGATGCGCAGGCCGAGCGGGTCGATGCCCCAGCCCCATTCGCTGGCCTCGATATACGGGTTTTTCAGCGACTTCACGATGTTTGCGGCGTTGGTGTTGTTGGCGTTCATCTCCGCCGACGCGCAGCGTGAAGCGTAGTAGCTGAACGACACAAAATCGACGGTGTGCTTGAGGAGCTCGTCGTCGCCCGCTTCTTTCGCAATCGTCACACCTTTTTCGCGGAACACCCGCGCCGAGTAGGCCGGATAGCGGCCGCGTGCCTGCACGTCGATAAAGAACAGGTTCTCGCGGTCTTTCTCCAGCGCCGCCCACACGTCTTCTGGCTTGCAGGAGTAAGGATAGAAGTTACCGCCCGCCAGCATGCAGCCGACCTGGTTCTGCGGGTTCACCTCATGGGCGATTTTCGTTGCCAGCGCGCTGGCTACCAGCTCGTGGTGCGCGGCCTGGTACTTCACCTGATCCTGATTTTCACCCTCTTCAAACACCAGGCCCGCACCGGAGAACGGGCTGTGCAGCATGATGTTGATTTCGTTGAAGGTCAGCCAGTATTTCACCAGCCCGTCGAACGCCTCAAAGCAGGTGCGGGCGTAGCGGGCGAAAAAGTCGACCATTTTACGGTTGCGCCATGAGCCATACTCGGTGACCAGGTGCATCGGCACGTCGAAGTGGCACAGGGTGACCAGCGGCTCAATGCCGTACTTCTGGCACTCGCGGAACAGGTCGCGGTAGAAGGCGATGCCCGCTTCGTTTGGCGTCAACTCATCGCCGTTCGGGTAGAGACGGCTCCAGGCAATCGAGGTGCGGAACACGGTAAAGCCCATCTCCGCCATCAGCGCGATATCTTCTTTGTAGCGATGATAAAAATCGATCGCCTGATGGCTTGGGTAGAACTCATCATCGCGCAGCGTAAAGCGCTTCTCTTGCCCCAGCTTCACCGGCAGGCGGTTTACGCCGTGCGGGATCATATCCACGGTGGTCAGCCCTTTGCCGCCCTCAAGATAGGCCCCTTCAGCCTGGTTGGCGGCAATGGCGCCGCCCCAGAGAAAGCCTTGCGGAAATGTCGACATGCGTTACCTCGCTAAAAATTTATGAAATTCGTACCGCCGCCGTACCGGCAGGCGTGGTGGCCTGACGTTTACGCGCCTCGGCGGCAGCCTCTTCGACGGGAATATCTTCAAAACCAAGAATCAGCGTCAGCACAAAGGAGAGCACCACCGCCAGCGCCATCACCCCAAACACCCATACGATAGTCATCGGGTTAGCCGGGTCGAAGAACTGCACGCTGGTGAACAGGCCCGGCGCGGCCATGGAGTGGCTGGCAAGCCCGACGGCACCGGCAATGCCGCCGCAGATAAAGCCGCTTATCAGGCTGGCAATCAGCGGGCGTTTCAGACGAATGGCCACGCCGTACAGCGCCGGTTCAGAAATCCCGGCCAGAATCGCGGAAGCGGCGGCCGCCAGCGCGGTCTGACGCAGCTCTGGGTTTTTGGTTTTCCATGCCACCGCCAGTGACGAACCGCCGAGCGACAGGTTGGCGCCAATTTCTGACGGCATCACCATGCCTTCTTTGCCGGTTTCGGCGATGGTTTGAATGATGGTTGGCGTAAAGACGCGGTGCATCCCGGTCATTACCAGCAGCGGCCACAGCGCGCCCATAATGGCGACCGACAGCCAACCGAGGTAGCCGTGAATGGTGTACACCAGCGTAGAGATAGCGCTCCCGATCCAGATGCCAATCGGGCCGATCAGCAGGATCGCCAACGGTGCGGCAATCAGCACGATAAGCATCGGCTTAAGGAAGTTTTTGGTCACCGCCGGGGTGATCTTATCGACCCAGCGTTCAATGTAGGAGAGGCACCAGGTCATCACCAGCGCCGGGATCACCGTGTAGGTGTACTTGACCGCCGTCACTGGAATATAGGCAAATTCGACGTGCTCGCCCTGGGCGGCTTTCGCCATTAGCTCAATAAAACTCGGGTGCACCAGCACCCCGGCGATAGCAATCGCCAGCGACATATTGGTTTTGAACTTCACCGCCGCGGAGGCGGCGACCATCAGCGGCAGGAAGAAGAACGCGCCGTCGCCGATCACCGTCAGAATGGTCAGCGTCGGTGCGCCTTTTGGCAGTACGCCGGTCATTTCGAGGATCATTGCCAGCAACTTGACCATCGATCCGCCGATAATCGCCGGGATCAGCGGCGACATGGTGCCGATCAGCGCGTCGAGGATCCCGGCGCCGATGCGGCGTAAGGTGAGCTTCGGTTTTCCGACCGGGGCGGCGGGCTGCAGGTTGCTCGGCAGCAGGTTCACCACTTCGCGGTAGGCCTGGGAGACGGTGTTGCCGATAATCACCTGGCACTGGTTGTCGTTACGCACCACGCCCAGCACGCCGCTGATGCCTTTGAGGCTGGCGCTGTCGACCTGCGTTTCATCTTTCAGTACGAAGCGCAGACGGGTCATGCAGTGCGTGACGGCGGAGATGTTCTCCACGCCGCCGAGTGCGCCCACCACGGATTGCGCCAGAGCCGCATAGTTTTTAGACATCGGAAAATCCTGTTTTATCAGTAGGGTACTTATCGCTCATCGCCCGATGTAGTCGGGGTGATGAAACGTTGCATAGGAAACCGGTTCCACATAATATTCATGTGTTAATTTTGTTACATCAAGATCTAAATTTTGTTTTTAGTTAATTCGTGAAACCGATCACAGGAATGCCCGTTGAACAAAAAGCGCGCGCATCGGCGGGTGCTGTAAATAGCGAAACGGTGCAGTACACTGCTGGCAAATGATTTCTCAAGGGTATGAATATGACGACAATGCTGGAGGTAGCGCGACGGGCGGGCGTGTCGAAAGCCACCGTCTCCCGTGTGCTATCGGGCAACGGTTATGTCAGTCAGGAGACAAAGGACCGGGTGTTTCTGGCTATCGAAGAGAGCGGCTATCGGCCCAATCTGCTGGCGCGTAATCTGGCGACCAAAAAGACACAAACCCTGGGTCTGGTGGTCACCAACACGCTCTATCACGGGGTTTATTTCAGCGAGCTGCTGTTCCATGCGGCGAGCATGACGGAAGACCAGGGGCGACGCCTGATTCTGGCGGACGGTAAACACAGCGCCGAGGAAGAGCGTGAGGCGATTCAGTATCTGCTCGACCTGCGCTGCGACGGCATTATTATTTATCCCCGTTTTCTGAGCGTCGACGATATTGACGACATTATTCAGCAGCAACAGCAGCCGATATTAGTCATCAACCGTCGGCTGCGCCGAAATAGCAGCCACTGCGTGTATTGCGATCAAAAATCCGCCAGCCAGAACGCGGTGGAGCGATTAATCAGCCTTGGCCATCGTGATATTGCGTTTATTACCGGCTCGCTCGATTCGCCGACCGGCATTGAGCGTCTTTCCGGCTATAAAGATGCGCTGACGAAGCACGGCATTGCGGTGCACAACGAACTGATTGTGGAAGGAAAGTGGACCCCCGCGACCGGTGCCGCCGGGGTGGATACGCTGCTTGAGAGGCAGGTCAGCTTTAGCGCGCTGGTCGCCAGCAATGATGATATGGCGGTGGGGGCGATTAAGCGTCTACACGCGCGCGGAATAAACGTGCCGCAGCAGGTTTCGGTACTCGGTTTTGATGATATTACCCTCGCGCCTTATATGGTTCCCGCGCTCTCCAGCGTGCGTATTCCGGTCACAGAAATGATCAAAGAGACCATTCATCGCCTTATTTTCATGCTCGACGGCGGGGACTTTAAATATCAGCAAACCTTCCCCGGTGAACTGATTGAGCGTGAATCCATCGTTCCGGGGCCGCACGCTTAGCGTCGTCAGCTGTCATCGTCATAAGTGACGATGACAGCTTATCTCTCATCACTCGTCAAAAAATATTCTTTAAAAACAGCTAAATAAAAGTTGGCTCGAATAATGCATTCTCCCGCGAATTCACTGTCATTGCTGGAGAAGTTGATGAACCGTTTCATCATTGCTGATGCGAGTAAATGTATTGGCTGCCGGACATGCGAAGTCGCATGCGTGGTTTCCCACCAGGAAGATCAGGACTGCGCCGCGCTGACGCCGCAATCTTTCCTGCCCCGTATTCACGTCATTAAAGGCGTGAATGTCTCTACCGCTACCGCCTGTCGTCAGTGCGAAGACGCCCCGTGCGCCAACGTCTGCCCGAACGGCGCTATCAGCCGCGATAAAGGCTTTATTCACGTGATGCAGGAACGCTGCATTGGTTGCAAAACCTGCGTGGTGGCCTGCCCTTACGGCGCGATGGAAGTGGTGGTGCGTCCGGTGGTTCGCGACAGCGGCGCGGGCCTTAAAGTGCGCGCGGAAAAAGCCGAAGCCAACAAGTGTGACCTCTGCTATCACCGCGAAGCGGGCCCTGCCTGTATGGAAGCCTGCCCGACTCACGCGCTGTTTTGCGTGGACCGCAGCAAGCTTGAACAGCTGAGCGCGGAAAAACGTCGTCGCGCCGCGCTCGATAGCGCCGCGTCTATCTCTCTTTAATCATCCTTATTTCTCTTTTAACAGGTCTGTTACTGATGAAAAAAATCACGAGTGTGTGCCCGTACTGTGGCGCTGGTTGCAAACTGAAGCTGGTTGTCGACAACGGTAAAATTATCCGCGCCGAGGCCGCCGATGGGAAAACCAACCAGAATGAGCTGTGTCTGAAGGGCTATTACGGCTGGGACTTCCTCAACGATACCAAGCTGCTGACCCCCCGATTAACGCAGCCGATGATCCGCTATGAAAAAGGTGGCAAGTTCACTCCCGTGAGCTGGGATGAGGCGATTCGCTATACTGCGAAGCGTCTTGGCGATATCAAAGCCAAATTCGGGCCGCGCGCCATTATGACCACTGGGTCATCGCGCGGCACCGGCAATGAAACCAACTACGTGATGCAGAAATTCGCCCGCGGCGTGCTGCACACCAATAACGTCGACTGCTGCGCGCGCGTCTGTCACGGTCCATCGGTGGCCGGGCTTCAGGACGTGCTGGGCAACGGCGCGATGAGCAACAGTATCGGCGATATTGAAAACTCCCGTTGCCTGCTGGTCTTTGGCTACAACTGCGCGGACTCGCACCCGATCGTGGCGCGCCGTGTGATTAAAGCGAAAGACAAAGGAGCCAAAATTATCGTCTGCGATCCGCGCCGTATTGAAACCGCGCGCATCGCCGACCAGCATCTGCAAATGCGCAACGGCAGCAATATGGCGCTGGTGAACGCCTTCGCCCACGTGCTGCTGGAAGAAGATCTCTACGACCACGAATACGTTTCGCGCTACACCACCGGGCTTGATGAACTGCGCGAAATCGTCAAAGACTACGCGCCGGAAGCGGTGGAATCCCTGACCGGCATTCCGGCCATGCAGGTTCGTCAGGCGATGCGCACCTACGCGGCTGCGCCGTCGGCGACCATTATGTGGGGCATGGGCGTGACCCAGTTCGGCCAGGCGGTCGATGTGGTGAAAGGGCTGGCAAGCCTGGCGCTGCTGACCGGTAACCTTGGGCGCGAAGCCGTTGGCGTCGGCCCGGTGCGTGGGCAGAACAACGTGCAGGGCGCGTGCGACATGGGCGTGCTGCCCAACCAGTTCCCGGGCTATCAGGACGTGGTCGATGCCGCCGTACGCGAGAAGTTCGCCAACGCCTGGGGCATTGACGCCAGCCTGATGGACGACAAAGTCGGGGTGCGTATTACCGAAGTGCCGCATCTGGCCCTTGAAGGGAAGGTGAAAGCCTACTACATCATGGGCGAAGACCCGCTGCAAACCGAGGCGGATTTAGGCCTGGTGCGCAAAGGGTTTGAAGCGCTCGACTTTGTGGTGGTGCAGGACATCTTTATGACCAAGACCGCCGAGCAGGCGGACGTGCTGCTGCCTGCCACCTCATGGGGCGAACACGGCGGCGTCTTTACCTGCGCCGACCGCGGCTTCCAGCGCTTCGAAAAAGCCATCGAACCTACCTATAACGTGAAGCGCGACTGGGAAATTATCAGCCTGCTGGCAAACGAAATGGGTTACCCGATGCACTACGACGATAACCAGCAAATCTGGGACGAAATGCGCGAGCTGTGCCCGCTGTTCTACGGCGTAACCTACGAAAAAATGGGCGAGATGGGACACGTGCAGTGGCCATGCCCGACGATCGAACATCCGGGGACGCCGTATCTGTACGAAGGCAATCAGTTCGCCACGCCTGACGGTAAAGGCCACCTGTTCGCGGCTCCATGGCGTGCGCCAGCCGAAACGCCGGACGCCGACTTCCCGCTGGTGCTCTGCACCGTACGCGAGGTCGGGCACTACTCCTGTCGTTCGATGACCGGCAACTGCGCGGCGCTGCAATCGCTCGCCGATGAGCCAGGCTTTGTGCAGATGAACCCGCAGGATGCCAACCTGCTTGGCGTGCATGATAAGCAGCTGGTGTGGGTCTCCTCACGTCGCGGCAAGGTGATTAGCCGAGCCTGCGTGAGCGAACGCATCAACCACGGCAGCGTTTATATGACCTACCAATGGTGGATTGGCGCCTGCAACGAACTGACCCAGGACAACCTCGACCCTATCTCGAAAACGCCGGAAACCAAGTACTGTGCGGTGAAAATCGAGGCGATTGAGGATCAGAACTGGGCCGAAATCTACGCGCAGGACAGCTATCAGTCGATGAAAACGCGCCTGAACGCGGCGCTCAACGGGTAATCAGATGAACGCAAACGGCGTGCAGATCCGCATCTGCGGAAAAGTACAGGGGGTGGGCTTCCGCCCCTTCGTCTGGCAACTGGCACAGCAGCGCGGCTGCCTTGGCGATGTCTGTAACGACAGCGCAGGCGTACTGCTGCGCCTGTACGGTGACGAAGCGGACTTTATTGCCGCGCTGTATCAGTACTGCCCGCCGCTTGCGCGCATTGATAGTACCCACGTCGAGCCGTTTGAGTGGCCGACGCTGCCGACCGATTTTACTATTCGCCAGAGCGGCGCCGGGGCGATGAGCACCCAGATTGTCCCGGATGCGGCAACCTGCCCGGCCTGCCTGGCGGAAATGAACGACCCGCAGGAGCGGCGCTACCGTTATCCGTTCATCAACTGCACCCACTGTGGGCCCCGCTTTACCATTATTCACGCCATGCCCTATGACCGTCCGCTGACGGTGATGGCGGCGTTTCCGCTCTGCCCGTCGTGCGAGGCGGAGTACCGCAACCCTTACGACCGTCGTTTCCACGCTCAGCCGGTGGCCTGTGCGGAATGCGGGCCGTGGCTGATGTGGCAAAGCCACGATCAACGCGCGGAAAAAGAGGCAGCGCTTGCCGCCGCTATCGCCATGATTGAAGCCGGTGGCATCGTGGCGGTGAAGGGCATTGGCGGCTTCCACCTAGCCTGCGATGCGGGAAATTCTTCGGCGGTGGCGACGCTTCGTGCGCGCAAACATCGCCCGGCAAAACCGCTGGCGGTGATGGTGGCGAACGCCGACGCGCTGTCGATTGATGCGCGCTCGCTGCTGAAAACCCCCGCCGCACCGATTGTGCTGGTGGATAAACATCTGATCTCCGGGCTCAGCCCGGAGATCGCGCCGGATCTCGCGGAAGTCGGCGTAATGCTGCCTGCCAACCCGCTCCAGCATCTGCTGATGCAGGCGCTGGCGCGCCCGCTGGTGATGACCTCCGGCAACCTGAGCGGTAAACCCCCGGCGTTGACCAACGGTGATGCGCTGACCGATCTGGCCGATATCGCTGACGGCTTCCTGCTGCACAACCGCGATATCGTGCAGCGCATGGACGATTCAGTGGTACGCCAGAGCGGCGAAATGCTGCGCCGTTCGCGCGGCTACGTGCCGGATGCGCTGACCCTGCCGCCGGGCTTTCGCGATGTGCCGCCGATGCTCTGTCTCGGCGCGGATATGAAAAATACCTTCTGCCTGGTGCGCGGCGACCGGGCGGTACTCAGCCAGCACTTTGGCGACCTGACCGATGACGGCGTGGAAACCCAGTGGCGTCAGGCGCTGGCGCTGATGCAGTCTATTTATGACTTTACACCACAGGCAGTAGTCGTGGATTACCACGCAGCTTATCGTTCGTCGCAGTGGGCTGCGGAACTGGCGCTGCCGCTGCATCAGGTGCTGCATCATCATGCCCACATTGCCGCCTGCCTTGCCGAACATGACTGGCCGCTTGACGGCAGTGACGTGATTGCGATGGCGCTCGACGGTATTGGCATGGGTGAGCACGGCGCGCTGTGGGGCGGCGAGTGTCTGCGCGTGAGCTACCGCGAGTGCGAACATCTTGGCGGCCTGCCCGCCGTGGTGCTGCCGGGCGGTGACCTGGCGGCGCGTCAGCCGTGGCGCAACCTGCTGGCGCACTGCCTGGCGTTCGTGCCCGGCTGGGAAGCGTTCGGTGAGACGCAGACCGTGCAGCAGCAGAACTGGCCGCTGCTGTCGCAGGCGATTCAGCGCGGGCTCAACAGCCCGGTAGCGTCCTCCTGCGGCCGTCTGTTTGACGCGGTGGCCTGTGCGGTGGGCTGCGCGCCGCTGGCGCTGAGCTATGAAGGCGAGGCGGCCTGTCGGCTGGAAGCGCTGGCGGCAGGCTGCGCGGCCGTGACCCATCCCGTGACGATGCCGGTTGTTGATAATCAACTGGATCTCGCCACCTTCTGGCCGACGTGGCTCGGCTGGCAGGCGACCCCGGCGCAAAAAGCGTGGGCGTTTCACGACGCCCTGGCGCAGGGCATTGCCGTTTTAATGCGTCAGCACGCAGAGCGTTTGTCGCTTGCCACCCTGGCTTTCGGCGGCGGCGTGCTGCACAACGCACTGCTGCGCAGCCGTCTTATGCACTATTTACACGATTTCACTTTGCTCTTTCCGAAGCGTTTACCCGCGGGGGATGGGGCAATTTCATACGGGCAGTCTGTGATTGCTGCAGCTCGCCATCTGGTTTAAGGAGTTACTCATGTTGTGGAATGTTCTTCGTCAACAGCCGCGCGCAACGTTGCTGGTTCTGGTTCTCGTGTTGGCGAATTTACTGGCCTGGGGTTGGGCATGGCAGTCATTTGGTCATAACGGCGCGTTGATGGCCGCCAGTCTGCTGGCGTGGGGCTACGGCCTGCGTCACGCGGTGGATGCCGACCACATTGCGGCGATTGATAACGTCACCCGTAAAATGATGCAGCAGGGCAAGCGCCCGTTCGGCGTCGGTGCCTGGTTCTCACTCGGTCACTCCTCCATCGTGGTGCTGGCGTCGGTAGCGATTGCCGCTACGGCGACCGCGTTCCAGCACAAGATGAGCTGGTTCCACGACACCGGCAGCATCATTGGCACCACCGTGTCAGCGGTGTTCCTGCTGGCGATGGCGCTGGTGAACCTGATTATTCTGCGCGGCGTATGGCGCAGTTTCCAGGCGCTGAAAAAGGGTGAGTCAGTCTCAGCCGAGCTGCCGGTGACTGGCGGCATGATGAGCGCGCTGTTTAGCCGTACTTTCCGTCTGATCGGCAAGAGCTGGCATATGTACCTGGTGGGCTTCTTGTTCGGCCTTGGTTTTGATACCGCCACTGAAATTGGCGTGCTGGGCATTTCTGCCGCCAGCGCATCCAGCGGGATGTCGATGTGGTCGATTATGGTCTTCCCAGCGCTGTTCGCGAGCGGTATGGCGCTGGTCGATACGCTGGATAATATTCTGATGGTGGGTGCGTACGGTTGGGCCTTCAATAAGCCGCAGCGTAAGCTTTACTACAACATGACCATTACCGGTGCCTCCGTGGTGGTGGCGCTGTTTATCGGTGGGCTGGAAGCGCTGGGGCTGATTATCGATAAGTTCGACCTGACCGGGGGCATCTGGAGCGGTGTGTCGATGCTGAGCGACAACCTCGGCAACGCGGGCTTTGTGGTGATTGGCCTGTTCGCGCTGTGCTGGCTGGTGTCGATGGTGAACTACCGCTGGCGTAACTATGACGCGCTGGTGGTGCGTT
>CP070603.1:1192761-1196845 GCA_016939855.1 Kluyvera ascorbata
GAGTGATTTCAGCAAACCAAAGGCCTCTTTCATTCGTTCCTCGCTGACCACGAACGCCCGCAGCTGCTGGCCTTCGTCGTATCCTTGCGCCAGCATACCGTCGGCGCGGGTTTCAATCTTCCAGTTCAAATCTTGACGGCGGGTTTCACCGGCCAGATGCAGCGGCAGATCCGGGGTTTTCACCTTCACCAGCATATTTGGCAATTTCAGCTCGCCGGACTGGCCGAGAATGTTTTTCGCCAGGCACATCGCGCTCATCAAAATCGGCTGCAGGAACGGTAGCACGGTGCCGTTGATCTCCGCACAGTCGCCCAGCGCATAGATATCCGGGTGGCTGGTACGTAGGGTGCTGTCGACCTTCACGCCGCGGTTAATCTCGAGACCCGCCATGCGCGCCAGCGCGGTTTCCGGGCGCAGGCCGGTGGCAGCCACTACCGCATCAACCTCGACGTGGCGGTCGCGGTCAAAGGTGGCGCGAATGCCGGTGGCGGTCTGCTCCAGCGACTGCAGCTGAGATTTCAGCAGCAGATGAATGCCCATATCGGTCAGACGATGCTGCAGACGGCTGCTCACTTCCGGCGGCATCAGCGAGGCCAGTACGCTGGCGGAGTTATCCACCACGGTGACCGCTTTACCGGCGCGGCTAAAGTCCATCGCCAGTTCACTGCCAATCAAACCGCCGCCGATAATCAGCACGCGTCGGGCATCGCGCAGCGTACTCTGCGCGGCACCGAACTCCTGCTGGCTGTTGAGGGTCAGCATCAGCGCTTTGCCCGGTACTGGCGGCACGATGGTTGACGCGCCCGTTGCCAGCACCAGCTTGTCGTACTGCCACTCATGGCTCTGGCTTTTCACCACATGCGCGTTGGCGTCGATGCCGGTTACCCAGGTCTGCGGGAACAGGTTCAGGTTGTACTGCTCGGCGAACTCGCCTGCGGTTTGCAGGGTGAGGTCGGCGGCGGTTTGCCCCCGGCTCACCACGTGGCTTAAGTCCGGTTTGTTGTACTCGTCGATACTGTCGGCGGCGATGAGCGTCAGTTTGACGCCCGCGTCGAGCTTACGAATATTCTTCACCAGCTGACGGGCGGCGAAGCCCGAGCCGATGATCACGATGCCATGATTCATTTTGCCTCCGTCGCCATCACGTCAAAGACATCTTTCCCTAATGAACATTCCGGGCACAGGAAGTTATCCGGGACTTCGCTCCACGGCGTACCTGGCTGAACGTCCTGATTAGGCTCACCTTTCGCCGGGTCGTAAACCCACTGGCACACGCTGCACTGCATGCTTGGGCCGAGGTCGGCGGCGGCGGCGGCAGCAGCGGCACAGGCACAGGCGTCTTTCGCGGCGTCTGGTTTTGCCGTGGCTTCTGGCAGCGGAGCCAGCGCCCACTGACGGGCAATTTCACGGCCGTGCTGACGGCAGATTTCCAGCGCGTCGATATCCGGGCGCCATTTCGCCTTCAGGCTCAGGGACATTTCAAAGCCCGCATCCTGCAAACGGGTAGACAGACGGTCAACTGCGCCGCCGCTCCAGCCATGAGAACCAAAGGCGCTGGCGCGTTTGTTACGGAAGCGCAGGCCAGTCATCTCTTCCACCAGGCCGGCAATTTTCGGCATCATCACGTTGTTCATGGTTGAAGTCCCCACCAGCACGCCTTTAGAACGGAAGACGTTGGTCAGAATTTCGTTTTTATCGCTGCGGGCGACGTTGAAGATTTTCACCGCCACGTTCGGGTCAACTTCGTTGATCCCCTGGGCAATCGCATCCGCCATCATGCGGGTGTTGTTGGACATGGTGTCGTAGAAGATGGTGATACGGTCTTCCTGATAGTCCGCCGCCCATTTCAGGTACAGCTCAACAATCTGAGTTGGGTTTTCACGCCATACCACACCGTGGGAGGTGGCAATCATATCAACCGGCAGGTTGAAGCCGAGGATCTCGGTGATTTTTGGCGTCACCAAACGGCTGAACGGGGTCAGGATGTTGGCGTAGTAGCGTTGGCACTGTTCGAACAGTTCGGTCTGGTCAACTTCGTCGTTGAACAGGCGTTCGTCACAGTAGTGCTGGCCGAAGGCATCGTTACTGAACAGCACCGCATCACCGGTCATGTAGGTCATCATGCTATCGGGCCAGTGCAGCATCGGGGTTTCAACGAAGATCAGCTGTTTCCCGTTACCAATGTCCAGGGAGTCACCGGTTTTCACTACGTGGAAGTTCCACTCTGGGTGATGGTGGTGACCGTTGATGGAGTCAATGGCGTTGGCGGTGCAGTAGATTGGGGTGTCCGGGATCTGCGACATCAGCTCGGTCAGCGCACCGGCGTGGTCTTCTTCGGCGTGGTTAATGATGATGTAGTCGATGTCGGCGAGGTCGATTTCGCCGCGCAGGTTCTGCACGAATTCACGGCTGAATTTATGGTCGACGGTATCAATCAGGACGTTTTTCTCTTCACGGATAAGGTAGCTGTTGTAGCTGCTGCCGCGCAGCGTTTTGTATTCGGTACCGTGGAAATCACGCACTTCCCAATCACGTTGACCAACCCAATGAATGTTATTTTTAACCAGAATAGACATAGCAACCTCAATTAATTCAGCGTTTTTCAAAAAAGATGTATTGCTAATAGCAGGTTGCGTGCCAACTTTTTAATTTATTGATTTTATTGAATTAATTAATTTATACCTCTTTGTTGTTAGTCAAAATGACTATGCTTGATATTGTCAATATGACATCATGCATTGTCAAAATGACTGTAAGGGGTACGCCATGAGCTTTTCCGTTGATGTGCTGGCGGGCATTGCCATTGAACTTCAGCGTGGCGTCGGCCATCAGGACCGATTCCAGCGTCTGATTACCACGCTGCGCCAGGTACTGGAGTGCGATGCCTCGGCGCTGCTGCGCTACGACGCCCGGCAGTTTATTCCGCTGGCGATTGATGGGCTGGCGAAAGACGTGCTCGGCAGGCGCTTTACTCTTGAAGGGCATCCGCGTCTGGAGGCGATTGCCCGTGCGGGCGACGTGGTGCGTTTCCCGGCGGATAGCGATTTACCCGACCCGTACGATGGTCTGATCCCCGGTCAGGAGAGCCTGAAGGTCCACGCCTGTATTGGGCTGCCGCTATTCGCCGGGCAGAACCTGATTGGCGCGCTGACCCTCGACGGTATGTCGCCGGACCAGTTCGATGTGTTCAGCGACGAAGAGCTACGCTTGATTGCCGCGCTGGCGGCGGGGGCGCTCAGTAACGCGCTGCTGATTGAGCAGCTCGAAAGCCAGAATATGCTGCCGGGCGCACCAACCGACTTTGAGCAGGTGAAAGAGACGCAGATGATTGGCCTGTCGCCGGGCATGATGCAGCTCAAAAAAGAGATTGAGATTGTTGCCGCCTCTGACCTGAATGTGCTGATAAGCGGTGAAACCGGCACCGGGAAAGAGCTGGTGGCAAAAGCGATTCATGAGGGCTCGCCGCGCGCGGTCAGCCCGCTGGTTTACCTGAACTGCGCCGCGTTGCCGGAGAGCGTCGCCGAGAGTGAGCTTTTTGGTCACGTCAAAGGGGCGTTTACCGGGGCTATCAGCAACCGCAGCGGCAAGTTTGAAATGGCCGACAACGGCACGCTGTTCTTAGATGAAATTGGCGAGCTGTCGCTGGCGCTACAGGCCAAGCTGCTGCGCGTATTGCAGTATGGCGATATTCAGCGCGTCGGCGATGACCGCAGCCTACGCGTCGATGTGCGCGTGCTGGCCGCTACCAACCGCGACCTGCGCGAAGAGGTGGTTGCCGGTAATTTCCGCGCCGACCTGTTCCATCGCCTGAGCGTGTTCCCGCTTTTCGTGCCGCCGCTGCGCGAGCGGGGTGACGACGTGGTGCTGCTGGCGGGCTACTTCTGCGAGCAGTGTCGGCTGCGGCTTGGATTGTCGCGAGTGGTATTAAGCAGCGGCGCGCGGGCGCATCTGCAAAGCTACGGCTGGCCGGGCAACGTGCGTGAGCTGGAACATGCGGTACACCGTGCGGTAGTGCTGGCGCGGGCAACTACGCGCAGCAACGGCGAGGTGGTGCTGGAGGCGCAGCACTTTGCGTTCCAGGAAG
>CP070603.1:1196890-1198015 GCA_016939855.1 Kluyvera ascorbata
CGGTTAATAACCTGCGCGACGCCACCGAGCATTTTCAGCGGCAGATGATTCGCCAGGCACTGGAGACGCATCAACATAACTGGGCGGCAAGCGCCCGGGCGCTGGAGACAGACGTCGCCAACTTGCACCGGCTGGCGAAGCGTCTGGGGCTGAAGGATTAAAGGATCCCGGCCTGGTAGAAGTTATGCAGATTAATCGCGCCGACCAGCCGATGGTTTTCATCCACCACCGGCGCGGCGCTGATTTTCTGCTTCATCAGCTGTTCTTTGGCGTCGATCGCCCGCGCCTGGTCGTGCAGGGTCACGCCGCCTTTGGTCATTGCATCGTTAACGCAATCGGCCAGCGAACCGCCGCTCACCAGCCAGCGACGCAGGTCGCCGTCAGTGAAGACACCCTGAACCTGTGATTGTTCGTTACAGACCGCGACCATCCCCATGCCGGTACGGCTGAGTTCCAGCATGGCGTCCATTACGCTGGCGTGAACGGTAACCTGCGGGACATCATCCTCGTGACGCATCAGGTGGTGAACGCGGTTGAGCAGGCGAGCGCCCAGCGCACCGGCCGGGTGAGAGCGGGCAAAATCTTCTTCGTTAAAGCCGCGCGCCTGCATCACGGCAATCGCCAGCGCGTCGCCCATCATCAGCGTGTTGACGGTGCTGGAGGTGGGTGCCAGGTGCATCGGGCAGGCTTCACGTTCAACGGCAATATCGAGCACGGCATCGGCCGCCTGCGCCAGCGCCGAGTTGGCTTTGCCGGTCATCGCCAGCAGCACCACGGATTTCTCTTTCAGACGCGGAATGATGTAGTCGAGCTCTTTGGCGCTGCCGGAGTAGGAGATAAACAGCATGACGTCGCGGCTTTCTACCATCCCCAGATCGCCGTGCAGCGCTTCCGCTGGATGAACAAAGAATGCAGGGGTGCCGGTGCTGGCGAAGGTGGCGGCGAGTTTTTTGCCGATATGGCCGGATTTACCCATCCCGGAAACAATCAGTTTGCCTTTGCAGTTCAGGATGGCGTTGGCGGCCTGAACAAAGGTCTCGTCAAGACGGTCGGGTAGGCGGCTGGCTTCCTGCAGTTCCAGTAACAGGGCCTTGCGCCCGGCTTCTAACAAAAAATCACTCATGA
>CP070603.1:1198146-1203714 GCA_016939855.1 Kluyvera ascorbata
GCGCTTCCTTGCAGCGTGGCGGATGCTTTACCATATTTAACTCTTGCTGATATTGTTAAACGGATGTCCCATGTTGAAGCGTCGTGTTCTGGCTTTACTCCCCCTGTGTGTCCTGCTCGCTGCCTGTAGCAGCAAACCTAAAACGGCTGAATCTCCGGCAACCACGTCCGGCGGTTTTCTCCTTGAACCTCAGCACAATGCGCTGATGCCAACCGGTGACTTTGCCAATAACCCGGCGGCGGAGCAGTTCATCGACAAGATGGTGAGTAAGCACGGCTTTGACCGACAGCAGCTGCATGAAATTCTCTCCCAGGCCAAGCGTCTGGACTACGTGCTGCGCCTGATGGACAGGCAGGCGCCGACCGGCCTGCCGCCAACTGGCCCGAACGGAGCGTGGCTGCGCTATCGCAACCAGTTCATCACGCCGGATAACGTCCAGAACGGCGTGGTGTTCTGGAACCAGCATCAGGACGCACTGCAGCGCGCTTCACAGGTCTACGGCGTACCGCCGGAAATTATCGTCGGGATTATTGGCGTTGAGACCCGTTGGGGGCGCGTGATGGGTAAAACGCGAATCCTCGATGCGCTGGCAACGCTCTCGTTTAACTATCCACGTCGTGCTCAATACTTCTCAGGTGAGCTGGAAACCTTCCTGCTGATGGCGCGTGACGAACAGGACGACCCGCTGGATCTGAAAGGTTCATTTGCTGGCGCGATGGGTTATGGCCAGTTTATGCCGTCTTCCTACAGGCAGTATGCGGTTGATTTCAACGGTGATGGTCACATCAACCTGTGGGACCCGGAAGACGCTATCGGCAGCGTGGCGAACTACTTCAAACAGCACGGTTGGGTGAGCGGCGACGCGGTGGCGGTTCAGGCAATGGGGCAGGCTCCGGGACTGGAGAATGGGTTTAAAACTAAATACAGCGTTTCGCAGCTGGCGGCAGCAGGCTTAACGCCGATGCAGCCGCTGGGCAACCATCAGCAGGCAAGCCTCCTGCGACTGGATATTGGTACGGGCTACCAGTACTGGTACGGGCTGCCGAACTTCTACACCATCACCCGTTATAACCACAGCACCCACTATGCGATGGCGGTCTGGCAACTGGGCCTGGCGGTCGCTCAGGCGCGCGGTCAGTAATCCTTCCTTCTGGCTCCCCTCGGCTCTGAGGGGGGCTTGTTACATTTAGCATCATTTCCTGCCGTTTACATCTTAGCGTTAATCCAATATTGTTATGTTATAACATTTAATGGTGAGGCAAAGATGTTCACTCCTGTTTTTATGGCCAGCAGCATGACGCGGGTTTTGCTGGCCTGCGCGCTGTTGGCCGCGCTGTGGTTGATGGTCTGGTGGGCGGTATCGCTGCCATGATTGAACTGGACAACCTGGTGGCTGGCTATGAAGGCGTGGCCATTACGCCGTCGCTGAGCGGCGTGATTCAAAAAGGCAGCATGACGGCGATTGTCGGTCTGAACGGCTGTGGCAAATCGACTTTACTGAAAACACTGGCGGGATTTATCCCGCCAGTGAGCGGCGTGATTCACTGGACGCCTTCGCGCCCGGTTATTGGCTGGCTGGCTCAGCGTCATGCGCTGGAGTCGCAGTTTCCGCTGACCGTGCTGGATGTTGTCAGTCAGGGCGCATGGCCAAAGGTCTCGCTTCTGCGCGGCCTGCGTAGCGATACGCGCCAGCGCATTCAGGCGTCGCTGGCGCGAGTCGGGCTGGCGAGCATGGCGAAAACCCCGATTGATGCGCTGTCCGGCGGCCAGTTTCAGCGGATGCTCTTTGCCCGCGTGCTGGTGCAGCGGGCACCGTTGGTGATGCTTGATGAGCCCTTTACCGGCATTGATGAAGCGACCAGCCATGACCTGATGGGCGTGATTCAGGAGATGCATCAGCAGGGGCAGACCGTGCTGGCAGTACTGCACGATAACCAGCGCGTGGCGGAGTATTTCCCGGAAACGCTGCTGCTGGCTCCACAGAATGCCTGCTGGGGACATACCCGCGACGTGCTTCCGGCGTTTAGCTCCGCGAGGCTCGCATGATCTGGCACACCTTCTTTCAACCCTTCATTGAATTTGGCTTTATGCGCCGGGCGCTGGTGGTATGCCTTGCCCTGTCGCTCAGCACCACGATCCTCGGTGTCTTTTTGCTGCTACGGCGAATGAGCCTGATGGGTGACGCGCTGTCGCACGCCATTCTTCCCGGCGTGGCGGTGGGCTATCTGGTGAACGGAATGTCGCTGCTGGCGATGACCGTCGGCGGCTTTATTGCCGGTATTACGGTGGCGCTGGTGGCCGGTTGGGTCAGCCGCCGCACGCCGCTAAAAGAGGATGCCAGCTTTGCTGGATTCTACTTAGGGTCGCTGGCGTTGGGGGTCACGCTGGTCTCGCTGCGCGGCTCCAACGTCGACCTGCTGCACCTGCTGTTCGGTTCGATTCTGGCGGTGGATAACGATGCCGCGCTGTTTGTGGCGGGCGTCGCCAGCCTGACGCTGCTCTGCATTGCGCTTTTCTACCGCGGGCTGGTGAGCGAAGCGTTTGACAGCAGCTGGTTACAGGTGAATGCGCGCTGGCTGCCGGTGTTGCTGCACGGGTTATTTCTGGCGTTGCTGGTGCTCAACCTGGTGGCTGGTTTTCAGGTGCTGGGCACGCTGATGGCGGTAGGGGTCATGATGCTGCCCGCCGTTGCGGCACGATGCTGGGCGAAAACCTTACCGTCAATTCTGCTGCTGGCAGCGCTGATAGGCGGCGTATGCGCCTGGATGGGGCTCAGCCTGTCGTGGGCGGCAAATCTGCCCGCGGGCCCATCGATTGTACTGACCGCCAGCGGCGTATTTTTGATTTCTGTTTTTTTTGGCAAGCGAAGCCGGCTGACCGTTAGCTGGCAAAAACGAAGAGGATAGGGGACATAATGAAACGTATTGGGGTGATTCTGGCGTTGGCGTTAGGGCTGACGGCGCAAGGTGCGATGGCAAAAACGCTGAACGTGGTCAGCAGTTTCTCCGTGCTGGGCGATATGGTTAAACAGGTGGGCGGTGAACACGTCCATGTCGACACGCTGGTTGGCCCGGACGGCGACCCGCACACCTTCGAGCCGTCGCCGCAGGATAGCGCGCTGCTCAGCAAAGCGGATGTGGTGGTGGTCAACGGACTGGGGCTGGAGGGCTGGATGGACCGCCTTATTAAGGCCTCCGGCTTTAAAGGCGAGCTGGTGGTCGCCTCTACGGGGGTGAAAACGCATACGCTGGATGAAGACGGCAAAACGGTTACCGACCCGCACGCCTGGAACAGCGCGGCGAACGGCGCACTGTACGCGCAAAATATTCTGACCGGACTGGTCAAGGCTGACCCGGAAGACAGCGCAGCGATGAACGCCTCCGGTAAACGCTATATTGGCGAGCTTAACGACATTCACAGCTGGACTAAACAGCAGTTCAGCGCCATTCCACAGGCGAAGCGTAAAGTGTTGACCAGCCACGACGCTTTCGGCTATTTCTCGCGGGCTTATGGCGTCACTTTCCTGGCGCCGCAGGGGCTCTCTTCCGAGAGCGAGGCCAGCGCGGCGCAGGTGGCGGCGTTGATTAAGCAAATTAAGGCTGACGGCGTACACACCTGGTTTATGGAAAACCAGCTTGACCCGCGTCTGGTGAAACAGATTGCAGCGGCCACCGGTTCACAGCCGGGCGGTGAGCTGTACCCGGAGGCGTTGTCAAAACCGGGTGGCGTGGCAGACAGCTATGCCAAAATGCTGCGTCATAACGTCGAGCTTATCGCTGCCAGCATGCGCTAAATCTGGCTTCTTTTCGCCCCGGTTCTTCCGGGGCGTTCAATTTCGGAATCCCCCTCGTAAAATCACTATCCCGTCCCCACATCTGTTCTGAAAGTGCTATCTTTGATGGCCTCTTTATCGAGCTTAAGCGGAGTGATGATGACAGATTCAGAATTAATGCAGCTTAGCGAGCAGGTCGGCCTGGCGCTGAAGGCGCGCGGGGCGACACTCACCACCGCAGAGTCCTGTACCGGCGGCTGGATAGCGAAAGCCATTACCGATATTGCCGGCAGTTCGGCCTGGTTTGAACGCAGTTTCGTGACCTACAGCAACGAGGCGAAATCGCAGATGATCGGCGTGCGTGAAGCGACGCTCGAACAGTATGGCGCGGTCAGCGAGCAGGTGGTTATCGAGATGGCGATTGGCGCACTGCGCGCGGCGCGCGCTGACTTTGCTATCTCGGTCAGCGGCATTGCCGGGCCAGACGGCGGCAGCGCTGAAAAGCCGGTGGGTACGGTCTGGTTTGGTATTGCCACCGCCGCAGGACAGGGCATTACCCAGCGTGAATGCTTCGAGGGTGACCGTGAATCGGTACGTCGTCAGGCGACGGCCTATGCGCTTAATCTCCTCTGGCAACAATTTCTACAAAATACTTGATACTGTATGACCATACAGTATAATTGCCTCAACAGAACAGAATTCACTATCCGGTAACACCCGGTATGACAGGAGTAATAATGGCTATCGACGAAAACAAACAGAAAGCGTTGGCTGCAGCGCTGGGCCAGATCGAAAAGCAATTCGGTAAAGGCTCCATCATGCGTCTGGGTGAAGACCGTTCCATGGACGTGGAAACCATCTCCACCGGTTCGCTTTCACTGGATATCGCGCTGGGCGCAGGCGGCCTGCCAATGGGCCGTATCGTCGAAATCTACGGGCCAGAATCCTCCGGTAAAACTACCCTGACGCTCCAGGTTATCGCCGCCGCGCAGCGTGAAGGCAAAACCTGTGCGTTCATCGATGCTGAACACGCGCTGGACCCAGTCTATGCTCGCAAGCTGGGCGTTGATATCGACAACCTGCTGTGTTCTCAGCCGGACACCGGTGAACAGGCGCTGGAAATCTGTGACGCGCTGGCGCGTTCTGGTGCTGTCGACGTTATCGTTGTCGACTCCGTTGCGGCGCTGACGCCGAAAGCGGAAATCGAAGGCGAAATCGGTGACTCTCACATGGGCCTCGCGGCACGTATGATGAGCCAGGCGATGCGTAAGCTGGCGGGTAACCTGAAGCAGTCCAACACGCTGCTTATCTTCATCAACCAGATCCGTATGAAAATCGGCGTGATGTTCGGTAACCCAGAAACTACTACCGGTGGTAACGCGCTGAAGTTCTACGCTTCCGTACGTCTTGATATCCGTCGTATCGGCGCGGTGAAAGAGGGTGACAACGTTGTCGGCAGCGAAACCCGCGTGAAGGTTGTGAAGAACAAAATTGCAGCGCCGTTTAAACAGGCTGAATTCCAGATTCTTTACGGTGAAGGTATCAACTTCTTCGGCGAGCTGGTTGACCTCGGCGTGAAAGAAAAACTGATTGAGAAAGCGGGTGCCTGGTACAGCTACAACGGTGACAAAATTGGTCAGGGTAAAGCGAACGCTATCTCCTGGCTGAAAGAGAACCCGGCTGCGGCGAAAGAAATTGAGAAGAAGGTGCGCGAGCTGCTGCTCAACAACCAGGACTCTACGCCGGACTTCGCCGTTGATAACAACAGCGTTGAAGAAACCAACGAAGACTTCTGA
>CP070603.1:1203732-1208253 GCA_016939855.1 Kluyvera ascorbata
GAAGGGCTGCCTATGCAGCCCTTTTTGCATTTATCACGACGGTAAAAAATCATGACCGAAAACTCATCGCGCCGTTCCGCCTACGCCCGCCTGCTGGATCGCGCCATTCGCATTCTGGCGATGCGCGACCACAGCGAACAGGAGCTGCGGCGCAAGCTTACCGCCCCGGTGATGGGGAAAAGTGGCCCAGAGCCCATCGATGCACCGCCGGAAGATGTCGAGAAAGTGGTGGCCTGGTGCTTTGAGAACCGCTATCTCGACGATAGCCGTTTCGTCCAGCAGTTTATGGCCGGACGTAGCCGCAAAGGATACGGCCCGGCGCGCATTCGTCAGGAACTGGGACAGAAGGGCATTGCGCGCGACGCCATCGAGCAGGCTATGCGCGAGTCCGATATCGATTGGGCTCTACTGGCGCGCGATCAGGCGGTGAGAAAATACGGTGAACCGCTGCCGACCACCTTTGCTGAAAAGGTCAAAATTCAGCGTTTTTTGCTCTACCGCGGCTACCTGATGGAAGATATCCAGGAAATATGGCGAAATTTTGCTGATTGACCGCACTGGGGATTTTACTTCCCTTTCAAGAAAACTTATCTTATTCCCACTTTTTCCGTCCGGGGGCGGATTGTTTTTAGAGCAATCCGCGTCGGTGACGAATATTCCTTAATACACAAAATCATTCAAGCCGCATCAGAGCGGCGGGCAAGAATGGCCTCAGACTCGTACTTCAGTACGTGATTGGGAGCGAAAAAAGCCGTTGCCTCGCGGTTTGAAGGATGAAGTGTAGCTTGATGTCAGGATAATTATGAGCAAGAGCACCGCTGAGATCCGTCAGGCGTTTCTCGACTTTTTCCATAGTAAAGGCCATCAGGTAGTTGCCAGCAGCTCCCTGGTGCCGAATAACGACCCTACTTTGCTGTTTACCAATGCCGGGATGAACCAGTTCAAAGATGTGTTCCTCGGTCTCGACAAGCGTAATTATTCTCGCGCGACCACCGCGCAGCGTTGCGTGCGTGCGGGCGGTAAACACAATGATCTGGAAAACGTCGGTTACACCGCACGTCACCACACCTTCTTCGAAATGCTGGGTAACTTCAGCTTCGGCGACTACTTCAAGCACGACGCTATTCAATACGCGTGGGAACTGCTGACCGGTGAAAACTGGTTCGCCCTGCCGAAAGAGCGTCTGTGGGTCACCGTCTATGAAAGCGATGACGAAGCTTACGAAATCTGGGAAAAAGAAGTCGGTATCCCGCGTGAGCGCATCATCCGTATCGGCGACAACAAAGGCGCGCCGTACGCATCGGATAACTTCTGGCAGATGGGCGACACCGGTCCTTGCGGCCCGTGCACCGAGATCTTCTATGACCACGGCGACCACATCTGGGGTGGCCCTCCGGGTTCCGCAGAAGAAGACGGCGACCGTTACATTGAGATCTGGAACATCGTCTTCATGCAGTTCAACCGTCAGGCTGACGGCACCATGGAACCGCTGCCGAAGCCGTCCGTGGACACCGGTATGGGTCTGGAGCGTATCACCGCTGTCCTGCAGCACGTGAACTCCAACTATGACATCGACCTGTTCCGCAAGCTGATTGACGCGGTAGCGAAAGAGACCGGCGCAACCGATCTGAGCAACAAGTCTCTGCGCGTTATTGCCGACCACATTCGTTCCTGTGCGTTCTTGATTGCCGATGGCGTCATGCCGTCTAACGAAAGCCGCGGCTACGTGCTGCGTCGTATCATTCGTCGCGCAGTCCGTCACGGCAACATGCTGGGCGCGAAAGACACCTTCTTCTACAAGCTGGTTGGCCCGCTGGTAGAAGTGATGGGTGCCGCAGGCGAAGAGCTGAAACGTCAGCAGGCGCAGGTTGAGCAAGTACTAAAAACCGAAGAAGAGCAGTTTGCTCGTACGCTGGAGCGCGGTCTGGCGCTGCTCGACGAAGAGTTGGCAAAACTGACTGGCGACACGCTGGACGGCGAAACCGCATTCCGTCTGTACGATACCTACGGCTTCCCGGTTGACCTGACCGCGGACGTTTGCCGTGAGCGCAATATCAAGGTTGATGAAGCTGGCTTTGAAGCCGCAATGGAAGAGCAGCGCCGTCGTGCGCGTGAGTCCAGCGGTTTTGGCGCCGACTACAACGCCATGATCCGCGTTGATGGTACTTCAGAATTTAAAGGCTATGACCACCTGGAACTGAACGGCAAAGTCACTGCGCTGTTCGTTGACGGCAAAGCGGTAGAGTCTATCGCTGCCGGTCAGGAAGCGGTTGTGGTACTGGACCAGACGCCATTCTATGCAGAATCCGGCGGCCAGGTTGGCGATAAGGGTGAACTGAAAGGCGCGGGCTTCAGCTTTGCGGTCAGCGACACTCAGAAATACGGCCAGGCCATTGGTCACCTCGGCAAGCTGGCGACCGGCGCGCTGAAAGTGGGCGACGGTGTGCAGGCTGACGTTGATGTGGCACGCCGTGCACGCATCCGTCTGAACCACTCTGCTACGCACCTGATGCACGCGGCGCTGCGCCAGGTTCTGGGCACCCACGTTGCGCAGAAAGGCTCGTTGGTAAACGACAAGGTACTGCGTTTCGACTTCTCTCATTTCGAAGCCATGAAGCCGGAAGAGATTCGCGCGGTTGAAGATCTGGTCAACGCCCAGATTCGTCGTAACCTGCCAATCGAAACCAACATCATGGATCTCGAAGCGGCGAAAGCGAAGGGCGCAATGGCGCTGTTCGGTGAGAAATATGACGACCACGTTCGCGTATTGAGCATGGGCGACTTCTCTACCGAGCTGTGCGGTGGTACCCACGCTTCTCGTACCGGCGATATCGGTCTGTTCCGCATCGTGTCTGAGTCTGGCACTGCGGCAGGCGTTCGTCGTATCGAAGCCGTAACCGGTGAAGGCGCGATTGCTACGCTGCACGCTGAAAGCGATCGCCTGAGCGATATCGCGCAGTTGCTGAAGGGCGACAGCCATAACGTAACCGAAAAAGTGCGTACTGTTATTGAACGTACGCGTCAGTTGGAAAAAGAGCTGCAGCAGCTTAAAGAGCAGGCGGCAGCACAGGAAAGCGCAAACCTTTCCAGCAAAGCTGAGACTATTAACGGCGTTAACCTGCTGGTGAGCGAGCTCGCTGGCGTTGAGCCGAAGATGCTGCGTACTATGGTCGACGATCTGAAGAACCAACTGGGTTCTGCGGTTATCGTACTGGCGACGGTTGCAGAAGGTAAGGTTTCTCTGATTGCAGGCGTGTCTAAGGATGTGACCGACCGTGTGAAAGCAGGGGAGCTGGTTGGCATGGTCGCTCAGCAGGTGGGCGGCAAAGGGGGTGGACGTCCGGACATGGCACAAGCCGGTGGTACCGACGCGTCTGCGCTCCCTGCAGCACTGTCCAGTGTGAAAGGCTGGGTAAGCGCTAAGCTGTAATAACAATAAACGCATGTGGGTGCCTTAACGTTAAACGTTAAGGCACCTTGCATATGCGGTACTGATAACGATAAAGTCAGGTTGAAGTCATGTAAATCGGCTAAACTTACATTTAACAGAGTGTGATGCTGTGACCGCTTACACCAAGGTGTTTGTCATTGCTGACCTTTTGGCGTTATATGATGGAGAATGCCGGGATACAGAGAGACCCGACTCTTTTAATCTTTCAAGGAGCAAAGAATGCTGATTCTGACTCGTCGAGTTGGTGAGACCCTCATGATTGGAGATGAGGTCACTGTGACAGTTTTAGGGGTGAAGGGTAACCAGGTACGCATCGGCGTAAATGCCCCTAAAGAGGTCTCTGTTCACCGTGAAGAGATCTACCAGCGTATCCAGGCTGAAAAATCCCAGCAGTCCAGTTACTAAGTTCTCGCGTCTCACCCCGCGGGTGAGACGCACCTCTCATAGTTTTCTTCGTTTTCCCCTCGTTTTCTCCCTTTTTTCTTCGCCCCAGCGCTTTCACGCCCATTTTCTTTTTTGCTGCTATACAGGCAAAAACGCAATTTATCTGTTGATAAAACGTGCATTCTGTCTTTTTTAACAGCTTATTGCGTGTGAAATGTGCAAACGAAAAAAATCTGCGGAAAATTGTTTGACTTATAAGTCCCAGAAAGTAATATGTGCGCCACACAGCGACGATGAGCAGAAACAAGTTCTTCGAAGCACTCGCAAGAGGTGTTGTTGGTGAGGTGGCCGAGAGGCTGAAGGCGCTCCCCTGCTAAGGGAGTATGCGGTCAAAAGCTGCATCCGGGGTTCGAATCCCCGCCTCACCGCCATTTGCATCCGTAGCTCAGCTGGATAGAGTACTCGGCTACGAACCGAGCGGTCGGAGGTTCGAATCCTCCCGGATGCACCATCTTCTCTGAGATAACGCATTAGCGTTGTAACAGAAAATCGATAACGCCTTAGCAGCGATATCAAATCTGCAGTAAAGTAAGTTTCCCGATGCATCCGTAGCTCAGCTGGATAGAGTACTCGGCTACGAACCGAGCGGTCGGAGGTTCGAATCCTCCCGGATGCACCATATTCTC
>CP070603.1:1208329-1208639 GCA_016939855.1 Kluyvera ascorbata
AACGACCCGAAGGGCGAGGCGCAGCCGAGTAATCCTCCCGGATGCACCATCTCTTACTTGATGTCGCTTTTATAGCGGTATCAATATCGGCAGTAAAGCAATTTTCCCGATGCATCCGTAGCTCAGCTGGATAGAGTACTCGGCTACGAACCGAGCGGTCGGAGGTTCGAATCCTCCCGGATGCACCATTCTTTGTTTTGCACGATAATTAGCTTTTCCGATGCATCCGTAGCTCAGCTGGATAGAGTACTCGGCTACGAACCGAGCGGTCGGAGGTTCGAATCCTCCCGGATGCACCATCTTCTTGAAA
>CP070603.1:1208687-1212739 GCA_016939855.1 Kluyvera ascorbata
CAAAAATCTTCTTCACACTTTTCTGATTGGCAACTCATTCTTTCCACTATAATTTATCTCTGATACCCCCTTATTCTGGTGACCTGAGTGCAAGGAGAGAAATCCATGAAATGGTTCAAAGCAATGGCTGCGTCCTGTGCAGCGCTTCTGGTAGCTATCTCGCTGTCTGGCTGTGCGGGTTCTTCAACCAAGGAAAGTACCGGTGGTTATATCGATGATACGGTGGTGACCACGAAGGTGAAAACCGCGCTGTTCAGCGATAAGCAGATAAAATCCAGCGAAATTAATGTGCAGACCTTTAAAGGTCGCGTGCAGCTCAGCGGCTTTGTGTCGTCCGCTGCCGATGCAAAACGTGCGGTAGAGGTCACGCGCCAGGTCCAGGGCGTACGGGTTGTTGAAAATGACATGCAGATAAAATAACCCCAGCTAGTAACCATAACAAAGGCACCGATAAGGTGCCTTTGCCGTCTCTGCGGCTAGAAGCGACAATTTGCCCCTTTTGCGATAAAGTAACGTCACGTTGGCGAAGGATGAGAAGACGATGTACGAACGCTATGCTGGATTGATTTTTGATATGGACGGCACCATCCTTGATACGGAACCTACGCACCGTAAAGCGTGGCGTGAAGTGTTGGGGCGATATGGAATGCAGTTCGACGAACAGGCGATGGTGGCTCTGAACGGCTCTCCGACCTGGCGCATTGCCCAGGCGATTATTGAAAGCCATCAGGCTGATTTAGATCCTCATCTTCTCGCTCGTGAAAAAACCGATGCGGTGAAATCGATGCTGCTGGACTCGGTCACGCCATTACCGCTCATTGAGGTGGTGAAGGAGTGGCACGGTCGCCGCCCTATGGCGGTGGGTACGGGCAGCGAAAGCGCAGTGGCTGAAGCCCTGCTCGCACATCTGGGGTTGCGTCACTACTTTGCGGCAGTTGTCGCCGCCGACCACGTGAAACAGCACAAGCCAGCACCGGATACCTTTTTACTGTGCGCTGAGTTAATCGGCGTACCGCCCGAGCGCTGTGTAGTGTTTGAAGATGCCGATTTTGGCCTTCAGGCCGCAGTTGCTGCGGGAATGGATGCCGTTGACGTGCGTCTGCTGTGAATGAATTTCTGGCGCTCGGGTCGCTGTTTGCAAGCAGCTTCCTTAGCGCAACGCTGCTGCCGGGAAACTCCGAAGCCGTACTGGTCGCGCTGCTGCTTTCGGGCGCGAGTAAGCCCTGGCTTCTGGTAGTAATAGCAACAATGGGTAATAGCCTTGGCGGGGCTACTAACGTTATTCTTGGTCGTTTTTTTCCATTACGCAAAACATCGCGGTGGCAGGAAAAAGCGGTGGGTTGGCTTCGGCGCTACGGCGCAGCAACGCTGCTGCTGAGCTGGATGCCGGTCATCGGCGATTTACTGTGCCTATTGGCAGGGTGGATGCGTATTTCCTGGGGACCAGTACTCTTTTTTTTATGCCTGGGGAAAGCGTTACGTTACGTCGCAGTCGCGGCGCTGACGCTTCAGGGCATGACGTGGTGGCACTAATTGGATGGCATGCGGAATATCGCATCTCCACGATGACAATTATGCTTAATAAAATGAATTCGACAGGCGGGAGGTCAATTTGATCCCGGACGTATCACAGGCGCTGTCCTGGCTGGAAAAACATCCTCAGGCTCTTCAGGGGATCCAGCGCGGTCTTGAGCGCGAAACATTGCGCGTTAATGCAGATGGTTCTCTGGCAACAACCGGTCATCCGGAGGCGCTTGGCGCAACCCTGACCCATAAATGGATCACCACGGACTTCGCTGAAGCCCTGCTGGAGTTTATTACTCCAGTCGACGGCGACATCGACCATATGCTGACGCTCCTGCGCGATGTGCATCGCTACACCGCACGTCAGCTGGGCGACGAACGCATGTGGCCACTGAGCATGCCTTGCTATATTGCACCTGGTCAGGATATTGAACTGGCGCAGTACGGCACATCAAATATTGGTCGTCTGAAGACTTTATATCGTGAAGGGCTGAAGAACCGCTACGGCGCGCTGATGCAGACTATCTCCGGCGTACACTACAACTTCTCACTGCCAATGGCATTCTGGGAAGCGAAGTGCGGCTCGCATGATAAAGAGGCGATCTCAGCCGGTTATTTCCGCCTGATTCGCAACTACTACCGTTTTGGCTGGGTGATTCCGTACCTGTTTGGTGCGTCGCCGGCAATTTGCTCTTCCTTCTTGCAGGGTAAACCGACCTCGCTGCCGTTTGAGAAAACGGAATGCGGTATGTACTACCTGCCGTACGCCACCTCTCTGCGCCTGAGCGACCTTGGCTATACCAATAAATCGCAAAGCAATCTCGGAATTACGTTTAACGAACTGCACGAGTATGTGGCAGGATTGAAACGTGCGATTAAAACGCCGTCGGAAGAGTATGCCCGTATCGGCCTTAAGAAAGACGGTAAGTACCTGCAAATCAACAGCAACATTCTGCAGATTGAAAACGAACTGTATGCGCCAATCCGTCCTAAACGTGTCACGCGTGACGGTGAAACGCCTTCCGATGCGTTGCAGCGCGGCGGTATCGAGTATATCGAAGTGCGCTCACTCGATATCAACCCGTTCTCACCGATTGGCGTTGACGAGCAGCAGATTCGTTTCCTCGACCTGTTTATGGTCTGGTGCGTGCTGGCCGATGCGCCAGAGATGAGCAGCGACGAGCTGCTGTGTACCCGTACTAACTGGAATCGCGTGATTCTGGAAGGGCGTAAGCCAGGCCTGACGCTGGGTATTGGCTGCGAAACGGCACAGTTCCCGCTGAGCAAAGTGGGCAAAGATCTGTTCCACGATCTCAAACGTGTGGCGCAAACGCTGGACGGCATGAACGGCGGCACGGAATACCAGAAAGTGTGTGACGAGCTGGTTGCGAGCTTTGATAATCCAGAATTAACCTTCTCCGCGCGCATTCTGCGTTCTATGCTTGATGAGGGCATTGGTGGCACAGGCAAAGCGTTGGCGGAACAGTATCGTACGATGCTGCGTGAGGAGCCGCTGGAAATTCTGAGCGAGGAAGATTTCGCCAAGGAGCGTGATGCGTCACGTGCGCGTCAGCAGCAGATTGAAGAGGCGGATAACGAACCGTTTGAAGCACTGCTGGCAAGACACGCCTGATACAAAAGAAAAAGGCCACATCAATGTGGCCAAAATATACATCTCTGAATCAGGGATGATGATAACAAATGCGCGTCTTTCATATAGTAAGACTGGCATGGGAACAAAGAGTTCAGTTTATTTTAAAAAAAATCACATTATCCTGAAGCAGAACGCGGTGGATTGCATAAAGTTGATTCTATTCAAGTGGTTATAAACCGTTGGTGATAGAAAAAAGTGCACTACCCGGGAGCATGAAGGTGATATCGGAGGTTACGAAATGCCGTTGTTAGATAGCTTCACAGTTGATCATACTCGTATGGAAGCACCTGCCGTTCGCGTGGCGAAGAAAATGAACACTCCGCACGGTGACGCGATCACGGTTTTTGACCTGCGTTTTTGCATACCGAACCAGGAAGTGATGCCAGAACGTGGGATCCACACGCTGGAGCACCTGTTCGCTGGCTTTATGCGTGACCATCTGAACGGTAATGGCGTTGAAATCATTGATATCTCGCCAATGGGCTGCCGTACTGGCTTCTACATGAGCCTGATTGGTACTCCTGATGAGCAGCGCGTGGCAGATGCCTGGAAAGCGGCGATGGCAGACGTCCTGAAAGTGCAGGATCAAAATCAGATCCCTGAGCTGAACGTTTACCAGTGCGGGACTTATGAGATGCACTCCCTCAGCGAAGCGCAGGACATTGCGCGTCATATTATCGAGCGTGATGTTCGCATCAACAGTAATGATGAGCTGGCGCTGCCAAAAGAGAAGCTGAAAGAACTGCACATCTAGTTTTGTGCATTCTGTAGGCTGATAAAACCCGGAGCGCTCCGGGTTTTTTATTGCCCGCCGTTTAGCTCGGCTACGATCTCTGTAGGCCGGGTAAGGCAACGCCRCCATCCGGCRATTTGC
>CP070603.1:1212769-1217669 GCA_016939855.1 Kluyvera ascorbata
AAAAAAGCCAGCTCAACCGAGCTGGCTTTTTCATTAGTGGGCGCCTCCGCCTCCGCCTCCCGCCCCGAAAGGCGGTCTGGCGAACCACACCAATCCCAACAGAATGAGGAATATCCCAGCCGAAACCCAGAAGATTTCATTGGCGGAGACAATCAGCCCCTGGTTGGTTATCTGCTGGGCAATCCAGCCGGAAGCCTGCTGCTGCGTCATGCCCATACCCTGCAGCTGATCGTACATCTGCTGGGCGTTCGGGTTAAACGGCGTCACGGACTCTGTTAGCTGCGCGTGGTGCAATGCCTCGCGGTTGGTCCACAGCGTCGTGGTTATCGAGGTGCCGATGGAGCCCGCCAGCGTACGGGTAAAGTTCGACAGGCTCGATGCGGCCGCCAGACGCTCAGGCGGTAGCCCGGAGAGTGTGATGGTCGTCAGCGGCATGAAGAAGCACGCCACGGCGAAGCCCTGAATAAACTGCGGCCAGGCCGACGCGCCGAAGTCCATCCCCGGCTCGAAGGTATAGGCACGCCAGTAGAAACAGACGGCATACATAATAAAGCTGAAGGTGACCAGACGGCGCATGTCCAGCTTGTGGGCAAAGCGGCCGATAATCGGCGACAGCAGGACGGGGATCACCCCAACCGGCGCTGACGCCAGACCTGCCCAGGTCGCGGTATACCCGTAGACCTCCTGCAATAGCTGCGGTAATAGAACAATCGCACCGAAGTAGAGCATATAGGCAAGGCTGATACACAGACAGCCGATGGTAAAGTTCCGCGACTTAAACAACGACAGATCGACTATCGGGTTATCGTCGGTCAGCTCCCAGACAATCAGGAAGCTCAGCGATACCACCGCCACCACCGTCAGTACGATGATTTCAGTGGAGTTAAACCAGTCGAGCTCTTTACCCTGGTCAAGCATGACCTGCAGGCTACCGATACCCAGCACCAGCAGCGCCAGACCAATACCATCAATGCGTCGCTGCTCGGTCTTGGTTTCACGCCCGCGCAGGCTCTGGAGGCTTAACAGCACGACCAGGGCACCAATTGGCACGTTGATGAAGAAGATCCAGCCCCAGTGATAGTTATCGCTGATATAGCCGCCAAGAATTGGCCCGCAGATTGGCGCCACAATCACCGTCATTGACCACAGCGCCAGCGCGACGGCGCGCTTGGCCGGCGGATAGTTGTTGAGTAACAGGCTTTGCGACAGTGGAATAAGCGGCCCGGCAACAACCCCCTGAATCACACGGAAGAAGATCAGCATGCCCAGGCTGTTGGATACCCCACACGCCCATGATGCAATGACAAAGGCGATGGTTGACCACAGGAACAGCTTCACCTCGCCGACGCGTTTTGCCAGCCAGCCGGTAATCGGAATGGAGATGGCGTTCGCCACCCCAAACGACGTGATGACCCAGGTCCCCTGGCTCAGCGATGAGCCAAGGTTACCGGCGATGGTCGGAATCGCTACGTTGGCGATGGTGGAGTCCAGCACCTGCATGAAGGTGGCCAGCGACAGCGCAATGGTCATAATGACCAGCTGCGCGCCTTCCAGCGGTTTTTGCTGTTGCATTACGCGCACCCCAGCATTAGTTGGCGTTGGCCTGGACGATGTCGTTGATCAGCTTGTTAACGGGGTCGAGGCTGATTTCACGCGCGTTACTCTCGTAAACCGGGCTGGTGCGAATCTGGTTAGCCAGCATCTGACCGTCGCGGTTGGAGGTATCGACTTTCACCAGCGTAGACAGACCAATGCGCAGCGGGTGCTGTTCCAACTGTTTTTCGTCCAGTTCGATACGTACAGGTAAGCGCTGTACTACCTTGATCCAGTTACCGGTGGCGTTCTGTGCTGGCAGCAGGGAGAAGGCGCTACCGGTACCCATATCCAGACCGACCACTTTACCGGTGTACTTCACATCATCGCCGTAGATATCGCTGATGACGGTGACCGGTTGGCCGATACGCATATGCGCAAGCTGGGTTTCTTTGAAGTTCGCGTCCACCCACAGGTTGCTGGCAGGCACAACGGCCATCAGCGGTGTGGTCGGGCTAATCTGCGCACCCGGCTGTACGGAACGGCGAGAAACGTAGCCGCTCATCGGGCTGACGATTTTGGTACGCTGCAGGGCAAGCCATGCGTTACGCACTTCGGTCGCGGCCTGACGAACCGTAGGCTGATCTTCCAGTTTGGTACCGAGGATCATCGCCTGGTTAGCATTGTACTGTTGAACCGCCACGTCCAGAGCGGCCTGCGCGCTGGTGACGGCATCTTTCGCGTGCTGCAGCTCTTCACGGCCAATCAGGTTGGCAGTGCCCAGCGGAATACGACGGTTGAGGTCGGTTTGCGCCTGAGCCAGCGTGGTTTTACGAATATCGATATTCGCCTGCAGCTGCTTGTTGTTGATCATCAGCTGACGCATCTGGCGGACGCTTGAGGCAAGCTGAGTCTGCGCTTTCTCAAAGGCCTGTTGCGCATCGGTCTGATCGAGGGTGACCAGCACGTCGCCCTGTTTAATATAGTCGGTGTTGTCGGCCCAGACTTTGGTCACGCTGCCTGAAACCTGCGACATGATTTGAACCTGGTTACCTGCCACGTAAGCGTCATCGGTTTCTTCATAATGACGCAACACCAAAAACCAGTAGCACCCATAGGCCACGGCAATAATAACAAAGAGCAAGGTCAACAAGATGAGGGCGCGTTTACGTTTGCCTTTCTTGTTGGCGGGTTGCTGCGGGGCTTGAGTCTCCGCATTTGCGCTCATGTGATTCTCCACATTCTTATTATTTATTTCGGCTTAGCCGACCTGTTTTTCTACCAGAAAGGCCAGCAGAGGTTATCTGCTGGCCTATTCATCTGTTTATTTGGAGCGGTGGTATCAGCGCAAGGCATCCAGTACGGAACCGTCTTCTTCCATCTGATCCAGACGGGTAAGAAGCTTGCGAGTGATATGCTCGAGCTGGTCTTTCTCAGCCAGGCTCAATGAAGACCAAAGCTGATGCAGACAGTGATGCTGAGGAGGCAGAACCTCGTTCAGGAACTGATGACCTTTTTCAGTCAGTTGCAGGTGCAGGCAACGGCGGTCATTGTCACTTTCACGGCGCTCAATCCAGCCGCGTTTTTCCAGTTCATCGGCAATACGCGTGGCATTGGTGCGCGATGAACCCAGCGCGCAGCTGAGTTCAGAAGGCTGAATACTGTGATTTTCTTGAGACTCCAGCGTGATCAGCGCCATAAACAACGTCTCGTTGATCCCTTGAGCTTTCAGCATTTTATTACGGTTGTCCAGCAGCTTGCCCTGCATGTGCATGCAAAGACGAGTGAGAAGGATCTCCTGGAAAGGGAACTCTTCGCTGCGGCTGGCGCGGAATTTCAGCATTTGTTCAATGGGCGTAAACGAACTATCCATCTGGGCATTACCTCATTAGTTACAGTCGATATAGTAACGATAGTGACAAATAAAGTAAATGAATTATTGTCCGTAATTTATGCGGTTAGTCTATGACATAAGGATGCCGGATACGTATACCCGGCATCTGCTCTTTTATTCCGCTTCCTGACGGTGATAGCCCCACCACCAGACTAACAGGTTGGCCACGGCTAACAGGCTGCCTGCAAGGCACACTCCCATCCAGCCAGCGTGCTGCCAGGCGGAGGCAGAAAGCAACGAACCTGCCGCGCCGCCGATGAAGTAACTGGTCATATAGCCTGCGGTAAGGCGGTTACGGGCATCCGGCTGAACGCGGTATATCACCGTCTGGTTGGTGATATGCACGCCTTGTACCATCAGGTCGAGCACCAGAATCCCGATGATTAACGCGATAGCGGACGTATGCCCGTACCAGATAGCTACCCAGGAAAGTAGCAACAGCACCAGGCCCCAGGTGGTGGTCAGATGTGCTTTGCCCTTATCCGCCAGCCCGCCGACCGGCCGCGCGCCCAGCGCACCGGCGGCACCGGCCAGGCCGAACAGCCCGATGGTGCCTTCCGAGTAGTTAAACGGCGCGCCGGAGAGCAGAAACGCCATCGACGTCCACAGAATGCTGAAATTGGCGAAAGTCAGGCAGCCGAGCAGCGCGCGGGTGCGCAGCAGCTTGTCGCGGGCAAAGAGGCTGAAGATGGAGCCGAGCAGCTGCGGGTAGTTGAGGTGCGTCTCCTGCTTAAGCTTCGGTAGCCCGCGCCACAGCGCGAAGGCCAACAGCATCATCAGCACGGAGGCGACCCAGTAGACGGTGCGCCAACCGCCCAGGCTTGCCAACAGCCCGGCAACGGTACGCGCCAGCAGTATCCCAAGCAGCAGCCCGCTCATCACCGTACCGACCACCTTGCCGCGTTTTTCTGGTGAGGCGAGGGTTGCAGCCATTGGCACCAGTAGCTGGGCGACGACTGAGAACAGGCCGGTTAGCGCGGTGCCGAGGATCATCATGCCGAGCGAGCTGCTGCTGGCGGTTATCAGCATGCCGCCAGCGGCCAGCAGGGTCATGACGACAATCAGCGAACGACGCTCGAACATATCGCCGAGCGGCACCAGGAACAGCAGCCCGGCGGCATAGCCAAGCTGGGCGGCGGTGACGATAAAACCGGCCTGTCCGGCGCTGAGCGAGAATTGACGGGCGATAGTCTCAAGCAGCGGCTGTGCGTAGTAGTTACTGGCTACGGCAAGGCCGGTGGCAACGGACATTAAAACGATCAAAGCCGGGCTAAGCCCGTGAGCAGGTTTAGTCATGGTATTGAGAAAGTAAGGAAAGATGTCGTCGATAATAACGAAAGGGGCGGAGAAGGGGGGAAATGATGGGTAGCGGATTGTGCTTTTTGGTGTGTGGCGTGCTTTCCCGGCGTCGCGTTGCTCGGCCGGGCTACCATTCAAATGTAGCCCGGCCGAGGCGTTCACGCCGACTCCGGG
>CP070603.1:1217684-1226440 GCA_016939855.1 Kluyvera ascorbata
AATTTACTTCTGCGCGGCCAGCGCCTCTTTCACCCAACCATCAAACACCTGCTGGTGGGCTTTGATCCAACCGTCGACCTGGCCCTGCACATCCGCTTCAGACGCTTTACCATCATGCATCATGGCGTTCTGGGCGTTAATGTCGGTCAGCGGCAGCTTCATAATGGCAAACAGCTTCGCCGCCGCCGGGTTTTTCTCGGCCCAGGCCTTGTTAGCCACAATGTGCATGGTGCTCACTGGGAAACCGTAGTTTGCGCCGTTAGACAGCTTGGTATCGATGTTTTTCTGCACGCCTGGCAGGGAGGAGAACGGCACCTGCAGCCAGACCACATCTTTACCCGGCTTCAGCACATCGCTTACCCAGTAAGGCGTCCAGGTGTAGTACAGAATTGGCTTACCTTCTTTAAAGCGGGTGATGGTATCGGCCATCATCGCCGCATAGTTCCCCTGGTTATGATCGACCGATTTAGTCAGATCATAGGCCTCCAACTGGTGGTTAATCACCGCTTCACAGCCCCAGCCTGGGTTACACCCGGTGAGGTCGGCTTTACCGTTACCGTTGGTGTCAAACAGCTTGGCAATCTTAGGGTCTTTAAGCTGCTCAATGTTGGTGATGTGGTATTGATCGGCGGTTTTCTTATCGATCAGATAACCCTGCGCCGCACCGTTGACCAGCGTACCTTCGCGGTAGAATTTCTTGTCACCGCCGGCAGCGGCGTACATATCATCATGCAGCGGGATCCAGTTGACGGCGGTGAAGGTGGCATCACCTGCGGCCAGCGAGGTGTAAGCCACGTTGTAGTCGACTTCGTTTGGTTTATCGACGGTGTAGCCCAGTTTTTCCAGCGCGCGGCTCACCAGCAGCGTCTGGAAGGTTTCTTCAGAGAGGGTGCTCTGTACCGGCTGCACGGTAATGCCTTTCCCTGGGAGGTCGGCGGCGAAAGTGCTGGCTGAAACCAGCGTAGTGAAAGCGGTAGCTAAGACGAATGAGTGTCGCATCGTTGTTCCTTTAATAGTGATTGTTGCGGAGCATTGGCCCGACGCCTGCCGGGCCAATACGATGGTTACTTAGAGAAGGGGCGCATCAGCAGGCCAACCGGGCCGGTATTGAACCAGCGACGATTACCTTTGCTGCGAGAGTCGCGGCCTACGGCTTGGGTCAGGCGGTCGAGAATAATGGCGAGGATAACAATCCCCACGCCGCCTACGGTGGCAAGACCCATATCCAGACGACCGATACCGCGCAGCACCATCTGGCCCAGACCGCCGACGGCGATCATCGAGGCGATAACCACCATCGACAGCGCCAGCATCAACGTCTGGTTCACGCCCGCCATAATGGTCGGCATCGCCAGCGGCAACTGCACTTTAAACAGCATCTGACGCGGGCTGGCACCGAAGGAGCGCGACGCTTCGATAAGGTCGGCCGGTACCTGGTTAATCCCGAGGATAGTCAGACGCACAATCGGCGGCAGGGCAAAGATAATGGTTACCACCACGCCCGGTACGTTACCGATACCGAACAGCATGACGATCGGCACCAGATAAACGAACGCAGGCGTCGTCTGCATTGCATCGAGCAGTGGGCGGATAATCTTCGACGCCTGTGGGCTACGCGCCAGCCAGATGCCGAGCGGCAGGCCTATCACCACGCAGAACAGCAGCGCGGTGAGCACCAGCGCAAGGGTAATCATCGCCTGCGACCAGGCGCCGATAGCGCCGATAGCAATCAGCGAGATCAGCGTTGCCACGCCCATGCCGACGCTGGAAATCTGCCAGGCAATCAGGGCGAAAATAATAATCGCCACCGGCGCAGGCATCCCTAACAGCAACTGCTGGAAGGCGCTCAGGATGTAATCGACGGGCACGCGGATGCCCTGGAACACCGGGCGGAAGTGCGTCACCACCCAGTCGATTCCTTCCGTCACCCAGCTATCGAGCGGGATCAGCGTTTTATGGAACGGGTCCATAATGTTGAAGTGTTCCGCCTGCGGTGCGGGCGCGCTATGCAGCCAGTCTGCACCGCCGCCAGATGGGGCGGATGCCGGTGAACCCCAGGCATCGGCGGAGTTTGCCGCGCTATCGGCGGCCGGTGTGGTATCCCACGGATTAGATTGATCAGCCATTGTTGTTTACCCCCTCGCGATCTAATGCCTGTAGCAGCATTCTTTTTGAAATAACGCCGACGTACTGCTGTTCTTCTCCAACAACCGGTACGGCGCAGGGTGCATGACCCACGTGAGAGAGCAATTCGCTGAGCGGCGTCTGGGCATCAACGGCCAGCGGCTCGTCAATTAATGCCGCCTCGATTCCCTGATTCGCCTTTAAGGCTTCTTTCAATGAATCGATGGATACAATGCCAACAAACTTATTACCGCGTTCGATGACGTAACCATATTCACGGTCATCATCCTGTAATAATTTCAGTGCCGAACGAGGACCGAAACCAGGCGTTTTACGGATAAGACCATCTGGATTACGACGGGCAATATCCTTGGCGCTAAATACCTGACTAATATCCACGCCGCGGAAGAAGGTGCGGACATAATCATTAGCCGGGTTATTCAGAATTTCATCAGGCGTACCGACCTGCACAACTTCGCCATTTTGCATAATGGCAATACGGTCGCCAATTCGCATCGCTTCATCGAGGTCATGGGAAATAAAGACCACGGTGCGCTGATGTTTCGCCTGTAATTTTACCAGTTCATCCTGCATCTCAGTGCGGATTAATGGGTCGAGCGCCGAGAAGGCCTCATCCATTAATAGAATGTCGGGATTGATGGCAAGCGCGCGGGCTAAACCGACACGCTGACGCATACCGCCGGAGAGTTCGTCCGGGTAGCCATGAGCGTAATTCTCAAGGCCCACCTGGCGCAGCGCGTCCAGCGCCTTCTCCTGGCGTTCCTGTGCGGGAACGCCGGCTAAATCCATACCAAAGGCGGTATTATCCAGTACGCTCATATGCGGCATTAGCGCAAAGGACTGGAATACCATCGCGATTTTTTTACGGCGAACTTCCCGCAGCTCGGCGTCGGATATTTTGGCAATATCCATACCGTCTATCAGCACCTGACCGCGAGTCGGTTCTATCAGACGATTGAGAAGGCGTACCATGGTGGATTTGCCGGAGCCAGATAACCCCATGATGACAAATATCTCGCCTTCTTCAATGGCCAGACTGGCGTCTTTAACGCCAAGTGATAATCCAGTTTTATCGAGAATTTGCTCTTTGGTAAAACCTTTCTCGATATATTTAAATGCTCGCTGTGGGTGCTCGCCGAATATTTTATAAAGATTCTTAACTTCTAATTTAACTGCCATGCAATATGCGATTTCCTGTTTTTAGTTTATGTCGATATGTTACCTGATGAAAATAATGACCTGTTTATACCCTAGCATACTGAGACGATGTGACAACCCTCAAGACGCTTTCACTCGAAATAATCAGAAGGGTGATATTGCCGTCATTTCCCATGATATAAGGGCTGAGGGCGAATTGGGGATTATTGATTTTTTTATGAATTTCGTTGTGAAATTTGGTTGAGATCTAAAAAAACGTATGAATATTGTCTGAAAATCCACTGATGGGTTAGGGGTGATATTTGTATGATGATGGTGATTTTTTAAGAAATATCCGGGTAATAATCAGGGTGATATTTGGCAGGAAAACGGAGAATAACGGCGGAAAATAAGTGCCCGCAAATCGCAATTATTTGCGGGCATTTTTTTACTACATGCGCATGCTGACGGCCAGGCGATTAAAGGCGTTCATCAGGCTGATGGCGAAGGTCATGTCGCTAATCTGCTCGGCGCTGAAATGGCTCAGCAGCGGTTGATAAACGCTGTCTTCGGCACGGTTTTCGGCAATGTGGGTTAGATCTTCTGCCCAGGCCAGCGCCGCACGCTCGGCGTCGCTGAAGTGATGACTCACTCGCCATCCTGCCAGCGCATCCAGCTTCACCTGATCGACGCCGGATTTACGCAGCGCTTTGCTGTGCATCTCCAGACAGAAGGCGCAGCCGTTAATCTGCGACACGCGCAGGTAAAGCAGTTCCAGAAGGGGGCGCTCCAGCGAGCTTTTTTCCAGCGCGATGCTGGCCTGAACCAGCCCGGCGTAGACGTTCGGGCTCAGTTCACTATAGGGTTGGCGTAATGCAGTCATGATGTCACTCCTCGTTCAAGATGGGACAAAAATAGCACTATAATGGTCTTAAAAAGATAGCCATATTCGGAGTAAAAAATAAGACCATGAAACCGGGCGGCGTACCACGCTATCAGCAGATTGCCAGAGAACTGAAAGCGGCGATTGAACAGGGCGAACTGAAGGCGGGCAGGCGCTTACCCTCAAGCCGGGTCTATGCACAAGAGCTCGGCGTCTCAAGGGTGACCGTGGAAAACGCCTACGGCGAACTGGTGGCGCAAGGCTGGCTGGAACGCCGCGGGCAGTCGGGCACGTTTGTAAGCGATCACTTAACCCTTGAGCCCGTCACCGCCAAGCCACTTGGCTTTGGCGGTGAGCATTTCCAGCCGCAGCCTTTCCAGCTTGGCCTTCCCGCGCTGGATCTCTTTCCTCGTGGCCTATGGGCGCGGGTCATGGGGCATCGGTTACGCACACAAACCCGTTTCGATTTGGCCCTGGGGGACGTCTGCGGCGAACTGTCGCTGCGCCAGGCCATCGTGGAATATCTGAGGCTCTCCCGCAGCATCGAGTGCGAGGCCGGGCAGGTGTTTATCACCTCTGGCTATGCGGCTTCTATGGGGCTTACCTTGCAGGCGCTGGAAGCGCGCGGTGAGGGCATGTGGATGGAAGACCCAGGGTTTCCGCTGATTCGCCCGGTCATTGAACAAGAGGGCGTCACGCTGCATCCGGTGACGGTTGATGATGAGGGAATGAACGTTGAATGGATAACGCAGCACCCCACGGTTGCCCGCTTTGCGTTGCTGACGCCGGCGCATCAAAGCCCGACCGGGGCCGCGCTCTCGCTTCCACGACGTCGACAGCTACTGGATTGGGCAGCGCACCATGACGCGTGGATCATTGAAGATGATTACGACAGCGAGTTTCGCTATCAGGGCAAGCCGCTGCCGCCGCTCAAAAGCCTGGATGCGCCGCAGCGGGTGATTTACGCCGGTACGTTCAGCAAGTCGCTTTTCCCGGCGCTGCGGACAGCCTGGTTGGTGGTGCCGCTGCCGCTGGTGGCGGCATTTCGTCGTCAGGCGCAGCGGCTGGCTTGTCCTGTACCGGTGTTGTGTCAGCTGACGTTGGCCGACTTTTTGTGCGAAGGGCATTTCTGGCGGCATCTGAAGAAAATGCGTGTTCACTATGCCGAGCGTCGGCGCTGGCTGGAAACCGCATTGCGAGCAGAGGGTTTTCAGGTGCTGGAACAACTGGGCGGCATTCAACTGGTGGTCACGGTTGAAGGGGATGATTGCGCGATGGCACGGCGGGCGCGACAAGCCGGGCTAGCGGTGCAGGCGGTGAACGACTGGCGAATGCACCCGCGCGGCAGCGCCGGGCTTATCATGAGCTTTACTAATATTGTGTCGCAGCAGATGGCCGATGCACAGGTGGCGGCACTGAAGGCGGCCATAAAATAAAAACCCCGGGGTATCAGAGACACCCCGGGGGAGACGCGTTTTTATTATCTACATCGTTGTGATTATATTATCGACGACTGCCTAATAATACGCCAATAAAAATCCCCACCGCCGCGGCAGCGCTCACACTTTGCCAGGGTTTATCGCGAATATAGTCGTCAGCGCTACCAGCAACGTCGCATACGCTTTGCTGTAAACGGTTGCGACCATGCATGCGTGCGCGCGTTTCGCTCAGCAACTTTTTCGCATTGTGGCGGACGGCCTCAATTTCGTCTTTGTCGTCGCTGGCCCAGCTCTTGAGAATGCCCTCAAGGCTGTCGGCTAATTGGCTGACGTCATTATGAATATCCTGGACTTCATCATCAGCATTGTTGCGATTAAGTGATTTAAACATGGCGTTCTCCACAAAATTAGATGGAGCGTTAAGTGTAGGTCACCCGACATAAATTGCCGAATATTCTCCAGTTTCTGGAATTATCTGAAAGCGAGGCGAATACTGATTACGGTAAGGTGGCGATGCAGTAAAAGATGACGAGGATAAAATATGTATTTACGACCTGATGAGGTGGCGCGCGTTCTTGAAAAAGCGGGCTTTACCATGGATGCGGTAACCCCAAAAGCTTACGGCTATCGCCGTGGCGAGAATTATGTGTACGTCAACCGCGAAGCGCGAATGGGGCGCACGGCGCTGATCATTCATCCGGCGCTGAAAGATCGCAGTAACAAATATGCCGAGCCAGCTTCTGATATTAAAGCCTGCGATCACTACGCAGAGTTCCCGCTCTATTTAGGCGGTGAAGTTGAGCAGCATTACGGTATCCCGCACGGGTTTAGTTCACGTATGGCGTTAGAGCGCTTTTTAGATGGGCTGTTTGGCGAGAAACTGTAAATAAGTGACTGGCTGAGCGTAGCCAGTCACTTATATCAATAGGGTTATGCTTTTGCCTGTGCGTACTGTTCCACGCGGAACAGACGGCGGCAGAAATCCAGGAAATAGCCGTACGCGGCCCCCATCACCAGCGATATCACGGCGTTAGAACTGACCGCCGCCAGGATCTGGTGCCAGTCGGCGCCGACGCTCAGCAGAATAAGCACATATACCGGCGACTGGAAGGTGACATAAGCCAACGGGTCCGCCACGCGTTTTACCCAACCCGCCGGGCTAATGCGAGCCGCCTGTCGCATAATAAAGTCGCGATAAATACCGTACGGCCACGCAATAATAATGTTGACCGGGATAGCAACCAGACGCGATGAAAGTGACTGCTCAAAGGTCATTCCTGAGAGAAATATTTCAATCATCATGTTCACGACGGAACAGTAGACAACCATGGCGAAAGTGTCTGCTGCCGCATGACGCAGGCGTGACTGCGCAGAGAACATCGGTATGCTCCTCGAAAATGAACGGTTAATACAGAAAGTGGTCTGTTTTATGGCGTTTTGGGTTGGTTTAATTGACGTGTATAGATTATCCATCTGGATTGGAACAAACAACTAGTGAAATATTTTTATTTAATGCGCTTTTGTCAATAAAATGCTCTGTTTTTGATTGTTTTCTGTTCGCCGCGCTATTTTTGTTTTCATTGTCTGTTTTTTATAAATAAATCATTAAGTTATTGTTTGTTTCGCAATGGTGAAAAAGGATGAGAGATAGTGCTAATCGTGACGTAGGTGAGGCAATGCTGATTTTTATGTGAATAGCGTCACATTCAGCGTTTTTATCCGATAATAAGCCGATGTTTTAGCGTTTAATTCTGAGTGGGGTGTGGGTAAGGTATGCGGAATTTATGGGTAACTATTCACTTTGTCAGGAAAGATGCGGTGAGCCATGCCCACCGCGGTCAATGTTAGCAAACGCCAAAGTCGCCTTCTTCACTATACGGCGCAACGTCCGCCGCTTTTAGCGTGTACTGCTTGCCGTTTTCATCACTGGCCTGTACGGCCACGATGCTATCTTCATGTGCTTCAATCACTTTTAACTTTGGTCCGCCCATTTTCGGTTGAACCAGATCGCCAGGTGCAAACATCTCAGGTGCTCCTTTGTTATTGAGTTCTTATACGCCGTTGGTGGATGAGCGCCGATTCCACGGCATCACCGCCAGCAGTCGCGCCATGCCGCAAAAGCCGGTCACTCCCGCAAAGGTTAAACCCGCACCGACAAAGCCGCTGAGCAGGAAGAACGCGCTGGAGAGGCTATAGCCAAGCACGACGCCCAGTAAAATTAGCACGCCCGCGGCAATCTGTACCTGGCGCATTAGGGGTAGGGGCTGCGATTTATCCACCGCGGTGGCGAGGCCGGCCTGACGCCAGGCTTCAATACCGCCCGCGAGGAGTTTGACCTGCGCCGGGGCTGCGGCGGCTATCAACCGGTTCAGGTTGTTGCGCGTGCGATTGCCGGACTGACAGTGGAAAATAATAACCGCGTCGCCATTGGTGCTAAGCGTGATGCCTTGTTCTATTTTACTCAGCGGCAACAGGCGAGCGGCGGGAATATGTTCACGGGCGTACTCGTCGGGGTCGCGAATATCGACGAGCATGGCGCCTTGCTCGATCAGCGCAAGGGCCGCCCGTGGGGTGATCTCTTCAACGGTCATTCAGCTTCTCTCTTCAGGACAATAGACGGCTTTTAATGTGGCAACAATTTGCCTCACCGCCTCGTTGCGGATGGAATAGTGGATACGCTGCGCGTCGCGCTGGCTGTCAATCAGCCCCTCATCACGCATACGTGCAAGATGCTGCGAGGTAGCCGATGGGCTTAGCCCGCTGGCAATGGCTAACTCACCGGCGCTGATACCGGGGGCATCGCAAAGCATGCAGAGGATCAGCAGACGGTTGGGGTTGCTCATCGCTTTCAGCAGCGCGGCGGCTTCACCGGCGCGTGTTTTCAGGAGTTCACTGTCATTCATACTTACTTTAGTCTTTTCTTAATTAAGGTAATGCTAAACTAAAGGACGCGCTTTTACCAGCTAAGCATTCATCTTGTTAATGAACATGTTGAATTATGTGCGAGCGGTCTAAAAAATCCGCAGTAAGGGAAAAATGGGGGTAGGAATATTCTTAGTTTAACTTAAAGAAATAGCATTTTATGTGATAAAAGACGAGCGACGATATGCATGTGGCGGTTAATTTCGTTAAATTTACACTGATAATGTTGC
>CP070603.1:1226492-1226586 GCA_016939855.1 Kluyvera ascorbata
AACATAAGTTCATAGTTGGTTATTTTTATTTATACGGCGTAAATACTTTTACGGCTATTTTACTAAACAATAATTTTGCATCGTGAATTAATGA
>CP070603.1:1226659-1231789 GCA_016939855.1 Kluyvera ascorbata
CTTCTGTTTGTATACATTAAACAGAGGGGTGATTGCGCATTAAATACCCTGCGGATGGAATGAATACATTATAAACATGGAGGATATGATGGCCGCAAGGTCGGTAGAACATATTTGCAACCAGATCTTCGGCTTAAATATAAGTTAAATTGAGAACAATTATGAATACACAATTCCGCATTATGGCGTGCCTCGTTGCCGCATTAGTTTCTGGCGCGGCTAACGCTGCAGCAGGCTCTGCCCCGACTGCGCAAGGGGCTGGTGGCGTGGTCCATTTTAAAGGCACCATCACGGATGCTTCCTGCAATATAGACGCAGGTAGTAAAGGACAGGATGTCGACCTGGGTACCTGGGATAAGAGCTATTTTAGTGGTGCGGGTACTGAGACGACAAAAACGGCCTTCAATATCAAAGTGACCGATTGCCCTAGTTCGGTGAAGCAGGTATCCGTTTTGTTTGATGGTCAGAAGGATTCGCAGAAGCCAGAGCTGCTTGCTGTGGCATCCGGCGCGACCGGTGTAGGTATCAAACTGTACGAAGACGACCAAACCAGTAAGGTTGCGCTAGGTACAGCATCTAAAAAGCAAAACGTAATAGCCGGTTCCCAGGGGAATGGTTCTGCCGATCTGAAGTTCTATGCGGACTATATGTCTAACGGAGCGACGATTACCGCAGGCCCGGCAAACGGCGTTGCTGATTTTAATATGATTTATAACTAATTAAACCGAGAGCAGAAGGTGGCTTCTGCTCTTTTTTCATCCTGGAACGTTGGGTATTCCCATGAATCGATTGATTACGAGCATCGCTCTTTCTTTATTTTTTATCTCGTCTACGGCGCATGCGGGAATAGTCATGGGCGGTACCCGTGTAATATATGAAGAAGGCAAGCGCGAAGCCTCTATTTCGGTAACCAATGCCGACAGTAGCACGCCTTATTTAGTGCAATCGTGGGTCGAAAATTATTCGGCGAGTGATAAATCTCAACCCCCCTTTATTGTTACGCCACCGCTGTTTCGCCTCGACCCAGAACAGAAAAATGTGCTGCGTATAAATTTTACCGGTGGTCGCCTGCCAGCTGACCGTGAGTCTGTTTTCTGGCTGAACGTGAAAAGTATCGCGCCATCAAATAAGAACGAGGCCAATAAATTACAGGTCAATATTAAGTCAAAATTTAAGATTTTTTATCGTCCTGGAAACCTTGCTGGAGAGGCGCGTGATGCGTGGCAGAAGCTGACCTTTGAGACCCGTGGTTCAAGCCTGGTAGCGCATAACCCTACGCCGTACTTCGTCTCCTTTTTCTCGTTATCTGTCGGTGGTCAGGAGCTGGAGGCGCCGGGGATGATTGCCCCATTTAGCGACCAGTCCTGGCCCGTCAGCCGCTCCGGTGTGGTGAAGTGGCGAGCCATCAACGATTTCGGCGGTATTACTGACTTCGCACAACGTTAACCTTCAATTCCGCTATTTCCGTGAAAAAGATAACTTCAGATCTGCTGCGCGATGATGCACCCGCCGCGATGAATACGCTGCTGGCCTGCGTGCCTACGGCGCTGTTCTTGTTGTGCTACCACCCTTGCGCGCGTGCGGAAGACTACTTCGACCCGGCGGCGCTGGAGCTGAGCGATCCCCAGCAAAAGACCACCGATCTGCACTATTTCGCGAAACCGGGTGGACAGCAGCCGGGAAGCTACCCCGTCTCGGTGTGGGTTAATAACCAGCAGGTTGCGCAGGAAACCATTGAGTTTGTGGATGACAGCGGCGAGCTGCTGCCGCGTCTGACGACGGCGCAGCTAGCTGAGTTCGGTGTGAACGTTAGCGCGCTGACCGGGTTTAACCAGCTGCACGATGGCGACACATTGACACACATTGAGCGGTTTATCCCCGATGCCCGCAGTCAGTTCGATTTTACCGCTCAGCGATTGAATCTGAGCATCCCGCAAGCGGCGATGCAACAGCAAAGCCGGGGCTACGTTGATCCTTCGCGCTGGGACGATGGGATTCCGGCGGCATTTGTCGATTACAACCTGACCGGCGCGCAGGCGCGGCAGGGAGAGAGCGATGTTCGCACCAGCTTCCTGAATTTGCGCAGCGGCGTGAATCTCGGTAGCTGGCGGCTGCGGAATATTGCCTCCATGCAGTACGACAAAACGCGCCGCTGGCGCTCGCAAAGCACCTATTTGCAGCGCGATATCCGGACGCTGGAAAGCCAGCTTCGCATTGGTGATACCTACACCAACGGCGATGTGTTTGATAGCGTGCAGTTTCGCGGCGTGCAATTGATGTCGCAAGAAGAGATGCTGCCGGATAGCCAGCGGGGGTTTGCGCCGGTGATTCGCGGGATGGCGCACAGCAACGCCAGAGTCACCGTTTCCCAGCATGGCTATGTGATTTATGAAACCTTCGTCGCGCCGGGCGCGTTTGCTATTAACGATCTCTATCCCACCGCGCAAAGCGGCGATCTGGAAGTGACCATTAAAGAGAGCGACGGCTCTGAGCGTAAGTTCACCCAGCCGTTCTCCGCCGTGCCGTTTATGCTGCGCCAGGGACGGATGAAGTACAGCGTGAGCGCGGGACGTTATTACTCAACCCAGCCGCAAATTCGCCAGCCGCAGTTTGTGCAATCGACGCTGTTTTACGGCCTGCCTGCTGATATCACTTTCTACGGTGGTATGCAGCTGGCACAGGACTACCAGTCATGGTCGGCGGGCCTGGGTCACGGCTTCGGCGAACTAGGATCGCTGGGCGCTGATTACACCAGTGCCACCACTCGTACGCCTTCCGGCCAGCGCTATCAAGGTAGCTCGGCGCGGTTACAGTACCAGAAAAGTTTTGCCGCCAGCGGCACCACGCTCAGCCTTGCGAGCTATCGCTACTCCTCCAGCCGCTATTATGATTTTGGCGAGGCGAATGGCCTGGAAGGGCGCTATAGCGTGTCCGATAACAAACGCAGCCGCGAAGAGCTGTCGCTGTCACAAACGCTCGGCGCGGTAGGGAGCCTTTCTGCCTCTGCCTGGACCCAGACTTACTGGCACTCGCAGGGGCATGATGAAACGGTACATGTCGGTTTTTATAGCGCCTGGAAGGGCATTTCCTGGGGGCTCGGCTACTACTACACGCAGTCGTCGCAGCGCTATAAAAGCGACCGCTCGCTCTCTTTCAACATCAATATTCCACTCGGCAGTCAAATGGCGGACAGCGCCGTGAGCTACAGCACCACCTCTGATAACAACGGTTACACCTCGCAGCAGGTATCGCTGTACGGTTCGGCGCTGGAGAAAAACAATCTCTACTACACCATCCAGCAGGGATACGGCAATAAAGGGCAGGGGAGCAACAGCGGGGTGTCGCTGGATTATCGGAGTGGCTATGGCGAAACGCAGCTTGGCTATCAGCACGATAATAGTGGCAGCCAGGTGACCTGGGGGGCGTCGGGGTCGATTGTGGCGCATCCGCATGGCATCACCTTCGGGCAATATACCGGCGACAGCTTCGCAATCGTCCGCGCGCCGGGCGCTGATAACGTGGCTATCGAGAACGGCACCAGCCTGCACACCGATTGGCGTGGCTACGCCATCGTGCCAACGCTGACGGCCTATCGAAAAAATGACATCAGCCTGGATACCGAATCGATGCCCGACGATACCGAAGTGGAATTACAAGGACAAACGGTTATCCCCAGCGGCGGAGCCATTGTTGAGGCCCGCTATCAAACCCATATCGGCAGCCGCGTGCTCTTTACCCTTCGCGGACAAAATGGCCCGCTGCCGTTTGGCGCCAGCGCCAGGCTGCAGGGGGACGACGGCGCGGCATCGGGCATTGTTGCCGAGCAGGGGCAGGTCTATCTCAGCGGGATGCCGGATGACGGCGCTGTTGAAGTCCGCTGGGATGATAACCGCGGCGTGCACACGTGCCACGCGCGTTACCATCTTCTGAATAACCCACAGCCTGTGCCGGTGAAAACGGTGAGTGCGCTGTGTCTTTGAAAGGGTTAAATATGTGCAGGAATCATGCGGTTATCCGCTTTATTATGCTGTTGGCAATGGCCTGTGGCTGTCAGAACACGTGGGCGGAAAGCTGTGGTAATACCATCGGTGAGATGACCATCAATACGCAGAACATACAGTATCTACCGACGCTGCCGGTGAATTCTCAGATGTCACATTCGATGGCCGATAACGGCAGCGGCATCCGTTTTACCTGTGACCTACAGGTGCCAGCGGCAAACTGGAAGCGGGTGGTTTACCAGCAGGTGGATACGTCGGGGGCGGCGGTGGCCGTGAACGGCGTGCATATCTTTTCCACCAAACTCTCTGGATTAGGCTATTCGCTAGGCTTCCAGTGCAACGGCGGCGCGGTGCACTACATTGATGGCAGCTCAACGCCGGCGGGAAACGCCTCGGCAACCATCTGCGATAGCGATGATCTGCCGTCGCTGCTGACGCAAAAAGAGGTGGTCATCAAAGCCTACGTCACGTTCTACAAGACCGGAGATGTTCAGCTTTCAGGCGGCAACCATACCAACGTGAACGCGCAACCCCAGGTCGGCGAACTGTTTATGGAGCTACGTGATGCCTCAAAAAATGGCACGACCAGGACATCGCCAACCTTCCTCGGACTGTCGGCGCTTAACGTCGATATCGGTGCCAGCGGCAGTTGTCAGGTGACGACGCCGACGATAAACGTAGGGCTAGGCTCGGTGAGTAAAACAGAGTTTAAAGGGGTTAACACGACCGGTGGTACGGCGCAGAGCTTTGCGATTCCGGTTTACTGCTCTCAGCCGACCGATGTACGCATTGGCTTTTTTGGCCAGGAGGCTGACCCGGCGTTCCCGGATACCCTGGCGATTACGCAGATGAGCGGCGCAGCAGGTGGTGTTGGCGTGAAGCTAAGCTATGGTAACAACAGCGCCCCTGCACCAGCGGCAGGTACGGCGGTCAAAATTAACGAAGCCGCTAATCTTCCGGTACTGAAAAAGGTGACGGCAAGCCAGGCTGCCAGCGCCGAGCGAATCAACTTTAGCGCCCAGTATGTGCAGACCGGTAGCGTGGTGAGTGCTGGGACGGCCAATAGTCTCGCGACCTTTACGCTTATTTATAACTAACCGGGGGAGAGGGTTAGGGTGAGGGGGAAATT
>CP070603.1:1231846-1235152 GCA_016939855.1 Kluyvera ascorbata
ATACCGTTACTTTCCTGCGGGTTTCTGTGCGAGCAGGATCCGCTGCGTCTCGTCACTACTCAGCGTGTAATCAAAGAAACGCTGGTAAAAATCCTGCGTCACCTTCGCAATATTCATCCCCGGGAAACGGTCTGGATGCAGCATCTGCGCCGCCCACTGGATTTGCAGCGCGCTTTCAGTACCGTAGCGATCCCATGGGAACACGCCCGCAGGGTTCTGCAAGACCTTACCGTTTTTTACTGCCTTGAGTCCCGAGAACAGCGCGGCATACTGCGAGTCCTCAATCGAACCGCAGTTTGCCCCGAGAATAATCACGTCAGGCTGCCAGGCCAGTACGCGCTCCGGCGAGACTTCTTTCATATTGCCCTGAATCTCTGCCGCCGCGTTTTTGCCGCCCGCGAGGTGAATCCAGGTATCAATCAGCGTATGGCTTCCGTCCACTTTTAACGGTTTAAGCGACTGAATATGCAGCACGCTTGGCCGCTGCTCCGCCGTCATGCCCTGCATTTTGCTTTGCACATTTTCAAGCGTGGTTTGTAGATACTGGTTATAGGCTGTCGCCCGTGCCCGTGCTTCTGGGGTGCCCAGAACCTCTGCGGTGGTGGCGACGGATTTCATCAGCGACGGATAGTCGGTAAAGGCCATTTGCAGCGTGGGTAATCCTGCCTGACGGTAGCTTTCTGCCTTGTCGTTGCCCGCCGAGGTGAAGACCACATCCACTTTTTTGGCCAGCAGGCTCTCGGGATTAAAGGCGGTACCGCGAACCTGCAGGGCCTGATTCAACGTCGGCGTGATTTTAAACATCCACGGCTGGCTTTCCGGGTGGTTGACGGTGGCGACAATTTTACTGCCCGCCCCCAGCGTCATCAGCACCGAATGGTGCGCGAACCAGCCGTCGGCAATAGCGTTCACCTGGTCGGGAACGGTAACAGTATGACCGGCATCATCCACGACCTGGCGGGAAGCCAGGGCGGGGAAAGCCAGCCAGGCGCAGAGTAACCACGCGTGGCGACGTTTCATCGACTTACTCCTTAAAAATCAATCTGCATAGAAAGTTGAGCCTCTCGCGGTGCCCCAAGCTGAGCGCTGGCATTACCGGCGCCGGTATAACCGGTTAACGCGCCTGGCACCACGTTGGTCCAGTAGCGACGGTTAGTCAGGTTGGTGACATCCAGACGGAAGGTCACAGGGGTGTTATACACACGGGTCGCGTAGCTCGCGCCGGCATCAATCGTGGTGTAGCTGCCAACCCAACTGTCATTGGCGTTATCGGTCGCGCGGCGGCCAACGTAACGTACGTTGGTGTCTACATCGACGCCCGGTAGCTGCTCAATGCTGTAAATCGCCAGCATGCTGGCGGTAAAGCGCGGTACGCCGACCACCTGTTTGCCGTCTGCGCTGGCGCTGGCGGTATCGTGGAGGCGAGGGTCAAGCCAGGTTGCGCCGCCGAACAGGCGCAAATTATGGGTGACGTGACCATCGGCCATCAGCTCCAGGCCGCGGTTTTTCTGCGTACCGTCCTGAGCAAAATCACCGTTGTCGTTGGTATAGGCGAAGGGACGTTTGGCCTGGAACAGCGCGGCGGAGAGCATCAGATCACGCATTGGGGCATATTTCGCCCCTACTTCAACCTGGTGGCTACGGTACGGGTCGAGGATCTGGCCGGGGTTATTCGCGCCGGTTGGTGCGGTATCGCCCTGTTGCATGCTATCGGCCCAGGTGGTGTAGAGCGTGATGTTGTCGATAGGCTTATACATCAGGCTGGCTGAACCGCTGGCCCCGCTGTCTTTTTTATCGCTGGTCTGTTTTTGAGCCTTGTTGTAGTTGCTGACCGTAAACAGGTTTTCGCTGCCGGAAAGCAGCAGGCTCCACTGCGGGCTGAAGTGCAGCGTGTCACTCAGCAGGAAAGCATGTTGCGTGGTAGTTGCCGAATGGTAGCGGTTATTAAAATCAGGATACGGTGGGCGCGGGTAAATCGGGTGCTCGTCCAGCGAGGATTTGCCCAGCGTAAAGGTCCCCCCGTTGACCGGGTTATAGTTTTTCCACACGAAGCCGCGCACCCCGGTGTTGATGTCGTGGGTCAGCCAGCCGGTGTCCACGCTACCGGTCAGGTTCGCCATATAGCTGTTGATAGTAAAGCGGCTGGCGGCAGAGTCGGAGGTGGTGGTGGTGTAGTTGCCGTGGTTATCGGTCAGGGTATTGGTGACGGTAGTGGATTCACGGTCGGCAATCTGGCGCAGCACGCCGACGTCCAGCAGCCAGTTACCGTCGAAGTCATGCTTCAGGTGCAGGCTGGCGGTGCTGGTTTCATCATCGTTACCGGCATAGCTCTGGCCGTATTTCGCTTTGGTTGGGTCAAGCGGGGAAGGGAAGTGCACCCCTTTTGCCAGCGCAAATGAGCCAGGCATCCCTTTGTCGTAGTAGTGGTAGTAGCTGAAGTTGCTCTCCAGCACCGTTTTATCGGTGAGCTGGAAGTCGAGGCCGAGACCCGCGAACTGGCGGCGTTTGTGGCTGCCGCTGGTGTAGCCGTGGCCTTCATCGTTAAGCAGGTTGAAGCGATATTTCACGCGGTCGCCGTCATCAATAGGGCCGCTGAAGTCCATCGAGGTCAGCGTGCCGTTACCGGTGCTGGTGCCAACGGTGACGCGGTGCAGCGGGGTGTCTGTCGGGCGTTTGGATACCAGGTTAAACATCCCCGCCGGGTTTGCCGGGCCGTATAGCGAACCGGCCAGGCCGCTTAACACTTCTACGCTCTGAAACTGCTCGGCCGGGTATTCGGTGGTGGAGACGGCATTCAGGCCATCAATCATATGGTTTTGTACTACGCTGCCCTGCATGCCGCGGGTTTGTGGGCGAACCCCGTCACCCTGTACGGAAGGCATATAGCGGTAAACATCTTTAACGCTTTTAAGCTGCTGCTCGTTGATAAGCGGAGAAGACATTGTCTGAACTGACCAGGGAACATCCATCACCGTCCGTTTTCCCAGACTGCCCAGGGTGGCCTGTTTTTCCGAAGCCGGTGGCTCCTGCGTGCTGCTGTTATCGGTCGTGGCGGCACCAGCGGAAACCACCATAGTGTCCTCCGCATAGCCAGATTGCGACATCGCCAGACAAGAAAATGCCAGCAGCCCCGAAGCGAACGGTATTGTTTTATTATCGAACATTTTTAAATTCAGTGTGTTAGCGGAAAGACTGGTGGTAACCGGGTTACCATCTACGCATGAGGGGAACAGCTATTATTATTTGTATGACGAATATCATGAGGAAAGTCGTTATATATGTCAATACACAACGAGTGGTAGGTGC
>CP070603.1:1235232-1241370 GCA_016939855.1 Kluyvera ascorbata
AGGGTTATTCGCTGACTTTTTTCTCAAGGTCAGCGGCACCGTCTTTGGTTTTATCCCAGCCTTTCTGAGCGCCTTCTTTGGTGGCGTCCCACCCTTTCTGGGAAGCATCCTTGGTTTTATTCCAGCCTTTCTGAGCGCCTTCTTTGGTGGCATCCCACCCTTTTTCGGTCCCTTCTTTGGTTTTATGCCAGGTTTTCTGAGCGCCTTCGCTCACCTGACTACCTACGCTGTCGCTCTTACCTTCTGCGGCGTGCTTAGACTTCAGCTTAAGCTCTTCGCCCTGGTTTTGTGTCTGATGCAGTTTCTCTTTTGCGGTGTTCGCGTTTGCCTGTGCCTGGGCAACCGTGTCGTCGGTGGCGTGTGTAGTCGCGGCGAAAACAGGGGAAGCCAGCAGAAGGGCAGAAAGTGCAATTGTTGTTTTTTTCATAACAAATCCTCATCAGTTTGTGAGCGATAGAAAGGATGGCACAGACTTTTGGATGAGGCTTTAGGAATAAACTGTAATTGAATCATTGTGTTCCAGCAGGCGGTTTTGGCAAGGGTGCTAAACCGCCTGTGAATCATCATCTTTCCAGTACGATCAGCGGGGCGTCATCGTGCGTTCGGGTGACGGCGACTTCGGCTTGATAGAGGTTGCGTAGTGCGGGTTCCGTCAGCACCTCTTGTGGTGTGCCGTTATCAACGACCTGACCTTTTTCTAACAGCACGATGCGGTCGGCGTAGCGCGCGGCAAGGTTGAGGTCATGCAGTACGCAGCAGACGTTAAACTGCCGATTCTGCACCAGCTCGCGCAGCAGACGGAACAGCTGTTGCTGGTGGTGAATATCCAGCGCTGAGGTCGGTTCGTCGAGGAACAGCCACTTTGGCGTCGGCTCCGGTTCCCACAGCTGCACCAGCAGGCGCGCGAGCTGTACCCGCTGCTGTTCACCGCCGGAGAGGTGGCGATAGTCGCGAGAGGCCAGTTCGCGGCAGCCGCACAGCGCCATAATATGCTCCGTCTCATCGCGCGGATTACTGCTGCGATGCGGATGGCGGCCCATGCGGATAACCTCCATCACGCTAAAGGGAAACGCCATTTCCTGATTCTGGCGCATCACGGCGCGGCTTTTAGCCAGGGCCTCGGTTGGCCATGCATCCAGCGCTTTACCAAACATCGAGCAGGTGCCGCTGTCCGGCTTCAGATAGCCGGTGAGCTGGCGCAGCAGCGTAGATTTGCCCGCGCCGTTTGGCCCCAGAATAGCGACTATCTCTCCGCCGGGCAGCGTGAGCGAGACGTTGTGGGTCAGGCGGCGACCGTTGATGCTGTAGGTGAGATTCCGGGCTTCAATCATAGCGCTCTCCGTGTCCGCAGGATCAGCCAAAGAAAATAGGGGCCGCCGATAAGGCTGGTGAGCAGGCCCACCGGCATTTCAGCGGGCTGCACCAGCGTGCGCGCCAGCGTGTCGGCAACCAGTAAGAGGCAGGCGCCAGCAAGCGTTGAGCAGGGCAGCAGCCAGCGGTGGTCGGCGCCAATGGTCATGCGAATAAGATGCGGAATCACCAGGCCGATAAAACCAATCACGCCGCTGACCGAGACCGCCGCGCCAACCAGCAGAGAGCTGAGCAACAGCAGCAGTTGGCGCTTGCGCTTCACGTTGACGCCGAGGTAGTGCGCCTCTTCATCGCCAAGCTGCAGCAGGTTCAGCGTGGTGGCAAGCCAGGCGGTGGCGACCATGGCGGGCAGCGCAAACGAGGCGGCCACCAGCAGCGTTGGCCACTGCGCCTGCCCCAGGCTACCCATCATCCACAGCGTGAGCTGACGCAGCTGCTGCTCGTCGCCGACATAGCTCAGGATGCCGATTGCCGCGCCGCAAAGCGCGTTGATGGCGATCCCTGCCAGCAGCAGTTGGATCATGCCGCCGTGCTGGTGGCGCAGGCTAATCAGGAAAATAACGGCGCACACGACCAGACTACCCACAACGGCGAAAATCATCTGTTCGTACAGCAAGAAAGCGGCGGGGAGCGAAACCGGGAAGATAATGGCGACACCAACCATCAGCGCCGAGCCGCTGCTGACGCCGAGCAGACCCGGGTCAGCCATCGGGTTACGGAACAACCCCTGCATGATCACCCCGGCGGTAGCCAGCGCGCCGCCAACCAGCACCGCCAGCAGCACGCGTGGCAGGCGAATGTTCAGCCAGATATCGCGATAGTGCGCATCCTGCAACGAGGCGAAGGTGATTTTTAGCGCTCCCTGGCTGGCGCCGACCAGCACGAGAGTCGCCAGTATCAGCAGCAGACCGATAAAAACGCTGAAAGAAGAGAGTGAATCCTTGAACACGCAAAGCTCCGTTACATCGATGCGGCGCGATGGACCGCGCCGCAGAGTGATTATGCCGGTTTGAGGTCTGGCTCAACCAAGCTGTAAACCTGTTGGTCAAGCGCCGTGGCGCTGGCTAACGCCTGAATATGCGCGGCGACGTCCGCCCGCTGCACAAAACCATGCACTTCCTGTTGCTGCACGCGCAGCGCCTTACCGCTCGCTTCGCCGCTGAGCAGCCCGGCAGGGCGCAGAATGGCGTAGTCCAGCGTGCTGGTTTGCAGCCAGCTTTCCGCCAGGCTTTTCTCGCGTACGGCCTGGCCAAACGCTGCTTTGGCACGCGGGGAGAGGAACGGCCAGCTATCGCCGCAGCCGAGCGATGTCACCAGAATCATGCGGCGAAGACCGGCTTTTTCGGCTTCATCAATCACCGTGCGGTGGGCGAGGTAATCCTGCGCGCCGCCCATGGTGGAGATAACCGTTGCCGTTTCACCGGCGGCCTGACAGGTTTTCGCGACAATATCAGCGTCGCAGGCATCGCCAATGAAAACCTGTGCGCCCAGCGCTTCCAGCCGCGCGGCGGCCTCTGGGTTGCGCACCAGCGCCACTACCGGGCGTTTTTCTGCCAGCGCCAGCGCGGCGGTGAGTGCGCCGATGCCTTTACCGCCCGCGCCAAAAATTAACCATGGGCTCATCAGGACGCTCCCTTCAGTACGGCAGCGAGCGTGCGGAAGGCGTCAACCTGCTCGCTCAATAGCTGGCGGTGCTCGTCACGGCCAAGGAAGATTTTGAACATCGCGCTGCCCGCGGCGTTAAAGAACAGAATCGAGGCGGTATCCATGGCCATAAATTTGCGCTCTACGAGGGCGATATGGGTGCAGTTTTCTGCCTTGATGTGGCCGGTCATGCCCTTTTTCCCGCGCAGGTTGAAGTAGCCGTGGCGGTGGAAGCCGGACGGCAGTTCACCGGTAAATTCCAGAATCACATCGGCGGTATGCACCAGCGTCGTGACCTTGCCCCATTCGGCGACGGTGTCCCAGACGGTGTCGAACTTGTCGCCCGCGGCCAGCGTGTGCGATGGCAGGTTTTTGACGACCTCCAGCAGGGTGGTGTTGTACTGGCTGGCAATGGCTTCCAGCGTGCCGTCAGGCTCGGTTTTTAAAAAATCGTGCAGAGATACGTTGCTCATCATTAACTCCTGTTATTGGGTTTCAACCGCAATGCGCGGTGCGTTAAGTGCCTGAATAAGTTCATCAAGAGACTGCAAAATATTGCTCGCCCAGAAGCGTCCTTCGTTGGTCAGACGCAGGCAGGTTGAGTCATCCAGCGTCAGCCCGGCGCGATGCCATTGGGCCAGCAGCGGGGTGAGTTTCGCGGCGTGCGGCGTCAGCGCATCCAGCGGCACGCGGGCCGTTTCTATGCCGGATTGCAGCAGGTGCCGCCACTGGAAGCCGCGCTCGGCGGTGCGCATCATCATCATCAGCGGCTTTTTACCGGCGGCGATGGATTCGTGCCAGGCGTTGAGATTGCGCTCGACCATCCATGAATAACCGTTGACGGAGCCGCCCGCGCCGGAGCCCAGCGCCAGGCAGTCTGCGCCCTGTTTAATCAGTAAATTGTAGAGGTTGCGCTCGCGGGTGGTGCGCGCCCAGTGGCTGTTGCTGATGCAGCGCCAGCCGGCCTGGTCCATAAAATCGCAGCCCTGAAGGTAGAGGTCACGGCGTTCGGCAGGTTGCGGCACGCTGGTGCGACCGTTTTCAACCGCTTTGCCAAGCGGCGTGTTGGGAATCAGGTTAAGGGCGTAGAGGTCGACGCCGTCGAGGCCGATATCACGGGCAATCGCCAGATCTTCACCCCATAGCGCGGCGTTCTGTCCGGGCAGGCCAAACAGCAGGTCACAGACCACCGCGGCGCGGTCGCGCTTGACTAGCCCTTCCATAAAGGCGATGGCGGTAGGGCCGTCGGAGGTGCGGGCCATCTTCTTACGGATTTTGCTGTTAAACGACTGAATGCCGATGGAGAAACGGTTGGCTCCGGCATCGAGACAGGCGTCAATCCGTGCGTCATCGAAGTTCAGCACTCGCCCTTCAATGGTGATTTCACAGTCCGGCGCCAGCGGCAGGCGTTCGCGCAGGGCGGTAATAATGCGCGCCAGATCGCGGGCAGAGAGCGCCGACGGCGTGCCGCCGCCGAAGTAGACCGCGTGAATAGGAGCAGACTGGTGCAGCACGCTGTCGGCCTCCATCTCAATTTCACGCAGCAGCGCGTCGGTGTAGCGCGCGCAGTGGTCCTCTTCGAAGCGGTTCTGGTAGAAACCGCAGAAGGTGCAGTGGGTAGCGCAAAACGGAATGTGCAGATACAGCAGGCGCTTACGCGGCGGCGCGACGTGATTCAGCACCTCTTGCCAGGTGTGCTCAAGCTGCTCTTTGGCAATGGGCACGGCACCGCGCCACGGCATGGTGGCGCGGCGATCCTTGAAGGGCTGGCCGCCCTCCAGCGCAAAATGTGGGGTTAAATCCAGGTCGGTAGGGGTATTCAACATCATCGGTCTTTCTACGTCCTTTAGTGTGGCCAGAACTGGCGGTGCAGCGTTTCAACCGCGTCGGCAACGCGCGGGCCCATGCCGAGGATCAGGGATTGATCGAGCATCACGATGCGCTGGTTCTTCCACGCGTTGGTGCGGGTTAGCCCTGCGATGGTGCTCAGGCGGTTGAGGTCGCCATTGACCATTTGTGAGGTGACAATAATTACCTCCGGGTTAGCGGCAATCAGCGCTTCGGCGCTGTAGCTGCGATACTGCGGATGCTGCGCAACGTTGCGGGCACCGGCGAGGGTCATAATGGCATCGGCAACGCTGCCTTTCCCCGCGACCTGCGGGGCGCTGCCCCCGGCGCTGAGAATAAACAGCGCGCTCACCGGGGCAGGTTTGCTGGCGCTGCTCTGCGCCACTTTTTCCAGCCGCTGACTCAGCGTATTAACAAGCGCAGCGCCGCGCTCTTCGTCGCCAAGCTCGCGGGCAAGCGTGCGGATATTGGCGTACATCTGTTCGACGGTGGCCGGTACACGAGGTAGCGTCAGCACCGCGACGTGCTGCGAACGTAGCTGGTCAAACACCAACTGTGGGCCCGCGTCCTGCCAGGTGATAAAGCGGGTAGGTTTCAGCGATAAAATGCCTTCACTGCTGAGCTGCTTCCAGTAGCCGATATGCGGCAGCGCCGCGGTTTCCGGTGGGTATGAGGTGGTTTCATCCACCCCGACCACCTTATCGCCCGCGCCGAGGGCGTAAATCAGCTCGCTAAGCGAGCCTCCTGCGACCACGATGCGCTCGGCTGCCTGGGCGCTAAATATGGCGGCCAGCGCCAGTAATCCGATAGCCAGTTTTTTCATTGTCAGAAGTTCCATACAAAGCCGACTGCCGCGTTGAGGCCCGCTGCAGGAATAGACTCATGCGCCGTGCGGTAGCGTTTATCGGTCAGGTTGTTGAGCGCCAGATTGACCTGATACTGGTCGTTTGCGCCGAATTCGGTGTTAACCGCCAGGTTCAGCGTGGCCCAGCCCGGCGTGCGCGTCTCTTCCGTACCGGTATCGTCTTTGGCGCTGGAGGCCGCACGGATATAGACATCGGAGGTGACGTTTGCCGCGTTTAGCATCAGTGTGTGCTTCAACCCGACGCGGCCGTTAATCGTCGGCTCGCCGGTATTGGTCGTTTTTATCGTCTTGCCTTCGTACTGACGGCGGATCAGGTTACCGCTGACGTAGGGTGAAACTATCCAGCCGTTGTATTCGGCGCTCAGCTCCATGCCCCAGGTTTTGGCGCGGTCGATATTGTCGTAGTAATA
>CP070603.1:1241764-1241880 GCA_016939855.1 Kluyvera ascorbata
CGGGTGAGTTTTGACGATAGCCAATACTGGCGTGCGCCCAATGTCCACGTCCAGTTGTCGGCAAAGCGCCAGTCATTCTGGGCGAACAGCGAGGTCGTGCTCTGTTCTGATTCGTT
>CP070603.1:1242205-1243221 GCA_016939855.1 Kluyvera ascorbata
AGCTTGACGCTAAACGCATCGTATTCACCGTCYGGGTCTTCAAAATAGGTTTGCGTTGCCAGCTTGTAGCGATCCAGCGACAGCCCGAAATGCTGGTTTCCGAGGTTGTAGCCAAGCCATACGCCCTGACTGTTGTTGCGGAAGTTGGTGTTTGGCAAACGGCCATCCGGCGTGTCGCGATCGCCCTGATCGGAATAGCTGCCGTTGATGCGATAGTCAAACTGTCCAATGCTACCCCACGCCGCCGCTGACTCTTCCCAGCCCGCCGTAGCGGAGTTGTAGACCGCTTTCACCGTCCCGGCGAGCGGCTTATCGCCGCCTTTTTTGGTGATAAAGTTCACCACGCCGCCGATGGCCTGTGAGCCGTACAGCACCGAGTAAGGGCCTTTCACTACTTCAATGCGTTCCAGCGATGACTCGTCGATAAGCAGGCCGCCTCCGTAGTTTTGCCCGGCGCGCTGATAGGTGACTTCCTGGCCGTCGATCAAAATCAGCACGCGGGATGAGGCTTCACCGCGGATACGAATTTGTTTACGCCCAGCGAGTGCGTTATCGGTGACCTCGACGCCGGGAATATCCTGCAAATCGTCGGCAATGGAGGTGCTGGTGGCGTTTTTCAGCGTCTGGTGGTCGATAACCTGGATAGTTGCTGGGCTCTCCCAAAGCGAGCTTTCCGAACGGTTTGCAGTGACGACGAGCGTCTCGTCTTTATTAGTTTTGTTCGGCGTGGCGGATGATGTAGAGGCTGACGCCGCGCTGGCGACAAACAGCGACAGCGCGGAGAGCACAAAGGACCCTCGGGTAATGGAGTGCAACATCGGAAATCCTATAAACGAATATGATAATAATAATTACTATCAATTACATTTACACATGAAGGAAAACACGTCCAGCATCGAAGGTATAAACAAAATGCATCTTTGATTTGGGTCAATTTATGCGGGAGAGAAGCCAGCCGAATGTGATATTGATCACCACAATACTGATAATAATTAGGTGGTTAATGATGTGAATTT
>CP070603.1:1244342-1245307 GCA_016939855.1 Kluyvera ascorbata
TTTTTCCCCTATTAATTCTGACAGGGCAGAAAGTCTGCTCAGCGATTATATTTAAAATGACTTAACCCTTATTGAGTATAAATAGGGGTAGGGTGTGATGAGATTAAAAAATAATACCCTCAGTGATTAAAAGGGGTATATGATATGCATCATATTTTCCCATTCCAGACCGCGCGTATCGGCGTGGAAAGAGAGGCAGAATCATGCAGCGAATCATTATCCCCACTCATTATGTTCATACCCGTACCACGCCGCTGTGGACCAAAGATACCGCGCCCGCGTCTATCTGGAAGCGTCACCTCGACGCCGGTACGCGACAGGGCGTGTTTCCCCGTTTGGCGGTGATGCAGGGGGCGATCCGCTACTATGGTTATGCCGATGAGACCAGCCCAGACCCGGTTGAAACCATGACGATTGAAGCCGGACAGTTTGGCGTTTTCCCGGCGGAGAAATGGCACCGTATTGAAGCATTAAGCGACGACACCGTATTTAATGTTGATTTCTATGTCGATCCTAAGATTTTGATAGAAGGATGAAATGGGCACTATGAATAGTGAAAATAAAGGTTATTCCTTAGCGGTTATTAATCTTAATAACAAAGAGAAACAGGCAAAGGTTTATCTGAAACCGATGGCGCTGTATGTGCCCGATATTGCCGTACAGGCCGTTGCTGAGCTTATTTCTCCACTTTCTTCTGATAACGCGCAGGGCAAAGGCTTTTTGTTGACCGTCACCAACAATAATAACGGAGTGTCAGTGGATAAAGAGTTTGCCCAGTTGAGCGAACTTCAGGACCCGGCCACCGCCGCCGATGCGGTCAAAGACCTGGTGAACATCGTTCGCGGGTATGAGTCAGACGAAGAGACTAACGTCTGCGGTTGGTAGTACTGTCATTCCCTTCTGCGCTTTGCTTTACAGTTAGCAGGTATCCAGGACCCGTTTCCGAGGTTATCTGCTGCTGTCCC
>CP070603.1:1245317-1245981 GCA_016939855.1 Kluyvera ascorbata
CTTCCTGAATCTGCGCTATTTAACCCCCTATTATTTGGAGCTAACGTGACAAATGATTAGGCAACATTTTTCGTTGTGGATATGCTAAATGGCGAATTTAAAAATATAACATTCACGAGGTTATGGTGCGTCACTTATATTCTGGGATAGTTGTTGGTCTGGCATTACTGGCATCGGCATGCGCTCCGGGGCCTTTAGGGACAAAACGTTACGATCCGTACACCGGTCAGGATGCGGCAGTGGTTTACACTCAGCTTAATGACAGGCACCAAGGACTGGTTTATTTTCAGCGCTTTGCTAAAGAAGATGATTGCTATAAAGATCAAGAGCTTATTTATATCAGCAATAACCTGATGGCTGGCAAAGTTCACCGTTTTTATGAAAGCCGAATCCGTCCCAATCAGTACTGGACGCTTTATGTAATGGATAACTCAAGCGGCCGCCAAATCGTTACCCAAACCGCGTTTATTCCCGAGGCTGGGAAGCACTATGTTGCCATACCTTACCAGGGCGTAGTGGAAGTGCCGCTGGATCTGAAGTTATCGGGTAGCGACGACTTAGATAAAATTTATGAACAGTATAAAGATAAACCGGCTAAGCCGTGGAATGTACGTAATGGGGTGTGTAAGTTCTGGTTTGCGAAATTGATGGGGGCGTAAGTTTT
>CP070603.1:1271002-1271095 GCA_016939855.1 Kluyvera ascorbata
CCATTGCTGCCTGGTTAACCGACAGGTTTGCCATCCAGAATGGGTTCATAATGCCGGTGACAATCAGTGCACCGTGGATCCCGGCGAACCAGA
>CP070603.1:1271127-1271198 GCA_016939855.1 Kluyvera ascorbata
GCAGGCAGCGTATCGGATGCGGCAACCAACGGTTTCACCAGCGACATAATCGCTTCCGGGATAATCATTCC
>CP070603.1:1274126-1274361 GCA_016939855.1 Kluyvera ascorbata
GCAGTTCCGCGAAGGATATGCCGAACTCACCAACCTCGACTTCGCCCCGGACATCACCTTCTGGGGCGGTAAGCGTTACAGCAGCTCCAACACCTCCAGCCATCAGTTTGACTGGGAGTACATTCAGTACAACGGCACCGGCGGCGGTTTCGACAATATGGATCTGGGCTTTGCCCGCTTTGACGCCGGGGTTTACGCCTTCTCGCCAACCGATGAAACCAAGGCCTATCCGGTT
>CP070603.1:1274721-1274965 GCA_016939855.1 Kluyvera ascorbata
CAAAAAGACAAAAATTACCGTTGGTGGAGCAACGACGACAGCGGCTGGGGACGCACCAGTTGGGTTGCCGGTATCCGCCCTTATCACCAGATCACCAAAAACTTCGCCATGCAATATGAGCTGGGTTACGAGTACCTCGACGATGACAACTACAAAGGCGTGAACGGCAAAGGGAAAGGCGGCCTGACGAAAGTCACTGTCGCGCCAACGTTGACCTTCGATTCCGGCTTCTGGAGCCGCCCTC
>CP070603.1:1275499-1275660 GCA_016939855.1 Kluyvera ascorbata
TGAAACGCATATTCTGGCACCCGCCACGGCGGACGGTATGCCACGTCTGAATGAAAAAGCCATGGTGGTGTACGACAACATGATTGCCGAAGCCGATAAACAAGGCCTGCGCTTGATCCTGCCGTTTATCGATCACTGGTGGTGGTGGGGTGGACGCGAAC
>CP070603.1:1275920-1276078 GCA_016939855.1 Kluyvera ascorbata
AAGAAAATCAACGCCTTCTCAGTGAACGATCCTAACGTTGATATCGTCAGCAACCACTACTACACCAATGCKGGAAACAATCATCCTGATCAGGTGAAGAAGGATCTGGAAGCCATCGGCGGGAAGAAAGTGTACCTGGTGGGCGAGTTTGGCCTGCT
>CP070603.1:1278445-1278534 GCA_016939855.1 Kluyvera ascorbata
CGCGACAATTACGGCAATATTAAGTGGTATCTCGCCGAAATAGGCATCGCCATGGATTTGCAATCCGAAGGCCCGGTACAGGCAGATGG
>CP070603.1:1284306-1284705 GCA_016939855.1 Kluyvera ascorbata
TTGGTGGAGCTGGCGGGAGTTGAACCCGCGTCCGAAATTCCTACATCCTCGGCACTACATGCTTAGTCAGTCTTTACATTCGCCTGGCACCTGCGGACAGACACGCCACTACCAGACTAGCCTGATTAGTTTTAACGCTTCAACCCCAGGCAGGGCTTCCACGCGATCTCTTTTGGGTTTGACCTCTCTTTGATCCCCGTCTTAAGAGCGGAAGCTAGGGAGAGAGGGCTCAGAGCAGGTTATTAAGCTGCTAAAGCGTAGTTTTCGTCGTTTGCGACTATTTTTTGCGGCTTTTTACGAGGCCAACCGCCCCTCGGCATGCACCTTGGGTTTCGCAAATCCCGTCGAATCCAGAATCAGCCCCAATGTGTTACGTCGAGTATAACAGAGTTGTGACGT
>CP070603.1:1301643-1302837 GCA_016939855.1 Kluyvera ascorbata
GCGTGCTTCATAATGCGGGCTTTATCAAGCTGCCATTCACGATCCTTGAGATCGGAACGTTTATCGTGCTGTTTCTTACCCTTCGCCACGCCGATTTTTACCTTACACCAGGCGTTCTTCCAGTACAGCGACAGCGCGACGACGGTGTAACCTTCGCGGTTGATTCGCCCGAACAGGGAGTCCAGTTCACGCTGGTTGAGCAGCAGCTTACGGGTGCGTGTAGGATCGCAAACGTAGTGCGTTGATGCTACGGCCATCGGGGTGAAGTTCGCGCCAAACAGGAAGGCTTCGCCGTCTTTCAGGATAACGTAGCTGTCGCCAATGTTGGCTTTACCTGCGCGCAGGGATTTCACTTCCCAACCCTGGAGGGCAAGGCCCGCTTCAAATTCTTCTTCGATAAAGTATTCGTGGCGGGCGCGTTTATTCAGCGCAATCGTGGCTGATCCAGGTTTGTGTGCTTTTTTCTTTGTCATAATGTCCTGAACTTATCGCTTATCTCAATAACACTGCCTCAAGCTCCCGCGAGGCGCAATGGCTTATCTTAGCACGATATAGCCCGCCTCCGTTTTTTTTAGCAGTAGATAAATGATACTATTTACGCCGTGTTCGTGAATGGAAATTGCTATGCCTCAGATTAGCCGTACTGCGCTGGTTCCCTACAGCGCGGAGCAAATGTATCAACTGGTAAACGATGTGAATGCCTATCCGGATTTTATCCCCGGTTGTACAGGCAGCCGTGTTCTGGAGTCTGGCCCGACGCAAATGACGGCGGCGGTGGATGTCTCTAAGGCAGGCATCAGTAAGACCTTTACCACGCGCAATACGTTAACCAGCAACCAGAGCATCCTGATGCATCTGGTCGATGGGCCGTTTAAAAAACTGATTGGTGGCTGGAAGTTTACGCCGCTGAGCCAGGATGCCTGCAAGATTGAGTTCCAGCTTGATTTTGAGTTTACCAACAAGCTCATTGAGCTGGCGTTTGGTCGCATCTTTAAAGAGCTGGCGCTGAATATGGTGCAGGCGTTCACGATGCGCGCTCGCGAGGTGTACAGTGTCGGATAAAATCGCCGTGGAAGTGGCGTATGCGTTGCCGCAAAAGCAGTACCTGCAGCGGGTGACGTTGGATGAAGGCTCGACGGTAGAGCAGGCGATTCAGGCCAGCGGTCTGCTGACGCTGCGTGATGATATTGACCT
>CP070603.1:1302907-1313721 GCA_016939855.1 Kluyvera ascorbata
GTAGAGATTTATCGCCCGCTGATTGCCGACCCGAAAGAACTGCGCCGTCAGCGCGCCCAGCAAAAGAGCTGACCACCCTGTAGCCCGGACGAGGTGCGAKAGCACCGACTCCGGGGTTCCCCGGCGTCACTGCGTTCGRCCGGGCTACACGTTGTAGGCAGGATWWGGCRAMGCYGCCATCCGGCAAWCYGCGCAGATCGCAGACATAAAAAAAGCGCTCATTGAGCGCTTTTTTTGCATTTGTTACACACCGCCGCTGATTTATTTGGTCAGCGCTGGTTTGTTGTCGATGTTCGTCAGTACGCCGCTGCTGTTGAAGGTCAGGGTCAGCGTCTGCTGAGTGACGGACTCATGCCCCGGCTGCTGACGGAAAACGTAGAACCAGGTGTTGGTGCCGAACGGGTCGGTCATCATCGGGGTACCTAAGGTATAGGCAACCTGTTGTTGCGTCATGCCAACACGGATTTTGGCAACGTCGTTAGGTACCAGGTAGTTCCCCTGACTAATATCAGGACGGTAAACCACTCGCTCCAGAGTGGAACAGCCTGCAGTCATCATCAGAAGAACCGCTGCGGCAGCAGTCAGCGTTTTACAGCGCATAGTGATTTGATTCCTTTTCGGGCCCGAGCAGTACGCGGCTCATATGTAATGTGCCGATGATAATAGACCTGAGGTAAGTTGGAAACCTTTGATATCAGGTCTTACGGCGTTTTTATTGTGAACTCAGACTCTGAGAAATCAAAAAAGTTTATGCAGCCAGCAACTCTTTCGCGTTTGCCAGCGTGTTCCGCGTGACTTCGCTACCGCCGAGAAGGCGCGCCAGTTCCTGCAGACGGGCACGTTTATCCAGCGGCTGCATGTGCGTTTCGGTCATTGCGCCGTCGGTCTCTTTGCTAACGTAGAAGTGGTGGTGACCACAGCCAGCTACCTGCGGCAGGTGTGTTACGCACATCACCTGAGTGGATTCACCCAACTGGCGCAGCAGTTTACCCACTACTGCCGCCGTTGGACCGCTGATACCTACGTCGACTTCATCGAAAATTAGCGCCGGGGTTTCCATTTTACGCGCGGTAATCACCTGAATGGCTAACGCAATACGCGACAGCTCACCGCCGGATGCTACTTTGGCAATCGCCTGCAGCGGCTGACCGGGGTTGGTGGTGACGCGGAACTCAATACGGTCTGCGCCTTCGGCGGTCAGGTGCTGCTCTTCAAAACGAACGTCGATATCGAACAGGCCGTGCGGCATGGAGAGCATGTGCATGCTGTCGGTAATCAGCTGTGAAAGTTCCTGAGCGCTTGCCTGGCGCTGCGCATGCAGCTGGCGTGCCGTTTCCATTGCCATCTGATGATGGCGCGATACCGCGTGTTTCAGCGTCTCTAGTGAGTCGCTCTGGTCGTCGAGCAACTGCTGTTCGTCCAGCAGGGATTGATAGTACTCCGGCAGCGCTTCAGGCGAGATCTGATGTTTACGCGCCAGCGAGATCTGTTTTGACAGGCGCTGTTCCAGTTCGTACAGGCGGTTAGGGTCGAGATCCAGACGGTCGCAGTAGTGGCGCAGCTCGTCGCTGGCTTCGCTTAGCTGAATGGCCGCTTCTTCCAGCATGTCCAGCACGCCAGCGAGTTTGCCGTCCATGCTTGCCAGTTCACCAGCCAGTTGACGGGCGGTGTAGAGCTGGCTTTGCAGGTTCACGTCCTCACCGTCGGCAAGGATGGTCAGCGCATGCTGGCTGGTGGAGATAAGCTGCCCGCTGTTGGCAAGGCGCTTGTACTCTTCGTCGATTTGTTCGTATTCACCCGGCTGCGGGTGGAATTCGATAAGCTCTTTCAACTGATATTGCAGCAGCTCCGCGCGAGCGGCGCGTTCCTGGCTTTGCTGCTGATGTGTCGCCAGGTCGCGGCAGCTTTGGTTCCACAGACGGTAATGTTCGGCCATTTGTTGTGCGAGCGCTGACTCACCGACATAGGCATCAAGCAAGGTTTTCTGGTGTTCAGGCTTCACCAACTGCTGGTGCGCGTGCTGGCCGTGGATTTGGATAAGCAGTTGGCCCAGTTCACGCAGTTGCGACAGCGGCACCGCGGTGCCGTTGATAAAGCCGCGAGAGCGGCCGTCGCTGCTGATAACGCGGCGCAGCAGGCACTCACGGCCGTCTTCCAACTGGTTCTCTTCGAGCCAGCGCAGGGCCGCAGGGGTGTCTTTGAGCGCGAAGCGGGCGCAGAGGTCGGCGCGGCTGGCGCCAGCACGAACCATATCGGCTTCGGCGCGGCCACCCAGGCATAAGCCGAGGGCATCGATTGCAATTGATTTACCGGCACCGGTTTCACCGGTGATGGCCGTCATGCCGCTGTTGAAGTCGATTTCAAGTTCACGAACGATGGCAAAATTGCTGATGGTCAGTTGTGCTAACATAGCCGCTTCCTGTATGAAAACCCATAACTGTGTTTTCATACAGTATAAACTGGATTTTTATCCAGTAAAGAGGCGGCGACAAAATTAGAACAATTTTTTTGACCAGCCGAGCTTGGTGCTTAATGTGTTGAAATAGCTGTAATCTTTAGGGTGGATCAGGTTGAGGTGATAATCGCTGCGGCGAATGAGTACGTCTTCCCCTTCCTGAATAGGCAGGGCTATCTGGCTGTCGCAGCTGATTTCAAGGTCGCTACGGCGGTGCGAGAAGCGTAGGCGAATGGTGCTGTTGCTGTTAATCACCAGCGGGCGCGCCGACAGCGTGTGCGGGAACATGGGCACCAGGGTGATGGCGTCCAGCGACGGCGTCAGAATGGGGCCTCCCGCCGAGAGCGAGTAGGCCGTCGAGCCGGTTGGGGTAGAAATAATCAGCCCGTCTGAGCGCTGAGAGAAAGCAAAGGTCTCGTCGATATAGACTTCAAACTCAATCATATGCGCGACTTTACCCGGATGCAGCACCACTTCGTTGATGGCGGTGCTGATGCGCTTCTGGCAGTTTTGTTGACAGACCTGCGCTTCCAGCAGGAAACGTTTTTCAGCAATAAAGTTGCCATCCAGCACATCGGCTAATTGCTGATGCGCGTTGTCCGGATCAAGGTCGGTGAGAAAACCGAGGTTGCCGCGGTTAATGCCGATAACGCTGATGTCGTAGCGGGCAAGGGTACGCGCCGCGCCGAGCATATTGCCGTCGCCGCCGACCACTACCGCCAGGTCTGCCTTCTGGCCAATTTCCGCCAGCGTGCCGGTCTGGACGTTATCCAGCTTGAGTTCTTTGGCTATCTGGCGCTCAACAATCACCTCGTAGCCTTTGGTGCACAGCCAACGATAGAGCATTTCATGTGTCGTCAGGGCCGTCGGGTGACGGGGATGTCCTACAATACCGATACACTTGAAATGATTGTTCATTTTCTGAATGTCCTTGTGCCGAAGTTGGGTGACAATGTGACAGCTTCCCTTGAAACCCGGAATCTGATCCCCATAATAAGCCAAGTTAGCGAGATGATTGCGAAAAAACGCGGAGAAATTCATGAGTAGTAAAGAACAGAAAACGCCTGAGGGGCAATCCCCGGAAGAAATTATCATGGATCAGCACGAAGAAGTTGAGGCGGTTGAACCAAACGCTTCTGCTGAACAGGTGGATCCGCGCGACGAAAAAATTGCGAACCTCGAATCGCAGTTAGCGGAAGCTGAAACCCGCGAACGCGAAAGCGTCCTGCGCGTGAAGGCTGAAATGGAAAACCTGCGTCGCCGTACCGAAATCGACGTTGAGAAGGCGCACAAGTTCGCGCTGGAAAAATTCGTCAACGAACTGCTGCCGGTGCTGGATAGCCTGGACCGCGCACTGGAAGTGGCGAACAAAGACAACGAAGAGATGGCACCGATGATCGAAGGTATCGAACTGACCCGTAAGTCGATGCTGGACGTGGTGGCGAAGTTTGGCGTGCAGGTTGTGGCGGACATCAACGTCCCAATGGACCCGAACGTACACCAGGCCATTGCGATGGTTGAGTCCGAAGACGTCGCGGCTGGCAACGTGCTGATGGTGATGCAGAAGGGCTATACCCTGAACGGTCGTACCATTCGCGCGGCGATGGTTTCCGTCGCAAAAGCGAAGGCATAATCTTCGCTTAACCCTCTCCCCAGGCGGGGAGAGGGGCTATGCTTTAGTCCTTCACGCTTTCCCTAAGCGGCTTCACCGGAATTACCTGTACTTGCTTAATCACGTTTTCCTGTACGTCGAGAATATCAATATCGTACTGGGCGATACGTACACGCGTGCCCGCAGCCGGGATCTCTTCTAACGCTTCCACAATCATGCCGTTAATGGTGCGCGCTTCGTCTTCCGGCAGGTGCCAGTTGAAAGCTTTGTTCAGCTCGCGCACGTTCGCGCCGCCGTCGATAATCACCGAGCCGTCGTTCTGCGGGTTGACCTCTTCGGCCAGCGATGGCGACATCGAGGTGGTAAAGTCGCCGACGATCTCTTCGAGAATATCTTCAACCGTTACCAGCCCCTGAATATCGCCGTACTCGTCGACTACCAGACCCACTTTCTTCTTGTTGCGCTGAAACTTCACCAGCTGTGTGCTGAGCGGGGTACCTTCCGGAACGAAGTAAATCTCGTCGGCGGCGCGCAGCATCACCTCTTTGGTGAACTCTTTTTTCTCGGTCATCAGACGATAGGCTTCGCGAAGGCGCAGCATGCTGATGGCATCATCCAGCGAGTCACGGTACAGCACGATGCGGCCGTGCGGCGAGTGGGTGAGCTGGCGAACAATCGACTTCCAGTCGTCGTTAATGTTGATGCCGACGATTTCATTGCGCGGCACCATGATGTCATCGACGCTCACTTTTTCGAGGTCCAGCACCGACAGCAACATGTCCTGGTTGCGCCGTGAGATCTGCGAGCGGGATTCGTTCACGATGGTGCGCAGTTCGTCTTTGCTCAACGCGCTGCTGATGGTGATATCGGTTTTGATGCCCATCATGCGCATCAGAATGCGGGTAATCAGGTTCAGGAACCAGACCAGCGGCATCATCAGGATTTGCAGCGGCGCGAGCAGGAAGCTGCTTGGGTAGGCCACTTTTTCCGGGTAGAGCGCGGCAATGGTTTTTGGTAGCACTTCCGCGAATACCAGCACTACGAAGGTGAGAACCCCGGTGGCGATGGCGACGCCCAGGTCGCCGTACAGGCGCATACCGACGATGGTGCCAAGCGCAGAGGCCAAAATGTTGACGAGGTTGTTACCAATCAGCACCAGGCTGATGAGGCGGTCAGGCTTTTGCAGTAGCTTTTCGACGCGACGCGCCGGTTTGTTGCCCTGTTTTGCCAGATGACGGAGCCGATAGCGGTTCAGCGTCATCATGCCGGTTTCAGAACCTGAGAAATAGGCAGAGATGACCACCATGATGATCAGCGTAACGATCAGCGTGGTGGTTGAGATATGTTCCAAGTGGATTCCTTAGTACTTAGCCCACGAATTGTTGAATGACACGGCTACCGAAGTAGGCGAGCGTCAGGATGCCAGCGCCGGCCACGTTAAACCAGACGACTCGACGACCGCGCCACCCTTCATGATAGTGGCCCCATAACAAGACGATATAGACGAACCAGGCGATGATGGAAAGGACGGCCTTGTCGATATTTTCCATGCTGAAGAGGTTATGCATGTAAAACAGGCCGGTACAGAGCGTCAGCGTGAGCAGCACGACGCCAACCTGGGTGATGTGAAACATTTTACGTTCAATGACCATCAGCGGCGGCATTTCATGGCTGAATGCCAGCTTCTTATTTTTCAGCTGATAGTCAATCCACGCCAGCTGCAGCGCATACAGCGCGGCAATAATCAGCGTGGCGTAGGAGAACAGCGACAGACCGATATGCACCATCATTCCCGGCGTGGTTTCCAGGTGAGTAATAAACTCGTTGGGCATAAAGGTGGCAAAGGCGAGGTTTATCAGCGCGAAAGCGTAGACGATAGGCAACAGCAGCCAGCCGCGGTTTCGCGAGGCGACGATGGTCATCACCGTACAGATCATCAGGCTCACCAGCGAGCCGACGTTCAACAGGCTGAGGTTCTGCCCGCTTTCACCGCCCGGCAGAATACGGGCTTCCAGCGCAAACGCGTGGCACACCAGCGCAACGGTGGCAGAAAGAATCGCCATACGCCGCCAGCCGCTGTTTTTTTGCAGCAGGCCGGGAATGATCAGCGCCAGGCTGATGGAGTAGGCAACAAGCGCGAGCAGGGCAAAAACAGGCATAAAGTGTCGGCAGTCGTCAAATAGAAGAAAGAGATGCAGTATATACGCAAAATCATTCGAGTTGTATCAAGGCGCAGATCCTGCGTGAAGGATGATGTGAATGGCGTAACGTGATGCAGCGCTAACCGCAGCATCACAACTCCCCCGGTGTCGTGTTATACTCCGGCAAATTTTCGTTTTTTTGTCGCGCTAGCGACTCACGTTTCCACCCCAGGCGAGAGACAATGTTTGATAATTTAACCGATCGTTTGTCGCGCACGCTGCGCAATATCAGTGGCCGTGGACGCCTTACTGAAGACAACGTAAAAGAGACGCTGCGCGAAGTGCGCATGGCGCTGCTGGAGGCTGACGTTGCGCTGCCGGTAGTGCGTGATTTTATCAATCGCGTAAAAGAAAAAGCGGTTGGTCATGAAGTTAACAAGAGCCTGACCCCGGGTCAGGAGTTCGTCAAAATCGTTCGTAGCGAACTGGTTTCGGCGATGGGCGAAGAGAACGAGACGCTCAACCTGGCGGCGCAGCCACCGGCCGTGGTGCTGATGGCGGGCCTGCAGGGGGCGGGTAAAACCACGAGCGTCGGTAAGCTCGGTAAGTTCCTGCGTGAGAAGCACAAGAAAAAAGTGCTGGTCGTCTCTGCCGATGTTTATCGCCCTGCGGCGATCAAACAGCTGGAAACCCTGGCTGAACAGGTTGGTGTGGACTTCTTCCCGTCCGACGTGGGCCAGAAGCCTATCGACATCGTTAACGCCGCGCTGAAAGAAGCGAAGCTGAAATTCTACGACGTGCTGCTGGTGGATACCGCCGGTCGTTTGCACGTTGACGAAGCGATGATGGACGAAATCAAACAGGTTCACGCGGCGATTAAGCCGGTTGAAACGCTGTTTGTCGTCGACGCGATGACCGGTCAGGATGCCGCGAATACCGCGAAAGCCTTCAATGAAGCGCTGCCGCTGACCGGCGTGGTGCTGACCAAGGTCGACGGTGATGCGCGCGGCGGTGCGGCGCTTTCTATTCGTCACATTACCGGTAAACCAATCAAGTTCCTCGGCGTCGGCGAGAAAACCGAAGCGCTGGAGCCGTTCCACCCGGATCGTATCGCTTCCCGTATCCTCGGCATGGGCGACGTGCTGTCGCTTATCGAAGATATCGAAAGCAAGGTTGACCGCGCGCAGGCTGAGAAACTGGCGACTAAGCTTAAGAAGGGCGATGGTTTCGACCTGAACGACTTCTTAGAACAGCTGAAGCAGATGAAAAACATGGGCGGTATGGCAAGCCTGATGGGCAAGCTGCCGGGCATGGGTCAGATCCCTGATAACGTCAAATCGCAGATGGATGACAAAGTGCTGGTGCGTATGGAGGCCATCATCAACTCGATGACGCTGAAAGAACGCGCGAAGCCGGAAATCATCAAAGGTTCCCGCAAACGTCGTATCGCCCAGGGCTGCGGCCTACAGGTGCAGGACGTTAACCGTCTGCTGAAGCAGTTCGACGACATGCAGCGCATGATGAAGAAGATGAAGTCGAAAGGCGGCATGATGAAAATGATGCGCGGCATGAAAGGGATGATGCCACCAGGATTCCCTGGCCGTTAATCTCTCCTGAGCAGTGCGCTGACCGACGGGTCGCGCACTGCTGCAATGACGAACACGTCGACTTCGCACTGTCTATTACGATAACGCCCTGGTTATCGTGCGGTAAAAGACAGATGTTGATTGCAATTCCCCCAGAAATGAGTAAAATTTTCGGGCTTTTAATATGACACCGGGCCCCTTCCCTCGATGGGGCCCGGTTGTTCTATTCACACAAGAGGATGTTATGGTAACTATTCGTTTAGCTCGTCACGGCGCTAAAAAGCGTCCGTTCTACCAGGTTGTTGTTACTGACAGCCGTAACGCACGCAACGGTCGCTTCATCGAGCGCGTTGGCTTCTTCAACCCAATCGCTTCTGCGACTGAAGAAGGCACCCGTCTGGACCTGGATCGTATCGCACACTGGGTTGGCCAGGGCGCAACTATCTCTGATCGCGTATCTGCGCTGATCAAAGAAGCTAAGAAAGCAGCTTAATCTGTCACGGTGGTCATGATGAGCAAGCAACACACCGCACAAGCACCTGTTGATCCGATCGTATTGGGGAAAATGGGTTCTTCCTACGGTATCCGTGGTTGGCTCAGAGTGTTTTCCTCCACCGAAGACGCCGAAAGCATTTTTGACTATCAGCCCTGGTTAATCCAGAAGGCGGGTCAGTGGCAGACCGTTGAGCTGGAAAGCTGGCGCTACCACAATCAGGATATCGTCATTAAGCTGAAAGGCGTTGACGATCGCGATGCCGCGAATCTGCTGACGAACTGCGAAATTATCGTGGATTCTTCGCAGCTGCCGGCGCTGGAAGATGGAAGCTATTACTGGAAAGACCTGATGGGCTGCCAGGTAGTAACCACCGAAGGCTACGGTCTCGGTAAAGTCATCGATATGATGGAAACCGGGTCAAATGACGTTCTCGTCATTAAGGCAAACCTGAAAGATGCATTTGGTATCAAGGAGCGGTTGGTTCCGTTCCTCGATGGGCAGGTTATCAAGAAAGTCGATCTCACTACTCGTACTATCGAAGTAGATTGGGATCCTGGTTTTTAAACCACCGGATAAACGGTAAAAGACGGCGCTATGTGGATTGGCATAATTAGCCTGTTTCCTGAAATGTTCCGCGCAATTACCGATTACGGGGTAACTGGCCGGGCAGTTAAAAATGGCCTGCTGAACATCCAGAGCTGGAGTCCTCGTGACTTCACGCATGACCGGCACCGTACCGTGGACGATCGTCCTTACGGCGGCGGACCGGGGATGTTAATGATGGTGCAACCTTTACGGGACGCCATTCATGCAGCAAAAGCCGCGGCAGGTGAAGGCGCGAAGGTGATTTATCTGTCACCTCAGGGACGCAAGCTTGATCAAGCGGGCGTCAGCGAACTGGCCACGAATCAAAAGCTGATTCTGGTATGTGGTCGCTACGAAGGCATAGATGAGCGCGTGATTCAGACCGAGATTGACGAAGAATGGTCTATCGGCGATTACGTTCTCAGCGGTGGTGAGTTACCGGCAATGACGCTGATCGACTCCGTTTCCCGGTTTATACCGGGTGTACTGGGTCATGAGGCTTCAGCATTCGAAGATTCGTTTGCTGATGGATTGCTGGACTGCCCACACTATACTCGCCCTGAAGTGTTGGAAGGGATGGAGGTACCGCCGGTTCTGCTGTCGGGAAACCATGCTGAGATACGTCGCTGGCGTTTGAAGCAGTCGCTGGGCCGCTCCTGGCTTAGAAGACCTGAACTTCTGGAAAACCTGGCTCTGACTGAAGAGCAAGCAAGGTTGCTGGCGGAGTTCAAACAGGAACACGCACAACAGCAACATAAACATGATGGGCTGGTCTGAGACCCCCAAATATCAGTTTACCCAGGATAAGAGATTAAATTATGAGCAACATTATTAAGCAACTTGAACAAGAACAGATGAAGCAGGACGTACCTTCCTTCCGTCCGGGTGATACCGTGGAAGTGAAAGTATGGGTTGTTGAAGGTTCCAAAAAACGTCTGCAGGCATTTGAGGGCGTGGTTATCGCTATTCGTAGCCGCGGTCTGCACTCTGCATTCACTGTTCGTAAAATTTCCAACGGCGAAGGCGTTGAGCGTGTCTTCCAGACTCACTCTCCAGTTGTTGACAGCATTGCTGTTAAACGTCGTGGTGCTGTACGTAAAGCTAAACTGTACTACCTGCGTGAGCGCACTGGTAAGTCTGCTCGTATCAAAGAGCGTCTTAACTAAGATTCGCGCAAGCGACATCCTGTTAAAAAGGGCTGGCCGAAAGGCTGGCCCTTTTTTATGCATGGCACGGTGTAACGCAACGGTTTAAAAATCCCCCATAAAAATGGCACCTCTCGTTAACAGTTATTAGCTAAATCATTTACAATGCCCGCTCGTATCAGGAGAGTCGAGTGAGCACAAAAGCCTTCAACATTTCAGCCCTAAAACAGCGAGCCGCCTGGCTTGCGATGTTTGCTATGGCGCTGATTATTGTGGCTCCGCTCATCTCAGTTTCGTTGCAGCAATCGCCGATGAGCGCCATGCCGGGTATGCATCATGAAATGAGCATGCCTACGCCGATGTCTGAACATCACTCCGCGCCGGACAGTATGCCCATCGATCACGGCGAGGCCTGCGGCTACTGCGTGCTTCTCACCCATGTTCCTGGCTTGATTCTGGCCCTGTGCGTTTTGCTAAGCGCACTGATGCTTCGCGTGGCGACCGCGTCTTTCCCGCCGCTGGTTTTCCACCGGTGTGACTCCCTCTGGCTATTCCCCGAAACCCGCGCGCCGCCGGAACCGTCTGCTTTACCTGCTTAATAACGATAACTCGCGCTTTAGCGTTACATCGCTCTTATTTGCATAAAGGAAGAGTATGACAACCTGCACCTCGCGGGCGGCATGGGTGCACCTGCTGCGCCGTCTGCACTTTTTTATCGGTCTGTTCGTTGGACCCTTTATTTTCGTTGCGGCCTTTACCGGCACGCTGTATGTCGCCACGCCTCAACTGGAGAA
>CP070603.1:1313915-1314009 GCA_016939855.1 Kluyvera ascorbata
TCTTTATTGATCCTGTCACACTCGCGGTGAAAGGTGATATGACGGTCTATGGAACCAGCGGCATTTTACCGCTGCGTCAGTGGATTGATTACGC
>CP070603.1:1317760-1333651 GCA_016939855.1 Kluyvera ascorbata
TGTACGGATTTTGGATTGAAATCTTTACTCGTTATGATATTGTGGCTTCACCTCATTGAGGAAACCACTATCGCAAACGAGCCATAACAGGTAATGCCATCATGCAAAAAGACGCGCTGAATAACGTAAATATCGCCGATGAACAGATTCTGATCACCCCGGATCAGCTGAAAGCTGAATTCCCGCTCACCGTTGAGCAGGAAGCGCAAATCGCCCAATCACGTAAAACGATTTCTGACATTATCGCCGGTCGCGATCCGCGCCTGCTGGTAGTGTGTGGGCCTTGCTCTATTCACGATCCTGAAGCTGCCATCGAATACGCGCGTCGATTTAAAACCCTTGCGGAAGAGGTCAGCGATAGCCTCTACCTGGTTATGCGCGTCTATTTTGAAAAGCCKCGTACYACCGTTGGCTGGAAAGGGCTKATYAACGATCCGCAYATGGATGGCTCGTTTGATGTTGAAGGTGGTCTGAAAATTGCGCGTCGTCTGCTGGTTGAGTTGGTCAGCATGGGGCTGCCGCTGGCGACTGAAGCGCTGGATCCGAACAGCCCGCAGTACCTGGGCGACCTGTTTAGCTGGTCTGCGATTGGTGCGCGTACTACCGAATCTCAAACCCACCGTGAAATGGCGTCTGGTTTGTCTATGCCGGTTGGTTTCAAAAACGGCACCGATGGTTCACTGGCCACCGCTATCAACGCCATGCGTGCAGCGGCCATGCCACACCGCTTTGTCGGTATCAACCAGGCCGGTCAAGTCTGCCTGCTGCGCACCCAGGGTAACCCGGATGGTCATGTGATCCTGCGCGGTGGTAAAAAGCCGAACTACGGTCCGGAAGATGTGGCGCAGTGTGAAAAAGAGATGGAACAAGCAGGACTGCGCGCATCGCTGATGGTAGATTGCAGTCATGGTAATTCCAATAAAGACTACCGCCGTCAGCCTGCGGTGGCGGAATCCGTTGTCGCACAGATCAAGGACGGTAACCGTTCCATTATTGGTCTGATGATTGAGAGCAACATTCACGAAGGTAACCAGTCTTCCGAGCAGCCGCGCTGTGAGATGAAATACGGCGTATCGGTCACGGATGCCTGCATCAGTTGGGAAGCGACGGATGCGCTGTTGCGTGAGCTCGACAAGGATTTACGCGGCCATCTGGCGGCTCGTCTGGCGTAAGAGGATTGTATGGTTGCTGAACTGACCGCACTGCGCGATCAAATTGATGAAGTGGATAAAGCGCTGCTGAGCCTGCTGGCTAAGCGTCTGGAACTGGTGGCGGAAGTCGGGGAAGTCAAAAGTAAATATGGCTTGCCGATTTATGTCCCGGAGCGTGAAGCGTCGATGTTGGCTTCACGCCGAAAAGAAGCGGCCGCGCTGGGTGTGCCGCCCGATTTGATTGAAGATGTGCTGCGCCGTGTCATGCGGGAGTCTTACTCCAGCGAAAACGATAAAGGCTTTAAGACGCTGTGTCCGTCGCTGCGCCCGGTAGTGATTGTGGGTGGCGGCGGCCAGATGGGGCGGCTATTTGAAAAAATGCTGACACTCTCTGGCTACCAGGTGCGGACGCTGGAGAAAGATGACTGGGCGCGTGCGCCTGAGCTGGTTGCTGATGCTGGCATGGTGATTGTCAGCGTACCTATCCACGTGACCGAGCAAATTATCGAGAAGCTGCCGCCGCTGCCCGCGGATTGTATTCTTGTCGATTTGGCGTCGGTGAAAGCGGGTCCGTTACAGGCCATGCTTTCCGCGCACCAGGGGCCCGTTTTAGGGCTGCACCCGATGTTCGGCCCGGACAGCGGCAGCCTGGCGAAACAGGTTGTGGTGTACTGCGATGGCCGTCAGCCGGAAGCGTACCAGTGGTTCCTTGAGCAGATTCAGGTCTGGGGCGCGCGTCTGCATCGCATCAGCGCGGTGGAGCACGACCAGAACATGGCCTTTATCCAGGCGCTGCGTCACTTTGCAACCTTCGCTTATGGTCTGCACCTGGCGGAAGAGAACGTCCAGCTGGAGCAGTTACTGGCGCTCTCGTCACCGATTTACCGTCTGGAGCTGGCGATGGTCGGGCGACTGTTCGCACAGGACCCGCAGCTTTATGCAGACATCATTATGTCGTCTGGCAATAACCTGGCGCTGATTAAACGCTACTACCAGCGCTTTGGCGAGGCTATTGGCCTGCTGGAGCAAGGGAACAAGCAGGCGTTTATCGACAGCTTCCGCAAAGTTGAACACTGGTTCGGTGACTACGCGCAGCGCTTCCAGAGTGAGAGCCGCGTCCTGTTACGACAGGCGAACGACAGTCGACAATAACGAAACTGTATATACTTGAAAGCCAGGGGAAATCCTCTGGCTTTTTTTATGGGATGAACAGAATGGCTGACGCAAACCTGCTGTTTGATTATACCGGGCACCTGCCGGAATGCCCGACCTGGAGCGAGGCGGAACAGGCGCTCTACTGGGCGGATATCATGGAGTGTGAAATTCACCGCTATGAGTTAGCGACCGGAGAGCACCGGGTTTTACAGTTCCCGGAAGAGGTGGGCTGCTTTGCGCTGCGGGAAAACGGCGGCTTTATCGTTGCCCTACGCAGCGCTATCTGGCTTGCCGACAGCCGTGGCCTGCTCCAGCATAAAGTGTGTGATAACCCGAGTAACCCGCAGCTGGCGCGCTTTAACGATGGCGGTACCGATCGCGACGGACGTTTTTATGCCGGAACCTTCTGGGGGCCGGGTGACTATAACGGCGCGCTGCTGGTGCGGATTGACAATCAACTGAGACCGAAAGTGGTGCAGTGCGATATTCACGGCGCAAACGGGCTGGCGTTTAGCGAAGATAAAAACTGGATGTTTACCTCAGATACGCCAAATGGTGTGATTTACCGTACGCCGCTGGATGAGTACGGCGAGCCGCAAAGGCGTGAGGTGTTCCGTCAGTTTAAAGCGGGAGAAGGTATTCCCGACGGGGCGGCTGTCGACGAAGAAGGATGCTACTGGAGTGCGATGTTTGATGGCTGGCGGGTGGCACGCTTCTCGCCGACGGGTGAACAGCTTGCCGAGTATCGTTTGCCGGTGCGTTGCCCGACGATGGTGTGCTTTGGTGGTGCGGATATGCGCACGCTCTTTATCACCACCACCCGCGAGAACATGTCGGCGGAGGAGGTGGCGCAGTATCCGCTTTCCGGTGCCGTCTTCACCCTGCCGGTAGAGGTAGCAGGGATGAAGAAGCTGCCGTTTATCGAACGTTAAACCGGGTCGACCGGTACTACGTTCTCGCTTGGGTAACAGCCCAGCACTTTCATGGAACGGGTAATACCAGAGAGCTCTTTTAGCGCCTTTTGCATCGGCAGAGATTCCAGGTTGGCCTGGATGTCGAGATAAAACATCTCTTCCCATGGGTTGCCGTGAATAGGGCGCGATTCGAGCTTGGTCATGATCAGGTTATGGTTGCGCAGTACCAGCAGCGCTTCAACCAGCGCACCGGCCTGTTGCCCGGTAGCGATAAGCAGAGTCGTTTTTGCCGGAACCTGATCAGAGACGTTCACCGATTTACGCGCCAGCACCAGGAAGCGGGTGATGTTCTGCGTCTGGTTGGCCTGGCAATGCTCCAGTACCTGCAGGCCATACAGCTTCCCGCCAGCTTCGCTGCCTAATGCGGCGACGGTAGGGGAGTTGGCCTGCGCGACTTTTTCCATCGCCGCCGATGTGCTCTCGGTGTACTCAATTTTCCACTGCGGATAATGGCTCAGGAACTGGCTGCACTGCTGGAACGGTTGCGGATGGCTGTAGACCGTCTGGATGGTTTCAAGCGTTGTGCCGCCGTTCACCAGCACGCAGTGGTCAATAGGCACCGTCATCTCACCGACAATCGACAGGCTGGTGTGCTGCAGCAGGTCGTAGACATCGTTAATCCCACCGGAACTGGTGTTTTCGATAGGCACGACGGCATAGTCGGCCTGGCCGGTCTCGACCTGATTAAAGATATCGGCGAACTTCACGCAGCCGCTTTCGATAAACTGCTCAAAGTGACGGGCGGCATACTGGCGCGCGGCCAGATGCGAGTACGACCCTTTTGGCCCCAGAAACGCAACGCGTGCGGAGTGCGGGTTAATCTTGTTCAGGTGCTGCTGCAATAGCGTCTGCTGGGTGAGGACGGAATCTTCAATGATAAGCTGGAACAGACGCGTGATGTAGTGGGCATCGAGCTGATGGGTTTTGCCGATGGTGATAAGGCGCTCCAGCAGGTCACGCTCACGGTCGATATCGCGCACCGGGCGATGAGAGGCCAACTTTGCCTTACCCACTTCTACGGCAAGGCCGCGGCGTTCTGCCAGCAGGCTGACCAGCTTCTCATCGAGGGCACTTATCTTATCGCGTATTGCCAGTAACGGGTTTTCCGAAGTCATCATGTTTGCCTTTCTTGTTATCAATAAAAAAGGCCTCCCAGGTGGGAGGCCTTATTGTTCGTCTTCGCATTCTTTATCACACGACGAAACGCCTCCCAATCAGGGGAAGGTAAAAAAGAATGCGAAGAAAAACGGTAGTCGTATCACAACAGGTTAAAATCCTTAGTGTGGTGAGGTTTTACAGTACCTGCTCTGTTTTCGTTCTGTCAATAAAAAACGCGCCCGAAGGCGCGTTGGTGATACACATTAAAGTACAAAGTTCAGTTTACTCTTCTTCAACTTCTTCTACGAAGCTTGCGTCTTTCACCGACGTTGCGGCGCGACGGGCTTCCCCTTTGTGTTGCACCTTATTGAGCTGCCGTTCCAGCTTGTTGATCAATTCGTTAATGGCGGTGTACATATCTTCGTGTTTAGCGCTGGCGACCAGATGCCCGTTCGGGGTATTCATCGTGGCGTCCGCTACAAATCCCTGTGGCTCTTTGGACAGGATGATATGTGGGTTGATTAAGTGGGTTTGCCATTTTTCCAATTTTGAGAGACGGTCTGCGACATGCTGGCGAATAGCCGGAGTAATTTCCATTTGTTTACTGGTAATGTTCATTGTCATAAATTTTACCTCTTGTCTTTCCGTCTTGGTGATTCCAGCATACCTCGGATTTGGCTAAAATGTGTGATAAAGATCACATTATTTTGTCGCTTTTTGTCAGTGCATTCATTTTGTGAGTCAGGACAGGAAGAAGTGATTTTTTACTTGTCGGTTTGGGAAAATACAGCCATATTTGATAGGATGACTTGGAGCTAAACCGCTTCAGCTATGACCTGATACGAATAAAAAAACGGCAGCCACAGGGCTGCCGTTTTGCTTGATAGGATGGTCCGAATCAGGACTGGGTGTTTTTGCTGTTGGCCGCGATGATTTTAGCGACTTTGTCAGCCTGCGCGGTCATCTGCATTTCGCGATAGGCGTTTTCCATCTTCGGAAGCGCGTCGCGAGTTGCCTGGGTGTCCGGATAGTTACGCATCATATTTTCGGTGCGGTTAACCACGGCTACCCATGCACCACGTGCAGTGTAGTAATCAACAACGGAAAGTTCATACTTCGCCAGACGGTCTTTCAGGAAGACCAGACGCTTGTTGGCATCGGTGACGTATTGACTGTTCGGGTAGCCGCGCACCAGCTTCGAGAAGTCATTGAATGCGTCACGCGCGTGCTGCGGATCGCGGTCGGAACGGTCTACGCCGAAGAAGCCCTGCAGCGCGCTATCGTCCAGCGCCATGTTTGTCAGGCCACGCATGTACATCACGTAGTCGATGTTTGGATGAGTCGGGTTAAGACGAATGAAACGGTCAATTGCGGCCTGGGCCAGCGGCAGATCGGCATTTTTATAGTATGCGTAGATCAGATCCAACTGAACCTGCTGAGAATATGGCCCGAACGGATAGCGGTTATCCAACGCTTCCAGTTGCGTTATTGCCTGTTTCCAGTTACCGTCCTGCAGCTTTTGCTGAGCAGTTGCGTAGATTTCATTAGGCGGATTATCAGGAACTTCGTCCTTTGAACCAGAGCACCCCGCCAAAGCCAGGCTCAACGTGGCCGCTGCCACCAGATATTTCATGCGCGTCATGACGTTTTGACTTTCCTCAAAATGTTTATACGGGATATTCACAGTTCCTGTTCCCGATTAAGACCAGCTACAATAGCACACTATATTAAACGGCGAAGCCGTAAAAACCCAACGTTAACGAAGAAGCTGTATATGGCACAACGAGTACAACTCACCGCAACGGTGTCCGAGTCACAACTTGGACAACGCTTAGATCAGGCTTTGGCCGAAATGTTCCCTGATTATTCGCGTTCGCGCATAAAAGAATGGATCCTCGACCAACGCGTACAGGTAAATGGCAAAGTTTCAGACAAGCCAAAAGAGAAAGTCATGGGCGGCGAGACCGTCTCTATTGACGCCGAAATCGACGAAGAGATCCGCTTTCAAGCGCAGGATATCCCACTCGATATCGTTTATGAAGATGATGACATCATGGTCATCAACAAACCGCGTGACCTCGTGGTACACCCTGGCGCCGGTAACCCGGACGGCACGGTGCTGAACGCACTGCTGCATTATTATCCACCGATTGCTGATGTGCCGCGTGCGGGCATCGTGCACCGTCTGGATAAAGACACGACCGGTCTGATGGTGGTGGCGAAGACCGTTCCGGCGCAAACGCGTCTGGTGGAATCGCTGCAGCTGCGTGAAATCACCCGTGAGTACGAAGCGGTAGCGATTGGTCATATGACGGCAGGCGGTAGCGTTGAAGAACCGATCAGCCGTCACCCGACCAAGCGTACCCACATGGCGGTACACCCGATGGGTAAACCGGCGGTCACGCACTATCGCATCATGGAGCACTTCCGTGTGCACACGCGTCTGCGACTGCGTCTGGAAACCGGACGTACGCACCAGATCCGCGTGCACATGGCGCATATCACTCATCCGCTGGTGGGCGATCAGGTATACGGTGGCCGTCCGCGTCCGCCGAAAGGCGCATCGGATGAGTTCATTTCCGTACTGCGTAAGTTTGACCGTCAGGCGCTTCACGCGACCATGCTGCGTCTCTATCACCCGATCTCGGGGATTGAAATGGAATGGCATGCGCCAATTCCGCAGGATATGGTTGATCTGATTGCGGTGATGCGCGACGACTTTGAAGAACATAAGGATGACGTAGACTGGCTATGACCAAAATCATTGTCCCGGAGTGGCCGCTGCCAGAAAGCGTAGCGGCCTGCAGTTCAACGCGCGTGGGTGGCGTCAGCGAAGGGGCTTGGGATTCTCTGAATCTCGGCGCCCACTGCGGCGATAACCTTGAGCATGTGGAAGAGAACCGTAAGCGCATGTTTGCGGCAGGTAAACTGCCGTCGAAACCGGTGTGGCTTGAGCAGGTGCACGGTACCGCCGTTTTGCATCTGACCGGTGAACCGTATGCTTCTAAGCGTGCCGATGCTTCCTACAGCAATACGCCCGGGACCGTGTGTGCGGTGATGACAGCCGATTGTCTTCCTGTTCTCTTTTGCAATAAAGCGGGAACGGAAGTGGCCGCAGCGCATGCTGGCTGGCGTGGCTTGTGCGACGGCGTGCTGGAAGAGACCGTTGCTTGCTTCAAAGACAGTCCTGAAAATATTCTTGCCTGGTTTGGCCCGGCGATTGGGCCGCAGGCCTTTGAAGTCGGCCCTGAAGTGCGCGATGCGTTTATGGCGAAAGACGCCAACGCGGTTAGCGCATTCCGTCCAGCAGGCGAAAAATACTATGCTGATATCTACCAGCTGGCGCGTCAGCGTCTGGGAAATATCGGTGTGACCGCTGTCTTTGGCGGTGACCGCTGTACCTTCAGCGAAAAGGATGATTTTTTCTCTTATCGCCGTGACCGTACTACAGGTCGTATGGCAAGTTTCATCTGGCTGATATAACCTATAGAATCAAGACGATCCAGAAGGCAGACATTTTTTTCTCATTGACCAGGTCATTTAACCTTGAATAATTGAGGGATGACCTCATTTAATCTCCTGTAGCAAATTTGACCTAGTATGGGAGGAGTCATGCGTCTGGATCGTCTTACCAATAAATTCCAGCTTGCTCTTGCCGATGCCCAGTCGCTCGCACTCGGGCACGACAACCAATTTATCGAACCTCTTCATTTAATGAGCGCCTTGCTGAATCAGGAAGGGGGCTCGGTACGTCCATTATTAACATCCGCTGGCATTAATGCTGGCCAGTTGCGTACTGCTATCGATCAGGCGTTGAGCCGTTTACCTCAGGTGGAAGGCACCGGTGGTGACGTGCAGCCGTCTCAGGATCTGATGCGCGTACTGAATCTTTGCGACAAGCTGGCGCAAAAACGCAACGACAATTTTATTTCGTCAGAACTGTTCGTTCTGGCGGCGCTTGAGTCTCGTGGCACTCTGACCGACCTGCTGAAAACAGCGGGCGCAACTACCGCCAATATCACTCAAGCCATTGAACAGATGCGCGGAGGTGAAAGCGTGAATGACCAGGGTGCCGAAGACCAACGTCAGGCATTGAAGAAGTATACGGTCGATCTGACCGAGCGCGCCGAACAGGGCAAGCTTGACCCGGTTATCGGCCGTGATGAAGAGATTCGCCGTACCATTCAGGTACTGCAGCGTCGTACCAAAAACAACCCGGTATTGATTGGTGAGCCTGGTGTCGGTAAAACCGCCATCGTTGAAGGGCTGGCACAGCGCATTATTAACGGTGAAGTCCCGGAAGGCTTAAAAGGCCGCCGCGTACTGGCGCTGGATATGGGCGCGCTGGTGGCCGGGGCGAAATACCGCGGTGAGTTTGAAGAGCGTCTGAAAGGCGTGCTGAACGACCTGGCGAAACAGGAAGGCAACGTCATCCTGTTTATCGATGAGTTGCATACCATGGTTGGCGCGGGTAAAGCCGACGGCGCGATGGATGCCGGTAACATGCTGAAACCGGCGCTGGCGCGTGGTGAACTTCACTGCGTGGGGGCAACAACGCTGGATGAATACCGCCAGTACATCGAAAAAGATGCGGCGCTGGAACGTCGATTCCAGAAAGTGTTCGTGGCTGAACCTTCGGTGGAAGACACCATCGCGATTCTGCGTGGTTTGAAAGAACGTTATGAGCTGCACCACCACGTGCAGATTACCGACCCCGCAATCGTGGCGGCAGCAACGCTGTCTCACCGCTACATTGCCGATCGTCAGTTGCCGGATAAAGCCATCGACCTTATTGATGAAGCGGCCTCCAGCATTCGTATGCAAATTGACTCGAAGCCGGAAGAACTCGATCGACTCGACCGTCGTATCATTCAGCTGAAGCTGGAACAGCAGGCGTTAATGAAAGAGTCTGACGAGGCGAGCAAGAAACGTCTCGACATGTTGAACGAGGAGCTGAGCGATAAAGAGCGTCAGTACTCTGAGTTAGAAGAAGAGTGGAAAGCAGAAAAAGCGTCCCTCTCCGGCACGCAGACGATCAAAGCTGAACTGGAGCAGGCGAAAATCGCCATTGAGCAGGCGCGTCGCGTCGGCGACCTGGCTCGCATGTCTGAACTGCAGTACGGCAAAATTCCAGAGCTGGAAAAACAGCTCGAAGCGGCCACGCAGTCTGAAGGCAAAACCATGCGCCTGTTACGTAATAAAGTGACGGATGCAGAGATTGCTGAAGTGCTGGCGCGCTGGACCGGTATTCCGGTTGCCCGCATGCTGGAGGGCGAGCGTGAGAAACTGCTGCGTATGGAGCAGGATCTGCACAGCCGCGTGATTGGTCAGAACGAGGCGGTTGAAGCGGTTTCGAACGCGATCCGTCGTAGCCGTGCTGGGCTGTCCGACCCGAACCGTCCGATTGGTTCATTCCTGTTCCTGGGGCCAACCGGGGTAGGTAAAACCGAACTGTGTAAAGCGCTGGCTAACTTCATGTTCGACAGCGATGACGCCATGGTGCGTATCGACATGTCTGAGTTTATGGAGAAACACTCTGTGTCTCGTCTGGTCGGTGCGCCTCCGGGATATGTCGGTTATGAAGAGGGCGGTTACCTGACAGAAGCGGTGCGTCGTCGTCCTTATTCTGTCATCCTGCTGGATGAAGTCGAGAAAGCGCATCCGGATGTGTTTAACATTCTGCTGCAGGTTCTGGACGACGGGCGTCTGACCGACGGGCAGGGGAGAACGGTCGACTTCCGTAACACGGTGGTCATCATGACCTCTAACCTCGGTTCCGACCTGATTCAGGAACGCTTCGGCGAACTGGACTACGGGCATATGAAAGATCTGGTACTGGGTGTGGTCAGCCACAGTTTCCGTCCAGAATTCATTAACCGTATCGATGAAGTGGTGGTCTTCCATCCGTTGGGTGAAAAACATATCGCTTCGATTGCTCAGATTCAGTTGCAGCGTCTGTACCAGCGTCTGGAAGAGCGTGGTTATGAAACGCAGATGTCTGATGAAGCGCTGCAGTTGCTGAGTCAGAACGGTTACGATCCGGTGTATGGTGCACGTCCGTTGAAACGTGCAATCCAGCAGCAGATTGAAAACCCGCTGGCCCAGCAGATTCTGTCCGGCGAGCTGATTCCAGGCAAAGTTATCCGCCTGGAAGTCAAAGACGACCAGATTGTGGCAGTGCAGTAAGTCACAAAAAGAAGAAAACGAGCCCTTTTGGGCTCGTTTTTGTTTAAAAACCAGGCAAGAATAAGAGTGTTGGATGAAAAATAAGCGAACGATAAGTTTTTTTGAATTTATGCTTGCGACTTCTCAGTATCTCCCTATAATGCGCCTCCACTGACACGGAACAACGGCAAACAAGCCGCCGGGTCAGCGAGGTTCTCCTGAGAATCTCAACAGAGAAAAGCGAAATTAAATGCTTGACTCTGAAGCGGGRAAGCGTAWTATGCACATCCCGCGCCGCTGACAAAGCGAAGCGGCACTGCTCTTTAACAATTTATCAGACAATCTGTGTGGGCACTCGAAGATACGGATTCTTAACGTCGCAAGACGAWAAATGAATAYCAAGTCTCTGAGTGAACACGTAATTCATTACGAAGTTTAATTCACGAGCATCAAACTTAAATTGAAGAGTTTGATCATGGCTCAGATTGAACGCTGGCGGCAGGCCTAACACATGCAAGTCGAACGGTAGCACAGAGAGCTTGCTCTTGGGTGACGAGTGGCGGACGGGTGAGTAATGTCTGGGAAACTGCCCGATGGAGGGGGATAACTACTGGAAACGGTAGCTAATACCGCATAACGTCGCAAGACCAAAGTGGGGGACCTTCGGGCCTCACACCATCGGATGTGCCCAGATGGGATTAGCTGGTTGGTGAGGTAATGGCTCACCAAGGCGACGATCCCTAGCTGGTCTGAGAGGATGACCAGCCACACTGGAACTGAGACACGGTCCAGACTCCTACGGGAGGCAGCAGTGGGGAATATTGCACAATGGGCGCAAGCCTGATGCAGCCATGCCGCGTGTATGAAGAAGGCCTTCGGGTTGTAAAGTACTTTCAGCGAGGAGGAAGGCATTAAGGTTAATAACCTTAGTGATTGACGTTACTCGCAGAAGAAGCACCGGCTAACTCCGTGCCAGCAGCCGCGGTAATACGGAGGGTGCAAGCGTTAATCGGAATTACTGGGCGTAAAGCGCACGCAGGCGGTTTGTTAAGTCAGATGTGAAATCCCCGGGCTCAACCTGGGAACTGCATTTGAAACTGGCAAGCTTGAGTCTCGTAGAGGGGGGTAGAATTCCAGGTGTAGCGGTGAAATGCGTAGAGATCTGGAGGAATACCGGTGGCGAAGGCGGCCCCCTGGACGAAGACTGACGCTCAGGTGCGAAAGCGTGGGGAGCAAACAGGATTAGATACCCTGGTAGTCCACGCCGTAAACGATGTCTATTTGGAGGTTGTTCCCTTGAGGAGTGGCTTCCGGAGCTAACGCGTTAAATAGACCGCCTGGGGAGTACGGCCGCAAGGTTAAAACTCAAATGAATTGACGGGGGCCCGCACAAGCGGTGGAGCATGTGGTTTAATTCGATGCAACGCGAAGAACCTTACCTACTCTTGACATCCASRGAATTTGCTAGAGATAGCTTAGTGCCTTCGGGAACYSTGAGACAGGTGCTGCATGGCTGTCGTCAGCTCGTGTTGTGAAATGTTGGGTTAAGTCCCGCAACGAGCGCAACCCTTATCCTTTGTTGCCAGCGGTTCGGCCGGGAACTCAAAGGAGACTGCCAGTGATAAACTGGAGGAAGGTGGGGATGACGTCAAGTCATCATGGCCCTTACGAGTAGGGCTACACACGTGCTACAATGGCATATACAAAGAGAAGCGACCTCGCGAGAGCAAGCGGACCTCATAAAGTATGTCGTAGTCCGGATTGGAGTCTGCAACTCGACTCCATGAAGTCGGAATCGCTAGTAATCGTAGATCAGAATGCTACGGTGAATACGTTCCCGGGCCTTGTACACACCGCCCGTCACACCATGGGAGTGGGTTGCAAAAGAAGTAGGTAGCTTAACCTTCGGGAGGGCGCTTACCACTTTGTGATTCATGACTGGGGTGAAGTCGTAACAAGGTAACCGTAGGGGAACCTGCGGTTGGATCACCTCCTTACCTTAAAGAAACGTTCTTTGAAGTGCTCACACAGATTGTCTGATGAAAAGTAAATAGCAAGGCGTCTTGCGATTGAGACTTCAGTGTCCCCTTCGTCTAGAGGCCCAGGACACCGCCCTTTCACGGCGGTAACAGGGGTTCGAATCCCCTAGGGGACGCCACTTGCTGGTTTGTGTGAGTGAAAGTCGCCGACCTCAATATCTCAAAACTTACTTTCGGGTGATGTTTGAGATATTTGCTCTTTAAAAATCTGGATCAAGCTGAAAATTGAAACAGCACACTGAACTCTGTTCTCCGTAATAAGAACAGACTGAGGTGTGTTTGAGTCTCTCAAATTTTTGCAGCGCGATGATGAATCGTAAGAAACATCTTCGGGTTGTGAGGTTAAGCGACTAAGCGTACACGGTGGATGCCCTGGCAGTCAGAGGCGATGAAGGACGTGCTAATCTGCGATAAGCGTCGGTAAGGTGATATGAACCGTTATAACCGACGATTTCCGAATGGGGAAACCCAGTGTGTTTCGACACACTATCGTTAAGTGAATACATAGCTTAACGAAGCGAACCGGGGGAACTGAAACATCTAAGTACCCCGAGGAAAAGAAATCAACCGAGATTCCCCCAGTAGCGGCGAGCGAACGGGGAGCAGCCCAGAGCCTGAATCAGCATGTGTGATAGTGGAACGGTATGGAAAGGCCGGCGATACAGGGTGATAGCCCCGTACACAAAATTGCATGTGTTGTGAGCTCGATGAGTAGGGCGGGACACGTGGTATCCTGTCTGAATATGGGGGGACCATCCTCCAAGGCTAAATACTCCTGACTGACCGATAGTGAACCAGTACCGTGAGGGAAAGGCGAAAAGAACCCCGGCGAGGGGAGTGAAAAAGAACCTGAAACCGTGTACGTACAAGCAGTGGGAGCATCCTTCGGGGTGTGACTGCGTACCTTTTGTATAATGGGTCAGCGACTTATATTCTGTAGCAAGGTTAACCGAATAGGGGAGCCGCAGGGAAACCGAGTCTTAACTGGGCGTTAAGTTGCAGGGTATAGACCCGAAACCCGGTGATCTAGCCATGGGCAGGTTGAAGGTTGGGTAACACTAACTGGAGGACCGAACCGACTAATGTTGAAAAATTAGCGGATGACTTGTGGCTGGGGGTGAAAGGCCAATCAAACCGGGAGATAGCTGGTTCTCCCCGAAAGCTATTTAGGTAGCGCCTCGTGAACTCATCTTCGGGGGTAGAGCACTGTTTCGGCTAGGGGGTCATCCCGACTTACCAACCCGATGCAAACTACGAATACCGAAGAATGTTATCACGGGAGACACACGGCGGGTGCTAACGTCCGTCGTGAAGAGGGAAACAACCCAGACCGCCAGCTAAGGTCCCAAAGTCACAGTTAAGTGGGAAACGATGTGGGAAGGCTCAGACAGCCAGGATGTTGGCTTAGAAGCAGCCATCATTTAAAGAAAGCGTAATAGCTCACTGGTCGAGTCGGCCTGCGCGGAAGATGTAACGGGGCTAAACTGTGCACCGAAGCTGCGGCAGCGACACTATGTGTTGTTGGGTAGGGGAGCGTTCTGTAAGCCTGCGAAGGTGTCCTGTGAGGGATGCTGGAGGTATCAGAAGTGCGAATGCTGACATAAGTAACGATAATGCGGGTGAAAAACCCGCACGCCGGAAGACCAAGGGTTCCTGTCCAACGTTAATCGGGGCAGGGTGAGTCGACCCCTAAGGCGAGGCCGAAAGGCGTAGTCGATGGGAAACAGGTTAATATTCCTGTACTTGGTGTTACTGCGAAGGGGGGACGGAGAAGGCTATGTTAGCCGGGCGACGGTTGTCCCGGTTTAAGCATGTAGGCGGGARKTTTAGGTAAATCCGGAMYTCTTTTAACGCTGAGGTGTGATGACGAGGCACTACGGTGCTGAAGTAACAAATGCCCTGCTTCCAGGAAAAGCCTCTAAGCATCAGGTAACATCAAATCGTACCCCAAACCGACACAGGTGGTCAGGTAGAGAATACCAAGGCGCTTGAGAGAACTCGGGTGAAGGAACTAGGCAAAATGGTGCCGTAACTTCGGGAGAAGGCACGCTGATATGTAGGTGAAGTGGTTTACCCATGGAGCTGAAATCAGTCGAAGATACCAGCTGGCTGCAACTGTTTATTAAAAACACAGCACTGTGCAAACACGAAAGTGGACGTATACGGTGTGACGCCTGCCCGGTGCCGGAAGGTTAATTGATGGGGTTAGCGGCAACGCGAAGCTCTTGATCGAAGCCCCGGTAAACGGCGGCCGTAACTATAACGGTCCTAAGGTAGCGAAATTCCTTGTCGGGTAAGTTCCGACCTGCACGAATGGCGTAATGATGGCCAGGCTGTCTCCACCCGAGACTCAGTGAAATTGAACTCGCTGTGAAGATGCAGTGTACCCGCGGCAAGACGGAAAGACCCCGTGAACCTTTACTATAGCTTGACACTGAACACTGGTCCTTGATGTGTAGGATAGGTGGGAGGCTTTGAAGTGTGGACGCCAGTTCGCATGGAGCCAACCTTGAAATACCACCCTTTAATGGCTGGTGTTCTAACGTAGACCCGTGATCCGGGTTGCGGACAGTGTCTGGTGGGTAGTTTGACTGGGGCGGTCTCCTCCTAAAGAGTAACGGAGGAGCACGAAGGTTAGCTAATCCTGGTCGGACATCAGGAGGTTAGTGCAAAGGCATAAGCTAGCTTGACTGCGAGAGTGACGGCTCGAGCAGGTGCGAAAGCAGGTCTTAGTGATCCGGTGGTTCTGTATGGAAGGGCCATCGCTCAACGGATAAAAGGTACTCCGGGGATAACAGGCTGATACCGCCCAAGAGTTCATATCGACGGCGGTGTTTGGCACCTCGATGTCGGCTCATCACATCCTGGGGCTGAAGTAGGTCCCAAGGGTATGGCTGTTCGCCATTTAAAGTGGTACGCGAGCTGGGTTTAGAACGTCGTGAGACAGTTCGGTCCCTATCTGCCGTGGGCGCTGGAGAATTGAGGGGGGCTGCTCCTAGTACGAGAGGACCGGAGTGGACGCATCACTGGTGTTCGGGTTGTCATGCCAATGGCATTGCCCGGTAGCTAAATGCGGAAAAGATAAGTGCTGAAAGCATCTAAGCACGAAACTTGCCCCAAGATGAGTTCTCCCTGACTCCTTGAGAGTCCTGAAGGAACGTTGAAGACGACGACGTTGATAGGCTGGGTGTGTAAGTGTAGCGATACATTGAGCTAACCAGTACTAATGAACCGTGAGGCTTAACCTTACAACGCCGAAGATGTTTTGGCGAAAGAGACATCGATTTCAGCTTGATTACAGATTACATC
>CP070603.1:1333669-1334796 GCA_016939855.1 Kluyvera ascorbata
GATAACAGAATTTGCCTGGCGGCTGTAGCGCGGTGGTCCCACCTGACCCCATGCCGAACTCAGAAGTGAAACGCCGTAGCGCCGATGGTAGTGTGGGGTCTCCCCATGCGAGAGTAGGGAACTGCCAGGCATCAATTAAGTGAAGAAGCCCATCCTGACGGATGGGCTTTTTTGCGTGTGTGGAAAATGAAAGTGCGGTGNNGCAGGCTGCCGGATGGCGGCGAAAACGCCTTATCCGGCCTACAAGTGCCTTATCTTTAACGTTTTCAACCCCCTTCGTGTGCCCCTCGTACCTACAGTTACTCCTAAATCGTGATCTTGCTAATGAAAAACGTGATGCCAATCACTAATTTACATATAACAATTATATAACATTTCATTCACTAAAATACCTGCCTGCGTGACGTGTACGCCCGGTTAAGGCAGGAGATCGCTTTTGGCAGGAGTTAACGAATGGCTGTAACCAGTGTGACCCCAGAAGGGACGCTTACCGGCAGTGATTCTCGCCGTCGTGTCATGGCAATTGTCGGGGCATCATCGGGGAACCTCGTTGAATGGTTTGACTTTTATGTCTACTCGTTCTGTTCTCTGTATTTTGCTCATATCTTCTTTCCATCCGGAAATACGACCACCCAGCTTCTACAAACCGCAGGTGTCTTTGCTGCTGGTTTTCTGATGCGTCCTATCGGCGGATGGCTATTTGGTCGTATTGCCGACCGCCGCGGACGTAAAGTTTCAATGCTTATCTCCGTCTGTATGATGTGCTTTGGCTCTCTGGTGATTGCCTGCCTGCCGGGCTACAGCGTGATTGGCACCTGGGCTCCGGCGCTGCTATTGCTGGCGCGTTTATTCCAGGGGCTCTCTGTTGGCGGGGAATATGGCACAAGTGCGACCTATATGAGTGAAGTGGCGGTCGAGGGGCGCAAAGGATTCTATGCGTCATTCCAGTACGTCACCTTAATCGGTGGTCAGCTGTTAGCTGTACTGGTCGTCGTTATCCTGCAAAACGTAATGGACAGTGAAAGCCTTCACGCCTGGGGATGGCGTATACCGTTCGCGATGGGTGCTGTGCTGGCGATTGTTGCGCTGTGGCTGCGTCGTCAACTGGATGAAACGTCGCAAAAAGA
>CP070603.1:1334869-1369667 GCA_016939855.1 Kluyvera ascorbata
GGTTTTACCGCTGCCGGGTCGCTAAGCTTCTACACCTTCACTACCTATATGCAGAAATATCTGGTGAATACGGCAGGCATGAGCGCTAACCTCGCCAGCGTCATTATGACGGCAGCACTGTTTGTCTACATGTTGGTACAACCATTCTTTGGCCTGCTGTCGGACAAAGTTGGCCGTCGTACCTCCATGCTCTGCTTTGGTGCGCTGGCAACGCTGTTTACCGTGCCAATCCTCTCCGCATTGCAGAACGTCACCTCGCCGTATGCCGCGTTTGGCCTGGTCATGTGCGCATTGCTGATCACCAGCTTCTATACCTCGATTAGCGGGATTCTGAAAGCTGAGATGTTCCCGGCACAGGTGCGCGCGCTGGGTGTCGGGCTCTCTTATGCGGTGGCGAATGCGTTGTTTGGCGGTTCGGCTGAGTATGTCGCGCTATCGCTGAAGTCGGAAGGTATTGAGACCGCCTTCTTCTGGTATGTTACCGTGATGGCGGCGTTGGCTTTCCTCGTATCGCTGAAGCTGCACCGCAAAGGGAAGGGGTTACGCCTGTAGCGTTAATGGTGCGCCAGCTGCCACACCGCATAGCCGGTTGTGGCGCCGGCGACATCCCACGCAAAGTCTTTCCAGCTCCAGCCGCTCCCTGCAGGGCGGCTATCCCACAGCTCTTTCGATGCCCCCAGACTCACAGAAAACATAAAGCCAATGGCGGCGCTGCGGTCACGGCTAATGCCCTGGTGCTGCGCATACTCATTACCGGCGGCAGATAGCATAGCTGATGCAATAAAGTGCTGTGCTTTATCCTGACCGGCCCAGCTATCGTTTGCCATATGGCTACAACCGCTTAATACGAGCGTACAGAAAAGAACAAACACGCGGGTCATTGAAGGCTCCCTGAAAAAAAGCCCCGTCGAAACGAGGCTGCAATTTAAAGGATACGGCTGATGAGTCTGTCGATACGGATACGTCGCAGACGGCGGATAAGCTTACGTACCTTAATCGGATATTCAGCGATACTCTGCAGATCGCGGAAATCATTCACTACGGTGGTGTGTTTGCGGATCAGATCCAGCTCTTTCTGGCGCATTGAGGCCAGTTGCTTTTTCGGATCGTGGATCAGCACGGCATTTTCCAGATCCAGACGCCAGGCGCGTGGATTGAGGTTATTCCCGGTGAGCAGGATCCACTCGTTGTCGACCCACATTCCTTTCAGGTGGTAGGTATTATCCTCGTCTTTCCACAGACGTACGGTTAACTGATCGGTATTAATATAATACTGCAAGCGGCTCAGGAAGCGACGCAGGTTAATTTCATACAGATAAGGCAGCGCACCGATAATTTTAAACGGCTCGCTTTCCGGGATGTAGAAGTCATTTGCCGTCTTATCACCGACGATAATCTCGACCTTTTTTCCATCCCGCAGCAGACGAATAATGTTCCGCACCAGCAGCGCAGGTAGGTTGAAGTACGGTGTACAGATGGTGAGTTTTTCCTCAGTACACGGCATCAGGTGGAAAATCGTTTTGTTCAGAACGCTGGTTTTACCCAGACCAACTAATGGTGTGACGGTGAGTTCATCATCGCTGGCATCGCCTTCAAAATGGTAACTGGTATCACGTAATTCCTGGCGGTACAGGCGGATATCGTTTTTGATTTCTGGGCTTTTTGGACGCTCGGTATTATCGAGGCGGTTAACGCCGCGGCCTTCAACCAGATTTTCCGACACCCAGTTAAACATGATGTCGGCCATTTTCGGATTGCGGATGCACTGATAGCGATCATAGCGATATTTATCGTGCTGATGCAGATAGACATCGTTGATACTCGCGCCGCTGTACAGCACGCAGTCATCAATAATGAAGCCCTTAAAGTGCAGTACGCCGAGCGCTTCACGGGTGTTGATAGGCACGCCGTAAACGGGAACCTCTACGCCCGGATTCTCTTTTGCAGTACGACAGTACCAGTCCGCGTTAGTATTAGACGCGGCAGCACCAATACGCCCACGCTGTGCACGGTGCCAGTCAACCAGCACGCGGACTTCAAGCTCCGGGCGTTGACGTTTGGCGTCGTACAAGGCTTGCAGAATCGTCTTTCCGGCGTCGTCCTGTTCGAGGTACAACGCGACGATGCAGATTCGGCGCGTGGCGCTGGCGATTTTTGCGAGCAGAGCTTCACGGAAATCTGCTGGAGCATAGAAAAACTCAATATCATCAACAGACTGTGAAAGCTTGGGTAATTGGGCAAGGTGTTGTTGATGTTTATTACGCTTAAATTTTGACAACATCACAGTGCGTTTCTTCTCTGGTTTAGTGAAGGGTCCTCTGTACCTGGCAGACGACGTAAGCGGTCAATGATACCATCTCTGTCGGGTAAGGGCAGCATTTCCAGCAACTTAGTCATTACTCAGCCTTAATGAAAGACCCACAATGCCATCTTCCAGCTGAATATCAACGTCAAAGCCGAGCTTTCTCGCGAGCGCAATCATCCCGCGGTTATTGGGCATGGTAATGCCATTCAGGCGCAGTAAACCGTGAGCGCGGGTATAGTTAATCAGTTTATCCAGCAGTCGCCCACCGAGCCCAAGGCCTTTCAAATCAGAACGTACCAGTACGGCAAATTCTGCATCGATATTATCAGGATCGGAAATCGCGCGGGTTACGCCGAGGATCTCGGTATCATCGCCAGAACCGTGAACGGCGACAAAGGCCATTTCCCGATCGTAGTCGATCTGCGTCATATTGGCTAAATCGTCGTGGGTAAATTCGTTAATCTCGCTAAAGTAACGGTAGTAAAGATCCTCTTTCGTGACGCGCGCGATGAACTGCTGCAACAGCGGTTCATCTTCCGGGAGAATAGGACGGAATAAACAGCGCTCACCGTTTTTCATGACTACCCACTCCTCAAGATGTTGAGGATACGGGCGAATGGCGAGACGGCTTTCGCTTGAACCGCTAAACGGCGCGATATCCAGCGTGACGTCCAGTGCGGTAAATTCACTGCCGGAAACTAACAGCGGATGAATATCCAGGCGTTGAATCTCCGGACAATCAACAATCAGGTTGGAAACTTGCACCAGCAGCTGGCTTAATCCGGGAATATCTAACGGGCGTAGCGCACTGCGTCCACGGATTTTTTTGCTCTTAATCGCCTGAATCACCAGATAGCGCGCCAGCGTCATATTGAGTGGCGGCAGTGCAACGGCTGCCTGGTTTTCCGCCCGCCACTCTACGCCGCCTTCGCCCAGCATAATCAGCGGGCCGAAAACCGGATCGTGCTCAACCACCACGCGTAATTCCTGTGCGCCAGCGCGGTTGGCCATGCTTTGCACCAGCAGGCCGTGAATGCGCGCCTGTGGCCAGGTCATTTTGACGCGGTCGAGGATCGCGTCGGCGGCCTGTTGCACTTCGGTAGCGGTACGAAGATAGAGCATGACGCCCTGGACTTCCGATTTATGCGGAATATCCGGCGACCGTAGCTTCAATGCTACGGGATAACCAATTTGTTCGGCGATATGAACGGCCTCAGCGCTGTCGGAGGCAATCCAGGTCGGCAGCGTATTCAGCCCATAGGCTTCCAGAATCGGACGAACTTCATGGGTGTCCAGCGCGCTGATACCGTTGTCTATCGCCTGCTGCAATAGCTCGTGAGCCTGTGAGGTATTTGCCGTCAGGCTATGGGGCAGCGCCGGTGTTTCCCGCAGTTGTTTCTGGTTGCGCCGGTATTCCACCATATGCATAAAGGCGGTAATCGTCCCTTCCGGGGTGCGATAGGTTGGGATACCGGCATCGCTGAACATGCGGCGGGCTTCCCGCGATGAGTATTCGCCGCACCAGTTGGTCAACACGCTGATATAGTTCCCGCGCGGATGCTTCTTGATGAGATCAATTAACGCGGTCGCGCTTTCGCTGCCCGGCGCCGTTGCGCTTGGAGAGTGGATCACCATCAGGGCATCCAGATCCGGGCTATCGAGCAGCACTTTCACCGCCGCTAAATAGTGTTCAATGCTGGCATCATCACGCAAGTCCAGCGGGTTATTAGCTTCGACGGTTTCCGGCAGCAGCTGCTGTAGCTGCTGGCGCGTCTCGTCGCTGAGTATGGCGAGCTTACCGTTGCGCGCCCAGTGCTCATCCAGCGCCAGCGCCGCCGGAGCCGCGCCGTTGCTGATAATCATCAACCGCTCGCCGCGTAAGGGGCGCATATGGCTGAGCGTTTCAACGGCAGAGAACAGCTCATGGGTATCCTGTACGCGCAGCAGACCCGCGCGTTGAATCGCGGCATCCCATGCCGGGTCCATACCCGAGTTGACGTGCAACAGGCGCTGAGCCGCCGGGCTGCGTCCGCTTTTAATCACCAGAATCGGCTTATTGCGCGAGGCGCTGCGAGCGGCAGAAACAAAGCGGCGCGCATCGCTGAGCTGCTCCAGATAGAGCAAGATGGCGCTGGTTTTGCTGTCCCGCGCCAGATAATCGAGCAGGTCGTCGACATCAATGTCCAGGCTGTCGCCGAGCGCGATAAAGTAGGAAAACCCCATCTCGCGCTGCTGGGCCCAGTCGAGAATGGTATTGGAAACGGCGGCTGATTGAGAAATAAAGGCCAGTTTCCCTTTGCGAATGGGCACCGGTGAAAAGCTGGCATTCAGGCCCTGCCACGGTGCGAGCAAGCCCAGGCTGTTTGGCCCAAGAAGGCGCATCTGGTAGCGGGTGGCGCATGCTTTCAGTTCACTGAACTGGTCGGGGGTTGAGGAAAGAATAATGCAGGTTTTACAGCCTTTTTCCCCCAGCGCTTCCAGCAGTTCGAGGTTACGACGCGCATGGGTGCAAAGCACTGCAAGATCTGGGGAGAAGGGGAGGCTGGCAACGGTCGGCCAGGCAAGAACGCCAAGCACCGCTTTCCAGGTCGGGGTAACGGGCAGAACAGGGCCAGCAAAGCCGCCGGCCAACAGATTCTGCATCATTAAAAAACCGGCCCGCTGTGGTTTCATCGAGGCGCCAATCACCGCAATCGATTTTGGCCTCAGAAGTGCTTCCAGCCCACGTTGACTCATAGCCGTCTTCCTTACGCGACAGTAATTCTATGAGTTTAACCGTTTTCCGCTTCGGCTGTTGTGATGTTGCCCTGATGATGAGCTTTTCCCGCAAGGTAGTTATCGCGAAAGCGGGTGAAGTGCTGACTAAGCGCCGAAGCCGCGCCGGTATCATTGGCTAAATCCAGTAGCGCAATGGCCACTTCCGCCGTGCAGTACTGACCTTCGGCATGCACCTCCCGCAGGCTATAGGCGGACACGCGCGACAGGTCGACGGAGATAAGCGGAATATTGTCCAGCCATGGGCTTTTGCGGAACATTTTCCGCGCTTCTGGCCAGGTTCCGTCTAACATAATAAACAGCGGTGGCTTGCCAGCGGGCGGCGCACTGAGTACCTGACGGTCCGGGTCGGCATAGGACGACGGGAAAACGACCATCGGCTGATAGTCCGGGTTTTTAACCAGCTCGAGTAACGCCTGGGGCGGTTCGGTACGTGACCATTGGAAGGCATCAGTTTGCGGCAAAATGTCGGCAATCAGGCGACCAGTATTACTGGGCTTCATTGGTTCGGTATCGAACATCACCAGGCAAAAACGGCTCTTTGCCGGATGCGGGGCAATGGTGTCGCACAGACAATAGCGCTGCACCAGCAGACAACGCTGACAGCGGCGAACCCGATTACCACGGGCAAGGAAAGGGCGAGTCGCGCGGGCTAAACGCTCAGCACGCAACCGAAGAACGGCGTTATCAATCATGGGAATCGTACGGCAAAGAGACTATTGTCGCAGAGGCGGATACGGGGCACAAGATGTGCCCCGGTGGGATTATGCCTGCAGAGCTTCGTTCAGCCAGCTTTCAAACGGCGCTTTCGGGACCGCGCCGTTAAGCATATCGACGACTTCACCATTTTTGAAAATCATGATGGTCGGGATGCTGCGGATACGGAAACGAGCGCTGAGTTCGCGTTCCGCTTCGGTGTTCACTTTCACAAAGCGAATTTTACCGCTTTGTTCTTCGGCCACATCCTCGAAGATGGGCGCGAAGTTACGGCATGGGCCACACCATGGCGCCCAGAAATCAACAACAACGGGGAGATCGTCCTTCAGCAGTTTATCCAGCGTGCTGTCCGTGGCATTAATGACTTCGCCATCAAACAGGTCTTCACCACAGCGTCCACATTTTGCCGCTTCGTTAATACGCGCTTCTGGAATGCGATTAAGCGCCTGGCAGTGGGCACAAACGGTATTCATAACTCACCTCTGGGTCATCGTGTTGCAGAACGGCAAGGTTGCCGAATGTTTCTATAATGTTACACATTATCAACAAGAGTGTATTAATCAACAAGGCGTTTTGTCCGATGGATACAATAGTCGTGGTCTTTTTTATGAAGTAATGGCTAAGCGCTAACACATCAGGTAATCTGCGCGCTTCGCGCAGCGCAGGTGGAGAAAAACATGAGCGACGAACTGAAGAACAAAAACGGCAAGGTCAAAGTGATGTACGTCCGCAGTGACGATGACTCGGACAAACGCACCCAAAATCCTCGTACTGGTAAAGGCGGAGGCCGTCCTGGCACATCCCGTGCTGGTGCTTCCCGTGCCGAAGGCGGTCGTCGCCCTGCCCGTGATGAGAGAAAGGGTCCTAACAGCGAACGCGGCCGTGAACGTGGTCGTGACCGCGATGTAGAACGCGATCGCGATCGTGGCGAAGGCTCCCCATGGCGTACGGTTTCCCGTGCTCCGGGTGATGACGCGCCGGCAAAAGCCGATCACGGCGGGATCAGCGGTAAAAGCTTTATCGATCCAGAAGTCCTGCGTCGTCAGCGCGCAGAAGAGACCCGTGTATACGGCGAAAACGCCTGTCAGGCACTGTTCCAGAGCCGTCCGGACGCTATCGTTCGCGCATGGTTCATTCAGAGCGTAACCCCGCGCTTTAAAGAAGCGTTGCGCTGGATGGCGGCAAACCGCAAAGCCTATCACGTGGTTGATGAAGAAGAGCTGGCGAAAGCATCCGGCACTGAGCACCACGGCGGTGTGTGCTTCCTGATCAAAAAACGTAACGGGACGTCCGTACAGCAGTGGGTCGCAAAAAGCGGCGAAGATGACTGCGTATTGGCGCTGGAAGACGCCGGTAACCCACACAACCTCGGCGCGATGATCCGCAGCTGCGCGCACTTCGGTGTGAAAGGCGTGGTACTGCAGGATGCGGCTCTGCTGGAATCCGGTGCGGCTATTCGTACCGCAGAAGGTGGCGCTGAACACGTTGAGCCGATTACCGGTGACGGTTTCATCGACGCGCTGGAGCAGTTCCGCGATGCGGGCTACACCATCGTAACGACCAGCGGCAACGGCCGTGGCCTGCCGCTGTTCAAATCTGAACTGCCTAAGAAGATGGTTCTGGCGCTGGGTCAGGATCGCGATGGCGTTTCCGAAGCGGCAGCCGCTATTGCTGACATGAGTGTTTCTATCGACGGAACTCGTGCCGTTGAAGGACTGAATGTTTCCGTGGCGACGGGCGTGCTATTAGCCGAATGGTGGCGTCAGCATAAAGCGTAAGCAAACGCGATGTTGAAAAAAACCGGAAGAGGCAACTCGACCGGTTTTTTTTATATCTGCAATATTTCCCGAACTATTCCGGCAACACCGGCATCCAGTCGATCGGCGCTTCACCGCGCTGCTCTAGCCACTCATTCGCCTTCACAAAATGGTTACTGCCAAAGAACCCGCGGTGCGCGGAGAGCGGCGATGGGTGCGGTGCTTTCAGCACGCAGTGGCGCTGAGTGTCAATAATGGCGCCTTTTTTCTGCGCGTGTGAACCCCATAATAAGAACACGACGCCTTCGCGATGTTCGTTAATCAGCGCGATCACTTTATCGGTAAAGGTTTCCCAACCCAGGCTAGCGTGCGAGTGCGCCTGCCCTGCACGAACGGTCAGCACGGTGTTGAGCAGCAGCACGCCCTGGCGCGCCCAGCTCTCAAGATAGCCGTGGTTTGGGCGCGTAAAGCCGGGGATGGTTCCCTCAAGTTCTTTATACATATTTAAAAGGGAGGGCGGCGTCGCGATGCCCGGCTGTACGGAGAAGGCCAGACCGTGCGCCTGGTTAGGACCGTGATACGGGTCCTGCCCGAGGATCACGACCTTCACATCGTTTAACTCGGTAAAGCGAAAGGCGTTAAAGACATCTTTCTGCGGCGGGTAGATAGTCTGGCCGGACTGACGCTCGCTGGCGACGGTGGCAAGGGTGTTCACAAAATAAGGCTGCTCTTTTTCAGCAGCCAGCACGTCGTGCCAGGTTAAAGGGGTTGTCATCTCGCTCTCCTGCGAATAGCTATCGGTATAGCTTAACTGCTTCTTTCGACATCACAAAATCAGAAGGCGGTGGATATCGCTGGTGGGGCAAAAAAAGTTGAATATTTACAAAGATTTTTGCGTGCACCGCAGGGCGTAACTTGATGCAAAACAAGTATTTTCAGATATGACCTCTTTTATGGTGTGGTTTTTATTGATTTAAATCAAAGAATCAAGGGTGTTCGAGGGGTATATATACACTCAAGCAACAATGGTTTTACCAATTGGCCGCGGTCAGGTCGGTTAAAAACGAATATAAAGAGCCTTAGGGAGGCATCAAATGATTACAGGTATCCAGATCACCAAAGCTGCAAATAAAGACCTGCTGAACTCATTCTGGCTGCTCGACAGCGAGAAAAACGAAGCACGCTGCCTATGTGCAAAAGGCGGTTACGCAGAAGATGACGTTGTAGCCGTCAGCGCGCTGGGCGACATTGAATACCGTGAAATCCCGGTTGAAGCGAAACCAGAAGTCCGCGTAGAAGGTGGTCAGCACCTGAACGTGAACGTGCTGCGTCGTGAAACCCTGATGGACGCGGTTGAGCACCCAGAAAAATATCCACAGCTGACCATCCGTGTTTCTGGCTATGCAGTGCGTTTTAACTCACTGACTCCAGAACAGCAGCGTGACGTTATTGCCCGTACCTTTACTGAGAGCCTGTAATTTCTCAGGGGTGGGAAAATGGCGTGCTGGGCTAGCCGGCATCAGTAGACGAATCCCCCCGCAGGGTGCCTGCGGGGGGATTTTTTTATTTTGCTTCTTCGCGTCCGACCAGAAGGGTAGTGAGCGCAAAGGAGAGGATCAGCGCGATGGCCACGCCGGAAAGGGCAAAGACAAAGTAGGGGCCGATATAGGCGGGCAGGCTAAAAATACTCGATAAAATATAGCCATACAGCCGCACACCGAAGAAGGCGATAAATGCCGATGCCAGGGAACTGGCGATGGTTGCCGCAATAAACGCTTTTTTGTAGCGCGTAAGCACGCCGAACAGCGCGGGCTCGGTAATGCCCAACAGCGCGGAAATAGCGGCGGAAAGCGTTACCGTCCGGTTCTCTTTGCTCACTCGCCAGATGGCAAAGGTGGAACCTGCGATGGCCATGTTAGCCATAAACATCATCGGCATCAGCATGTCGTAGCCACGATCGCTAAAGTTCTGTAGCGCAATCGGCGTCATGGCGTGATGCATTCCGGTCAGAATCGCCACCGGGCGAATAGCTCCAACCACCAGTCCGGCAAAGCTTGCTGAAACGCCAAACAATCCCTCGATAAACCACGCCAGCATTTTACCCAGCCAGATACCAATCGGACCAATGATGACCAGCGCTGCCAGCGCAGCGAGGAATAGCGTCAACGTTGGGGTAAAGACTGTTTTTAATACATCCGGCATAATTTTATCGACTGCCTGATGGATATACTTCAGCGCCAGAATCGAGAAGATGACGGGGATAACACTTGAGGCGTAATTAAAGACCGAGACCGGAATCGCGTTAAATAACCAGAGCGCGGAGGCGGCATCCGCCTGATGGGTTGCCAGCGCTTTTGCCGCGTCAATCAGCGTCGGATACATCAAACATGCTGCAACCGCCGCCGCCAGATACTCATTGGTCTTAAAAATTTTCGCTGCCGAGACGGCCAGGAAAAACGGTAGGAAATAGAAAACACCGCTCGCTATCAGGTCGATTATCATCACGGTATCACTCTTCGGTGATACCAGTTTCAGGGCGATAAGCCCTGCCAGCAGGCCCTTAATCATCCCAGCGCCCGCAATTGCGGGTACGATTGGGCCAAATACGCCAGAGACCGTATCCATAAACAGCGACACCAGGCTTTTACGCGCTTTAGGCGTGCTTTCAGATACGCTCTGGCCGCCGTTGCCTAAGGTCTCCTGCAGTTGTTCATACCAGCTATTGACCCTGGGCCCGATAATTATCTGAAACTGATCGCTTTGTAGCTGAGCGCCCAGCACGCCAGGTAAGTTTTTAATCTCTTCCTGTGCGACTTTATTATCATCAATTAAATCAAAGCGTAACCTGGTCATGCAGTGCCAGACTTTATTGATGTTTTCCCGACCACCCACCAGACCAATAATTCGGCTGATAGCCTCTTGCGTCCCCATAGCGGCTCCTGCGATATGTTTGTTGTTATCTTTGTCTGTGGAAATGGTAAATAAGCTAATCAGTAAAAACAAACCAATAAATGATGATGAAAATCACATTCTTTCCTGTATTTGGTGTTGAGTGATGGGTAATTGGTAAATTGGTACGTTTTTTAAATATAAATATATCTATTTCCAGACCAAAATATTTATTCGATAAAAAGGTTTACCGAACCCTAAAAATAGGGTGAAGATAATAAGAAATTGATATTTATTTTGCACAGGGAGCTTTCTGTGAAACCGACGTTGATTACTGCGATTGAGTGCTTTATCACCCGCCCAGACCGCCACAACCTGGTGACGGTACGGGTGACAACGGATAACGGGGTGGTGGGGTTGGGCTGCGCAACGTTCCAGCAGCGCCCGCTGGCGGTGAAAACGCTGGTGGATGAGTATCTTCAACCGCTGCTGGTGGGGCGTGACGCCAACAATATCGAAGACCTCTGGCAGATGATGAACGTTAATGCTTACTGGCGTAACGGCCCGGCGATGAATAATGCCATCTCCGGTGTGGATATGGCGCTGTGGGATATCAAAGCGCAGCTTGCCGGTATGCCGCTGTATCAGCTGCTGGGTGGAAAATCCCGTGATGCGATTGCGGCTTACACCCATGCCAGCGGCGAAACGCCGGATGAGCTGTTTATCTCCGTCGATAAGCTTCTGGAACAGGGCTACCGCCATATTCGCTGCCAGCTTGGTTTTTACGGCGGTACGGCGCGAAAAATGCACACGCCAGAGAATCCAACGCCGGGCGCATGGTTCGATCAGGACGAGTACGTGCGAAATACGGTTGAGATGTTCCGGCTGCTTCGCGCGCGTTACGGGCATCGTTTCCATATTTTACATGATGTCCACGAACGCCTCTTTCCGCAGCAGGCGCTACAGCTGGCAAAGCAGCTTGAACCTTATCAACCCTGGTTTATCGAAGATATTTTATCGCCACAGCAGAGCCCGTGGCTGGCGCAGATTCGCCAGCAGAGCAGCGTGCCGCTAGCGATGGGAGAATTGTTCAATAATCCTGCGGAGTGGCATGACCTGATCGTCAACCGACAGATTGATTTTATCCGCTGCCATATTTCGCAGATTGGCGGCATTACGCCCGCGCTGAAGCTGGCGGTACTGTGCGAGGCCTTTGGCGTACGCCTGGCATGGCATGGACCGGGTGATATGACGCCTATCGGTGTGGCGGTGAATACGCACCTGAATATCCATCTGCACAACGCGGCCATCCAGGAATTTATCCCACGCTCGGCTATGACGGATGCGGTATTCCCCGGTGCGCCTGAGGTGAAAAATGGCTTTATCTATCCGCCGACGGCGCCTGGTATTGGCGTAGGTTTTGATGAAACGCTGGCATTGCAGTATCCGGTGGTGTACCGCCCGCACGAATGGACGCAGAGCCGTCTGCCAGACGGCACTATGCACACGCCGTAAATCAGCCTTGAGGCTGCTGGCGGAAGGTGAGGTTATCGCGGTTATGCGGGATCACGTAGGTGCAGCTGTAGTTGATATCAATAATGTCGCTTATCTCATACACGCGCCCACCGTCGAGGATCCCACGGTTATTAATGTGCATCGCTGGGCTGCCCTTTTTGCAGCCCAGCAGCATTGACTGCTCGCGACTGACGCTGACCGCCTGGTAGCTGGTGAGCAGGTGGGAAATCTGCAATCCTTTGCTCAGCACGTATTGCTGCAACGAGCGTTCAATCACGACCTGGTTGAGATCGCTGAACATCTCGGCGGGCATGCGGGAGATTTCAATTTGGGTTGCGACTTCATCGACAAAGCGCAGGCGGCAGAACTGCCAGATAAAATCATCATCGGTAAGCCCGAAAATTTGCCGGTCTTCTCTCTCCGGCCGCTTTTTGTGCAGGCTTATCATGCGATAGCGCATCTGATCGAAACGCTTTTCGGTTATCGAGTTATAGACAAGCGGATTGTTGCGCGTCTGCTCATTAATCCAGATACCGGAACCTTGCACAATGCGAACCACGCCGATACTGGCGAGCTTCTCCAGCGCCTGACGAATGGTAAAGCGTGACACGCCATACTCCTCTGCCAGCTGCCGTTCTGGCGGGAGCTTACGTGGCCCTTCGCTGTGCTGTTGGTAAATTTTGCTGAGGAGGTCCTGAGTCACGAACTCTTTTTTCTTCATGGCCAGCTTCCGTTACCTTTCAATATGAAAACGCCGGGAGGTTATCCCGGCGTTTGTTTTACTCTTCGCTAGTCTGCTCTGGGGCAGCGCTGCCGCTTGGTTTACGGCGTTTGCCTACGTTCTTGGCATCGCGATGGCGTACCTTCACGCGCGGTTTTTCTTTGTCCTTCTCTTTTTTCTTCTCGGCGCGTTTAGCGAGGACTTTCTTCGACGGTTTGCCCGTCATTTTGTCGCTCGGTGCGCGAGTCGTCGGACGCAGTTCTTCAATCACGCGAGACTTCAGTGGTTCTTCGATATAGCGGCCGATTTTGAGCAGCAGCAGGTGATCGTGCGTTTCTACCAGAGAAATCGCCGTCCCTTTACGACCGGCACGGCCGGTACGACCGATACGGTGCAGGTAGGTATCTGCGCCGCGCGGCATATCGAAGTTAATCACGTGGCTGACGTCGGGGATATCGATCCCGCGTGCGGCAACGTCTGTTGCGACCAGCACGTTAACGCGGCCATCGGTCAGACGCTTGATGCCTTCGTTACGCTTGATCTGCGGCATTTCGCCTTCGAGGTAGCAGTTGTTGATACCGGCCTGGCGCAGGATTTCCGCCAGCTCGTGCACGCGCTCACGCTTACGCACAAACACGATGGTACGGGTGGCATCTTCCTGCTTCAGCAGGTGTTTCAGCAGTTCAACCTTGTGCTCGAAGTTATCGGCGCGATAGTACCACTGATGGATTTTTTTACGCTCGCGGGTCGACGGGGTCGCAGACACCTCTACCGGATCTTCCAGCAGACGTTCGGCAAAGTCTTTAATCGCTTCGCCTTCCAGCGTGGCGGAGAACAGCAGCGTCTGCTTACGCCAGCGGGTTTCACCGGCAATATGCTCGATATCCTGGGCGAAGCCCATGTCCAGCATACGGTCTGCTTCGTCGAGGATCAGCGTCTCAACGGCGCGGCAGTCGAAGTTTTCTTCTTTAATGTACTGCAGCAAACGACCGGTCGTCGCCACCACGATATCCTGGTTTTCGCTGAACACTTCGGCGTGGTTCATATACGCGACGCCGCCGGTGATGGTAGCGATATCCAGGTGCGTGTTTTTTGCCAGCTCGCGAGCATGATCGGCGACCTGCATCGCCAGTTCACGCGTAGGCGTGAGGATCAGAATACGCGGCGGGCCGGATTTTTTGCGCGGAAAATCGAGCAGGTGCTGCAACGCAGGCAGCAAATACGCCGCTGTTTTACCGGTGCCGGTTGGCGCAGAACCGAGAACATCACGTCCATCGAGCGCAGGCGGAATGGCGGCAGCCTGAATGGCAGTCGGGCGTGTAAAGCCTTTACTCTGGAGGGCTTCCAGAAGGCTTTCGTCAAGTTCAAGTTCGGAAAAAGTCGTTACAGTCATGATTACCTCTGTTTGAGGCGCTGATTATAGACGTTACGGCTCCAATCTTCATCTGTTTGTATGGCTATCTGTTCTCGGGTATTGTGCATAGCTATAAAAGCATATGCTGTTCCCCTGGCAAGGTTGACCATGATCTCTGATTCTAAATCCGCGCTGCGCCGCAACGGATTTACTTTTAAGCAGTTTTTTGTTGCCCACGATCGTTGTGCGATGAAAGTGGGTACGGACGGTATTTTACTGGGGGCGTGGTCGCCTATCGCCCGGGTTAATCGGATCCTCGATATTGGCACGGGAAGCGGCCTGTTGGCATTAATGCTGGCGCAGCGTACCGATGAAAACGTGGTTATCGATGCCGTTGAGCTCGATGACGACGCGGCGGGACAGGCACGGGAAAACGTGGCTGAATCACCGTGGGCTGAACGTATTCAGGTTCACACCGCGGATATTCAGCAGTGGGTGGCTGGGTTGACGACGCGCTATAACCTGATTGTCAGCAACCCGCCTTACTATGAGCAGGGCGTGGAGTGCGCTACGCCACAGCGCGAACAGGCGCGTTATACCACCTCGCTTGATCACCAGGCGCTGTTGGCCTGCGCGGCGAATGCCATTACCGAAGATGGTTTCTTCTGCGTCGTGTTGCCGGAAAACATCGGTCAGACGTTTACCCAACAGGCGTTATCCATGGGCTGGCATCTGCGTCTGCGCACCGACGTGGCGGAAACTGAAATGCGTCTGCCGCATCGAGTTCTGCTGGCGTTTTCCCCAAAAGGGGGAGAGTGCTTTAGCGATCGGTTGGTGATCCGTGGGCCAGAACAGCAGTACTCGGAAGGCTACACCGCGCTGACCCAGGCGTTCTATTTATTTATGTGAACCAGCGGCGAAAGGACCGACGGGCCCGACTCCGTTAATAGATCCGGGTAATCCAGCGTGTAGTGCAGGCCGCGACTCTCTTTGCGCATCATCGCGCAGCGTACGATAAGCTCGGCAACCTGAACCAGATTACGCAGCTCCAGCAGGTTGTTCGACACGCGAAAGCGTGAGTAGTACTCGTCCAGCTCCTGCTGCAGCATGGTGATTCGACGCAGCGCGCGTTCCAGCCGTTTGGTGGTGCGCACAATGCCGACGTAGTCCCACATAAAGAGGCGCAGCTCGTGCCAGTTATGCTGGATGACGACCAGCTCATCGGAGTTTTCCACCCGGCTCTCATCCCACGCGGGCAGTTTTTCCGCCTGACGCGCGTACGGCATGCGCTTGTGAATATCTTCCGCCGCCGACCAACCGTATACCAGACACTCCAGCAGTGAGTTCGATGCCATGCGGTTAGCGCCGTGCAGGCCGGTATAGCTCACTTCGCCAATGGCATAAAGGCCGTCAACGTCGGTGCGACCATAGTCGTCAACCATCACGCCGCCGCAGGTGTAGTGCGCAGCAGGCACGATTGGTACCGGTTCTTTGGTCAGGTCGATGCCAAGGCCCAGTAATTTGTCATAAATCATCGGGAAGTGTTGGCGCACAAAATCTTCTGGCTTATGGCTGATGTCGAGGTACATGCAGTCGACGCCAAGGCGCTTCATTTCATGGTCGATAGCGCGCGCGACGATATCGCGAGGCGCCAGTTCGGCGCGCTCGTCAAAGTCTGGCATAAAGCGGCTGCCGTCAGGGCGCTTCAGATGCGCACCTTCACCGCGCAGGGCTTCGGTCAGCAGGAAGTTGCGCGCCTGCGGATGGTATAGCGCCGTAGGATGGAACTGATTGAACTCGAGGTTCGCCACGCGGCAGCCTGCGCGCCAGGCCATGGCGATACCGTCTCCAGAAGAGATATCCGGGTTGGTGGTGTACTGATAAACCTTGGATGCCCCGCCGGTTGCCAGCACGACCGATTTCGCCGCACAGGTTTCGACCTTCTCTTTATTACGATCCCAAATCCATGCTCCTACTACACGACGCGTGCCCGGCAGACCGACCTTATCTGAGATAATTAAATCGACGGCGTTGCTGCGCTCCAGAATACGGATGTTGGGATGGTTAATGGCCTTACTCACCAGGGTATTTTCGACTTCGCGCCCGGTGGCATCGGCGGCGTGCAGAATACGGCGATGGCTGTGCCCGCCTTCGCGCGTAAGATGATAACTCTCTTCTCCGTTTGCCTGTACCTGGGTATCAAAGAGCACGCCCTGATCGATAAGCCATTGCACACAGTGTTTGGCGTTGCTGGCGACAAACGACACGGCCTGACGATCGCAAATCCCGGCACCGGCAATCAGCGTGTCATCAATGTGCGATTCAATGCTGTCCGTTTCATCGAAAACGGCGGCGATACCGCCTTGCGCGTAGAAGGTTGAGCCTTCGCTAATCGGCCCTTTGCTCAGCACGATAACTGAACTGTGCTCTGCAAGACGAAGCGCTAGCGACAACCCCGCAGCCCCGCTGCCGATAATCAGTACATCACAAGAAAGTTCTGGAAGTGAGTTCATCATCTTTGTTTAATTTACTAAACACGGTGATCGCAGAGTAGCACTATAAAAGCGAGGTGTGCAGGGTTTTTTTGAACTATGGTTGTAATGACTAAACACGCGGTGACAAAACAGGTGAAAAGAGGGGCTAAGAAATAAGAGGAAAGCTATGAGGTTTAAGACGTATTTATGGTGAAATAAAAGCCGGGTTACGTTACTCTTCTCGGGATTTGCGTTTTTATTTCGCAACTTACGTATTGGTAAACATCAGCAGACTTATAATGATAGACAATGAACGGTCTGCGGCTAAACAAAAAACAAAGCGTAACGGAACTTTACGAAACTCGAACACTCTAAGTCACTGCTTGCTCATAATGTAGTGCTGGAGTGGCATTCTGATTATGCATGGGAATAAGGTTTGGGGAGACATTACCTCGGATGAGCGAGCAGTTAACGGACCAGGTCCTGGTTGAACGGGTCCAGAAAGGAGATCAGAAAGCTTTTAACCTTCTGGTAGTACGCTATCAGCATAAGGTCGCGAGCCTGGTTTCCCGCTATGTGCCATCTGGCGATGTGCCGGATGTGGTACAAGAGTCTTTTATTAAGGCCTATCGCGCGCTGGATTCTTTCCGGGGAGATAGTGCTTTCTATACGTGGCTGTACCGTATTGCGGTGAATACAGCTAAAAATTACCTGGTTGCTCAGGGTCGTCGTCCACCGTCTAGCGATGTTGACGCGAACGACGCCGAAAACTTTGAAAGCGGTGGCGCTTTGAAAGAAATTTCGAACCCTGAGAACTTAATGTTGTCAGAAGAACTGAGACAGATAGTTTTTCGCACCATTGATGCGCTTCCGGAAGATTTACGCATGGCAATTACCTTGCGGGAGCTCGATGGCCTAAGCTATGAAGAGATAGCGGCTATCATGGATTGTCCGGTCGGTACGGTTCGTTCTCGTATCTTCCGTGCGCGAGAAGCTATTGATAATAAAGTTCAACCGCTTATCAGGCGTTGATGGAAGCGGGATACTGGAAAAGGTATTAGGCATGCAGAAAGAAAAACTTTCCGCCTTAATGGATGGTGAAACGCTGGATAACGAGCTGCTGACAGAGTTGACGCGCTCGCCAGAGTTACAGGAAACCTGGGCAAGCTATCACCTGATCCGCGACTCGCTTCGCGGCGACACGGGTGACGTGCTTCACTTCGATATTTCCTCTCGCGTTATGGCCGCCATCGAAAATGAGCCCGTTCGTCTCCCGACAGCGCCGCTTATTCCTGAAGCCCAGCCAGCGCCGCATCAATGGCAGAAAATGCCGTTCTGGAGCAAGGTTCGTCCGTGGGCCAGTTCGCTTACCCAGATGGGAGTGGCAGCTTGTGTATCGCTTGCTGTTATTGTCGGCGTTCAGCACTATAATGGACAACCGGAATCCTCCCAACCTGAATCGCCGGTATTCAACACGCTGCCGATGATGGGTAAAGCCAGTCCAGTGAGTCTGGGGGTTCCTACAGACGCATCGGCAGGCAGCACCGGGCCGCAACAGGTTCAGGAACAGCGTCGTCGTATTAATGCTATGCTGCAGGACTATGAATTGCAGCGTCGCTTGCATTCAGAACAGCTTCAGTTTGAGCAGGCACAAACCCAGCAAGCAGCTGTTCAGGTGCCAGGATACCAAACTCTAGGAACGCAATCGCAGTAATGAAGCAACTTTGGTGTGCCATGTCCCTTGTGGCTGGTAGCCTGTTCTTCACCGCCAACGCCTCGGCTGATGTATCGTCCGGGGCGTTGTTGCAGGAGATGAATCTGGCCAGTCAGTCACTCAACTACGAGCTGTCGTTCGTCAGCATTAATAAATCAGGCGTCGAATCACTGCGCTATCGTCACGTGCGTCTTAATGGGCAGCCGCTGGCGGAATTGCTGCAGATGGACGGCCCGCGCCGCGAAGTGGTTCAACGTGGAAATGAGATTAGCTATTTTGAGCCAGGTCTCGATCCCTTCACGCTGAACGGCGACTATATTGTCGACTCGCTGCCATCGCTGGTTTATACCGATTTCAAACGTCTGGCGCCTTACTACGATTTTATCTCCGTAGGCCGTACGCGTATTGCGGACCGCATGTGCGATGTCATCCGCGTTGTGGCGCGAGACGGCACACGCTATAGCTATATCGTGTGGATGGACTCCGAAAGCAAGCTGCCGATGCGCGTTGATCTGCTCGACCGTGATGGTGAAACCCTGGAACAGTTCCGGGTTGTCGCTATTTCTACGGGCGATCAGGTGAGCACCAGCATGCAGGGGCTGGCGAAAGCCAACCTGCCGCCGCAGCTCTCCTTACCAACGGGCACCAGCGCGACCTTCAACTGGACGACAAGCTGGCTGCCGCAGGGCTTTAAAGAGGTCTCCAGCAGCCGTCGTACGCTGCCGAGCGTCGACAGCCCGGTTGAGTCCCGTCTCTATTCCGACGGTCTGTTTAGCTTCTCTGTGAACATCAGCCGCGCAACGGCTAATAGCAGCGAACAGATGCTGCGTACCGGTCGCCGCACGGTCACGACGACCATCCGCAATCAGGCCGATATCACGATTGTTGGCGAGCTTCCGCCTCCGACGGCGAAACGCGTTGCTGACGGTATTCAATTCAAGGGTGCGCAATGATTAAAGAGTGGGCTACCGTTATTGCGTGGAATAACGGTATTGCGCAGGTGAGCTGCGATGTAAAAGCCTCCTGCAATAGCTGCGCATCACGTGCAGGCTGCGGCAGCCGGGTGCTGAATAAGCTGGGGCCACAGACCACCCACACCATCTCTGTTCCTAGCGCTGAACCGCTGGTTACGGGGCAAAAAGTGGAGTTGGGCATTACCGAAGGTAGCCTCCTCGGCTCTGCGATGCTGGTTTATATGTCTCCGCTGCTGGGGCTGTTCGTGGTCGCGGCACTGTTTCAGGTCCTGTTCGGCACTGATATTGCGGCGCTCAGCGGCGCGGTGCTTGGTGGCGTTGGCGGGTTCCTGATTGCCAAAGGCCTCTCGCCGCGGCTTGCCGCGAGGGAAACCTGGCAGCCTATCATCATCAGCGTGGGGCTTCCGCCTGACCTGATTCGCACCACGTCTTCTACCGAAATGAGCCAGTGATTACGCTGGCTTTATTATTTTTGGAACACTCCTCGCAGGAAGCGCTATGCTTGCGGGAAGAGCATTTCCTGGTTACGCGGTTGTAGTGTAGAATGCGGCGTTTTCGAACGACTATACACAAAATCATTCGAGTTGCGTCAAGGCGGCAAGCGAATGAATCCCCAGAAACGTACATAAGTACGTGACTGGGGTGAAAGAGTGCAGCCAACGTAGAGGCAACTTGAAGGATGACGTGTATACAACGTCAGGCTCCGTACCGCGGCCTCAAAGTATTCGTAAGGCATAAATATTTTAATATATGAAGAATATACGTAACTTCTCCATCATTGCACATATCGACCACGGTAAATCGACGCTGTCTGACCGCATTATTCAGATTTGTGGTGGCCTTTCCGATCGCGAAATGGAAGCCCAGGTTCTGGATTCAATGGATCTGGAACGCGAACGTGGCATTACCATCAAAGCGCAGAGCGTGACGCTGGACTTTAAATCAGCCGACGGGGAAACCTATCAGCTGAACTTTATCGACACCCCAGGCCACGTCGACTTCTCCTATGAAGTTTCCCGTTCCCTTGCGGCCTGTGAAGGCGCACTGCTGGTGGTTGACGCCGGGCAGGGCGTAGAAGCGCAGACGCTGGCGAACTGCTACACCGCCATGGAAATGGATCTGGAAGTGGTGCCGGTTCTGAATAAAATCGACCTGCCAGCTGCCGATCCAGAACGCGTAGCGGAAGAGATTGAAGATATCGTCGGCATCGACGCCACCGACGCAGTACGCTGCTCGGCGAAAACTGGCGTGGGCGTGACCGATGTACTGGAACGTCTGGTGCGCGAGATTCCGCCGCCGGAAGGTGACCCGGAAGGCCCGCTGCAGGCGCTGATTATCGACTCCTGGTTCGATAACTACCTGGGCGTGGTATCGCTGGTGCGTATTAAAAACGGCACCATGCGTAAAGGCGACAAAATTAAGGTGATGAGTACCGGTCAGGTCTACAACGCAGACCGTCTGGGTATCTTCACGCCGAAACAGGTTGACCGTACCGAGCTGAAATGTGGCGAGGTAGGTTGGCTGGTTTGTGCAATCAAAGACATCCTGGGCGCGCCGGTAGGGGATACCTTAACGACATCGCGTAACCCAGCGGATAAAGCGCTGCCGGGCTTTAAAAAGGTGAAACCTCAGGTTTACGCCGGCCTGTTCCCGGTCAGCTCTGATGATTACGAAAACTTCCGTGATGCGCTCGGCAAGCTGAGCCTGAACGATGCTTCCCTGTTCTACGAGCCAGAAAGCTCTACGGCGCTGGGCTTCGGCTTCCGCTGCGGCTTCCTCGGCCTGCTGCACATGGAAATCATTCAGGAACGTCTGGAACGTGAATACGATCTGGATCTGATCACCACCGCGCCTACCGTAGTGTACGAAGTGGAAACCACGGGCAGAGAAACTATCTACGTTGATAGCCCTTCCAAGCTGCCGCCGCTGAACAACATCTATGAACTGCGTGAGCCAATCGCGGAATGTCACATGCTGCTGCCACAGGCTTACCTTGGCAACGTGATTACGCTGTGTATTGAGAAGCGTGGCGTGCAGACCAACATGGTTTACCACGGTAACCAGGTGGCGCTGACCTATGAAATCCCGATGGCGGAAGTGGTTCTCGACTTCTTCGACCGCCTGAAGTCGACCTCCCGTGGCTACGCGTCGCTGGACTACAACTTCAAACGTTTCCAGGCTTCTGACATGGTTCGCGTTGATGTTCTCATCAACAACGAACGCGTCGACGCTCTGGCGCTGATCACACACCGCGATAACTCTCAGAGCCGTGGTCGTGAACTGGTTGAGAAGATGAAAGATCTGATCCCGCGTCAGCAGTTTGATATCGCGATTCAGGCGGCCATCGGCACGCATATTATCGCGCGTTCAACCGTTAAGCAGCTGCGTAAAAACGTTCTGGCGAAATGCTACGGTGGCGATATCAGCCGTAAGAAAAAGCTGCTGCAAAAACAGAAAGAGGGTAAAAAGCGAATGAAGCAGATCGGTAACGTCGAACTGCCGCAGGAAGCCTTCCTCGCCATTCTGCATGTCGGTAAAGACAATAAATAATCTCTAAGGAGTTGGCATGGCGAACATGTTTGCCCTGATTCTGGTGATTGCCACACTGGTAACGGGCCTTTTGTGGTGCGTTGATAAGTTTATCTTCGCGCCCAAGCGGCGGGAACGTCAGGCGGCAGCGCAGGTTGCCACCGGCGAAGCGCTGGATAAAAAAACGCTGAAGAAAGTTGGCCCGAAACCGGGCTGGCTGGAAACCGGCGCGTCGGTCTTCCCGGTGCTGGCCATCGTGCTGATCGTGCGTTCATTTATCTATGAACCGTTCCAGATCCCATCTGGTTCGATGATGCCAACGCTGTTGATTGGTGACTTTATCCTGGTGGAGAAATTTGCCTACGGGATTAAAGATCCTATTTACCAGAAGACGCTGATTGAAACTGGTCATCCGAAACGTGGCGACATTGTGGTGTTCAAATACCCGGAAGATCCGCGCCTTGATTACATTAAGCGTGCTGTGGGTCTGCCTGGGGACAAAGTGACCTACGATCCCATCGCCAAGCAGGTGACCATTCAACCAGGATGCAGCTCCGGTCAGGCTTGCGGTAGCGCACTGCCGGTGACCTACTCTAACGTTGAACCGAGCGATTTCGTCCAGACCTTCTCCCGCAGCAACGGCGGTGAAGCGACCAGCGGCTTCTTTGAGATGCCGCAGGGCGAAAGCAAAGCGGATGGCGTACGCCTGACGCAGCGCCAGGAAACGCTGGGTGATGTGAATCACCGTATCCTGACCGTGCCAATCGCGCAGGATCAGGTCGGCATGTATTACCACCAGTCCGGTTTGCCGTTGGCAACCTGGATTGTACCGCCAGGCCACTACTTCATGATGGGTGACAACCGCGACAACAGCGCGGACAGCCGTTACTGGGGCTTTGTGCCGGAAGCGAACCTGGTAGGTAAAGCGACCGCAATCTGGATGAGCTTTGAAAAACAAGAGGGTCAATGGCCAACCGGCGTGCGTTTAAGCCGCATCGGTGGGATCCATTAATTCTTAGCCTGACTTCACGCGGTGGCTGAATAGTCGCCGCGTGAATTATTTCGTGTTTTAATCCATTCAAACTAACGACATCCCTTGTCGTTGCGTATAGAATATCCCCCCGAAGTTTCGGATGTCTCTTATCAGGGACACGGCACACGAAACCGCATTGGTTTCCTTCAGGTCTGTTTCGTGTGCTGCATTTTTGACGCATTTATTTATTTGGTATCGCATGAACCCCATCGTAATTAATCGGCTTCAACGAAAGCTGGGCTACACTTTTGTTCATCAGGAACTGTTGCAGCAGGCATTAACGCACCGCAGTGCCAGCAGCAAGCACAACGAACGCTTAGAGTTTTTGGGCGATTCAATTTTAAGCTATGTGATCGCGAACGCGCTCTATCACCGCTTCCCACGCGTGGATGAAGGGGATATGAGCCGTATGCGTGCGACGCTGGTTCGAGGCAATACGCTGGCGGAAATCGCTCGCGAATTTGAGCTGGGTGAATGCCTGCGCTTAGGGCCGGGTGAACTGAAAAGCGGCGGCTTCCGTCGGGAATCTATTCTGGCGGATACGGTTGAAGCGTTAATTGGCGGGGTGTTCCTCGACAGCGACATTCAGAACGTTGAGAAGCTGATCCTCTCCTGGTACCAGACCCGCCTGGACGAAATCAGCCCAGGTGATAAGCAAAAAGATCCAAAAACACGCTTGCAGGAGTATCTGCAAGGCCGTCACCTGCCGCTGCCGTCTTATCTGGTGGTTCAGGTGCGCGGGGAAGCACACGATCAAGAATTTACTATCCACTGCCAGGTTAGCGGCCTGAGTGAACCGGTGGTCGGCACAGGTTCCAGTCGTCGCAAGGCGGAACAGGCTGCCGCCGAACAGGCGTTGAAAAAGCTGGAGCTGGAATGAGCGAAGAAAAAACTTACTGCGGATTTATTGCCATCGTCGGTCGTCCGAACGTTGGCAAATCCACGCTGCTGAACGAACTGCTGGGGCAGAAGATCTCCATCACGTCGCGTAAAGCGCAAACCACGCGTCACCGTATTGTCGGTATTCATACCGAAGGTGCATACCAGGCTATCTACGTAGATACCCCGGGCCTGCACATGGAAGAAAAACGCGCAATCAACCGCCTGATGAACAAAGCGGCCAGCAGCTCTATCGGCGACGTTGAGCTGATCATTTTCGTGGTGGAAGGCACCCGCTGGACGCCTGACGACGAAATGGTGCTGAACAAACTGCGCGGCGGTAAAGCGCCGGTGATTCTGGCGGTGAACAAAGTCGATAACGTGCAGGAAAAGGCGGATCTGCTGCCGCACCTGCAGTTCCTCGGTAGCCAGATGGACTTCCTCGATATCGTACCGATGTCTGCAGAGACCGGTCTGAACGTGGATACCATCGCGGGTATCGTGCGTAAGCACCTGCCGGAAGCTATTCACCACTTCCCGGAAGACTACATCACCGACCGTTCACAGCGCTTTATGGCTTCTGAAATCATCCGTGAAAAACTGATGCGTTTCCTGGGCGCTGAGCTGCCGTATTCAGTCACCGTTGAAATCGAACGCTTCGTCTCTAACGAGCGCGGTGGCTATGACGTTAACGGCCTGATTCTGGTTGAGCGTGAAGGGCAGAAGAAGATGGTTATTGGTAACAAAGGTTCCAAAATCAAAACCATCGGTATCGAAGCCCGTAAGGACATGCAGGATATGTTCGAAGCGCCTGTTCACCTTGAACTGTGGGTGAAAGTGAAATCTGGCTGGGCCGACGACGAGCGCGCACTGCGTAGTCTCGGTTATACCGACGATCTCTGAGAGTAATCCCCGATGGAAGGCTGGCAGCGCGCTTTCGTCCTGCATAGTCGTCCCTGGAGCGAAACCAGTTTAATACTGGACGTCTTCACGGAAGAGTCGGGTCGCGTGCGCCTTGTGGCTAAAGGCGCACGTTCCAAACGTTCCAACCTCAAAGGTGCGCTTCAGCCCTTTACTCCCTTATTAGTTCGCTTTGGTGGGCGTGGCGAAGTCAAAACGCTGCGTAGCGCGGAAGCGGTCTCACTCGCACTTCCCTTAAGCGGCATCACGCTTTATAGCGGTCTGTACGTCAACGAGTTGCTCTCCCGCGTGCTGGAGCACGAAACCCGCTTCTCTGAACTCTTCTTCGATTATCTGTACTGCATCCAGGCGCTGGCCGGTGCAACGGGCTCGCCAGAACCCGCGCTGCGCCGCTTTGAGCTCGCGCTGCTGGGGCATCTGGGCTACGGCGTCGATTTTCTGCACTGCGCCGGTAGCGGCGATGAGGTTGATGACACCATGACCTACCGCTACCGTGAAGAGAAAGGGTTTATCGCGAGCGTGGTTATCGATAACAACACCTTTACCGGGCGCCATTTGAAAGCGCTGGAGAGCCGTGAATTTCCTGACGTGGACTCGCTGCGCGCCGCGAAACGCTTTACCCGTATGGCACTGAAGCCGTATCTTGGTGGTAAACCGCTTAAGAGCCGCGAGCTCTTTCGCCAGTTTGTCCCCAAGCGGAAACCCTGATTGCACTCATCCCGTTTTTCCCTTGCTCTTTGGGCAGAGGGCCGGGGCGAGGGGAAATGAACGTTAAAAATAAAGACACGAGGATTGTCATGGCTGAATTACTGTTAGGCGTCAATATTGACCACATTGCCACCCTGCGTAACGCGCGCGGCACCGCCTATCCCGATCCGGTTCAGGCGGCATTTATCGCCGAGCAGGCCGGTGCGGATGGCATCACCGTGCATTTACGTGAAGATCGTCGCCACATCACTGACCGCGACGTGCGCATTCTGCGTCAGACGCTGGACACCCGCATGAACCTGGAGATGGCGGTCACCGAAGAGATGCTGACCATCGCCTGTGAAACCAAACCGCATTTCTGCTGCCTGGTGCCGGAAAAGCGTCAGGAAGTCACCACTGAAGGCGGTCTGGACGTGGCCGGTCAGCTCGATAAAATGCGCGATGCCTGCAAACGCCTGGCCGACGCTGGTATTCTGGTGTCGCTGTTTATTGATGCCGATAACGCACAGATTAAAGCCGCGGCCGACGTTGGCGCGCCGTATATCGAAATCCATACCGGCTGCTATGCGGATGCCACCACCGATGCTGAACAGGCGAAAGAGCTTGAGCGTATCGCGAAAGCCGCGACCTATGCCGCCAGCCTGGGGCTGAAGGTGAATGCCGGCCACGGCCTCACCTACCACAACGTTAAAGCGGTTGCCGCGCTGCCGGAAATGCATGAGCTGAATATCGGCCATGCCATTATTGGTCGTGCAGTAATGACCGGCCTGAAAGAGGCGGTTGCCGAGATGAAACGCTTGATGCTGGAAGCGCGCGCGTAATGGCGATTCTGGGGCTCGGAACCGATATCGTCGAAATCGCCCGTATTGAAGGGGTGATTGCCCGCAGCGGCGATCGCCTTGCTCGTCGCGTGCTCAGCGATAACGAATGGGCCATCTGGGAGACGCACCAGCAGCCGGTGCGTTTTCTGGCGAAGCGCTTTGCGGTCAAAGAAGCGGCCTCTAAAGCGCTGGGCACCGGTATTCGTAACGGCCTGGCGTTTAACCAGTTTGAAGTTTACAACGATGAAATGGGTAAACCGAAGCTGCGGTTATGGGGGGAGGCCAAGCTGCTGGCAGAGCGAATGGGCGTGGCGCATATGCATGTGACGCTTGCCGATGAGCGCCACTACGCCTGTGCCACGGTGATTATCGAAAGCTAGATCTTGTCCGCGTGATGCATCTGCACGAATTTATCCCACAGCTGCTCTTCGCTCTCTGAATGTGCCGGATCCTTAAGAATGGTATTCGGGATCGGGCACACCTTCTGACAGGTTGGCGTATCGTAATGGCCAATGCACTCGGTGCAGCGATCGCTGTTGATCTCATAGATGCTATCACCCATCGAAATCGCCTCGTTCGGGCATTCCGGCTCGCACATATCGCAGTTGATACATTTTTTGGTGATTAACAGCGCCATCAGGATATTCTCAGAAACGAAATAAACAGGGCGCGCATTATACGCTCATTTTCCACTCAGGCCATACCTTTTCTGTGGTAATAGCACCGGCGATCAAACCAGCTTTTTCACCAGCGCCTCGCTGTGGCGAATACGCTCCGGCGCGTTTTCCAGGTCCTGCTGTACCAGCCCCATAAATAGCAGGTCGGTCAACATCATCTGCGCGCTAGTCGAAGAGATAGCCGCGCTGCGGGTGGCCTGCTCTTCGGCAATGGTATACAGACAGTGCGTCGCACGCTGCTGAAGGGCGTTGGGTGAAAAGCCGGTAATAGCCACCACCTTGCCACCGACACGCAGCATCTCATCGGCGGCGAGATTAATTTCACGACGCGCGCCGGAGTAAGAGATAGCCAGCAGCAAATCATCCTGAGTCATCGCCTGAACGGTCGCCAACAGGGCGTGCATATCCTGCTCGGAAACGACGTTCAGACCGATTTTCATCAGCTTCCAGCTAAAGTTACGCGCTACCAGGCCAGAGGCACCAATCCCCGTTAGCACAATGCGGCGCGCGTTGCGCAGCAGGTTGACCGTCTCCATCAGCTTGTCTTCGGTGTTGACGTCAAGCGAAGCGTGCATCGCCGCCACGTTGTCTTTAATTAGCTTCTCACCGACAAGACGCAGCGGGTCATCGCCGCAGATCTGGTTATGAACCGGTACGGAATGCGGATTCGCGTTGCTGGCGAGCGCTTCGCTCAGTGCGAGTTTCAGCGCGGGAAAGCCTTTAAAGCCTAGCTTCTGGGCGAACTTCACCACACTAGACTGGCTAACGCCAGACTGGCTGGCGAGCTGCTGCGAGCTTAAATGCCGCGCTAAATCAGGCTGCGCCAGAATAAAATCGGCGAGCTTTCTGTCGCTTTGCGCCAGCTGGGGATAACGCTGACGGATACTGAGTAAACAATTCATAATAACCTCACGGGCACAATGAGCACGACGTGCCAGGCCACCATTCTGCTCGTTTGCAAGAATTTTGTATTCTATTATAACGGAATATATCGAATTAAATGTGCTATGTGTTTGTAAAAACGTCGCTATTTCTATCAGGCGTGCCCGGTGACGAAAGTCAAAGGGTTCTCTGGTAGTCTGTAATCTGGAACGCCAGGAACTGACAGGAGTTGCATTTGATTAATCACGTTCGCCGCGTGGTGTTTTTTGACCTTGATGGCACGCTGCACCAGCAGGATCTGTTCGGTGCCTTTTTACGCTATCTGTTGCGCCGATTACCGCTTAATACGCTGCTGGTGCTCCCCTTATTGCCGATTATTGGCGCGGCAATGCTGGTGAAAGGCCGCTCGGCACGCTGGCCGGTGAGCGTATTGCTATGGGGATGTACCTTCGGCCGTCGTGAGACAACGCTGAAGGCGCTGGAGGCCAGCTTTATCGTCAGGTTTCGCGCTGCCGTCACTTCGTTTCCTGCGGTTCAGCAGCGGTTGGATAACTATCTCCAGCATCAGGATGTCGACGTCTGGCTTGTCACCGGTTCACCGCAATCGCTGGTGGAGCAGGCTTATGCGGATGCGCGCTGGATGTCGCAGGTGAACCTGATTGGCAGCCAGATGCGTCGGGCCTTCGGCGGCCGAGTGCTATCGGTACGCTGTCTGGGGCGTGAAAAAGTGGTGCAGCTTGAACAGCGTCTCGGCACACCGCTGCGGTTATACAGCGGCTACAGCGACAGCAAGCAGGATAACCCGCTACTCTTTTTCTGTGAGCATCGCTGGCGAGTCACTTCCCACGGTGAGCTGGAGCAGCTGGAATAGTCAGCGCTGCGCTTTGACGGAATTTGTGTATAATGCGCCGCGTTTTATCATCTGGAGTCCCCACGTTGTCCGACATTGAACTGAATCATGAATACTGGATGCGCCATGCGCTTGTGCTTGCCCAACGAGCCTGGGACGAGGGGGAAGTACCGGTAGGGGCTGTGCTGGTGCATAACAATCAGGTGATAGGCGAAGGGTGGAACCGCCCGATTGGCCATCATGATCCTACAGCGCATGCGGAAATTATGGCGCTGCGCCAGGGCGGACTGGTGCTGCAAAACTACCGTCTGATTGATACCACGCTGTATGTGACGCTGGAACCTTGCGTGATGTGCGCCGGTGCGATGGTGCATGGGCGTATCGGTAATCTGGTCTTCGGTGCGCGTGACGCCAAAACCGGCGCGGCGGGGTCGTTAATCGACGTGCTGCATCATCCAGGAATGAACCACCGGGTAGAGATAACCGAAGGGGTGCTGGCTGAGGAATGTTCCGCGATGCTCAGCGACTTCTTCCGTTATCGTCGTCAGCAGCAAAAGGCGCTCAGACAGGCGCAAAAGGGTAGCTAGTTTTTCGAGGTGAAGCGCAGCAGCGGTGATTCGTTGTTATCGCGGTCACCGCGACGCAGGAACGAAAAAATACCTGTGTCGTTTTCACTGTGCTGTAACTCATGTGGCGATACCGCCGGATAGGCTTCCGCTATCGCCATCTCCTCCGTCGCTTTCTTCTCTTTTTCCTGCAAATAGCCCACCAGGCTAATCTGGTACTTACGGATGTTTTCCACGTAAGCATAGGCCTCGTGCCCGCGGGCGTAGCCGTAGGTGAGTTTGCTGTACCAGGGTTTCTGGCTGAGCAGCGGCAGCCGCTGTTTGACGTCGGCCCAGCTATCCGGATTGCCTTTCTGCTTCGCTGTCAGCGCGCGGGCATCGAGCATATGCGCGTAGCCCATATTATAAGCCGCCAGTGCAAACCAGATTTTTTCATCCTGCGGTACGCTGTCCGGCACTTTGCTCATCATATCCTGTAGATAGCGCATCCCGCCGCTGATGCTCTGCTCGGCATCGGTACGGTCGCTCAATCCCAGACTCTGCGCGGTATTTTTGGTCAGCATCATCAGGCCGCGCACGCCGGTAGGTGAGGTGGCAAGCGGGTCCCAGTGCGATTCCTGATAAGAGATGGCGGCGAGCAGCTTCCAGTCGATTTCACTCGCGTACTTTTCAAATAGCGGCTGCAGGTCTGGCAGTACGCTATCGACCGCGCGCAGGAACGAGCGGGTATCGACATAGTCGAAATCGTCGCCGTGGCCGAGGTACTTCTCTTCCAGGCGGGCAAGGGTGCCGTCTTCATTAATATTATTGAAGAAGTCGAGCATGGCCGCAGAGAGCGTATTGTCGTCATCCTGCAGGCTAAACCAGGTGACCGGTTGCTCGTCGGTGACGTCAAGAGCCACCGCAAGCTCCGGATGAACGCGCTGGAACAGGCCGATAGCCACCGAGTCGGCGATGGTGTAGTCGAGCTTACCGTCGATAACCGCCTGCATCAGGTCGGCTGAACTGCGTTTTACGTCAACGGTCCAGGATAGGTCCGGATATTTCTGCGCCTGCAGATTTTGCAGATCGCTGATAACTACCTGACCCGGGGCAATGGTCAGTTGGTCGGCCGTGACATTGCTGAGGTTTCTTGGACGCGTGCTGCCAACGCGGTAAACCAACTGCTGTGAAACCGAATAGTACGTCGGTCCCGCCTGATAACTTTTGATGCGCTCGCTGTTATAGACCAGACCGGCAGCCAGCATATCGGCATCCCCATGGTCTAAATCATCAAACAGCTGGCTGATGTTATGCCGCACCGTGACTTTCAGCTTCACGCCCAGGTAATCGGCGAACTGTTGGGCGAGCTCATAATCGAGCCCGTAGTCTTTATCATTGACGGTGGTGTAGGTCAGCGGGGACTGTATGGTACTGACGCGCAGCTCCCCCCGCTCTTTGATCGCGGCGATACGATTCTCTGGTTTGCCAAACCAGGGAATTGAGGGCCAAAGCGCCGCCGCGAGCAGCAGCGTAACAAGGCCAATGAGCAGGTAATTAATCTTTAACTTTTTCAAATAGTTAATTCACTGCGTTGCCAGAGGAGAAACCAGATAATTTAATGCGTTATGACAGAATGAGCGGCATTTTGCTTAACATTGCGCCAGTTGGCAACTTATTCGAGAGATACGTCACATCTATTGATAAAGAAAAGAGATGCGTTTATTTCGACGCAAACGGTTTCGTATGGGCGCGGGATTCTCTATAATAGCGCCCGTTCTCCCCCATTGCGCACACTGAAAGCTGAGAAGACGAGAGACTTATGATGGAAATTCTGCGTGGTTCGCCTGCACTGTCTGCATTTCGTATTAACAAACTGCTGACGCGGTTTCAGGCAGCCAACCTCCCGGTAAGCAATATTTACGCCGAGTATGTCCATTTTGCTGACCTGGACGCGCCGCTTAATCAAGAAGAGCGAGCCCGACTTGAGCGACTGTTGCAGTATGGCCCAAGCCTTAATAGCCATAACCCAACCGGTAAACTGCTGCTCGTCACCCCTCGCCCTGGCACCATCTCCCCCTGGTCTTCAAAAGCTACCGATATCGCCCACAACTGCGGTTTAGCGCAGGTTCTGCGCCTGGAGCGCGGCGTGGCGTACTACATTGACGCTGCCAGCCTGACCGCTGAGCAGGTGAGCGTGGTGGCGGCTGAACTGCACGACCGCATGATGGAGAGCGTATTTGACTCGCTGCAGGACGCTGAAAAACTGTTTGCCCACCATCAGCCGGCACCGGTTGCTAGCGTGGATCTGCTGGGGCAGGGGCGTCAGGCGCTGATTGATGCCAACATTCGTCTGGGCCTGGCGCTGGCGGACGATGAGATTGACTACCTGCAGGATGCGTTTACCAAACTGGGTCGCAACCCGAACGACATCGAGCTCTACATGTTCGCCCAGGCGAACTCCGAGCACTGTCGTCACAAGATTTTTAACGCCGATTGGATTATCGACGGTAAACAGCAGCCGAAGTCGCTGTTTAAGATGATCAAAAACACCTTTGAAACCACGCCGGATCACGTGCTGTCTGCTTATAAAGACAACGCCGCGGTGATGGAAGGCTCTGAAGTCGGCCGTTACTTTGCCGACCACAAAACCGGCCGCTACGATTTCCATCAGGAGCCTGCGCATATCCTGATGAAGGTCGAAACCCATAACCACCCGACGGCTATCTCTCCATGGCCGGGCGCGGCAACCGGCTCCGGCGGGGAAATCCGCGATGAAGGCGCAACCGGTCGCGGTGCCAAGCCAAAAGCGGGGCTGGTGGGCTTCTCCGTTTCCAACCTGCGTATTCCTGGCTTTGAACAGCCGTGGGAAGAAGACTTCGGCAAGCCGGATCGTATCGTGACCGCGCTGGACATCATGACCGACGGCCCACTGGGCGGCGCGGCGTTCAACAACGAATTCGGTCGCCCGGCGCTGACCGGCTACTTCCGTACCTACGAAGAAAAAGTGAACAGCCACAACGGCGAAGAGCTGCGCGGCTATCACAAACCAATCATGCTGGCGGGCGGGATCGGCAACATCCGCGCCGATCACGTACAGAAAGGCGAGATCGTGGTGGGCGCGAAACTGATCGTGCTCGGTGGCCCGGCGATGAATATCGGCCTGGGCGGCGGTGCAGCCTCTTCAATGGCTTCCGGCCAGTCTGACGCTGACCTCGACTTCGCTTCCGTACAGCGCGACAACCCGGAAATGGAACGCCGCTGCCAGGAAGTTATCGACCGCTGCTGGCAGTTGGGCGATGCCAACCCGATTCTGTTTATCCACGACGTGGGCGCGGGCGGTCTGTCTAACGCTATGCCGGAGCTGGTGAGCGACGGCGGACGCGGCGGTAAATTCCAGCTGCGCGACATCCTGAGCGATGAGCCAGGCATGAGTCCACTGGAAATCTGGTGTAACGAATCCCAGGAGCGCTACGTGCTGGCGGTTGCCGCTGACCAGCTTCCGCTGTTCGATGAACTGTGTAAGCGTGAACGCGCGCCGTACGCGGTCATCGGTGAAGCCACTGAAGAGAAGCACCTGACGCTCAGCGACAGCCACTTCGACAATCAGCCAATCGATATGCCGCTTGACGTGCTGCTCGGCAAGACGCCGAAGATGACGCGTGACGTGCAGACGCTGAAAGCGAAGGGCGAAGCGCTTGCCCGTGAACAGATTACGATTGCCGATGCGGTGAACCGCGTACTGCACCTGCCAACCGTCGCGGAGAAAACCTTCCTCGTGACCATCGGCGACCGTACCGTCACCGGCATGGTTGCGCGCGACCAGATGGTCGGTCCGTGGCAGATCCCGGTAGCGAACTGCGCGGTGACCACCGCCAGTCTCGACAGCTACTACGGCGAAGCGATGTCTATCGGCGAACGTGCGCCGGTCGCGCTGCTGGACTTTGCCGCTTCCGCCCGTCTGGCGGTAGGTGAAGCGCTGACTAACATCGCTGCGACCCAGATTGGCAACATCAAACATATTAAGCTCTCGGCAAACTGGATGTCAGCCGCAGGTCACCCTGGCGAAGACGCCGGTCTGTACGAAGCGGTGAAAGCGATTGGCGAAGAGATGTGTCCGCAGCTGGGTCTGACCATCCCGGTGGGCAAAGACTCCATGTCGATGAAAACCCGCTGGCAGGAAGGCAACGAGCAGCGCGAAATGACCTCGCCGCTGTCGCTGGTGATTTCCGCCTTTGCCCGCGTTGAAGATGTGCGTCACACCATCACGCCGCAGCTGGTCACTGAAGACAACGCCCTGCTGCTGATTGACCTCGGTAAAGGTCATAATGCGCTGGGTGCGACCGCGCTGGCGCAGGTTTACCGCCAGCTGGGCGACAAGCCAGCCGACGTGCGCGATGTCGCGCAGCTGAAAGGCTTCTACGAGGCGATTCAGGCGCTGGTCGCACAGCGTAAGCTGCTGGCCTACCACGACCGTTCTGACGGCGGCCTGCTGGTGACGCTGGCGGAGATGGCCTTTGCCGGTCACTGCGGCGTGGAAGCCGACGTGGCAACCCTCGGCGACGATCGTCTGGCGGCGCTGTTCAACGAAGAGCTGGGCGCGGTGATTCAGGTGCGTGCCGCTGACCGCGAAGCGGTAGAGGCGATTCTGGCGGCCAACGGCCTGGTAGACTGCGTACACTTCCTCGGTAAAGCCGTGGAAGGCGACCGCTTCACCCTGACCGCCAACGGTCAGCCGGTATTCAGCGAAAGCCGGACTACGCTGCGTATGTGGTGGGCAGAAACCACCTGGCAGATGCAGCGTCTGCGTGATAACCCAGAGTGTGCCGATCAGGAACACGACGCGAAAGCCAATGATAACGACCCGGGCCTCAACGTGAAGCTCACCTTCGATATCGCGGCTGACGTCGCAGCACCTTACATCTCCACCGGTGCGCGTCCGAAAGTGGCGGTACTGCGCGAGCAGGGCGTGAACTCTCACGTTGAGATGGCGGCTGCTTTCCACCGTGCGGGCTTTGATGCCATCGACGTACACATGAGTGACCTGCTGGCTGGGCGTACCGGTCTGGCAGACTTCCAGGCGCTGGTGGCCTGCGGTGGCTTCTCCTACGGTGACGTACTCGGCGCGGGGGAAGGCTGGGCAAAATCCATCCTATTCAACAACCGCGTACGCGACGAGTTTGCGACCTTCTTCCACCGTCCGCAGACGCTGGCATTGGGCGTGTGTAACGGCTGCCAGATGATGTCTAACCTGCATGAGCTGATCCCTGGCAGCGACCTGTGGCCGCGCTTTGTGCGTAACCAGTCCGACCGCTTTGAAGCGCGCTTCAGCCTGGTGGAAGTGGCCAGCAGCCCATCGCTGCTGCTCGCCGGTATGGAAGGTTCTCGCATGCCAATCGCCGTTTCTCACGGTGAAGGCCATGTGGAAGTTCGCGACGGTGCGCATCTGGCTCAGCTTGAAAGCAAAGGGCTGGTGGCGCTGCGCTTCGTGGATAACTTCGGTAAAGTCACCGAAGCTTATCCGGCGAACCCGAACGGCTCGCCAAACGGGATCACTGCCGTGACCAACGAAAGCGGTCGCGTCACCATTATGATGCCGCACCCGGAGCGCGTGTTCCGTACGGTCTCCAACTCCTGGCACCCGGAAAACTGGGGCGAGGACAGCCCGTGGATGCGTATCTTCCGCAATGCGCGTAAGCAGCTTGGTTAAGATTAACGCTTAACGTATCAAGCCCCTCCTGGTGAGGGGCTTTTTTGT